>JBILTR010000025.1:0-77435 GCA_044371425.1 Pirellulaceae bacterium | reverse complement strand
GAAAGCCAATCCTTGAAAAGGAAGCCAAAAGCTTAGCTATCGACTGGAGAGCCGGATGCGGGAAATCCGCCAGTCCGGTTCGGAGGGAGGGGAGCCGCATCCCAATGCGGCTTCCCTACCCCTATCCAAGAGTTGATGGCTACCAAGAGCTGCGGTTTCGCCAGCAACCGTCTTTTACTCCTCTTCCACCTCCTCGCGCGCACTCTTGTCCGTTCGTTTACCACGAGGCATCTCCGGCAGTTTCCGCCCAGGCTTCTTCAAGATCGGACGAAGCTCCCGGACGAAATCATCGGCGTTCTGAAATGACTGATAGACACTTGCGAATCGAACATAAGCCACCTGGTCTTCTACCGCCAGCAGCTCCATCACCTTCTCGCCAATCAACCGGCTGGGCACTTCCAGTTCGTTCTCCTCCATGATCGCTTGCTCGACCATCTCCGCCATCAATTGGATCTTGGTCGCCGAAATCGAACGCTTCCAGCAAGCCCGCTCGAGGCCACGAATGATTTTGTCGCGAATGAATGGCTCCCGCTCCCCCGACTTCTTCACCACCAGCAACGATCCTTCCACCCGCTCAAAAGTCGTAAACCGCCGCTTGCAGAAATTGCACTGACGCCGTCGACGAATCGCCTTCCCATCGTCGACGGAGCGAGAGTCGCGGACGCTGTCATTATCGCGTTGGCAGTAGGGGCATCGCATCGCAGCACTTTCATCTTGATTGGGTCGCCGATGTCGGATCAAACTCCAAGTCGAAGGGCGATCACAACTGGACAAGCGGCCGTGTCGAAGTCACCCTCCAGGTCGCTCAATCCCCCTCTGCGATCACCCGACCGCCTATTTCTGCCACTTGCGCTTTGCCGGCGGCGCGGAACGCTCCGGTTTGGCTGCGATCAATCGATGGCTGTTGGGCCCAAGAAGGTCGTCCAGCCTCGCCCGCAACTCCGGAACCACCTCCACACGATGCTTGTGGTTTCGAATCGCCACACTCTCTCCACTGGCCAAGCGAAGCACCATCACCACCGTCTGCGACCCCTGATAACCCTTCAGGATACTGTCTAGCGCAGGCAGCACCGCTTCCCCATGCAACGATTCTTCGATGTCGATCCGTAGCCCCGTAGTGAAGCGATGAGCCGCCTCCTCGATCGGAATGATCTCATTGACGATCAAATTCGCTTCATCTCCACTGCGTCGATCGACCGCGCCCTTGATCAACACCACCGACTCGGCCTTGACCATCTCCCCCTGGTCGGCAAATCCGTCGGGCCAGAGGATGCATCGGACGACTCCTTCCAAATCCTCCAAATCGAAATTGGCATACTTGGAGGGAGCCCCCGGCTTGGGGTTTCTGGTATGAGCCAACTTGATCGCCCCGATCATTCCGCCGACCATCACTTCTTCGCGGTGCTGCAGCGTCCGCAAGCTCTTGGTGTTCTGGTTGGTGTAGGCCATCAGACTGGCTCGGTATGGCTCCAATGGATGCGACGAAAAGTAAAACCCCAGCACTTCTTTCTCAAATGCCAGCTTCTCCTTCTCAGCGAACTCAGAAATGGCGGGCAGGCTTTGCGTTTTGCTTGCCGCAGCATCCTCCTCCTGCTCGAAGGCGTCGAATAGATTCTTCTGCCCGATCTTTCGGTCTTTGATCTTGCTGGCGCCTGCGGAGATCGCCTTATCCACTACCGCCATCCACTGCGATCGTGCGCCGCCCAAGCAATCGAATGCACCCGCCTTGATCAAGGTTTCGATCGCAGCGCGGTTGCAGGCCGATGGATCCACCCGCTCGCAAAAATCCCACAGATCCCGAAACGGACCGTTCTTACGCCGCTCCTCCACAATCGACTCGGCCGCCGCACCACCACATCCCTTGATGGCACTCAGTCCAAAGTAGATCTTTCCTTGATCGACGATGAACCCCACACCGCTGTGGTTGATATTGGGCTGCAATACCTCGATCCCCATCCGCTGACAGTCTTCAACATGCTCCACCAGCGAATCCTTCTGCTTGAAGTTTCGCCCGGGGATATCGCCGGTTAGCAGCGCCGCCATGAATTCCGTGGGATAATGAGCCTTCAGATAGGCTGTCTGGTAGGCGATCAGCGCATAGGCTGTGGAGTGGCTTTTGTTGAAACCATAACCGGCGAACTTCAGAATCATTTCCCAGAACTCTTTCGCCTCGGCCTTCCCCATCCCCTTGGCCACGGCACCTTCCAGGAACTTCTCCGCATTCTCATCGATGATCGACTTCTTTTTCTTGCTGATCGCCTTAATGCAGGTGTATGCCTTAGCCAGCTCGATTCCACCCAACCGGTTCAGAATCCGCATCACCTGCTCTTGATACACCATCACCCCATGCGTTTCCGCCAGGATCGACTCCAGGATCGGATGCGCATAGACCGCCTTTTTGCGGTTGTGCTTGACGGCTACGTAGTCTTCGACCATTCCCCCTTCCAGTGGACCAGGCCGGTAGAGCGCATTGGTAGCGATGATGTCGCGAAAATGGTCGGGCTTCATCTTCTGCAACAGATCGCGAATCCCTCCGCTCTCCAGCTGAAAAACCCCTTTCGTCTCCCCACGCTGCAGCAGTGCGAAAGTGGCCTGATCCTCCAACGGAAACTTCAGCGGATCGATCGTCTCACCACGAGACTGCTGAATCAATTCGACCGCGTGCGAGAGGATCGTCAGGTTTCGCAGTCCCAGGAAGTCCATCTTCAGCAAACCAGCCGCTTCGACATCCCCCATCGACCACTGAGTGATGATGTCGGTCTTTCCGGTGACACGGCAAAGCGGTACGTACTCGGTCAGCGGTCGGTCAGCGATCACAACCGCTGCGGCGTGCGTGCCGACGTTGCGAGCCAACCCCTCTAGCTTCCGCGCGTAGTGGATCAACTGCCCCACATCCTCGTCGCTCTCGGCCAGTGCCCGGAGCTCCTCGTTTTTCGCCAGCGCTTTGTCGATCGTGATCTTCAGCTCGTCAGGAATCATCTCCCCGACCTGCACCACCCGCTGCAACGGCAGCCCCAGAGCCCGCCCGACATCCTTGATCGCCGCCTTGGCGGCCATCGTGCCAAAGGTCCCGATCTGCGCCACATTTTGCTCGCCGTACTTGTCCTTGACGTATTTGATGATCTCTGCCCGGCGCTCCTTGCAGAAATCGATATCAATATCGGGCGCCTCCTTCCGGTTCTCGTCCAAAAACCGCTCGAACAGAAGATCGTACTTGATCGGGCAAACATGGCTCAGATACAGCGCATAACAGACCAGCGCACCAACGCCACTGCCTCTGGCCGTCGCCGGAACTCCCAACTCCCGCGCAAAGCGCACAAAGTCCCACACGATCAAAAAGTAGTTGGAGAAACCGAGCCGACTGATCACCCCAAGTTCCCGGTCCAGTCGATCCATGACAACCTGAGCCAACTGACCGCCCGGCCGCATCTCTTCATTGCCCAAGTACCTTTCGTTCAGCCCCAACAGACAGAGTTCCCTTAGATAATCGTCTGCCGATTTCTCTCCTGGTGTTGCAAAGGAAGGAAAGTGACGCTTCCCTAGCTCCAGGTCGATCTCCACCTGATCGGCGATCCGCTGCGAATTGCTGACCGACTCCTCCAGCCCCGAAAACAGCTCATACATCTGGTCTGGCGACTTCAGGTAGTACTCCTGCACATCCATCCGCATGCGATTCTGATCGGTCTTGAATTTCCCGGTGTTGATGCACAGCAGCAGATCCTGGGCATCAGCGTCTTCCTTTTCGACATAGTGCGCATCGCAGGTCGCCACCATCGGCAATCCCATCTCGTTGGCGATGTCGACCGCCGCCTCCAGATGCAGCTTCTGCAATTCGAAACCACTTTTCATGATTTCAATGTAGTAGCGATCGCCGAACAATCGGTGGAACCAACCCGCCACCTCCATCGCCTCCCGCCGCGCTTGAGCGGGATTCGTTCCATGCACGATCGCTCGGGAGAACTCACTGGAGATACATCCGCTGAGGCATATCAGCCCTTCGTGGTACTTCTCCAGAAGCTCCTTATCAATCCTCGGCTTGAAGTAGAATCCCTCCAGACTGGCATGCGAGGCAAGCTGAATCAGATTCCGAAATCCCGTTCGGTTCTTCGCTAGTAGCGTTAGGTGAAATGACGCTTCTTTGCTGCTGGATGCCTCTCGATCACGCCGACCCCGCGGTGCCACATACGCTTCATAACCGAGAATCGGATTGATGCCGGATTCTTTGGCTTTGGTGTAAAACTCCAACGCTCCATGCAGGTTTCCATGGTCGGTCAGCGCCAGCGCATTCATCCCCAACGCCTGCGTCCGCTCCACCAATCGATCGATCGTACTGGCACCGTCGAGAAGGCTGTAATGGCTGTGGCAGTGCAAATGAACGAATCGACGATCGGTCATTGAATCCCTCCTTGCGCCAAATCAGAACCACCGGCTCTACCCCGGCGAATCTCTCATTTTAACGCCCCCCAACCTCCCCCGCGACGCCTGCAATGCTGGGTAGTCTGGGGCAATGGGAGACGAACTTCTCTGCTTTCGCTCCCTCGAGATTTCCTTGGCTTTGCGATCGCTTTTCCTCATCCTCAGGGAATCCCCCGTAGATGGTTACCCGACGGCTGGTGCCGTCCACCGAAACGTTCGTCACCATTCCGTGGGTCGCAATCCGTCCGGCCGACCGGAGTCGGCGGTATCGAGTCGTAGGGGCAGGGGCCACAGATACAAGCTTGCGCTGAATCTCACCCTCCCCTTGGGAGGCAAGCCTGGCGCTGAATCTCACACTCCCCTTGGAAGGCAAGCCTCGCGATGAATCTCACACTCCCCTTAGGAGGGTCGCGAGGCGCGAGCGGGGAGGGCCTTCTCGTTCCGCTCCATCCATCGCGGACCATTGTCCCCCAACAGACGAATACGGTATCCCCCTCTCCGATTCGGCGTTCCTACTCAGCGCGCCTCGCTGAGAGAGAGTAACTGGCTGCTGTGGCCATCGGCATCTCTTGACTGGCGGTCGTGAAGCGATCCCAACCCACACAAATCCCGGATGGATCTTATTCCGTCCCTTCAAAATCGTCGCTTCGCCACTCCTTGACACCCTGGTTTTGGGGCGAGCATGCCCATCGGGTCGCCGAGCCATCGCAGGATTTTCTTAAGGGCAATCCCCCTCTCACAAGACAGATCACGACCATCGACGTTAGATTCAAACGCTGACTCCTGTCTCTCCCGATTCCCGCATCTCCAATCTCCCGCGAGGCTCTCCCGATGTCCCTTGCTTCCAACCGCCGCGCCTTCCTCGCAGTGACCGGAGCCTCCGCAATCCCAAACTCCACGACAACTGTCGCTGCAGCTACGGCTCTCGAAACTGGCAAAGCGCCGATCCTTCATGGCCTGATCGATTGCCAAAGCCATCTCTTTTTTCCCGAAGTCATCCGGGTGATGCGATCTCGAAAGACGGAACCCCTGGTGATCGACCGGAACGGTGTACCCATTCTGAAGATGGGAGACTGGCTTCGCAAAATCCCAGCCACCTACACCCGTGTGGAATCGAAAATGGAGGCCATGGATGCCAACGGCATCGCGATGAGTCTGCTGAGCAGCAACGATCCCGGCCCCGAGTGGTTCGGCGACGACGGTCCAGAGATCGCTCGCCTGATTCACGATTCGCTGGCCAACGTGATCGCTCAGCACCCCTCTCGATTCCGTGGGCTTTGCACCCTGCCGCTGCAAGACCCGCAAGCCGCCTCGGATGAACTGGATCGGTGCATCCAGAAACTCCACTTCGTCGGAATTCTGCTCTACTCAAACCTCGCTGGAAGCTGGTGCGATGAGCCGCAATTCCATTGGCTCTTCCAGCGCGCCGAGGAACTCAACGTCCCAATTCTGCTTCACCCAGCTAAACCGATGACCACCGAACAGGTCAAAGGATACGAATTGACCAGCACGCTGGGCAACATGTTCGAAAACACCATCGCACTGGCGCGCATCATCGCCAGCGGGCTTCTAGACCGACATCCAAAGCTGAAGCTAGTCTGTCCGCATCTTGGCGGAACTCTCCCCTACATCTGCGGCCGCATGGACCACCAGATCCATATCCTCAAACGCGGCCCTCAGAACCTGGAACGAAAACCAAGCGAGTACCTTCGTTCCATCTACATGGATATCGTCTCTCCGCTGCCGGAAGCGATGCGGTTTGCGATCGACTTTTGTGGAGTCGACAAGCTGCTCTTTTCAAGCGATCATCCATGGGTGCAGCCTCAGGAGATCCTTGAGCCATTTCACCAGTTGCAATTGCCTATCGAAGACCAAAGCCGCATCCTGCACGACAACGCAGTATCGCTCTTCCGACTCGATGTGGATCCACGAAAAACAGGGAAATGAGCGATCATTTCCCCCGTGACTTCGTTTCTTCCCCTCTCGGTTGGATCTCTTCCGGACTGAGCGCAACGCGAAAGCCAATACTAAGGAACTCGAATCCGCGAAAATCCGACCGGGTCGCAGTTCGATTAGCCGACCTCAGGTAGCCAGGGCCATAATTCCAACTGCCTCCACGGTAGACCCGATCCGTGCCCCGAGCCGGCCCGCGTGGGTCAGTGACAGCTTGCACTCGATGCTCGATGTACCAATCGGCCACCCACTCCCAAACATTCCCGTGCATATCATGAAGCCCCAAAAGGTTTGGCTTCTTCATCCCCACCTTGTGTGTCCGTCCCTCGGAGTTGGCTTCATACCAAGCGTGCTCTGCCAGCTTCCTGACTTCGTTTCCAAAACTAAAGGCGGTCTGTGTACCCGCCCTGCATCCCATCTCCCATTCCGCCTCAGTAGGCAATCGATACACCCTTCCCGCCCGCTGCTCCTCAGGCAAGGCGCTTAGCTTCTCACAAAAAGCCCTCGCATCCTCCCAAGAAACCTGCTCGACCGGATAATCACTCGCATTCAACCCCTCCACTCCAGTCCGGAACTGGCTGGGGTTCTCTCCCATCACTTTCTCATACTGAGACTGCGTGACCTCATAGACTCCAAGAAAAAAATCTTTGGTAATCGTTACCTCATGCTGCGCTTCATCCAGATCGGCATCTGGATTCCCTCGAACCGATCCCATTTTGAAGGTGCCGGCGGGCACGCGGTTCAACTGCATCCCGATGCTGTTGATGATCTGCTGGTCCGACTGCCCACGCAATGGTTCCCCCATGCTGAAACCAACAAGCGTTAAAACCCAAGTTCCAAGCATGCACGAGTTTGGTGACTTTCTCATGTTTCCCGGTGGCTCCAAGTAAAAACTTGCGGTCCCAAATCAGGTATTAGCGGGCCAGTGCCCCATTCTCACTCGACCCGAATCCATCTTCCGTCGCATCGGTCCAGCCCCGAAACCGTTCTATCAACGCTTCCACTCCCAACGCGATGTACGATCACCTCAACGGTTAGCGCTCGTCGGTCAACATCTCATCGATCGCGGCTTGAACGCAACTCTCTCCGTCCGGCCCAACAAAGGACCAACGCCCCCGGCTCATACCCACCTGCTTCCTACGCCTTGTCGCAAGGGATGTAACAAGGCCCCCAGTCCCGTTAGCCCAATGGAAACACTATCGAATCGGGCGCTTCATGCTGAGCAAACAACTGGGACTCAACTAACGGCTCTCCATGCCACAAAAGCAATCTGGCAACTTCAAGGTCGATCCTCAGCAGGTCCAATCGATGTTGCGGTTTGGTACAACCGAAGTCCGACTGTCGAAAGCCGATTTCCTCTTTCTTAAGTAGATTCAAATTCGCCAAATCGAATCTGGCGATCTCCAACGGACTCTTGCCAGTCGACTTCCAGGCAGACACCCAAGTACGATGCCGACCATGGTGAACCTATCTTTGCGGTTTCCGATGATGAAAGTCTACAAAACACCACTTTGGCGCTGCTGAAGAATATCGAAATGATGATCGAAATGGCCACAAATCATCGCGCAAAGCATGCGAACATCCACATCGAATCCTGCCGCTCGTCCACTCCCAAGCCACCCTCGGGATGGGAGATTCTCAAACAACCAGATCGAAGCCGATCGTACCGCAAGAAATTCCTCGGTAAGCTTCTGCCAGGAAATCTCTTTGGCCGCGGCATTGGCAGCAAACGCCATCTCGTCAAACGACGGCAGTTCCCCACCGGATCCCCTTGCCAACCACAATGCCCGATACGCGAACACCCGCTCGCAGTCCGAAAGATGATTCAGCACTTCGCCGAATGTCCAGCGATAAGGAGGATGCACGATCAAGGCTTCCTCCGATGACACGCCAACTGCCCAAGTAAGAAAGCGATCGGATTGCTGCCTGAGCAGTGCTATCAGATCGCCGTACCCTTCTATCCGACGCAAGTACTTTGCAAAGTAAGGCTCCTCCATCTGCGGTCGCTCCTTTCACCATGGACTGACTGACACCTCAAGTCGCAACGCGAGGAGATCGAATTCATCCCGTCACGGCTTTTACGAAGGAAACTCTTTGCCAATTCTCGCAGCAATGCTGCTCGGGAGTAGTAAATAGAAATCGCTCTAGCGATTGAAGTTCTGAACGATGTCCGAGAAAAGGGCTTCGATCACCGCGCGCGACCTCGAAACCACTCCATCCAACCTGTCGCGTCCATCGGAGATGCACCATTCCTCCTGGCCGAGTTTTCGTACCGACCATATCTGGCTAAATTCGAAGCCATCCTCAATGCCAAGGCATTGAAGAGCCGCCGGTAGCAGAGGCCGCAACCGGCTGAATTCCATTCTCTCCCCATCCCCCAAACGGCTCCAAGTACCCGCATCCACCATCGTCCTGCACCTCTCCATCCATTGGCTCAATAAAGTTGAATGATCCAGCAGGGACTCCATCTGAGCGACCGTCAGACGCTGGATCGCGCATGCATCAGGCCGACGCGATCACGGCTCAATCATGTGACTGAGCCTCGAAATCGACTCCCTGCATCTACCAGGATCTCTACAATAAAGGATCGGTATCGAAAAACTGGTTTCCACCACACGAATCTACCCAGCAAGGAGCCTTCGAGGCATGTCCTTTCTCAAGCCGACCGAACTAGGCAACCGAAGCCAAGCCGTCCTCGTTCATTCGTTTTTTTACCTCAGCCTGCTTTTGCTGTCAGGTCCGACTCATGCCGAGGAATCGTGGCGCGGCTTTCAGAATGGGGGGCAACTGAAGGTAGAACAACTTCCCGAATCGTGGGATGCATCCGGAAAGGGGATCGCCTGGAAAGCGGCGCTCGAAGGCTACGGCCAGTCGACCCCGGTGGTCGCCGAAAACGAGGTCTTCCTTACCTCCGTCAGCGGCCCCAACAAGGAGACCTATCACGTCGCGGCCTACAGCCTAGCCGACGGATCGAAGCGATGGCAGAAGGACTTTGCCAATCCGTCCCCGGAAGAAAACAACAGCTATGTTAGTCGTGCTGCCCCTAGCCCCGTGATCGATGCCTCAGGGCTATTTGTCAGCTTCGAAGGAGGTATCGTTGCCTCATTGTCCCGATCGGGCGAACTACTTTGGCAGCGCAATCTCGTGGAAACCGATGGCCCCATCAAAGCGCGGCACGGACTGGCAGCTTCCTTGGAGCAGGATGCAGCCTATCTGTTTGTCTGGGTCGAAAGGGAGCAGGAGCCTTACGTTCTGGCGATCGAGAAGAAAACGGGTAAGACCGTGTGGAAGGCACCGGGTGTTGGAGCGACTAGTTGGAGTAGCCCGAGGTTGATTTCGGTCGCTGGGAAACCACAATTGGTCTGCAGCGCCTCGGGCCGCATCGCCGGATACGACACCACCGATGGAAAGAAGCTTTGGGAGTTCACGGGACTATCGAACAACTCCACCTGCACACCGATCCCCGTGGCCGACGGGAAATTCCTGATCGGCGCATCGGACGGTCGAGGCGAACAAAGCGCGGTGAATGCTGCAGCATCCAATGGCCTGATCGAAATCAAGCCGACGCAAGATGGCCGCTTCGAGGTCGATTTCGTATGGCGTGCAGATAAAGCGACCAGCAGCTTTGGTAGCCCTGCCGTCGCCAACAACAAGGTCTGGATCGTAAATCGCTCGGGTGTCCTCTACCAATTGGACCTTGCCACAGGCAAGCAACTTTCGGCTGAAAGAGTCGCGGCAGGGAGTATCTGGGCGACCCCCTTGTTTACTGCTTCGAACCTTTATCTCTTCGGGCAGAAGGGAACGACGTCGATCGTCCAACTTGATTCGGCGAAAGAAATCGCTTCATGCACGACTTGGGAAGATGGTGCGTCGTCGGCGCCCGCCGCGAGCGGTGGCGCGGTGCTCTATGCGGCGGTCAGCGCCCAAGAAACCCTGCTGATTCGGCGCGGTGACACGCTCTTTGCGATCCGATAATCCGAAAGTGATTCCGGAAAGTCGGCTGCTGGATGAAACCGTTGATGGTCCAGCCTCTTCCACGTAGCCACCGCGGCCAAACGATGGAGGGTAAAAAGTTCTGTCGCAGGAACAATCCACCATCTGGCGATGGTGGCTACCGAAGATTTGCCACGGCATGAAGTGGTTTCGGCTGTGTATGGTCGATCGTGTCAGGGTAGCCACCGCGGCCCATCGGTGCAGGAGGAAAAGTTCTGTGGCAGGAACGATCCACCATCTGGCGATGGTGGCTACCGAAGAAGTGGTCGGCTGAGTAGCAGGGCAAATCCGATAAGATCGACCCTCTGGCGATGGTGGCTACCGCAAGTGACTTCGATCGTCTTGCTGCAACGGCTCCAGACATCGCATCATGGCTCTACCTTCAAGAGCACCCTGGTATCGTTCGGATAGTATTCGTCTGGTACTTGGAGTCTTTTCGATCGATAATTGAAGAATGCTGTCTTGTCGTCCTCCCGCTCGTAGGAGAACTCTCCCAAGTCAATGCCTCCAAGCGGCAAACCTAAGGTGCTCAACTCCATCAGGTCATTCGGCACCCTCTGTTTCCGGTCCACGAATTCCAGAAGGGCCAACCTCACCTTCGCTCCATCATTCCTCGCGCGCAGCATCGCATTCTGGGAATTGGGGTTGTTCATTAGGTTGTCGGCCATCCGATAAGTATCGCGCTGAAACAGCTCGCGATAGATCGAAAGCTTCAGACTTGGTACAAATCCCGCAGGCACTTCTCTTCGAAATCGTTCGAAGTCCGCCACCCGCTGTTGGGCTACCATCGCCTCCAGCACCGAACGATCGCCAGCATCGATCCGCTCAATCCAAACGCCGCGATCCTCCGCGCGAAGCATCTGATGATCCATCGCCAAGTGCAGGCCGGTAATCAAATCGGTGCGGTAAGGCAGGTACCCCCAATAATCAAATTTTCGCCATAACCGGTCAAGCACTTCCAGGCGCTTTGCCACCTTCGGTGGATCACGTTCGGCGACGGCCTGCACTAGACCCAAGAAAAGGAGCTGGGATGCGGATGCGATGTTAAAATCCAACACCGTTCCCCCGCCACGATCCACAAGCGGAAGGTAGACCATCCGGTCGCTATCGCAGAGTCTTTCGATTCTGGTGATCAGCTCCTTATGTTCGCCGACAAAGCGCTGGACCAAGTCGGGATATCGTATCCAGGCCGTACTAGACGATTGGCCCTTGGGGACCTCTGCAATCGGTTGCCCCTCCAATTCGGTCTCGTGTGTCGCAGCTACAGGCTGCTCCTCCTGAGTCGGCACAACTTCGCCGATCGTCAAAAGCGATCGAAGCTGAGCCCTCCAGTAGGGATTGCTCAATTCCGCGAACAACTCCATCCATTCCTGGCTGTCTTCTTTGGAGGTTCGCTTTTCCATCCAGCCCTCAATCGATCGATCCTCCCCAAGCACCTCCTTCCAGGACTCGCTTGTCTCGCTCTCCAATCGATTGAGTTCTTCCTGCGCCGCCCGCTCAACGCTCCATGCGCTCGCAACAAGCGTTCCAGCAGCGATGAGCGTCAAGCCGCTGATGGCCATCAAGCCGATCATCCAGACGGGAGTTGCAGCGCGCTTTTGCAACGTGGATTGGTTCGCCACCATATTCAACTCAGGATCCACTTTCCACCTCCGTTTCGGATTGTAGCGACGGCGATGGCGTATTCGCCAATGCTTTGGCTGCTTCCTCCCAGTCGCCTCGCCAGAACTGGCAGGGAAAGGCCGAATAGTTGGTCGCATCCCCCCCCAGCCAAACCAAATCGTCGTAGAGATCGGGAGGTGTCAGGAATAAATCCAACTTGCTGGCATAATCGGCTCGCGCTCGCTTCCGATCCTCTGCCCCGCCCTGCTTTAGCAGGTCCCAAAGATCCTGTACCCAGAGTTCGGAAGCCCGCGTCATTCGTAGATAGTTGATTAGAGACGTCGAACCACCCGACGGGACAGATCCGTAACGAAAGATCTGATCCGGTACGTACCCCCCTGGCGATGTCACCCAGCGCGTTGTCCCAACTTTCCGAGTCTGCTGCAAATCCATCCATGCGCTGGCTAAGGCGACTTTTCTGGCTTGATCTCGTTGGTCACTTTCTCCGAGAACTTGAGTCACCAGCGAGAACAAACGGTCACCCATCCTCTGCCGTGACTCCGCAAGCCGACATTCATGCAACAAGGCCACTTCCAATTGCTCTGCCTCATCACACAGTCGCAATGTCCCGGTCGCCCGCAAGTCACGAATCAGCTCAGGAAAATGCGACAGCATCGATCGATACTCTGTCTGTAAAGTAGCGACTTGCGTCCCTTCGCTTCGCTCCTCCGCCTCCAACTGCTTCCGCAGGGAGATCATTTCGGTGATCCCGATCCGAATGCCGCCACGCCCCAACCATCGGTTCACCGTCGATGCATCCCATCCTCGCTGGATCAGATCCGCCCGTACTTGTCGTCGGTGGGTTTCATTGGCCGCAACGTCACCCGGAACAGCCCCAAGAGACGCCGCATCGGCATAGTAATGAATATCTTTGGGCAATCGATCGACGGGTCGGCCTTTCACAGCCCCAACTCCTGCCAAAGCCACCAACTCCTGCCGCACGGCCTCCTTCAACCTTGGCATCTTCAGAATCTCTCTTGTCCCAGGCACCAGCGGAATCGCCAATGCCACGGCCGCCCAAACTAGCTGCTGGAGATGAAATCTCCAATCGCCCCTTCGCTCCATCCACGGCTGCATCAACCATGCCGTCGCGACGAAAAAGACGAGCGGTGGAACCGGAAGCAACCACCATGGCGCCGAAAATGAGAGGACGGCGAAAAGGTAGTAGAAGATCATCGCATTGGCGACCACCGTCGCCAGCACGGTAGCCACGACGGGGCTCTTCACACATTGTGATACCCACTGGCCCACAGAGTAGATCGCCAACCCGATCGCCAGAAATCTCCCGGCATCCATCGCACGCATCGCGGGCAATAGCGATTCCGCAGGAAGCCCCGCAGAACCTCTTGCAAGATAACGAACAAGTGCCAGGCCAACCAAAAGGAGCAGAGGCACCCAATGCCGAGTCACCCAGAACAGTCGTGGCGAGATGCCACGGTCTGCGTAAAATCGCACCCGATCGCGGATAGTCTCTCCTTGGAAAGCGAACACCCCGAGCCAGCAGACGGCGACACCCAGCAGATAAAGCAAAATGGAAGCGACTTCGGTGTCATATCGAGACAGTGGCAGCAAGCCGCCGGGGGTGTCGTAGGGAATACGACTGGACGCAAGGATCGCTGCGCTTCCGAAAAGAGCCACCGCGCCCCACCAAAGTCGGTGCTGCCGAATCGTCTGCCACAGCATGCCAGTGAGCGGTGCGACTGGCTCGCGCTGCAGCCAAGATACCCCTTGCTCCTCCAGCAATGCGGCGTTCGCTGGCTGCTTCCATGGAAACAGCCAGCGCCAGGAATCGAATCCATCAGCCCCCCCAAGGCTCCCTCCCAGATACCTCTGGCTCTGTCGCCAACTGTCCACAGCTAGCCCAACGGTCGCAACCAGCAGCGTCCCAACGTAGGCAAGTGACGCGAGATCCGCTCGAGAGCCATCCACCCCCCAACTGATCAGGTATGCGGTCAACCAGACCAAGAGGGAAGCAGGCAACAGCATCGCCAAAGCCACAAACGAGGAGTGGAATCGCCATGCAAACGCATAGCCTGCGAATGCAAGAAAGATCGCTACCATGGAATAGATGGCCAACATCCATCTGCTGTTTGTGTCCATCGATGCGCTAGGATGCGTCAACGGCCAGACTCCATGAAGGACTCCCGACAGAAGCCAAAGGAGCAACGATGAGACTGCAACCAATCCAAGAGAAAGCAAGATCGCTATCGTCTTGCTCCAAGCGATCTGTTTCGCGCTGATCGGCAGCGATTGCAGCCACTGCAGTGTACGACTCTCCTTCTCACTACCGACCAAAAGGGCCCCAACCCCAGTAGCGAAGAAGATGGGAAGCGATATCCAAGGCATCAGATGACCGGTCCAATGCGTGGCATTCAGCCTGCCACTGTAGGCTTCCACCACCAAAGTCAGCAGAAGAAGCCCCCCTCCGAAAAGGAAAACGAAAATCGCCAAAGGAGCAACCTGGCGAAGCTCTTTCCAGAGCAGCGGAGATCGCCACCAGGGCGATGAGCTTCCTGTTGCTAAAGACATGCTCTTTGCATGACTCACCGAATCCAAGGAACTCATGAGGGGCTGGCCTCCATATTTCTGGAACTGGCCTGAGACAACGAGGAAGACTGGCGCTTGTAGAGACTGTCACCGCGTGTGCAGGCGACAAACAGCTCTTCCAGGGTGGCCGGTCTGCATGCAACCCCCAGCACTCCAGGAGCAGACCGCCAAAAGTCCGCTGCCGCCTCCCCCTCGGTTTGCACCACTAGCTGCTTCTGCCGCCCCTCAGAGATCTCTGCCAGGATGGCAGATGGTGCTGGTGGGTCGGCCAGGGCAATCAACGGATCGCTGAGGGAGACCGTCACCATTGAAATGGAATCCTTGAGATCGGCTAGAGATCCCACCAACTGCAACCTACCCTGATGCATGATTGCGATTTCGTCCGCAACCCGCTCCACCTCCGCAATCTGATGACTCGACAGAAACACCGTCCGCCCGGTTGCCGCCACCGTGATCATGCTCTCCAAAAATTCGCGGCGGACGATGGGGTCGAGCCCCGATGTTGGCTCATCCAAAATCAACAGCTCGGGATCATGCGCTAGCGCCAGCGAAAGTGCCACCTTCGACCGCTGCCCCTTGCTCAACTGACGGATCTTGCGACCAACAGGCAACCCGTACCGCTCGATCGCCCCCCGGTAACGCTCCATGAACCCGTCGGGATAAAAGGAAGCGGCAAACCAGCCGATTTCACCGATCGTCATCCAGTCGTAGAGCGCTGGAGCGTCTGAGACGTACCCGATGCGATGGCGCAACTGCAGCGCCTGATCGTCTTGACTCGGATCCAGACCAAGGATGCGACAGCTTCCAGAAGTCGGCTTCTGAAAGCCTGTCATGATCCGGATCATGGTCGTCTTGCCCGCTCCGTTTTCCCCCAGCAAGGCCATGACCGTGCCGGCTGGAACACGCAAGTCGACTCCCCGCAGCGCGTCGCAGCCGCGGTAATGCATTCTCAGCTGGTCGATTTGGATGACATCATTCATCGCGAAACCCCTGATCCATGGTGGTGGAAAAATCGATGGGCCTAGTGAAGGACCGGAAATCAAATGAAGTGGGAGGAAAAAACTTCTTGGTTCCCATGGACGCGACATACCGAGGCGTCCCTAAACCTCGGTTCATGCCGGATCGGGATGAACCGAGCTGACGGTGGCGACTTGGCCATCGAGCTGTTCCAGTTGCGCCAACATCAGACGACGGACTTCTTTAGAACTCAGGCCGCCATGCAGCGCTTCGCTAATGGCCGAACGTAGCCGATCTTCAAGAAGCGATCGGCGTGCCCTCTGGCATATGCCGACGGCATCGGGGCAGATCGCCAGCCCCCGCCCCCTCAGCGATTCGGCAACGCCGTCAGCCTGCAACAACTGAAATGCCTTTGCGACCGTATTGGGGTTGATCGCCAACTGCACGCTCAGCGTTCGAACGCTGGGCAACAACTGACCAGGAACCAACACCCCATCGGCGACCGCGAATTTCACCTGCCGTACCAACTGCTCGTAAATCGCGATCCCATTGCTCGAATCGATCGAGAAAAACATAACGCCCCCTCTGCCCCACTGGGCTAGTGTTCTAGTAGAGTATTACACATGGAGCCTAGCGAGACAAGAGCCATCCACAGGGAATTTCTCAGATAACTCGATCCCGAAGGAAAAGGCAGTTAGGCCTCCAGCCTCCCCGTCGGCCGAACCATGCCTGAGACCTCGTGCACCTTGTGTTCAGTTGGGTTGGGGCTAGCGATTCGCAAGCGGCAATAAAAAAATCCAACATCGGCAACCGAAATGGAACTAGCCCCCGCCAGGAATTGAACAACTGCGGTTGCCCCGCCGCTCGTCCTGCCATTCCGCTGCCGAAATCACCTTGTTGGATCTTCGCCCCGGTTGTCGCCCACAACTTCGCTTTCGCCTAAAAAACGACTCAAGGCAGGGATTGACCGCACGCCCGATCGCGCGCGATCCACCGCTCCTGCATAGGGCGCCCCACTCTGCCAAGCAGCCAGACGACATAACCGCCTACCCGAAAGCTCGACGTCCAGACACGCCTCGATCCCCTGCAACAACCTATCGGACGAAGCACGAAAGAGACATCGATACCCTCCGTCCACCACCGCGATATCGCAGGCAATGATCGTTCCAGCAACTGCGGACTTGGTGGGAATAATCGCCAGTCCATCTGGATGCTTCGCAGGCCAAATCTTCATTTGTAGCGCAGGATACAAAACTGCGGCATCTCGGTAACCCTCGTCAGGCGATCCCTTCCGGCAGCTCCTTCAACGATCGCCTCCGGGAATATGCGATCGCCAAGGAATCGATCGCCGAAACGAACGATTCGCCTTCCGGTCGACCCGCAAACAGACTCTTGCGAAGCGGTGTAAACTCCCACCAAGGACGCGGTGGGTTTCCATCGAGAAAGTCAGCGACCGAAAGGAAAAGATCGAGCATGCAGAGATCGTGGCGTTCGCCGGTGATTTCGCAAAGACGCTGAAAGAGCCGAAAGGGGCACTGCCCAATCAACTGCTCGGGCGCCCGAAACCCCAACTGCTGCAAATCCTTTTCAACCGCTTTGCCTACATTCGGCAAGTCGGTCAAACTCCTTAGTCCATTCCGATCTACCCGCTCTGGTTTCATTCCGTCCTTCACGCAAGACGATCCAACCCCACGCTATCCACGCCGCTCTACCCCCATATTCCTGTTCATCCGCGATTATTGTGGAACGCGGGTGGTTTTCATGTTCCACCCACCACATCCCCTCCCACGCAAGCGGCCTAGACGATAACAGAATGCCACCAAAATGGCTCAGTCTTGATGAGACGGCAAGAGACCCGCAACATCGATCTCAGAACAAGATCCCATGGGGCGCTGTCGAGCTGTGGTGACCGATAAAAGCTTCCGACTTCCAGGTGAAGACCGACACCAATCGACGTCGGCCGTCACCTGCAGATCTACGCGACCCCATCTGCAACCAAAGTCCAGTTGGCAGGATCCGCAGCACGACAGGCGCTACAGGATCCCACAGTCCGCTTCCAGGATACTACTCATCCGACGGATTGATTTCCGCCAATTGCGTGCTCACGAAAGCTGCGACAACGGAAAGCGGTGTCTGCGCAGCAAGGAAGCGAACGCTCCCATCGCACATCGCAACCATGCAACCACCTGGATGGAAAGAATAAAGCTCGTTGCTGTTATTGCAGTTCATCGCGCAGGGCCCCAAGGATCGAACTCCGTCCGATGAAAAACCATCAACCCAGAATTCCGAGTCCGGGTCAGCCCATCCCGCACCGCTGGCCCTTGAGCCCGCTACCGCTCTTCTGACGCGATAGAAAACAGGACGCCCAGCATCTTCGACCCAGCTAAAAGTATTCGAGGTTCCATCCGTGATGTTGGCAATTCGACTGCGTGGTCGCCGGTTGTAAAAGGGAGGATTCATCCCAGTCGTGAACGATGAAATGGTGCTCATGGGAAGAATCGCGCCGATGTACTGTTCGGCGTCAGTCGCAGGATTGGTTGGATCATAGCCTGGAATCGGCGGCATCAGGCTGTAGGGCGGAAGACCAAGACGTCCATTGACACCATTGGCGATTGAGTAGTCGGACGCTGCCGCCAGAAAACGTGGCGCACTGGAACTACCGGGAGCATTTCCAGTATCAATTTTGTTCGCCGTAACATTTGATGGGCAAATAAAACTGGGAATCAATGTACTGACTGCTTGAGCATTTGCAGGACTTCTCCAATCCTGAGTGAGATCGTAGAGATTGTAAACGTTAGTCTGTTCCATGTAGGGCAGGAGAAATAGCCCAGGGCCGTGCGCTATGGAACCGGTGGCCGGCGCCGGTATCCCCAGCTCAATCACGGGATAACCTGGCACAGCATCCGCCCGAGCTGGTGGAAAAAACTTATATGCGCTTTCGAAGTTATGAAGCGCAAGCCCTATTTGCTTCATATTGTTCTGGCACGACATCCGTCGAGCGGCTTCGCGAGCCGCCTGGACTGCCGGCAAAAGCAGTCCCACAAGAATTCCGATGATCGCAATGACCACCAATAGTTCCACCAGTGTAAAACCACTCCGCTTCCTCGTCATGAAAAAGCTCCTTCTGCCATCCATCAAAAAATAGGGATCATTACGGCACCAACTGGAAAGGTTCCAGCTGATTCGATTTCGGCTCGATTTTCACTTTCAGTCCCGATGTGGCAGGATCCGCATACCTGGAGGGAATCATCAAGGCATCGCTGCGCCGCTTGACCTGATCTCCGCCTTCCTCATCGACGGGATCCAGAAGTGCGATGCCAACCTGATAATCACCCGATGGGGCTCCATCGTCCGTCGCATAGGTTCGTATGCGGAATTTGCCCTCTTCATCCGTCAGGGCCTGCGGCTGCTCCTGCCATTTGAAATTGGTGCTATCAAGTGGCCGCAATACTACGGTGAGCCCTTTGACCGGCCGCCCTTCATAGAGAACCTGCCCGGAAACTGGATAGGTTTTCTGCTGCGGCATTCCGTTAGAGCAACCTAAGCTGCATAGGCCAACCAAGCTCAAAAGCGCCAGTATCATCCGCGTCATGACGATGCACCTGCTTCATGGAATCCAGGTCTCACGGCAAACATCGACTCATTCAATCGAAGTGACTTCGTCTGTTGGTGAAGAACTCATCAAGATCCGATGAAAATGAAGCTCAATCAGCTTCAGCATCCCAGGAATAGAAGAGTTCCATCCGAGTCTTGTTCGGCAATCGGTCGCCGATGGCGAAACGCCGTATCGCAAAACGATGAGTTGCATTCCAGCGAGAAGGAACGATCCACCATCTGGCGATGGTGGCTACGGGCGATGGTGGCTACGAATTCGGCTTGATCCCGCCCCCACTTTCAGCTATCTCCTCACCCACGCAGTATTCCGTGAACAAGGTGACCCCCCCAGGTACCATGGGAATCATCAGCCGACTTTCGAGGTCGATACCCTTTGTCTTGCGATCGGGAAAATCGCTAACGCGATCGTTGGCGATTTGTACCCTTTGCGCGACCGGCTGTTCGTCCCTTCAACTTCCCAGCAATTTCGCCCCAGGCTTGATTTCGATGAGCGACGATCAGCGGGCGGCTCAATCCGGCACCCCCACTTCGGGGCCAAGCCATGATCGCACTTGGCGACCCGAACAAGCGATTTTGCCCTATGCGGATCTTTCAGACGCTGGGGCGAAAGTGCACCACGTGCGCGACGCGCGGTACCGAAGCAACTCCGATTACGACGTCCGGCATCGTGACATCGAATTCCGCTGGGATGAGATTGAAGGAGTCGACTTCCTGCTTTCGCCATTCCCCAACAACTCTTGGCTAGCTCACACCATGCTTAGCTTCCGTCGCCGAAACGGAACCCCAATTGCCGTCTCGATCGAAGCGAGGCTTGAGCAAAACGAGCGGTATCACCCTTGGGATGGAGCGCGTCGTCGCTACGAGCTGATGTATGTGCTAGCTGAGGAGACTGATGTGATCCCGCTTCGGACTGAATTGAGACAAGCCGAGGTGCTGCTGTATCCTAGCCGAGCGACCCCCGAGAAGGCGAGGATGATGCTGCGAGACATTTTGTTGCGGGTCAATCAGATCGCAAGAACACCCGAGTGGTACGATACGCTGTTCAATAACTGCACGACCAATCTGGTCCGCCACGTGGAGTCGATTCTCCCGGCAAGGGTACCATGGAGCCCCGGGATGACGTTGACAGGTCTTTCCGCCAGGACCGCGCATCGACGTGGATGGCTGGCGTGCGCTGGCAACTTCGAGCAAACGCATCTTTTGGCAAGGATCAACGATCTGGTTCCATCGGCGTTGAACAGCGAAAACTTCTCTGCCGCCATTCGGATTCGTCAGCAGTCGCTTATTCTCGGGGTGACACCTCCGCCACCACCCGCTCCACCAACCCCACCAGCGCCTGGTCAAATTGGCCTCTCGTCATGACCTGATCGAACCCCGCCGCCCTCGCTTTGCTCAACCGCTCCACCAACACATGGGATCCAAAAGCGACCGTCTGTGCTCGGGGAGACTTACTCTGAATCTCCTGAAGCAACAGATCCAGGGGACCCGTGGTGTGCCCCAGATCGACCATCCACATCCGGATGGCGGATGCATCCCCGCACTTCCCCTCGATCAGCTCGACGGTTCCACCAAAGACCGAGACAACGTTTCGTTCCCTGCAAGTAGCGCTGACGCGCATGGCAAAAAGCATGTCGTGAGCCAAAACGGCGATCATCGAGAGATTCCTTTTAGGTGCTATGAGGTGCCAACGCGGACTTCTGGATTTTAACGCGATGTCTAGGAAACCACTGCTCCGTAGCCACCATCGCCAGAGGGTGGATCGTCCCCGCCGCTGCCAAAGCCGTTGTCGGCACATGCCAAAAGCAATTTACAGGGTCGGCTGGCTTGCCATCTGTGTCGAAGATGCATCCGCCATCTTCGCCTTCGGGTAACTACCAAGAATGGTGAGGACCTGGGACTGCCCCTTCAATTCCGCGATGGCCTGCGACGGTTTCGGCTCTTGATGATGTCCCTCAAACTCGACGAAAAACTGATACTCCTGCATCCTCTGATGCACCGGAAATGACTCGATCCAGGTCAGATTCAGCTGGTGCTTCTGGAAGACCACCATGGCATCGGCGAGGGCACCTGGGCGATGGGGCAACTGGAAAAGCAGCGAGGTTTTATCTGCGCCAGTGGGACTAGGGATCTCGTGTCCCAACACGACAAACCTCGTTGTATTGCCAGCGACATCTTCGATGTTTCGCTCCACGATCTCCAATCCATAATGCGCTGCGGCCTGACTGCTGGCGATCGCCGCAGCACTGGGTTCGCTGGCCGCCAGCTCCGCCGCTGCTGCGGTGCTTTCGACAGGCTGGCAACGTGCGTTCGGGAGGTGACGGGCCAGCCAGTCGCGGCACTGAGAGATCGCCTGTGGCTTGCTGTAGATTTCGCGAATTTGCTCTCGACCGCCGCGCGACAAAAGGCAATGGTGAATGGCGACAGGAACCTCTCCACAGATCCGAACTGGAGTTTGAGTGAACATGCTCAGGGTGTCCGAGATGCCACCATCGGTGGAGTTTTCGATCGGCACCATCCCATAGTCGGCTTCCCTCTTTGCCACCGACTCAAACACCGAACGAATAGTCGGCAACCCCAGTAAGTGGGTTGCTTCGCCGAAGTACTGAAGAGCCGCACCATGGCTGTAGCTGTATTTGGGACCAAGATAACTGGCGCGCGGTCCTCGAGTCGTTGAATCGAGCGTTGCGGAAGCGATCGATCGAAACAGCATTCCCAAGGCATCGCTGACCGACCCATGGGCGCTCCGCATCGCCTCACTCATCAAGGCCTGAGTCTGGTCCTGGTGCTCCCACACCTTCAGCGGTTCCGATCCCATCATTTGCTTTTGCTGCAAAAGGCCAGTTCGCTCCTTCAGCAAACGCACGATCTCCAGGTCGACATCCCGCAACCGCTCCTTCCAATCCGCCGCCGCCCCATCCCTGTCGCTCATCACCTCGTGCCTCCCCGCCAGAAAACTCTCGTCGGATTCGCCTCTCCAGCGTCGTCCCGCCTCATGCAAGCCCTACCGTCAAACGGCTGGCACCCGCGTGCTATCGCTACCCACCACCAAATGAAAAGACCGCCCAATGAGCGATCCATCGGGAGGTCCACCATCCCATTCCGGAGAACCAAAGAGAGGTAGGGGCCTCAAGCCTGTCAAATTGGCAATGGAAGGGTAGCCAGGACCGCCCGTCGTCTGCCACACTGAAGGTCCGATTTTCCCCTTTTCCACCATAATGGAAGCGGAAACCAACAATTAGACTCGATTTTCCACCTTTTCGGAGCGGTTTCGGCCCTTCTTTTTCCAAGTGTTTGGCATGGAGATTGCTCCCGCTGGGGAGCTATGGAAGAAGGCCGCCCAACGGTCGGATCAGTGGCATAAGTCGGGGTCGTGGCTTTCAGTCGGCATCTCGACGGGTCAATGAAAGGGAGGAAGCGATGCAGAACGAAAAGATTATTGGGATCGACCTGGGGACCACCAACTCGGTCGTCGCCATCATGGAAGGCTCGGAAGTCAAGGTGATTCCAAACGCGGAGGGGAACCGGCTGACTCCCAGTGTGGTCGCCTTCACAGACAAGAATGAAGTTTTGGTGGGTGAGCCGGCTCGACGCCAAGCCGTGACCAACCCCAAGCGGACGATTTCGTCGGTCAAACGCTTCATGGGTCGCCGCCACGAAGAAGTTCGGGCTCAGGAAAAAATGGTCCCCTACAACGTGGTCGGAGGGGACCAGGAATATGTGAAGATCCAGGTCGGTGACCAGCAACTGACTCCCCAAGAGGTTTCTGCCAAGGTCCTTCGCAAACTGAAGGAAGCGGCGGAGTCCTATTTGGGACATCGCGTCAGCAAGGCGGTCATCACCGTCCCTGCCTATTTCAATGACGCTCAGCGACAGGCCACCAAAGATGCCGGTCAGATCGCAGGTCTGGAAGTGGCGAGAATCATCAACGAACCGACGGCGGCGGCACTGGCCTATGGGCTTGATAAGTCGAAGGATCAGAAGATCGTCGTCTTCGACCTGGGTGGAGGTACCTTCGACGTCTCCGTCCTTCAGGTTGCAATGGCCGGCGATGAAGACAACAACAAGATCTTCGAAGTGATCAGCACCAACGGAGACACGCATCTAGGGGGTGACGACTTCGACCAAGCGTTGGTCAACCACGTTGCAACGCAGTTCCGCCGCGAGCAGGGAATTGATCTTCGTGCAGAACCGATGTCGCTGCAACGTCTGCAGGAAGCTTGTGAAAAAGCGAAGAAGGAACTGAGCACGGTGCCGCAGACCGACATCAATCTTCCCTTTATCACCGCCGATGCCTCGGGCCCCAAGCACCTGCTGATGACAATCACTCGTTCGGCTCTTGAAGAGCTGATCGATGAATTGGTGGAGCGATGCCGCAAGCCGGTCGTGCAGGCTCTTCAGGACGCCAAGCTGAAGCCATCGGACATCGATGAAGTGGTGTTGGTGGGTGGCTCCACGCGCGTCCCCAAGGTGCGAGCCCTGGTCAAAGAGATTTTTGGCAAGGAGCCTCATCAGGGGGTTAATCCGGATGAGGTGGTGGCCGTAGGCGCAGCGATCCAAGGGAGTGTTCTTTCGGGCGATCGACGCGACGTTCTCCTGCTGGACGTCACGCCACTAACCCTCGGTATTGAAACCGAAGGTGGCATCATGACTGCCCTGATCGAGCGGAATACGACGATTCCGGCAGAGAAGAAGAATACCTTCTCCACCGCTTCAGACAACCAGACTGCCGTCACCGTCAGGGTCTTCCAGGGGGAACGGAAGATGGCGCAGCAGAACCGGTTGCTGGGCGAGTTCAACTTGGAAGGCATTGCGGCAGCGCCGCGGGGAGTTCCTCAGATCGAAGTGCAATTCGACATCGATCAAAACGGAATTCTAAATGTCAGTGCCAAAGATGTCGGGACGGGCAAACAGGCGAGTGTGAAGATCGAGCAATCGAGCGGCCTGAAGAAGGATGAAATCGAACGGATGCGCCGCGATGCGGAAATGTACGCGGAAGAAGATCGCAAAGCATTCGAACTGGCGGAAGCGAAAAATCGCGGAGACAACTTGGTCTACCAGGTCGAAAAGCTGATGAAGGAAAATGCGGAGAAGATCACCGACGCAGACCGGCAACCTTTGGAACGGTCCATTCAGAAGGTTCGAGATGCCATCGGTCGAGGGCTCACCGATGAAATCAAATCCGCCTCGGGAGAATTGGAACAGGCGATGATCGCCTTCTCCAAAGTTCTCTACGAAAAAGGAGGCGCGTCCGAACCCACCTCCGGTGGATCGAATGAACCAGGCGACACGATCGACGCCGACTTCGAACGCAAGTAGACGCCAAAGCAACTCTCCAACGACATTCGCACGCCGACCGGCAATCCAACGGTCGGCGTTTTTTATTCCACTAGACTCCCCAACCGAAATCGCTTCACAATAGAACGAAGATGCTAGGTCGCTGGCACCTCCCGATGATTCGAATATCCACGGCAACTTCCCAGCAGGCCGCCTGGGACGATGCCCATTCCGATCGGACCCGTAGACTCCATGAACAAACTGCTGATTGTAGGCGCCGGTTGGGTAGGACGTCAGATTGCAGCGCAAGCGATCCACCACGGGATTGCGACCGTCCTGCTCGATAAATCGACGAACATCCTCAACGATGCAGAAGAGTGGATCCAAAGACACCTTCGCTCACTCTCCTCAGACACCCATTCGAATCGGTCACCCGAGGCGCCCGGGCAATTGAAACTGACCGAACGTTTGGACGATCTGCCTGAGGACCTCACCGTGGCCCTCGAATCCGTCCCAGAACAGATTTCGGTGAAGAGACGCTGCTTGACAGAGCTTTCCGAGCGATTGCCTCCGAACGTGGTGCTGGCGAGCAATTCGTCCTATTTCACGCCATCGATGCTGGCCAAGTATGTCCGCCATCCCGAGCGATTTCTGCATTGGCACTTTCATGTCCCCGTCTGGATCACTCGCCTAGTCGATGTAGTGCCCTGTTCGCAGACCAATCCGGATGCGGTCGAACTTATCCGGGAACTGTCGCGTATCATGGGCCAGGAGCCGGTCTATGAACCGGTTGAGCATCCTGGCTACCTTTTCAACTGGATGCTGCAAGCCCTGTTGAAGGCAGCGCTCGAACTCTCAAACAAAGGTGTTGCCGATCCCAAAACGATCGATCACGTCTGGCGCACGGTATCTCAGATGCCGCTGGGACCTTTTCAAATCATGGATCAAATCGGGGTGGATACCATCCATCAGGTGATCTCCAACGCGCGATGGGCCGATGCCAGCTTGCCACTGCAGGACTTGATCGATGGCCTGGAACCGCTGCTGGCCGAAGGCCGACTGGGAGTCAAAAGCGGGAAAGGCTTTTATGACTATCCCCAAGCGGCCAAGTCGCGATAAAATTTAATGCATCCATGTGGCAGGGAACTACGAAATCCAGGAGAACGTGGCGTTGACCGAACGGGTAGTGCTGGCGATGAGCGGTGGGGTGGACAGCAGCGTCGCCGCGTCGTTATTGCTGGAGCAGCAGTACGATGTGGTCGGTGTTTTCATGCGTCACGGTGAAGCCTCCGCACAATCTTGCCAAACCTCAAACGGAAAAGACAACCCGCTGCTTCCGATCCTTCAGGGGCGACTGGACCATAAACAAGGTTGCTGTAGCGCCAGCGATGCCATCGATGCCAGACAGGTCGCCGATCGCCTGGGCATCCCCTTCTATGCAATCGACATGCAGGAGGAGTTTCGTCGCATCGTCGATTACTTCGTCGATGAATACCAACGGGGACGAACCCCCAACCCCTGTGTGCAATGCAACAACTGGATCAAGTTCGGTCGCCTGTTCGACTATGCCGATGCAGTCGGCGCCAAATATGTCGCAACAGGTCACTACGCGCGACTTCTTCCGACTGGACAACCCGAGCAGCCCTTTGGGCTGTATCGTGGAATCGACGATACGAAAGACCAATCGTACGCATTAGCAGGAATCGACCGAAAGTACCTCCAGAGGATGCTGCTTCCGGTCGGCGGCTTTCACAAAAGTGAGATTCGCGAACGAGCTGCCGCTATTGGACTGAGGGTCGCTGACAAAAAAGATAGCCAAGAAATCTGCTTCGTCACCTCCGGCAAACACGCTCAGTTCGTCCGCGATCGATCCGACCGGCAAACCGATGGGCAAATCGTCACCGTCGAAGGCAAGGTCGTCGGCTCCCATGCGGGGATCGAGCAATTCACGATCGGCCAGCGAAAAGGATTAGGCATCGCTATGGGAGAGCCCTATTTTGTCGTCGAGATCGACGCAGAGAACCACCGCGTCGTGATCGGCCAGCACCATCAACTGGCAAGGACTGAGTTGACAGCCGAAGATTGCCACTGGCTGATTCCACCAGACGATCTACCCCAGGATGGGCTCAGCGTTCAAATCCGCTACAACTCGGAACCCCAGGCGGCAACCGTCCGACTCCTCTCCAACAGCCAGATCGCGGTCGACTTCGTACAGCCTGCGTTCGGAGTTGCGCCAGGCCAACTGGCCGTGATCTATCACGGCCCGCGCGTGTTGGGAGGAGGCTGGATTCGCTCCACCAGCCATGCTGGCAGCAAGGCTTCCCAACTCTCCCCCCACACCTAGATCTGGGATGGCGATGCGATAGGACGAAAGCCCTGCCCTATTGCTTGCGTCCGTCTAGACCATCTACCCACCCAACCATGGAAGCCCCTGTGTGGCCGCCAACCGCATCCGGGGCGATACCGATGCGAATGGTCGATGCCGAAGCTTAGCTGCCCTTGTGAAAACACCTCGGATCATGCTAAAAGATCGTCCATCTGAGCAACCGATTTTTCCAGGTTTTGGGAGCCCACCATGCAGCGATCGACCACCTACCACGATATCACGGAAACGATTGGAAGCACCCCCATGGTGCAACTGCGCAAGTTGGTCCCGGCCGACCACGCAACTGTTTTCGCCAAGTGCGAGTTTTTCAATCCGCTCAATAGCGTCAAGGATCGCATCGGCAAGGCGATGATCCAGGATGCGGAGCGAAGCGGAAAGTTGACTTCCAAAACCCACATCATCGAACCGACCAGCGGGAACACGGGCATCGCCCTCGCTTTTGTCTGCGCAGCCAAAGGATATCGTTTGACACTGACGATGCCCGAATCGATGTCGGAAGAAAGAAGGACACTACTTCGAGCCCTTGGGGCGCAGTTGGTGCTGACGCCTGCGGCCGACGGAATGCGCGGTGCGATCGCAAGAGCGAACGAACTGGTGGAGCAAGATCCTGACGGATGGATGCCTCAGCAGTTTGAAAACCCAGCCAATCCAGCAGTACACGAACAGACCACAGGCCCTGAGATCTGGAACGATACGAAGGGCCAGATCGACGCGATTGTTGCTGGTGTCGGTACCGGGGGTACCATCACCGGTGTCGCGCGCTACATCAAAAAATTGAACCCGAACTTCAAGGCGATCGCCGTGGAACCGAAGAACTCCCCCGTCATCAGCGGAGGTTCGGCAGGTCGCCACCGAATCCAAGGAATCGGCGCAGGTTTTGTACCCAAGAACCTCGATACCTCGCTGTTGGACGATGTGATCCAAGTGGAAGACGATATCGCGTTCGCCTGGGGAAGACGCTTGGCACAGGAAGAAGGCATCATGGCTGGAATTAGTAGTGGAGCCAACGCTTGGGCCGCCGCCCAAGTAGCCGCTAGACCCGAATTCCGAGGGAAAAGGATCGTGACGATCATGTGCAGCTTGGGAGAACGTTATCTCTCGACGCCGCTGTTCGCGCCTCCCTCCACGTGATCCAAGCGCCCGCTCATCCCCGGCTCCCTTGGTTTCCCCCCTAACCACCAGGTCGCTCTGATGACTTCCCCACTGCCCATCGTCGTCCTGATCTCCGGTGGGGGCTCGACCCTGGAAAACCTTCTGCTTCATCAGCGAGCGAAGGGGTTGCCAATCGAGTTTCGCGCGGTCATCAGCAGCCGCGCGACGGTTCGAGGCGTTCAAATTGCGAGAGATGCTGGCATCGCAACCCATGTCCTCCGCAAGAAGGACTTTGGTGATGCGATGCAGCATCGAGATGCGGTGTTTCATCTGGTCCGCAATTGCGACGCTCAGTTGGTGGTCATGGGGGGCTACCTAGAGCACCTTTTAATCCCAGAGGATTTCGAGGGCCGTGTCGTCAACATCCATCCCTCGCTGATCCCATCCTTCAGTGGCCACGGGTTTTATGGACTGCATGTCCATCAGGCCGCGATCGACTATGGTGTCAAAGTGAGCGGCTGTACGGTTCATCTGGTCGATAACCAATTCGATCACGGCCCGATCATCCATCAATCCGTCTGCGAAGTACGCGCCGACGATACCGCTGAGTCGCTTCAAAAACGAGTCTTCCAATTGGAGTGCGAAACTCTACCGAAAGTACTCGACTGGTTCGCTCGTGGCATGATCCAATGGAACCCGGCCACGCGAACGGTAAAAACCCCTTGTGGATAGCCGTTGTGCCATCCACCGCATGGCCGCGGTGGCTACCCTGACGCGATTGAATGGGAACCCAAGAATTTCTTGGCCGCGCCTCTACTTCCCCGAGGCAGGAGGCTTGCTGAGGAATGGGATCGGTTTCAGATCGATCGCCTTGACCGATTGGAGATAATCGAGCGTTTCTTTCGATTTGTCGCCACCCACCTGCGCGTGGAAATGGAGCGTGAATCCATGAGGCCCTTTCGCATCGATGAGGCCAGGCTGCAACGTCAGGAAACTTCGGACTACGTCGGTCAATCCCTGCATCGCTGCGCAAAACAGGTCGATCCTCGCCCCTCGACTCAGCAGAAACTCCACAATCTCATGCCTGCCCATGTGGGAAGCGCCTCCCAAAGCCGTCTCCCAGTCGCCCGCGCCCCAGTCGACCGCCGCGTTGATCAGCCCCGGCTCTCTGTCCAACAGCTTTCGGGTCATCTCGAGGTCAGAGTGCGCGAAAATGATAAAGTCTTGAGCCAACTGGCGATTGATTTGAGCCTGCTTCCAGGATGGCTTGAACTTCGGCGCCTCATAGTCCCGCTCGAATGGGCTCTCCGTTGGTCCGGAAGCAAGCGGTTTAGGAATTTCTCCGTTTCCGGTATCCTGCCCGACCAGTCGCTTGGCTTGAGTCGATCCGATGCCGAAGGTGACCAGCGCGGCTCCCAACCATCCGGAAGAAGACGAAAAGAAACGACGCCTACCAACGACGTCGCGCCCTTCACCTTCCTCCCCTTCTCTCGAAGTTGGTTCCTGAGGGCATAGCGATAGGTTGGTGATCAGATCGGATGGTCGTTGTGGATTCTTCATCGGAATGACCTGCTCCAAGTAAGGATTGCAAACGATCCTTCCAATGTCGGTTCGCAGTGACGGCCCCAAGCCACCTTGTCACGCTCGACGAATCGGAAGGCCATAGAGTTCTAAAGTTGCCGCCAACTTGGCGCGTTGCGCTGGTTCTAGGGGAGTCATCGGAAGTCGAAGCTCTCCAGTATCGCGGCCCAGCATCGCCATCGCTTCTTTGATCGGGATGGGATTGGTGGCCAGGGAGAGCATGTCACGGCAAAGTGAAAACAGACGATGGTGCCACTCCGCAGCCAAGCGATAGTCGCCGCTCCTGGCCGCATGAAGCATCTTCAGCAAATCCGAAGGGACCAAGTTCCCTGCCACGGAGATGACCCCTTCGGCTCCGATCGACATCATGGGCAATGTCAATGAATCATCGCCCGAAAGGACGGTCAGCGAAGTGGTGTTGAGAATCTGCGAGCACTGATCCAGCGATCCAGTCGCTTCTTTCACCATGGTGATGTTGGGGACTTCCGCCAGCCTTGCGATCGTCTCTGGTTCGATATTCTTGGCCGACCGCCCAGGTATGTTGTAGATGCAATGAGGGATGCCCACCTCTTCTGCGATGCGCAGGAAGTGCTGGTAGAAACCTTCTTGCATCGGTTTGTTGTAGTAGGGGGCTACCTGCAGCGACGCATCGGCTCCTTCTTTCGCTGCCCGCTTGGTCAGACGCAACGCTTCGGCGGTTGAATTGCTGCCTGTGCCAGCCATCACCTTGCAGCGTCCCGCCACCCACTGGATCACCTCTCCAATCACCCGCTCATGCTCTTCATGGCTAAGCGTCGGTGACTCACCAGTCGTCCCGCAAGGGACCAAAAATTGGGTTCCAGCCGCGATCTGAAACTCCACCTGTTCTTTCAGCGCTTTCCAGTCCACTTCGCCATCGCGAAAAGGAGTCACAATCGCCACGCCCAATCCTGCGAAGTCCGAACCCTTGCGCTGTGCCATAGCTTTATCCATCACGAAAACGACTGATGCAAGAAATGCTGAATTCCAAATGATAACCAACTCTATCGACCCCGCCACGCCTCCCGTGACCGGATGCTTCGAAACCGGATAAGAATTTGCAGGGGTGACCTGCGGCTTACCTAGCCGGCTCCAACCCCATGGCCTGCTGGGATCGATCGGCCCTCCGCCCGAGGAAGAAAAGACTGGTCGCTTCCCTGGATTGCATTGAGCGGGGGGATGCGTCGCATCAAAACCAATGGAGCACGGGAGGCAACTGATCGATGAGCCTTTTCATTTCGCGAATGGCCTCGTGGAGTCCTACGAAGACGGCGCGGGCCACGATCGCATGACCAATGTTCAGCTCCCGCATCCCTTCGATTGCAGCGACCGGCTGCACGTTGAAGTAATTGAGGCCATGCCCTGCGTGCAGACGCAATCCACCCTCCTGGATCAATCGGCCAGCCGCCACCAGACGTTCCCACTGCTGTCGCTGCGATTCACCTTTGGCCAGTGCATAGGTGCCTGTATGCAGTTCCACCGCCTCCACCCCCAAGCCGATCGCGGCTTCAATTTGCTTAGGTTCCGGATCCAAAAACAGGCTGACGCGAACCCCTTTCTCTTTCAGCCGATCAATCGCACGCTCCACCCGCTTCCGCTCGCCAAACAGATCCAGGCCCCCTTCGGTTGTCACTTCCTCCCGTTTTTCGGGTACCAGCGTCGCCTGTTCCGGGTGGACTTCAACGGCGATTCCGACGATCTCTTCGCTGCAGGACAATTCAAAATTGTATTTGGCTGCGATAACATCCTTCAGCAGCCGGACGTCTCGATCCTGGATATGGCGGCGGTCTTCCCGAAGATGGACCGTAATCACCTCGGCCCCCGCCATCTCTGCGATCTTGGCCGCTGCGATCGGGTCGGGTTCATAGGTGCGCCGCGCCTGCCGCAGGGTTGCGACGTGGTCGATGTTGACTCCCAACTCTACCTTCGAACGGTTCACTCGTCGTTCTCCCTCAGTCCGGCGGCCATCCTTTTCAACATCGCTGCGTCGTTCCACAGGATCGTCCACAGCATTCCGCCGATTATCAACAAAAACGGGAATTGTCCAAGGCGACCGAGCGGAACCACTGGAGTTCGGCGGCAATCCCTTCCGACAAATCGGCCGGTCGCAACCTTTGCGGCAACACGCCCCAGGCGTACGTCTCCACCTCCCAGATTCCGGTGAACCAACCCCAAGGATCAGCCACTTCCTGATTCTGCAGCTTTTGGACGATCTCTACGCAACGCACAATCTGGTCTGCCGTGGTATCCAGAATCCCCATTTGGGTCAGATGAATCGGCACGTGAAAATGGACGCTCCAGCTTCCCTCCATCCGTTCCACATCGTCGATCGATGCCAATGCCAGAGGAAGGTCTTCATACCATTTGCGTGCGCCGTTCGCACTTTCGGCAACCGTCTGGTGCAGATATCGATCCTCGGCGAATGACGACAATTGCGCGAGTACCTCTTGCTTCTGATCCACCCGGTACCGGGACCAGTGGATCGCCAACGCAGACGAAACTTGAACCTTACCCAAGCGTATTCCCATGTCAAAGCAAGCCTGGATCTCCGCCTCCTGATCCTCTCGCATGACCGCCGCATGGCAGATATCGTGACACCACCCGATGTGGCGGCGCACTACCTGCTGATCTTCTCCTGCAAAGAGATACGATTCAAAGAAATCACGCAGCTGGGCGGTGGTCCCCAGCGCACATCCTGGCTCTGGTTCCAAGCACACCACCACCTCGCGCCCTGTCTGACTGCGGAAATCCGCCAACTCGGCCGCCAGCCGCTTCAATTGGCTCGCCGCCTTCCCCCACTGTGCCTCGCTCGGCTCCGGACTCCCCCAGGAAATCGGTAGAGTCGAAATGCTGCCGGTCGCTCCTTCAGGCATCAATCGCCCCAAAAGGTGAACCAAGTCGACGGTGTAGCGATATCGCTCTTCCTCCCACCAGGTAGGTTCATACACGCGGTGCTTGACGACCGGCTGATGAAAATTCCCATGCGGAAAGCCATTCATCGTCCGTACGTCGATCGACCGTTCGCGCAACCATCGATCGAATGCCAACGCATGTTCAGGCTGCCTAGCGACCGATGCGGCGGTCGACGGCAACCAAAGCCCAACACCGATCGACTGCCATCCCGCCAGTTTTTGGTGAGCCGCTACGGCGTAGCGATCCAAGCTTTCTTTTGCGGTAACCAAATCGGTCCCAGCATGCACGTTCGTGCAGTACCCAATCCACCAATCTCGATGCGAACCGGTGACCACTTCCATCCCTCCCTTTTCCCCCATCGACCAATCGAACCTCTGCCAGATCGAAGCTGTTGCCTTCAGCAGGACTGCCACCAAAACCGATTCTTCCGGCGTCCTGGCCAATCGCGAATCGCGACGCGCCACAATGATCCAGACACAACGATCCAGAGTTGCTCGATCCCCTCAAAAATCCGCTCGCACATCCAAGCTTACCGACCTGCCCCTATCGGCCCAAACCAGTCCCGCCCCAGCCTCCTGGTAACACGCCGTGGCTCGCCGTCCGATGGCCACCCTGCACCTTGCTAGAATCCAACAGCATACCATTCTGGCGGCTAACGATTTTTCGCACCCACCATCGAGGAATCCGCGAATTACAATGGGTGCTTTGTCCGGCCGCCATTCCGATGCCGGTCTGATGCCATCCGAATAGCCAATCGTATCCCCAGGGATCCCACCGATGCCAGCTTCATCCCTACCCCAATCGCGCCTCGGCTCCGCCTTCCTCCTTGCATCCCTGGTCATCTCCAGTTGGTGCCAGGCTCAACCTCTGCCCAACCGCAAGTATGGCCAAGAGGACAAATTTCGACAGCTGGAAGAGATTCTGCCGACTCCCAACGGATATCGCACTGCGGCGGGGGAACCTGGCCCGGAATACTGGCAGCAGCAAGCCGACTACGACATCGATGTGACGCTCGATGAACAAAAGCATCGGATCATCGGCCGGGAAACGATCACCTACCGCAACAACTCGCCTCACACTCTGAAGTACCTTTGGCTGCAACTGGACGCCAATATCTTCCAACCCGATTCCGATTCGCAATTGACCCGGCCCATGATGCTGGGAGATCGCATGTCGATGCGAGGACTCAAGGCGCTACTGGCCAGAGAGTCGTTTCAGGGTGGCGTGAACATCTCGGAGGTCTCCGATGCCAAAGGAAATCCCCTGCAACACACGATTGTCAAGACGATGATGCGCATCGATCTACCCGAACCACTGGGGCCAGGCGGCGAAATGGTCTTCCGTGTCGGCTGGGACTACGCAATCAACAATTCGGATATCTCCAGCGGACGAACCGGATACGAGTGGTTCGAAAAGGACTCCAACGCGATCTATGAAATCGCGCAGTGGTTTCCGCGTCTTGTCGCCTACACCGACGCCACCGGATGGCAGCACAAACAATACCTTGGCCAGGGAGAATTCACCCTGGAACTGGGAGACTACCTGGTTCGAATCACCGTACCTGCAGACCATGTCGTCGCAGCCACAGGAGTCCTCCAGAATCCAGAAGAGGTCCTGACGCCGCAGCAACGGCAGCGACTGGCCGAGGCCAAGTCGGCAGCCAAACCGGTCTTCATCGTCACCCCCGAAGAAGCCTTGGAGAACGAAAAGGAAAAGTCTTCGGAAACGAAAACCTGGGTTTTTCATGCCAAAAAGGTTCGCGACTTCGCCTTCGCTTCCAGTCGGAAATACATCTGGGACGCTCAGGGCCACTCCGTCGAAGGCAACGAGGTGATGGCGATGAGCCTTTACCCGAATGAAGCCGAGCCTTTATGGAGCAAGTACAGCACCCACTCGATCATCCATACTCTGAATGTCTACAGCCGATATACCTTCCCCTATCCCTACCCCGTTGCCTACAGCATCAACGGCCCGGTCGGCGGGATGGAATACCCGATGATCTGCTTCAACGGCCCACGCCCGCAGAAAGATGGAACCTACAGCGCTGGCACCAAATACGCACTCATCTCCGTCATCATCCACGAAGTCGGTCACAATTACTTTCCGATGATTGTCAACACCGACGAACGACAGTGGACCTGGATGGATGAAGGGATCAATACGTTCCTGCAATACCTCTCCGAGCAGGAGTGGGAAGATCGGTATCCCTCCCAGAGAGGAGAACCCGAAGACATCACTTCCTACATGCTCAGCACCAACCAAGTTCCGATCATGACCAACAGTGAGTCGGTGCTGCAGTTCGGCAACAATGCCTACGGCAAGCCGGCAACGGCGCTCAACATCCTCCGCGAAACCATCCTGGGCAGGGAACTGTTCGACTTCGCCTTCAAGGAGTACGCCAGGCGTTGGAAATTCAAGCGTCCAAATCCAGCCGATTTTTTCCGCACCATGGAAGATGCCTCCGGTGTCGACCTGGACTGGTTCTGGGCTGGTTGGTTCTACACCACCGATCATGTCGATATCGCCCTGGAAGGGGTCGATGTGTTCCTCCCCGATATGCGAAGCCCCGACGAGCGGTTCCAGCAGGACAAGGAAAAGAAGGATGCTACCCCCAAGACGCTCTCTGAGGAACGCAATGAAAGCTTGAGCAAGCGAGCCAATGAGTTCCCTGAGCTGAAGGACTTTTACAATGCGTACGATCCCAACGCAGTCACGGAGGAACAACGTGAGGCGCACGAAAAATTCCTGAAGGAGCTCTCCGACGAGGAAAGGAAGATCCTCGATCAAAACCACCATTTTTATCGCCTTCGCTTCCGCAATGTCGGCGGACTGGTCATGCCGATCATTTTCAAAGCCTTCTTCGAAGATGGATCGGAGAAGATCTTCCACTACCCAGCCGAAATCTGGCGCACCGATGCTCAGCAGGCTTCGGTCTTCTTCCGGACCACCCAACCGGTGATCCGATTCGAATTGGATCCGCGTCGCGAGACCGCCGACGCGAATCGCGACAACAATCACTTCCCACCGGAGATCGAGCCGAGTCGCTTCCGCATCTTCCAGTCGAGAAGCGGCGAGGGAAGAACTCCGGAAGGCGAAAACCCAATGCAGCGGGCTCGCCGAATCGAAGAGGCCAAAGCCAAGGAAGCACGCGAAAAAGAGGAAAAAGAGAAAGCCACCCAAGCAGAGGCTCCGAAGGAACCCAAAGCCGCAGCTCCTTCGGACGCTCCCGGGAATCCCCCAGCCGAGATGAAAGAAAAGAAGAAAAAGAAAAAGAAAACCCCGGAAAAGGTTCCGGGGTGATAGCGACCCGTATGTGGTCGACTGCATCTTCGAATCAAAGAGCGGGTGAAGGGAATCGAACCCTCGCTATTAGCTTGGGAAGCTAAAGTTCTACCATTGAACTACACCCGCAGCCCGCCTCTAGTTTAGCGCAGAGGCGACATGGATTCAACCGCATCTGGCTGGCACTTGGCTCAGTTCCGCCCGGCGACTGGCCTTGCTGCCGACCGCTGGGTTTGCTATCCCCGCCATGTCTGTGCAGGCAGCCGGTGCGCCGATCAACCGATCCAGCTCCCTCGGCTCGTCGGCGAACAATCATGCCACGGCCAAAAGGTGCTGGGAAGATGCCTACCCCGTCCAAGCGAAACTTGACCACCTACTCTGTAAAAGGTTGGGTCCTTGCACGTTGGTTGCTGATCGCTCCCTTGTATGCGGCGATCGCCCCTCCCACTCGGGGGCAGGGGGTGACTTTGCGACCGAGAACCGACATGGTCGGCGTTCCCTCAACTTCAACCGCGCCCCGACCGGATTCGGTTGCGACGCCGTCGACTTCCTCGCCTATCCGGGGTGCTTCATACACAGCGCCCCGTGGAGACCAATTCCCCAACAACCCCAACGCAGCTGCCACGAGTTCGGTGACCGATCAGGGGCCCAGTGTCGTGTCAGGACTCACCAGCGCACGCAGCAAGTCGCAGCCTGCCCCCGTCCTGGGTTCCCTTGGGCCGATGCGTATCCTCCCCGCATCCCCTCCTGCGCTCCCATCGGCTTACCCTTCCCATGCTGGTTGGTCTCCGTCTCGCCCTCGGTATGGAGCGGATGATCCAGAAGCGGTGCGACGCCCCCGTTTGATCCAAGATCTGTCTTCCAGAAATGTGCTCGATCCCTCCTACGATTCGGAAAGCACCGTAGCCCCCACGTTGGTCCCCGATGTTCCGGATGCAACACCAGACCAAGTCTATTCGGTGCGCCAGGCCAATTACCAAGGCCAGGGGGCTCCGTATGACAACCCTTTTGCCGACCCCTCGAATCTTCCCGTCCTACCTGGAAACCCTGTCCTTCCAAGCAGCGCGGCCCAGGGGCCAGTTCTCCCCGGGGGTAGTGGTGGTCCCGCGTCACCGGTCTTACCATCCAATCCCTATGGCTCCTCCGGCCCAGTGCTTCCAGGAAACGCTGGCCCCGTTCTCCCGTCGACAGTCTCTCCATCGCTCAATGCCGGACAATCCGCGGTCTCCCCAGTGATGCCACCCTCTGGCGGCCCTTTCGCTCGTCCCGAAGATCGGCGCATCACCATTGGCGAACCGTTTGTCACCGAGCCCCCTTGCTCGTTTGATGCCTACTGGATGGTTCACCCTGCGAATTATCAGACGGGAACAGCGCAGGCGACGACTACCCTGACCAGCCCTACCGGTGCCCCCTACACCGGAACACAGATGCCCTATCGCGTCGTCCCCCCAACGATCATGCCCAACCAAGCCCCCCAGCTTTATGCTTGGAACGCAGGCGGGTACCAACCACTGGTTTCCCTTGGCCAAGATCGCTACAACGTGCAACTGGGGCGTGGCATTGTGGGGCAGCCCACAGTCTACGTTCCCGGGCAGTCCTTCCGTAATTTCCTTCGGTACTTGAGTCCCTGACGCAGCAGGAAAGGGAATCTCCCTGACTTGCGGATCGATCAAGCTCCAGTCCACCGCGATCGGATGGCCCGCTGATCTTCCAAATCCGCATCAAGGATCGCACTGATGGGAGAGCGACGCCAAATGGTTGCTTGGGTGCTTGCCAGTACGGTGTTCCTGAGCGCCTTCCTTCTTTTTCAAGTCCAGCCTCTCATCAGCAAGGCCATTTTGCCTTGGTTTGGTGGCAGCCCCAGCGTCTGGACCACCTGCATGATTTTCTTCCAGTCGCTGCTGGTTGCAGGCTATGCCTATGCGCATGGACTGAATCGCAGCCCCAATCGCTGGCGCAACTTCGTGATCCACTCGATCCTCCTGGTGGCCGCGGCCTTTCTCCTTCCAGTTGTGCCGAAGGTAGACTGGAAGCCTCTCGATGGCCAGGATCCGGTAGTTCGCATTCTTTTGCTGCTAGCTGCCACTGTCGGTCTTCCTTACCTGATGCTGGCATCTTCCGGCCCATTGCTGCAGAGCTGGTTTTCCCAGCTTTTTCCCAACCGGTCTCCCTACCGACTCTATGCACTTTCGAACGCCGGTTCGCTGCTGGCGCTTCTCACCTATCCGTGGTTGGTGGAAACCAATCTCTCGCTCCAACAGCAGGGCTGGTGGTGGGGAGTTCTCTTCCTCTGTTATGCTGCCGCTGGGATCGGCCTCCACTGGATCGTAGCAAATAGCGCTTCGGTAGTTGTGGCGGGGGATCCGGCGTCACGTCAGGACCAGTCCGCTCCGATCGACTGGCTTCACTGGGTCGCCCTTCCCGCACTGGCTACCATCGCGCTCCTTTCCGTAACCAACCACCTCTGTCGCGACGTCGCCGTGGTGCCTTTCCTCTGGATCGCTCCCCTGGTCATCTATCTCCTCAGCTTCATCGCCACTTTTGAGTGGGAGCGATTTTGTTCACGAAGGACCTGGAGCCGATGTCTGTTGCTTGCAACGCTATTGGTCCTAGCCACTTTTTTTCACCAAGATCTGCAATCGTTCGCCAAAAGGGTTGGACTCGACTGGCCAATCTCCCGGTGGCTAAGAAAACCGATCGTGGAGATCCCAATCTGCTTGTTCTGGCTGTTCTCTCTCTGTGTGGTCTGCCACGGGGAAGCGGTCCGGCGCAAACCACCTTCCCACCAAGCCACTCGCTTTTACCTGAGCCTCTCGGCGGGCGGCGCGATAGGCGGCATTTTCGTCGGGATCGCCTGCCCTATCATCATGAATCACTACTGGGAGTTTCATGGCAGTCTTTTTTTCGGATCGCTCGTGGCAGCAACGATCCTCAGCCACGAGCTGACTCGATTCGCGTCAGAGAACAGCCGATTCCATCCGATACTCTCCAAAGCACTGCCTCTGGGAACCGTTCTGGCCGGGGCGACTCTCCTGCCGACCGCATGGAGCGATCCGGTGCTTGCCCGCAAGAGAGGTTTTTACGGAGTGATCTCTGTCCGTGAACTGGATCGCGACCGGCCTTTGCATCATGGACGCGGGCTCTATAACGGGAAAATCCTTCACGGCTTTCAGTTTCTGGATCCCTCCCGGAAGAACGCAGCGACTACCTACTACGGCCCTTCCTCCGCACCCGACGCGGTCATCCAGTATCTGAAGGGGATCCAAAAGCAGCTTCACATCGGAGTCGTAGGGCTTGGCGTCGGCACGATCGCCACCTACCTCACCGACAAAGACCGGCTCTGCTACTACGAAATCGATCCTCTGGTCATCGAGATCCAAGACCAATTCTTTACCTACTACAAAGACTGTCCAGCCGACAAGCAGATCGTTCTAGGAGATGCACGAATTCAAATGGAGCGTCAGGAGCCACAGGAGTTCGACGCAATCTTTGTCGATGCCTTTAGCGGCGATGCGATCCCGGTGCACCTGCTGACGATCGAAGCGATGGACGTTTATGAAAAGCACCTAGCCATCGGCGGTGTGGTCGCTTTCCATATCAGCAATCGCTATTTGAACCTTCACCCGGTGATCGATGGGTTGGCAAAGTCGAAAGGGCTTCACAGCATTCGGCTACATACCACCAAATCCGATGGATTCCATACCACCGCCTCCGATTGGATCGTGCTGACCAAGGATCCACTTCTGGAAGAACAGCCTCCTTTCGATCTCCTGCGGATCCCGCTGGATACTTCCCCTCCCTTGCTATGGACCGATCAGTCCAGCAGCCTCTGGGATGTACTTCGTTAGCGGCTCAAGGAAGCCGCCATCGCCTTCCGTCTGATTGCACCAGAGCCACCAGGGAAATGCGGTCCATTCGACCACTCTCTAGGGACTGCCTCACCCACCGCAACACAACGATGCCATGCTCGACTTGCGGCCCCATCTTAGCTCGACAGCGTCAGCCATCCGGTTCATTTGTGCCCGTTGACGCACACCATAGCGATTGCGCCCTGCCACTACGATTTGGAAGATTCCTAGCCGCTGGACCAGTAGCGTCTGGTGACCTTTCCCAGGGCGATTCCACAAGGTGGCCCCGTAGCAATCGCGACCCACAAATTCCTAGATGGGTTGGAGATGAGCCTTGGGAGGAGTGACCAGGACACAGAGCAACTCCCTCCGCACCCTGCTCATTTCCAACTCCCTTCGCCCCGCCTGTCACAGTGATTCGAGATACGCTACGAGATCAGCGACATCCTCAGGATCTAGATGCTCCAGCCCACTATGGCGCGAATCGCCAATCACGTCGGCTAGCGTCCGATGAATACCGGAGTGAAAAAAGACGGGAGCCCGCTGGCTGACACCCTTCAGCGAAGGAGGACTGAAACGCCGATTGCCTCGTTCATCCTCCAACTCGATCCGCTCAGGCTGGCCGGAAGTAAACAACGTCCCTCGGTGGCAGCGGACACAGTCCCATTGCTCAAACAGCACCTTCCCTCTGGCTACCTCACTCCCCTCAGCGACTCGTCGCGCCACGCGAATTCCAGGAGCGGCCGGTAGGCTCTCACAGAAGGCGACCAGCTGATCTAAAACCTCTGGCGAAGCAGGACTATCGCGGTGCATCGTCGAAGCGATCGATCGTTCGATCTGATCTCTTAATTTGGCATCCTTACCCGTCCACCCAAACGGCTCCGTTCCCCGCAGGCCCAGCAGCGACAGCACCCGTTTAGGCGCTCCATAATGACCATCTCCCAACGTATCGACCAACAACCCATTTCCATGACCTTCCACATGGCAACTCGCACAGCTCATCCAACCGTCATGCGATAGCGTGGCATCATGAAAGTGCAGTTCCCCTTGCTCCGCCTCCGACAACGCCCGCCGAGGAGCCAGCTTCAGATCGTCCAGCACAGCGCCCTGCTGGAGGTCGATCTGAGTCAAAGAATCGCTGAAAGCATTCAGCACCCAAAGCGAACGACCGTCGGACGAGAATCGGCAATCTACGGGATAGTCGCCCACTGGAAGATATCGAAAGGTGTACGCCTCCTCACTTCCGATCGCCACCTGATCCACACCGCCAATGGTGACTGCGATCCGCCCCTCTGGGGCGGTCTGAAAGCTAGTCAGCTCTCCCGACCCACGCGTTGGAACCCCCACAGGGTGCACCCGGCTACCGCTGTAAATGTTCTCGCCTTCCTGCGATAGCAACCGATCGATTTCCATCCACCGAAGATCGTTCGCCATCAGAACGCCCCAATGAATGTCATTCTGAATCGTTTGGGAAGTTGGATTGAGACTCCCATGCAGCAGCAGCAATCGCCCATCGCTAGTTGGCTGCAACCGCGCGATCGCCTGCCCAAGAAAGTCGTGGCGTCCAGCCCACAGCCGCGTCTCTGTATCCAGCATGCCTAAGGCGCCACCAAAGGCATCGGCCACAAGAAGCCTGTCAGAATCCTCCAAGAGGCACAGCTTTCCAGGACTAAAATCGCAATCGGTAAGCCCCACCAGTTCCGCAGACAGTTGCGTGTCGGCCCGAGAGATCGCGTAGCATGCGATCTGACGCGACCAGCCACAGGCAACCCAAAGCCGATTCGCACCCTTCTGCCATACCACCGACCGTGGATCCATCGGAGTGTCGATCGTCGCCAATGAGATCCACTGCTGGTCTCTCCGCGTCCAGCATCTCACCTGCGAATCTTTCCGATGCCATGTCACCAATAGATTTTGCAATCGATCATAGAGCAAACCATCGATCGCCTCGCCAGTGACCAAGCCGTCGACCATCCGCCGCCGCTCGACATCCACCGTCAACAGCTCGCCCGTCTTCCGGCACCCCACCACCAGCAACTGCTCGTCCACCCACTCCATGCACACCGGCTGTCGATAGGCTGGCTGATTCCAGAGTTGCGTTCCGCTCCTAGGATTCGCCTCACCCTGACGGTAGGGTCGATACTCTTCCTCGGCTGTCGACACCGAAATGTGGGTTGCCAGAAGAAGGAGAAACAGGAGGAGAGGTCGTTGAGCCATCATGTCAGCCAACTCGTTGCCCAGGGCTTCTTGTTACCTTGAAGGGACCGTCGCCTTGCCTCATTATCGTCCAGCTTGGATGTCCTGCTCAAAAATGTCCACCTCCCGCTCCAGTTCCATACCCTGGGCACCCAGGTCATCCTTCCAGACCTCCAATGCATTTCGCAGCTGTTGCACCTGGCCCATCATCGCGGAATTCATCATGGATTTTTGGGCGCGCAGGATCGGCCAAAAAATCGGAATGATGCTCAAACAACCGGTCGACATGCCAAAACTGGCCATCGCATCCCGAGCCGTCTTGGCGCGGGTGAGTTCATTCTTCAGAAAAAGCAGTTTTGCTTTCTGAATCTCCTCCGGTGCCATCCCAGAGAGCCCCGCCAGGAAGACCTGGATCTTTTCGGGTGTCATCCCCTGACCGTCGCCGTGCATCTTTCATCCACTCCGTTCTCAGAAGATTCTGGAGCTAACTGGATCCTATTCTCATTCATACAGCAAAACGACACTTCGCCGTCGCTGAAAATCCCCATGCTCGCTGCTTGCGATTTCCTTCAGCTCTTCGCTGCTCGCATTCCCCTCGAGAATGGCCTGAGCCACTGATTGATTTCCGAGCAGGCGATTTAGCTGCTTGGTATCCCATGGTTCTGGATGCACCTGACGCAAGGCGTGCGCAACGGCCAGTCCCAGCGACACCGGTTCCAATCTTCGCCGATCGACGATCACCACGCGAACCCCTTGGCACAGCTCTCCCTGAAACTTACTGCTGCTTGGCATGAACTCGCAAGGAACAAATCGAACCCCAGCCACGCCGTATCCATTCAGTTGATCTGCAACACGACTGGCATCCATCCACGGTGCACCAAACCACTCAAACGGTGCGTCGGTTCCCCGCCCCACTGAGAGATTCGTCATCTCCCAGATTCCAATCCCCGGGTAAAGAAAGGCGGCGTTGAGGCTTCGCATGTTGGGAGAGGGATTGATCCATCGCAACCCGGTCTCGTCCCAGGCCATCGATCGCCGCCAACCCTGACATTCGATAACGGTCAAATCGAGCTCGGGATACTTCTCCTTTTGAAGCAACCGAGCCAACTCGCCAATCGTCATCCCGTGCTGCAATGGAATTCGGTGATACCCAACAAAGGATTCCTTGCCTTCATCCAGAAGTGGCCCGCCAATCTGAATGCCGCCAAGAGGGTTCGGCCGATCGAGGACGACGAAGCCTTTCCCCGATTCAACCGACGCCTTCATCGCCTCCCCCATCGTCGATACATAGGTGTAGAAACGACACCCAATGTCTTGAATATCAAAAACTAGAGTATCGACCCCTTCCAACATCTGGGGTGTCGGCTTCCGCGTCTCACCATAGAGACTGAACACTTTCAGACCGGTTTCAGGGTCCAGCGAATCGTCGACTTTCGATACATCCAAGGCTCCCGCAAAGCCATGTTCGGGACTGAACAAAGCCGTCAGCTCCACCCCCTCCGCCTGTTGCAACAACTTGGCCGTAGAGATACCGGAACGGTTTCGGCCGGTGTGATTGGTGATCAACCCGATTCGCTTACCCTTCAATTGCCGGTAGCTCGACTGCTCCAGCACATCGATACCCGTCAACACACGATCCAGCCTATCGCTGGTCGAATCGCCACGGCCTGCGGTATCCAAGCCGACTCTCTTTCCAGCCCCTCCCACAAGCACATTCCAGATCTTCCCGGCCAGTGGATTGACCGCTCCCTTCCCATCAGGGTGGACGCGATTGCTGAGGAAGATCAGGAAAAGATCCTGCGCCGGATCGATCCAAAGGACGGTACCAGTGAATCCTCCATGACCAAACGCCTCAGGGCTCAGCAAATCTCCGCGGTTGCTGGAGTAACCAGTCTGCTTATCCCAGGAAAGACCGCGTAGGCCGGTAGAGACTCGGTGCCCCGATGTCATCACCTCCATGGCCCGCTTCGACAAAACCGCCCCTCGCTCGCCAAGTCCCTGCTGTCGGAAACCACGAAGAACCTGCTGACTGAAGTGCGCTAGGTCCTTCGCCGTGGAGAACAATCCCGCATGCCCTGCGACACCCCCCAACAGATAAGCGCGCGGGTCATGCACTTCGCCTCGCATCCATCGATCCTCTCGCTGTTCCGTCGGTGCCGACCGTTGTTTCAAGTCATCCACCGGAAGAAATCCCGTTTCCTCCATACCGAGGGGAAGGAAAAGTTCCTTGCGGCAATAGTCGGCAAGCGTCTGACCACTGATCGTTTCCACCAGCTTCCCAAGGACAATAAAATTCACGTCCGAATACTTGAACTCTTTTCCTACAGCAGCCACCAGCTTCAACTGACAGATCTTCTTCCATGCTTCCTCGGGCCCCTGTTGATAATCTGCCAGTGCGTTGTCGGGGATCAAACCACTCTGGTGGATCAACAAGTCGCGGATGGTAATCGCATCCTTACCTTCGACACCGAAGTCGGGGAAGAAATCGACGACACGGTCCCCTAGCCTCAGCTTCCCACGATCGATCAGTTGCATGATCGCCATGCCAGTCGCCACCGGCTTGGTGATCGACGCCATATCAAACACAGTGTCGACTGTCATCGGCTCGATTTCGGGTTGGGTCTGCCGATTCCCGTAGGCTTTGAAGAGCCAAAGCTGCTTGGAATCACCGACGCATAGAACGCAGCCCGGCATCTTCCCTTCCGCAATCCCTTCAGCGACCATCGCGTCAACACGCTGCAGTCTCGACTCTGAAATCGCGCCCATGCCCTGGGTGGTTCCTGCATCCGGCTCCTCCGCCCCAACGACGAAACATCCCAAGGAAAAGAGCACCAGAAACGACAGAAAAACCGAAAACAACCTCAAATTGAAAGATCCATCGCGAGATGGCCGATCGAACGATCTGCTTGCCACCCCTTGACCTGCCGTAAGCACTCTTTTTTTCGCTTTGCATCGGAGCGCCAAGTTCATTCGAGTCCACCTTTGCATTTGCTGGGCCAGCGATCTCGCGTATCCCAAAACCTTTTCGAAACCGACTGGGTGATTGTAACCCACTCCATCCGCAGCAGGTTCCTGCCCATTTCGATTGGATCCAACGATCCATCAAAGACGCCCACGGCCCGAGACTTTTAAAGCAAAGACTGAAGTTCACGTGAACGAAATGCATCGAACCTCAGCGGAAATTCGATCACCAGGTGATGATGCCGGTCAGCTCTTTTTCCTCGAAATTGGGAAGTGAAGCATTCGCCTGACGATCGGAAGTTGTATCGACCACACCGGCCTTCTCGCTAGCGAGGAACCAATCCCGGTCTAATTGTCCCATCAGGGCATCGACCGCATTATCCTCCGGCAATGTTCCAGGTAGCGGGTCTGAAGAACTTGTTCGGGATCGCAAATAGTACGTTCCATTCAGACCACCCGCAGTCTGACCCCTGAGGTTTGCCCGACGTTCCATGTACCCCAAGTCTGTTCTTGACCATTCTCTCTGGATTGCGAGAAGCCCTTCTATCACACCATCGTAGGCGACTCGACCTCCGACCAGAATGTCCTCTCCACCTCCACCGAATACCTGATCGACAGCGATCCCCCCGATCAGAATATCTCGACCATTGCCCCCATAAATCTGATCGCTCCCGCCACTGCCATTGATGACCATTCCTCGCAAAGTGCTGCCGCGAAGAATGTCGTTGAAGTTGGTGCCGATCAGCAATGAGAAAGAGTCGGCCAATTTAGGGAGATTCGTCCCACTGGGAACGGCCGCGTTCAGATTCACCGTCACAGCGACGGTACTCAGAGAGTAGTCAAGAACGTTATCTCCCGCGCCGCCATCGACCAAGTCGGTCAGAGTACCAAGACGCGATACACGGAAATGATCCCCCGCTGTACCACCTCGCAGAGACTCCATCTGCTTGAAAGCAATCGCATTCAGCAGATTACCTCCTCCTGCCTCTTGAAGATTCCACACACAGTCGACATTCGGACCATAAAGCGTGTCAATCCCCGAGCCTCCCAGGATGGTCGACACTCTTCCATTCGGCTGCACTATGAAGTTGTCGGTACCGGTCCCACCAGTGAGCGTACTGAATCCCTGCAAAACAAGATCCCTGGTTGCCGAAACAACCTGAGAGGTCATCAAACCGCTGATCGTCCAATCGGTCGTCTCGTTCGCCCCAGTAAAAGTGCCGTTCGTGGCCGTAAACGCCTCGATCGAATTCCAAGTACCAGTAATACCGGTTGCCTTAAACACCCCTGCCAGCACCGAAGTGGCGCCAGTCAGTTGACTGAGATCGAGGAGATCCCGCTGCGTCCCAGAACCACCGAAAAGTGAACCGGACAACGATCCGCTACCGATCAGCGAGAAGTTGTCTACCACTCCATCTGCCCCAACAAGCGTCTCGACTTCCGTAAAGTTCGTCGTCCAACTTCCCGTACCGACGCGAACCTGACCACCATTGGCCGAATCGACACGCCACTGATGTGACTCTACCGCTTCGACGCTGCGTATCTGATCGACTCCCGTCCCTCCTACGATCGCGACTGGGGCAGCCTGCACCAATTCAAACTGATCGTTCCCAGCACCACCCATCACCGATCGATTAGAAATCCCCCGTGGTGTAAAGCTGTAACCGCTACCAAGCTTCAGTTGAATCGACGACTCGTTGATCCTAAAAATGTCGGCTACAGAACTTCCAAGCAAATCGAATCGATTGCTTCCGCCACCCCCGTGCAATTCCAGATTTCCAGGGTGGGCCATCGAACCGCTTCCTAGAACGACGCCATTCAATGTCAATCGAAACAAATTGCCTCCAAGGTGAAGCACCGATATATGGTCGTCATCGGAGCCACCGTCGTTCAGACCAATTGCCAGCTTCGCGCCTTGAGTCTCCGAACGCAGGATGTTGAAGGAGGGCATCGTGTAGGAAACCCTATCACCGTTGGAATCCTCCACCTCGACCACAGGCTGAAATGCGCCGGTGGTCGGGAAAACATGGGCCACGGTGGTTACCAAAGGTGCCATCATTGTTTCCGGTGCTGTACCGTCTCCCCAGTCGATGGTGTACTTCAGCATCGACTCGGTTGGATGATCGCTGGTGAACCGGAAAATCCGCTCCTGCCCCGAAACCCCCTGGTATCCGTCTGCAGGCCCTTGCATCAGCAAATTGATTGGCGACGAAACGCGGAAGGTCTCGGCCGACTCCGTCGACGCACCCCCATCTCCATCGGAGACCACCACACGCACCTCGTAATCCCCAACACTCGACGGCGTCCACGTTTGGCTACTACCCTGACCAAGGAATTCAGCCACCAATGCAGATCCCTGATAGATGCGGTAGTCGTAAACGAGGATATCGTCTACCCCAGCATCACTTGCAGCCACAAAGAACTGTCCACTGCTTCCATTCAGCCAAGGGCTTGTTGCCGTGATGGAGGAGATAACGGGATCCGCATTGTTCACGACGACAGGAATAGTGTAGTCGGTGTGGCCACCATCTTTATCGATAACCCTAGCGAACACCGCGAAATCACCATCATCGCGGAAGAGTATCGAAGCACTGCTCGATTCACTGGCGGAAACGTAGTTGACTGGAAGCTCCGCCAACGTCTTGGCGAACCCATAGCGAAGACCGGCCGTTCGGTCCGCCAGGGATGGGTCAGTTGCTGCATCCAGCGAAACCAGCACCGAACCCCCTTCAACGATGGGGCCAGTCTGTGAGGGGGACGCCGTGGGCGCCACACTTGCCACTGAATAGATGTAATCGTAATCCGTAATACCACCATCTCGATCCATCACGCGAACATAGACCGTATAGTTACCATCGTCATCGTGAAAGAACGATGTGGAGCTTGCCGAAGATGCAGATGCTGAATCGTAGCTGACGCCATTTCGCTCGCTGGCAGTCTGCGTAAAGAAGTATCGCAATCCCGCAGCGATGTCCCCAGGCGAATCGGTCGCCGTCAAATCAATCTTCGTCCATCCCCCTTCGAATGCATTGGAAACGGCGATCGATGCTATCGGCGCCGAGTTCGTCACAACCACCTGGAAGCTGTGAATACCGGACGACTTTCCGTCGTCATTGCCGGTGGAAAAACGGACGGTGTAAGTCCCCTGATCCACAAACGCATGACTTAGAGAAAGCCCAGTCGATGGGTTGAAGCCACTGGCGATCTGCGATCCCGTGCCATCCCCAAAATCGACAGTCGCAGTCCAAACGGCGCCGCCCGCATCCACAAAGGGAATCGTTACCGAATAATCGGGTTTCTCTCCAGTGATAACTCCCACAGGTATCGAAGAACTCGGTACCGTTAACGAATAGTCTTCCTCAGCCGTTCCGACAAATGCATCGACTCCCAGACGCCCTTGCATCGTATTGAAAGAGTCGAACGCATTGGCTCGCTCAAATCGGTAAGCCAGCAGTTCATAATTACCGATGTCGGTATCATTCACGCTATCCTGATAGATCTGCACCAACTCCGCAGGCCATCCAGTGAAATCGTTGATCACCACATCGCCCGTGGCTTTTTTGAATGTATCGATCTCGATGTAGTAGGTGCCGGTAGATGGAATCTTTAGGTCGATGAGAATCGCATCCCCCGATTCAAATTCGTCGTCGTTTTCCGCTACCGAAGCGTAGTAGGGAATCACCATGCCCGATGCGTCGCGAACTCTTAGAATCGGATCGATAAACGACCCCGGGACCAAAGTGGTACTACCTCCTGGATTGGAGTAGCGTCGCAGGGCCCTGGAAGCAACTTCGATCGTCAGCAGATCCCCCTCCTGAGCATCGAAAGCGTAGTAATCGCTCTCACTTCTGCCGGTCGAAACATCCAATTCGATCTTCCCTACCACGCTGAAAAGCTCGGCATAGAGTTGAATGCCGATGTTGGCGCCGCTGGAAAGCGTGTTAGGCATCGTCAACACCGACCATTCCATCGGCTGGGCGTTAACCAAACTGCTCTTATCCGACGCCGACTCAGGTATGCGAACGATCGCTGGATCGGACTGCCCATAGGCTAGCTTGATCGCCTCCCTCTCACCAAAGAATAGCTTGTTGATATCATTCTTCCGATCACTGCCGACGGCTGCAGGGGAGCTGATCAAATGCTGGAAGGTTTCGTAAGCCTCCGACAATCCTGTGAAGGCTGGATTGAAGGCACTACTGCCCGGTGGCGTATGCACCCCGGAGCCGATCGGACCAAACGCATCGTAATGCCTCAGTCCCAACAAGTGCCCCAACTCATGCGCTGCGATCTTTACCGAAAGAGCGATGAAGTTTTCGACGTTGTTGTCTGGATTGCGCTGACCATAGGTCAAGTGGCCATCGGCAGGCGCGTTGAGGAAGTCGCCTTCGATCTCCGTCGGTGTCACGGACAGTCTAGGTGCAAGGACCGTGCCACCCAGCAGACCATGGACCTGCACCACCGCTTCACCACCCAAATTGATATTCCCTAGGTCGATCTCACTTGCCAGACCGCCAGGACTTCCATTGGGGGGCGTTTCGTTGAAATAGATCGTAACGTAATCCATTCCCGAAGGAATCTCATTCACGTTGGTTGTGAATCGCACATCAAACCAACGACTTGGATCGCTGTACTCCCGAATGCTGCCGTCCGGCTTGATCCCGTAGTAAGACCTCTTCAGACCATCAATCACCGCCGCCTGATCGGCAGCCTCGTAAGTGAATTCCTTCGTGGCATCGGTTTTCGATGCAAAATCTAGAAGAACCCACTGCGTGGCGTTGCGACTTGCAACGGCAGGACTGAAGGTGCGGGTCGAATAAAGCCCCCCCTCCATCCTGTTATCGCGATCATTCCCCAAAAGGGTGTCCGAAAATCTCGAACCAGCAATCGATTCAAATCCCTGGACGGAATCGGCAGAGAGCTGAATCGCGAACCCTGAAGCGATCTGTTGGCTAGCGGTCGACATCATGTCGAAGACAACGCCCCCTACCGTGTAGGAGGAGAAATCGATGCGATCTCGACTAGTATCCAGCGTGGCCTCAGGCAACTCGACAATCCCCACCCAACCGCTTGGCTCACCAATCCATCGGTAGTCGTCGTCTCCAACTCCCCCGGTCAATTGCACCGAGGCGGATGGACCGTCATGCGGCGCCGCTCCTGCGTAGGCGAAGGAATCATTTCCAATTCCCAGGTCGACCGCGATCCACTGTGCGCTCCCTCGGAAAACAAATCCATCATCTCCCGAATCACCGGTGTATTGGATGCTGCCACCATCAGTGGTGTTGTAGACCAATGCGTCGGCCCCCGCTCCTCCATCAAAAACCAGGGTGCTCAACCCTATCCCCTGTGTCCTCAGGACATCCGCTCCTTCGCCTCCAAAAAATCGCACCCCCTTCGAAGGAGTGCCGGAGACGGCGTTGGCCCCAAGAGCACTTCCTGCGTTGACCAGCGAGTCGTTGCCGGCACCCCCGCTGAAATCGATCCAACCTACTTCGTGCCCACTGTTGAAGATCGTATCGTCGCCGTCACCTCCGTCCATCGCAATGGTTTGCACCCCTGTGCCATTGTTCTGCAGCGCGTCGGTACCACCACCGCCATTGAATTCAAGCAGCACCACCGAATCCGCATTGTTCTGGAATCGGTCATCATTCGCCCCACCTGCCATCGAATGGACCTGGCCACCACTGCCCCAATTGACGTAGACGTTGGAACCGTCCCCCGCATCAAAGTAGATGGAGCCTGTGTTATTTCCATTCTGATAGAAGGAATCGTTTCCGGCCCCCCCAGTAAATCGCAATAGGTTCGCCTCCGCGCCATCATTCTGAAAAGCGTCGGTACCATTCCCTCCTTCGAATGTGAAATTGGTGAATTTGTATCCAAAAGCATCATTCAGGGCTGAATCATTCCCTGCGCCACCATGGAAGGTGACAGCGGATACACCACTGCCGGAGTTCTGGAAAAAGTCGTTACCGCCGCCACCGTAAAAGATCAGCTTGGCCACATCCGAACCACGGTTCCCGAAAAGATCCGTGGCGTCATCCGATGTAGCCGAGGGGATCTCTGGCAAAGTGATCGGAGGCAATCCGGTGTAAGGCCATTGGATCGCACCGATCGCCCCACTATCGATCAAGGAAAGATCACTGGATCCTGAACCTCCGCTGTGGTTGATGAGTCGGTCCGATCCTGCATTGCCATAAAGCACCCAGGAACTGGCTCCGGCGCCATAGTTGTGCAGTGCGTCGGAATCACTTCCTCCCTGCATTCGGTAGCCGGAAGCACGCAGGCCACTATTGGCCATGACATTCGTACCACTGGTCTCCACCATAAGGAACGAGGCAGTGTCGGTGCCGGTGTTCAGCAATTGGTCATCGCCCAAGCCTCCGAAGAAAATAAAGTTTGAAACACGTTGTCCATCATTGACAGCAAGGTCGTTACCGGCTCCACCCAGTACCACCACACTGCTCAGATCATCCGCTTCGTTCTCGAAATAGTCCCCATCGTCGCCGCCATCGAAGGTCACTTGCCCCAGACCTTCCGCCTCATTCAAGAAACGGTCCTGCCCAACGCCCCCCAGGAAGACAACGCTGGCCCAGTCGCCACCTGCGTTGCGGAAGATATCTTCACCTCCGAGGCCGAGGAACCGAATCGAACTGAGGGGATTGCCACCGGAGTCCAGAAGCCCCGTCGCCTGATTGAGGAATCGATCCGACCCTGCTTCTTCCCAGGCCGTATCCCCTTCAAAATCGATATCCCCGAAACGTGTTCCGGTCAGCGTCAAGGTGTCGGCATCGGCGCCACCACCAAAGTCGATGTGCCCGATATTGCGCCCATCCAGGACCAGCGTGTCGGCATCGGCACCGCCACGAAAGTAAACCGCCGCGATGTCGTCTCCATCCGACATCAGGACATCACGTCCCCCTGCGCCATAAAACTGCAGAGACGCGATACCAGACCCATAGTTGACGAAAACGTCATCCTGATCTAACCCTTCGTTTCCAAGATAGGTTGGTGAGCCATAGCCATAAAAGATGATCGATGCGATGTTCGATCCATCATTGCGGAAGGTGTCCTTCCCTTCGCCACCCTGGAACAAGATGGATGAGACATGCGCGAGGTTTTGGAAGCGATCATCTCCCTGATCTCCCTCGAAGTCGATCTTCCCTGCCGATGCTGTTGCCGTCAGAAGCAGCGTGTCGGCATCGGCACCCCCTCCAAAATCGATGTCGCCCAAAACGGTACCTCGAATGATCAAAGCATCGGCCCCCGAGTCCCCTTGCGGATTGGGGGTCAGAGGGTCGAAATCCCCCTCAAAGCTGATCGAGCCGGCGGAGGCCGTCGCAGTCAAAATCAGCGTATCGGCATCAGCCCCGCCTCCGAAATCGATCCCGCCGGCGATGATTCCCCGAAGCTCCAGCGTATCGGCACCGGAGTCTCCCTCAAAGCGGATCGACCCTCCCGCAGCAGTCGTCGTAAGGAGCAGTGTATCGGCATCGGCGCCGCCCCCGAAATCAATCCCTCCAGTGACGGTACCACTCAGGATGAAGATATCGGCGCCCGAATCCCCCTCGAAACTGATCGATCCGGCAACCGCCGAGGCACTTAGCTGAAGCGTGTCGGCATCTGCACCGCCGCCGAAATCGATGTTGCCGGTGACCCTTCCATCCAAAATGAAGGTGTCTGCCCCAGAATCTCCTTCGAAACTGATCGATCCGGCTGCCGCATTCGCCGTCAGAACGAAGGTGTCCGCATCCGCCCCGCCGCCGAAATCAATCCCACCGGTGACGGTGCCGCGGATCTCCAGGATATCCATCCCGGAATCTCCCTCAAAACTGATACCACCTGCGGACGCATTGACCGTCAGTAGCAACGTATCCGCGTCAGCTCCTCCACCAAAATCGATCCCCCCGGTCACCGTTCCCAGAAGGGTCAGTGTATCGGCATCGGCGCCACCCCCAAAATCAATCCCACCGGTGATCGTGCCGCGGATCTCCAAGATGTCCATCCCGGAGTCCCCTTCAAAGCTGATACCACCCGCAGAGGCATTGACCGTCAGCAACAGCGTATCGGCATCAGCGCCACCCCCGAAATCGATCCCTCCGGTGACCGTGCCACGGATCTCGAGGATGTCCATCCCCGAATCCCCTTCAAAGCTGATGCCACCTGCGGTAGCACTGGCCGAAAGCGTCAACGTATCCCCGTCGGCACCCCCACCAAAGTCGATGTTGCCGGTGACCCTTCCATCCAAAACGAAGGTATCTGCCCCCGAATCCCCCTCGAAGCTGATCGAATCGACATCAGCACTGCCAGTCAGCGTTAATGTGTCCCCATCGGCACCACCGCCGAAGTTGATATTCCCTATGACTCGATCATAGACGACAAAATCGTCCATGCCCGAATCCCCTTCAAAGCTGATATCTCCCAGGGTGATCGTTCCACGCAGTATGAAGGTATCGGCATCCGCACCACCACCAAAATCGATATCGGTCAGGTTCCCACTGCGAATCACGAAGGTATCTGCATCGGCTCCACCTCCAAAATCGATCCCAGTAAGGATGCCGCCTTCGATATCGAAGACATCCATGCCGGAATCCCCTTCGAAACTGATATCCCCCAGCGTGCCACTTCGAATCACAAACGTATCGGCATCGGCACCACCGTTGAAGTATCCTCGCAGCGCCTCTGCACCACTGCTGCCAGGTTCAATAACGATCTCGTCTTTCCCATCGCCGCCCAGAATCGTCGTATTGGAATGAGTCGTAAAGCTGTCATTGAACCGACTGCCAAAAATCGATGCAAAAATCCCCCAGGTTCTCAAAAGGTGAGGCGAGGTACTGGGATCCCCATCCGATGCCAATCCCAAATCTGGTGCGACGTCGGTCTCCAGATAGACCACCAATCCTCCATCCTTGTTGGTAACATAGTGGCTGTTGGAAGCCGCCAAATCGAAGGTGATTCCAAGGTCAGGAAAATCCGCCGTCGAGATATTGGCTCGGGTAAAATTCAGCGTATTCGCACCAGAAGTATCCCGAATCGTGAGCACGCTATTGGGGCTGAGGATGTATTGATCATCCCCTTCTTCGACCACGGTGACCCCAGCCGGTGCATTGCTTGCATCATTCGCAGTATCGTTCCCGGATCGGAGGATGAAGGTATCGTTTCCAGCTCCTCCAAAAAGGAAATCCTGTCCTTCGCCGCCATCCAGCACCACATTGAAGCCGGCTGGAAGGCCTGTTGCGTCGACAACGTCACTTCCACCAAAGGTGATGACGGTTAAATTGCCTATACCTTCCACGAAATCATCGATCGTGACCCGAAATGCGTCATTGTTTTCGCTGCCCAGAAGCAGTGTCGACACGTAGGTATCGACACCAAGATCGCCATCATCCACCTTCAATGTCACCTCAATCGTACCGCTGTACAGTTCGGGCAGCAGAGTGAACGTTTCGGCCGACCCCGTCTGAACTGCAACCGTGGCCCCCACCACCTTCGCTTCCCATTGGTAGAGGAAATTTTCTTCTCCGGGATCGGTGACAATCGCCTGGAATGTGACTGGCTTGTCGCCAACCACCGCTCCCGGACCACCACCTGGACCGCTCGGTAACGATCCGCCGCCGGATGTCTCTAAAGGAACAAACATCGCATCTGGCGCGACATTCGTTACCGTGACCTGAGTCGACTCATCGACCGAAGAGCCCCCGTCATCATCCGTCACTGTGACGCGTATCGTCTCCACATCGAACGCCGTTCCCGGCGCATAATCATCCCGATAGACATAGGTGGCACTGAACGTGCGATCGATCTGGTTAACCGATGCCTCGGTCATCTCCCCACTGGCCCAGAGAACCGAGACCGCGTGGGAATCCACCGAACTGACGTCGGTATACGAACCAGTGACGCGGACCTTTTGACCTTCTTGAATCTGCCACAAACCAACAACCGGATCCCAGACCCCAGGAGCACTCTGAACAAACCGTTGCAGCGGCAAGGTGATCTGAGGAGCGACATTGTTTACGGTGATCGCTGTCGTCTGAAGCGTCGACGGCTTGTCGGAAAGCTCCATTTTCTGATCGAGAATGCTCACAGCAATCGTGTACGGTTGCTGATCATCCCGATATTCATGGGTGATCCCTACGAGCGAACTTCCACCAGCGCCTGCCGTCAGCATCACCTCCTGCGTTCCATCTCCCCAGTCCACGAAGATGCGATGGGAATCGCCGACCCCAGCATCCGAATAACGCACCGTAAGGGACGCAGTCCCCCCTTCGTTGATGGTTGTCGCAGCCAACTCCAAGGAAGTGATGATCGGCAAGGAGTTGACCACTCGTACGTCGATCGATTGCTCGATGGAATCCAAAGGTTGGTCGTCGTCCGCGACACGGACGAGAATCGTGAAGGAGCTCCCTAAAGGCTCGGGGCTCGATCGGTACCTGTGGCTGACATCCAATTGACGGGTGGCCAATTGTCCGGGTGCTTGAGCCAAGGAATACACCTCTGCCGCAGTCCCATCTCCCCAGTCGACCTGAATCGCGTGACTGTCTGCCAAGCCCAGATCGGAAAAGTCAATTCGAAGAGACATCAAGTCCCCTTCCGACACCTCCGCAACCCCACCGACCAAGCTGAGCCCTGGAAGGTCAAGCGTCAGTCCCGATGGCAAACTATTGGATACCTCGGTCACCATCACTGCCGTCTCTGCACTAACAGCTCCTGCTTCGTCGACGACTCGTACCCGCACTACATAGTTGTCTCGCGCGCTGTTGGTGGGATTGTCGTCGGCGTAGATATGAGGTACCGAGAAGTTGGTGGCACCTTTGTCTAATGCAAGAATCTGCGTCGTCCCATCGCCCCAGTCGATTTCTACCGTGTGAGCTTCCTGATCGCTGGTGTCGGTGAAGGAACCGGTCAGCGTCGCCGTTCCTCCTTCCGATAAATGACTGGTGATCCGAACATCCCCAGGATTCAGCACCGGGGCCTGATTGATGACATCCAGAGTGAAGCTGGCGACCCCCACAAGACCGCTATTGTCGGTCACCCGCACCACGACCGTGTAAGGCGATCCCACCGGACTCGCTTTCGGATAGCGATGATGAAGCGTGAAACTCTGCTGGCCAGAAAGAGTCAAAATCTCCGTCGCCGATCCATCGCCGTAATCCACTGTGGCACTCCAACGGGTCGAGTCAGAGTCGGCAAACGAGCCGGTGAAGTTCAGAGTCTCACCGGCAATCAGAGAAGTGATAGCCTCCTCGGGCTTCGTCCACAACGTCACGATAGGAGCCTGCTGGCTGGCGACGTTTCCGATCGTTTTGGTGTTGCCGAATTCCGACGTCGGATTGATGGCAACCGAGGTCAGCAAATCGCCAAATTCGACGATCGGCGTTGATCCCAATGGCACTTCAAAGCGGAAAATACCAACCACAGGGTCGGTGTCATCGGCAGCCAGCGATTCGACTCCCTGATACAGTTTTCGAGTCCCTTGGCCGCGTCCGTTGGTAGTCGGAGCGGAAAGATAAAACTGGATGATCTGGCCAGGGTTGCTGGTTCCTTCCAACACGAGGAGACCAGCAGTTGCCAAATAGGCACTGGTGATCACTGGGGCATTCGCTAAACCGTCGCTATCAGGAGCATCGTTCGCAGTCGGCCCTTCCGCCCCATGATCGATCGCCATCTGCAAATTGCCCCGGTACAGATTTCCCGCAATGGTGTTGTGCGCTGATGGGCCGACTCCCGGTAACCAGACCCCAGAGCCGAGGTTGTAGTAGAAGAGGTTGGCTCGCGAGTCTCTGGTGTTGCTTCCCACTAAGTTGCCGACTACGCCCGTGTCAATCACAAGGCCATGAGCCGTATTGGAAACTGACATCATGCCGGTTCGGTCGGCACCGAAAACATTTCCTTCCACGACGTTGGCCGTGGAACTGCCAGAAATACGCAGGCCACTACCTGTGTTGCCGGACAGCACATTTCTCTGGCTGGATTCAGGGCCGCCAACCCGGTTTTGCGATGAATCGACAATCAACACCCCATCGGCCGGACTGGTCTGCGTTCCATTGCCAACCGACTGCAAACCCGATCCATCCGTACCGACGGAATTTCCCTCCAGCCAAGTGCGAGTCGTATTCTGCAGCAAGATTCCACCCAGGGTATTGCCAGAGACGACGTTTCCTAGGACCCAAAAACCCTCGACCGACGTCAGTTCGATACCATAGCGAGCGTTGGCCAGACGAGCCGCACCGCTACTATCGAGACCAATCCAGTTGTTGGTGACGTAGTTCTCCAGTGGAAACAGACCGACAGCGTAAACCCCCGACTGACTGTTGCCACTGATCACATTGCGATCTCCGGCGAACGATCCACCGATCATGTTGCCGTCGGAGCCGTGACTGAGTAGAACACCGTGGGTGTTCGGAACGCTACCCAGCCCCAGAACGTTGGTCCCGATCCAGTTGCCAGCTACGGTGTTCCCACCTGCACCTTCTCCCCCAAGCCAAATCCCGGGGCCATTGTTTCCAGAGATGATGTTCCGCCCACCGGGACTGCTGGAACCGACCAACGTCTGTCGAGCGGATCCCAGGAGAGGAGCACCGATCAATGCGCCCGATCCAATGAAAATCCCGAACGACTGATTCGGAATCGCAGCCAAACCCGATTTGTCTAGACCAATCCAGTTTCCATGTATCGAACCATGAAGGGTACTGCTTCCCATCATGGCGATTCCACCCAGGTCGTTGCCGGAGATCAGATTGCCCTCGCCAGCTACCGATCCCCCGATCGCTATCGCCGGTGAATCGATCACTTCGATCCCATATCTGGCGTTCCCCGCATCGGTTAGCCCCGATGCATCGAGACCTATATAGTTGCCTTGGATGCGGCTGCCCATGCTGCCTCCATCCACCACCAGAATCCCGCTTCCGGTTCCGTAAGCGATCACATTGCGATCCGCGACCGAGGGGCTGCCAATCAAAAGATCGTCGCTCTGATAAACGGCAAGAGAATGCCCCGCATTGGGGAGAGCAGACAATCCATCGGCGGTAGTACCAATTAGATTCCCTTGAACCGTAACCGACTCGGACTGATCGATCGCCAGACCGTCTTCTCCATTCCCAGAAATCAGGTTCCTGCTGATCTGATTGTTGTAACCGATCGATAGCACCACGCCCGAACCGCCATTTGGCATCGACGCCAGACCGTCTGGATCCGTACCGATGTAATTACCACGGATGGAACTGGAGGATTCAACAACCACCACACCATCCTGTCGGTTGTTGGAAATCAAATTTCTCTCGAAATCGTCATAAACCCCATCGCCATTGGACCCAACCAAAACATCGGGGCCCGGGGATACCAAGGAACCATCGACATAGCGAGGTTCAAGCACCGCCCCCTGCTGATTTGCATAGGGAAGTCCCGAACCACCGGCGGGACCGATCCCAATCCAGTTGCCGGCAACCACGCCATTAGACAACCCATGGGCCCAGATCCCCTTGCCCGTGTTGCCCGCAATCACGTTCCGTTCGGATCCATTGAACGCATCGCTAGAGCTGTTGGTTCCAATGACGATATCGGTTGCTCCACGGAGGTAGATCCCCGAACTATCGGGCGGCACATTCGCGACAGGAGTACCGCTGGTCGATAAACCGATGTAATTCCCGGAAATCCTCGCCTGTCCATTGTTGGTGACTCGAAGATTCGCAAAGCTATTTCCAGCGAGCGTATTCCGCTCCGACGCATCATCGACTCCATCCCCGTTGGTCCCGACTCGCGTGTTGCCGTCGCCGGTCAGCCAAATGCCGCCCTCGCTGTTACCACGGACCGTTGCACCATCGATCGCAAGTCCAACGACATTGCCGGTCAACACCGTGTCACTCACTCCGTTGACCTTGATCCCGGCGAGATTCCCCGCCGACCAGTTCGCGTCGACTACCGACCCATTGGCGCCAGCCTCTAAGAGAATTCCATCGCCGATCTGCCCCAAAGCGACCATCCCAGACGAATCGAGCCCCACAATGTTATTGCGGACCTGACCGTTGGTCGATCCAACGAAGTGGATCCCGGCACCCGAATTGCTAGAGACAAGATTGCCAGCGATTGAGCTATTCCCACCAACGGTCATCCCACTGGTATTGGGCCCCAGGTAAATCCCATCGCCAACGTTCGGCCTCGCAAGCGTTCCGGTCTGGTCGACACCGATCCAATTGCCCGCGATGGTGTGATTGGAAGCAGCGACACCCTGAGTCAACTTATACACCTTGGCCGTCATCATCGTACCCGGTGCCAGTCGAATATTCGCCGTAGGATTGCTTGCCCCAAGCACCCTCCAGCCATTGGCTTCCGTTAAGGGTGTCGTATTAACGCCTTCGGCGACCACATACTCCCCACCACCCGCACCACCTCGTTGGAAATAAGTCCATTCAAAAGTATGCAAGCCAACCGAAAGAATTCCATTACCTCGCAGGAAAAGGGAATCGATGTCGGGAGACGATGTCGATGCCGAAACCTGAGAGCCATCGACTTTTAAACGACCGCCACCCGAAAAAGCATAACTGTAGGTACCCGCCGTCAAAACCTGGACGGTTCCAGTGACTACAACGACATAATCATCACCGGTCGCCGTCGGCAATGTGTTGTTGTAAGAGTGATAACCGCTGTACGGAATCAAAGGATCGAGAAAATCGGTCTGCGAAATAGTGTGGGTCGATTGTGTGGAGGGAATGGTACCAGCGATCACTTGATCGACCTGCGTCATGGTACCCAGTTCTGTCATTCCCGACTCGATTCGAATACCAGGCCCAAGATTCCCAGAGATCAGGTTGCGTTCCAAGGCATCCGACTGGCCATCCGAGTTGCTTCCGACACGTGCGGTCGAACCCTTGGAAAGGCGGATGCCTCCAAGGGCATTTCCAGCAACCTCTACACCATCGGGCTTCAAGCCGAGCAGGTTTCCCGCGATCACCGTGTTGGTGGCTTGATTGCTGTCAAAGCTGATTCCGTAGCCACCATTGCCTGAGATTACATTTCGTTCCATCGCATCGGCAACACCATTTCCATCGGTCCCGATCCGCACCCCCGGCGCTGCCATCGAGACATAGATGCCACCGAATTTGTTTGGGATGGGGTTTCCGTTCGGAGAAACACCGACGAAATTCCCTGCAACTACATCATCAGATAATTCGTTAACTCGCCCTACAAGACGAATCCCGTATCCAGTATTCCCGCCGATGATGTTGCTCTCACTCAGATTGTACGCGTCGTTCGAACCATTCGTTCCGATTGTCAGGTTCCACATACCGACAGCGGCGATTCCATCCACACCATCGATGTGAGCGATCGGAATTTCCCCAGTGATATCGGTACCGATGCGGTTTCCAGCGACTCGAAGATTCGTCCAAGCGGTCAAGATATATAGATTGGCGTAGGTGTTCCCGGCAATCGTATTTCCTTCGTTGGCGTCGCTCGTTCCGTCACCATTAGTCCCAACGAGGAACTCCTGCGCACCCCCTTGTAGCAGGACTCCATAACTATTATTTCCGACTAACGTGACTCCGTCACTGGCAAGCCCGACGATGTTTCCCTGAAGCTCCGATCCGCTCCCTCCAGAGATGACTATTCCAGAACCTCGGTTGCCTGAGAGAACATTCCCTATCGCGCGGGTTCTGGAAGTTGAGGATCCCGCGCTGATTCCACTTAGGTTCCCCAAACGCTTCAATCCATCAGAACCGACACCGATGTAATTCATCGAAACTGTGTTGTCGTTTGCTGTGGTCAAGTGGACGCCGTTGGACGTGTTCCCGCTGATGATATTGCGGTACGCAGCCGTCGGTCCGCCAATCGTCGTGAAACTGACTCCAGATTGCAGTTCCACACCATAAGTAACGTTGGGAACCGCATTCATGCCGCTGGCATCGGTGCCGATGTAGTTGCCTGCAATCGTGTTGGAGTTGGAACCAGCGGAAGCGATCAAGACGCCGCGGGTGGTGTTCCCGGAGATCACATTCCGCTCCGCAAAATCACCAACGCCATCCCCATTCGTGCCGATGCGGTTGCCACTGGCAGTTCCTTCGATGAAAACCCCTTGAGCGTTTGCGATGGCCGCCGACCCGCTGCTATTCAGACCGATCAAGTTCCCTGCGACGACGTTATTGTTCGTCCCCGCACCGTGCAAATAAACGCCAGACGAAACATTGCCCGAAATAACATTCCGCTCCAGCAAATCACTGACACCATCGCCGTTGGAACCAACCACATTCCCGGTGGACGCGCTATAGATCGCCACGCCCGACATCCCGTTGGCGCGGGCCGCATCCCCAGCTGGATTGGTACCGATCAAATTTCCTGCGATTCGCGAACCGGTGCTGGCGCTTAGGACATAGATTCCATGATGGCTGTTGCCTGATATCACATTTCCTTCGAGTGCGTCGTTCAAGCCATCGCCATCTGTCCCAACGACAGTACCGCTGGAACCACTGATGTAGATACCGTTCTGACTGTTTGCGCGAATCGTGCCATCGGTCGCAAGGCCGATGGTGTTCCCCGAAATCGTTACCCCACTGGATCCTTGGAGCGATATACCAGAAGCAGAATTGCCAGCGATAAAATTGCGTTCAGCTAGATCGGTAACTCCATCCCCATCGGTTCCGATGACGATATTGCTGGCGTTAGAAACCGATACTCCATGGCCAGTGTTGGGTTTTGAGGTCAATCCATCGGAAGCCAATCCGATGAAGTTTCCGATCACTCGCGAGTCGCTTCCCTGATTGATCGCCAAACCGGTTCCACCACTGATCACATTCCCCTGAACGCGCGCCCTTGCTACATTGACCAGTTGAACGCCATTTGATCCCAACGCGTTCGTACCGGTTGCATCCAGGCCGACGATATTGCCCTGAACGATGATATCGCTGGACTGCCCCTGGTAATCGTCGATTCGAATTTGGGCCGTTCCGCTTACGACATTGCCCATCCCAGGATTCGCGCCGCCGATCGTGACTTCGCGCGAGAAGGAAACGCTGATGCCGCCATCGTTCGGAAACGTTCCGTTTCCGGTGGCATTGGTACCGATGTAGTTGCCGGCAATCAGGGTATTGGATTTTTCCGAGCCCGCGACCTGGTAGGTGGTCACCGACATATTGGTGCCCGACTGCAGTCGAATCTCAGCATGGGGATCGGGATCGCCCAGCACCTTCCACCATCCGTCAACGATCGCCGACAACTCAAACCCTGCCGCTCCGTCACGCTCAAAGCCCACCCACTCGAATGGGTGCATGCCTGCGGAGAGAAAGACTTCTCCGTAACGGACGTCAAAAGCATGAAGCGAATCGTCATTGATTACTGGTTCGCTACCGATCTTCAATCGTCCGCCATCATCACCCCCCAGTGCAAAAAGATAGGAACGGCTCACTAGCACCTCGATGGTGCCCGTTACCTTGATTGCATACTGATCCCCGCCTCCTCCCGGTATTGGATGGTTGTATCCCCAGTAGCCCGTCGCAGGCCAAGTGAAATCCGCTAAGTCAGCTTGATCGATCGTCCCGGTACTTTGAATCGAAGGGATTTCGCCACTGATCAATTTGTCGACCACAGGGAGGCCGTAAACGATGGGGGTACCGGTGTTGACTGTAATCTGGTTACCAGCATTCCCGGAAACCACGTTCCGTTCGAGATCGTCAGCAAACCCGTCCCCGTTGGTGCCGACTCGAGATTCGGTGGTTTTTTCAAGTAAGACACCATGGTTGCTGTTCGCAAGAGCAACATTGCCGGTTGCGTTAAGTCCGATCCAGTTGCCGGCGATCACCGTCCCCTTGGCTCCGTCGCCCCCCCAAACCTGAATACCATAATTGGAGTTGCCGCTGATCAGATTCCGCTCACTGGCGTTCCAGGCATCATTGCTGCTGTCGGTCCCAAGGATGTTGTTCCAACTTCGACCAGCCACGTAAATGCCGTTTCCTGTGTTCGGAACAGCAGCCATTCCATCGGATTTGGTACCGAGAAAATTCCCCGCCACTCGATTGCTGCTGGTCCAATTCAGCAAGACCCCACTTCCGGTATTCCCAGACAGGAGATTCCTTTCCAGCGTGTCAGCGACGCCATCACCGTTGGTTCCGATCAGATTGTTCGCGCCACCAAGAACATGGACCCCGTGATCTCCATTGGCGATAGCCGCAGTACCCAGCGCGTTGGTGCCGACGCGATTTCCCGCCACTTGATTTCCGGAACCCCCGTATGCCAACACACCCGCATACGCGCTGCCGGATATGAGATTCCCCTCACTCGCATCCCGGCTTCCATCGCCATAGACTCCGACGATGTTGTTGAATCCCTCGAGGAATACACCATGCCCCCCTTGGCCTAGCGACATGTCACCAACTCGATTGATCCCGATCCAATTGCCCTGAACTAGGTTGCCATTCGCCTGAGCTCCGATGCGGACGCCATGATTAGCATTGCCAGCGATCAGATTCCCAGCCAGGGAGCCAATACCGCTGGACTTCGAGTAGGTCACTTTCACGTCGTCGTAATACCCGGCGCCGACCGATCCGTGGGCTAACTTCATCCCGATCGTCAGCGGGAGAAGTAATGCCGGATCGTTTTCCGCAAAAGTGTAACTGAGCGTCACCGTGCCGTAGGATGAAACAGGGACCACTACGGTCGGGACAAAGCCGGTCCACGAGGGATTCGCGGCGGTCGCTTGCGAGAGAATGATCGAGCGAGAAGAGAAATTGTTCAGATTCGAAGGATTCGCTTCGCCGGCGACCAGATAGAAGTACGATCCACGTCCGGAGTCGGTCGCTGATCCGAGAGTTCCGAAGTCGATGGTCGCCGTGACCGTAACGCCAGCCTCCAGCTTGTTGGGCATCGTGCTCGTGATCAGTTGTCCCCATCGATTGCTGTATAGCGACTGGCCGGTTGCAGAGCGATCCATCGATCCATTGCGCCGTGCCAAGCCGATATCAGTGTGGGTACCACCAGCTTCTGCGGTCGAATAAATCCAGCCCGAGACGCCGGAGATGGAGTGGACGTAAAGCGGGCCAGATGGTGCAGTTGTAGTCCATTTGCTGTTGCCAATACTGATCCCTGACTGCCCTGCGCCAAGGATCGGTGCCGCTTCGAAGTCGCCGTTCGGCACCTGGTAAGCCCCATCCCCTTTGCCGATCAGGTTGCCAGTGGCATCTCCTTCCACCACCACGCCATCGTAGTTTGCCAGCGAAGCTGTTCCGGAAGCATTCGTTCCGATGTAATTCCCGAGAATGCTATTGCTGTTGGCACCAGCCCCAAGAATCCAAACCCCAGGGCCTTGGTTGCCAGAAATGAGATTGCGGCTCTCTGGATATTCTCCTCCGATACGCACCCCAGTCGCGGGTGTCGATGGGACCAGAATCGCGTCGCCATCGCCGACGAACACGCCGAACTGATTGTTGCCCAATGCGTCCGTACCAGCCGCATTGGTTCCGATCCGATTCGCCTCCACCGACACACTGGTCGACGCCGTACCAACCACTAGGACTCCACCTTTATCGTTCCCAGCGATCACGTTGCCCGCACCGCTTACCGATCCACCGACGGTGATCGCGGGAGAATCGATGATGGCGATCCCCGTGCCCCAATTCCCCGCTGCCGTCGTGCCGTCCGCAGCAACCCCGACATAATTCCCCTGAATCACACCACCACTGGCGCCACCATGATCAATCCAGATACCACGACCACCATTTCCCCCAATGACGTTTCGATCGGCAACCGTCGTTCCACCGATCTGCAGTCCACTACTGAACGCTGCAAAAATGCCGGCGCCGGAGTTACCCAAAAGGCTCATTCCATCAGCGCCAACGCCTACTTTGTTCCCGGCCACCAGCAGGTTCGCAACACCCATCAACCCCATTCCAGAGGCGTTGCCCGAGACCACATTGCTGCGAATCGTCAGCCCCACCGGATTTTGCTCCGCTTGGATACCCGAAGCTCCGTTGGCCAGAGGGCTGTTCCCCGAAACATCGACACCGATCCAGTTGCTCTCGATCGTCGTGTCGCTGGTCGTGCTCCCGTACACCGCAATCGCGTGGTGCGCGTTGCCACTAATCAGATTGCTGAAAAACCCAGAAGACCCCGTGTGAGGCGCCCCGATCACCGTCCCTTGAGCCCCCCCCTCTACCCGAACACCAATTAGATTCGGAAGTGCAGTCACGCCGTCCGGATCGGTCCCAATGTAGTTGCCAGCAATCGCATTGTCCGAAGCCATCAAGCCGGTAACCGAAATACCCGACGCACTGTTTTGGGAGATCACATTCCGCATGCCTGTGTTCATGGCACCAACTATGTTGCCACTACCTTGGACGAGAACTCCGGTTGCATTGCCACGCGCCGTTCCGTCAGCAGTAAGGCCGATGTAACTCCCTGTGATCGTCCCATTGAGGGATCGTAAAGCGACTCCGGTTTGAAATCCTCCGATCGACATCGCATGGATAGAAGTATCGGCAGCTTCGACACCCAGACCAACCGACCATGGATCCGACAGGACACCCCCTGACAATTGCGTGATCGCCGACGCTCCTGCGTAGACATTGCGACCATCCAACCTCAAGGTATCAACAATGGAAGGCAGATTTGTTTCGGGCGTAATCAAGGGCGCCCCTACCATCGGGATTTCAAAAAAAATCCGATCCTCTCCCGGCAACCCGTTGGCTCGCGAAATGGCGCTTCGTAGCGATCCATAGCCGTTGTCATCGGTATTGGTTACGTAGAGGTACCGGCCCTGGGCTTCGAGCGAATCCGAATGGAACTGAATTTCGATCTCGTCTTCCCCAGTCAATGGATGCAACGGAAGCACAACGTGACTGAAATTGCCGATTCGATTTCCAAAGCTCAGAAAACTGGCGGACTGATCCCGCTGTAGTGACCCACCTGCCAAATTTCGAATCGTCAATTCACCATCAAGAAAAGCGGTTCCTTCCACCGACAGAAGGTCAGAAAGGACTTCTGATGAAACGGCATCGATGTCGATCATCGTTGAGGATCCGGCCTGCAGATCCAAAAACCCAACGAGTATGCTGCTGAACTCTCCAGCTGCAAATCCGCCAATCTCCAGCGTCCCTTCGCTCTCCACCGTCAGTTCGGGATAATACCCATCCAACGCAACACGGCCACCTCCCTGAACCATGAAGGCACCGGAATAATTGTGCATCCCGGCAACCTTCACTTCACCTCCTTCAAGATCCGGGACAACCACATCGCCGACACCGAAAATGTCTCCCATCAAATTCAGCCGACTGCTTGAAGTCGCTGCAATCGACAGCTCTCTACCGTTCAAATTGATGTCGGCAAAGAAATTGAACTGCACGCTGTCGAGTGAAGCAGATTGAACCAAAATGGAGGTTGCCCAAGTCCCCACCAACCTCGTCCCCAATTGAAAGGAATTTCCATTTCCCTCCACAACAAGATCGCCCGACAGATCAATCGGATTTCCTTGAATTTGATAGCCGTCCCCTTCGATGGTGATCGATGACGCACGGAATCCAGTGAAGTTGTTGATTGAGTCCAACGAAAGCGCCGAAGCGGGGAATACAAGATGGTCTCCCGAATTCGGCCGCACATCGCCCACCCAATTCCCTGCTTCCTGCCAATAATCGCTGGCTCCACCACCGTCCCAAACGGCAACGGCCAAAAGCTGACGCGACTCGAGTCCCTCAATCATCAGATGCGGTCCGCGTGGCGCGCGCGTCCGTTCGTAGAAGGTCCTGGCTAACTCGCTTCGCAGTTTCCGCCGGGCGTAGCCGATGTGGCATGAAAACCATCGACTTCCGGAAATCCGCCGAAGCGTCTCCTGCAAAGGAAGCCATCCTTTTTGCCACCTGCCAGAATTCCAACGGGCCATTTCTGAACCCTCCGTTCGATGGGAATATGAGAAGTCCCCCGCAATTTATGGAAGGAAATGGTCAGGCGGTATCAGTCGAAACGATTTTTTTCGCTCTTTCCATGGAAAATCCACCAACCCTTCCCCCGTCACCACCTTGGCCACTCCGAGGAAAATTGCGTGTTTAACTCCACCCAATGGGTGGATCGCACCGGGCGGAAGACTCTAGACTAAGGTTGAGAACACAACGCGCTTTTGCTTACAAACGGAATCGACAACATGACTCGAGAGTCGCGTGACCCCGATGACAACGACCAGTCTGCCAAGCCGGATCCACTTCTTGACGTAGCTGAAACCATCGGTCCTTCGGCTTCGACGCTTAACCCGATATCCAATGGCGTACAGCCCCAAGACGGACGAACTCCCTTAAGGGAATCCTCCGGAACCCTCGAATGGTCGAGATCGCATGACGCTGACACAGGTGACGACAACACGGTACCGATTACCGACAGCGTCCTGGCCGATTTGAGCGAACAGTCCAACGCTTTGTGCAATGCAACCGATCAAGGAACGATCGATTTGGTGCAAGGCTCATCTGAATTTCCTGATGCAGATCGATCGCATCCCGCCCATCATGGCACCATCGATCATCGAGGGCGATCCTCTTTTCCGTCCGACGTGGTGCAGCCGCAACAACCGAACGGACCACACAACACGATCGACCACACCTCCGGATCGCCTTCCGCATCGCTTGGACAGACGGTCGATCAACCGGCAGTCCCACGCGATTCCAATGCAACGGCGTATTTCGATGTTGCTTCGAGCATGCCGGCACGCGGTTCCTCGGAGATCGATGTCAAGGAAGTCACCGGGCTATTCAGTCACGATGGTCCTTCCTCCGGTCCATCGGATGCATCGAAATCCTCAAAGGCCCAGCGAGCCCCGCGCACGGTTGCTTCGTACACCATCGAAGGAATTCTTGGTCGCGGTGGTATGGGGGTCGTGTATCGAGCACGTCAAAACAAGCTTGGCCGCTCAGTAGCGCTGAAAATGGTCCTTGGTGGAGCCCATGCCACCGAGCAGGCTTTAGATCGTTTCATCATTGAAGCAAAAGCCGTTGCTCATCTGCAGCATCCAAACATCGTGCAGATTTTTGAAGTTGGCGAATACGACAACCTTCCCTTCTTCTCTCTCGAATTCGTCAATGGTTCCAGTCTCGATCGGTACATCAACGGCAAGCCGCTGAACCCGGAAGAAGCCGCCAAGCTGATGATCACGCTCTGCGAAGCAATGCAGTACGCGCACAGCAATGGAATCCTGCACCGCGACTTGAAACCTGCAAACGTCTTGCTCACCAAAGAGGGCGTCCCGAAAATCACCGACTTTGGACTCGCCAAAAACCTCGAAGAACAGTCGGATGAATCGAAGTCGACAAGCGACGGGACGATCATGGGAACCCCAAGCTACATGTCGCCGGAGCAAGCAAGGGGGGCGGTCCATGAGTTAGGCCCCGCCACCGATCAGTACTCGCTAGGAGCAATGCTCTATGAATTTCTCACCGGCAGACCTCCCTTTCTGGCACCGAAACCGTACGAAACAATCATGCAAGTCTTGCGAGACGAACCTGTTTCGCCGCGGCAGATGCAACCCAATGTTCCCATCGACCTGGAGACGATCTGCCTGAAAGCCCTTCAGAAAGATCCCGAAAAGCGCTATCCATCCTGCTCGGCCCTCGCAACCGACCTCGAAAGATTCCTACGAAATGAACCGATCCAGGCTAGGCCGGTCGGCAAATGGGAACAGGCCTGGCGATGGTACAAACGCAACCCCGTGATCGGAAACCTTTCGGCCGCAGTCGCGGTAGCTCTACTTGCCATCGCAGGTATCTCTACTTGGTCAGCTCTCTCCTTACAGAGGAAGAACCAAGACCTCGCACGCTCTGAAAGCCGTGAACGGAAAGCCGCGGAATTGGCGCGGCAGAATGAGCAACTCGCCAAAGCGAAGGCCCAAGATGCAATCAGGAATTCTTTGATCGCTTTGCGAAACGAACAGATCGCCGACGACAATGCGGCACTCGCCAAACGACGTGCGGATCGCGTCGTCACCACGGTTCAAGACTTCTTCGAACAAGTGCGCACGATCGACACCCTGGAGAATCCGGGCGTCGAAGAACGTCGCAATTCGATCCTGCAGAAGCTACTCCCCGTCGTCCAGGAAGAGGTGCTGAAGGAAGAACCGACTGACGAAAAAGCTCAGCTCACCATGGCGGCACTTCGCAAAGCAGTCGCCGACGACATGGCCTCACAGAATATGAAGGAAGATGCTGAACGCAATTACATGGAACTAGAGAGATTTCTGCGGCAGCGAGCCGAACTGAAGAAGTCTGATGTGGCTCGAAGCAATCACGCGAATATCATTCGATCGATCGCCGAGCTGAAGCGGGATCACGCCCGCGATATGAAGCAGAGCCTAGAATACCACCAGCAGCAGCTGGCGATAGCCGAGGATATCTTCAACAACTCGCGAGCCGATTCGGCCGGATTAGGTCAGCATACCGATCTTCAGAAATACCAAATGCTGGCGCGCGCCAACCACGATGTCGGCATAACCTACTATCGCATCGGAAATCTAGCCAAAGCCCAGCGCTACGTCGAAATGGCACTCAATTGGTTTGGCAAGGCAATTGAAGCACTACCAACAGACCCAAGGCTAGCCACACGTCCCGAAGCCGAAAAACTGATGGTTGGCCGAGCACTGCAGGAAGGGCAATCAACCAGCCAGCTTGCTGCCTCCAACATTCGGGTCCATCAAGGTGATTTTGCCGCAGCGGAAAGTAATTTGCGGGCATCCGCCGATAAGGCAAAAGAGGCAAGCGACAGATACCAGTTCAATGGACTGCTGCTACGAGACTATATCGGGAAACTAGGGCTACTTGGGGAATACCTCGCTATCACCGGCAAATCGGACGAAGGGATCCAAAACCTCGAACTAGCCGCAACGCTCAGCGATCGCCTCCTCTCATTCGCACCCAAAAACTCGGACTTTCTGCGAGTCGCTGGGTTGGCCTATTTTCGCTTGGCACAGTGGCGATCCAGAATGGGATCGGGCGATATCGCAGCGGCTCAAAAGCGATGCCTAGAGCTGCGCCGCGCCCGATTCACAGCGGATCCTCGCAACGTGCGAGCCAAGGTGGAACTGATGTTGATCGAATCGCTGGCAGGAGACGCGGAATCCGGTAGAAAACTTGCCGACGAGTTTGCCGCTTACGCGGTGATCGACAACGAATTGCTGCTGGAACTAGCAAGAAGCTACAGCCAACTGGCCGATCGTCAGATCGACCCCGAAGCAAAGAAGTCGCTACAGGAACTTGCCCTAGCATCGATCGAGAAAGCGATGCAGCAGGAATACGCTGATCCGTTCTATTTGAAGCACGAACTGGGCCTAACGGGTCTTCATCCGCTCCCCGAATTCCAAACATTGCTTCGACGAATGCAATAGATTTTTCCATCCACCTCTAGGTGACTAACGCGCAGACGTAGCCAATGCCACTAGGCGGTGGAAATGGGGTTTCCACTATCAAAAAAGATCCACCATCTGGCGATGGTGGCTACCGCAAGAGAGCGAAAAGAATCGCTTCACTTCCTCGACAGCTTGGTAGCCCGCGCATACTGAATCGGCAGTAGATGATCGGCGATCCCATCCTCCAGCTCCACCGCCGTGTGGAAAGGCCAGTAAGGATCGCGGAGCAACTCCCTAGCCAGCAGCACCAGGTCGGCGTCGCCTTGGCGAATGATCTGGTCCGCCTGCTTGGCCTCGGTAATCATCCAACCCGTAGCGGTCGCCACCTTGGCTTCCTCACGAATTCGCCTCGCGAACGGAATCATGAAACCTGGCCCCCAAGGAATGTGAGACACATCCGGGGTGACAAAACCGTGACTGACGTCGATCAAATCCACCCCCAACTCCCGGAGCTGTCGCGACAATTCGATCGACTCCTCCATGGTCACTCCGCCAGCGACCCAGTCGGTGACTGAAAGCCGCGCCGTCAACGGATAACGCTCCGGCCAAACTTTGCGGACCGCAGATGTCGTTTCCAGCAAAAAGCGAATTCGATTCTCGAAGCTTCCGCCGTAACCGTCGCTGCGATGATTGGCGAGGGGAGAGTAAAACTGATGAGCCAGGTAGCCGTGGGCGAAATGAAGTTCCAGCCACTGCATCCCGGCGGACAGTGACCTCAACGCAGCATCGACAAAAGCTCGCTGAATCCGCTGAATATCGAGATCGGTCATCGCCTCCGGGACCTTATCCAGGTTGCCTCCGAAAGCGATCGCCGAGGGGGCAATAGTCGACCATCCGCCATCCCTCGGCTGCAAGTGTCCGTCCCCCTCCCAAGGACGTGCGGCGCTTCCCTTCCGCCCAGCGTGCGCCAACTGGATCCCAGGAATCGCACCTTGCTTCAGCAGAAATCGAGCGATCCTCGCAAAAGGTTCCACATGCCTATCGCTCCAGATCCCCGTATCCTGCGGGCTGATCCGCCCCTCGGGAGATACCGCAGTCGCTTCGGCAATCACCAACCCAGCGCCACCGACAGCCCGAGATCCCAGATGGACCAGATGCCAATCGTCGGGCATGCCGTCCTCTGAGGAGTACTGACACATCGGCGATACCGCAATACGATTGCGAAGGGTGACTCCTTTGAGACTCAGTGGCGTGAACAGATTAGGCATCAGTGCGTCTTTCAGTTCATGGGAAGAGGGAGCTACGCAGACAACGGGACGATCCGTCGCTGAGATCGACGGAACAGCTCAAGGAGTACTTGAAGGACGCATTCCGGCGACCTTCATGCGAATGCGATACAGAGACGTTCTGGCGGTAACAAAAAGGGTCTGTCCATCGTCCCCTCCAAAGGTGCAATTGGCAGGCCCCTCCGGAAATTCAATCCTCTCCCGTTCCTTGCCCGAAGGATCGTAAACGATCACATGCTTGCCATGGGTGGTGTACAGATTCCCCATTTGGTCCATCGCCATCCCGTCGCTACCGGCGTCGATCGTCCATACCATTTTTCCAAGCCCCCCCGCTGCATCGATTTCGTAGCACCGAACACTGGCCGGCAGCTTGTGAAAAGCTGGATCTGGATGCTTGGGATGGCCCCCCGTGTCGGCGACATACAGTCTCTTCTCGTCGGGGGAAAAAACAATTCCATTAGGCATCGCCAAGTCCTTGATCACTGGCTCTACCTTGCCGCTCTTGAGATCCAATCGGAACACCCAGTGCCCTGGCAGTTCGGCAGGTCCCTCCAACCCCCATGGTGGGTCGGTGAACCAAAGCGAGCCGTCTGAACGTAGAGCAGCATCGTTGGGCGAGTTGAATCGCTTGCCATCGAAACGATCGGCGAGAACCGTTTGGGAGCCGTCTGCTTCCAGACGGACAACATTCCTTGCCGCATGCTGGCAAGCGATAATCCTTCCTTGTTCGTCGAGAATGTTCCCGTTGGCCTGCTGGCTGTCTCGATAAACCGACAACCCCTTGGCTTCCGACCACTGCATCCACTTGCTGTTGGGAATATCCGAAAAAACCAAAATGCTCCGATCGGGCAACCAAACCGGACCTTCGGTGAACTTCATCCCCTCTCCGATCTTCTCCACTTGCGCCCCAGGAGCGACTAGCGAATTGCCATCCTGTGCCAGCAAATGGTCCATCCCACAAGCAAGAAACATAAGAGCCATCAGCCATCGCATCGAAACAATCCTCTCAAGAAATCGGTGTCTCATACGCTCTTTCACCGGATGTCGCCAATCGAACCCGCCAACAGGTTGCAGTGTTTTGAAAAATGCTGCCATGGAGCTTCTGGACTCGCATCGAGTCCAATCGAGTTTCGATCCAATGCAGTGAACTTTTTCCCCGTAGCCACTTTCGCCAGATCGTGGATCGTCGGCTAAATCGTGGTATCGAGTCCACCGCCTGGCGGCGGTGGCTACCCACGGACTGACACCCTTTGCCTTCTCAAATACGACCGGTCACTCCGCCGTATCCAGGTAGGGATCTTGCCCCATCTCCCGCTGCACTTTGGTTCTCTCCCTTTCATGGTGCAGCAACGCCATACGATCCCGAAAATGCTTCCGCTCCACCTTCCGCTGCGCTTTGCGAAAGAGTGGTGCCAGATGATCGAAAGGCCCTGACTGGGTCGCGCCTAGGGATTTGAGCGACTGGGATTTCTGAGCCCCCAAGCCGGAGCGAAGGATGTCGTCATCCAGGGAAAGATATTGGCGATGGCTACCTGGATCTCCCTGACGTCCGCATCGCCCGATGAGCTGCCGATCGATCCGAGCCGCATCATGCAACTCCGTACAGATCACCATCATGCCCCCCAACGCTTTGACGGAAGATTCCAGCTTCACGTCGGTACCACGACCTGCCATGTTTGTGGCTACGGTGACTTTCCCTTGCTTCCCTGCTTCGGCAACAATCTCTGCTTCCCTTTCCACTTCGTGCGCGTTGAGCACCTGGGGGATCATGCCACGCTGCTGGAGCATCGCGGCGAGGATTGCCGATTTGTCGATCGATCGGGTTCCAATCAAGACCGGCCTTCCAGTGGCATGCACTTCCTCCACCTCATCCACGATGGCTTCAAACTTGGCTATCATCGACCCAAAGACTCGATCGGGCAGCCGTACGCGTTGCGGCGGGCGGTTGGTAGGTACCTGAATCACGGGAGTCCGATAAATTCGCCGCAACTCCCTGGCGCTTGTCGCCGCAGTTCCGGTCATTCCTGCCAGATGACGGTAGCGTAGAAACAGATCTTGGACGGTGATGCGAGCCGCTTGACCGGTGGGGACCGTCACTTCGATCCCTTCCTTCGCTTCAACCGCTTGATGGATGCCGTCTCGCCATTTGCGTCCCTCCGCCAGACGCCCGGTGAATTCGTCGACGATCACGATTTCGCCCTCTCGGACCACATACTGACGGTCCAGATGGTAATCCCGGTAGACGCGAATCGCCCGCTCCAGATAGTCGTATAGATCGACCAACGGCACATTGCGAATCAGCTCGGGGCGTGGAAGGTTGCGGAGCAGTTGTCGCCCTTTGGCAGAAAGCTCCACCCGCCGCGTCTCTTCCTCGATCTCGTAATGAGTCTCTTCGATGAAATCTGGCGCATGCCGAGCCGCCCACTGGTAGGTCGCGATCACCGCGTCTCTCGCTTCGTCCCCAAGGGAGCCGATGATCAACGGGGTTCTCGCTTCGTCGATCAAAATGCTGTCGGCTTCGTCGACCAAAGCGAAGTGCATCCCGCGCTGCACCGGTTGGTCCCCCTCGCTATTCCATCGCTCCCGGCTACCCTGCCCAAGAAAGTCCTGGCCGACGCGCCCCTGCGCCCGCAGCAGCAATCGGTCGCGCAAAAAATCAAACCCGAATTCCTTCGCCGTCCCGTAGGTGATATCGGCGTTGTAGGCTTCTCGCCTAGCCCCCTGATCGCTGTTGGTCAATACCACTCCCACTTTGACACCCAGCAAGTCATACAGCGGTTGCATCCACTTGGCATCCCGCTCGGCCAGATAATCGTTCACTGTGGCTAGATGCGCCCCCTTGCCAACCAAACTGTGCAGCAACAACGGCAGCGTCGCCGTCAACGTCTTTCCTTCCCCCGTCTGCATCTCGGCGATGCAGCCATGGTACAGGGCTACCCCGCCCACCATCTGGACGTCGTAGTGGCGCATCCGCAGGCTGCGGCGAGCCGCCTCCCGCGCTAAGGCATAGGTTTCAGGGAGTAAATCGGCCAATGGTTCCCCACTCTTGGCGCGATACCGGAGCGACAGAAACTCTTTCCGCAGCTGCCCCTCGGAAAAGCCCTCATAACGACTTTCCGACTGCCCAACCTGACCGGCCAGCTTTAGCCATTGCTGGATCTTCGCTTGAGAAACACCAGGGATTGCCCAGCCCGCTGTGATCTTGGGCCGGTAGGGAATTTGCAGCGCTGAGGCCGCCGCAGAAGCCTTCGGATCGTCGCTCCCTGAAGTTCCATTCCCTGTCATGCCGCTGTTTTCCCCCTCCGCCCAGCTGAATCGATGACGACCAGATCGCCTCTGCCTTCGACTGGGCCATGCCACCCGTTGGTTCCGAAACCCACTCCGGAAATCAAAAGCAAGAATCCCCAAACCGCCCGAACAACCGCTCAGCAACCCGGCGAACTACATCTACCCAACATTGTAGTTTCCCAGCCCCGCTCTCTTTCCAGCCACCAAAGAAAGAATCGCTGCAAGGGTCGAAATTTTCGGAATTGTCTCTACACCTCAGACCGCCACAACCTCCCCAAGCCGCGTCGCCGGAAATCACCTTTCTTCAAATTCCCAGGAAAAAACGAACTTCCGAACCACCGACCGACCTTCCACAACCGGCTCGACCTGCAGCTCTGGGTGGTTTAGATAAGCCTGGAAGACCTTGCACGGCGGGATCTGAATTATCGAGCGTAGCGATTCATCTGCCGATTCTAACGAACGTATGCGGAGGCATCTTCCACGCTTGCGAGACTCAATGATGAGACACAGGAAATTTCTTTTTGCGATGGCACTAGCCAGCGCTTGCTTCGCGGTTAGCAACGCACAAGGTCAAGGATCGACCAGCGGTGGACCATCCCCTGCAACTCGCAGCGGCCACATCGGTGACGCGGTCCGTACCCTGGGCGAGATCGATCCCACGGAAATCAGCGGTGGAGTCGACCAACGGCCGGCTCACTTCCGCGATGCGGGATCAACGATCAAAGCCAGCCCAACTCTGGCCTCGGCGTCGGCCAATACGGGACGCATTTCATCGGACGATGTCGCCAGCTGGACGGTTCCCTCCGATCCTGCGGTTGCGGTCCCATCCAGTACCTACATCGGCCAGACGCATCATGCGGATGGCGGCGTGGTCTGTGGTACCGCCTGCCAGCCAGCACCTCCCCGCTTCTGGGCCGAAGCCGACACGCTGCTATGGTTCAGTGAGACAAGAAATACACCCGCCCTGGTCACCAACAATGTCAACGCGGGCGGCCTCCCTGTGATTGGGGAACCTGGCGCCTCCATTCTGGCGGGTGGCCCCGAACCCATCGGGACCGATCTCCTGACGGGATATCGCTTTGGAGGTGGCATGTGGCTGGATCACTGCCAGACTCTGGGTGTTGGGGCACGAGCCTTCGGGTTCTACGATGGATCCTCGTCGCAGACCTTTAGCTCCAGCGGCACGCCATCGTTAGGAGTGCCATTCTTCAACACATCCTTGGGAATCCCTGACGCCTACTTGGTGGCTTTCGACGCAGGCACCTTGGGAAAAAACAGCGGTTCGGTCACCGTGGCGAACGACTTGGAACTGCTGGGGGTCGACATCTATCTCCGCCGCGCTCTGATGCGTACCGGATGCAGCCGCGTCGACCTGGTGGGTGGCTATCTGTATACGGAGATCAACGACTCTCTGACGCTCGACACGCGTCTCGTTGACGGGATCACCAACAGCATCCCCAACGGAACAGTTTTCCGAACAACCGACCGTTTCACTGGCGAAAACGTCTTCCACGGTGGCACGATCGGTCTGCAATCCGAACACGCTCGCCGACGTTGGCGCATCAGCTCCTCCGCCCGCTTTGGCCTAGGAGACATGGACCAAACGGTTCGAGTCGCTGGCTCCTACTCCGAAGCTCAGCCGAATCAGCCGATCGTCACAGCCAATCGTGGCCTGTTCGCTCAGAAGTCCAACATTGGAACCGCTACGCGAAACCACTTCGCGTTCATCCCAATGCTCGACTTCAAGCTAGGCTACCAACTCTGCCGCTCGGCTCGCTTCGACGTAGGGTACGGGATGATGTACTTCTCCGATGTCGCTTTGGCAGGAAACCAGATCGATACCAACATCGACATCTTCAACATCCTCGGAACTCCCGCAGCACCACAGCCGCAGTTGGTCAACGACTCGCTGCTTCTGCATGGAGTAACGCTGGGCATGACCCTCACCTTCTAGTTCCCTCTACCGGGTGAACCAGAGCGATTGGACAGCCAAATCACGGCGGCCGGAACCAACCGGCCGCCGTATTTTCGTACCCATGAGCGTTCTCCATCACACATCCCAACAAGCCAGATCAAACCGAACGCAGTCTGCCCCCTCCGTCCGTCGCCAGCCACTACCACAACGGGTTACCGCTTGACGGAAGCGGATAAACCGAAAGATCATGTGAATGCTATCCGGCGAGCCTTCAAGCACAAACCCATCCGGACTCCCCAAGTTGCTTCCATGCCCCCAGGGCGTCCGCGGCATGAAAGAACCCTGGCCAATCTTCCGATCGACCTTGGTTTTGAGCCGAATGAAGTCCCATGTCACAGGGACAATCGACGAACCTTCTACCAAAAGTTGGTTGATGTGGTTCGTGCCGGCGTCGGTTACCGAACTTCCATCGGATACTTCGGTCAGGGTTATCGACAGTGTGCGACCCCCGCGGTTGCCTGCAACCGCAACTGCTTGATCAACGCCGTGATACGCGACTAGCGTAACCTCTCTTCTGTAATTTCTTCGCGCTCCAGTTCCGTTCGAGTTCGTGAGCGCAGCGAACGAACGAGAACGGAACTGGGGCGGTCGGTCTGCTTGAAAAAGTGGGCCAGGATTGGTTTCTTTTTAGTTACCACACTGAAAGGAGACCAGACCCATGACCCACCAGTTCCAATCGAACACCACCCACGAAGCTGTCCAGTTGCTCTCCGAGCACGGCTTCGAAGCCATGGCCCAGGCCATCCATTTGCTCATGAACGAAGCCATGAGGATCGAACCTGCTCATTACCTCCAGGCTGATCCCTACGAGCGATCAGCAGGCCGAAGGTCCCATGCCAATGGATTCAAACCCAAAACGTTCAAAAGCCGCCTCGGTGAGCTGCAACTCCAGATCCCCCAAACCCGA
>JBILTR010000037.1:0-25059 GCA_044371425.1 Pirellulaceae bacterium | reverse complement strand
GCTGGCAGAATTTACTTTTGCCCCGGCATGTTCTGAGGTGGGCTAGAGCGAAAGAAAAAGACCCTCCCCGCTCGTTCCTCGCGACCCTCCCAGGGGGAGGGTGAAGTTGGAATGCGACTTTGATGTGAGGGAGGGGTTGGCGCATAAGAAAAAGACCCTCCCCGCTCGTTCCTCGCGACCCTCCCAAGGGGAGGGTGAAGTTGGAATGAGACTTTGCTGCGGGGGCTGGGCTAGAGCGAAAGAAAAAGACCCTCCCCGCTCGTTCCTCGCGACCCTCCCAGGGGGAGGGTGAAGTTGGCTTGCGACCTTGCTGCGGGGGAGGGTGAAGTTGGGTGGTGCTTTGATGTGGGGGCTGGGCTAGAGCGGAAGAAAAAGACCCTCCCCGCTCGTTCCTCGCGACCCTCCCAGGGGGAGGGTGAAGTTGGTTGGTCACGCGCGGAACGGCGCGAGCGGTCTGGTTGGGTCGTCAGGCGTCCTGTGGATTCAGTCGGCCCTGGCGGCGCAGTTCCTTTTCCGCGAGAACGCGGTTGACCGCATTGAGCAGTGCGAGGATGGTCGCTTCGATGGTGTCGGTGGAGACCCCGACGCCTCGGTAGCCAATTCCCTCATGCTCGATCTCCAGCGTCACTTCCCCTTGGGCGTCCTGGCCGACCGTGGCGCTGCGGACGCGGAAGTCGCGGCAGGTGAATCCCACGCCAGTAATCTGCTCCACCGCCCAGAATGCCGCATCGATCGGCCCGTCGCCTCGTTCCACCTCCGCCTTGCGGCTTTCCCCGCCGATCGACAGGGTCAGCGAGACCTTGGGCGGATGGCCGCTGGAGGTGTGGGAATGATACTCCTGCAGCGTCCACCCTTCCTGCTGGACATCGCTCAGCTGCTGCTGGATGAGGGCGACGATATCGCCGTCGTAGATCTCCTTTTTCTTGTCGGCCAGCTGTTTGAACTGATCGAAAATCCGCAGCAGCTGCTCGCCCGTCAGATGAAACCCAAGCGTCCTCGCTCGGTCGGCCAATGCGGCTCTTCCACTATGTTTTCCCAGCACCAAATCGGTCTTCTGGAACCCGACATCCTCCGGACGCATGATTTCGTAGGTGCGTCGTTCTTTCAGCATGCCATCCTGGTGGATGCCTGATTCGTGAGCGAAGGCGTTGCGACCGACAATCGCCTTGTTCCGCTGGACATCCATGCTGGTGATCTGGCTGACCAAGCGACTGGTCGGCACCAATCGCTCGGTGACAATCCGGTTGGTGAAAGGGAAGAGGTCCTCGCGTGTGCGCATCGCCATGACCACTTCTTCCAGAGCGCAGTTGCCGGCGCGTTCGCCGATCCCGTTGATCGTGCATTCGATCTGCCTCGCCCCAGCCTGAACGGCGGCCAGGCTGTTGGCGACCGCCAGGCCCAGATCGTCGTGGCAGTGGACGCTGAGGATGGCGCGATCGATATTCGGGACGCGAGCGATCAGCGTCGCGATCCGTTCGTGCATCTCGGTGGGGGTGGTGTAGCCGACGGTGTCGGGGATATTGATCGTGGTGGCACCGGCATCGATGGCCGCTTCGACGACGCGGCAGAGGAAATCGATTTCGGTGCGCGCGGCATCTTCCGGAGAGAATTCAACGTCATCGCAGTAGTTGGCGGCGCGTCGTACCCCGGCCACCGCGCGGGCAACGATCTCCTCCTGCGTCATCCGCAACTTGAATTCGCGGTGAATGGCCGAGGTGGCCAGGAAGACGTGGATGCGTGGCGACTCGGCTCCCTTGAGCGCTTCCCAGGCGCGATCGATATCCTGATCGTTGCAGCGAGCCAGCCCGCAGACGCTGGGCCCGCGCACCGCCTCAGCGATCGCTCGTACCGCCTCGAAATCCCCCGGCGAGGCGATCGGGAAACCTGCCTCGATCACATCGACCCCCAGGTCGACCAGGGCCTGAGCGACCTTCAGCTTTTCAGCCAGGTTCATGCTGCAACCAGGCGACTGCTCGCCGTCGCGCAGCGTGGTGTCAAAAATACGGACGGGAGTTTTGGATGGGGCGTTCGAATTCGACGGGGTCATAGGATGCTGCTTCCTGATGCGACTGGTAGGCGCGTTGTAGGCGAATGAAGGGACCAAGAAAAAACCCCGAAGCGGTTTGCTGCGGGGTCGGAAGCTGTTTCGGGGAGGGTTGCCTTGTGAGAAGGCAAGCTAGCTCCGACCCTCGGTAAGGAGCAGTAGGAGAGCGAGCCGTCGTAGGGGGTGGTTGGGATGCATCGGAGATAGCTCGTTCGTTTTCCTTCTCGCGGAACCGCGCCGCACGCCGAAATCCTTGCGCCCGAACGCTAGGAATTCCATATCAGTCAATCGTAACGGCGTATCGATCGAGCGTCAACGCGATCAGCTTTCGGGGACCTGGTGGACCACCAGCAGATTGTGGGTGTTATCGAGCATGCCGGTGCCGGTGACGTAGACGACGCGATCCCCCGGTTGGAGCAGTCCCTGGCCGCGTCCCCACTGAGTCACCGCGTCGATCAGCTTTTGCGGTTCGTCGATCTTTTCAATCCACAGCGGCATGATCCCCCAGAAGAGCGCCATGCGGCGCAGAGTGGCGGGAGAATCGCTGACTCCCAGCGTCGGGATGAAGTTGCGCTGTTTCGCTTTCACCCACGCCGTGCCGCCGGTGTGCGTCGCCACCACCACCAGTTTGGCATCGATGCTTTCGGCGATATTGGCGGCGTTGTAGGTGACGGCCGAGGTGACTGGATGGACGCGATCGACCGTGCGGTTGGGAGCGCTACTGGGGAGATCCTTCAGCATCCGTTCGGTGCTGACCATGATGCGGTTCATCATCTCCACCGATTCCACCGGGTATTCCCCGATGGCGGTCTCACCGCTGAGCATGCAGGCGTCGGCGCCATCCAGAATGGCGTTGGCCACGTCGCTGGCTTCCGCGCGGGTGGGGCGCCGATTGTGGTGCATGCTTTCTAGCATCTGCGTGGCGACGATGACCGGTTTGACCTTCTCGCGGCAGACCTGAATGATCCGCTTTTGCGCAACCGGGGTTTCGGCGACGTCGATCTCCACCCCAAGATCACCGCGAGCCACCATGATCCCGTCGGCTGCCTCGACAATCGCCTCCAGTTGCTCCAGCGCCTCCTGCTTTTCGATCTTGGCGATCACCATCGCCGTCGAGTCCATCGAGGCCAGGAGGTTTTTCAGCGACAGCACATCCTGCGCGGATCGGACGAAGGAGAGGCTGATGAAGTCGATTTGATTGCGAGCGGCCCAGAGGGCGTTGTCGACATCTTCGGGGCGCATCGCAGAGACGCTTAGCGACACACCGGGGAGATTGATCCCCTGTCGCGAACGGATGGTGCCACCGACCACCACGCGGCAGACGACGCGATCGCGAGTTCGATCGACCGCCTGGAGGGAGACGGTTCCATCGGCCAGCATGATCCGGTCGCCAACCGCCACGTCATCGACCAGGCGCGGGTAGTTGCTGGTCAGATCCCGAGGCCCCGTCGACTTGTCGCCACGGATGAAGACGACTTCGCTGCCGGTTTCAACTTCGAGTGGATCTTCCTGGAGCATCCCCAGTCGGATTTTGGGGCCGGCCAGATCGAGCAAAATGCCGACGGGGAAGCCGGTTCGTTCGCGAACCTGTTCGATCTTGCCGACGATCCGCTGGAAATCGGGTTGCTTGCCATGCGCTGCGTTGATGCGAAAAACATCGACGCCATGCTGCACCAGTTCAACCAGCCGCGCTAAGTCTTCGCACGCCGGTCCAACCGTCGCGACGATCTTGGTCCGGGCTTCGTTGGGGCGGGGACGCAGGGAGGGCATGGCGCGATGCTCCGAGAGATTGTCGGGACGAATGGGCCAGAGAACGATTGCATCCTGTTGTAAACTGGAGCGAGCGAAGAAGGTAGGTGGTTGCGTGGAAGGGGCGATGGATGTCAGCGAGCCATTGGCGGGGAAAAAAGGTGGTGGTCACGGGAGCCAGCGACGGCTTGGGGGCTCACCTTGCCCATGAAGCCGCCACACAGGGGGCTCATCTGACCTTGCTGGCCCGACGCCAGGAGCCGCTGAATGCGATCGCCGCGCAATGCGTGAAGGCCGGGGCGGCCAGTGCAGAGACGATCTCGGTCGATTTGACCGATGCTCAGGGGGTAGCCAATCGACTTTCGGGACTTCGAAACGCTGCGGCGGGGATCGATCTGGTGGTCCATGCGGTAGGCAAATCGGATCGTGGCATGGCGCTGCAGGTTCCGCCCGAACAGTGGGAATCGATGTTCCGAATCAATCTGCTATCGGCTGTCCTGGTGGCTCAGCAATTGAAAGATGCCCTCAAGAAGCAGCAGGGGTCGCTGGTGCTGATCGGTTCGCTCGCCTCCAAGGTGGCACCGGCCGGTATGGGCAGCTACCCCACCGTGAAGTTCGCGCTGGCGGGATTGGCGCAGCAGCTGCGATTGGAGTTGGCGGAGGAGGGGATCCACTGTTTGTTGGTTTGTCCTGGTCCGATCCGGCGCGACGATGCCGGGGAGCGGTACCGGCAGTTGGCTGAGTCGCGTGGCATCGACCCCAAGCTGGCGGCACCGGGAGGCGGGGCCAAGGTTCGAGCGATCGACCCGGTGTGGCTGAGTCAAAAAATCCTAGCCGCAGCGGCCGATCGGAAACCGGAGCTGGTGGTGCCATCGAAGGTGCGATGGCTGGCGGCCATCGGGCAGCTGGCCCCTAGCTGGGGTGACTGGATCTTGCGGCGCAAAATGTCTTGATCCGATCCATCCACCGGGGGCTCGATCGCCCTGGTTGTTGGGATGGCCGATTGCGGCATAATAGCAGGAACGTTTTTCCGCCTTTTTGTAGGATGGCAAAAGCGTCTACGAAGCTTTGGATGTTGCGCGCGGCCATCGATCGGCCGCTTTTCTGCTCTGCACCTCTCCGATGGAAGGCGATTGGCCGATGAGTTACTTTCCTGATGTCCCGGTGATCCAGTACGAAGGCCCTGCGAGCCGTAACCCCCTGGCATTTCGCTGGTACAACCCCGAGGAGCTAGTCGAAGGCAAGTCGATGAAAGATCACTTGCGGTTTTCGACAGTCTATTGGCATACGCTGCGCGGGACGGGAGCCGATCCCTTCGGGCCGGGCACCATGGACCGACCCTGGGACGATGGTTCCGATTCGATCGATAATGCCCTGCGGCGCGTGGAAGTCGCTTTCGAGATCTTCACCAAGTTGCAGACTCCTTTTTATGCCTTCCATGATCGCGACGTGGCGCCGGAAGGGAGCAGCATTCGGCAGACGCACGAGCATTTCGATCGCGTCGCCAAGTCGCTGAAGGAGCACCAGCAGAAGACCGGTGTCCAGCTGCTGTGGGGCACCGCCAACATGTTCAGCCATCCTCGCTACCTGCATGGGGCGGCGACCAGCTGCAACGCCGATGTGTTTGCCTACTGCGCGTCGCAGGTGAAGAAGTGTCTGGAGGTGACCAAGGAACTGGGGGGCGTCAACTATGTCTTCTGGGGTGGTCGCGAAGGGTACCAGAATCTCTACAACACCGACATGAAGCGGGAGCTGGACCATCTGGCGAAGTTCTTCCACATGGCGGTCGACTACGCCAAGGAGATTGGGTTCACCGGCCAGTTTTTGATCGAGCCCAAGCCGAAGGAGCCGACCAAGCACCAGTACGATTCGGATGCAGCAGCGTGCCTCAATTTTCTGAGGGCGTACGATCTGCTGCCCTACTTCAAGCTGAACCTGGAGACCAACCACGCGACGTTGGCCGGGCATACGATGATGCACGAGCTGGATTATGCGGGGCATCAAGGGGCGCTTGGATCGATCGATGCCAATACTGGCGACCTCTTGTTGGGCTGGGATACCGACCAGTTCCCCACCGACTACTACCTGACGGCTCAGTGCATGCTGATGATTTTGAAGCATGGTGGCTTTAGCACCGGCGGCGTGAACTTCGATGCCAAGGTACGGCGGGAGAGTTTTGAGCCGATCGATCTGTTCCATGCGCATGTGGGTGGCATGGATGCGTTTGCACGGGGGCTGAAGATCGCCGCCGCGATTCGCAAAGATGGTCTGCTAGAGGAATTCGTCCGCAACCGCTACCGATCTTGGGACAGCGGTGTTGGGGCGCAGATTGAATCGGGCAAAGCCACCTTCCGGACGCTGGATCAGTACATCCAGGAACGGGGGGATGTGTCGAAGAACGAGAGTGGTCGCCAGGAGATGCTGGAGAACTTGATCAATCGTTATCTGTGAGGTCGCCCGTCCCTTCGGTGATTGGAATCGAGAGGGGCGCTTTGGGGATTTCTCGTACGACGACCTGAGGGTTCTGTGCCGCGACATAGGCAGCGGCGCCGAGGGAGCCTGCATCGTCGCCCAGTTTGGCGGCGACGATGCGGTACTGATCCTGGTAGCAATCGAGCAGGTACTTTTTGACCGTCTTGTTGACCTCGTTCACCATCCGCTCTCGCATCGCCTCCACCACCCCGCCACCCAGGACGATGGTGTCGGGGCAGAGCAGGTGGATGACATTGACGACGGCGATTCCGATCTGCTCGCAGGCCCGTTCCACCACCCGTTCGACCGCGACATCGCCATGTTCGATCGCTTCGGCGATCAACTTGCTGCGCAGCTTCGATAGGTCGGTGCCTGCTGCCTTCATGAGGTAGGGGGCTTCGCCTCGGTAAGCGAGTTTAGCGCACTCGGCTGCGATCGAAAGGCGGCTGGCTTCCGATTCCAGCGTTCCTTGCATGCGGATGCCGGTGGTGCGTGTGCCGCTGCCGATGCGGATATGTCCGATTTCCATCGCCGTCAGATTGCGGCCTCGCAGGATGTTCCCCTCGTAGACGCAACCACCGCCAATTCCGGTGCCGGGGAAGATGCCAAGGACGCAGCGGGAGTCTTTGGCGGCCCCGCACTTGTACTCGCCGTAGACTCCTGCGTCGACGTCATTGAGAACGCTGACAGGCCGCCCGAACTTCTCCTGAAGGAAATCGCCGACCGGGGTGTTTTTCCAGGAGAGGTTGACCGCCATGCGGACGATCCCTTTCGACCATTCGATCGGGCCGGGGCAACCGATGCCGATGCCAGCGATCTGGTCGGGCGTTCCACCCACCTCCTCGACGATTTTTTCGATCATCTCGGCGATGCGATCCAGGCCCGCCTTGGGGCCATCGATCCCCTTGGTCTTCTTTCGCTTGCGATGAAGGATCCGTAGCTGCCAATCGCAGATGACCACCTGCATCTTGGTGCCGCCCAGATCGAATCCAATCCAGTAGCGATGATCGGTTTCCATCACACTTTCCCCTCAAATATGCCGTGCCGCTGGACGTTGGCCCCGGAAGATCGCCCCGGAAGATAACTCAGGAAGTGAACCCTGCACAGCGAAACCCTCCCGCCGTCGACTGCTTCCGCTGGACAGTCTACCCGATCAGCGGCCGATCGCGAGTCATTCATTGGGGGGTGTGGGGGTCGGGGCGTTTCCTCGCTGCTTGGGCCAAGGTATCCTGAAGAGGCTGTGGGGAACGGTTTTCCGCGAGCCAATTTTCCTGCTTGGGCAGGGGCGTTGCGATCCCCATCCTCTTCCTGCGATTGGATTTTGCCAGAGTCCTCCTATGCGACTGCGTCTGCCTTCCTGTTGGATCGGAATGGGGTTGTCACTTTGGGTGGCGATGCTTGCGATCGGTCTCTTGGCGGATCGGCTGCATGGACAGGCGCAGTCCGCAACCGGTCCCGGTGGTGGAACCCCGGAACTCGGCGTCGTCCATGGCCTGGATGGTGCTTGGAAGCTTGGCTATCCGACTCGCTTTCGCCTTCCTGCGGAAGGGGCATCGTCTGATGGTGCGATGCTGGAAGTGCAGACGGTTGACGGGGATGGGGTGCCGGTGGTCTATCGCCATGCGATATCCCAGGGGCAGGAGGGTCGGGAGATGATCGTCCGTCACGGACGCAGCAGTCTGCCGATCGCCTGGCGCATCGATCCAGGGAGTGGTGCGTCGGATGGTTGGGTGCGGCTGGAGGATTCGCAGCGGGGGCTGGCGTTGCCGCCCGAGCAACCTTGGGTGGTTGCGCTGGGTCCTGACATGCAAGTCCATCGCTGGGCCCTTCGTTCGACCATCGGGCAGCAGCTTCCTTCTTTCCAGGTTTCCTCGCTGGCAGTTCCATCCCAGTTACCCACCCGTGCAGCAGCCTATGAAGGGGTGGATCTCGTGCTGCTGGCTACTTCCGATGCCGCCTTCTTGCAGTCGATCGATCCGGTTGCCTCCAAGGCACTGGTCGATTGGGTTGCCGGTGGTGGAAAGATATTGATCTCTGCTGGTCAGCAGTCGGAGGAGATCGCCAAGCTGCCGTGGCTGGCTGGTCTGCTACCAGGGACGCTGGGGGCGATTGTCGAAGGGGTTGCCCCTGGTCCCGTAGAATCGTGGGTGGGATCGGAGACGCAGTTGGCACCGCTGCGCTGCGCCTCCTTGAAGGAGGTGTCGGGGGTGGTCTTGTTGAGCGTCCTGACGCCGCGTCGGGAGACTCTGCCGCTGGTCGTTCGGCGCCCCTATGGAAATGGCCAAGTGACTTTTGTCGCTACCGACATGGATGCCAGTTCCTTCCTAGAGTGGCCTGATGCCGGCAAGTGGTGGGAGAAGCTGGCGCTGGAGTCATGGCAGAAGGCAGAGCGGTCGGGGGCGCGCGACGTGACGGCGCGTTCGCAGGTTGGCTACAGCGATTTGTCGGGGCAATTGCGATCGTCGCTCGATTACTTCCCGGGCGTTCGAACCGCTAGCCTGTCGCTGCTGGCGGCGCTGTTGATCGGATTTCTCTTGATCGTCGGGCCGATCGACTACTTCGTCTTTGTTCGATGGCTGAAGAAGCCACAGTATGCTTGGTGGACCTTGCTGCTTGCCTCCCTGGCGACCTCTTGGGGCATCTCCCGGCTGACTGCTTCTTGGAAGCCCAAGGAGCTGCGGTGGAATCATCTGGCGGTGGTCGATTTTGATCCGATGCATCGTGCGGCCCTGGGCCATGCCTGGGGACACGTTTACTCTGGGAGTCGACAGCGTTACCAGTTGGCGTCGCAAGTCACGATGCCGGGGATTGACCGACCGATCGATGCGCCGCTGGACTGGCTGGGGACCCCTGGGACTGGCCTGGGTGGGTTGGATTCTTCCATCGTTGCCGATCGCGGCATGCCGCAGTACACGATCGAACCGGCGACAGGTGGCGAGGTGGCGTTGGGCTCCTCGGAAGGCCAGATCGTTGGCGTTGGTGTTCCGGCGGCGGGGACCAAGTCGTTTCAAACTTCCTGGCAGGTCGCTTGGGAACCGGCGATGGAATCGTCGTTCCAGTTGGTTCCCGGTTCCGACCTCCTGCAGGGAGACTGGACCAATCCACTTCCGGTCGACCTGCTGGATGGCGTGGTGCTGTTTCGCAACTGGATCTATCCTTTGCCGACGCGGGTCCAGGCGGGGCAGCGTCAGGTCTTCAACTTGCGCACCGTTCCCAAGGATCTCTCGCGCACCTTGCAGCGGCGTCGAGTGGTGGAGGGGAACGAGCAGGGGAGGCCGTGGGATCCGTTGCTGCGAGACGACCTTGGGCCACTGGCGATGATGCTGATGTTCCATCGCGCTGCTGGCGGCCGCGGCTTCACGTCGCTCGATCATCGCTTCCTTGGATCGCTTGATCTTTCCGACCATTTGAAAATGGATCAGGCCATCGTCGTCGGTCGCCTGGAAAAACCACTTTGGCAACTCCGCCTGCACGACTCTCAGAAGGAGCTCCCGTTGCAGGAGGGGCAGCAGCAGACCTGGGCGAGAATTCTGGTACCGGTCCAGACCCAGACCAAATCGGCTAGCCGAAGTCTATCCGCCATCCCACCTTCTTCCCCGAATTCGACCGCTTCCCTGGAGCCGGCGTTGCAGGGAGGATCCAGCCTGCAGCGCCCTGGAGCCATTCTGCCATGATCAAGACGATCAATCTGACCAAAAAATACGACGACATGTATGCGATTCGAGGGATCGATCTGGACCTTCAGCAAGGGGACCTGTTTGGCTTCATCGGTCCCAACGGCGCGGGCAAGACGACGACGATGCGCATCATCGCCACGCTGCTGGCACCCACCTACGGGGAAGCGTATGTCTGCGGGCATTCGATCTACACGCATCCGAAGGAGATTCGTCGTCTGGTCGGTTTCATGCCTGACTTTTTCGGTGTCTATGACGACATGACGGTGATCGAGTATCTGGAGTTTTTTGCCGCCGCATACAAGATTCAGAACCCCGAGCGTCGGAAGCGATGCAATGAGATGCTGGAGGTGGTCGACCTCGATTTCAAACGGGATGCGTATGCCAATACCCTTTCGCGCGGCCAGACGCAGCGGCTGGGACTCGCCCGCGTGCTCCTGCACGATCCTGCCGTGCTGCTGTTGGATGAACCTCTGAGCGGCCTGGATCCGAGGGCGCGAATCGAGATGCGGAACCTTCTTCGACGGCTGGGGCAGATGGGCAAGACGATCATCGTCAGCAGCCACATCCTGCCGGAGCTGGCTGATATCTGCAATAAGGTCGGGATCATCGACCGGGGGCAGCTAGGGGTCAATGCCGAGGTGGCCGAGGTGATGCGCAAAGTGCGCTCCCAGATCGTCCTCTGGATTGAGCCAGCTGACCCGACAAAACTCTCGGAGGCCGCCAAGACGGTGGAGCAGAATTCCTTGGTGGAGCGGGTGGAGGAAGTGAAGGGGCGATTGCGGGTGACGTTGCATCCGCAGGTGGAAGATTATTCGCCACTGGCATCCTCTCTGATCGAACGCAAGATCGGAATCAAGCATTTCGGGGAAGAGGAGATCAACCTCGAATCGGCCTTCATGACGCTGACCAAAGGCACCGGGGCCAAGATCTGATCATTTGACCCAAGCACTTACGAAGCGGTTTGCCACACGACGATCGGCAGTGATTTTTTCATCTATGCGCTGTTGCGCGTTGGATTGAGTCCGGACCGTGCTTGCTGCCGGCTGAAACGAGGGCTCTCACGGAGGCACAGAGGCACGGAGGGAAAAGGCAATGAAGGGTCACCGCGACGCATTGATTGCGTAATGCGCTTTCTTGTCGTCTCCAGTGCGAAACACGCAAGCATTCTGGTGTGCAGCGGCCGGCTTAATACCTTCCGCGGGAGAGCGTTGCTTGCTGCGCGTTTGGGGCTCCGGCCTGAATACCGACCTGGGTCGACGAGCGGCCTTTGTACTCGATCAACAGAAGAGCATCGGCTCTTGCGCCAGCGGCCGATGGTGGGATCAGTCCACCCAGACCCAGCGACTGCACGCCGCCGGCCAGCAGGGAAGGGGAGGCCTGGGGGTTCGGCGCTGCTAGGATCCCGCAGGAAAGCAGCAGGCTGTGGTCGGCTGGCCAGCGAAACCGTTCATGCATTTGCCAGGAGGCCATCTGAGGCACCTGGATCTGCACCGACTGCGTCTGCCCGTTGGGGTAGGGAAGTTCCATCGTCACCGGATGAAGCCGTTCGATCTGATCGACCGAGCATTTGAGCGCCAGATCGACGGTCCGCATATCGACGCTTAGCATGGGGCTGAACTGCACGCGGTATCCTTCCTTCACCTCGGCCGATACCGGGAGAAAGAAGGGCGGCGCACCCTGTTCGGTGCGCTGGTATTCCCGAACATAGCTTTTGCCTCGAAGCTGTTCTAGCGTCTGTGTCTGGCCGTTGTGGACGACGATGTCGACTGCCTGAGCTTCTTTGTAATCGGTGCGGCCGCGCAGGTTGCCCATCATGAGCGCCATGTCTTCTTTGCTCAGCAGCCACGCGTTGACGCCCGGCGTCTGCACCTGCACGCTGCGGAGGAACGTCGTTGCACGGTTTCGCCAGTTCGGATTGCTGATCACGATCAGTCGCAGGCCAAAAACCTGGGTCTCCATCGATCCATTGACGAAGCGTTCGTGGATGTCGGCCACGACTTGGTGCATCGCCGCGGTATGGTAGACCCGCAATGTGTCGCGATCGGCGTTCAGAATGCCAAAGGGCTGCGAGAACCAGATGTCGGTCCCCGTCTCCCGCAGGATCCAGTCGACCAGCCCCTGCTGGGGATGGTCCAGGTGGCGGATGTTTTTTGTGTAGGGTCGCAGATCGTATTCCACCCAGTATTGTCCCGAATCTTTCGGCAGGGCGACATCGACATTGCTCCGGACTAGGCTGGCCGAGCTGTTGGCCGAAGCGGGGACAACGCCACCTGCTGCTGCGGAACCTGCAGGAACGCTCGTTGGCGAGTTGGCGGCGGCGGTGGAAGGCAAAAGTCCCGAGCTGATCCCTGACTGGAGGGCGCTCGATGCGGCCGACATGGCTTGCTGGGTATTTCCTTGTGCGTAGGCCTGCGCGGCCTGCATCAATTGATTGCCTGTTGGAGACTGGATCGCGCGATCGATCGTTTGGCCCGCCCCGGAGACTCCTTTGCCCAAGGCATCCGCCATCTCGGCAATGGTGCCTGGGGGAGGGAGAGCCAGGGAAGGGGTGCCGGTGGAAGTGGGAGCTGCCGTCGCGGGAAAGGCAGGGGGAAGAGCGGCGGGCGCCGATGGCAGTACGGGTGGCAAAGTGGGGTTCTGAGCCAAGAGATTCGCCTGGCCCCACCAGGCTGGCCACGCAACCAATCCGCTCACCCATAGCCAAGCCCAGATGCTTCGAAGATTCGTACTTCGCATCGCAATTCCCCTTCACCTCAGTTGCCTGCGGACGACCTGCCAAGGCGGCGCCAAAGGGGAGCTATAGAAAAAAAACAACCCGGCACCAAGGGCATTCCTGGCATTGCAAGAATGCTGGCATAGGCGTCTGGTCGGTCCGGGACTCTCACGGAGGCACGCGGGGCGGGGAGAGGCTGAGTTTTTCAGAATCCAGTCTCGAGAACGGAATCTCTGTGCCTCAGTGCCTCGGTGAGATTCTTCGGTCCACGGGTGAACCAGTGACACTCACGGAGGCACGGAGGGGAGAGGCGGCTAGAGATCCATTTGATCGAGTTGGTCGAGGAGGGAATCGAGCGCGTCTTTAGGTGCAGGGGGTGAAGCGGGGGCAGGAGCGACAGGTGCCGGTGCGACCTTGGGTGCTGCTTCTGGTGGGTCGGCATTCAGGCCCACCGCAGCTCGCCCTGCCAGAATCAGCTGCTCATCCCTCTCCCGCGCGGCAGCGGCGAGTGGATCTTCGTCTCGTTCTGGAGCACCGAAGAGTTTTGAGAGATCGATTTTGAAACCACCGCTGTCGACCTGGGCTCCTGCGATGGCAGGTGTCTTGTGCTGGGGGAAGATGATCGCATTGGCGGGGCAGACTCGCGAGCATGCCGGGCATCCCTTGCGGCAGTTATCCGGCTGCTCCACCAGAATCGTCTGCGCCGCATCGACTCCATAGACGCCGAAGAGGCAAAAATCGATGCACTCCATGCAGTTGGTGCAGCGACTGAAGTCGATGACCGGATACCATCGCCTCTGCGGATGCTCGTCGATCACCAGCAGCGCATCCTGGTGCGCCATCGGGGCTTCACCTGACACTTGGCTGGCGGCTGGATCGAGTGACAGACGGCCAGAGCCATCGATGGCAAGCGCGGTTTGATTGGTCGGTTGCTGGAACCGTTCCTGGGGATCGGTCGTCGCAGTCCCTTCCAGTTCCAATCCAGCGATCCGTTCGATTTCTTCCAGAAAGGCATCGGCCGAGGGGCGGATCTTGAGATCCAGGCAGTAGATGTTTCGGTTGGGTCGCGGGAACTGGTCCGCGACATGCTCTTGAGCATCTTCGGCGACAGTCTCCTCTGCCTCATCCTCCAGATCCTCCTCCTCTTCGGATGGATCTTTCAATTCGACATCGCCGAACTGCCCTCGAATCCCTTGCCGATCCAGAACCCAGTGGATGGCGCGCGGGAACAACCATCCCAAGACCACCAAGGGTCCATCGATTTTTCGAAGTCGCTGAAAGCTCTCGCTGTCGGCGGCCAGATCGTAGAGGTGCGGGATGACGACCGCATCGATGCGTCGATCGAGGATGGCTCGCGCGGCAATCGTCTCCTCCACCTCTCGCTTCTGCGGATTGCGGCTTTGCCCTTGAGAGATCACCACGGTTAGGCGACGACTGGTTGTTGGATTGCTAGGCATTGGCTTGTCCCTTGATGGTGCGCTGTGCCACTTCCCAGGCTTCTGCTAGGTGCGCGCAGTATCGCTCCACATGCAACAGTGGTTGGGGATCGACGGTGCTGAGCTCCATCAGCCAGCCATCCCCATACTTATCGACGTTGATCGCTCCCGGGTCGCGCAGGACCTCGGGGTTGATCGTTTCCAGCACCCCGCTGCTGGGAGCGTACAGACCGCTTTCGGCCTTCTTGCTTTCGATCGATCCGATCTCCTGCCTCGATTCGATTGCCATCCCTGGTTCGACGCTGAACTCCAGGAAGTAGATATCCTGGAGCAGTCTCACCGCGTAGGCGCTAAAGCCGAATCGAAAGCGACCGGACCCCTGGTCGATCGCCCAAAAATGATTTTTCGAATAGAGTCGGTCGGTCGGCAATTCGGCAGCGAACTGGCCCATCCAGAAGACCAGCGGCTGGCTCATGTGTACCGCACTCCCTGGAACTGCGGTTCAAAGAAGCCAGGCAGCAGGCCATCGGCGCGAAGCATCCCCTCTCGGGTCAATCGCACCTGATGGTCGTCGATCTCCACCCACTGCCGTTCTTGATATTCGTTCCAGACTTCTTCCCACCGAGCGACGATGTCGACCCCATGGCGATCGAGGAACGCTTGGCGATCCAGCTTCCCCGTCTTCAGTTTGAGAATCAGTTCGCGCACCAGCATCTGGTGAGCCGTCGGGCGATAGGCTCGCCCCAGCGGCAATCTTCCCTCGTCCAGAATGGCTCCTAGGTAGTCATTCCATTCCGGAAGGTTCTGGTAATGGACTCCCGATGCATGCCCAAAGCTGGCGATGCCAGTGGCCAGCAGATCGGCGCCATCCCAGAGGTTGTCGCGGTAGGAGAAATTGACCTTCTTGGGATCCTTCACCAGCGTGTAGGCGCTGCTGATCGAGTAGCCAGCCGACAGAAACTCATCGAATGCGTACGATACCCAGGCTCTCTTCGTCGGCCAGTCGGCGACGGGGGTTTCCTTCTGGGTGCCGGTCAGCACATCCTTGGAGAAGACGGTGTTGAAGGGGAGTTCCATCTGGTAGATCGTCAAGCTCTCCGGCGACAATTCCAGGGCCCTGCGGACATTGTCCTTCCAGTTCTCCCAGGTCTCACCCACCATGCCCGAGATCAAGTCGATATTCACATTCGGAAAACCGGCTGCCTGGATCCAATCCCAAGCGCGATAGACTTCCTTCGACAGGTGAGCCCGCCCATTCTCCTCCAGAATCGCATCGGAGAAATTCTCCACCCCCAGGCTCAATCGCGTCACCCCCAGATCCTTCAGGGTATGGACTTTCGATTCGCTGAGCGTCCCTGGCTCACACTCGAACGTCACTTCCTCTGCCTGGTCCCAAGAGATGTTGGCGCGGAGTCGATCGACCAGAGAGGTGAGCTGTTTGGCTGACAGGAAGCTAGGGGTTCCGCCGCCGAAGTAGACGAAGCGAAACGGCCGGCCGCCCATGATGGGCTGTTGGCTGACCAGTTCGATCTCCCGACTGAGGGCTGCCACATAGCGTTCGATCTCTTCGGCGTTGACCGAAGTGAAGACCTTGAAGTAGCAGAATTTGCATCGCTTTCTGCAAAAAGGAATATGGAGATAAAGCCCCAGGGGCACCCCGGATCGCGGTTCCCTGGCCATCGCTGCTTGGATCTCTGGCAGCGATTCTTTGTTCCACTGGGAGTAGGGTGGATAGTTGGAGATAAAGTAGCTGCCAACTTCCGTCTTGATGGTCTCGGTCGCCATGAGAGTCTTCCTTCCACGAAAGATGCCATCAGTCTACCGTGAAGGGGCTCCAAAGCAAAACACGACTCCCTGATCGTTGGCGATCACCAGTTTGCCCGCGTCGATGGCGGGAGAGCCGAGGAATGATCCGGGCAGTTCCTTCTGCCAGGCGACCTCGCCATTTTTCGCATCGATCGCGTAGATCGATCCATCGGTGGCGCCCAGCCAAACTCGGCCGTCGCAGTAGACCGGGGAGCTATCGGATCTTTTTCGCAAGACGCTTTCCCATTGCAGTTGGCCATCGGCCAGCGAGAGGGCCAGCAGGCGTCGATTGCGGGTGGTGATGTAGGCGCTGCCGCCATGGACCGCCGGAGAGCTGCGCACCTCGGGACTCCGTTCGGGATCGTTGAAGTTCCACTTCGGCTCTGCCTCCGGAGGACGGAAGGCGAGGATGGGTCCGGAGTGCGTCGGTACCACCACCATCCCGTCGATCGCTGCGGGGGTGCTTCCGGTGGGACCGCCCAGGGGCCATTTTCCTTCAGCTGCCTTCCCGGTTGTCAAATCGACCACATGCAGCTGGCCATCGCATCCACCCAGCAAGGTTTGCGATCCGACCAGGGTTGGGCCGCATCGCAGTTGGTCGCCCGTCTCGTACTTCCAAACCAGTTGCCCGTTTTGGCGATCGAGCGCGTAAAGAACGCCATCCTCACTGGTCACCAGGACCAGCGACTGAAAGAAATTGGCACCCGCATCGATTTGCGCGCCCGTGGTGAACTCCCAGCGCAGTTCCCCCGTTTTGGGATCGAGCGCTTGCACCTTGCCGTCGTAGTCGCCGACCACCAGCAGACCTTGATCATAGGCCGCGCCAGCCAAAAATCCTCCTTCGCTCTTTCGCTTCCACAGTTCTTTGCCATCCTGTAGGTCGAGTGCGAAAAAATTGCCATCCATGTCACCGATGTAGACCTTCCCCTCGACCACGATCGGAGTCGACTCGAAGGCCCCCTTGGGCACTTCGTACTTCCAGAGCAGTTCTGGGGACTGGGGCATCGTGCCTTCGGCTGTGCCACGGGAGGCGGCATCGCCTCTTGGCAGCGGCCAGTCGGCTCGAAGTTGCAGCGTAGCCCCAACTTGATGGATCATCCCAGCGATGATCGCTGCAATCCAGATCCTTTGCCATCGTCTGTTCATCGGCATCCTCTTTCCTGGTCCCCACGACGCGCCGCAGTCTCTTGTCACAGCGCTCGGCGATAAATCTGAATGAGGTCATCGGCATGCACCTCGACCGGATTGTATTTGGCGGTCCATTGCTGCGCCGCCTGGCTGGCGAGCACTTCCAGATCCTTTTCTGGGATGGCCAGAGCGGTCAGTTGCTGCTGCAAGCCCCCCGCCTTCAGCATCTCGACGAACCAATCGGCCATTTTTCCTGCCGCTGCGAGCGCGTCGGATTCTGGCTTGTTGGGGCGTGTGATCTGCAACGGTGGCTCGACGGTATTCCACAGCTCCTGGTACCAGGAGGCCACTTGGCGCGCATTCCACCGAATGACGTGCGGCATCATCACACCGACCGCCTGCCCGTGAGCGACTCCGTGGTGTGCGGTCAGAGGATTGGCAAGTGCATGAGCCGCTCCCAGCATCGATGCCTCGATCGCCATCCCGGCGAGCGCAGCGCCCCACTGCATGCAGAACCGTCCATCGACGCTTTGGGGATCGGAGAGAACCTGAGGGAGCCCATAGCGCAGATGCCGCCATGCTTCTTTGGCAAACATCTGCGAGATGGGGCTGCGTTTCTGGCATACGAACGATTCGATCGCATGGGTCAGTGCATCGATCCCGGTGAGCGCCGTGACGCGCGGAGGTTGGCTGAGCGTCAGCAGGGGATCTAGCAGAGCGACGCGAGCGGCGGCTTTGGGGTCGCCGCAGGCCATCTTGGCGTGCGTCACCGCATCGCTGATCAGCGCGAAGCTCTGCGACTCACTTCCCGTCCCTGCCGTCGTCGGTACAGCGATCAGCGGAAGCATCGGCTTTGATGCCTTCCCGACGCCCCAGTAATCATGGATTCTGCCACCGCAGGAGTGAACGAAGTTGATCCCTTTGGCGCAGTCCATCGAACTGCCACCCCCTAGCCCCACCAAGAGATCGGGCTGGAATTCTTTGGCGACCTGGACTCCCCGGTCGACCTGATCGCTGTCTGGGTTCTCCTGAAACTCATGGAAGGAAGCGATCTGCATGCCACCAGCACGCAGCGAGTGGACGGAGCGTTCGAACAGCCCCGCCTGGACGATCCCTGGATCGCTGACCACCAGCACTCGCGTACCGCCCAATTCCTGTGCGAGCGCCCCCAGTTGCTCCAGAACCCCTTCACCCACCACAAAACGTGTCCGCATCTGAAAATCAAATCGCTGCATCGGTCGACTCATTGGGCAGCCACCATGCGGCGGCATACCAGGGGTGAAAGGAAGGCTAGGGGAGGGGGTAGATCGGGGAGATCTGCGGGAGGATCGAATCGCTAAGGACGATTGTCTGGTTGGGGTGGTGGCTGCTGAGCCACCTGAGGACGGGCCACCACGCGCAGCAGGATGGGCTGAGTGGTCGGCTGGCCTTCGGTGGTGGCGCGGAAATGAAACAGTCGCTCCTGAGGCTTCAGCCACGGCGAGGCGGTGAGGAAGAACTCCTGGGAATCGCGACCGGCGGGGATCATCAATCCATTGAGTCCGATGTTGTCGACGATGACGCCATGCGGCAGGTTGCGGCCACTGTCGTCATTGCCGAAGGCGATATCTCCTGCGTGAGCCCCACGCTGGGCGCGGATTGCGCCGGAGACAGTCTGTCCTGGAAGAATCTCGATGATCGGAATCCCGTCGGGAGTTGTCGGCCAGGGGTCGATTGTTTCCTGCGACACCACGCGGCGCACCACCTCCAGTTGGACCCGCGGTGCATCGATCCGCTTCCACTGGATCGGCTTGCCCCAACGGCGTTCGATCACCTGCCCCCCCACCTTGGCACGGGCCACCAACTGGCATTCGCCCGATTCGGGCAATCCCTCGACGGGCGTGCTGGGGAGCGCGATGTTGAGGATCGCCTTGTCTTGTCCTTCCTGAATGGTGGCAGGTTGAGTCACCCGAAACGCATCGGGCAAACCCTCCAGCACCAGCTCCACCTCCTGCTCGAAGTCGTCGTCGCGTTGAATCGCCACTTCCAATTCTCGCCCCGTCCCGCCGCTCATCGTCAACTCCATCCCATCTCCCAGCAACTGAAAGCTAGGCGCTGGAGGGCGAATCTTTAGCTGGTAGGGGGCAGGCTGTTCGACGTTGCCTCGCGCATCGCGAAGGCGAATCAGATAGCTGCCATCTTGTGGCACGGTCCATGTCAGCTTGGAATCTTTCCCTAGACGCTGGTTGGACGCGTCGTCGTTTTCGTAGTAGATCGAAAAGATCGGCAGCCCGTTGTCTTGCGGCTGTTCCCCTGCTGCCAGTGGGCGGACGATCCAGGCTGGTTCGCCCAAAGCGTGAGCCACGGGTGTGGTATCGAAGTAGGCTCGCCGCTTTCCATAGCCAGGGTAGACCTTGAAACCCGAATCGGGTCCTCGGGGATAGAGCCACAGCTTGACCACTTCACCACCGGCATAGAGGTACTCGTTGAGCTCCATTTCCTGCCACTGATGCAGCCGGAAATCGTCGGAGACTTCCGATGATTTGCCTCGGAAGGTGAAGTAGCTTTCGCGCACCGCCTGCAATCGCTGGCGCAGCAGGGGGCGACCATCTGCCGAGCGGATTTCGATTCGGCTATCGAGCGGCGAACCGCTACGAGCGGCGTCGACTTCGATCACCCAGCGCTGGCCCTTCTTGGCGTCGACGCGAAACCAGTCTTCATCGGGCTTGCCTTCTTCGCCGGTGGGGTCGATCGAGCCACGGATGACCGTAAGCGCCTCGATCGGCATCGCGCTGGCGTGATCTCCATTGGGCTCCTGTTCCTCCCGCTGCACCAGTTCTCCAGCGATCCCTGCCATCGGATCGTCTGTCTGTGCCACCACTTCGCTGACGGTTGTCGATGCATCGGTTTGTTCCAGCCGTTCCCGCCACCCTTGGGGTATCGGCACCTGCGCGACGGTGCCATCGATCAGCGGCACGATCCACTGGCGGTCGGTATCCGACCAGTCGATCGCCATCGGCAGGTCGGCCAGTTCCAGTGGTTCTCCCAGCGACTCCAGCTGGGGCAGTTTCCAGCCGCGCATCTTGCGGTCTTCACCCAAGGAAACCAGCAGCCTTCCGGCAGGATCGATCCAAAGCCGATGGACGGCGGCCTCGTGGGCAAAGACTGTTTTCAGCCATGGGTTGATCGCTGGCCGTTCTCGCGATTCCAGTTTCCACAGCCGGATTCTTCGATCGTCGCTGGCTCCCAGGATGAAACTTCCTGAGGGATCAAAACGAACCGATCGTTGAGCGTCTTCGGCCTGTCCCAGGGTGTCGAGTCGTTCTGCGGAGTCGACGCGCCATAGCTTGATCGTCTCGTCTCGACTGGCGCTGGCCAGGAGGGTCGAGGAAGGATCGAAATCGAGATCGCCGATGGGGCCATGGTGTCCCGAAAAGGATCGCAGGTGTTTTCCGGAGGGGATCTCCCAGAGATCGATCCTGGCATCGTAGCTTCCGGAGGCCAGCCACTTGCCATCGGGGCTGAGAACCGCCGTCGAGATCATCTCCTTGGGGTGTTCCACCTGGCAGATCAGCTCACCAGTCTTTGCATCCAGCACACTGGCCTGCCCACCGACTCCCGCTAGGCCGGAAGCGATGGCGATGCGTGAGCCATCGACGCTGCGGCGCATTTGGTTGATCTTGCCGATCCATGGCTGGGGCTGCACCAGTTTCCCTTCCTTTGCATCCCATCTGCCGATAGCACCAGTCCGCCCGGCCCAGGGTGCTGCCGCGCGATCACCAAAGACGAGGCTGGTGATCGCGGCGGATCGTCCATGCTGCGCTGCGGGTGCTTTCAGCGACAGACGTTTGGCCAGGGGAAGATCGGTGTCGCTTCCTGGCGCACCCTCGCGCACCCACTGGACGATCCGATCGATCTGCTCTTGGGACATCGGCGGCTGGTCTTCGGGTGGCATTTTCTCCAGCCCATTTTCGCCTCGAATCGCCTGGATCAGGCGACTGCCATCCGGATCGCCGGGTTGGACCAGACGACCTTTCGGCCCAGCCACTAGCAGCGTGGCATAGCGTTCCAGAATCACCCCTGCCGAAGACTCCTTGGCATCGTGGCAGGCCAAACAGTGCTGCACCAAGATCGGCCGAATCTCCTCGTGGTACATCCGATCGGTTGCAGAGGGCTGGCCTTGCGAAGTCTGGCCACGGAGGAGTGCGGCGGGGCCCGTCAGGATCGCAAGAACACCAGCGACGACGATCTGGCTGGTCTGTGATGGCTTGATCATGGGGCTGTCTCGGTTGGCGGGAATGTGGCGTGGTGCCAAATCGGTAGGTGCGATCAGGATGGAGGGTGTCGTCCAGAAGGGGCGACATACCAGTATCCGATCGGACCCAATCGACGTGGCTTGCGATCGGGTAGAGGTACGGCAAGCGAACGGCTGGCCCCTACCGATCGCTAGGTGATAGGAGGCGGGTTCGATACCAAGTACCTGGTGGTGCCATGCAGCTGCTGGCAAACGCCAAGCGGTCTGTGGGACGGCATCACCCGACTCCCAGTTTAACCGATCCTGTGATTGAGGCCCAACGGAAGGGGCGAGGATGATCCCAGCCCTGCGAATTCAGCTCACGGAAGCTCCGATCGCTCCAGAATTCCATCGCCGTTTCTATCGAGCCTTTTGGCCGCCTCTTGCAGCCTCGGGGGGACTTGATCGATTGCCACACGCCCATCTCGATCTTGGTCCAGCTGCTGGAAAATCATTTTGGCCACCGCGCCACCCCGCGCTCCACCGCCGCCGCGACGATTCATCTGGCGTTTCGCCTGAGAGGCTTCCTCCCGAGGGACAGCGACGTGGAAGTAGCCGATCATCATTTCTTCATACGTCTGATCCCCCCAATGGACCCATTGGCTGGGGTCGGGGTTGTTGAGGTTTCCTGCCGAGTTATCGAAGGTCGCTTCGCAATGGATCTTCGTCCCCTCGGGCAGTTCCTTGAGGTCGCTGAGGCGATACTCGGTCTGCCAGTTGAAATCGTAGTGGGGGATATCCAGCAAGATTTCTCGCGTCCCATCAGGATAGTGAGCCCAATAACGGTACGATTTGCCGCGCAGGTGCATGTGGGGGCTCATCGAAATCAGCTCACACTTCGGCAAGGACTCGGGGAGTGTCGCTTCCACCTGGTATTGGTTATCACCGGGCGGGATATTCAGTTGCATCTGGACGGCGCTGGTCGTCAGCACCTCATGGGTCACCGAGGACTCCTCGGTAAACCAGATCCCCAGGCGGCTTTGATCGGTCTGTGCCGTGCCGACCGGAGTGTAATGGACCTGAAAGACCAGTTCACTGTCGGCCGGCAATCGCTTGGCCATCCCCTTTGGCAGAGGGATCACGCGACTGCCGGGAACATAAGCGAAGAGGAAGCCACGAGCGCCGCCCGCATCCAGGCGACTCCCTTTGGGTTTGGCGAAGACAAGGACATGATGGACCACCGAAAGATTGCCGGGAAGAATCTCCGCTGCCTCGACCCACTTCTCCTGGTCGATCTTTGGATCGACGACAAAGTACTGGTAGCGCACATCGCCGGTTGCTGGTACGGAGAAGGGTTTCGGTTGAATCGTCAGTTCCAGATCGGGCTGGCGATCCATTTGCCAGCCAGCGACTTGGGAAGGCAACGGGCGGTCGAGCGACCGATCTCCTTCCACTAGCCCTCCCTTGACCCATCGTTCCAGGAGTTCCATCTGCGTGGGGCTTAACCCCCTGGCGTTGGCGAAGGAGCCATGGTCGGGACTGGCGTGCCAGGGCGGCATGCGCTGGTCTCGCACCACTTCCCAAATCATCTCCGACCAGTTGGCTACATCGTCGTAGGATTCCAATGCCATCGGGCCGATCTGACCTTGTCGATGGCAATCGACGCACTGTTCCTGGAGGATGGGCTGGATGTGTCGGTAGTAGTCGACTTCCAGATCGGGCTGCCCGGCGCGCCGACGGCCGATCGTGCAGCCGGCCGGTTCGTTCCAAGCGACTGAGGTCTGGCCGGTTAGGAGCAATTGGTCGATCGCTTCCTGCAGGTCCTGATGGTCCGCCTGTGGCTTGCGATACCCCACACCCAGTCGATCGTCGATCCGTCCCCGGTAGACCAACCGCCGCTGCGCGTCCAGCACGCAGACTTCGGGAGTCCGCGTCGCTCCGAGTCGATCAGCCCATTGCTGTTTGAGATCCTTGACCGCAGGAAACCCGATGGCATGGCGACGCGCAAAAGCGGCCAATTCCTGCAAGCTGTCTTGATCGTTCGAATCGACCCCAAGGAAGGTGACTCCCTGATCCTTGTATCGGTCGGCCATCTGCCCCAGCACCGCGGCGTACTCCTTGGCCAGCGGGCACTCGACCCCAAGAAAGCAGACCACCAAGATTTTGCGGTCGGTGAAGCGATCGAGACTCCAGGACTCTCCGGTGGTGTCGGTCAGGGGAGGCAGTCCATCCCAGGAGACCGCTTCCAGTTGGCCCGCCTGCTGAGGGTCGCTTTGGCCCCAAACCGGCAGGCCGATACCGATCCCCAAGCTCAGCCCCATCAGAATCTGCTGCAGGGACTTTGGGCGAGCCCCCGAGGAATTTCTTTCTGGAATCAAAGACATTGCCAACCTCATCTCTGCAGATCGCCTGTCGAATTCAACTCAGCCGCTTGGGCCAACCAAAAACCTCGTCGGGTCCCCAGTTCCATGGATCATAGGGAAAAGAACACCGTCCCGATCATCAAGTTCCGAGGGATCGGAGTCGAGCCGGATTCAGTACTTTAGGGTGGGGGTTCGCTCAGATCGAGTCCTTTTCGATCGGAGATCGATGCCGATGGTGGGGATGGGAGGGGTTTGGGAGCCAAAAAAAGGAGCCTGCCCCTGAAGTCCGCAGCGAATGGGTCCGGCATCCACAGCGTCTGATTCAAGGGCAGGCATCGAAGAAGCGATCGATCGCGTCGCTCGAACGGAAGCTCAAGTCGAATCGACCGAACAATTCACCAAAGTATTCGGCGAAGCCTCAGCATCTTGGGAAGAAAAGTGTGAGGATTAGCGATTTCCAAGGAAGGGCGTTCGGCCAAGGGGGGCATCCCGAGCGTTATGAGAGAGTGGTATGCCACGACCCCATGTTGACCGAAGGAGCTTGCGGGGGGAAGGCAGAAGCGTTCGGCGGGAAGGCTGGTGCACTAGAGGGCAGCCTTGGTGCACGGCAGGGCATCGCGGAAGACGAGCCCGCTGGAGATGAGCCTGAAGGGGAGCGGTGTTGGGATGGGGGCATGGGAGCGGCGGTGGCTGGCGACATCGGTTGCCCAATCACCTCCAGTTGGACTGGCATGACAAAGTCAGCCGCCGCAGCGATCTGAATTTTTTCGCATCGCGACAAAGAGAATCGACGCGGCTCCTGACGACTCAGACAAAGCCCGAGGAAGTCCCCCGAGCGATCGCAAAAACGGATCGGACTGACGACTCTCCGAGTCCGACAGCCGCGACCATCCAGATACTCGAAGACAATCACAAGATCCTCTGGCATCCGCATGGCTCGAGCTACCAACGCCTCGGATTTCGAAAGTGCGACGGTTGCTTGCATGGCCAGATTCTCCAAGTGGCTTCGTGGGCTGCCTAGGATCCAAAGTGGACCGCCATCGATCGAGCGACCACGATTGCATTTCAAGATCGTCTACCCCCTGGACACCTTTGGTCCCTGCCATCTTGGATTCTCAAAAAAACCCGTGGCATGGCCGTCCCGGCCATGCAGACCTATGCAAAAGCTAGCCTTTCAAGCGGCGCAATCGGTGGCTGGCACCAATTCGGGAAAATGCATGCAAATCTTGGCCCGTGGCATGGCCGTCCCGGCTATGCAGACCTATGCAAAAGCTAGCCTTTCAAGCGGCGCAATTGGTGCCTGGCACCAATTCGGGAAAATGCATGCAAACCTTGGCCCGTGGCATGGCCGTCCCGGCCATGCAGACCTATGCAAAAGCTAGCCTTTCAAGCGGCGCAATTGGTGCCTGGCACCAATTCGGGAAAATGCATGCAAACCTTGGCCCGTGGCATGGCCGT
>JBILTR010000024.1:0-83815 GCA_044371425.1 Pirellulaceae bacterium | reverse complement strand
ACTGGAACCTATCAAGAAGATAGCTCGAATGCTCAAGAACCATCTTGGTGGACTCTTGAGCTACTTCCGGCATCGCGTAACCAATGCAATCACCGAAGGTTTCAACAGCAGAATTCAATCCGTCAAATCAGCAGCCCGAGGATTTCGAAACTTCGCAAACTATCGCTTGCGAATCCTGTTCTACTGCGGCAAGCTCGAAATGATGCCGCACGGCTGCCACTAAAATGTCGGAAGAACCACCGGACGGAAGGTGGTTTATCCGGGAATGATTGTGAATCGCGTTCGCTTCACTGCTTTGAGTGTCGTCGCTCCTGGAAGGTCCCCCGTCGCCTGGCAGCGTACCAAGAGGGGCCCCAAGATGCCGACGTAGGGAAACACATTTTTTTGTGACAAAGCAGCAGACGATCTTCGACGCTGACACTTCCTGTTTTCGGGAGGTAGAGGCTGTCCCAGGCATTCAGTGAAGGGTCGACCGTTACCCTATCCGCTCTGGCTCCGTGCCTCCGTGTGAGCCACAAAGCAGCAAGTGAGGTGGAGGAGGTCAGGGGATTTGACGAAAGTCGTCGGGAAGGATATCGCGCAGGTGTCGAAGCACCCGGACGATTCGCTTCGATACCGCCGCATCCTGCAGTCCCCGACCGCGACATTATGACCGCGAAAATCGAGGCTAAGGTGGCGTCTCTGAATGAAACAAGCTGGTCCTACCAACCTTGGCCGATTTGGTTTCCCGAGTTTGCATTCCAGCCACTGGAGCCCGACGGGTCTGATTCGCCACCACCGTGGTACTTGTACCAATACAACCCCCCCTTGGCATCCACCGCGTAGAACACGACCCCAAACCCACTGCTGTCATCAAGTCCGGCTACGATCCTGATGAACCGATCCCAGCCATTCCCGATGACGTTGCCGGAATTGCGATGCCAGCCCGCGTTGCCATTCGGTTTGGCGTTCTCGAGATCCCCATATCGGTGCCACCGCAGGTAACCATCCTCGTCGACACTGAAGATAGTCGACCCTGCAGCGGCTAAAGTTCTGTAGTTTCGCCAATCTCTGTCGACAACTAATCCTGACTGGGGTGCCCAACCGGTAATTCCCCATCTATCGGCTGTACCGTCGCCGACGTACTGATACCAACGCACATCGCCGTTCGGTTCAACACCGAACAGAGTACTCACGGGACTGGGTGCAACGCGCCTAACCTCCCATGTGCAAACTACGTTAACGAAGTTGGACCAGCCGTTTCCTATGATGTTGCCAGAATTGGTGTCCCATCCTCGCGAAGCAGAACGATCTTCCACACCGTCGGCGGCTACATATCTATACCATCGCAGGTCGCCGCTGGGTTCAATGCCGAATATAACGCCATCGCCACCGCCACACAAAAACCTAAAGATGCCCCAACCATTGCCGATCGTATTACCCGAATTAGTGGCAAAATTCTTCGATCCGTCTGGACAGTACTGTCCAACACCATTGTAAAAATACCATCGGAGATCACCGGTAGGTTCAACGCCGTAGATTTCGCCCGTTCGCTCGAGACTGCTATCAACAGGCGGGTATCTGACTCCACCATAAACCATTTTCGTGAAACTCATTAGACAGATCCTCAATTTCAAGAGATTGTATCGCAGTACAGATCCATTTCTTTGAATCGAATTGGCCAATGCTCGGAAAGCCTCTACCTTTATGACCTGAGAGCGTGTATATCATTCGTTGAATGCGGCGCAGCCCATGCAACTTTCGCCGCTTGCTTTCCTTTGGAAGCCCCGCTGACCATAAGTGTTGTAGGACCCTCATGATTTGCGAGCAGATAGATCTGTGAGCAATTAAGATAAGACTCGCGAAAAACACCGCTACCTGAGACATGGAAATCGAGATCCACCGATTTTTTTTGACAGATTTCTGATGCGGTCGCCAAGGGGTCTTTGTGTCTGCTATGCGGTTCCTGGATTGCACCATGGCCGATGGCTACTCGAACCGACGCGCCGAGTAGGCCGGCAAGCTCTGGGTGGATGGAGAGACGCGGAAGATGGGCAAGAGAAGAACGGCAAGCAGAATCGAGCGGCCCCAAGAACCTACCGGATGGAAGGTGGTTTATCCGGGGATGATGGTGAGTCGCGGTCGCTGCACTGCTTTGAGTGTCGTCGCTCCCGGATGGTCCCCCGACGGCTGGCAGCGTACCAAGAGCGGCCCCAAGATGCAGGCGGAGGGAAACACCTTTTTTTGCGACAAAGCAACAGACGATCGTCGACGCTGACACTTCCTGTTTTCGGGAGGTAGAGGCTGTCCCAGGCATTCAGTGAAGGGTCGACCGTTACCCTATCCGCTCTGGCTCCGTGCCTCCGTGTGAGCCACAACGCTGCAGGGGAGGCAGAGCTGGGGATCAGGGGATTTGACGAAAGTCGTCGGGAAGGATGTCGCGCAGGTGTCGCAACCCCCGGACGATTCGCTTCGATACCGCCGCTTCCTGCAGCCCCAGACGCTCTGCAATCTCCGGAGTCGAAAGCTTTTCAAAAAACTTCAGCTTCAGAACCACCTCGTACTTGGGCGAAAGTCGCTCAATCCAAAGCATCCACCGCTGCCGATTCTCCTCAGCTCGCACATACGTCGACGGACTGCTCGCCATCCCATCCTGCAGCCATTCCAGCCCCCCCCCACCTGCCCCGTCGCTCCTCAAGGAAGCCTCCTTGGCCGGATCTCGCTTGCGGGAACCAAAATAGCGACGATGGCAATCGATCAACCGACGTTGGGCGATCCGTCGAAGCCATGCAAAGGCTCCCTTGGAACAAGTTGGCAATGGCCGAGGCAATAACTCGTTGCCAAGAGTGCGATGCCGGTCGGCCCATTTCAGACGCTGCAAGTAAAGCTCCTGCACCACATCGGCAGGCCCCAAGCGCGATGCAATTCGGGCATCGATTCGACTTTTCAAATAGGCTTCCAATCGCGGCTGAAAATGGTCCACCATCGCCGCAAACGCATCGCGATCCCCCAACACCGCTTCGCGATACGTCCCGGTTGGATCGTCCAGGTAACGGTTCACGGCCAAACCTCCACCGACCCAATGGGCCACCCATCAAGGAGACGTGATCCTAAAGAAGCAAATTGCGGGAAAATGAAGCTGTTTCTTGTCCGCAATGAAGTCGACTTGGGCGATTAGAACATTTGGCAGAAGAAAGGCAACAAAAATTCCCCGGAGTTCACCATATCGCATTTCCCCGGTGCCACAATCAGGATCGTTACGCTGCCCCGATCGAACTCACCGTTTCTGCACTGGCAAAGCGGTTCGGGACAAGCCCCCCAGTCCTTTGGATGGTGTCGATGGCAATCGCGTTTTTTGGATTGATTCGACCATGCAGCGGGTTGATGGCCACCTACTGCTACAGCACCTTCCCATGCTGGAAATGTGGGCCAAGTTTCGTGGTGCGGCGCAACCCCTCCGGTGACGTTTCGTGGTCGATGCAAATCGGGGCAGTCAAGCGATCGCCACCTACCATCAACCTGGATGGGAGTGTTTTGCCAGTGGATCACTTGGCGCCTGGTGGTGAGTTGGCTCTCCGGAACAGAGTCGTCCCGTCCTGCGGGTTTCCGGTCGCTCGTTTGCACCGGCCCCTTCGTCGCAACTCGCATCGCATTTCATCGAACGGACAATGAGGCTTGGCCATGTCGGATGAAGAATCGGAGGAGGCGAACGAATTCGTTGATGCCATTCTGGATGAGTTTCTGGAACGGCGGCGACTAGGCGAATCTCCGGAGATACAGGAATACCTCACCCGATATCCACATTTGGCCGAGCAACTTGAGCAGTTGCTGCCCCTGGCAGCATCGCTCGACCAAAACGCCACTCCTCCTGTCAACCGTCAGGCGGCTTTGACGCCAGGCACCCAGCTAGGCAACTATGAGCTGATCTGCGTGATGGGTCATGGGGGGATGGGTGTCGTATATGAGGCGAAGCAAAAGAGCCTGGAACGCAACGTGGCACTTAAGGTGCTGCAGGATCATCTAGCCCGCGATCCAAAAGCAAAGATTCGGTTCCTTCGCGAAGCCAAACTGGCATCCTCGCTACAGCATCCCCACATCGTGCCGATCCATGAAACAGGGGAGTCTCAGGGGCGGTTGTTTTATACGATGCAGAGAATCGATGGCAAACCGCTGTCTCTCATCGTTCAGCAATGGCGATTGAAGTACATCACACGCCCACACCAACGCCCCAAGTCGCATTGGCAGCAGATCGCGCAGTGGATCCATGATGCCGCCGATGCAGTCGCAACGGCTCATCGCGACGGAATCCTACACCGCGATCTGAAACCATCCAACTTCCTGGTGGATACCAACAACCGGATCTTCCTGTGCGACTTTGGACTGGCCAAGAGCTTGGCCAGCGAGCCACTGGATAACACGCAGGACCTTCCGAGGACTCTTCGCTACACCAGTCCCGAAGGATTGCATGGCCAGTACACGCCACAATCGGATGTTTATGGGTTGGGAATCACCTTGCACGAACTGCTAGCGATGTTTCCAAAATACACCGCTCCGTGTGACACCAGCCTCTACCAATCGATCATCCACGAGGAGGGAATCCAACTCCGACAGATCGACTCCCACATCCCGAAGGACCTGATCACCATCGCCGAAAAGGCGACCGCTTTTTCGCTGAAGCGCCGCTACCAGTCGGCTGCGGAACTGCGTGACGAACTCCGTCGATACCTCGATCGCAAACCGATTCTGGCGCGCACCGGTGGCATCGTCGATCAGTCCGAACGATGGATCCGCAACAATCAGTCGCTCGCCTACCTCCTAGTGTCCACCATGGCGTTTCTCATCGGACTGGTCTCCCTGACTTCCTACTTCGCATTTGAATCCAGGAAAAAGGAAGAGCTGACTCGGTTGGCGATGACTGAGACCACAACAGCAAGGATTAGCCTCGCCTCCCAGGTCGCGATGCTAGGACGTCCCGATAGCCGCAGGAAGGCCACATCGATTCTACAGACGGCTTTCGATTCCCTAAAAAAACAACCGAACCCGCCCACCGAAGCTCGCCCTGATATCCAGAGTGTCATCACCCAGGTCCTGTCGCTGGCCGACCTTGGCGTCCTCCCTGAACGACTAGCCCCAAAAGGAAATTCGCCAGTCACCACCGCATGCGATCCCCACTACCGAAGGATTCTGTTCAGTGACAAATCGGGAAACACGGAACTCTATTCCCTACCCGACTGGAAGCGAATCCTCACCTTCCCAAAAACCAAAAACACCCTACTCGTTTCGATATCTCCTGACGGTCGATTCGCCACCATTGGCTTTGATAAGGATGAAGAACCACACCAGATCGCCTGCGCGATCGAATGCTGGGATATCGAAGCCCAACCTCCCCAAAGGCAGTTCCGTCTGGAAAACCTCGCCGGCAACTTTGGATGCTGGAGCCATGCCAGCGATCGACTCTACTGTGTGGACTACGATGGATCGATCCTTGGACTGGATCCGAGGACTGGCCAGAGGAACCTGGTATTGCCACCCTCGGGGCCCCTTCGAGAAGTCCGAGTCTATCCGCATCCTCGCGAACCGATCATCGCGGTTGCCTCCTACTACTACCACGAAATTCACTTCCGCGACCTCAGGACCGGCCAGACCCTTGCCTACCACTACCCCGGATCTGTCTCCGGGTTTAGTTGGCACCCCTCGGGAGATTCGTTCTCGATTTGCCCTGGGGACAGGGATTCCAAGATCTGGATTGTCGAATGGCCCTCCGGCAGGTTGAAGCACCAAATGGATGCCTACAGTGGAGGTGCCGAGCCGTCTTTTTCTCCCGATGGCAAGTGGCTGGCAGTCACCTACTGGGGAGGACTAGTCGAGGTGATCGACTGCACGACTTGGGATCGCATGCAGCGGCGATGGCAGTGGCAGATGCAATGTATCGCTTGGTCGCACGACAGTCGCACCCTGGGAATCACTCGGCTCAATGACCAGTTCCATCGCCTGGAAGTGGTGCCTCCCGAAGGCATTCTGCAGGGTTTTGATGAAGGCAAAGTGCTCTGGGACGTCAACTTTCCCGTGCTTCTCACGCAGCCGTCTGCGGTCCTTGCCAAGGCAGCATCTAAAGGCAGCGATCTGATGGGGTTGGGATTAGGCGAAGGGGAGGGAATCCTGAGCATCGTGAATGGGAAGAACATCCCCACACTGGTTGCCGCGGACGACTCTTCGCGGCTTTACGCCATCGACGTTTCGGCTGGAATCCAGAAGACCTACGAAGCGCAACTAAATGAACCCAGAACACTGGGTCTTCGGCTACTGAAAGCTGATCCACTGCCCCACCCCGCTCGAGCCCCTAGTGCTTCCGCCGACGGAAGATTTCTCTTCGACAACCCCTCACCAAATCAGTTGGTCTGGTGGTCTACGGCCGATCCCGGCCAGTCCGACTCTCTAGCGATCGACGAGGTCAGCTATCTGTACCCAAGCGGAACCGGCCGTTGGGTAGCCGTCGGTGATGAGAAGTACCGCCTCCATTCGCTCGTAGATAGGACCAACAAATCCATTGCTTATCGTTTCGACGAAAGTGAGGCACGTGCTACCTTCTCGCGGGACGATCGTCTGATGTTCGTTTCGCCTTCAAACCGTATCCTGGAGACACAGAATTGGACCGTCCTGGCCGATCTTCCAGATGGAGTTTGCTCAGCTGCCGCCTTCATGCCCGACAACGCTTTTCTGGTGCGCGGCGAGGAGGATTCGCATGATCTGCTGTTCTACTCACTGAAGGAAGGCCGAGATCTCCTCCGAATCAACGTCACTCCACTCACCCCACACCATCTGCAGTTTACCAACGATGGACGCAAGCTGATCCTGGCGCTCGGATCCCTGGCTATCCAGCGGTTGCAGGTATTCGACTTTCAGCAAATGGCGATCGCTTCCCAACGACTCTTTCCAGACATTCCCTATATCCCGGAACCAATGCGGAAATCCCTCGCCTCCCCCATCGACGCCCAAACCAGACAACAGCCGCGCCTGCAACGCATCACGATCGAAGACACCACCGAGGAGGACGATGCTAGGAAAGAGCCGATCGATGGCAACCCCGCCGCTCCTCCCCAGTGGTTTGCGCAATTTGGTCAACTTCCCGAACTCGATTTTGAATCGGTTTGGAGCGACATGTTCGAGGAAGTCCGTTCGCAGTGCATCGAACCCGATCGCCGCGCGATCGAAGCGTGGGAGAGCGACCCCACGAAGGATCTGGGGACGATCCAACTGAACCAATTGGCGCAAGGTTTGGCCAATGAGCAGCGTTACGAAGAATCGATCGCCGTCTGCGATCGCTCACTGCAGAAAGCTCATCTCAACATCAACGCAAGCATGACCAAAGCCTATGCCCTCTGGAAGCTCCAACGCACCACCGAAGCGATCGAATTACTTCAGGATATGGGGCTGGAGATTCAGGAGTTTCCTTTCGCGACCTACTACAAGTTGGCGATGGAGTTCATCCTCCGCAGATCGACCGATCCCTCCCTCGATTCGCAGCAGTTCGTGAGGACTACCTCACCGCATACTAGGCAGCACCCCACCTATCGGCTTTTCCTACTACTAGAAGAAAGCATGCTGGATCCACAGGTCTGCAACCTGAATGACCTCCACCTAGCGCTAGCCGAGGAACTGATCCAACAGAACGATCAGATCCCCGATCACTGGTTCGTCCTGGCGAAGACAAAAGCACGAAAAGACGATATCGAAGGAGCCAAGCAGGCTTTGCAGCGTTTCATCCAGCTCAAGCAACACGCACGCCGCGAACTGATTTCACCGTGATCCACTCGTCGATCGACGTTTCTGGCGGCTCACCGACGACTCCACCAGCATCACCCTCTAGCTCCGGCCACTAGCTCACCTGATGCCGCGATCACTGGATTGACTTGAATCCCGCAACTCCTTTCGAATCTCCATCAGCAATCGCCCTAACCGATTCTCTCCTTTTCCATCGCCACCATCGCCCCAGTAGGGATCCGCAGGCGCATGCTCGACCAGTAGCGCCTCACCGGTCTCCAGCAATCGCTGCCGCAGATCGGGGTGCTGAGCAAACTTCGCTCGGACGGCCCGATCCATCACTTGGTCTTTGACCCGATGCCAGTCCGAACGGACTGGGTGCTGAGCATGACGGCCCATGCGCCAGGCATCGTAAGGCCGAACAACGCGCCGAATCTCCTCCTGCCACGCCGGATCGTCGGCAAACTTAGCCGCCTGGTAGTAATGTTCGCTGGTCGGCCACTGAATACCATCGATCGCAATCGGATAGGGAGCGAAATTGGAAAGCCATCCATGCTCGCCGGTCTTCAAGTGGAACTTGATAGTCCGTGGTTCGCTCATGCGATTGGCCTCCTCTACAGAAGAAGACAGGTTTCGAGTGCGATTGCTGGATCAAACCAAGCGGCTTGCTGCTTCGAAGCCGCTTTAAAAAACGCCCGTTGGAATTGAAGCAGTCACAGGGACGGGGCGACCGCATCGGGGTCGCTTCCACTTGCCTCTGTGTGTTCACTCGTTCCAAACAGGGTGGTGCCCGAACTGGCACAAAGTCCGCTCTGGATGAACCTCGATTAGACGTGTTGCAGCACCAGTTCGGTCAGCGCGGTGCGAGCGGAGGGATCCAGCGACGGCGTCGCACCTCGACGGGAGGCAACCCAGGCGCCATACCAGTTGGCAACCGCCACGATCCTCGCAGGGCTCCAGCCTCCCACCACCCCAACCAGAAAGGTCGCGGCCGTCGCATCCCCTGCCCCGACCGAATCGGCGTCGGGAAGCCGATCCAGGGGGACCGGTGAGCCACTCCAGTGGGAATGTCGGTCGATCAGTGTGCAGCCGACGGCACCCCGGGTCACCAGCAGCGATTGGGCTGGCAAAATCTCCAACAGCCGTCGCACGGCGGCCAGCCATGGTGCAGGCAGGCTTTCCGATCGAGCTAGGCCGTCTTTGTCCTCTGGCATGGTGCAATCGAAAACCTGAAGCAGCAGTTTCAATTCGTCGGTGTTGCACTTGAGAAGCGTGGCGTGCTGACAGCTGTATCGCAGCGAAGGGGTGTCGATAAATGGGGGACGCAGATTGACATCGAGCAATCGGTGAGCGTGCCGTGCAGACTCTAGGAAATGGGAGATCGTCAGGCGACTGGCTGGGTGCCGTTGAGCCAGTGTGCCAAAACAGATCCCCGAGCACGATTCGGCCAGCCTCTGTAGCGGGAGGTTCCACACCAGGTGGTCCCACGCAACTCCCTCCACAATCGTGTACGTCGGCTCACCGGCCGCCAACTCCACCCGCACGGTGCCGGTAGGAAGTTCAGGATGGCGTTGCAACCATTCGGTTTCGACTCCGTGCGCTGCCAGTTGGCGGACGATTGCATCTCCCAGGCGGTCGCGGCCAATGGAGCTGGCGACGGCGACTGAGGCATCGGGGAAGCTTTGCACTGCATGAGCCAGCTGGGCCAATTGGCGGGCGTGGAAGGCCATGTTGAGCGGAGCGCCCCCCATCACCTCCTGGTCGCCAAATAGATCGAACAGCGCCTCCCCCATACCGACCAGACGGATCTTTTTTCCCACCCCTTCCATCGATCTTTCCCCCGCTTTGGCACCGCCACCGACACTTGCCGTCGTTGTCTGCATCGTATCATGGTAGATGCAGCGTCGAAAGCGAACGCCGGCCCGACGCACCAACCTTCCCTTTTTGATTCGAACCGAGTCCCGTCCATGGTTGCACGGATCTTTCCCCTTTTGCTGCTCTGGATGCAGGCAGCCTCTAGCCTTTGGGCTGAGGAATCGATCTGGTCCGATGGAGCCAGGCCCGAGGATGCCATCGTCCAGCAATCGCTGGCGCGGCAATGGCAGGACGCCTGGGAGGGGATGTCCCCCGAGGCGCGGAGCGGCTTTCAGCATTTGACTGGCTCCCCTTACCTGCCTGCCGACTTCGATCGTTCGACGCTGGAAACCTTGCTGGCTCAGCCCACCAAGCTGCCGCTGGTGGATGCCAAAAGCGAAGGGGAATCGCTAGCGGTTCGGGGACTTCGCTTCGGCCTTTCGGTCCACCCGCTTCAGGACGACCAGCCTCTTCAGTACATCCAAAGCCCCGATGGGCAGATGGTGATGAACTGCTTTGCCTGCCATGGAGGCAACCTCTTTGGCACCTCCTTCCCCGGTTCGCCCAACACGCTTTACGCCCTGGAGACACTGACCGAACAGGTGCGGCGCGAGAAGCTGCGCACCGGCAAACCGCTGACTCACATGGACCTGGGGCTGATGGCCATGCCACTGGGAACCACGGTCGGCAGCAGCAATGCCGTTATGTTTGGCGTGGCCCTGATGAATTACCGCAACCCCGATCTGACGATCGAACCGTTGCGAGCACCAGCCGAGATGCTGCATCACGATATGGACGCTCCTCCCTGGTGGCATTATCGCCGCAAGCAGCACCTGTACATCGATGGCTTTGCAGGCAAAGGGCATCGCGGGCTGATGCAGTTCATGCTGGTCAAGGAGAATGGTCCAGAGCAATTCCAGGAATGGGAATCAGACTTCCGCGATGTCGAAGCATTCCTGAGTGAGCTTCCGGTTCCCAAGTATCCCCTACCGATCGATGACCAGAGAGCGGCTGCAGGCAAAATCGTCTTTGAAGAGCATTGCAGCCGTTGCCACGGCACCTATGGCCCCGACGGCAAGTACCCTGAACTGACCGTGGCGCTGGAGGAAGTCGGCACCGATCCGGTTCGTTACGAAGCGCTGACCGACAGGCACCGCAAATCGTATGCCGCCAGCTGGTTTGCGGAGGTGGAGCGGCATCCGACGAAGGTCGAAGTGGAAGGCTATGTGGCACCACCACTCGATGGGATCTGGGCATCGGCCCCCTATTTTCATAATGGCTCCGTCCCCACGCTGGCCCAGGTGATCGACCCCGACAAGCGGCCCAAGAAATGGCGAAGGAACCGACTGGGGATCGACCTCCAACAGATCGGTTTGTCGGTCGATCCGATCGAAGAGGACCAGAAGTCCAAGCCACCCCGGCTGGCTCCGGCCGAAAGACGGTGGATTTTCGATACCTTCCGCCCGGGCAAATCGAACCAGGGGCATGACTTCGGAAAAGGACTCACCGACGCCCAAGCATCGGACCTTCTGGAGTATCTGAAAACGCTTTGATCTTCCCGAAAGCTCATTTTTCGCAGCGCCGAAAAGGGAGATCCCGCATCGGTTCGAGTGGTCGCTGGGAGGCATCAGCGATACACTGGATCTTCCTGCTGCATCGAAAACACCAACCGGTGCGGCGGTCCGAGTTCTGGACCGAGCGGGTCGTGGCGATAGTCCGCGGTAACTCAGGAAGCAACACCAAAAAGCCATCCTTCTCGAAGGAGCATGTAACGGATGACGACGCAGATTCTTGCCGCCCGCAGTGGGCAAATCACCCCAGAGATGGAATATGTCGCCAAGCGGGAGCAATTGACTCCCGAGCTAATCCGCGATGAGGTGGCGGCAGGACGGATGGTGATTCCCGCCAACAAGGAACACCTCAAGGGGGTGCTGGAACCGATGGGGATCGGAATCGCAGCACGCTGCAAGATCAACGCCAACATCGGCAACTCAGCCGTCACCAGCAACGTCACCGAAGAGCTGGAGAAACTGCACACGGCGGTTCATTTCGGGGCCGATACGGTGATGGACCTTTCGACCGGCAAGGATATCGACGCCATTCGCCGCGAGATCATCGCCAAGTCGCCAGTGCCGATCGGCACCGTGCCGATCTATCAGATGCTGGAGCAACTGGGTGGTTCGATCGAGGATATGAGGCCACACCATTTTCTCGACATGGTCGAACATCAGGCCAAACAGGGTGTCGACTACATGACGATCCACTGTGGGGTGCTGCTGGAGCACCTGCACCTAACTGTGCAGCGGGTCACAGGGATCGTCAGCCGCGGTGGATCGCTGATCGCCAAGTGGATGATGGCTCATCAGAAGCAAAATCCGCTCTACACCCATTTCGATGACCTGTGCGACATCATGAGGAAGTATGACGTCACCTGGAGCCTTGGGGATGGACTGCGGCCCGGATCGCTGGCCGACGCTAGCGATAAGGCGCAGTTTGCCGAGCTGGAGACGTTAGGCGAACTGGTGCAACGCGGATGGGATCGGGGCACCCAGGTGATGGTCGAAGGGCCAGGCCACATTCCGATGGACGAAGTGGCGATGAATGTCCACAAACAGATCGAAGTCTGCCATGGAGCGCCGTTCTATGTCCTCGGCCCCTTGGTGACCGACATTGCACCCGGCTACGACCATATCACTAGCGCCATCGGCGCGGCGCTGGCCGGATGGGCAGGAGCCGCGATGCTTTGCTATGTCACCCCCAAGGAGCACCTGGGCCTACCGAATCGAGAAGATGTCAAGCAAGGGGTGATCGCCTACAAGATCGCCGCTCACTCCGCCGATGTCGCCAGAAAGCGCCCAGGATCGCGCGACCGTGATGATGCCCTGTCGCGTGCTAGATTCGCGTTTGATTGGAACGAGCAGTTCCGATTGTCGCTGGATCCAGAAACAGCCAAGGCGTATCACGACGAGACATTGCCGCAGGAGACCTTCAAACAGGCTCATTTCTGCAGCATGTGCGGCCCCAAATATTGCTCGATGAAGATCACCGAAGAGATCCGCAAAATGGCTCCACCCACCAAGCTGGTGGAAATGCCCTCCTGAACGAACGGACGGGAATAGCTCCTTCGCTTCCCCTTTTTCATGGGCCACCCGGCTTTGTCGTCGGTTGCGATCGCTTCACTGCCGCGACTGAAAAAAAATGCCGGTGGCCACAGCACCCAATCACCCTCCCTCAGGGAGAGTCGGTAAGGAGGAACGACGAAGCGGGGAGGGGAACACCGTATTCGTCCGTTAGGGCACACTATCGAGCTGAAAGAGAAGGCCCTACCCGCTCGTTCCTCGCGACCCTCCCAAGGGGAGGGTGAGATCTATTGCACGCCTTGCATCCCAAGGGGACGGTGAGATCCATCGCTAGCCTTGCATCCCCTGAAGCTCGCGGGCCACAGGAACAATGGGTAGCCCCCGGTAGCATATTAGGCCCGCAACTTGGTCGAGGTCGCTTTCCGAGTGGAATTGTGCCAGCGAGCGGTGTGCGAAAAGTGGTACACTGCCAGGGTCTCGTTGACTAGCGGACCCCTGCAGAGCCCCATCGACTGAATGTGGACTCGAGGTGTTCCACGAGTCTCGTTCCGTCAGGCCCGGTCGGCTTGTTTCAGGAGTTCGCTACGCATGGACGCATCGACGGAAGACAATTCCCCGCCCCAGCGCACCAGCCTGTGGTTCGATCGTTCGTTCTGGGGGATGTTCTGTACGCAGTTTCTCGGGGCATTCAACGACAATCTCTACAAGCAGATGGTGCTGCTGCTGGCGCTTCCAGTGGCGGCCGGCGCGGCGGGAATGGACCAGGCGGAAAGCGACCTTCAGGGTTGGGCGACCTTCGTGTTCGCTCTTCCGTTTGTCCTCTTCAGCGGCTGGACGGGCTACCTCTCCGATCGCTTCAGCAAAACCCCCATCATCGTCGGCTCCAAGATCGCCGAAATCGCCATCATGCTGCTGGCCTGTGTCGCATTTCTAGCTTACGGAAAACTGGGGATGGCCGGCACCTGGACCGTGCTCTTCCTGATGGCGATGCAAAGCACCTTCTTCGGGCCAGGCAAGTATGGCATCCTACCGGAGCTGTTCGAGTCGAAGGATCTACCGCGCGCCAATGGCCTGATGCTGATGGGGACCTTCCTTGCCGTCATCTTCGGCGTGGTCTTCGCTGGCCAGCTTTTCGATTCCTTGGTGACCGAAGTCGATGGCAAGCGACAGATTGGAAAACTTTGGATCGGCTCTCTGGTCTGCACCGGAATTGCAATTCTCGGAACACTGACCAGTCTGCTGGTTCGAAAAGCCCCCGTGGCGCAACCGAATTTGAAATGGAGCTGGGATTCGGCGTGGCTGAGCCACTCGATGCGCGACCTGTTGCTGGCCGACCGCGGCTTGCTGATGGCGCTGATCGCCTCCTGCGTCTTCTGGATGGTATCGGCCATGGCGATGCCGACAATCAATCGCCTGGGGACCGAAAGCCTGGGGCTCAACAAAGCACAGACCGGTATCCTGGTCGGGATGATTGCCATCGGCATCATGCTGGGCGGCCCACTAGGAGGATGGCTGTGCCGAAGATTCTCCAGCCGATCGATCGTCACCACCGGGCTCTGGGGAATCGTCGCCTGCCTAACCTTGCTCTCTCTTTGGAGAGCTGGCGGAGCCCCTCTCTGGTCGTCCGCCACCAACCATGGCATCCTGATCGCGCTGGGGATCACCGCCGCCATCTACTCGATCCCGATCCAGGTCTACATGCAGGATCGCCCTCCCATGGCACTCAAGGGCCGGATGGTGGCGACGATGAACCAGGCCAATTTCCTAGGGATGCTGTTGGCCGGTCCACTTTACCAGCTCTTCGAATCGATCTCACAGGCGATGCGCTGGCCGATCCAAAGCGTCTTTGGGATGATCGGCCTGCTGGTGCTGCCCCTGGCACTTTTCTATCGACTGGATGAGCGTCCGGCACCAAGCCAGATATCCGATTCGATCCCATCGTGACTGGTGTCAACCGACCAGCTCACCGACCCCATCTGGCTCGCACCTCCGGCAGGGGGTAATCGAGCAGATCAGGACGATCCTCGAGGTTGAAGATTTCCCAAAGTCGCTGGTAGCCTGCGGTGACCAGAGCGGAACGATGAGCGAAAAAGCTGGGGTCCAGTTCGCTGCGCCCACCCGGTCCCAGATGCTCCACCGGCGGCTGGAACCTAGCATCGTCGATGAACTGCGAGAGCGCCGAATTGCACCGCAGGTGGCATTCCGGAGTGGTGTGCAGAGTTTCCGGATCGATCCATCCTAAGACCAACATCAAGTACAGACTGCTCTCGAAGATCTCCTCCACTTCCTCGCGACAGACTTGGCAGAGGTATCCTTCATCGCATCGGGCCATCGAAGTTCTTTCCCATTGGTTGATGCTGGATGGATGACGGTTATTGCCTAGCCCAAGCCGGTACTAGGTCGGGTGTGTGAGCCGGTCGTCGAAGGAAGGTCATTATGGCGCCAGGGAAGCCAAGGCGACACACCCGTTTCATCACGGAAGCGACTCGACCGCGAACACACCAGAACCTAATGCCTGCGGAAGAGGGTGTTTGTCGAGTACGAGTACGAGTACGAGTACGGGTACGAGCACGAGCACGAGCACGAGCACGAGCACGAGCACGAGCACGAGTACGAGTAAATGTTAGAGAAGTAGTGCAAAGACCGGAATGTCGCTTGTTGCGGGTCTAGCCGGCAAGCGGGAGCGACAGAAGTTTGGTGGAGGGGAACCTTTGTTGACCGAGAGTGGTCGGGGTCATGAGAGTCCCAGGACATCGTTCATCGAATAGAGACCTGCGGGTTTGCCGACCAGGTACTTGGCGGCCGCCAGTGCACCGGCGGCGTAGCAGTCGCGATTGCTGGCCGCCACGCGCAGTTCGATCAGTTCCCCGAGCATGCCGAATAGAATCGTGTGCTGGCCAGGGTCGTCGCCAGCGCGCACGGCATGGTAACCGATCGAATTCTCTGGGCGTGCACCAACCTGACCCACTCGACCATGTTCGGCTCGATCCAGCCCCAGTTCGTTGGCGATCAGCTTGCCGAACTGAAGCGCAGTGCCGCTGGGGCTATCTTCCTTGTACCGATGATGCCGCTCGATGATCTCCACATCAACACCTCCGGGGACGCCGCGGAGCGCGCGAGCCGCCTGCTTGGCCAAATTCATCGTCAGATTGACCGCAAGGCTCATGTTGGGAGCGTGGCAGACGGCAATTTCTTTGGAAGCCTTTTGAATCGCCGTCAGCGTTCCAGGTTCCAGGCCGGTGGTGGCGACGACGATCGGGATCCGATGCACCAAGGCATTTTGGACTGCTGAGTCACAGGCATGGGGGGTAGAAAAGTCGATGACCACATCCAGTCCCTTGGGCCATTGGCTTGCCAACTGGACTCCGATCGGATCGATCCCTGCTAGGGAGCCAGCATCCTGACCGATCCACGGCGCTTCGGGGCGGTCGATCGCTGCAGCGACTTTCAACATCGCGTCCTTGGCTCCTAAAGCCACCAGACGTCGCCCCATCCTCCCTGCTGCTCCGTGAATTGCCAGTGCGATCGGTTGCGCCATGCTATCAGCTCTCCCTTGCATCCGTTGGGTATGAATTAGGTATAAAGTTTCAAAGTTCGAATGATCGAATCGAGATCGTTGGGGACGGCGATCGAGCGATTGGCGAAGGAGGCGCGCGAGACGCCACGGCTGCCAAGCACCTCGTTGAATTTCTGCTGGTCGGTGGTGTGGTACGCAACCGTGGCGGTCGGGTCTTTCAGTTGATGGCCCGTCAAGATGCAGACGACGCGATCGGTCGGGGCGATGATCCCTTCCTGTCGCAGCAACCTAGCCCCCGCAACGCTCGCCGCACTGGCTGGCTCACACCCAATCCCCCCGGCGCCCACTTTCGCTTTGGCGTCGAGGATCTCCTGATCGCTAACGCGGCGGACCACACCGTCGCATGCCTCCAAGGCGCGAAGGCACTTGGCGAGATTGACCGGTCGATGGATTTCAATGGCGCTGGCGATCGTATCGGCCTTGACTCCCTTCGCATCCAATTCGTCGTAGTAGTGGCAAGCGATTTCCAGCGATGGAGCCCCTCCATTCCACTTCAGCCCTCGATGCTCCACCAGTTCAAAAAGCGTATCGGCTCCCGAGGCATTGATCACCGCCAGACGCGGCATTCGGTCGATCAGCCCCAACTGCTTCAGTTCCAGGAATGCCTTTCCGAACGAACTGCTGTTTCCCAGATTGCCGCCCGGCACGACGATCCAATCGGGAACCTCCCACCGTAGAGCCTCCAGGACGCGGAACATGATGGTCTTCTGACCTTCCAGGCGGAAGGGATTGACGCTGTTGACCAGATAGATTCCCAGCTCCTTAGCTACCTCCTGGACCCGACCCATCGCGTCGTCGAAATCGCCAGCGATCTGGATGGTCAGCGCGCCGTATTCCAGCGCCTGGGAGAGCTTCCCGTAGGAGATCTTCCCGCTGCCGATGAAGATGATGGCGCGCATCCGCTGCGTCACCGAACTGTACATGGCCAGCGAGGCGCTCGTGTTTCCCGTCGATGCGCAAGCAGCCCGCTTGGCCCCCACCAGGTTGGCGTGCGTGAACGCAGCGCACATCCCGTTGTCCTTGAAAGAGCCCGAAGGGTTCATCCCCTCGTACTGCAAAAAGCAACATCCCGGATCGATCCCGATGTAGGGAGCCACCGTGTCGGCTCGCTGCAGCAAGGTCTGCCCTTCGCCAGCTGTCACCACCATTTCGGGCGGAGCGAATGGCAGCAATTCATAAAATCTCCAGACGCCGCTGAATCTTAATGGGTCCCATCGACGCGTCCAATGAGCCTCCAGTTCCTGCAGTGATCGCGGCACCGGGAGGCGGTTCCAGTCGTAGGAAATATCCAGCAGCGCCCCGCAGATCGGGCATTTTGTAAGCACCTGGCTTACATCGTAAGTCGCTGCGCAGCAAGGATTTAGGCATTTCTGAAAGACGGCGTCCGAGGGATGGCCGGCGGAGCTGTTTCCCATGCGGTCACTGGTCATAGCAGTCGCTTGCAAAAATCTCAAGGGTGGGGCCGATCCATCCATTGTACGCCGGTTGCTGGGTCTGTCTGCCACCCAAGGCCTTTGCAGACCGCCCGCATGTGCATTGACCCTTTCGGAGGATGCACCTACATTTCTTTTCCGAGAAAGCTCCGGATGGCAGACTTTCGGTCGGCCGTCAAGGGGTTTCTCGCCTACCCGTCAAACTCTCTGGTCGTTTTGTCGTTATCCGTAGCGCGAGGGTAACGGTCGTTCCATGGAGCGATGGGAAGGTGCCAAGCGAAGCCAAGAAGGCAATGAACGTTGTAGCGCGGTGGAGCGGGTTGGGATGCTTTGACCTGCCCCTTCGCTGAGAGCAATCCTCAGCGGCCGCATCAAGGAGGAGGAAGACCGAGCCCGATCCAAACTCAATTCACCTCTCGGAATTGCTCATGGATCCCGCTGTCCTTCGCAGGTCGGCAAATCGAAATGACATCCGTGTGCCTTGAATCCGAGACATCCACGCTTTCATGTGAGGTTCCATCAGTGGCCAACAGCAAGAAAAAGCAGCCGGGCATGACCAAAGAGGATCTCGCCAAGTTTCGCAAACTTCTGATTGAGCTGAAAGCCCGCTTGACGGGCGACGTGACGATGATGGCGATGGAGGCACTCAACAGCAGCAGCAGCTCGGGTGCTCCAACCCACATGGCCGATCTGGGTACGGATGCCTACGAGCAGGAATTTACGCTCAATCTGATGGCCAACGAAGGGGATCGACTCGAACAAGTTCAGGCTGCTCTTGAACGAATCGCCGACGGTTCCTATGGTACCTGCCTGGAATGCGAAGGACGCATCCCCAAGGCAAGGCTCGAGGTGATCCCGGAAACACCCTACTGTGTCAAATGCGCCAGTCAGCCGCGACCCCGCGAGTAGTCGTTCGGTAGATCGAAGCGATTCTTTGCTCCGACCACAGGTCGGCCAAATCCCCACCGGTCGGCTCGCGGCCTACGCTGGTTTGGCGGTGCTGGGAGCGGCCATCGACCTGTTCAGCAAGCAAGCCGTTTTTCATTCGATGGGGCTTCCCGGACAACGCAACCCCTGGTGGCTATGGGAGCCGTTCATCGGAATCGAGACCGCCGTCAATATCGGTGCCCTGTTCGGCATGGGAGCCGGCTTCGGACTCTTCTTCGCTGCTTTCTCCCTGGTAGCCCTAATCGCCATCCTGCTTTGGTTGGTCCGCTATCGGGGACTTCAGTCCTGGTGGACCACCATCGCCTTAGGGCTGATCACCGGAGGCATCCTCGGAAATCTCTACGATCGCCTGGGACTCTGGTATGAACCTGGCATGCCCATCGCATGGAAATCGGCAGTGAGAGACTGGATCCTGTTTCGGTACGGACAATTCACCTGGCCAAACTTCAACATCGCCGACAGCCTGCTGGTGGTCGGCACGGGAATGCTGCTTTGGGCAGGATTCCGCGACCAGGAAGCGGTCGCTTCTCCAGGAAGCTGAACCACTCGCTTCCTCATTCCCCGCCACAGATCGAGTCGCGGTCCGACCCGTAGGGTTGGTAACGAAATGAAGGCTTTGGTTCCACGAAGAGGCGCGCAATACCCGTAGGGTGTGTGAGCCGGGGCGGGCGCGTTGGACGTCGGTGTGGTAAAAACTGCCCCGCGAACACACCAGGGGTTGGCAACAGGATTGAGGCCTTGGTTCTGGTGTGTTCCGCGGCGAGTGACTTGCGCGCGGCGCTGGTGACATCCAGGCCGCGTCACACACCCTACGAAGAGGCAAGGCATTCCGCATTACATTCGTCCCGACCGTGGGTAGGTGCAGACCCGTAGGGTGTGTGAGCCGGGGCGGGCGCGTTGGACGTCGGTGTGGTAAAAACTGCCCCGCGAACACACCAGGGGGTGGTAACAGGATTGCGGCCTTGGTTCTGGTGTGTTCCGCGGCGAGTGACTTGCGCGCGGCGCTGGTGACACCCAGGCCGCGTCACACACCCTACGAAGAGGCGAGGCATTCCGCGTCACACACCCTACAGTTCAATCAGTACCGCCAAGGAAGGGCTCGTCCATCTCCGCTACGATCACAAGCCATCCAACCTGCGCTGCGCCGATCGACCTTCGCTACGGCGTGTCCCCTGACGCGCTCTCCGGCGCGACTTCAGGCACCTGCCCTTCCCGCACTGCTTCGATTGGCATCGCCAACAGCTTTCGCACGCTCGCGCGACACTTTGGATCATGCCCCTGAAGGATCAACGTTCCCGGCTCCACTCGCAGTCCGGAACGGGGGTTTTCGTGCGGCTTGCGGTCGTCTTGCCACTGAGTCACCTGAACTCCTTCGACCCAGGTAGCAAAGCGATTGCCGTCCGCCACCAGGGTCAGATGGTTCCACTGCCCTGTCTCGGACAATGCCGCACGGGCTTCCTGGCGGCGGAAGATTGCACCCATGCCGCCATCTAGAGGATGGAGCCGGTCGGGGTCAAAGCCGGTGTGGATCTGCATTTCGTAGCCGTTCATCACATCGCCAGGAATGCTTCGAAAGAAAATGCCGGAATTCGTTTCGTCATCCTCGGTCCGTACTTCTGCCTGCAGGCAAAAGTCTCCAAAAGGCTGCAGCAATTCCAGCTGCCCCTTGCCTCCCACGATCGAAAGCTCCCCGGACTCCTCCAACCGAAATTCAGCATCTCCCTTGTGCTCCTGACTCCACCCACTCCACTGGGCATCGGGCATCAGTTTCTGGAGCAGCAGCGGGCGGATCCGAAGATTCCGAAATGCGACCGGCCCTTCGCGAAACTGCAGTCCGATCCTACCTGTGGTTCGGTCTTCCACCTGCGTATCGACCACCGAACGACCATCGAACCAGACCTGCATGTGCGGGCCATCGGCCAGGACGTGCAACGTGTGCCACTGGTCTTGCGGATTCTCTCCCAGCGCCTCCGGTTCCACCCGCACCCGCTCCACCAACGATCCCGTGGGAAATGGATTGTCGGAAGGCGCGATGTTCAGTTCGATGCAATCGACAGCTGGCGACGTCGGCTGCAGCTCGGTCCGCAAAAAAATCCCGCTGTTGGTCCGATCCGTCGCGCGGAACTCCACCATCAACTCATAATCGCTCCATCGCACCTGCGACATCAAGAACCCTGGATCGCCTTCATCGGCCACCAGCGCCCCATCCTCGACGCGCCAGTTTGCCTTGCCATCGCTCTCCCATCCAAACAGCGATTGACCATCGAAAAGGCGAATCCAACCCTGGTCCAGCTCCTCGACCGCAAGACGCATCTCCAGCAGCCCCTGCCAATCGACCGCAGGAGCTAGAGATTTTTTCGCATCCGTTCCCGTCGCCGTGGCGTCGATCTTCGCAGCGGAAACTTCAGTCGCTTCCGCAGAACTTCCTTCGGCAGAACTTCGCTCAACCGACTTCGTTGCCGCAGGATCCCCAGAAGACTTCTCATCGGTAGCGACCGAGGGAGCCGACGCCATGTTGGCCGAAGCCCCTGAACTGGCCGATGGCCCTGGGCTGGGACTGGTGGCCGATGGGCGGGTAGCGGTCGGTTGCGGGGTGCAGCCTGCAAGGACGACTGCGGCCAGAAGGAATTTGCCTGCAGACCATTTCATCCGACGGGATCCTTGAAAAGGAATAGTCGCTCAATTCGCAGCTCGTGGATGCAACGCCAGCCACGCATCTAGCAGCCAGGGATTTTCGAAAGTCTTTGGAAACTTTCCGTCCGCTGGGCCGATCCGCGCCTGGGCCGTTTCGACTACTTCGACCACATCCAACTGGAGCTGATTATAGGCGGACAGCCAGGGGTCGATCGAGGCGCCTTCTGGTCCCAAGGCAAGTTGGGCAGAAAGAGCCTCACCATTGAGTTGCAGAGCCAGCAGATGGATCTGGGGCTGGAGGACCAGATGAAGTCGAATCGATTCCAAAGAGTCGATTCTATCGGGCTGGTGAAACGCGCGGTACAACCGAACTTGGTCTCGGGTGCGTTCCCAATGCCAAGGGCCTCTCAGCCGGATGCGATGAACCATCGGCCCTCCTGCCAGCCATCTGTCGGAAACCGGTTCATCCTACCGTTTCGAACAGATTCACCCCTTCGCCGCGAACCCGCTGCATCATGAATCGATCAGCGATCTGAAGCATGGTGCTGTCGAGCCCCTGAGCGCCGGGAAAAATGGCGGGGTAAGCATTCAGATGGGCTGTCTGAGCGAATCGCAGGAACTCGAGTGCCTGCGAGGTCATTGCGGAAGATTCCGACTGTCCATACATCGAAACGATCGGTAGCTTTCTTGCCGCCTCCCATTGCGACAGCAATCTGGGAAGCCGAGGAATGCTGCCCTCGATCGCAATCACTCCCGCAAACTGTTGCGGATAGCGCAAGGCAATCGCTTGCGCCATCGTGGCGCCACTGCCATAGCCCGCCAAAAAGACCGCGCGTCCATTGAGCTGCATTCGGCTCTTTAGTTCGTCGATCGCCTCAAACAGCGATTCTTCCACCTGCGCCACACCCGTCTCCGTCACCTGCCAACCGAAAAGATTGCGGAGCGGATGATCGCGACGATTGCCCCGAAGAGCTATCGCCACATAGTTTCTCAAACTCAAATTGCTGGCGACGCCATCCAGTTCCCATTCACTGCTGGCGCACGAATGGAACCAGACCACCAGCGGATAGGCATAGTTGGGCTCATACCCCTCTGGCATGAAGATCTTGCCCGGGCTGCCCAGATCCAGCGGCCGAGGGTCGAGCCGAGCGGTTTCAGAAACCATTCGTCGCCTAGCTGCTGCCGCGCAGGCCGTCGCTGCCTGGGAGGAAGGAAACGACGAAGGCCCGCTGCCATCAAAGCGATTCATGCGACTTCCATCCGATTCGATAAGAGGGAGTTCTCGGAATGCTGATAAGAACGATGTCGCCTGCGCGTCCCAAGGAGTGTCCAAGCTTGGCGATCAGCCGCCAAGATGCCTTCCTTCCAACGCCCCAGGCCGCCTCCCTGACGTCGCTCTCCCCATCTTCCACCAACCGACGCCATGGCACCGATCGCAACGACAGGGAAAGCACCAGCGCGGATCCCTGCGACTGGTTCTATGGACCATCTCTCTCGCGAACAGGACAGGAAGTCCCGGGAGCCCTCGAGTCGCCTTGCTTCGATCGCTCACCAATCGCACTGTTCGCGTTTTAGACGTTTTCTAAGCGGTATGTCAACCCGACAGGAAGGAGAAAACACGCAGCCTGTCGACGAAGCTTTCCCAGATTGCTGACGCTAGTATTCGCCGCGGGAAAAATGGTCAAGCGGCGAAGAATCGACGGGGAGCGACTTTCGTCCAGCTCCCCAAGCCTGATGCTGGAGATCCAGAAGCTTTCTGGATCTCTTTCTAGCCTTTTTTCGGGCGGCTTTGGGGCCCAGGGAGGGTCAAGCCGACTGAAGCAGTTGGCCCATGGTGGCCACCAGGCTCTTGACCGCATCGACGCTTTTCGCGAAGTCAGCCTTTTCCGCGTCGGTCAGCTTCAGCTCGATGATTTTTTCGACCCCCTTGCTACCCAGGATGACCGGCACGCCAACGTAGTACCCGCCCACGCCATACTCCTTGTCGCAATAGACGGCGCACGGAATCAATCGTTTCTTATCGCGCACGATCGCTTCGACCATTTGAGCGGTAGCGGCGGCCGGAGCGTAGTAGGCGCTTCCCGTTTTGAGCAGCGAGACGATTTCGGCACCACCGACGCGCGTTCGCTGGACGATTTCCTCCAGTCGCTGCGCCGAGATCAGTTGGCTGACAGGAATGCCACCAACGCTGGTGCAGCTAGGCACTGGCACCATGGTATCGCCGTGCCCACCCAGCAGCATCGCAGAGATATCCTCGACGCTAACCCCCAGTTCCATCGCCAGGAAGGTGCGATAGCGGGCCGTATCAAGCACCCCGGCCTGCCCGATGACGCGGTGGGAAGGAAAGCCAGTAACCTGAAACGCTCGTTGCACCATGGCATCCAGCGGGTTGCTGACGACGATCACCACTGCATTGGGACTGGTCTTCTTGATCTCTTCGGAGACACTGCTGACGATCTTCGCATTGGTGCTCAGCAGATCATCACGGCTCATCCCTGGCTTGCGCGCGATTCCCGCGGTGACCACGACCACGTCGCTTCCTGCGGTATCTTCGTAGCTGGTGGTCCCGATCACGTTGCTGTCAAAGCCCATGATCGGGGAGCTTTGCATCAGGTCGAGCGCCTTCCCTTTCGGCATCTGCTCGGTGGCGGGCACGTCCAGTAGCACGATGTCCCCAAGTTCAGCCGCCGCGCACCAATGCGCACAGGTGGCTCCCACGTTCCCTGCCCCGATGATCGAAATCTTCGCTCTGCGCATGCTTCCGCTCTCCCGCGTTTTGTTCCTGGATATCCGATTCAATTCAGGCCACCGCCAGCCACAACCGGACAGGCAATCGGCCGCAGCACCTCATCATACCCAATCCCGCTGGATCGCGAATCGGGGGAGCTGACGATGGCAAGGGGATGAACGCGTGGGATGAAAGAGCCCGATCGAAGCCAACGCAACGAAAGTCCCTCTCACCTGCTAGCTGCGCTGCCCAGAATCTCGGTCCATCACTCCCCTTCCCTTGGCACGAAGCCTCCTTCGCGCCACCGCATCGCGCCGGATCCACCACCACGCCAACCCCGCAATGCCGGCCATACCCCAGAACCAGATCGAACTCCCCTGGTCGATCGCACGTCGCACCTGGCTGACCGACAGCGGTGGCACCACGGTCCACTTGGCCACCGCGATCAGAGGTGCCAACTGGGCTCCCGTCGCATCGTCGGGGCGATCGATAGAGCGGTTGGCGATGCGCTGGCTGCGATAGGCCCACATCCGGTAGTGCAAACCTTCCACCTCCACCTGCCCGCGCAGCGCGATCTGAGCGGTCTGGGTCTCCTCCATCACCTCCCCTTCGGCCAGTAGTTCCGCGGGCAACTTGCTGGCCAGCAGCGTCACCGGAAACTCCCCTTCGAATCGAATCGGTTCACCGGCCTTGGACGAAGGTCGGTAATCGATCCGCGTCCCTTGAAGATCCCCCATCCCATCGACTTCGTAGTAGTGATCGGCCCCCAGCCACTGCCGCTCGGCCGGATCCACCACCTCGATCCGTGCCGCACGCAGCAATCGCACCGAGATAGCGACCGGCTGCAGGATCGCACCGAGGGGATCTCTAAGCACCTGCGCGAGCGTACGGGGAGCCTTGGAAACTCCAGTCGATTCCTCCGTCCCGTAGGCAGGGACCAAGACCGATGCCTCAGCCCCTTCCACAGTCCCTGTCGCTGATTCCGTCACCAGCCGCAGCAGCGGCATCAACGACTCCCCATCGTCTCGCTGAATCGGCTTCCCCTGAAGGCGCTCCAAGGTATCGATCTGTGCCAGGTTCCACCCCTGCGATCCAAGCTGCCGAAAAGTGGCTGGGAGTGCTTCGACGCCATCGGGAAGTGGCGTGCTCCAGCCGTCCCAGGACCAATCGATATGGCTGGCTATGGCTAGACCCTGCGCTGGACTTGCCGGACTGTTCGGTGCATCGATCGCCAGCCAAAGAGCCGCCACCGTCACGGGCTGGTCGATCCGGGCGGAGGGAAGCCAAAGCCTGGGGATCTGGCGGCAGTAGATCCAGCAACCGGTCGCCACCTTCCCTGCGAATCGTCCCGCTGACAACTTCTTGTCCACCACGCCAGCGGGAAGATCCGCGCTACTGGGCGGGACAGCCTCTGCTGCACTGTCCAGAGCTGGCTCCCACCAGAACCGATAGCACCGATCACCGCCAAACCACTCGGCCTCCTCCCCCGTGACTGCCAGCTGCTGCCACCACCTTGCTGTTCCAACCATCGATCGCAGCGGCACATTCCATCGCTCGGCCAGCCTCGGCTGCTCGGCCCACTCCCGCACTAAGTCCGATGGACGATCCATTTGGTGGATCATCGCCAGGAGCGACGCAGGAGCCGACTTGGCGAACGCAGTTCCGTTGCCTTCTGCTGGTGGCTCCTCCATCTCAGGCTTGCTGTACCACTCACTGGTCGCCGTCACCTCATCTCGCAACTGATCCATCAGCGGTCCCAGCACACCACCCAGAGTCCGCAACGCAGCCAATTCCCTCCCCGGTGGCCTCCAAGGGGGCCATGGCAACGATCGATTCGATGCGCTGGGTAGGACGGCTGGCGGCGAACCGGCAGCGATGGAAGCGGATTCCGGGTCGATGCGCCGCGCGATCAGGACCGGGACCACATCGACCCCTCGTTTCGATCGATAGGCCAAACGCTTCAAGTAGATGGCCTCGATCCTGCAGCCGACTCCCTGCATCGCTTCCTGCGTCTCCGGGAAACCAGGATTGGACTGGCGCGCGGCCAACCAGACCGGTTCGGGAAGATAGATCAACCAGGGCTGCGAGGCGCCATCGCCCGGCCGCATCCACCAAGGTCGGTACCGCATGTCGCCCAGCATTGCATCGGAGACGCGCTGCGATGGATCGACTTGAGCCACTTGCCCGACCAAGCCGATCGCCTGACCACGATACTCCGAGCCGGATGAGTCGAGCTGGGTGGTGGAGATCCAGTGCGGTATCCCGTTGGCCGGATTGTGCAAAGCGATCTGAAACTGACGCAAGAATGCCAATCGCTCCGCCGCCTGCCAGGGTGCCCCATCGCGCAGGGTTTCGATCAGATCGCCATCCAACGCTTCGATCAACGCTCGGCCCGAACTCCCCTCGCTCAATGTCCTCATCGATTCACTCGCCAGAAGCTCCTGGTCGATCCTCGGGGAAGTCATCGAATCGACCAGAAGCTTCCAATGCGCTACCAGTTCCTGGCGTGCGACGGCAGCGGGATCCTGAGAAACAGCCGCCGTTCCCGGCTCCAGGGAAGACGGCAATCCCTCCATGACCAGCTCCCAGCCCATCCACTCCGCTTGGCTAATCTCCCCCCAGCGCTTCCAACCTTCCTGGTCGCGCGCCCCCTTCCCGCCATCGCCCACCGGTGGACTGTCTCCCTTGGTCGATGGTTCGGACGTGCTGGTATCGCGCTGCGAGGCGTCGAGGGAGCCGATGGGTTGGTTGGCCTTCTTGAGATCGCTGACGCTGGGGCTGCCCGCTACAGCCTGCCGCCAAGTCGTTTCATAGAGCGCACGGGCCAGCCACTGCCGATCCTTGGCAGGCAACTGTTGCAGCAACACTCGCCACATCGCCACCTGATCGCGGTGCACCGCCATACGAAAAAGAGACTCTGGATCTGGCATTCCATCGCCGATTGGGCGTGAGGAGGAAGAGGACGAGCCGCCAGAGCCTGGCGCGATCGGACCCTGGGGAGGCGTTACGGCTGCAGGATCCAGCGGCGTCCCCAGCGCCCGAAAGGCTCGACTCCAAACCAACGGATTGGATGCTTGCTGCATCAGCATCGTCACCAGGATCAACGCCAGCAGCAGCGACCCCAACTGCCTGCCGGGTCGCGATTGCTGCTGAGCGCGCTGGCGCGATCTGGCCATCCCGGACGCCGTGTACCAGCGGTCCCGCTGCAATCGCACCATCTTGTGGCTCCCCATCCATCCGGCAAATATCGCTTGCTCCACTTGGCATCCTGGAAGCTGCGCCATCCATCGCTTGCTTGCGTTGACGCACACTTCCCGATCGCCCCCTTCGTCATCATATCCTCGCCAATTGCAAGGGCGATGGCCAAGCGGCCGTCCACTGGGATCGGCTGACGAGGAGGAAGAGAGATGGGCTGGTCGGTTCTCTTTGGCTTCCCATCGCTGTGACACCCTTCCATCGTGGGAAACGCAAAGCGGGAGAAGTTGCTCCGATTTCCATCGTCGGATGGTGCTTTGATGTTTGGCACTCGGTAAAATGCGGTGGCTCCTGCAGCAAGTGCTGACGCGATCGGACCTTGGCAGGATTTCCTTTTCCACTTCCATCTTTGCCTCTGCACCCCACATCCTTCGCAATCGGAACGACGCGGATGGTGCCTTGGGGAATCAGCGGGCCAAGGATGTTTCGGAACACGGCGGAGCGAATCGAGATATGGGCAAGCAGTTTCATCGATCCATCCCTCGGTCCCCCCGGACACTGACTGATCGAGAGAATCGATTCCAGTCGACTCCTGGTCGATCGCGTCCTGGTGCTTGGGAACAAAACAGGCGTCGAGGGTTGGCGAGCTTTTTGGGGCTGGCGATCGTCAGCCTGGCGGGGACCTTGGCGAAGGCCGAAGAACCTGTCGCGAAGTTCCTGGAGCGGCTGAAGGAGCAGCAGCTGCACCAGCTGGCCGCCGTGTACCTGGAAGAGCTAGATCGCAGCGGCACACTTCCCGATGCGATGAAGGCCGATTTGCCGCTGGAGCGACTGTTACTGCTGCAAGATTCTCTGACGACACTGAGGTCGGCCGAACAACGCAACCAGAGGATGGACCAGCTGCAGAAAGGTTTTGAGGACTTTCTTCAGGCATCCCCCAATCATCCCCGTCGATCCGAAGCCAGGCTGGCGCTTGCCGATCTCCTGCTGGGGCGTGGCCAGCAAGCGTTGGAAGCGGCCAAAAGCCCGAAGGCGACCGAGCAGGAACGGCAGGCAGGCCGACAGGCATTCGAGGCGGCTCTGAAGCTTTTCGACGATACCTTGGCCGAGCTCAAGCCGATTCTCGAATCGATGCAGGGTGCCCGCATCGCCGCCACCGACGCCGCCGCCCTGGCGACTCGAGAAAGGTACCAAGGAGAGTATCGCCAAGCGGAAATCCTGCGAGGTCTCACCAACAAATTCCTCGCCGATACCTATCCCGATGGCTCGGCGGAATCAAAGGCCTTTCTCGAAAAGTCGGAGTCCCTTCTCTCGCAGGTCATCGAAAAAACTCCCGGCTCCAAGGAAGCCGGCCGCCGGACGCTCAGCCTCCTTTACCGAGGCCAGGTGCAGGCCAAACTGGGGAAGGTCGATGACGCCTACGACAGTTTTGTGCGCGTGGCGGATATTGAAGAGACAGGCCCATTTCGCGAATGGCGAGTCCAGGCGACTGCGTCTCTGGTGCGACTGTTGGCCAACGCCGAGCAGGGGAAATTCGAGGCGATCATCGCGAGGGCCGAGCAGCTGATGAAGACGGCTCAGGGTGCCGAACGATGGCAACCCGAATGGCTCGATCTGCAGCTTGCCCTGGGAGAGGCCAAAGGCGCCTGGGCCGCGCAGCTGGAATCCGATCCGGCATCGGCCACCAAGGCGAGGACGGAGAAGTCCGAGGCTCGCAATCTCCTCAATGGCATCCTGCGACGCGCCGGCTCCCATCAGGAAGCAGCTCGACAGGCGCTCTCCAAGCTGGGGGTCGAGGCCGCGGGCCAGCCAAAGGGGGATGGCGTGGTGGTCAAGAAGTTTGCCGAGGGTCTCCCAGCAGCGCGCGAAAGGATCGAACAAGGGGAGAACGCCGACCTGTCGCTAGAGATCCTCCGAACCCGTCTGTCGGAAGCCTCCGCTGATGAAAAGGGGGCGATCGAACAAGAGATCCAGGGCGTGGTCGATGCCAGCCGGCAAGATTTTGCATCGGCGGAGTCCATCCTGCGACAGACTCTTCGCTTGTTTGGCAGCGAAGATGCCCGCGACGACTTGGTCCGCGCTCGCTACATGCTCTCCTACGCCCTGCTGAAGCAGGATCGCTTCTGGGAGAGCGCTGTGGTCAGCGACTTCCTGACTCGCTCCAGCCAAGGTGCCGAGAGCGGCAAGGCATCGGGCAAGCTGGCGCTGGTCGCCTATCAGAAGTTGAGCGAGGTGGCCGATCCACAGCGAGCCGCTTCGGCATCGGCGGCCCTCGAATCGCTCGCCAACCACATGATCGCCACCTGGCCTTCGGCAACCGAAAGCCAGGATGCGGCATTGATCCTGCTCGATGGGGCATTCAAACAGCAGCGCTGGGAGGATGCCGAGCGGTACCTCAAGTTGCTCCCGGCCGAAGGACCTAAGGGCGCCCAGATCCGCCGCGAACTGGGAGTGGTGCTCTACAACCTTTATCTCCTGGAATGCGACGCACGCCGCAAGGAAGGGAAGGAAGAAGGGGAAGCGGAAATCGCCATTCGCGACCGAGCGCAGCGGATGCTGGAAGAAGGCTACCAGCCGCTGACACCCGATTCGGTCGACCAGCGCGCGGTGGAGACAGGCAATTCGCTGGCCGCCATCGCCATGAAGACCCAGAAGTTCGACGAGGCGTCGGCAATCCTGCAACGCCCCGAAGTCGGACCTCTTGCCATCCTCGCCTCGCGGCCCGAAGTGGTTCAGGAGCCGCGGGTGAAACTGGATGCCTACCGCCTGCAGCTGCAGACTCAGGTGCTCGCCGCAGGCAGCGGCAAAGGCCCTCAGCTGGACGTCAAGCAGTTGGAGTCGCTGCTGGGCCAGATGAGCAAATCGGTGGCCGATACCCCCGAGGGTTCGCGAAAGATGGCGGCCTCGCTGGTGATGCTGGCGCAGGATCTCCGCGATCAGATTCGTCAGAACAAGTCCCCGCAAGACCGCGCGAAACTGGTCGACAGCGTCCAGGTGCTGCTGGTCCAGCTGGCCGGTATCTCCGAAGATCCTTCCACTCTCGACTGGGCTGGCTCCACCATGCTCTCGCTAGCACAGCAGGAAGAATCCAATCCGCTGGCCGCCTCGCAAAAGGAGAAACTCTTCCAGGGTGCCTCGACCACCTACCAGAGACTACTCAACCTCCAGCAGAAGGATACCAAGCTGCTGGAATCGGTCGGAAAATCTCTCGATGAAATCGAATGGAAGTCGGCGATGGCGATGCGAGGCGCCAAGCAGTTTCCCGAGGCGATCGAACGGCTCAAGGGACTTCTGAAACGCAACAATCAAATGCTCAGCGCCCAACTGGAAGCGGCGCGCACTCTGGAAGACTGGGGGACCGCCAGCAAGGACCCCCAGCGTCTGCGCGAAGCCATGCTGGGGACCGACAAGCTGCCCAATGGAACGATGTCGGTATGGGGCTGGGGACTGATGTCCCAGAAACTGGCTCGCTCCGCCGGCCAAAAGCCCGAACTGCTCGAATACTTTTTTGAAAGTCGAATGCGGCTGGCCCAATGCCGTATGCAGATCGCCGCTTCGGAAACCGATCCCGCCAAGAAGACCAAGGAATGGGAACGAACGCTGGGGGACCTGCGTAGCACCGCCGTTGGATTCCCAGGGGTCGTGCAGTCGAAGCACTACCCGGCATTCGACCAGATCGCGCGAGAAGCTCAACGCGCCCTGAACAAACCCCAATCAGGGATGAAGGACTTCCTTCAAGCCGCTCCAGCGACCCCCTGATCGATCCTTATCCCGCAAGCCCTTTCCATCGGATGCCATCGCATGACCTTGGCAGCCGATTCCGACCAGGAGACCCGACCGATGAGCCCAACACCAGCCCCCCTTCCCTTCCGTGGAATTTCGAAATCGATCTTCGCCCTCCGGCGCCAGATGGCCCTCACCGCCATGCTACTGACCGCCCCCGCAAGTACGATCCTCGCCGATGACCGCATCTACCCCAAACAAGGTTCGTCCGTCAGCGGCTCCATCACCGAGATCGGACGCGACAAGGTGGTGATCGAAGTGCGAGGCACTCCGCAGACCTTCGAAACCCCGGCGTTGGCGCGCGTCGTCTTCGATGGCGAACCGTCGACGCTCTCGCGAGTCAAAGAGCTGGCGGCCAACGGTCAATGGGACCAGGCCCAGGAAGAGATCAAGAAGATCGATCCGGAATCGGTCACCGGCGATGCCCCACAGGCCGAATTGGCTTACTACAGTTCGTGGATCGAAGGCAATCTGGCGCTGACGGGCCGAGCCGATCCGGGATCGGCCGCCAAAGGGCTTCTGGCTTACTTCACCGCCAACAAAGACTCCCATCATTTCTATGAAGGGACCGAGACATTGGGTGAACTGGCAACGCTGCTGGGCAACTACGATCGAGCCAGCGTTTACTTTGGGGCGCTTGCCAAAGCCCCCTATCCTCAGGTGGCTCTCCGCAGCAAAGTACTGGAGGCGCGGGCGTTGCTGAGCCAGCAGAAGTTTGCGGAAGCCCGCACCGTTTGCTCGGAAGCAATCGCCACCGCAGCCACCGACCCAGCTACCCTCCGCAGCCAGCTACTGGCAAAGGTCGTTCTGGCACGCTGCGATATCTCGGAAGGGAAAACCGCCGATGCGATCCAGAACCTCCAGAAACTCATTCAGGAGAACGACTCCACCGATTCCCAGCTCTTCGCCGCACTCTACAACGCACAAGGGGAAGCCCTGCAGAAGGAACAGAAGTGGGAACAGGCCGTGCTGGCCTACCTGCACAGCGATCTGCTATTCTCGAACAACCCGGAGAGCCACGCCGAGGCGCTCTACCATTTAAGCCAGCTGTGGGCGAAACTAGGTGAGCCACAGCGAGCGGCGGAAGCGAAAGAAAAACTGACCACCCTCTATGCCGGCAGCACCTGGGCCAAGAAGTGACGACGCGGAATCCACCCGTCCCACGGACCTCAAACCGCTGGTAGTCCATCCATCACCCCTAACTCTTGTCCTCACTGGGAGAAGTCCATGTTGCCCATTGTCCCGAGCGTCCTCAAACTGGCTGTTCCCACCTGGTCATGCACTCTGCGGATTGGGTTCCTGGCGCTGCTGCTGACTGCCTGGCTGGGCCCCCCATCGACCGTCGTCATGGGCCAGGATGCCGCTCCCGCCCCAGCGCCCCAAGCTGCCGCACCAGCTGCCCCTCCTCCCGTCGCTGCTGCTGCACCAGCCGCTCCCGCAGCAACGCCAGTGAAAAACCAGTCGCTTCTGGAATGGACCTACGAAGCTCTCGGGTGGAAATATTCTTTGGCCTTTCTCATCCTCTCCTTCCTGCTGGTTGGATTTTTGGTGATGAACATCCTGGCGGTGCGCCGCGATGCTATCTGCCCGACCGATCTGGTGGAGGGCGTCGAACAATGCCTGGCCGAACAGAACCTGGAAGGGGCTGCTGAACTGATCCGAAATGATGACTCCATGCTAGGACAAGTCGTCGCCTCGGGCCTGGGCAAGCTGGAAAAAGGTTACGACCACGCCATCGAAGCGATGCAGATCGCCGGCGAGGAAGAGACGATGAAAGTTGAACACCGCTTGGGATACATGGCGCTGATCGGCAATATCGCCCCTATGGTCGGACTGCTGGGAACGGTCGAAGGGATGGTGGCTGCCTTCACCGTCATCGCATCACGCACCACCACCCCGCCTCCCTCGGAACTGGCCAAAGGGATCTCCACGGCGCTGGTGACCACGCTGCTGGGCCTCTATATCGCCATCCCTGCTATCGCCATCTACAACATCCTTCGCAACCGATTCCAGCGGATGGTGCTGGAAGTGGGCAACACCAGCGAAAACCTCCTTGAGAAGTTCGAAGATTCGGTTCGCAAGTAAGGAATCGTCCGATGCGCAAGCGAAAAGAGCATGATTACCGCATCCCGGAACCCGATCTGACCCCGATGATCGACATGACCTTTCAGTTGATCGCGTTCTTCATGGTGCTGATGAACTTTTCCCAAAGCGAGCAAAACGACCGGGTGACCCTGCCCGAAAGCGAACTGGCAAGGCCCGCCGACGCGCCAGTCGACTTTCCGATCACCCTGCACGTGCCCGCCGATGGGACGGTTGTCATCGGTGGCATCACCTCCACCCTCGAAGGGGTGCGCCCCCTCCTGAATAACGAAATCAGCCTGCTGCAGGCCAAGAACAAGGGAGCCTCCGACGCGAACATCATCATCCGCGCCCATCGCGATGTGCCCGGTGGCGTGGTGCAGGACTTCATCCGCAAATGCCAGGACCTTGGCTTTGAAAAATTCACGCTCCGCGTCAAAGAAGATCAGCGCTACTGAAACGTGCGAGACCCCTCCGGAATCTAGCTGAGCCCTCTTCAGCTACGGGAAGAAAACCAAGATGAAAATCAGAAAACCACCGGAAAGTGCCGTCAAAGCCGAGCTGCAGATGACCTCGATGATCGACATCGTCTTTCTGCTGCTGATCTTCTTTATCACGACCTTCAAAATCGCCGCGCAGGAAGGGGATTTCAACGTCAAAATGCCCCTGTCGGGTGCCGGCGGAGCTCCCACCGATCTGACCCAGCTTCCCATCAAGCTACGGATGAAAGCCGATGCAAGCGGACAACTGGCAGATATCTCTGTCAACGACACCATCTCGTTCGGACAGGATTGGGCCAAGGTGCGAGCCTACATCGTGCAGCTGATGGGGGATAGCGCAGGCCCCTCGGAGGAAGAGGGCCCGGAAGTCGAGATCGACCTCGATTACAACCTGCGCTACGTCCACGTTGTCGAAGCCATCACCGCCGTGACCGGATACCGCCAGGGCAACGACGTCGTCCGATTGGTCGATCGCATCAAATTCGCCCCACCCCGAAAGCCTTGATGCCACCGCTCCTCTCGGCCCTCGAAGGAGCCGCCTGGAGAGCTGCACCCTTCGAAACCTACGGGCCATTGGGAACCACAAGGGTGGCTCATCCCCATCCAACCGGCGATCGATCTGCCGGTCAAGAAGGAGCTGTATTTCCATGTCCGGCAAGGACTTCGATCTGGAACAACTGGCAGCCTACCTGCACTTCACCCCCGATCAGATCCAGAAGCTGATCAAACGAGGCGAATTGCCAGGCCGCAAGGTGCAGGGTCAGTGGCGATTCTCCGAATCGGAGATCCATCACTGGCTGGAAAACCGGATCGGAATGAGCAGTCCAGAAGAGCTGGAAGAGGTGGAACGGTGGTTCGAACGATCGGCAACCGATGAGGAGTCCCCCGTCGTCCTGGCCGAGCTTCTGTCGGTCGATGCGATCGCCATTCCGCTGGAATCAAGAACCTCCAATGCCGTCATCCGCGACATGTGCCACTTGGCCGCCCATACCGGAAAACTCTGGGATGATGCGGCCATGGCGCAGGCCGTCCAGGCCCGCGAACAACTGCTCTCGACCGCGCTGGAAAATGGCGTTGCCCTGCTCCACCCCCGCCGCCCTCAGCCGAATCTGCTGGCCGAGTCGTTTCTGGCGCTGGGTATCGCCCCAAGGCCCCTCCCTTTCGGCAATCGCTCCGGAAGACTGACCGACCTTTTTTTCCTCATCGGGGCCGAGAACGATCGCATCCATCTGCGCATCCAAGCCCGACTCGGCCGTCTGATCAGCGATCCTGATCTGCTGGAGCGGCTGCGTCATGCAGAATCTCCCTGGGATGCCCACCAGATAATCCAACAGACCGAATCCGGCTGGAACGACTAGCTTCCATCATCGGCTCAATGCTAGCACTGAGCATCTCTCCCACCCCACCTCCGGGGACACCAATTGCTCTGGGAACCGTTGCGACAAATTGATACGGTCGATCGCAATGTAGAGGTTGGGCAAACTCCAAGAGATAGTGCGTCTGGGAATCCAAAAAATCCTCTTCCCCATGGAACTGCGGGAACCGGCTTCGAGTTCCACAGCATCCTGGATCGATCTTAACAGTCGACGCGTCTGTGTCTGGGGGACGCAGGGATGAGGGTTCCAGGCTTCGGATCCAACATGGGGAGTGATCGGTCGATGAAAAGATTGGCGATTTGGGGATCGCTTTCCTCGTTAGGTCTGGCATTGTTCTTGGCGCCTGGTGCGTCGGCCCAGCAGACCGATCCGAAGAATGCAAAGCTGGTCGAACCGGTCCTTCGCATTTCGAAAAACGACGCGGCCAAGCCGTTGATCAACGAGCCCAATGCGCTGGATCCAGCCTTGGACCTGGCGCGGCGTGGGTTGTTGAAGGTTCGCGAAGATGTTCAGGACTACACTGCGGTGCTGGTCAAGCGCGAGCAGGTGGGAGGCGAACTGGGCGAATACGAATTCATGTTCGCCAAAATCAGGAACCGTAAGGTGGTGGACGGGGAATTGAAAGTTCCGTTCAGCGTCTATCTGATGTTCCTCAAGCCGAGCGCCGTCAAGGGTCGCGAGGTGCTTTACGTCGAGAATCAGAACGACGGCAAGATGGTGGCTCACGAATCAGGCATCAAGCGGATGCTTGGCACTCATCATCTGGATCCCAACAGCTGGATCGCCATGCAGGGCCAGCGCTATCCGCTGACAGAAATTGGGATCGAGAATCTGATGGTCAAGCTGCTGGAGCGGGGCGAGCGATACAAGTCGCACGGCACTTGCGAAGTCGAATTCTTGGAAGGCGCCAAGGTCAGCGGTCGTGAGTGCAAGGTGCTGCAGGTGAAAACACCCCACCCAGCGGCTCATTACGATTTCTGCATGGCTCAGATCTTCGTCGACAAAGAACTCGACATCCCCGTCCGATATGCCGCTTACGACTGGCCAGCCGAAGAAGGGGGACAGATGCAGGTGCTCGAAGAGTACACCTACCAGCAGTTGAAGTTGAACGTCGGGTTGACCGACGAGGACTTCGACATCAACAACCCACAGTACAACTTCCACAAGTAATCCTCTGGATCGAATCGATCTCCCCGACGGTCAGACTCGCAAGGGTCTGACCGTTTTCGTTTCCAGATCGCCAACCCACGCTTCTGCTTCACCTCCCGCTAGCCGCAGCCTTTGCTACGATGCAATTTCTGTTGGATGTTTCGGAGCAACGCTGTTTTCACCTCCTGAGCAAAGCGGATCGCCATGCCTGCCGATGACTCATCCCCCTGGTATCGAGAGGGGCTTGCGTTTGAATGCACCCAGTGCGGTCGATGCTGCGGGGGAGCCCCCGGGTTCGTCTGGGTGGAACCGGAAGAGATCGCCGCTCTGGCCGAAGCGATGGGGATGGGAGACGACATCGACCAGTTCGAGCGACGTTTTGTGCGAAGCGTGGGAGCCAGGAAAAGCCTCGTAGAATATCCCGACGGCGATTGCATCTTTCTCGATCCGCAAACTCGCGGTTGCACCGTCTATCAGGCTCGCCCCGTCCAGTGCCGAACCTGGCCTTTTTGGTCCTCCAATTTGGAGGATCCCAAAGCCTGGCAACAAACCGCTCGCCAATGCCCCGGCTGCAACCAGGGCAACATCTACAGCTTGAAAGAAATCGAAAAACGGCGACGGCAACGAGAAGATCTTTAGCTGTCCTTCGCCGCTTCACCAAGCAAAGCCATCAAGCGAGCCTCAGCCCGCCGTCTTCCGGCGCCAGGTGCGTCGCGACAGATAGCCACAGGCAACCGCTGCCGTCAGCAAGACCGAGCTGGGTTCAGGAATTGCGCTGATCGAACCGCTGATGGTCACCATGTCGAATCGGGCGGTGCCGCTAGTCGCATAAGTGCCTGTTGGACTGCTGGCGGTGTAACTGCTCTGTCCGGGAGCGAATGAAGCGACGATTCGAATTCCAAAGTTCGGGTTGTCGTTCACTCCCGCAATGCCCGTCAAGTCAGCCGTTCGCTGATTGAACCAAGTATCTCCCGTTACCCCAGCATACAGACCAGAATCAGTGCCGGCCCCCGTTGCCGAGAAGGTGTTCCAGGTCGCTCCATCCGTCGTGTAAAGCAGCGCCCAAAAGCGGGAGGAGGTATTGCTATGGCGCTGATCCCAGGTGACCTGAATATCCTGAAACCCTACTGTCGAGACACCAAACTGAACCCCACGGGAAAGATTCCCCGACCCCTGGGCTGCATAGGTTGTGGTTTGAAATGCCAGATTCGGCGATGCAGTGTCGCTGGAACCTGTCCCAGCCGATCCTGAAGTGGGCGTCGTCGTCCCACCGATCAAGGAGATGCTCCCCGAACCGGTGCTGGGAAGTGCCGTTGCGATATTCCCTGGGGTGATCGTGTTGAAGTTCCACTGGGTGATGATCTCACCCCTCGCCACATCGCCGCAGAAAACAACGACCAAACTGAGCAAAAAGCAACGGCTCATCATCACAGTGGCTCCTGTTACCCGACCGACTCTACCGTCCAGCACAGCGGCGTCTTCGCAGCAAATCCATGCCCACTTTTTCCTCGTTACAGATTACCGAACCCACCCAAACTCAGGAGCCGAAAAAATCGTAAAGGATCGGTCAAGATTCGTTCACAGAAATCAATGAAGCAGCGATTTTTTCAGGGTTTCGACCGATTCCTCTGGCAACCCTTGCTAGGTTTTGCTACCCACTGGCTCAGGGATCAGCCGAAACAGGCTCGCCTACGCGAATCCGTGCTCTGGCTTCCCTTAGTCGACTGGATCGACTGCTCCTTTTCCTTTGGATGATTCCCTTTCCCAGGTGCACCCCCGAGTTGGGATCGACGCGATGCAGCGACGTGGCGACATCTGGATCTCTCGAACCACTAGCGGCCCATCCGGGTCGATCTGGCGAAGCGCATGGATCTGGATCGTCTGCTTTGTCTCGGCATCCCTCCTCTGCCCTCCCTTGTTCGCTCAGCTTCGAGATCCTTTCGAGTCGGGCGTGGCTCGCTGGCAACTCTCCTCCAGCGATACCGAAGCGCGACTGGTAGTCCACGAACTGCGTCCCGGACTGGCTCACGAAGGCCAGACCAGCGAGTGGGTGGAGCTAGTGCAGAAGACAGGAACCTACACTTGGCTGGAGTATCGCCTGCGGCCGACGGCGATCATCGAAGAAGTGAAGTGCTCGGTCTGGATTCGCGCTGCCGCGCGGGGACTGAAACTAGGGCTGCGAGTCGTTTTTCCGGATGCCATCCACCCGACCACAAGCAACCCGCTGACGACGATTCTCTGGGGCTCCCCTTCGTCGCTGGGCGGTCAGTGGACGATGGTGGAGGTGAGCAATCCTCTCCGTTTGCTGCTGGAGCAGCAGCGGATTCTCCGCAGCCAGTATGGCCCACAGATCGATTTGCGAGGCGCCTACATCGACGCGATGGTTCTGGATGTCTACAGCGGCCCGGGAGTGGCCAGAATCCAGATTGACGATCTTGCAGCAGATGCCTTGGTGGAAGTCGACCAGGCTCCTTCGGCCCCATCCGATCCCAGCCTTCAGATCGGACTGGAAGGCTCGCCCGAGTCGATCGCGATCGAACGGACGGAACGGATCCAGGATCTCCGTGGCAAATTGGCTCGATGGGTTCAGTACCAAGGAGAGAACCTTTCTTGGTTGGCGTCTCTGGGGGTCACCGGGGTGGTCCTCGACCAAGCACCCGACGAAGCATGGCTGGACCAAGCGGCTGAGGCCAACCTACGTGTCGTTGCGCCCCCGCCGGAGGTGACGCCGCCCCCAGAGCGATGGTCGAGCTATCGGCCGGTGATTGGCTGGTCCCTCGGGACGGGACTGGACCGCAACCACGTCGATTCGGTGCGCACGATGAGCGACCGGGCGGCGCTTTTCCCTTCGCAGTTGCAGCGCCCGACTTTGGCCGAAGTGATGGAAGACGACTGGAATTACGCGCGGCTATCTGACGTCCTTTCCATCCCGGCACCGCTACCGACCACTCTGCGGGACGGGGGGCAGCAGGTGGAACTGCTGCGCAGCGCCTACGAAAGAACGCGAGGCTATGCGATTCCATTGACGACCATCCAGTTGCAGCCCACCTTGGAATTCACCGAGCAGACGGAGGCGATGGAGCGGATCCTCGGGAGCGGCACCTCCAGGCAGTTGCATGGTTTCGACATCCTTCAGGCGCGAATGCAACTCTATCGCACCATCGCTGCCGGCGCCCGAGGATGGCTTTTTCGATCCTGGAGCCCACTGGATGCCGGGGAACCGGAAAGCGACGCACGCGTCGCCTTCCTACGCGCCGCGCAGGTGGAATTGCAGTGGATCCAACCTTGGGTGCAAGGAGCCACCACGCCGGCACCGCTGACCACCCTCCGCCCGCAGGGCTACAATGGCTCGATCCACGCACTTTCCGACAGCCAGATGATTCTTCTCTGGACCGAAGGGGTTCATGATGGGCACTGCACCATGCCTCCCACGGCCGATGTGCTGCGTCTGCCATTGCCCGGTTGGACTGACGCCTCCCAAGCCTTCCGGATCTCCCAGGGACGGCTAGAGCCGATCGCGGAACTGGTTGGCCCCAAGGATGCGGTGGCGACAATCGAACGGCCCGGGTTCATCGAGTGCATCATCGTCACCCGAAATGCCCGCGCCACCGAATACCTTCAGCAGCGCGCCACCTCCACCGCTCGTGCCATGCTGGAAATCGAATCGCTTCAGGCCGAACAGCTGATGCGGGTCGCTCAGTGGTGCCTGATCTCCGAACCAGTTCCGCCCGACGACCCGGCATGGCGCACTTTGGCCGATTGCCAAGCTTTGGTCCGACGTTCGGAATTCCTTGAATCGCGAGCCGAATGGAGTGGCGCGGTCTCTCAGCTTCAGCTAGCCAGCGCCGGGGCTTGCCGTGTGTTGCGAGCCAGTTGGCAACGAGCGATGGTAGGTTACCAGCAACCACAGGCCAATCCCTGGTTGGAACGCGCTGGCTACCTTCCGCTCTTCTGGCAATCCCGCCAATCGCTCGCCAACCGCCCGCTACAGAATCTGCCAATCCCGCAGTGGCCTGCCAGTTCCCTGGCGGCGATGATGGAAGCCGACTGGAGGATGGACCGCCGGCTGGAATCCATCGCCAATAGTGGAGTCGACATTCTCGCCGCCGACCGGCCCAACGAACCCTCCAGAATCGCTGTGGCCGCCAGCAGTCGGCAAGGACAGTCGCTTGCCGGAGGCTACGCCGGAAGCGTCCTGCGTCTGGCGACTCCTCCCATACCGGTGCCGCCCGGTTCCCTGGTCCGGATCGAACTGCAGGTCGAGACCCTCCAATGCTCCAACCATCCCCAAGCGGGATTGCTGGTCTACGACAGCATTGCCGGCCCCTCCTCTGGACAGTTGCTTCAACTAGCGTCCAACAGCAACCAAGGCCCGGTGACGGTGGTACTGGAACGACTGCAGACTTCACGCGAACCCTTGCGAATTTTCTTCGAACAACGCGGGGAAGGGATGCACCGAATCAGCGCACTGCGATGCGCCTATTTGATGCTGGACGGAGATCCGCAGCTGCGAGGCTCCTTGATCGCCACCCCTTCCATCGAACCCGATTCCCCCTGATCGACCCAACTCCCCTTTTGGTGGCAAAATCGACCTATCCCGATCAGCAGTTCCAGCGAGAACGACCCTACCCAAGACTCGCCATTTCGCTGGCGGCACCCCCTTCCGGTTCGCTGACCATTTGCTTAGCCGCTCTCCTTGACGTACCCTAAGGAGAGAGTCCCCCCAGTCGGCTGATCTGATCGTGTGAACGACCAGGGACCTCCTGAAACCAAGCTACCAACACGCCTTACCGGGTGCCTCGGGTCCGCGGCGCGCCCGCTGCCTTCTGGATCCTCGCATGGAATTCACTCCACAGTCGCTCGCACAACGCGTCATCGATCTGGGTCTGGCCGATTCGTCGCAGATCGACCAGGTCTGGGCGGAATTGCGTCGCGCGAATATCGATCTGGAAACCTTCAAAACCTCTTTGCTTCGCAAGGGCGTTGTCACCAACTTTCAGCTCGATCGCCTCCTGACGGGCGAGCGGCTGGGGTTCTTCTACGGTCCCTACAAAGTGCTCTACATGATCGGGGCCGGTACGTTCGCGCGCGTTTATCGCGCGGTCCACCGAGAGACAGGGCGCGTGGTGGCGGTCAAAGTGCTTCGGCGCCGGCACCGCGACGACCCGCGACAGGTGGAACAGTTCCTCCGCGAAGGGAAGATGGGCCTCCAGCTTCGCCATCCCAACATCGTTTCGATCTACGACATCGTCAACGATTCCCGCACCCCCTACTTGGTCATGGAGTTTGTCGAAGGGGAAACGCTCCGCGAAATTCTCAAGATCCGAAAACAGTTCGACCCTGCCTCCGCACTCAAGATCATGGCCGATGTCTGCGCGGGACTCGACCACGCCTCTCGACTTGGCATCACCCACCGCGACTTGAAGCTCTCCAACGTCCTGGTCTCGGCATCCGGTCGCTGCAAACTGGTGGACTTCGGTCTGGCCGCCATGGCCGACACCTCGACTCCGGAAGCTCTGGCCGATTGCCCAAGCGCGCGCGCGATCGACTACGCGGCGCTGGAGCGAGGTACGGGCGTCCGGAAGGACGATGTTCGATCCGACCTCTACTTCGCCGGCTGCATCTTCTATCACATCCTGGCAGGGACTTCCCCTTTGACCGAGACTCGCGACCGACTGGCGCGATTGAATGTCAGCCGTTTCCGGGAGGTCAAACCACTGGGCACGATCGTCCCCAACCTGCCGCAATCGGTTCTTTCCGTCGTCAGCAAGGCGATGGAAATCGATCCCACGCGTCGTTATCAAACCCCCGCAGAAATGCTCGGCGAAATCCAAGTGACGCTCCGCAAACTGGAATCGGCTGACTCCTCCACCAAAGCGACGGAGACAGCGTCTGCCACCCAGGAGCCATCGTCCCCTCTGGAGGATTTCCTCGAAGGAAATGGCTTCAGCGTCATGCTGGTCGAAAGCAAAATGGACCTGCAGGACTTGGTGCGGGAGAAGTTGAAAAGCCGAGGCTACCGCGTTTTGGTCTTCAGCGATCCGGCGCGGGCCCTGGAGCGGTTTTCGCCGGAAGAACCACCTCCAGCCCACTGCTTGATCCTGAGCGCCCCGGAGCTTGGGAACCTGGCGCTCGATGCCTTCAACCGGATGCTTGAACTGCCCCACCTGCGCGACCTGCCTGCAATCTTGCTGGTCGATCGCAAACAGCAGCACATCATTCGAAGCGCTGAGGCCGGCCCCAAACGAATCCTGCTCCCCATGCCGCTAAAGGTTCGCGACCTGCGCGTGGCCCTTATCAAGCTTCTGGGAATTCGCCTTCCTGCCAGTTCCCGATCTGAACCGCCAAGCCAAGAACCGGTCACCTGAAGCCATACCGCCCTGACGCCTTACCGCGTCGCGCCCAGTGAACCACCGGGCAATCAGGCCTTCGCTCTTCAGTCGAATGTTCGCGCTGGCAGTCGTACTCGTACTCAGCGCAGCGGTACTCGTACTCAGCGCAGCGGGACTCGCACTCCTACTCGAAAGGATCGTGATGGCTGAACCGACCTTCGATCCAAAACGATTCGACGTTGATCGACTGTCGACCACCTAGGAAACATCCTCGTATCCGATCTCTAAATCGCTCAGCGGAACGAATCGCAAGGCTCATCATCCATGGCTGCTCGCTGCGCCGCCGACACCGCTTGCCATTGCCCAGGGCAATGGCAAGCAAAGTCTCAAGGACAAGAATCGACTCATTGAAATCGCACGCGGTTCGGCTCCTGATTGCACCGCAATTCATGATGTCCTGAAGGTTTGCCATGCGATCGACGATGATGCGTTTTGCCAAAGGAGAGATCATCGCGTTGACATGGTGATCTGTCGCGATCGACGGGAGAGATCCCGACCGGGAGTCGTCTTAGGCAGCCGGATTCTCCAGCGGGCGTGGCTGTCCATGTTTTGTCCGAGCGATGGCCACCACGGACAATCCGAAGCAACGCTTGAAGAGTGGATCGGTCCAAGCCGCCATCTTGGGGATCCACTGATCCAGCCAGCGCATCTGCGACTGGACGGTCGGATCCTCGAGCGCGGTCGCTCGGCGTATCCGGTTGTGGTACCACCACCCCAGAGCCGGAATCGCATTGCGATAGTCGATCCTCTCCACCTCCCACCCCGCCCGCTCCAATGCCATGCGCAAGGATCCCGTGGTGTACCTTCGGAAGTGACCCGCCTGCGCGTCCATCGGGCCATACAGAGAGGGGAAGGCCGGAACCACAATCCCAAGCACGCCTCCTGAGGCAACGGTCTGACCGATCGATGCAAGGGCCGCCACATCGTCAGAAAGATGCTCCAGCACATTCAGACAGATCACCCCATCGACTCCCATGGCCGCCACAGGCAGGAGACTGTCGGGGCGGGTCAGATCGATCGGCACCGAACACCATCCACTTCGCCCAGCCAACCGCTCCTCAAGCCGTTGCAGGCATTCGGTCGAAATGTCGGTCGCCACCACGTCGAAGCGGTCATCCAGCAATAGCTGGGTGTATTGTCCATGACCGACGCCGATCTCCCAGACACGCCGACAATTCTTCAGAGCAGGGGCTAAAAGGCCATAGAGGTATCTCGGATACGCCTCCATCTCCTCCATCGCCGGGCTCATCGTCGCACGACCTTGAGGCAATGCCGAAAAGGCAGCCCCGCTCCTTGGGCTCTCAATCCTCACTTGCCGCTGGCCTCCTGCGACTCCTGCCGGCGCGATCGCTCTAGCGCAATCGGCTGCACCGGACTCTTCGATTTTGGAACCAGCGCCGCTGCCAGAAATCCCAAACCCATCAGCAGGGTCGCTGTGGCAGCCGAGAGATAGGCCAGTTGCCAGGCGAGCGCCGATCCTCGGAGAAATCCCCACAAGGCCTCCAGAAACGCCAGAGCCCACCAGGGGATCTGCAGCAAGAGAAATGCCTTGATGGGATTGCATCGCAAAATCGCTTCCAGAATGATCTGAAGAGCCCGTAGTGCATCGCGGACCGGGTCGATCTTGGAAACCCCCTCGCGACGATGGTATTCGATCGGCACGTAGCGAATCAGCAGGCCGTTTAGCAAATAGACCAGCGTGGAGGTGGTGGTGAAGGAAAAGCCGGAGCTGATGATCGGAAAGAAAGGAAGGATCTGGCCGCGACGAAAGACTCGCATTCCCGAATTGATATCAGGAATGGTCTGACCCGTCGCAAATTCACTCAACCACCGAAACACAATCCGACCAATCCGCTTGGCTCCACTGCCATGGTAGACCTGTCCCGTCCTGGCTCCCACCACCATGTCGAATCGATCGGCATACCGAAGCAGATCAGGAATTCGCTTGGGTGGATAGGTCCCATCGGAGTCCGTGATCAGCATCAGATCGTACTTGGCGGCATCGATGCCGCTCTTGAGCGATCTTCCGTAGCCAAGATTGACTGGATGCTCGACCACCTGGTCGGCCGCCTCCCTGGCGATGGCCAGGGTCCCATCGGTCGCTCCATCGACCACAATCACCACTTCGTGCGTCACCCCCGCCTGCTCCAGCACCTGGCGTATCTCGCCAACCACCCGGCGCAGCGCTCGCTCCTCGTTGTAAGCAGGTATCACCACCGATATCGGTTCGACCACCATCCTATCTCCCCACCTTTCCGCTCGATCCACCCGCCAGGATCACCCTCTGCCCCGTCCGCTCGATTCCCCCGAACACGCCGCTCGATAGGCCATGAACCGCTCCACCGCCCTGCGATTGGATGCAAAGGCCATGCGATCCAATAGCTTCGGCGTCGGTTGCTCGATCAACGTCGAAGCGATCTCGCTGGCTTGCATCTGAATCCCTTCAAAGGAGTCCACTCGCCCCACATAGAAAACATCCAGCACCGAAATCTCGATCTGCTGATAGATGTATCCATTGGGGATGGAACAGAGATAACTCAAGCCGGAAACGCTGAGTCCCGTCTCTTCATGCAGTTCGCGAGCCACAGCTTCTTCCAGCGTTTCTCCGGGGTCGGCGAAACCACCCGGAAGACCCAGAAGCCCCTTTCCGGGATCGCGCGCCCGCTCCAGGAACAGCAACCGCCCCGAAGGATCTTCAAGGATAGCCGCCACAGCTGCCACCGGACCGAAGAAGAACCGAAAGCCGCAGCCAGCACAATCAAATGGTCTAGCCCCCTGCGAAGAAGCTCGGTCCCCACAGCGCGGACAGAACGCAAACACATCCTGCATGCGCGGCACATGGCAAGGCGACAGGGACCGATCGGTTGGACTCATCCGGAACTTCTCCCCTGCTCCACCGTCGCCGAAAGAACGCCCCAAAACGTTTCCAATCGATTCTTCATCTTCGCTTACTCTACCACCTTTCTTCTCGGAAAACCAAAAGGTCAACCGATTGTTCCTGACCTCCCCTAACTCCCCAATCTTCGTCCCGTGCGTCATAATCGATCCTTCGAGATTCCGGGAATCCCTCCTGGTTCGTTTGGGAGCCGAGGGAGACTTGCCTGGCGACAAACCGACTCACCCTTCGCCCCCCTTCCGATCCTTCCCTGCGGACCACGGTGCCATGACACACCCCTTCCCTTTTGTCCGTCATCACCTCAGACCTTCGCTTGACCAAGCCAGTAGCCGGTGGAAACAACTACTGGTGGCGATCGGTCTGGCTGGCCTGCTTTCCTGCAGCGATGCAACACCAGCGGCAGGCCAGGATGCCAAGCCCTCCCAAAGCCAGGACGAAAAGGGGAAAGATCAAGCAACGATCGATCTCGAGCAACTGCGGCGCGATGGTGCGGCGCGATTGCAATACGAAGCGATGGAAAAGAGCTTTGCGCCATGGGGCCACTGGGGCAACCGACCCTCGGGCTACAACGCCTGGACCAACCACAGCAACCGATTGATCCCCGTCTACGCTTTCGGAAGCTCGTTACAGCCATTCCAGGGAGAGAACAGCCTCTACCGTTCCCAGGAGAAGATCGAGTCGATCTATGGGCAGCTTCCCGACGAAACCCTCAATCCGAACGCCGAGTATCTCGACCAGACCGATCTGTTCCAGATGCAAAAGCTGGCGATCGAAGGAGGCAAGAAGTACCTCTTCTTGATCGTCTTTGATGGCATGGACTGGCAGACCACCTGGGCCGCTGCCACCTACGCAGCAGGCAGCGTGCGGTATCGAGAGGGGCGCGGCACGGGGTTGGCTTTTCAGGACTACCGAGGCACCTCGACCGATTTCGGTTACATGGTCACCAGCCCCTACGCAGACGATTGCGACGTCGATCCCGACGCACAGCAGATCAAAACTCCCTGGAAACTGCGCGGCGGCTACGCGCCACGACTTGGTGGCCAGTTTCCCTGGTCCACGCCTGCGGATCCCGACTACCTGATCGGGCGATCGAAATCCCAACCTCACGCCTACACCGATTCCTCCTCCTCGGCCACCAGCATGACCGCCGGGATCAAGACCTTCAACGGCTCCATCAACGTCACCCACGATCTTCGACAGGTGGAAACCATCGCTCACTGGGCTCAGGTCAAGCGACAGATGAAGGTCGGCGTCGTCAGCAGCGTCCCCATCAGCCACGCGACCCCCGCATCGGCCTATGCCCACAATGTCAGTCGCGATGACTATCAAGATCTCAGCCGCGATCTCCTGGGATTGCCTTCGATCGCGCATCGCCAAAATCCACTGCCCGGAATGGACGTCGTCTTGGGAGCCGGTTGGGGAGCCACGGCCGATCGAGATCCTGGTCAGGGAGCAAACTACGAACCAGGCAACAAGTACCTCGCCGATTCCGACCTCCAAAAAGTTTCCCTGGAACACGGAGGGAAGTACCGCGTCGTCCAAAGGACCGCAGGGGAACCTGCCGTTCCGCTCCTGGAAGATGCAGTGCGCCAATCGATCGCCGAAGACAGTCGACTGCTGGGCTACTTCGGCACCTCGTTTGGACACCTCCCCTTCCAGACCGCCAACGGAGACTACCAACCGGTGCGAGACGTCAAAGAAAAGACTGAAAAATACACTCCAGCCGATCTGGCAGAGAATCCGACGCTGGCAGATATGACTCGCGCCGCCATCCAGAGGATGGAAAATTCCCCCCAAGGCTTCTGGCTGCTGATCGAACCTGGCGATGTCGATTGGGCCAACCACTCCAACAATCTCGACAATTCGATTGGAGCTGTCCTCTCCGGCGATGCGGCATTCCAGGCGGTGGTCGACTGGATCGAAGCGAAGAATGTCTGGGATCAATCGCTGGTGATCGTCACGGCCGACCACGGGCACTACCTGAATCTAGTGCAGCCCGAATCAATTGCGGCCGCTCGCCAACCCGCATCCAATTGAAGCTCCATCCGGAATTTGTCCAAGGTTACGATCGCTTCACTGCCGCGACTCAAGAATTGCCCTTGGCCACAGCACCCAGTCACCCTCCCTAAGGGAGCCTGAGCTCCATCGCAAGCCTTGTATCCCAAAGGGGAAGGTGAAGTCGGTTTTTTTACCCTCCCTCAGGGAGGGTCGCTGAGGAGGCACGACGAAGCGGGGAGGGGGACCCCGCATGAGTCCTTTCGGGCGGAATGTTCCGCGATGGATGGAGTGGAAACAGAAGGCCCTCCCCGCTCGTTCCTCGCGACCCTCCCACGGGGAGGGTGAAGGCGGTTTTTTTACTCTCCCAAGGGAAGCAAGAGATCCATCGCAAGCCTTGCATCCGTAGCCCTTGCCCCTATGCCCACTGGCAACCGATCGATTCGCAACATCAGGCCGGATCACGATGCCGGTGGGAACCCTGCGGTCGATCGCCGTTCCAAACCATTGGCCTGCCCCGCCTCTCCCTTCACCACACTGGCGATGGTCGCTTGGGCATGCTGTTGTTGCGCCCAGCCGATCCCTAACTCTCCCCCCTGAAGGCACAGCACCGTCGCCATGGCATCGGCATCGATCGCCAGAGGACAAATCACCGTCGCGCAGTGCATCCCCTCCATGCCCCATCCCGTGCGCGGATCGAGGATATGGCTGTAGCGTTTCCCATCGACTTCTAGAAACTGATGCAGATCCCCCGAAGTCGCCACCGAACGATTGGCGACTTCGATCCGCAAAGCTCCCTCATCCGGTTGTTCGTCCCCTTCTCGTTGGCTGCCGGGTGGATCGCTGCGTGTAGCTCCCCTGCTCTTGGTATCGGAGAACGGTCGCATCAGGGGCGAGGCGACGAGAATCCGCCAGCCTGCGCGGCCTGGCGGTGCTTCCCCACAACGCAAGTTCCCCCCTGCATTGACCATGCACGATCGCACCCCATGCGCTTCCAACACCTCAAAGGCTCGATCCACCACATAGCCTTTCGCGATTCCCCCCGCATCCAGCCGCACCCCCGCTTGGTCGAACCGAAATCGATGGCCAGTGCGATCCCACGCCACGTGCGACCAGCCGCTGACCCGACGGGCCATCGCCACCGCTTCGGCAGATGGCAACTGCTGTTTCCTCCGCGCAGCCCGCCACAGTCGCGTCAGCGCTCCCAGCCCCATATCGAAAAGCCCATCGCTGGTGCGATGCCACCAATCCGCCGCATGGACCACCTGGTCCAGATCGTGCGATACGGTCGACCACTGGCCGACGCGACCCTCATCCGTCAATCGCGATAACTCGCTGTCGTCGTCGTAATCGGTAAGCAGTTCCGCCAGACGTTCGACTTCCTGCCGAGCCGCTTCCAGGGCATGCCGAATCGTCTCCTCGCGATCTCCATAGGCATGAACCGTCACCTGCGTCCCCATGCTCGGAAAGATCATCTGATAACCAGCCATCTGGTCTTCGTCCAGAAACCGAGTCACCGCGCTGGCAGGATCGATCGGCTTGACGACCCACAGCGCCATACCCCCACCAAGCAATGTGGCCCACTGGCGGCGCGTCATCGGTGGCCGCTGCCTCCTTTGGCCCTCAACCACCCCCTCGGCAGTCCGATCTCCCATCCGGATCCCTTTCGTTTCGGCCCCTAGTCCATCATCTCGCGCGCGACCTCGCCCCATCCCCCCGGGTCGACTCCGGCGATCGAAGGCGCCGTGAAGCCTCTTATTGTCTTCTTTTTCCTCAGGCAGCCAGCAACCGCCCCTCCTCGGTATCCATTGCAAAGCGATCCAGTTTCTGTCATTGTAAAATAGTTCGCCCCGGAGTGGCCTGGTCCGTTGCGCCAACGAAGGCATCCACCGACGACCAGTCAGTTTTCGCCCTTCCCGGCCGGACATCCCGCCGACTTCATTCCAAGGAAAACCTCGTGTTCATGCCTTTGCCTCTCCCGAGGAACCTCCTCGGCTCCTTTACATCTCTGCTCTTGCTGGCTATATCGACTCTTCCTCTCGGGGCGTTTGAGCCGCCACCGGCGGTGGTAGTACCGGATGCAGAAGCGGCAACGCCCGAAGCGATGAAGCCGTACAAGGAACTCCTGGAACACACCGAGGTGAAGGTGGAGATGCTGCCGATCCCCGGCGGTAGCTTCCAGATGGGCAGCCCCGACGACCAGGCAGGACGAGACGACAGCGAAGGTCCACAACGGACTGTTGAAATCTCTCCCTTTTGGATGTCGAAGTTCGAAATCACCTGGGATGCGTATGAAGTCTGGATGGCCGATCTGGATATCTACCGACGCGAACAATTCCAGTTTGCTCGAACCCCCCGCGATGATCTGGCCGATGTCTTTCAGATCAGCCAACCGACCAAGCCCTACACCGACATGACCTTCGGCATGGGCAAGAAGGGCTACCCGGCCATCTGCATGACACAGCACGCCGCCCGCGTCTTCTGCAAATGGCTCACCGCAAAAACCGGTCGATTCTATCGACTGCCCACCGAAGCCGAATGGGAGTACGCTTGCCGCGCCGGAACGTCCACCGCCTACTCGTTCGGAGACGACCCTGCCCTCCTGGACGAACATGCATGGTATGCCGCCAACTCGGAAGGTGCTTACAAAAAAGTCGGCAAGAAGAAACCCAATCCCTGGGGACTCCACGACATGCACGGCAACGTTGCCGAATGGGTGCTCGATCAATACTCCGAAGAAGGGTACCCCGAACTCGATGAAACGACGCGCAAAGACCCTCTGGCCATCCCGATGACGCTCTACCCACGCGTGGTGCGAGGCGGTGGCTGGGACAAGGAACCCGAACAATGCCGCAGCGCCGCTCGGGAAGGTTCGACCGAAGACTGGATCGCACAGGATCCCCAGGTCCCCGTCAGCATCTGGTACCTGACCGATGCCCTCCATGTTGGCTTTCGCATTGTGCGTCCCCTGCAGACTCCTACACCCGAAGAAGATCAAGCCAAATGGGATAAGTCCGAACCGGTGCAGAAGGAACGGACCACGCCCAAGGTGGAGTAGGACACAGCACCTTCGCCATCGTCGATCGTTTCGCATTCTCCCTGATCGTTCCTGTCTGATACCAAGAAAGGCACACCATGACCTCTCCTGATGCCCCGCGTGGGATGCGCCGACGTAGTTTCCTCCAAACCTCCGGAACGGCAGCCACTGCCGGTTCCCTGGTCGCCACTTCCCTTCTCTCCCGCTCGGTCCATGCCGCCGAAGACAATACGATCCAGGTCGCCCTGGTCGGCTGCGGAGGACGCGGCACCGGCGCTGCCTCCAACGCCCTGTCCGTCAACAACGGACCGATCCGCCTGGTCGCCATGGCCGACGTGTTCCCTGACAAGCTCAGCAGCAGCTACCAACAGATCTCCAACGGTTTCAAGGACAAGGTCGATGTCCCCGAAGACCGTCGCTACATCGGGTTTGATGCCTACAAAAAGGCGATGGACCAACTCAAACCAGGCGACGTCGTCATCCTGGCGACTCCCCCAGCCTTCCGCTGGGTCCATTTTTCCTACGCCATCGAAAAAGGGCTGAACGTCTTCATGGAAAAGCCGGTGACGATCGACGGCCCAGGAAGTCGACGGATGCTGGAATTGGCCAAAAAGTCGGTCGATAAGAATCTCAAGGTAGGCGTCGGCCTGATGTGCCGACACTGCGACGCCCGAAAAGAACTTTTCGATCGCATCGCGGGCGGGGAAATCGGGGACATCATCCTGATGCGAGCCTACCGGATGGCGGGCCCCACCGGTTCGGCCGCCACCGGACCCAAACCGGAAGGAGTCAGCGAACTGATGTACCAGATCTCTCGCTTCCACGCCTTCCTGTGGCTCTCGGGAGGCGGCTTCAGCGACTTCCTGATCCACAATATCGACGAATGCTGCTGGATGAAGGAAGCACAGCTTTCCAACCCCTGGCCCGTCGAAGCGAAGGGATCGGGCGGCCGACACTTCCGTGGCGACAACATCGACCAGAACTTCGATACCTATTCGGTCGAATACACCTTCGAAGATGGCTCCAAGATGGATCTCCAGGGCCGGATCATGCCCGGATGCCATCAGGAGTTCGCCAGCTACGCCCATGGCACCAAGGGCCTAGCCGTCATCAGCAGTGCAGGACATACCCCTGCCAAGTGCCGCATCTACAAAGGCCAGCGAATGACCCCCAAGGACCTCGCATGGCAGTATCCACCCCAAGAAGCCAATCCATACCAACTGGAATGGGATCACCTGATCGCTGCCATCCGCGACGACAAGCCCTACAACGAAGTCGAACGCGGCGTGAAGGCCAGCATCGTGACCTCGATGGGACGGATGGCCTGCCACACCGGACAGGTCATCACCTTCGATGACATGCTCCAGTGCGAACACGATTTCTCCCCTGGTATCGAACAACTGACCCTTAACGGACCAAGCCCCCTGAAGGCCGATGACAATGGCAAATACCCCGTGCCTCAGCCAGGTTTGGTCACCGATACCGAGTACTGAGACGCCAGCCGTCGAAGTAGGAATACCTCCAAAGCGTGCGTCCCCCGAACGGACGCACGCTTTTTTCGTATCGCGATCGTACTCGGATTCGGCGACTAAGGACTCGAATCTGGATCAAGCAATCGAATACGAGTATGGCCAGCAAAGTCGATGAAAGGAATCGCCAACCCCTAGCCACCATCGCCAGATGGCGGATGATCCGGAAACAACGTCAGCCGAAGACAACCACCGCGTGGCCGCGGTGGCTACCTGACGTGGGTGCGAATCGTAGAAGACATTGTCCGCGTTGCCCATCGCCACATCGCGAAGAATCTCAGCCGGTCCGCAACAGCTTCCGCCTCGCGTTGCGAAGCCCCTCGACCCACGAGGGGGGCAAGGTCATCAGGCAAAGCATCGCCTGATTCTTCAGGCTCCAACCCTCTTGCTGCATCAGGGCACGAAAATGCTTCTTCGCTTCCGCATATCTTCCGATCGCAAAAGTATCCCATGCGAATCCCCGAAGCAAATCCGTTAGCTTCCGTTCGGCCAACACACGATCTTCTGGACCAATCGGCAAGCCAGTCGCCTTCTCCAAATGCAATCGAATAGCCTCAATCCAGGAGCGCTGCATGAAGCTACTGTCGGCTGTCATCGCACCATCGTGCTTCAGATAGACCGCCATCGGCAGATGACTTCTAGCGAATCGGCAATGATGCAATAGCCTCAACCAAACTTCCCAGTCCTCCCCCGTCTTCAATCGCTCATCGAACATCCCCTCGGACAACACCAGTTCGCGGCGGATCATCACCGCTCCGGTAAAGATCAGATTGATCCTCAGCAACGCTCGATAAAGCGATGGGCTATCCAATAGCTCCAGGCCCTTCTCGACCTGCTGGCTCTCCACCTGGGGAGTGCTCGACCGCTTCGTGTACTCAAACCAATCCTGGAATCCATCCTCCGGATTGCCGACGCTGGCGTTGGCGTAGACCATCCCAATTTCCGGATGCCGATCCAGCTGATCGGCGATGGTTCTCACAGCTCCTGGAATCCAGGTGTCGTCCGAATCGAGATAGGAGATGTACTTCCCCGAGCTGTTCCGGATCCCGGTATTGCGAGCCGCAGGGAGTCCGCGATTCTCCTGAAAGATGTAGCGGATGCCTGGCTGCAGGCTTTCCACCACTTCGCGGGTGTTATCCTTCGAGCCATCGTCGACGACGATGATCTCCACATCCGGCTCGCCGCACTTTCGAATCGACTCGATGCAGGCGGGAAGAAACGAAGCCCGATTGTACGCCGGAATGATCACACTGACCCGCATGGACAACTCGCTTGGGATCGCAAATGGCTGAAGACGACAAGAGTTTCAGTATAGTGTTGCCAAAGTCGGTGTAAAGCTTCAGCGACAGCAAGGTCGGTCAGATCAACGCATCAGAAAAAACCGCTCGCAACTGCGCCAGTCCGCGCTGCGCGTCTGCTTCTTCCACGACGACGTTCACTCGCAGTTCACTGGTGTTGATCATCTGCACATTGATCCCTGCCTCCGCGAGGGCTCGAAACATCCCGATCGCGACGCTGGTATGGCTTCGCAATCCGATGCCACTTACCGAAAGCTTGGCGATCTGCTTGCTGGTGGTGATCTTGCGAAACCGCATCGGAAGATTCTCGACGATCTGTCGGCATCGTTCCAACTGCCCTTCGGGTACGGTGAAGCTGATGCTGGTATCCCCCTGATAGCCGTCGCAGGTCTGGACGATCATATCGACAAAGATTCCCGAATCCGCGACCGCCTGAAAGACTGCATCGGCGAGGCCAGGCTGATCGGGAACCCCCACCAGCGTCACCCGCGCTTGATCTCCCGACAGTTCGATATCCTCCAGCGTCAATTGCTCCATATCCAGCGCCCGCAATCGCTCGACAACCTCCCCCACATCGGCATCGGCTCCGGAAGATGCAGCGTGGCCGGTCCAAACTCGCGCCTGCGGGGGCTTTTCGTGGAGTTCAAATGCCTGATGCACCGCTCGCAAAGCCGCCAGAGCCTCACTCCGCTGTACCAGAACGCTGATCTTGATCTCGCTGGTGGTGATCATCTGGATATTGACATTCGCAGCCGCCAAGGCATGAAACATCTTTTGTGCGACGCCGGTCTGTCGAGCCATCCCCAGGCCGACGACAGAAATCTTGGCGACCGCATCATCGTAGGTGACGTCGATCTCGCCAAGGACCGTTCGCGCCTGCTCGATTGCTTGCAGCGCCGTCTTGAGCTCCTCGCGAGGCACGGTGAAGGAGAGATCGGCATAACCCTCTTCGCCCAGGTTCTGGACGATCATATCGACGTTCAGCTTATGCGCCGCCAATCGCTGGAACAGTTCATAACTGCTCCCTGGCCGATCGGGTACGTGTCGCACGGTCACCCGCGCTTCGTTGCGGCTGATCGCCGCTCCGCAAACCCCCACCGCATCGCTTTCCGGCTGGTCGACGATCATGGTCCCTTCGACATCCGAAAAACTGCTTCGCACGCGGATCGGGACACCGAATTTTTTGGCGAACTCGATCGATCGGTTGTGCATCACTCCCGCCCCAAGACTAGCCAGCTCCAGCATCTCGTCATAGCTGATCTGGCTCATCTGCCGCGCCTCAGGAAGCTGCCGCGGGTCGGTCGTGTAGACTCCATCGACGTCGGTGAAGATCTCGCATGCATCGGCGTGGAGCACAGCGGCCAGCGCCACCGCAGTCGTGTCGCTGCCTCCCCGACCCAGCGTGGTGATGTTGTAGTTCTCGTCGATCCCCTGAAACCCAGCAGCGATGACGATGTTCCCTTCGTCCAGCAACTGCCGGATCCGTTCGGTGGAAATCTTGCGGATTCGCGCCTTGGTATAGGAGCTATCGGTGTGGATGCCGATCTGAGCCCCGGTCAGCGAGACCGCCTTGGCGCCCAACGCATGGACCGCCATCGCCATCAAAGCCACGCTGACCTGCTCCCCAGTGCTCAGCAGCATGTCCATCTCGCGGGCCGGTGGATTGTCGCTGACCTGGTGCGCCAGATCGATCAGATGGTCGGTGTTGTGCCCCATGGCACTAACCACCACCACCACCCGATTGCCGTCCCGCTGCGCGCGAATCGCCTTGCGTGCCGCTGCCTGGATCTTCTCGGAATCCGCAACGCTGGTGCCACCAAATTTCTGAACGATCAGTCCCATCGTGTCCTCATCCCTTGTATGCCAGATTCCAGACGCCCTGGATCCCTGCACGCTTCCATCCCAACACCATCAAACCGATCCAGTTGGACTGCCATCCCACTGAGGATTCATCAAACAACCCATCATCCGCCATCCTTCCGTCCATCGAAGCGGCGACTGCTGCGCATGCAGCTCGTGGTAGGCATCCCATCGATCCGCTGCAATCCCAGTGCCGCAGATCGCTACTGGAACCAGACCATGCGAGTGCTTCTTGGTCGCGACGGGAGTCGGGTGGTCCGGTGTAACCAACAGACGGTACGAGCCCCGGTCACGCAACGCCCGGTGAATCGGTCCGACGATCTTGCTATCGATCGACTGGAGCGCTTCGATCTTCGCGTCGACCCGACCTTCATGGCTCGCTTCATCCGGCGCCTCGATGTGGACGCAGACAATGTCATACCGATCCAGGCACTCGATCGCAGCTCTCCCCTTGGCTCCATAGTCGGTATCCAGATACCCGGTCGCTCCCTCGACCTCTCGGCGATCCCAGCCAACCAGCGCCGCCAACCCTCGCAGGAGATCGACTGCGGTGATCATCACGCCACTTGGAGAGGACCCAGGTGCTCCATACACCTCCGCAAAAGGTGGCAACTGCGGCGATTGCCCCTGCCCCCACAGCCAGACCTCCGTCGCGGTGCGAAGCCCTTTCTGAGCCCTTCGAAGGTTGACTGGATGGCCTGCGAAACAGGAGTGACTGACCTCCATGATCCGCGCCAGCAAATCGCTTCCGGGACCCCTTGGGTAGGCATCCGACACCGGCAGGTCGGTCAGATCATGCGGTGCCAGCGTCCTGGTCTCCTGCGAAAAGGGAACGGGCCATCCGCCGGCGCGCCGAGCGATCAGGAGGTTCCGGTAACTGACCCCCGGAACAAACTCCAGCGTCCTGTCCCCTGCCGCCTCCTGAAGGCTCCCCAAAAGCTCCGCCGACTCCTCGGTGCCGATATGCCCCGCCGTGAAGTCCACCATCACCTGCTCGACGATATGCACCAGATTGCAGCGAACCGCCCAATCGCCCGGGTGCAGGACAATTCCACGCGCGGCCGCTTCGATCGGCGCCCGCCCGGTAAAGTACCGATTCGGGTCGTATCCCAGAAGGCTCATGTTGGCGACTTCACTTCCAGCCGGAAGATGGGATGGAACATTGTCTGCAGCCCCAACCACCCCCATCGCCGCTACCTCGTCCATCGCTGGAAGCTCAGCGGCCTGCAACGGCGTCTTCCCCCCAAGCTCCTCCAACGGCTCATCGGCACAACCATCCGGAATGATGATCACTGTCTTCATCGCGCCAATTCCTTGTGCAGACTCTCCGCCACACGCATCCGAACGCATGGCCCATCAATCGACTCCAATCGCTCGATCTCCTCGACCGCTCGCCGCGATGCCCCTTCCGAAGCATCGTAGGTCATGATCACCAGCGAAACCGTCTGTACCGGTTCGCTGGAACTTCCATGCTCTTCCTGAATCACCGAGGAAATCGAAATCCCGTGCTTGCCCAGCAAGCTGGCGATCTGGCCCAACACCCCGGGACGATCCTTCACCTGGAACCGCAGGTAATAACGCCCCAGAAGATCCTCATGCGCGCGAAGATCGACAGCAGCCGGGCGCTGCGACCAGAGTGCCAGCGTCCGAAACGTGATCCCAGTGCGCCCCACGGCGGTGTCGATCATATCGGCGACCACGGCCGATGCGGTGGGCATCTGACCTGCCCCCTGGCCATGGAAGAACAAGTCCCCCACGGCGTCCCCCACCACCGCAAATCCGTTGTAGGGCCCGCGCACCTCCGCCAGCGGCCTCCCCTTTTTCAGAAGCGTTGGAGACACATGCAACTCCAGCCCGCTGTCGGTCCAGCGCGCGGATGCCAACAGCTTCACGCGATAACCCAACTGCGCTGCATACTGAAGATCCCGCGCCTGCAACTGCTCAATCCCCACCCTCGGGATATCGCGCCAATGCACCCGCGCCCCAAAAGCCAAATGAGCCAGGATGGCCAGTTTCTGCGCGGCGTCGCTGCCGTCGACGTCCATCGTCGGATCCGCCTCGGCATAACCCAGACGCTGCGCCGCTTCCAGCGCCTCCTGGTAGGTCATCCCTCCCTCATCCATCTGCGTGACGATGAAGTTGCTAGTCCCGTTGAGGATGCCGCGAATCGCCAGAATCTGATTGGCCGAAAAGCACTGGCTGATGTTGGTGATGATCGGCACACCACCCCCGACCGATGCCTCAAATGCAATCGATCGCCCTAGCGCCCGCGCCCGATCAAACAACTCCCCACCATGCTCGGCCAAGAGCGCCTTGTTGGCCGTCACCACATCCTTACCCGACTCTAGCAACCGCAAGATGATCGTCCGGGCCGGCTCCAACCCCCCCACCAGATGCGCCACCACATGGATCTCCGGATCCCCAAGCACCTCTTCGATGCAGTCGGTCAGCACCCCCTGCGGCAAGTCGATCTCCCGCCGCTTCGTCAAATCGCGAACCACCGCCTTTTGGAGCCAAAGCGTGCGGCCCGCATGCCGCGCCGTGCGGTCTCCATGGTCCAGCAGCAACCGAGCCACCCCGGTACCCACCGTTCCCATGCCGACAATCGCTACCTTGGTTTTCTCCATCAGAACTGAACTCTCCCCTCGCTCACCCATGCCCCGACGGACTGATCCAAGCCATCCAAGGGACGTCCGACCCACGCCAGAACCACAATCCCAACCAATCCATCGCTCCAGACCCCTTCCGAACAACCGTTTCCGATGGGAAAAATGGTAATCGAGCCGCCCCGGATTGGATACGGGAGGCAGCCGCAAGCGACGTAGGGAAGCTTGCCAGGCGAAAAACCACCGTGAGTCGCCGCCAACGTGCCAAGTGATCTTCAGGCCACCATCGCTGCCATCGCAAGCAACCCCCAAGGGGCCGCTAGGGGACTTGTCCGCATCAGCGGGCCCTCGCTTCTGGAACAGATCCAGCCCTGGGTGCAACTGCCAGCTCCTCTCCCCCGCTCCGCCACGCGAATCGCCTATCCACTGCAACTGCCCAGCCCCCTAGGATCCCTCCCAGCCGATCTATGGCTCTGGCCCAACTCGCTCAGCTACACTGGCCAACCCACACTGGAGATCCACACCATCGGCTCCCCCCCACTGCTCCAGGAGATCCTCAAGCAGTTGGGCGATTTGGGAATCCGCCAAGCACTTCCCGGAGAATTCACCCTCCGCGCCTTCCTCGCCGGTCGACTCGATCTGGCTCAGTGCGAAGCCGTTCTGGCTGTCATCCACGCGCAATCCCAAAAGGAACTCGATCGCGCACTACGACAACTAGCAGGTGGCATTCAGGTTCCCATCCACACGCTACGCATCCAAACAATCGAACTGCTGGCCGATATCGAGGCCGGACTCGATTTCGTCGACGAAGATATCTCCTTCGTCTCCCATCAGCAGATCGAAGAGCGACTGGTAAGCCTCTCCCAGCAGCTCGACCAGATCCAAAAGCAATGGACCACTCGACTCCTCCTAACCAGCACCCCCAGGATCGTCCTAGCCGGTCTTCCCAACGCCGGCAAAAGCTCCCTCTTCAACGCTCTCCTGCAAACCGCCATCCACCAACCCCAGCCAGATGGCTCCCCCAATCGGCTAGCTCAGCAACCTTCCGCCTTGGTCAGCCCCCAAGCAGGGACGACTCGCGACTACCTGGAGGCAACCATCCAGCATCTGGGAATCGAGATGGCGTGGGTCGATACCGCCGGCATCGAATCCCTACCCGCCGACCAATCCCCCCGCGCGGCCGCTCAACTGCAAACCAACTCCCAACTGACCGACGCTCACCTGATCCTGCTCTGCCACCCTGCAGACTCCCCTCCAGAGTCCCTACCCGCACTCCCCGAATCGCTCCACTCCATCCCTTGCTGGCACGTCGCCACCTGCTTCGACCTGGCGCCAACATCCAAGGCCATCGGCGATCGATCGGATACCTGGGTCACCAGCGCCAAGACCGGCCAAGGGATCCAGGCTCTTCTGGATGCCGTCGCTCACTGGATCCTCCAACAACGCGAGGAAACTCCCGAAATGATCCCTGCCACCGCCGCGCGCTGCCAACAGGCGCTCCAGCGTGCCAGCGAATCGGTCGAAATGGCGCGGCAGTCGAATCGTGATCGCCTCGGCGACGAATGGACCGCCGGTCACCTACGCCATGCACTGGATGACCTCGGTCAGATCGCCGGAGAAGTCTGCACCGATGACATCCTCGATGCCCTCTTCTCCCGCTTCTGCATCGGCAAGTAGCTCTAGCTCTTTTCTCCCTGTAGCCGCCATCGCCAGATGGTGGATGATGCGGAAGCATCGTCCATCGAAGAAATCCACCGCGTGGCCGCGGTGGCTACCTGACGTTGGCCTAGACGATGCAGAAATGGACTCTAGCAAAGATCTACACCGCATCCCCGTAGCCACCATCGATCCCTGTAGCCACCATCGCCAGATGATGGATGATGCGGAAACATCGTCCATCGAAGAAATCCACCGCGTGGCCGCGGTGGCTACCTGACGTTAGAGATCCGCCGCGTGGCCGCGGTGGCTACCTGACACGGATGGCTACGCGAAAAGACGCAGCAGAACATTCTAACCTTCGTTGGAATATCAGTCGCCTCCAGCTTTACTCACTCCCCGCTGGACTTTCGCCTCCAATGCCCCTTTTAGGTTCCGTACTGCGCTGGCCCAGTGCCCCAATCGCTCCTGGCGAAACAGCCTCACCGTCGGGTACCACGGACTATCGTCGCGACCCAGCATCCATCTCCAATCGGGCACATAGCCAAGCAGGATCCAGGTGGGAATTCCCATCGATGCGGCCAAATGCCCCAGCGAAGAATCGCATGTCACCATCAAGTCCAGCTGCTCCAGGATCCCCGCCGTGTCGACAAACGCTCCTCGGGCTTTGTCCGCATCGGCTGGCAACGGATGCAGCGGAGTAGCGGCCTGCCAATCCACTAGCTGCTCCACCCCATCCCCCATCTGCAGGCTGAACCAATGAACGTTTTTCACCGAGGCTAGTGGCAGCAGCTCCTTTAGTGGAAACGACCGAAATGGATCGGCCTGATTCTCGCGACTCCCCTGCCACATCAACCCCACGCGAAACCCTTGAGGAAACCGGTGCTCAAACCACTCCTTCCAATACCTCGCCGCGCCAAGCGGTGCCACGATTGTTCGCTCGGCCGACGGAATCGCCCCCAATCGACATCCAGTCCAGTGCGCGGCATCGATCAGCGATCCCTGCAGGTCAAATGGCAACTCCACCTCCGTCGACTGCGGTATCCACTGATCGGCACCCGGATAGTTCGAAAGCAGGGGTGTCAGCCGCGCGGGGCCATGAACCAGTACCTTAGCTCCCTGCTGGCGCGCCACATCGGCGTAACGCAGGAAATGAATGCAGTCCCCCAACCCCTGCTCGGCGTAAAGCAGCAACGTCTTGCCCTCCAGATTGGCTCCCTTCCACAAGGGCTGCTGGTAGGCCGGGCGACGCATATCGCTGCATTGCCAGCGCCACGCGTACTCCTCCCATCCCTGCGCATACTCCCCCTTCAGCAAATGAAGGATTCCCTGGTTGCGATGCAGCTCAGGATCCTCCGGCTTGCATCGCAACGCCTCCTGAAAACTCTCCCTCGCTAACTCGAGGTTGCCGTTCCAGATATGCAGCGTGCCACGATTTCGATACGCGTTGGCGTACCCGGGCTGCAAAGCAATCGCCCTCAAGAAAGCCTGATCCGCCTGATCGACTTCCATCAGATACCGAAGGCTATTCCCGAGATTGTTCCAGGCAATCGGGAATTCAGGCTTCAGCTGAATCGCCTTCCGATACGCCTCGACCGCAGCGTGGTATTGCTTCCGATCATGCAGGGCGATCCCTAGGTAACACCACGCCGCAGGATCGCGTGGATTCGCATCCAGCACCCCACGGTAGATCTGCTCTGCCTCCACCACCCTCCCCTGCTGGTGAATCTTCCATCCTTCCTCCAGTGGATGCAGCCTACCACTCATCCTGTCCCCTTTCCTTTCCCCCTTCGGCCTCTAACCACCGCCACCAGGCGCTGGATGTCCTATTTGAAGCATAGCGTCGATGATCCACCCTCTGGCGACGGTGCCTACTAGGATGCGGTCGATTGTTTCGGCGGGCCTCGCGTCTGAATCGTCCACCCTCTGGCGAGGGTGGCTACGGGCGGTAAGGCAGGGGCAGGAGAGGAACGACCAACGCTTGCCGAAATCGCAATAAAAAAAGGCTTCCTGGAGAACCAGGAAGCCTTTGGTCATGACGATCTGTGTCGATGGAGACCAGATTTGCTAGGTTTAGTCGAGGAATCCAACCAGATCCTGGCTTCGGCTGGGCTGCTGCAACTTGCGAACCGCCTTCGCCTCAATCTGCCGAATTCGCTCGCGCGTCACCTTGAAGATGTGCCCCACCTCTTCCAGCGTGTAGCTGTAACCATCCCCAAGTCCATAACGCAACTTGATGATCTCCCGTTCGCGGTAGCTGAGTGTCTTGAGCACGCGGTTGATGCGGTCCCGCAACATCTCCTGCCCCGCACCAATCGCTGGGCTCTCCGCCGTCCCGTCAGGAAGCAAGTCGCCGAACTGGCTGTCTTCGCTGTTGCCCACTGGGCGATCGAGCGAAATCGGATAGCGGCTCATCGCCAACACCCGTCGCGCTTCTTCGATGGTCGTCTGAGCTCGCCTTGCCGTCTCTTCCAACGTCGGCTCACGCCCCAGTTCCTGCAGCAGTTGCCGCGAAACATTGCGGACCCGCGACATGGTTTCCACCATGTGCACCGGGATCCGAATCGTTCGACTCTGATCGGCCACCGCGCGGGTGATCGCCTGGCGAATCCACCACGTGGCATACGTGCAGAACTTGAAGCCTCGGCGATACTCGAACTTATCGACCGCTCGCATCAAACCAGCATTCCCTTCCTGGATCAAATCCAGAAAGCTCAGCCCTCGATTGCGATACTTCTTGGCGATCGAAACCACCAGTCGAAGGTTCCCTTCGCTCAATTGCTTCTTTGCCTGCTGATACTGGGTATACACCCGCTTGACCATCTGCACCCGCTCGCGAAGCGACGTTGGCGTCTCCTGGCAAGCGATCAGAATCTGGCGGTACTCCCGCTTCAGCTCGGCAATCTGCGACGGCGCCACCTGCTCGCTGGACAGCTTGCTCAAATCGTCCCGAATCTCATCGATCCGCCGACTGAACCGCTCCAACAACCCAATCATCTGCTCGATTCTCTGCGTCCGAAGACCCAGTTCTTCAATCAGACGAACCGCTTTGCGGCGACGCCTCGCCAAAGACTGCCAGGCATCCTGGCGCCGTCCCTTGGCTTGCCGACGACTCAATGCGATGCAGTAATCCCGTCGATTTCGCTTCAGCAACGAATCGATCGTCTTGAGGTTCCCTGGCAACCTCCCCATGATCTGGTCTTTTTCCAGCTTGTCGGTCACCGACACCTGGACCGTTCGATCGAAAGGCAACTCTCCCGACTGCACGCGACGCAATACCTTGAAGGCATACTGCGCTACATAGTCGCATTCCAGCAACTTGGTGCGGAAACGCCTCCGCGTCACTTCGATCGTCTTGGCTAGGCGGATTTCCTCTTGCCGCGTCAGCAGCGGGATCTCTCCCATCTGCGTCAGGTACATCCGAACCGGGTCGTCCGACCAAGTATCAGTTTCGTCGATATCTCCCAGCAGATCCTCGTCGCTCTCCAGCTGGATCGACTCCTCGCCTGCTGCGACATCGGCCGGGACACCGTCCCCCAGGTCGTCTCCTTCCTCTTCCAAAGCAAGGCCATGAAACCCAACCAGATCCTCGGGGCTGCGCGGCGAGTCATCTTCAAACTCGTCCATCAACGGATCAAACAAGGCCAACCTCCTCCCAGCATGCTAGTTGTCAAAATCAGGAGCGATCCGGGCTTGGACCTGCCAACCCATCGCCAGAGCGATTGTTGCCGCTCCCGACAGGCCCCAGGCGTTTCCAATCTTAGCACTGGAAAACCACCGACTCGTTCCTGCTGCTTCAAATCATCCCTTTTTGCACCATCCTGCAAGAGGCCTGCCCCCTCCAGAACGTCGCACCCGCCACGGTCCGCAAACTCCCGGCAACAAACAGACCAGCGACAAACTCACTGAGCCAATGGCTCAAACCAAGCCAACTCGCTGGAATCTGCTACCCACCTTCACTGCGTGTCTCTCTCCGGAACCATTCCCCTGAGCTAGAAACTCCAGTTGGCTTGCAAAATTCGTCCATTCAGCCCGGTCGCCTTGAGGTTCTCCCCAACCAACCAGCCGGATCCCGACCTATCGTAATTCAAAATTCCATCGCCATTTGGATTTTTCGCCCCGAAAGCCACACCACGACTCAAGAGTCTCGGTGCCGTCTTCAAAATTTGAGGAAACAGTCCGAAATCTAGGCAAAGCCTACCAGTCTCTCCGATTGCAATGCCGCCAGCCCAACAACCATGGGTATCCTCGGCATCCCACCATCAAGATCCGACACATCCATCGCCTGCAGACCCACAACCTCCACCCAAGCATCTCGCCCCCAGAATCCGCTGCTCAAAGCAACCATCCCCGGAACACTCAATGCCGTCAGGCTTCCGACCACCAGGCTCCTTCGGCCCCCTTGCCAACATCCCATGGCAAGACGCACCCCAATCAGTGGCCTGAAAAAATTCCCCCTTCGGAGAAATCCCCCAAACCCACCTCGACCAGCCCTCATCACAAGGACTCGCCGGCATTCGGTCATCTCCCGGAGATCCCATATTCCACCGACCGCCGTTGACGAGGCCTCTGTTGAGCCTCCGGTGTCGATTTCTGGTATCTCATAGCCCCCCGGACCGAACCTCCAAGATCGTGCTTCCCGGCGCGATCCCATCGTCGATTCGAAGCGTCGCCAGCTCAGCAAACCGTCTCGAGCGCCTACAGAAAGGGTTATGTCCAACCCATCGCACCCACTGGTGCCTCGCCTGGATTTCAGGTCGCTCGATCTACCCGTCTGCTCGAACCAGCAAGTGGCAGCAACCTCCAGCTACCAACCACCCACCTTCCAAAAAATGACCATGGACAAACCTCGGCTCCCCCGCGTGATCCACTCGGAAGACCTCGTCCGCTTTCCTCTCGGGCTACCAGACCGACTTCCGATCCAACACCCTTCTGGGCCAACCGCATCGGCCAACCGTTCGTAACCACAAGGAGCCAACGGGAATTTGTCACGCCAAATTTTACCCTTGGAAATGACATGGTCCAGAGTTTGTCCTCTAGAATCGCCAGTTTTACCGAATCGGCTGGCTCGGCTTCGAGCGCCACACTGCGAGGGATTCCATGAGCTCCGAATACCTTCTTCCCTGCCCATGCGGTCAGTCCCTCCTGGTCAGTAAAAGCCAAGCCGGACAGTCGATCGAGTGCTCGTGTGGAAAAACCGTTGCCGTCCCCACACTTCGAGGCTTCGCCCAACTCCAGGCCGCCGATTCCACCTCCAACTCCCCACGCTCCAACCGCCGCCTCTCCGACCGGTCCCCTCAAGCCTGGAACCCGGTGCAAGGCGTCATCGCGGCCCTCGCCCTCGGTTTGCTCGCTTTTTGCCTCTACAACGTCTCCTACTACGGCTATTGGTACAGACAACTCGATCTGCGCTTCACGGTGGCCGATGAGATCAAGGCTGGTGAGGAGATGATCGATAGCATGCCTGTGGGAGACACCTGGAATTTCTACCGCAACCTCCAAGACTCAGCTCTCGGCAACCGGAGACTTCCCCCCTTCATGGAAGCCCAGCTAAACGCCAAGTACTACGTCGAACAGATGACCAAGTACGGGCTGATCGCAGCGGGCCTGGGCGGCATCGCGCTGGCCGCCATCCTCTGGCCGAAAAAGAAATAAACAGTCCGATCCAAAGGTATCGATCTTCATGCTCTCTCCATCGCCAGATGGTGGACGATCCAGAAGTGACCCCAACCCAAGAAATCCACCGCGTGGCCGCGGTGGCTACCTGACGTTGGCCTGGACGATCCAGAAGTGACCCCAACCCAAGAAATCCACCGCGTGGCCGCGGTGGCTACCTGACGTTGGCCTAGACGATCCAGAAGTGAAATCAACCGAAGAAATCCACCGCGTGGCTGCGTTGGCTATCGGACGTCGGCGCAACGAGAATGAAGAGACTCTCCAACTACCGACAACCCCGCACAAGCCGCTCGGCAAGAGATGCAAGCGACCCGTCATCCACCCATCCCTCCGTCGCCAAGGGCAACCAAGGTCCCACCGCATCGATCGACGCCCCATCGGCTCGCATCCGCCAAACCCTACCGCGCCAGCCACTGGGCACCACCTGAAAACAAAATCTTGCCCCCGCCCTCATCGCGTCAGTCGGATTGGCAACCGCAACCGCCAGTCGATCCGCCGGAAATCGGTCGATCGGATGGGACGCATCGGTACCCAACCCTGCCTGCGATCCCTCCACCCACAACAGCGACTCCACTCGCGCTGGATCGATCCATCGCTCCATCGACCACCGCTGAGGATCGTAGTCGATCCCCCCTTCCTCAAACCTCACGCGCCCGGGATACCCAGTCGTCCAAACGGAAACCTCGCGATCCCCCGCACCGACACCACGCAACAGCACCATCGACCAACGATCGGTCTCAGGGGACAGACTGCACCACTGACGCCATTGCTCCAACCACACCCCCACCATCGACACATCCAACAGATCTGGATCGACCACCACCGCGCCGTGGGTCGCACGAGCCTTCAGCGTCGGCTGAGCCAACCGGTCCTGGCGCAGCGCTAGCAGTCCATGTGGCAACCGCTCCAGCTCACTCTCCCACAGCACCACCTGATGCCCCGCCCCCTCAAATCGCTCCTTCGCCCGACGACTCCAGCAACCCAATAGCCGCGTCTCGGGAACCCCCTGCCGGCGATCGGTCGACGATGCCGCTTCCCCCTCCGGCCTCAGATGCTCGGGCAACATCGGGTAACGATCCAGCAACCGATCATCCCCCACAATCCAAATTTGCTGGCAGTAACGACGCACCTCGGTGAACGTCGTCAGCGTCGCGCCATCCCTCTGCAATCCTTCGATCGCCGACCAAGTCGCCTCACTGGCCCACAGATCCCAGATCGCATCACTCCGCTCGGCCAACCGCACCAGCGCCCGAGTCGCTTGCACATCGGCAGGCACACCACCAATCGCTCGCGATCGACTCCCCTCCCACCATCGCTGCCAAAGTCGAATCGCCTCTTCCAGCGGTCTCTCCACCCCGGACACCCACGCCCGAACTCCCTCGGTCGCCAAACTCTTGGAAAAGGCATCCCCTTCGCTCGCGGGATCGAACCGTCCTGCGATCGGACAGCTGGCGATCCAGTCGCTCCGCTGGCAATGCAGACTGCAGAGCGGACAGGAATGCTGAAACCGATCCCGACTGCCCGGCAAGGGATCCGTCGTGGGAGTGCCTGCCATCGAGATCGCGGATGGAGTCTCTGGCACGCCGACCTCTTTGCGACCCGCTTTCCGTCGACTCACATCGCCTCCAGCACCTGGTCCGCCATCGCTCGCGTCGAAAGACTCGGCTGGCCCGCACCGACCAGATCGGCCGTGCGATGCCCATCGGCCAGCACCTTCCTCACCGCCGACTCCACCGCCCCAGCCTCCTTCTCCAACCTCAGCCCATGCCGTAGCAGCATCGCTGCGGCGAGGATCGTCGCCAGCGGATTGGCGATCCCCTTGCCGGCGATATCCGGCGCCGATCCATGAATCGGCTCAAACAACCCCGGACCGCGATCCCCAAGCGATGCACTGGGAAGCATCCCCAGCGAACCGGGCAGCATCGATGCCTCATCGGTCAGAATGTCGCCGAAGAGATTGCTGGTCACCACCACGTCAAAAGTCGTCGGACGACTGATCAGATGCATCGCCATCGAATCGACCAGCACGACGTCGTAGGCCAGATCGGAAAACTCTTCGCTGACAATGCGCTGCGACACGCGCCGCCACAACCGACTGACCTCCAGCACGTTGGCCTTGTCGACCATCGTCAGCTTCCCGCGTCGCAGTCGCGCCGCTTGCGCTGCCATACGCACAATCCGCTCAATCTCTCCGGTCGTGTAGACCGCCGTGCTATGCGCCCGCTCCCCTCCCTCCGGCAGCTTTTCTAGACCCGCCGGACCAAAGTAAATCCCTCCAGTCAACTCCCGGAAAAAAAGAATGTCCGTCCCTTCCACCACATGCCGCTTCAGCGGCGATGCATCGATCAGCTCGGGAAAGGTCACGATCGGTCGCAAATTGGCATACAGCTGAAACTCCTTCCTCAGCTTCAGTAGCCCCGCTTCGGGCCGCGTCTTGGCATTCGGATCATCCCACTTGGGACCACCCACCGCTCCCAGCAGCATGGCATCGCTGGCGCGACACGCGTCGATGGTCGCCTGAGGCAACGGGTCGCCGGTAGCATCCATCGCGCAACCGCCGATCAACCCCGAGGTGAAGTGAAAGGTATGCGAAAACTTCTTCGCCACCCGCTCCAACACCCGCTCGGCTTCCCCCACCACCTCCGGGCCAATGCCGTCCCCCGGCAACAGCATGATCTTTGCGTCCACAGCCACCTCGTCCTCTGCTGATGATCGAAATTGCACCCTGCCGCCCCTTCAACCAGGGGACGAACCTCTACCAGGGTTTCCTTCGAGTATACCGACTCCCGTCCTTCCCCCCACTCCCTCTCGCCCCAATGCCCCTGCCGAACCGCCGGCTTTCACTGGTAAGATGACGTTCGAGCGGAAAACCGCGTCGGCCTTGAAAATGTTTTTTAAGGACGATTGGTGCTGGTGGCCCGAGCGATTGACTCCCACCGCTTCCTCCGTGGATAAGCCCACAATGCTCCCGATCATTCTCCTGATTTTTGTCCTCGGCTACCTGGCGATCGCGTTCGAACACAAACTGCACATCAACAAAGCCGCAACGGCTCTCTTCATCGGCGTCGTCTGCTGGTCGCTCTACGCCATCGACGTCCGAAATCTGCTCCCTGACAATCGCGTCCCGGAATGGTTTCAGCTGGAACAGCGCACCGGCGAATCAGCCGGCTCCGTCCACGAACAGGGTTCAGCCGACCATGCCGACCACCACGGCAACGCCTCGCTGTCACAGCACTACCTAGTCGATGGCCAGCTCCTTCACCTCACGGGAGAAATCGCCGGCATCCTCTTCTTCCTGATCGGCGCTATGACGATCGTGGAGCTAGTCGATGCCCACGAAGGGTTTGAACTGATCACCTCGCGCATCCAAGCCAGAAAGGAATCGACGCTACTGTGGATCCTCTGCTGGCTGGCCTTCTTCCTTTCCGCCGTCCTCGACAACCTGACCACCACCATCGTCATGGTGTCGCTCCTTCGCAAACTGATCCACGATCGCCAGAAGCGACTCTTCTTCGCCGGCATGGTGGTCATCGCCGCCAACGCAGGCGGTGCCTGGACGGTGATCGGCGACGTCACGACAACGATGCTCTGGATCAAAGGAAAAATCAGCGCGGTCGAGGTGATGAAGGAGCTTTTCCTCCCCAGCATCGCGTGCTTGCTGGTTCCGCTGCTGCTGATCTCCCGCAACATGACCGGCACACTGCAAGATTCTCCCCACAAGCATCAGCATATCGACAAGACGATCCTACCCTGGCAACAAAAGCTCTTTCTGATTCTGGGAGTTCTGGGCCTCGTCAGCGTCCCCGTCTTTAAGACCTACACCCATCTCCCGCCCTTCATGGGCATGATGCTCAGCCTCAGCCTCCTCTGGATCGTCTCGGAACTCATCAGCCACACCAAGGACGAATCGACACGCACCAGCACCGGCCTGCTGTCGGTGCTCAAGCGGATCGATATGTCGAGCGTCCTCTTTTTCCTAGGGATCCTTCTGGCGGTCGGCGCCCTATCCGCCATCGGTACCCTAGGCCAGCTCGCCCGCTGGCTCGATCAAACCATCCCCTCCCGCGAAGTGGTCGCGGTGATCATCGGACTCCTCTCGGCCGTCGTCGACAATGTGCCGCTAGTGGCGGCCGGCATGGAGATGTATTCGATGCCGATCGACCATCCCTTCTGGATGCTGCTGGCCTACTGCGCCGGAACCGGCGGTAGCTGCCTCATCATCGGCTCGGCCGCTGGAGTCGCTGCGATGGGACTGGAGCATATCGACTTCGTTTGGTACCTCAAAAAAATCGCCCCGTGGGCACTCCTCGGCTACCTAGCCGGCATGCTGGTCTATCTCGCCCAATCCTGGTTGCTGGGATAAGGACTCGTCTGTAGCCAACTTCACCTAGCCAATCCGTCACCTAGCCATCGCGGCCACGCGGTGGATTTCTTCGGTTGATGTCGCTTCTGGATCGTCCAGGCCAACGCCAGGTAGCCAACGCGGCCACGCGGTGGATTTGTTCGATCGACCTCGATTCCGGCCCATCCACCATCTGGCGATGGTGGCTACCAAGAGAGCGATGGTGGCTACGAGGAACGCGATGGTGGCTACGAGGATTGCGATGGTGGCTACCAGGATTGCGATGGTGGCTACCTGAAGGTCGACTCCTTCCCTTAAAATCAAAACGGCCGGCGTCATCACCTCGATACCCACTCCAGGAAACCCCATCATGCAGCGCGACACGCTCTTCCTGCTCAAAGAAGATTTCCCCGACGGACCAGGACTCCCTTACTACTGCCCCGACTGCGCGCAGATCACTGGCGTCCTCTCCTACTTCGCCAAACTGCGACACCAACTCGATATCCGCTACGTCGACTTCCAGCGACCCAGGCAGGAGATCGTCAAGCTGCTGGGTGAATCGCATCAAGGATGCCCCGTCCTGATCCTCGCAGCCCCCCCTGCGATGGACGCGCTGGAACTGCTCAGCGGCCAAGCCAACGGCCACTGCTTCATCTCGGGCGCCAAGGCGATCGGCAACTACTGGGCTCACGTCCACGGCATCTCGCGGCCCCACTGACCCAAAGGCTCGACTCTCTAAGGTCGATCCGCAATGCCCTGCCGAAAGACAAAATAGACCGCGCCGCACATGCACAATGCCGCCCAGAGGAAATCCAGCCTCAGCGGCATCCGCATGTAAAGGATCGCAAACGGCACAAACACCAACAGGGTGATCACCTCCTGCAGGATCTTCAGCTGCGCCAGATCCATCCCGCCCGGCCCAAATCCGATCCGGTTGGCCGGCACCTGGATCAAATACTCCAGTAGCGCAATCCCCCAGCTCACCAGCGCCGCCACGTACCAGGGCTTGCTGGCCAAGTCCTTCAAATGCCCGTACCAGGCGAGTAACATGAAGACGTTGGAGAGAACCAGCAGCAAGGTGGTTTGAACGATGGCCGACATGAGCCGCTCCTGCGACAGGAAAAATACCCTGCATCCCCAGGCCACATCCCCAGCAGCCAGGCGGCCGAAGCTTATCGGAACCAACTCGGCGATCCAAGATCAAGTGGCCATTCCCGGTGTGGCAGGACTGCAACTGAATGGGCAACGGACTGGCGACCCGAGCATGTTCCACCCTTTTTCCGCCAGCACCATGAGGTCCGCCGGATGAACCCGCACGGCTTTCTTCGCGTCACCGCCGCCAGCGCACCGACCACCGTAGCCGACCCCGATGCCAATCGCTCCGCCATCCTCTCGATGCTCGATCGCTTCCAGGGCAGCGACATCGTCGTCTTCCAGGAACTGTCGCTGACGGGCTATACCTGCGGCGACCTCTTCCATCAGCCCACGCTGCTCGATCGATCGCTCGATAACCTTCGCTGGCTGATCGACGACGGAAAAGATCGACCCGGTCTGGTCGTCGTCGGTCTGCCGCTGGCGATCGATCAGAAACTCTACAACGTCGCCGCCGTCCTCTCGATGGGAAAGCTGCTGGGGATCGTCCCCAAACAGTACCTGCCGGGCTACCAGGAATTCTACGAACCGCGATGGTTCCATCCGGGCGATCGCACCCTCCCCCAGTCGATCGATCTCCAAGGGATCGGCAGCGTACCACTGGGGATCGATCTGCTCTTTGAATCGGGGCCGGCGGTTGTTGGAATCGAACTGTGCGAAGACCTCTGGGTGCCGGTTCCTCCCAGTTCGCTGCAGTGCATGGCGGGCGCCAACGTGCTGTTGAATCTGTCGGCCAGCAATGAACTGGCCGGCAAGGCAGCTTACCGTACCCAGCTGATCACCAGCCAATCGGGCCGCTGCTGCGCGGCGTACGTCTACGCCAGCGCTGGGCCGGGTGAATCGACCACCGATATGGTCTTCGGAGGCCACTGCCTGATCGCCGAAAATGGTGCGCTGCTCAGCCAATCCCCCCGCGTCGGCGATGGACTGGACCGAGCCGAGGAAGGCAGCTGGACCACCGCCGACGTCGATCTCGATCGACTGGCGATCGACCGGATGCGGCAAGGTTCCTTTCATCATGGCCGACAGCTACTGGCCAATACCCCCTTTCGGCGCATCCCCTTCGCCACCCGCGCCCACACCTCCGGCCTCCGACGCCCCATCTCCGGCCAACCCTTCATCCCCACACAGCCTCAGGTGCGCGAAGAACGGTGCCGGGAAATTCTCGGTATCCAGTCGGCCGCGCTCGCCAAACGACTCTCGCAGCTCCCCACCAAAATGCCGGTCCATATCGGCGTCTCCGGGGGACTCGACAGCACCCTGGCTCTGCTGGTCGCCATGCAAACCTGCCGCCAGATGGAATGGCCCGTCACGCGCATCGTCGGCATCACCCTCCCTGGCTTCGGCACCTCCAAGCGAACGCTGGAGCAAGCGAGGCGGCTGATGGAGCTGCTGGGGATCACCGCTCAGGAAATCGACATCCGCGCCACCTGCATGGAGATGTTTCGCAATCTAGGACACCATCCTCTGGGGATCGATCTGGAGGGGCTGTCGCTGGAAGGATTTCAGCAGATGCTGACCGAGGTGCCGGAGAGCCGCCGCAGCGATCTGGTCTTCGAGAATGTGCAGGCGCGCGTCCGGACGCTGGTGCTGATGAGCCGTGGGTTTGTGCTGGGGACAGGCGACCTGTCGGAATCGGCGCTCGGATGGTCGACCTACAACGGCGATCATATGTCGATGTACAACGTGAACGCGTCGGTCCCCAAGACGCTGGTGCGCGATCTGATCCGCTACCTTGCCGATCACCAGTACCATGGCGAAACCCGCTCCCTGTTGCATGCAATCGACCAGACGCCGATCTCCCCCGAACTGCTGCCGCTGGGTGCCAACCAGCAGATCACGCAGCAGACCGAAAAGACGGTGGGGCCTTACGAACTGCACGACTTCTTTCTTTACCATCTGGTGCGAACGGGAGCTGGCCCCGAAAAGCTGCTCTACCTCGCTTCGCAGGCAGAGTTTTCACAGACCTATTCCGACCAGCAGATCGAAGAGACGCTGAGGGTTTTTCTGAAGCGGTTTTTCGCCAACCAGTTCAAGCGGACGTGCGTCCCCGATGGCCCCAAGGTGGGAACGATCAGCTTGTCGCCTCGAGCCGACTGGCGGATGCCGACCGATGCGAGTGTGCGAGCGTGGCTGGAGCCGCTGGAGAGGGAGCGGCCTAAGGGGGATGGGTGATCAGGGGATGAGCGAACGACCTGAGCCGGGGGACCGGCGTCCTTTCTGGCGGCTGGCGGCGAGACTAGCTGAACAGCCCGCCTGGCGCCGCGTCGGAATGGGTCTGCGCTTCACCGGCCTAGTGGTCGCACTTAGCGTCCTTGCCTACATGCTGGTCGGCTGGTCGTTTTCCGACGCGCTCTACATGGTGGTGATCACGATTTTTGGGATCGGGTACGGGGAGGTGCGGCCGATCGATTCGCCGCTGCTTCGGATCATCACCATGCTGACGATCCTCTTCGGCTATGCCTCGGTAGCCTACACGCTCAGCGGTTTCGTTCAGTGGTTGATCGATGGAGAACTTCGCCAAGTCCTGGGGCTACAGAAAATGGAACAGAAGATCAGCCAGTATCGCAAGCATGTGATTCTTTGCGGGTTTGGACGGATGGGTCAGACGCTAGCCACAGCGCTGCAGACCAGTGGCAAGACGCTGGTGGTGATCGATCGCGATCCGCAGCGGATCGCCGAGGCCAGCGCCATGGGACTGGCGACCGTGCAAGGGAATGCGGCCGAGGAGGAGGTGTTGCGGCGCGCTGGGATCGATCATGCGGCGACGCTTGCCTCGGTTCTCTCCGACGATGCGGCCAACGTGTTTCTAACGATCACCGCGCATGACCTGAATCCCGGGATGGAGATTTTGGCGCGGGCCGAGCAGACGGCGACGATCCGCAAGCTGGTGCAGGTCGGTGCGTCGCATGTGATCTCACCGACGCAAATCGGAGCCGAAAAGTTGGCGCAGTTGATTTTGCGTCCCAGTGATGATGAGAAGCTGAAGCATTCGCTTTTGGCGGAGTGGCGGAGCATCGATTGGCATGCGCTCGATTTGCAGATTGATGAGCTGCGGATGGAGTCGCTTGGGGAGGGAGGATCGACGACGATTGGTCAATTGCTGACGGGGCATCATCACGGGACCCTGGTGCTGGCGGTGTTGGGTCGCGACCAGACGATTCTCCTGAGGCCGCCCGGATCGCATACGCTGGAGCTAGGGGAGGTGCTGATTTTGGTAGGCAATCCCGACGATCTAGAAGCGATCTCCCAGCGCTGTCGCGCCACCAACGCCTCCTAAAATGCGTAGGAAGTCCCATTCACATGGTGTCGCCACCGCCTCTTCTAGCCACCCTCTTCTCGTAGCCACTGCCGCCAGGCGGTGGAGACCCACGCACCACCTCCATTCAAAACCATCCACCATTTGGCGATGGATGGCTACGATTGGGAATTGGGAGGCTATTTGCGTTCCATTGTCGGGACTGATCCATGCGGCTAGAATGAAGGGACTTCTACGACAACGTCCCGGTAGCTCAATTGGATAGAGTGTCGGCCTCCGAAGCCGAAGGTTGTGGGTTCGACCCCCGCCCGGGATACTCGCCAAACCCCGTGATTTCTTTGGATTTCGCGGGGTTTTTGCTTTTTAGGGGGATGCCGCCAAAGTCCCCCAAATTGCTACGAAATGCCAGGTTTTGACTCTCAAAGACTGCAGCAGGTGCAACAGTTGGTGTAACAGTTCGCGGGTGATCGTCGGTTCCAGTCGCCCCGTTGGCGATGAATTCGGGACGTTCAGAAATCGACAGAGTCGGCAGCGCTTCGATTGCTCCAGCGACGTCCAACAGTCGCGGGTCGGTGTAGACTTCCATCGTCAGATTGATTTCGGAATGCCGCATCGCCTGTTGGGCGGTTCGGGGCGCAACGCCACTGGTAGATAGCAGGGTGCCGAACGAATGCCGAAGAGCGTGAATGTCGACGGTGCGGCCCCGTTCGTCTACCTTCGCGATGCCCGCTGCCGCCAGGTCGCGGTCCAACGACTTAACCAGTTGCTTCGGGACGGCAAACAGTGACGCCGCTGGCGGCAGCTCAGCAGGTCGTCGCAGCTTTCTTACTGGTGTGCCGGATTGCTTCCGCATTGCATCCAGCCACGCCCGCAAATCATCCACTAGGTCAGCCCGCAACGGGATTTCGGCGGCTTGCCTGTTCTTCGCGTCAGCGGGTCGCAATCGCACGAACGGCGTCGGTGCATCCAATTGGAGGTGCGCAACCGTCAGCGATTCGATTTCCCCCCGCCGAAGTCCAGTAAGGACGGCAACTTTGTAGATCAATGACCGCTCCCAACCCCTACGGTCCAGTTCCGCAGCAAATGAAGGATTGTCTTTCAGCCGCTCCGCTGCCCTCTCCAATGCCGCTGGCAGGTCGTCAAACGTCAGCGGTTGCAGGTGCCACGTTCTACGGCTTGCCGGATCGGTCGGCCTCTCATTGGGGCCATTAGGTGCCGCCAATCGTCCATGCTCGGCCAGCGGTCGCCACCTTGCAACGTACAGCAAGCGCCGCAGCTCGGCTTCCGACAATGCCCGCCGTTGCCGTCGACGGTCCAAAGCTTCGTCGGCTTTCTTAATTCGCTTCAGGGGGTTTTCCGTCAGCCGCCCCGATTCGATGCACCAGTTGCAAAATCCAAGCAACGACTGCAGGTAGGTATTCCGCGTCCGCGCTCCCATGCCTTCGCGGGATCGCGACAGCAACCAGCCTTCGACGGCTTCGGTCGCAATGTCTCGAAGCGACTGGAACCCACAATCAGCAATCAATCGCCCCGACAATCGCCGCAGGTCGGCCAGGTGTCGCGATGAAACCCCTGCGACGGCCAGCCCATCAAGATATGCTTGCAGATGTTCTTCCAGCGGCTTTGCTGCGTGTTCGATGATTCGGCAGTCCGCTGACGTCAGCAGTCCGGCCTGCACCTTTTCAGCGTTTCGCATCAATTCCGCCAGCTTTACCCGCGCCGCCTGCAGGTCGCGACAGCCAGTTGGGACAATCCGAAGCAGATTGTTGGCGTCGCGGTACTTGGCATAGTAGGTGTCAGACTTCACCTGCACCCGCTGCGACCCATCACTGGCGATAACAACAACCGCAGTCCTCTTCCTGCCCGACCTATCGCGCCAAGTCGCGACGGTTTCCTGGACAATCGGCTTTTGTGGATCGCGTCGAAGCTCCTTTTCTGTCGCCTTACGGCTTTGGTTTCTGACTTCGGCCCTCTCTGGCAGCGGTCGCGTAATCCGTTGCTTGTAAATAGCTCCCATTGCAATCAACCCTCATTGCACAACTCGAAATGAAAAATGCCGAAGCAACCGGGGAGTTATTCCGGCTTGTCAGCCCGTCGACCTAGCTTCGGCGGCTCTATCCTATTCGTTGCTTTCGGTCGATGGTAGCCAGCAAATCGCCATCGCAATCCCCAGAAACCAGCCAGCCCGCGAAGCGACAGCCCGGAAGGGCAAACCGTACCGACTGCCAGTTCTTTGTCTTGCGGCCCCCGCCAGGCGTCAGCCATCAGCGGGGTGCCGCTTATGCCCTTATGGGATGCCGGAAGCCTGCTTCCTCTGCTACGGTCGCAAAACTTCCGCTGTCAGCAGGAAGCCTGCTTCCGCTGGGGGAAGACTTTGTAGCGAGAAACGCCACGGTTCAACCCGCCACGGTAAACAACCTCCAGCAGTCCGGCTTGCTCCAGACTACCTATTGCATTTCTGATTGCACGTTCCGACAGCCCCGCCCGCGTTGCAATGTCCGACTGTGCCGCTCTAGCAATTCCATCTCTGGTGTCGCGATACAGAATCATCCAGGTAGCAAGTTCGGCCCGCGTCAGATCGGCCATCGAGCAATCAACAAAATCATTCAGGATTCGGAATCGGTCGCCTGCTCCCCTGCGGTCGCCTTGGCTCGCTCTCCGATTGTCTTTCTGGATCGATGCCGACAACGTTGCCTTGTTCGGCTTCATGGGCGGCAGCGTCGCAGCTCCTTCCAGAATTGCTGGCGGCTTGGATTCTATGGGGTCCATTCTTCGCCCCCATTCGGCGCATGTCGCAACCATGCTGCATTCAATTCATCGTCCGATGCCCCGCTGTCGCTTCCATCGGGGTATGGCTTGAATTGCTGCGTTGCGCCATCGAATTCCAATTCCAGGTCTTGCGTTTCACCATGCCTAGCTTTCAGGTGCTTTAGCACTCGTCCGCCTGGTAGGTCTTTCGACGGCGCCAAAATGAAGGCGTCATCCGCTCCGAATTCCAGTTCGCCTGATTCTTTGTAGCTCGCCAGATTGATGAATTCGGCGTCATAGCTGGAACGGCCTCGACTGTCTTTCTGGCGTCCTACCGAAGAAACAACCAAAACAGCCGCACCTTGCTCGGCATACCCGCGAATGGCATTCATCGCGAAATCCACCGAACCGCGTCTGTCGGCATAGGTGCCAGGTGACTTTATCCGCTGTAGATAATCCAGGACCAACAGCAACCGGTCGCTTCCCGATTGCCCCGTCATTTTGTTAGCGGTTGCTTCAATGTTGCCCAAATCGAAAGGCGGCTTCACGAAACACAACCTGTTGGCAATCTTTTCAATGGTCGCCAAACCCAGTTCGATACGTTCAGGCGGCATTTCAGCAACCCTACGGTAGCGGATTGATGCCAGCGGAATGCCCGACAGCCTTGCCAGTTGCCGTTCCAGCAAGACTTCCGGCGTCATTTCAACGTTGCAGACGACCGCCTGCAAATCAGACGTCAGCCGCAAGGCGTCGACAACGCTTTGCATGACGAAAGCCGTCTTGCCCGCTCCAGGTGCGCCGCCAATCAACGTAATCAGCTTCGGCCCAACCTCGATTCGTGAAAGCGGTGCATTTTCGGAAATCGGAAAGAACGTTGGCGGCTTTCCGCTTCGCAGTTCTTCCCGCCACTTAACCATCGCGTCAGACGCCAGGATGAATTCGCATTTGCTCATTGCTTTGCCCCTCCGTGCTCAAGTCCGCTTTCTATCTGCCGCCTTACTTCGCGGGGGGGCAATCCCGAGTCCGATGCCGCTTCGGACAACAGCGCGAACGCCAGGTCGAAAGGGCAACCATATTCGCCAAGATTTGCTGCCGCAGAGAACAACCTCGTTGCCCTTTCCCCGTTCGATGCACCTTCGCGGATGAAATCGAGCGTCGAACGGTTCAGCGAAACCCGACGGTCGCCCGCCGACCTACCTTTCATCATCGCGCCTTGCGAATGCTCAACCGCTGCCGTTGCTGCACTCCAATCGTCGACGGCGCAAGTATTCCGCCCCGGCATGGTCGGCAGTTCAAACGGCTTAGGAACGCTGGCCAATTCCAGAATGCGTTTCAACGCCAGGTGCATCAGTTCGCCCGCCTCAAGAAACCGCTTGTGCCGCCCCGTCTCGGGGTGTCGACTGTTGGGCGCCCGGAACGCTCGAACGTGATCGTAAACGCTCAGATCAACAGCGACTTGGCATTGCAGCGAGATTGCTTCGGCAAGCTTTCGGCATTGCTTCGGGAAGTCGACCGACGGCGATGGTTCCCATAACGACGTCGGCAACCCGATATGGAACCCCTTGCGTCCGCTGAAGAACCGCAACAGCTCTTCATCGCCAAGCCTGTAGCGGTCCAACAGTCCAGCAACCAAACGCCTGGCGTCATTTAGCGACTGCTGCAGGTCTTCGCGGTCGACGTCCAGCCACAACCAAGACGCCCACGCTGACCCTCTGTAGCCTTGCGTTGAAAGGTTTGCCTCCAGGTAGTATTTGAAATCGACGGCAAACTGAAACGCCGAAAGATACGATTCGCCGTCCAATTCTGCTTGGGGGTCGCATTGGCAATATGCAAGAAACGCCGACGGCCAGTCAACCAACCGCCGGACGTTCCTGCAACCGCCAACAATGCGAAACCCAAGAGGGGTTACGCTATTGCTGGTTGTCATTGCCCGGCCCCCTCTGGAAAATCTTCTGGGGGGGCAAACGGGTCTTTCGGCAGCTTATCGATTCGCACAAATTCAAATGACCTAATGCGGTTTCGCTCGATGCCGTTATCGTCGCAATGCAGGACAACCTTGCATCGGCAAACAATGCCAGGTGGAATCGGTTCTTTCATCTGCTCGAAGGATCGAATACCGATTTTTGATAGGTCGCGTTTGGTGTAGCTCAAGGCGCGTTCGGTCAGCCAACTGTCATGCCACAACCGGCGGCCCTCAAACTCTCCTTCCAAGACTTGAAACGTCAGTTTGTAGCCTGGCGTCCCTGTGCTTCGCGCCGAACAGAGTTCGCCCGATACAATCCGGCAAACGTACTCGCCTGGCGGAAGCGGCCCTGCATCGGCAGCGGCTTGGATATCGTCCCAAATCTTGCTCAGTCCATCATCTTCAGGTAGGCTACTAGATAGTTGCATTGCTCGAATTCCTCAATTGTTCGGGTTGTGTAATTGCCATTTCATCGCCCGCAGCGGTTGCCGCCGCTTGCGGGTTTTCTATTGCGCTGCTGGAACGCTCCAACAGCCTTGCAAGTCGCCTCGCTGCTTTGTCGCGGTCTTTCAGACGCCAACAGTGCAGCAATCCCCGATGCCTCGATGGTCGCATCGATGCGGTCGCCCCAATGGGTTCAATGATGCCTGCGACGGCCAGCCCTCGAACGACCGTTCCCCGCCACTTCCCGCCGTCCCGAAACGGTTTAGCCAGATCAGCGGTTGCGTCATCAATCGAGCAATAACCGCAGGTGGAAGACAGCAACGCCCGAAGGAATGCCACTTGCCCGGCGGCAATCGTAGCGGCATTGTGCCGCGCCCCGGATTCCATGCCCTGCAGCTTCATTGCTTCGGCTTGCTGCTGCAGGTCGTCCAAGATGAAGAAATCGAACCTTCGTTGAATCATCGCCCGGCCCCCTTCCGTTCAATGACGGCAGGACAGCCTGCATCGATCCATCGGCGGATTTCGTCGCGGTCCCATCGAACCGCCCCGCCAAGCTTCAGCGGTCGGGGCATTCGCCCACTATCCGCCAGCCGATAAACATGGCGGCAAGATACGCCAAGCAATCCAGCGACTGCTTGGACGTCCAACAACCTTGCCGGTTCGACGACCGGCGCCCGAAAAGCATCCATAGAACCATTCCCCTTTCAAAGAAAAGCAATCGCAACCGTTGCGACTGCTCGATGAGGGAATTTCTATTGGCAGGTTTGGACGAAATTGAATTTCGTCCAGCGATATTCCTGACTTTTCTTTTCTGAATAGCGTTGACCCAACGAAACTGCAGGTGCCACGCAAAGATTATTTTTCCTGCTCAATGTCGGACGAAATTATTTCGTCCATTTCGTCCGTCTTTTGTCGGCGCCTTTTTTCGCGCTGCCTCAACCTATCAAGAGTCTTTTTCGTTGTGCCAGGGTCGATTCCAAGTCTATCGTCGCAGTCTTCATGCGTTCCATAGATGCCTGTCCCCCATGTCTCTCGAATCTTACGTTCCTCTCGGCTTTCTTTCGCTTCCGGCGCCCCTGCCCTTGATTTCCCTTTCCGCCTCCCTGAAGCAGGCGCCTCTGCATCAGGCTGTCCATCCGTCGGTACCATTCGCTGCCTTGCTTCCAGCTTCTCCAGTATCTGCCCTGCCAGCAGGGAAAACTGCATGCCCTGCCTGCGGTAGTTGCTCTTGTAGTCTGTGCTTTGTGCCAGAATGCCTGCTGCCAGTTCGGTAGGGGGATGCATCAGTAGCCGTTGCCTGTCTGTTCCCTTTAGGGCTACCAGTTCCCACAGGGCCCTCTGGGTGAACTTGGCCATCCCTTCGGTTTCCATCGGGTTGGCTTTGCGTCTGTCTGCGAGCGCTTGGGAAACGTAGTCGGCTACGATCTTGGCACCACTTGGTAGTAGTTCCTCTGCTGGTAGATGCTGGTCCCGAACTATTACCGCTAGGATGTGCCCCCCTTCCTGCGTTGCGTCTACTAGTTGCTGTGGATTCTCAACCTGTTTGAACCAGGTCTGTAGATGCTGTAGACGGTGTAGACAGGTCTGCAGAGTTGTTGCCGGAGCGTTCATAGTGGCGGCGTCTACCTGTGCCCTTACCTTGGTTGAAACCATAAATAGATACTTGGCTAGTTTCTTTGTTTGGGTGTGGAGTTTTTGGTAGCTGTCGGCAATCGCTTTTACCGCTGGGGGTGGGCTGTAATCGTTGTCCGTTAGGTAGCTCCAATACTTTTCCGAATAATTCCAGGCTGCGTTGGTCCATATATCATCTTCTAATTCTGCTGGGCCATCGTGTTCCAGTGGTCCATGTTCCTCTTGGTAGAGCTGAAAACCCATCCCATTTACCTGCCGTACCGCTTTCAGCACTGCAGAAACCTTCGCCTTAACTCTGTTTGCGTAGGGCACTGAAACAGTAGCCGCTATAACTTCGATTGCGCTATCGAATTCGTACCATTGCAGCAGGTTGGATACTACGATTCGACCAGGTATGAATGCAGAATAGCCCCCTGCCTGGGATGCTATCCGCTTGGCCAATGGTTCAAGGCAATCGTCGCAAACATGCCATGGAATAGAAGGGGCTGCCATTGGAACTTGCCTTGGGTGGTCGGGTCGATTCATGCGGGAGCGGCGGCAAGTTAAACCATGCCCCGCATGAATCGTTCGCCGGGGATCAGTCGGCTACCCGATAGACTGGGATAATTGAATCGCTACCTATTCGTCGTCGTCATCGCTGACGTCTTTCATGACTTCGGATATCGTCGCAAATTCCTCTTCGTCCATCGAAATCGATTCTCGGTACTGCAGCGCCTCAGGTGTCGCGACATACTCGACAACGCCTTGCGACTGTTCAACGATGCCCCTGATTTCCTCGATGGAAACGCGGAAGAATTCCTTACGGAAGTTCACTTTGTTCAGCCGCTTGGCGTTGAACGCTCGATGCAATGAATTCTCCAACGCTGGGGCATTTTCGCTGGAAATCATCATGTGGACGTCGAAGGGGAACGGGACGGAAGCATCCCCTAATTCCCTGACGCGGTCCATCGGGTCAAGTCGTCGCGTCATCCCGATTTTGAAGACGTCTTCCCCAAAACTTCCAATGTTGGAAATAACATAGACGTTTCCAGCCTTGGTTTGCTGCGCCATCGAAAGCGACCGCTGGCGGTCTTGTGCGTCAGCCAATCGGCGTTCCAGTTCCTCGATTTGGGCGGATGTTTCGGCGGTCGCCTTTGCCCTAGCTTCCTGCAACAGCCTTTCTACCAGCTTCTGTTCTTGCTCCAGTCGCTTTCGTTCCCTCTCAAACTCGGCTTCCGCTTTCTGCTCTTCGCGTATCCGTTCCTTTATCTTCGCTTGCTCTTCCCGTGCCGCCTGCTTCCTTACGGCAGTTTCAAATTCCGTTTTGAGTTCAGCCAGAAAGCCTGCGATTTCCGAATCGCTGACGTCGTACCCAACGCGCCGGCAATGCTCGACGGCTTTCAGGAATTTGTCCCTGCTCTGGGAAAAATTGTCGGGCGATATCTTCGCGACTAGATTCTTAGTGACTTCCTCGAAGTATCGCTTCGCGATGGATTGCGTTGCGACGAATGCAACCTTATTGCGTTCAACGTAGCCTCTCTCCAGCTCAGCCTGGCGTCTAGTGTGCTCTTCGCTATTGCTAGCAGTCTGTTGAAGGAAGGATGTTTCCGCCTCCTTTGCCCTATTGTTGGCTTCGTCTACCAGCTGCCTGAAGTTGTCTTTCAGCCCGACAAACTTGATTGCTGCATCTGCTTGTTTCGCTCGGGATTCCTCCAGGACGGCGTCCAGTTCCTTAATTGCCGCCGATAGCTGGCTTATCTTGTATTGCTGCCCCAGAAAAATCGCGATTGCATAGCAACCAGCGACGAACAGCAGAACCGACAGAACGACCGGCAGCGCAAAACTGCCGACGAAGAACAGCAGGAACGCAACGACTGCTAGGAACGTAGCCACGCCAGCCAAAACCATCGCTGGCATGGACGGAAGAATCGCCCGATGTTTCTTTGCATCGGCAACGGCCGCGACTTCCTGTTCAGTCAAATTCCAAAACAAGACAGCCGCTTTGCAGCCCGGGCAGACTTGGGGAGTCTCGAATTTCTCCTTCGCTGCCTTCGCTTTGGCGCCGCACTTCGGGCAGAACCTAGTGACGATTTCGGGTTGTTCCATCGTGCGCCCCGCATGTTCGCATTTGACTATCGACCGAAGGGCGCATTGTAGCCAAACGCGATGGGCAATGAAGTAAACTTTCGCGGGTCTTTGCTGCCTCAGTGCGGAGGGCTGGGTAATCGGTGCAGGAAGGACCCAGAAACTCTATCCGTTAATTTTCCAAAACGTGGCCACAGTGAGAAAAATGCAGATAATAGCTACCCAGGCCCCAAAAAGATTTTTTTCCCCCATGAGCACAAGAACCAAGGTACCAATTAGAAATATTCCAATAGTCCCAATGATGTCTTCGTAGTAAGTGTATCCACAGTGGGGACAAGGCTTCATGAAGGACTCGGTTAGTTCCCCACACTTGCAATACCTTTTCTTTTTTCTGACCATAGTTTGGTATCCTGAAATAGTTTGTTCCTATTACAGGGTGAACCACTACACCCCATCCCCCACAATCCTAACCATGGTAGACGCTGAATTTCCAGTCCTGAAAACCTGGATAATTTGGCTTGGCACACGGAATGGGGGACGATAGGTCGTAGCCAGAACGATAGCCACAATTTAGCTACCCCCCCGGCGTCGCTCTGCCCCGCCGACAGCGTGAAGGAACGACCGGCGGTTTGCTCAGTTCAGCAACCAACAATCCCAGTTGTTCAGGCGTCAGCATCGACCGCAACTTGGCGGCAACGTCAGCAATGCAAATTCCGTTGGTGTAACAGTTGGTGTAACAGTTCCCGCCAGCGCAGGAAAAGCCTTGTTTTTCTTGGGTTCCAATGTCGGATCGCTCGGCCTCCGAAGCCGAAGGTTGTGGGTTCGACCCCCGCCCGGGATATTTTGCTGCAACTGAAAGCCGTGCGATTTCCAAGCGAGTCGCACGGCTTTTTCGTTTTAGCGCAACGCGGCGAACGGCCAAACTTTCCCCCGCCCATCGTCATTGCGCTATCTCATCGGATGCTTACCCACCACACCAGCCCCGGAGGGGCGGCACTACCCCATGCCGGGGCCGAGAGGCCCCGGGGAGTGAAGGGAGAAAAGACTCCATCCTCACCTTGATGGATTGATCCATCGATCTCACCCTCCCCTTGGGAGGGTCGCGAGGAACGAGCGGGGAGGGCGACAAGCTGCCTTATGTCATCCCTCCTGGCCTGGACCAAGTTGCGATGAACCTCTGTAGAAGC
>JBILTR010000036.1:0-28020 GCA_044371425.1 Pirellulaceae bacterium | reverse complement strand
TGCTGCGCAAATCGTCTACTCAGCCAATCCACCATCTGGCGATGGTGGCTAGTACAAGCGAGAAGGATGGGGCTCTTCTGGAAGAGTTGCTATTCGACGCGGGCCTGGAGCCAACCATCTTGCGTCTCGACCGAGACCAGTTGAAGATCGGGCGCACCTTCCGGAAGCTGATCGAAGGGGTTGATCGGCTGATCCAGCAGAGGATTGCGGAAGACTTCGTCAAACTTCTCTTGGAGGAATGCGCGAGTCGTCGTCGCCTCCAACCCGCGAGCCCTGGCTCCGAACAGTTCCACCTTCACATCCCCCTCCCGAACCAGTTGCAGCGTATTGTTTGCTACAACAGGACGGTACGCGGCAGTGATGGCGGCAGGTTGGTCTAGCTTTTGGTCCCCTTTTTTCTGGTTGGTGGTGCGGATTCGAATCTGGATCAATCCATCCTCAAACTCCATTTCCACCGGATGATACGACGCCATCGACATCGACCAAGGCTCTTCCTGTGACTCCTTCTGAAGTCGATCGGATACCTTCCCACCGGCTTGCTGGACAAAGGCAGGTAGGTCGGTGTTTTGAATGATGCGGCCAGCCAGGACAGGATCGAGCAAATTGTGGAGGACCGACTGGTGGACTTGCAGCGTTACTCCACGCGGCTCTACTACCATCGGGCATGCGTTGGGGGCGGCCAATTGGCCAGGTTGCCTTGCGAGCCAGCGGAGGGCCAAGTAATCCTGGCTGGTCCAGCTGGACCGGTTAGGTTTTTCGAGTCCCAGGCGATTGAGGGCGGGTATCTGAAGCGAACCTAGCCGTTGATTCGCATTGGTCAGCTGTGCCACCAATTGCTCGTGGAATTGCTTCCGTAACCGCGTCTCCAATCGCTGCTCGCCGATCTGGTTGGCGAGATCCTGCTTCTTGGCAACCTGCCTTGCCGCCAGCTTGCGCACGATCTTCAGGCGATGCTGAATGTCGGTGACATCCGTATTCAAATCGGCATCGACACTGGCATCGTTCATCGCCACCAGTCCATGGTCTAGCAGCTGCACCGTTTCCGATGCCGAGATCGGTGCGTGTCCCTTCGTGAGAATCGTAACGCCTCGGTTGATGCCTCGGTTATCGCTTTCAAACTGAGCCAATAGCTGAAGTGCCATTGTCGCGTTGCGACTGTTGGGGATCAGTTTCGGTGTGACCGATCCTTCGGTGATGCTATTCCCCTGAATTCGGGTGCCAAGAATCACTTCCTGAACCGGACTGGGCTCGGATACCGCTCGCTTCAGTTTCGTCTGAAGAAAATCATCGGAGACCAGGAGACGAACATTGGGACCGCCAAACATGGATTCAATCTTCCTTACCAGCGGTTCGGCTTGATTGGATTCGGTGAGGAACTGAGTCAAGCGACCGATTTCACGCTGCCGCTCCATGTCGGAGCCTTCGGGGGACTTTTGAAGGGCTTCGGCGAGCGGAGCGAGTTGCTTTTGGAGCGTTTCGATCGACTTCTCGGGCTCGCTGCCATACCTCAGTCCACGCGAGAACTGCTGAAGTGCATCGCGAAGTTTTACGAACGGAGCGTACTCCAATCCCTGGTAGTTTTGCCGCATGCGGAGTGCGAACTGATCCAGTCGCGATGGCGATGGGGACTCGGACTGAATCTCCTTAAGCAGGTCATCCCACCGAAGGAACTTCAGCCAATCAGCCCCTCGAGGATTGCTTTCTGGGTTTAGGTACTGCTGCAGTTGATATGCAGCCTGCTGAACCCTTTCCTTGGCCTGATCTGGCTTGGGAAGCCTCTGGGAATCCCATGCGAACGAAGGCAGCTGCAGTCTGCTGGGAATGGACGGCGTGGGTGCTGTCGCGGCGGCGGGTTGAACCGCATCGACAGGTTGGTTGCTGGTAGCCAGTGCTGTCACGACGCTTCCTGCATCATCGATTGGAAATTGCAGTTGCTGAGCGTGCGATGGTCCGGCGATAGCTCCCAAGAAAAGCCATCCGTGCCAGCGATACCCAACTCGACGGGGGCTACTGTCCCTAGTGCCTGCCATGAGCTACCCTTTCTTCACCAAGCCGCCTGGAAAAGTTTGCAGAATCGCTGAAGTGTACCTGATCGGCAGAGTCGGAACCATCCCGGAGCGGAAGGCGAGACAAATCGAAGGGAGGAAGTGACTCGCAGAACACCTCCGTAGCCATAGCTGGCCCTGTAGTCACCGCGGCCACGCGGTGGAGTGCTTCGCAAGACGACCAATCGATTCAATCCACCAACTGGCCAATCCACCATCTGGCGATTGCTGGCTACCGCAGGCGGATAGCTACCGCAAGCGGGAGGATCGCGACCTAGTTGCTCATTCACCCCGTAGCTGTCGCAGACAGGCTATGACGCGGCACCCCTGGATACTCGTTCTACCGGTACCCGAGCGATCGTTCGATGGCTCTCGCTTCAGGAGCTAGACCGGAACCTTTTTCCTGCGTGCGGCCCCAGGGGCGGATGCGTGGCATCTGTTGGGCTTTCGGTTCCGCGGCGGCCCCCGCCTCATCAGGACCCCGTTCGATGGAAGATTCCCGGTCGGATGAGGAGACACTTGTGCCAAGAGCACAACCGCCGACCGCCAGCAACATCAGGCAAATCGCGATCCTGAACGATGTCATCCGAGAAACTCCCGGTGCAAAGGGGCCTGATTGCTTGGAGGAAGGTTCGTGAGCCGAATGGTCTTCATTTCCCAAGCGACTGTCGAGCCCGATTTCTAAAAAAAGTCGTCGAGTGTGACCAAAGGTGTCCAGACCGAGGAGAAAATAAGCCAATGGTTCGACAGGGAATGGTTCGATCTCCAGGGAAACTAGGGAATGCGGATTTTGCACACGGCGGACTGGCATCTGGGGCGGATGCTAGGAGGGATGGACCTATCTGAGCTCCAGGAGTACGCGTTGACGCAATTGATCGAGATTGCGCGAGATCAACGTCCTAACGCGATTGTGATCGCGGGGGATGTTTACGATCGCAGCGTGCCGCCGGAGAATGCAATTGGGCTGTTGGATCAAACGTTGATGCGTTTGCGTGAGGTGGCACCGGTATTGGCGATTGCCGGAAACCACGATAGTGGCGAGCGATTGCAGTTTGGTGCCGGCTTGCTGCGGCAGGCAGGTGTATTCGTCGCTGGCACCTCGTATGACGGAGCGATGCGCGTCGATCTGGAGGATCGGTTTGGCAAGGTGGCATTTCATCTAATGCCCTACAGTCTTCCATCCGATGTTCGTGCGGCACTCGCTCTACCCGATCTTCGGACGCACCATGAGGCGATTGCGGCGAGGGTCGGAAATTGCGACATGAGCGGAACCGATAGGCACGTACTGGTAGCGCACCTGTTCGCTGCAGGTGGTCAGGCTACGGAGGATTCCGAGCGGGATATATCGGTGGGTGGATCGAGTGCCGTGGAATCCTACCTGTTCGATCGCTTTTGCTACACCGCGCTCGGGCATCTGCATCGACCCCATTCGATTGGCACGGATCGCATTCAGTACAGCGGATCGCTGTGCCGGTATTCGTTTGCCGAGCAGTCGCATAGGAAGTTCTGCGTGATGTTAGAACTGGATGGCGAAGGAAAGGTGACCTTCGAACGTCTGGAACTGCCGCAAAAGCTGGGGATGCGAACCCTACAAGGGGCTGCAGAGGATCTGATCCAATTGGCGAATCAGGATGGACGGCGAAATCAGGATCTGATTCGCATTGAGCTGACGGATCTGACGGTTCCGTTTCATGCGAGAGAGCGATTGAAAGAGCTTTATCCCTTTCTTCTGGAACTGGATCTACAGCGATCCTTGCAGCCGGCAGACTGGACGGCAGGAAGTGAGCCGACGGAGCAGTCTCCGCGGGTGCCGCCGTCGCAGAACGTAGAGCAGTTCCTGAGGGAACGCTTCAAGGATCGAGACTTGTCGGAGCATCTGCGGCTTGCGACAAAGTGGATGGAGATCGCGCAGCAGCAGGAAGGAAATCCTCGATGAAATTTGAACAGCTGAATATTGAAGGTTTTGGTCCATTTGCCAGTCGCCAGGAAATCGACTTTGCCAAACTTAATAAGGCAGGACTGTTTGTCATGGCCGGTCCAATTGGCGCTGGCAAGACAACCTTGCTGGATGCCATTTGCTACTGCCTTTACGGCCAGACGACTGGGCAGGAGCTTCGGGACGGAAGGACAGGGTCGGACCTCAGAAGTGCTCATGCTAAACCAAGCCAGGAAACCTCGGTGGAATTGGTCTTTCGATTGGGGCATAGGCGGTACCGGGTGAAGCGAAATCCGGAGTATCTCCGCGCTAAATTGAAAGGAGACGGAATGACCAAAACCGCCGCCTCGGCCGAACTCTTCCAGTGGCAGGACTCGAAAGAGCCGGGCGACGGAACCTGGTCTCTGCTCAAGAGTCGGACGAAGGAAGTCGATGCGACGATCGAAGAGCTGACTGGATTCACCGCCGATCAGTTCCGGCGGGTGGTGGTCATTCCGCAGGGACGATATCGCGATGTGTTGATTGCCGATCACAAGGAACGTCAGGAGTTGATGCAGAGGATTTTTGGGACGGAGGTTTACGATCGATTCACGCAGATTGCAAAAGAAACTTCGAGAAGCCTCGGGGAATCGGTCCAGGCGGAACAAGGACGACGCGCTGCCCTCCTGTCTGCTCATCCTTGGACTGTTGGAAAAACCGATCAGGAAATTCTCGATGCGATGGAGATCGAGCTTCAACAGAGCACCCAGTCATTGCAAAGATTGGATGAACAACTGCGGGTGCTTGCCGATCAGAAGCAGAGAGTCGATCAGAAGCTGGGTGCGGATCGCAGCCTCAAGCAGCTCTTTCTTCAGCTCCAAGGCTTGGATCGGGAGAAGCAGGTGCTTGCTACCAAATTGACCCAGCAGGAATCTATTCGCAAGGAGATCGAGTCGGCGGAACGTGCGGCTGAGCCTTACCGCCGGTGGAAAGATCGCGCGGCGGTGTCGGAGAAGATTGCCGTCGTGAAAAAGGAGCTGGCGATACTCCTGAAACTGCGAGATGGCTCCGAGAAGCTTCTCTCCGAAGCGATGGTAGCGAACCAGGATTCTGCCCTTTGGAAGAAGCAACTGGAAGTAGGGAGGGAACTCCTGGGGCAGGCTAGGGAGCGGCTGAGGAGTCGCCAGGAAGAATGGCAGCGCCTTCAGAGGGCTCGGCAAGATGTGCAAGCTGCTCATGCAGCTCTTCAGGGTGCTGAAAGTGAAGGCGAAAAACTGGTTGCCGAGCTTCAGAAGCTGGAACGATTGGCAATGGAAGCCGATTCCCGATGGAAAGAAGCCCAGCTCTGTTTTGAAAAGCAGGCGGCTGGCAGGTTGGCGCAGAACCTGATCGATGGCGAGCCGTGTGCCGTCTGCGGCAGCCGTCAACATCCCCGACGGGCCACGGTCGACGGGGATCTTGTGACGGACGAACAGCTGGAGGAGCTGGAGCTGGAAAAGAGCAAGCAGCAAAAGAGGTACGAACAGAAAAAGCAATCCATTGCGGAAATGACGGTTCGTGTCGAAGAAAAACGAAAGGCCGTTGAGGAGGCCAAGGCAAGACTGGCGGAGATGCCCGAAGTTCTGGATCCTTCGGAACTGAAAGATGCGCTGGTGCGGCAGGAAAGTGAGAACGCAGAATTGGTCAAGCAGATCGAGGAGAAGAGCCAAGCGGTCGAGATCTGCCGTAAAAATCACGACAATGACAAGGGACAGGTGGAGGCGAAGGAATCTGCATTGGCGACGCTAACCGAGTCGGCTCAGGAGACGGAAAGAATATGGGCGGAAGTGTTGCAGGCGAGCGGAATGGCGAGCGAAGCGGAGGTTGTCAGTGCGTATCGCGATCCGCAATGGATCGAAACGAATCGGTTGAATTGTCGCCAAGTCGAGGAGGATGCGAGTCGAAACGAGAGCCAGCGGATGCTAGTGATTGGACAGATCGGGGATCAGAAGGAGCCTGAGCTGGAAGCGCTGGAGATGGAGAGGGAACGATTGGCGCAGCAGCTACTGGCGGCCAACCAAGACCAGAGCAGCGCGTTGGGGACGCTAAAGAATCTGAAAGCGCTTCAAGTTAGTTTCCTTTCCTTCCTGGCCGAAGCCGCCGAAAAAGAAAAGAATGCCAAGATCGGCAAGGAACTGTATGAGATGGTGTCCGGGCAAGTGACCGGTTCGGATCGCGTCTCGTTGCACACCTGGGTTCTAGGGACGGTTATGGGGTCCGTGGAGACGAACGCGACGACGTTGCTCCGCCAGATGTCCGGAGGTCGATATGAATTACGTCGTGCGGGACAGGAGGCGGGATCCAAGGGGGGCGGGCAGAAGGGGCTAGAGTTTTCGGTCATTGATCAGCAGACGGGTACGGAGCGTCCAGCGCGAACTTTGTCAGGCGGTGAAACCTTCCTTGCCTCGTTGGCCGTCTCACTGGCGCTCGCAGAGACCGCCTCGGCGCATCACGGTGGCCGGTCGTTGGAAACGATCTTCATTGATGAAGGATTCGGGACGCTGGATATGGAATCGCTGGAAGCGGCGATTAAGGCCTTGCAGATGCTGAGCAAGCATGGGCGAGTTGTCGGTGTGATCTCGCATGTGGAGGAATTACAGAGAAGCATTCCCACACAGATTCGCTTCCACAAGTCAGGGCAGGGGAGCCGTGTGGAGCTGGTGGGTTGCTGAGAGATAAAGAGATGGCAGTCTCAGGCGATGTATCGGCGTAGTTCGCATTCCCCGCTACGCCAGTCAAGAGGTGTTGAGAAGGCGCGTGGGGATTTCTGAGGCGAGCGATCCTTGCCTGCGGTCGAAACCATCCCTCCCGTAGCCAGCAATCGCCAGATGGTGGATGGGCTAATGGGACGCATTGCGCAAACTTCCACCGCGTGGCCGCCGTGGCTACAGGGCCTCTTTGGCCACGCTTGCGGTAGCCAGCAATCGCCAGATGGTGGATGGGCCGGTTGGGTCTATTGCGCAGCCATCCACCGCGTGGCTGCGTTGGATTCGAAGAGCCGGACTTGCCCCGATACGTTAGTCTTTCGGGACCAACGCCCTGCGGCTCTCTCCTTGGCGATCACGGGGAAATCGAGGACACTGACAAGCGAGGATGGAACGTGTCTCCTGGAGGTCATGGTGATGGAAGCTTCAGGCGCTCTGGCTACGTTGATCGACTACTTTCACGAAACGGCTCGTTGGTCGAGTACGCTAGCGCTCCTGGAGTGGGATGAGCGAACGGGGATGCCCAGTGGCGGCGCGGAGCATCGTGCTCAGCAGATTGCGGATCTCAGCGTTCTTGTTCATCGACGGCGCATTGATCGACGTGTGGTCGATTGGTTGGATGAGCTGCAGGAGGCGGAGTCGCGGGGGCATCTGGACGACGCAATTCCTGCAGGTTCATTGTCGCGCATTCGAGAGGATTATCAGAAGGCGGTGCGATTGCCCGAGTCGTTGGTTGGTGCAATGGCGAAGGCGACAACCATGGGGCAGCGAGCTTGGGGGGAGGCGAAGGAGCAGAAGGACTGCAGAAGCTTTCTTCCGATCTTGTCGGAGATTGTTGAGCTGAAGAAGGAGGAGGCGGATCTAAGACGGGTCGAGGGAATGAGTCGGTATGGGGCGCTTCTCGATTTGTTTGAAGAAGGAGCGGATGCGGAGCAGTTGGGTCAGCTTTTCTATCGGTTGCAGAGCTATTGGAGCGGGAAGATCGATCCGTTGGCGGAGGCGACCAAAGAGAGGTCCCGAAAGTGGTCGACGTTCGGGGTGGGAATCGATCGCCAGCGTGCTTTGAATCATTGGATCGCCAATCACATCGGGTTTGATTTCCATCGTGGCAGGCTGGATGAAACCAGTCATCCTTTTTGCACCACTCTGGGGCCAGACGATCATCGCATCTTGACTCGATACGACCTCCAAGACTGGACGTCTGCCTTCTATTCGACATTGCACGAAGCGGGGCATGGCATTTATGAGCAGGGGTTGTCGACGAAATGGCATGGCTTACCAGCCGGCTCGGCTACCTCCCTGGGAATCCATGAATCGCTGTCGCGGTTCTGGGAGAATGTTGTTGGGCGAAGTGAGGGTTTTTGGCACGGTGTCTTTCCTGAGATGCGGGACTGGTTGCCACCGGAGTTTCAGTCGGCCGATCCTGGTGAACTAACGCTGGAAGTCAATCGGGTGGAACCAAGTTGTATTCGCGTGGAGGCGGATGAGACGACGTACAATCTGCATATTGCGCTGCGCATGGAGTTGGAGTCGAAGCTGATCGAGGGGCAGTTGAGCGTCGAGGATCTCCCGGCGGCGTGGAATGATGCGTACGCGCGGTACCTGGGTGTCACCCCCGCTCACGATGGCGAAGGAGTATTGCAGGATATCCATTGGAGCGCTGGACTTTTTGGTTACTTTCCGACCTACGCTTTAGGAAACTTGATCGCTGCGCAATGGCTGGAGGCGATCGAAAGCTCGCTGGGACCGATGGAAAAGATATTGGAAAAGCAAGATTTTGGCCTATTGATCGAATGGTTTCGCAGTCACGTCTTTCCCAAGGGGCGCTGTTTGACCTCGTCCCAACTGGTGGAAGGAGTGACAGGCAAGCCGATTCAGCCGTTTGCCTGGAATCGGTATCTGGAGAAAAAGTGGGCTGAGCCTTTGAAGAGTTGCAAAGGTTGACTCAGGAGGCAGATGGCCAAACGTTGACGAAAGCTAGCCGTTAGGCTGGGGATAGGAACGGCTTGCGACGTGAAGGGATCACCAGCAGGAAAAAAAGCATGATGGGAGTCGAGGGAATGCACCGAACGATACTTACGACGATACTCTTGCTGGTCGGGCATGCAGGTGCGGCGATCGCTCAGCAATTGCCGGATCATTTACCCAAGTCGCTGCAGTTAGCACCTCAGGACGCCGCTTTTTACGGAAGTTTGCTGAACCTGAGGCAGCAGTGGGATCAGGTGGTGCAGAGTGAGCCGATCCAAGAGATTTTGGCTCATCCAGCTGTCCAGCGATGGAATGCAGGATTGGAGCAGGAGTGGAAGAAGGCAGGTGGTCAGGCGGCTCAGGTTCGCACCATGATGCGGGTGCCGCTGGTTCAGGACCTCCTCGCGCTGCTTCAGGAGATGGCAACCGAAGAGATGTTTTGGTTCGCCGACAGTCGGATGGATGGGTTTTTATTGGAATACAACAAGCTGATGTCCGAGATGACCGAATCGCTTGGATCGGGCAACCCGGAGATGTTGATGAAGTGGTTTGAGAACCTCGACAAAACACGCATCGACACGATCCCAGTTCCAACGCTGGTGGTGGGTTGGAAAATCGCAGATCAGAATCGAGCTCTCGGGTTGCTTGATCAGCTGCAGGGGATCGTGCTGCTTGGGATCGGGAACATCCCTGGGTTGAATCAGGTGACCGACGCATTCCAGCGGATCGAAGACGAACGGGGGACTCGATTGGTGCTTCAGTTGAGCGCTGAAGTGGTGCCCTGGGATCTGATTCCTTCTGGGACAGACCAGCAGGAAGTGATTTTCGAGAAACTGCAGGAGTTGCTGGAAGGGCGAACGCTGACGATCGGGTTTGGATTGTTGGATGAATATCTGGTGATGACGGTCAGCGAAAAAGCGGTGCAGGTGAAGGAACTGGGGAGCGGTGTTCCCTTGTCTTCGCATCCGCACTTGGCGGATGTACTAGCGGCGCCGCCAGGCAAGCTGACATCGATTGGCTACCAGTCGGATGCTTCGGCAAAAGCAAGTTTCGATGTGACCTGGAATCGCTACTTCTCAAGGCTTTACCGTAGCGTCGCCCCTGCGCTGACTTTGTCGAATCAGGGCGAGCTGCCGGAATGGCTGGAACCATTGGAGGAGGATCTGGAGTGGTTGGACAGTGAGATTGGGCAGCATGTGCCCGAGTTCAAGGGGTATACCTCCTACAGCTACCTGATCGATGAGGGGCAGGAAGGATGGATTCAGCTTCGAAGCCGGCTCGTTCTCCTGGATGGCTCCAAGCCGCTCACGATTCTGGATCATCTGGGTGGTGAGCCGATGATTTTTCTGGCTCAGCGACACCAATACCGTCCCGAGTGGTTTGGTTCGGCAAGGAAAATCGTTCAGAAATTGCGGCGCTATCTGGAGGGGCTTGCCGAGTCCGAAACGCTTTCGGCAAGCGAAGCGCAGCGCCTCTCGATGCTGCTGGATGAGCAGTGGCCGAACCTGGAGCAGATCGCGAATGCTTGGCAGGATAAGTTTTTACCCGGAACCCGCGATGGTCAATTTGCAATCGCGATCGGATCGGGGAATTTAGCGCAGCGGCAGTGGGCGTCGGTGATGCCCGAGTCATCCGAAGCGCTTCCTTTCCCCGAAGCGATGCTGGTTACTGGTGTCAGCGACAGTCAGCTAGTTGAAGATGGTTTTGTGGCGACCTATCAAGCCGCCAACCAGACGGTGGATGTGCTCCGAAAGATCAATCCTGGCACCATTCCTGCCGATTATTCGATCCCGCTTCCGGATCATGAAACGATTACGACTGGCGATCGTTTCTTTTACCCGATTCCCGACAGTTGCCCTGCCCCTAAGGCGATGGCACCCCAAGTGCGACTGGGGAAGCAGTGGCTGTCGATCGGCTATTCCGATCTACAGTGTGGAGCGGCTCAGGAGGGAGCTCCTTTGAAGGATCGCGCCTTCTGGTGGGATAGCAGTCAAGCGATGGCGGGGGCTTCCCACATCCATCTGGGCAAGATCCTGGAGTCATTTTCACCTTGGGTTCGTTATGGTGTGAGGCAGGTAGTCGATGAAGATCTCGATCGAAATCTTCTGGAGAGGGCTCCCGATTCGTTGCGGCTGACGGCAGGAGAGCTGTTTGAAATCATCGAACCCCTGAAGCGGCTTGGCAGTTGGACGGCAACAACGGAGTCGCAGGGCGAGGGATCGACGGTTCATTGGCGATTCCTTCACACTCGATAGTGAACGTCATTTTGGAGCCAAACCTAGCGGAAAAAAGTTTATTGGGGTGGATGATCGACAGGCCCGTACAGGTGATCGGGCTGTGGATTGTGACGGCTGTTGCTCTCTGGGCGGTCGCACCCCGATGGACTGAGGTGGCTCAGGATGGCGACTTGCGTTTCCTACCTTCAAGTAGTCCCAGCCAGAGAGGGCAACTGCTACTGGAGTCCGGATTTCCAGATCAACGAAGTCGAAGCGAATGGTTTCTGCTGTTTTGTCGAGATCGAGATCAATCGCTAACCCCTCGTGACTTGGCCGTCGCGCTCGATGTCGCTCGCCATTTAGCTCATGCGACCGCGGTTGCGGAAGTCAAAAGGGTGCTGCGGCAATCCGCGGATCGACCTGCGATCTCCAGGGAGAATGTAGCCAGCGCTACACCCAGTCATATTCCTTCCGAAAACCAAAAGGATCGATGGGGTCTGGCCATCCGTTGGTACGACATCGCTATCGAGCTCGATGCGAAGTGGGCGGATGCGATGGAAGCTGCAGGGGCGCCCGTGGCTTCCGGACGGTTGTCGCAAGCCTATTGGGATCGCGCGGCAATTTGGGAGTTTGCTGGTGATTTACCGCAGCGCGACAGCGACCTGCTGGAAGCAAAGGGGTTGTCTGGGGAAGGGACGGGAGTTCCGCAATGGAACAAACCGCTGGAGCCAGATTTTTTTTCTTGGGATCCACTGCTGGAGATTTGGACTTGGGAAGACGAAGTGCTGGGGAGCAAGCTGGGGAGTGAGCGGGGGGATGCCAAGCTGATAACGCTGCGCATGGCTACCGAGTTTTCTTCGACCAAGCAGTTGGAGGTGCGGCAGAGGCTAGAAGGATTGATCGAGCGATGTAGAGCCAGAAGCGGGGCCGGAGAAATTGCCAGGGGGTTGAGAATTGAGTGGAGTGGTTCGGGAGCTTTGGGGGCCGATATGCTGCATGCGGCCAGCCAGAGCGTTCGGAAGACGGAAGTGGCGACCGTGTTGCTGGTCGTTGGCGCCCTGTGGTATCTCTACAGAGCTCCCCTGCTGGTGCTCATTCCCCTAGTGTCGATAGCTTTGAGTGTTTGGCTCGCTACGTCGCTCATCGCCCTCATGGCGCAGTCGGAAGGCGACGCCAATCGGTGGGGATGGTTGAAGGTGTTTACCACCAGTCGCATTTTTTTGGTGGTGCTCTTGTATGGAGCCGGGACCGATTTCTGCTTGTTCTTCATCGCCCGTCTGCGCGAGGAGCTTGCCACACAAGCGACCATCGATCCAAGTGGCGATAGATCCAGTGCTTTTCGATCTAGCCTGAGACAGGCATGGCTGGCGGTGCGCCCGGCGCTAGTAGGCAGTGCGGCGACCACTGTGATCGGACTGCTGATGATGGGGGTTGCCAGCTTTGAGAAGTATCGTTTCTCAGGTTGGATTATCGGGATCGGGTTGGCCGTGTCGATTGCGGTCGTCCTGACGTTCACCACCAGTCTTCTGTCGATTTTGGGAGAACGCGTCTTTTGGCCGCAAGGGAGATCTCTGTTGAGCGGTGGGGTAGAAGGGCGCTCTGAGAGGGAGCCAAAGAGCGAACGCACCAATCGGTGGTGGCAGAAGATCGCAGGTTGGCTGGTCGATTCTCCCTCTTGGTGCCTTTGGGGAACCCTGGCGATTCTTGCGGTGCCTGCCATCTACGGTTGGACGCGCATGGGAAATGTCAGCTACAACCTCACCAATCAGCTCAGTGATTCCAGTCCCAGCTTGCAGGGAATGAAAGAGATCGAACAGCGATTTGGCGTCGGATCACGAAGTCCAATTCAACTGGTCGCAAAGTTGGAGGGGGTGGATTGGGAGGCGCCGGAATTGCGATCGGCGATCGATGGGGTTCGTGAATCGATGTATCTGCCTGGAGTTCAGTCGGTTCGCTGCTTGACCGATCCCCTAGGGGACTTCCCGCCTGGTCGTCGCATTGGTCTGTTTGGGAAGGATGCTTGGCGCAAGCGATGGCTGGAAAGCAACCCCTGGATTCAAGCTCAGTTCCTTCATCGCGATCCGGCCACTGGTTCCCTCTACGCTCGTTGGGACATCGCGCTAGCGGTTGATCCTTTTTCGGATGAGGCAGCAGAGATCCTGAGTGGAGTGGATCGGTGGATGGAGCGGTTGCGACACGAGCCGACGTGGAGGGGAGCGACGCTGGAGCGGTGTGGAGCGACGGCGGGAATGGTCGATCTGAAGCAGGTGACGGGCAGGGATCAGATTCGGATCCAATGGGCCGTGTCGGTTGGAGTGGGGGTGGCGCTCTGGGTCCTCTTGGGGAAGGTTCGATGGAGTTTTTACCTGATGACGACCGTGCTCATCAGCTACCTGGTCACCATGGGTCTGACGCACTGGTTTTTTGAGGCATGGCGAGGCGACGCTTATCAGGGAATCGACTGGAAGGTTCCGCTATTTCTCTTTGTCATTCTGGTGGCTGTTGGGCAGGACTATAATGTGTACTTGGTGACGCGTGTCGCCGAAGAGCAGAAACGTCGGGGAAGTCGGGAGGGCATGCGGTACGCGATTGAAACCACCGGCAGCATCATCAGTAGCTGCGGCTTGGTGATGGCTGGAACGTTTCTTGCGTTGGCGGCTGGCGGTGGGCTTCAATGGCTGGCGGAGGCTGGAGTGCCTGCTTGGTTGGTTGGGGACGCTCGATCTCCCGTCCTGCAGGGGATGACGGAGTTGGGGGTTGCGATTTCCCTTGGCATCCTGATCGATACCTTTGTAGTGCGTACCATCCTGGTTCCCGCTCTGCTCTCATTGGACGCTCGCATCTTCGAACCTCGAGAACGAACAAGGAATTCAACCCGTGACGCCTCGTGATGTCTTGGTCCTTTGCCGTGAACGCGATGTCCGCGCGGTGGACCTGCGTTTCACCGATCTATTTGGCCACTGGCAGCACTCGACCATCCCTGCGTCGCGATTGACTGCCGAATCTTTCGAAGAGGGGTTTGGGTTCGATGGATCCAGTATTCGTGGCTGGCAGTCGATTCACGAGAGCGACTTGTTGATGGTTCCCAAGGCGGATACCGCCTTCGTCGATCCATTTGCGCAGCTGCCTACCATGAACCTGATCTGCGAGATTCAGGATCCGATCACACGAACCGATTATCCGTTTGATCCAAGGCATTTAGCCAAGAGGGCTCAAGACTACATTGCAGGAACAGGTTTGGCGGATGCCGTCTACATCGGCGCGGAATGCGAGTTCTTTGTCTTCGACAGCGCTCGGTTCGATCAGTCCTCCGCGCATGGGTTCTACTATCTGGAGGGTGGAGAGGCCGCGTGGCAGCAGCATCGCACCGACAAACCGAATCTTGCCTATCAGATGCGTAGGAAAGAAGGTTATTTTCCCTGCCCACCGCATGACCAAGGCATGGACCTTCGCAACGACATCATGATGGCTCTGATCGAGGCAGGGTTGGATGTTGAATGCCATCACCACGAGGTGGCGGTGCCCGGTCAGGGGGAGATCGATTTTCGTTACGACACACTGACGCGGACCGCCGACCATGTGATGCTTTACAAGTACGTCGTCCGAAATTTGGCGAGGCGGCACGGGAAGGTTGCGACGTTCATGCCCAAGCCGGTGCTGGGCGATAATGGGTCAGGGATGCACACCCATCTATCGTTCTGGAAGAACGGGAAATCGCTGATGGCGGGACGGAACTACGCGGGCCTGAGCGAACTTGGGATGTTTGCAATTGGAGGAATTCTGAAACATGGTGCGGCGTTGATGGCGCTGACCAATCCCTCCACCAATAGCTACAAACGGATGGTGCCCGGCTACGAAGCGCCTGTGCATCTGGCCTATTCCCAGCGGAATCGATCCGCAGCGATCCGCATCCCGATGTATAGCCATCAGCCGGAAAGCAAGAGAATCGAATTTCGATGTCCCGATGGAACCTGCAACCCGTATCTTGCGTTCGCAGCAATAGCCATGGCAGCGCTCGATGGGATCCAGAATCGCATTCTGCCTGGCGATCCGCTGGATAAGGACATCTACGATTTGCCCCCTGAGCAACTCAAGTCGACCGCACGCGTCCCGCGATCGCTGGAAGCATCCCTGGAAGCATTGGCTGCGGACCACGATTTTCTGTTACGCGGTGATGTTTTCTCCGAGGAAATCCTTCGTAAATGGATCGACTCCAAAATGGCCGACGAGGTGGAAGCCCACCGCATGGTACCCGATCCCTTTGAGTTCGCTCGTTACTTCGATGCTTGATCGAATACGGGCCAGGTAGATCGCTTAGAGTCGGCCTGGAAGGTGAGGCTTTTGCGCAGCTTGCCTCGGCGAACCAGCAGTGTGTTGGATTGGTCTTCGACCTGGTCCAGCAGGATGGTGTGGTACAGAAAGCGGCCCCCATCGGCTTTTGCCTCTGAGGTCCGATCGATTGGCTCCGCTTTCAATTCGTATAGCCGAAAGTAAACCCAAAACCAGCCGCGCGACGCTTCGGTCCCAACAAGCTCCAGCCGACTGACCCTGACGTCTTCCGACCGATCGCTCGCTGAGTCCCCTGGAGCCTGAACGGTCCGAACGTCGTCCTGAACCGATGGCTGGGAAGATTCCTTCTCCCGCTTTGGATCGGCAAGCGATTCGGCGATGTAAAAATGAGCCTCTAGCACTTTTCCCAATTCCGGCGGAAGCTCGCCTGGCTGCAGCTCCACTGCCTTCCCCCCAGATCGCACCATCGCACGCTGAAGGTCTTCAGCATGCAGGCGCAATGCGACTTCCCAGCATCCCCGTCGCTCATCCCAGTCCATTTCGCCGATGCAGATATGAAACGGGTGACTGGCGGGGCAGTGCGCCACGCCAAAGAACAAAGCCAGCAGAAAAGCGATGGAAGTCTGGTAGATCATCGAACTCTTCATTTCTTATCAGGAGTGTTCGGCTGGCCGCTCTGGCATCCACGGGCGATGCATCTCCATGTGCTCCCGCTATGACAAAGCGGTGGAAGGCTTCGCAAGTCGTCGATACAGGTCATCCTCCATCTGGCGATGGTGGCTACTGCAAGAGGTATGCTGGATCGATGGCATCCAGTCCCCCCGAGCCTGCCCAAGAGGAACCAAACCGCTCTGACGCAATCCTTCGATTGTAGCTGATGGAGTTTACGGCAGATCGTGAGCGGTTATTCTGATGGAGTTTCTCGGAATCGAACTGGGGCATCAAAGGAAATGAATCGGATGGAAATCTGGCCGGCAATCGATCTGCTCGGGGGCAAGTGTGTGCGACTTCAGCAGGGGGATTATGCACGCGATACCGTTTTTGGTGAGAATCCGGCGGAAATGGCCAGTCGCTGGATAGGCGAGGGGTCTACTCGGTTGCACTGCGTCGATTTGGATGGCGCGAAATCGGGGAGTCAGGCGAATGAGCCGGCTTTGAGAGCGATTCGCAAGGCGGTGGCCAACGCGACACTTCAGGTGGGCGGTGGGATTCGGAATGAAGAAACGATCCAGCGCTGGATCGATTTGGGGGTCGATCGTTTGGTGGTGGGGACCACGGCACTCAAGCAACCGGATTGGTTTGCGGCGATGTGCGACAAGTATCCTGGCGTCCTCGTGCTGGGCTTGGACGCTCGCGATGGCATGGTAGCGACCGAAGGGTGGCAGAAGACATCTCAGAAAACAGCTGCGGAACTGTTGCAGCAGATCCAGCTGCAGACACAAAACGTCGCTGCCGTTGTTTACACCGACATCGCGCGCGATGGCATGATGGCGGGAACAAATATCGATGCACTGGTGGCATTGCAGAAGGTATCCCGATTCCCCGTGATCGCTTCGGGAGGCGTTACCGACTGGAACGATATCAACCAGCTATTGTCGGTGCGTGCCGCTGGTTGCATCTTGGGAAGAACGCTGTACGAAGGCCGGTTGAAGTTGAATGAAGTACTTAGGCATGTAGTGGAACAGAGTCATGGCGGGATTTCTCCCGGAGAGCAAAGGAGCGATCGATGACGGCCGATGCGGTACGACGCGCGGTGGAAGATGGAAAACTGATCGCGATCTTGAGGCTGGATGATCTGGAGCAGGCGGAGTCGCTGGTGCGGGCGCTGCTGGACGGGGGAGTGCGAGCCGTCGAGTTGACGATGACCAATCCACAGTCGCCAGCCGTGGTGCGTCATCTATTGCATGTGATTCCCGCGTTTCGGAACGGGGACTGCGCCATCGGTCTTGGGAGTGTTCGAAACGATCAAGAGGCGACCGTAGCGTTCGAATCGGGGGCCCAGTTCCTGGTGTCTCCCATCGTGCTGCCTCGGGTCATCGAATCGGCTGTCAGGCAATCGATTCCCATCCTTCCAGGTGCGCTTACCCCCACCGAAATGCAGCAGGCTTGGGATGCTGGCGCCACCTGGGTCAAGTGCTTCCCTGCTCGGTGGATTGGACCGGAGGGAATTCGTGAGGTGCTGGCGCCCCTGCCCTATCTCAAGCTGGTGCCCACCGGCGGAATCCACGTTGGGAACGTCGCCGAGTATCTGGCGGCTGGTGCCTCGGCGGTAGGAGTCGGTTCGGCGTTGATCGATCGCCAAGCGTTGCGGAATCAGGACTGGCATGGCGTTGCGGACGCAGCGGCCCGATTTGTTGCAGCAACCAGGGAGAAGCGATGAGCGGACCGTATGACTTGATCGCTTGGGGGGAGACCATGATCCGGTTGTCCCCCTCGGATGGTAAGCGATTGGTGCAGGCGAAAATGTTGGAAATGCATGCTGGAGGTAGCGAATCCAACACGGCCGCGACGCTCTCCAGGTTAGGACACTCCGTCGCATGGCTCAGTCGTCTCACCGACTCCCCGATCGGACGTTGGGTGGAGCAAGAGCTGGCGACCCATCGTGTCGACACCTCCCATGTCATCTGGACGAATGAAGATCGCGTCGGTTTGTATTTTTATGAGCCGGCAGGAGCACCGCGCGGAAGCCAAGTGCACTACGATCGTCGCGATTCGGCCATGGCCCGCGCCACGCCAGAGCAATTGCTTTCGGCTTTGGAGGACGTGGCTATTCCACGATGGCTGCATACCACTGGCATCACGCTAGGGCTGAGCGAATCGTGCAGGCAGGCCACCATGACTTTACTGGCTTGGGGGAAGCAAGGCGGAGCGAGAACTAGCCTGGATGTGAACTACCGATCCAAACTGTGGTCGGCTGAGCAGGCTGGTGCTGCATGCTTGGCCGCCTTTCCATCGTGCGATCAGATCTTCATCGCTCGAAGGGATGCCAGTGCCCTATTTGGAGTTTCCGAAGGGGCGGAACACACCGAAGCGCTGCAGGCGATTCGACGGTTGGCTCCCCATGCAACCATCGTAATGACACTGGGGGAGCAGGGGGCGATCGGCTGGGCGGCTGAAGCGCGGGAACCGGTTCACGTCGGAACGCGAGCCGTCCCTGTCGTCGATCGATTGGGCGGCGGCGATGCGTTCAGTGCGGGCTGCATGCATGGTTGGTTCAGAGGGGTCGGTTTCCGCGACCAATTGGCCTTGGGAAACTTGGTGGCCGCCTTCAAATACTCGATTCCTGGAGACATTGCCTGGATCAGCCCCGAAGAGTTGGAGCGAGTGTGGAATGGGCAGTGGGGAAACGAAGTTCGGCGGTAGACTCTCGAACGGCCGGCCCCACCCCGGTCGATCCATGGGCGGTTAGCCAATCGGCGACTGCAGCACGGCTTGGCAAAGTTGCCTACCACGGAAAAGGACTCGAAGAGTCGACCAGTTCCCTTAAATCGGAATTCTCGCACCCACTATCGGGAGGGGGTGCTGGGCAGTGAGGCGCGGTATGCGGTCGATTTCCTTCAATGTTTCAAATTCCATTTCGTGTGAGAAATCGGACCTGATGCAAGCATATCTCCTTTAGGGAGTGGCTCCCGGTCTGGCTCTTCCCCAGATAACTTGTCTTTCCTAAACGGATCGTTCTGTTGGGATCTTTTTTGGCTTGCGGTTTCCCATTGCACCATCGTGGTTCAGATGACGATGTTTTAGAGCAGAGAGCCGAGCGGAGGGCGGGGATCCACCTGAAGTGGTGGGTTCTGCTGGACGCGGAAGAGGAATCTGCTACCTTTAACGGTGATGGCGGCAAGGGGTTTTGCATGCTGAAGAAACCAGCGCCAGACTTGATTGATCAAGGATCTTCCGTGCTTGACATTCGTCCGATTGTGTCTCCCTTCGATCCACCGCGCAGCCATTTGGTCGATTGCCTGCGCTACTGGGCAAGGCTCACTCCGGATGCGGTGGCTTACTATTTCACCGACGGAGAGGGTGGTCCAGACCAGCAGATCACCTTCGCCGAGTTAGACCAAGCGGCTCGCGCAGTTGCCGTGGAGATTTTGCAGCACGCCAAGGTGGGCGATCGTGGGCTGTTGATCTACCCGCCGTGCCTGGAGTTCGTGACGGGGTTTTTTGGGACCCTGTACGCTGGCTGCACCGCTGTCCCAGCGTTTCCACCCCGCCGCAACCGGAAAGGGGCTCGTCTGACAGGCATTGCCGATGATTGTTCGGCACGCTTTGCGCTGACAGTGGAATCGGTGCGAAAGCAGGTGGAAGGGGAAAGTCAACTTCCTGGTCAGATGGCTGAAGTGAAGTTGATTGCGACGGAGAAGGTGGATCGACAGATTGCACTGCGATTCCAGGAAGTTCCTGTGGATTCGCGTTTCCCAGCGGTGTTGCAATACACTTCCGGATCGACCGGAACGCCCAAGGGAGTGGTGCTCAGCCATTCCAGCTTGATTCGCAACTGCGAGCTGATTGGTGTGGCGTTCGATTTGAACACCGATTTGGTTGGATGCAGCTGGCTTCCTGCCTATCACGACATGGGGCTGGTGGGTGGAATTCTGGCGCCTCTTTTTGTCGGCAGGCCCTGCGTGCTGATGAGTCCGATGGCGTTCCTTCAAAATCCGGTTCGATGGTTGCGCACCATCACTCGCTACCAAGTCAACGTCTCTGGAGGGCCGAACTTCGCCTACCAACTTTGCGTCGACAAAGTCACGGACGAAGAGATGGAGGGTTTGGATCTAAAGAGTTGGCGGGTGGCGTTCAACGGGGCAGAGCCGGTGCGAGCATCGACTCTGGAGCAGTTCTCCGAGAAATTCTCGCGAGTTGGTTTCCGGCATGGAGCCCACCTGCCCTGCTATGGAATGGCGGAAACGACTTTGATCGTCAGTGGAGGTCCTAAAGAGACCCGCCCCGTCATCCAGTATTTCCACTCTCGGCAACTCGACGCTCGCAAGGTAGTCGTCGTGGAGCCCTCGCATCCGGAGGCTAGGGCGCTGACGGGTTGCGGTGCGATTTTGCCGGGCGAGCGGGTAGAGATTGTCGATCCCAAGACGATGAAGATTGCGTCGCCAGGTGCCATCGGCGAGGTTTGGATTCAGTCGCCAAGCGTTGGAGACGGCTACTGGGACAAGCCGGCGGAGACGAAAGAGACGTTCCATGCCTACACGGTCGAACAGGAAGGTCCATTCCTTCGAACCGGTGATCTCGGGTTTTTCCACGAGGATCAACTGTTCATCGCAGGCCGCGTCAAGGATCTAATCATCGTGCGCGGCGTCAATCGGTATCCGCAGGATATCGAATTGACGGTGGAAGAGTGCCATGAGTCGATCCCATCCTGTGCCGCTGCGGCCTTCGCGGACGTCGCTGGCACACGCGAAAAGCTCATTCTTGCCGTCGAAGTTCAGCGAAGCCTGGAGGACGATTGGGAGCCGGTGATTCAGACGATCCGCCGAGTCGTGACCCAAGTGCACGAACTGCCTCCTGATGCCGTCTACTTAGTTCGATATGGGTCGCTCCCCAAAACCTCCAGTGGCAAGATCCAGCGACATGCTTGCTTGAGGGATTACCAAGAGGGAAATCTTCGAGTGGTCGCCAAATGGGAAAGCTGGGACCAAGGCTTCGAAGAAGCGGCGCCGATGATCGCTGCATCGACGATGGAGCCCCGGCAATCGGCGGGGGAGGATGCGAGGCGACGTGTCGTTGGCAAGAAGCAGCGCGATCCCGATCCGGAAGTGGTCGAACTGGTTAAGCGAGCCATCCGTGCGGTCGCTCAGGAACGCGCCAAGCAACTCGACCTGGACACCAACATCGTTCTGGATCTGGGGCTGGACAGCATCGAGAGACTGCAGATCGCGCATACCCTGGAAAACGCATTCGGTGGACGTTTCCCGGAAGAGGTTTTGCAGGAAATCGAGACGGTTCGTGAAGTCGCTGATGCCCTAGTCCAGCACTTTGGCAAGCATCGCATGCGGGTCGATATGTCGTTCGATGAGTCGAACGAAGAGGCAGTTGGACATGAAGTAGTCGCCGAAGACTACCGATTTGACCAACTCCCCGAATACAAACGGCTAAAGCAAACGATGGCTCAGTTTGAGATGTCCGGGCTCCCGAACCCCTATTTTTCCGTCCACGAGGGGCTGACTCGCGACACGACGATCATCGCAGGGCGCGAATTGCTGAGCTTTGCCAGCTACAACTATCTGGGGATGAGCGGTGATCCGCGGGTGACTGAGTCGGTTGCTGCGGCGGCCAGGAAGTACGGAACAAGCGTGTCCGCTTCGCGACTCGTCAGCGGAGAGAAGGACCTGCATCGGTCTTTGGAGCAGTCGATCGCCAAGTGGATTGGTGTCGAAGATGCCATCGTCTTGGTAGGTGGTCATGCGACCAATGAATCGGTGATCGGCCACATTGTTGGCCCAGGGGATCTCATCCTCCATGACTCCCTTTCGCACAACAGCATTGTGCAAGGGGCAATTCTGAGTGGTGCCCGGCGTCGACCATTTCCGCACAATGATTGGCAAGCTCTCGAAGGAATGCTGGAACAACTGCGTCGCAAACATCGACGCGTTCTGGTGATCGTCGAGGGAGTGTACAGCATGGACGGTGACTACCCAGATCTTCCTCGCTTCGTGGAAGTGGTGAAGAAGCACCACGCCTGGCTGATGGTTGATGAGGCCCATTCGATTGGAACCATGGGCAAGACCGGCCGCGGGATCTCGGAGCACTTTGGTGTTGACCCCACGGATGTTGATATCTGGATGGGGACGCTCAGCAAGTCATTCGGCAGCTGCGGTGGCTACATCGCGGCGCGTCATGAACTGATCGAACTGCTGAAGTACACCACCCCTGGATTCGTCTTCAGCGTTGGCCTAAGCCCGCCGAATGCCGCCGCTGCTTTGGAAAGCCTACGGGTTCTCCAGGATGAGCCTCAGCGGGTGACAAAGCTTCGGGAAAATGCAGCGCTGTTCCTGAATGAAGCGCGGCGAAGAGGCCTGAATACTGGTGCCAGTCAGGACACCCCGGTGGTACCAGTGATCACCGGCAACTCACTGCTGGCCCTGAAGCTGTCTCGACGGATGTTCGAGTCGGGGGTCAACGTGCAACCGATTCTCTATCCGGCGGTGGAAGAGTCGGCAGCAAGGCTCCGTTTCTTCATCAACTGCACCCACAACCACGATCAAATCAAGTATGCGGTGCATAAAGCGGCCGATCACCTGCAGGATATCGCGCCCGAGCTGTTTTCATAACCGGAGTGGCAGCGCCGAAATTGGGTCCCGCCGACAATTTGGTGGGGCCGTAGGTCACCACGGAGCGACAATAGCGGATCTCGACTATTTGCCTCTCACGAAGACGCCGAGCCACGGAAGGTGGTTGGATTTTTCCAAAGGTGTTAGCCACCTTCTATGCGATCATGAATCTGACCCTCTCCTTGGGAGGGTCAGTAGGAACGAGCGGCGAGGGCCTGTCTTTCAGCTCAATCGATCGCGGACCATCCTGCCCCAACGGACTCCTACTGCCTCCCCTTCCCCGCTTCGTCGTTCTTTTTCAGTGACCCTCCCTGAGAATGGGAAAAAAGCCGACTGAACCTTCGCCCACTGGTGATTCGCATTCCAACGTCACCCTGGAGGGTGACTGGGGCCGTGGCCACCGGCATTTCCTGATTCGCGGCAGCGAAGCGATCGCGACCCACACAAATCCCCGATGGTCCCAAATTTGGTTGGCTCACTGGACTGACCGCAACCTGCTCCGGAAGCGTTCTTTGGACATCCCACATCGGGCGATGGTGGATCTGCTGGATGGACTCAGTGCGATCCTGAAGTCAACGAGCGGAGCGACGGTGGGTGGTGCTAGCAGGCTAGTTTTGGCGGGAGCCCGCGCCCGAGGGTGATGGCATTTTTGCAAAGCACCCCGCAAGTTGTCGGGAAGGTGTTGGATTTGTGGGGAATGTGAATCGGCAGGGGATGCTGCCCTCTTTCCTGATGGGCGTTTTGCGTCGACAATTAGTCGCCTTGGATCGCTTGGGCGATTTCGCCATCTGGAATCGGACGGCAAGTGGACGCCTGGGTCGGTCGGAAGTCAACCTTTGCAGATGCCTCCTTCTTTTCGAGTGATCGTGATGAGCGAATCGTCGAATCAGGTTTCTGACCTGCTGGCACGTTTGATACCTGGATATTCGGGTTACAAAAATGCGCGTCAGAGACAACAGGACGATCAATTGACTCGTGACTACCTTGTTCGCCGTCTCCAGGAATGCAAGAACCTCTTGCACCAGCATTCTGAGCGGCTATTGCAGGGAGGTAAGTGGGAGCAGATAAGGCCGCTGGAGGAGCTGCGATTGAAACTGGATGCTCGGCAGGAACTTTGGCGTTCCATTCCCGCCGCGGAGGCGAGCCTGTGGAGTTCCCGGAAGGTCGGAGAGAAAGAGGCACTTCAGTTAAGTCAATGGGATGGGGATACCATCCTATTGATCGATCAATTGCAGACCGAGTTGATCAAGACCGATCCAGCGACGATCGACTGGACTGAGTGCAATCTTTTGGTTGGACGGATCGAGGAGCGTTGGACAAAGCGACGGCAATTGCTGGTGGAATTGGGACGATAGGGCGGACGCCACTGTCAAGAGAGGGGATGGCCATGGTATTGCGATTGGAAGTGATCGATTTCAACGACCCCAGCAATCAGGCGTTGGTGGCGCGCATGCCGGAGAGTGGGACGGCCGCGATTGTTTACGGGGCGCAGTTGGTAGTGCAGCAGAATCAAGAAGCGATTTTCTTCCGCGAAGGTAAGGCGATGGATCGCTTTGGGCCGGGGGTCCACCGGCTGACCACCTCCAACATCCCCATCCTTTCTAAGGTGCTCAATTCACCCTGGGAGAAGTCTCCGTTTCAGGCGTGCGTTTACTTCGTTGCCAAGCAGATTTTTCATGACCAGCGCTGGGGGACACGCCAGCCGATCATGATACGGGACCCCGATTTTGGCGCGGTGCGGCTGAGAGGCTTTGGCAAGTTCGCCTATCGCGTTTCGGATGCCTCCCTTCTGGTCAACAGCCTAGTGGGGACTCAAGGGAGGATCACAACTCAAGAGATCAACGACTTTCTTCGGGACTCGGTTGTCTCTGGACTAACCGACTTTCTCTCAACTGCCAATGTCCCATTGCTTCAGCTACCGGAAAAGTTCGACGAAGTCGCGGCGGCAGCTCGGGTCAAGCTGGCAGGTGAGTTTTCTCGTTACGGACTGGAGTTGGTGCAGTTTGTCATCTCCAGTATTACGCCACCGGAGGAGGTGGAGCGGGCAATTGACGCGAAGATGTCTGAGCGGATGGGGGGACGTGGGGCTTGGCAGCCCGAACGTCGGTCTCCGGTCGAGGTCTCGGATTTGTCAAAGAGCGTGGAGCGCGAGCCGACGCGGGGGTCGAAAGAGCCGGCGGGGGATTCATTGAACGATCCTAGTCTCACGCTTCAGCAGGCGACAAGTTTGCTTGAGAAGGCTGCGATCGAACGCGGGTGGAAAGTCAACAGCAACGGCCAAGATCTATTGGTGAATGTCCCGCTGGGGCAATTTCGTAGGCAGCAGGTCAAGGTGGACTTTGGGTTAAAGAGCGACCAAAGCGATGAGTACGTCGGGCTTTGGACTGTCTGTGGACCGATGAATCCATCCAATGCGGCGACCATGCTGCGGATGAATCAGCACCTGCTTCATGGCGGCTTTTCGTTGATGCAAACGGGATCTTCCGAGCTGTTGGTGATTCGGTCGAACCTGACACTCGGCTCCTTGACCGTCAACCAGCTTTTGGAGACGATCGCCGCGCTGGCTTGGCAGGCGGATTCGATGGAGCAGCAGCTATCTGGAGCCCAGGATCGTTGGTAGGGCGGCCTTGTTGGCCACCGCGGCCACGCGTTGGATGGCTGCAGAGGTCGTCCGATAGAATCGTCCACCATCTGGCGATTGATGGCGACCGCAAGCGGTGAGATCGATTCAAGGTAGCCACCTCGGCCACGCGGTGGATGGCTGCAGAGGTCGTCCGATAAAATCGTCCACCATCTGGCGATTGCTGGCGACCGCAAGCCGATGGTTTGGCTAATGTCGTGCGACCTTCTCGATGATCCCGGGCCGCTCGACCTTTGCCCCATTCAGAGCAGAACTTCGAGGGGAACTGCTGGGACGCACAGAAGCGGCAGGACCAAGCAGCACCAGCCGAGGCATTGACGGAACCAGCCCAGCGGTGCGTTGTCATCGCGGCTGGGTGGGTGTTTGATTCCGATGGCCAGAATCAGCAGCAGCATCAGGACGAACATGGGCTGGCGGGTCCAGATCAGATAGGAAACGCAGGCAGCGTAAGCGCCGTAAGCGAACCATTTGCTTTTTCGCCCCAGCAAGCCAAAGATCACGTGGCCGCCATCCAACTGGCTCATCGGAATCATGTTCAAACCGGTCACCAAGAGACCGGTCCAGGCGGCCATCAGGAACGGATTGAGTTCCGTGTTGGGGATGCCGGCTCGGTTCGCGACGATGGCTGGATTCAGCCATTGCGCCGCCCACTGCACCAAGAGGGGTTGTCCGAGTTGGAAGGAGGCTTGTGGAACGAAGCCCGGGGCGTACTGGGTTAGCATGCCGAGAATGAGGATTGGCAGGATGAGTGCCAAACCGGCCAGCGGACCGGCCAGGCCGATATCGAAGATTTCTTTGCGATTGGCCTGCCTTCCATCCATTGCGATCACCGCTCCCAGAGTACCGAAGGGCATGAAGGGGAAGGGGATGAAGATGGGAGGCGTTGCGCGCACGCGATAGTATTTTGCCATGAAGTAATGACCTAACTCGTGGGCGGTCAGGATAGCCAAAAGGCTGCAGGCGAAAATCGCTGCGGAAACCCAGTTGGCTAGTGCCATGCGTCGGACAACCATCCAGGATTGGTTGCTGAGCACCTCTTCCAGGGCAACCAAGGGCGACCAGGCGGTGATACCGGTCCAGAAAAGCGATAGCAGTGTCAGGAGAAAGAGCCACAATCGCCACGGCTGGCGCCTAGGGGGGCTTTGTTCCATCGACTCGTCTCCGGAGGGGCTGACGGGCGTCGACGTTTGAAAGAAATCGTCGGGAAAGCGAGAATCTCGCCAGGCTTGCGCATCGCCTTTGGACATTCCAAACCTCAATGAACGTGTTTTGCGCCCAAGCGCCTGGGGTCTGTCTGGACGACGGGCGCCTGGGATAGGATTTCCAATGGAACGCGTTTAAAATCGGTCGCAGTAGAATGCGTCTCATCAGTATAGGCAACCGGACCACTTTTCGGCCCGCCTTCGCCTCCGAATTGTGCCAGTTCCCCATGGAATCGTCTTCCATCACCATGACGATTTCTGGTGGCCAACCAGGAGGGTTCCATGATTGGTCACTTTGGGGATTGGAATGCTCGCAGCACGGTTGGCCAGCTCCGCAGTCTTCATCTCTTTCATCGTCCTGTCGTTAGTGCTGGACCATTGGTACCCTATCGGATCGGTGCATGGTATTTGGTTGATGCCGATGCTGCTGTTGTTTGGGGGTGCGACCGCCTTTGAAATGGCTTCGGCATTGTCTCAGGCCGCAGAAGGATGCGGTGCGGATGGTTCCATCGCATCGGAATCGACTCCTGGGCAATCGTCGATCGATCGATACCAAGCAACCATCCTGGCCCTACTTCCCATGCTCACGGCCGCTCTGCCCTGGTTTTACCGTTGGATCATGAATCGGCCTTATCCTGCCAACTGCCCGTTGAGCGTCCCTGGCTTGTTGGTTGCTGGCATGTTGGCTGCTTTTGGTGTCGCCAGCTTGCTTCTGTTATGGCGTTACGGAGATCAGGGTGCCGTTGCGGTGAAGCGTTGGCTGATTCATCTTTCGGTGGTTGGATACATCGGCATCCCCATCAGTTTTTGGGTGCTGTTGCGGCAGATAGAGCCTAGTTGGTTTGGTTTGTTGGCCGGAATTGGGGTGGTTGGCGTCACCAAGCTGGCGGATGTAGGAGCCTATTTTTTTGGTAAAGCCTTCGGGAAACGAAAACTTTGTCTATCGATCAGTCCCGGAAAAAGTGTCGAAGGCGCGATGGGAGGCGCGATCACGGCGCTGGTGGCTGCCCTTTGTTGGTTCGGCTGGTGGCTTCCCGGACTGGTTGCCGCCCAAGCCTCGACGTGGCAAGTTGCGGGGGCCGCGCTGATGGGGCTTCTTCTTTTCGCCACCGGACTGATGGGAGACTTGCTGGAGTCGACCGTCAAACGTTATTCAGGGATCAAGGATAGCAGTCGATGGCTGCCGGGACTGGGGGGAATCTGGGATATCACCGACGCCCTCATTCCCGCTTGCGTTGTCGGCTATTACTGTCTGGCTTCGGGGTTGGTGTGGAGACCTTGACCGATTTGTCATGATCAGCGTGAGTTTTCCCATTCGTTCTCATTGACGCGACGGTCAATTGCAACCCGCTTGCGGTAGCCACCATCGCCAGATGGTGGATTGGCCGCGAGGACGGCTTGCGCAGCACTCCACCGCGTGGCCGCGGTGGCTACAGGACCGCTTTGACTACCGCTTGCGGTGGCCACCATCGCCAGGTGGTGGATTGGCCGCGAGGACGGCTTTCGCAGCACTCCACCGCGTGGCCGCGGTGGCTACAGGACCGCTTTGACTACCGCTTGCGGTAGCCACCATCGCCAGATGGTGGACGGGCTGATTAGACACGACCTGCGCAGCACTCCACCGCGTGGCCGCGGTGGCTACAGGACCGCTTTGACTACCGCTTGCGGTAGCCACCATCGCCAGATGGTGGATTGGCTGCGAGGACGGCTTGCGCAGCA
>JBILTR010000023.1:0-87304 GCA_044371425.1 Pirellulaceae bacterium | reverse complement strand
AAGGAAGACTACAACAGCTGCCGTCCACACAGCAGCTTGGCCTATCGGACCCCAGCGGCTTTCGCAGCCGCGTGTGTTGCTTCCGCTTCGGCTGCGCCTGCGCTCCAGCACCACACGCGTGTGCCACCGACCTCACCCATTACCCAATTGTTACCTTCATAGCGAGTGGTACAGAAATTTCGAGCCGGTCACCGTGAGCGGCATCCCGGCAGACGTTTTTCGTCAAGCTGTCCAGCAATCACTTCGCAGTTGCGTGCTGGCGGCATCGCTTGGCGCAGGCGCGGCAAGCTTCCGCACAGGCTTTGCAGCAGGGATCGTCTTGGTGCTTTTCGCACTCCTCAGCGCACCGCTCGCAGGCCTCAGCACACAGCGACATCATCGCTGCAGACATCGCACCTTTACGAGCTTCGATGGCATCGCAAGCAGCGCAGATATCGGCGCAATCCAAGCACAGCTTGATGCATTCCTTCCGCCCTGGTTCATCCATGCATCCTGCCGCGCATGCGAGGCAAGCGGTGCGGCAATCGCCGCAATCTTTGCAATCGCTGCAGCAAGTTTCGCCGCTCTGTTCATCTCGAGCCTTCGCGGAGAAACTCAGCGCTGCCACCGTGGCCATGGCGGCGGCGCTCTGCACCATCAACTGTCGACGCTTCATACCCAGGTCTCCTAAAAAGATAGACTGCCGAAGGAACGCCTAACGCGTGGCACGCTTGGCATCTTCCTCCACCATACAGATCCCACGCTCCAATAGGACAATCGTGCACTGGTCCAGAATTCGATAGAACACATGGTTTCCGGCTCGACGTCCAACCACGATTTTTTTGTCCTGTAGTCGCTGCAACTGATTGGAAATCGCTTGCGGTTTCATCCCCAGCGACTCGGCAATATCCAGGGTTGTCGCTTCCAGCTTGGTTGCGATCGTTTGCAAAATCCTAAGTCGGGTGTCGTTCGCCAAGACCTCAAACAGCGATTCCACTGCCCTAGCCTGTTCGGGAGTCATCGGTGGTCGCTGACTCAATTTTGCCTTTGGCGGGCAGGGATTCACCGGCGCTTCGACAGGCCGCTTCGTTTTTGCCATCGTGCGCTACTCCACGAATACATTGTTGCGTGTATCAGGAAAAGTCAAGACCATTAGCCTCCTTTTCCATCATTCGGGGGAAAAGGCAATCCATTCGGAAGTTTACCGCTTTTCTCTCAGGATTGTCGACATGGTCTTTCACGCTTGACAGCTGATTGCAACCCTCGGCCAGCGTCTATGCGTTCTGATTCATTCAAGACACAGCTAGGAAGGGTGGGCGACCGATCCGTAGTCACCGCTAGCAGGCCGGATGCGGGGGGAAGGAGGTGGCAAGATGGCTTTGGTAGTACAGCCAATCTGCTACTGGTGGGCAGAAGTCGCTTGGACGTGACCCAGAAAGACCGACTTCCCTTTGCGTTGCGATATTTGAGGGAAGCGGGATCGTAGAATTCAGGAGCGGGCGACGGGAGCCTTTTCCGGGATCCGAATGCAAATAAATTCTAGGATCGATCGAAGATCGTTCGGACAATTGCCTTCCGCCGCAGAGAATCTGTCAGGATGCAACGATGCGACGACGACTCGCAGTTCGGTACACCAAGGCCAATCCAGCAAAGACGCCGAGACTTGAGGGTTCCGGTATGGCGCCAGGAACGACGACTTCTCGATAGGCGATCTCTGAGAAACCAGTCTGTGTCAGGTCGCCCCAGTTGGTAAGAATTTCCAACTTGATGAAGTTCGCTAGAATCGGCGTGGTGAACTCGATGTATCGCGCGCTGCTGGTCGTTCCTGTTTCCTGCAAGAACAAGAAGGGATTGCCGCTGACCGGCGCGTAGGTAGTGGTTGTCGCTGTGTTGAGAAGATCCAGCGAGTAATAGAGGTTGGCTGTTTGAATTCCTGTCGATCCAGGAGTCCTGCTAGTTGGCGGGGGAAGGTTGTCCGTGTCACCAGAGTTCATGTTCCAGAGATAAATCCTGTCGACCAATCCGCTTCCCGCCATAGTCAAATAGATATTTCCGGTAGTTTGCCCGGGGGCACTTAACCAAGCATTGGAGGGGTCGGCGTTGTCGTGCAAGTCGCTGGGATCATGAGGGGGATACCCTGGGAGCCCCAATCCGTTGATAGTGGAATCGATGAAAGAGGTAGGGACTACCGGATCCATGTCGGTTTCCACGGCGACAAACGCGATCAGGGAGCCCTCCGCATGGGATTGGACGCAAAGAAGCACCGTCACGGAAACCAATAGAAACCAGCATTTCTGAATCATCATCACCAAGCCCTGCCGAAAAGGACACCTGTAGCGGTTATTCCGGGTATATGGCTTAGGGTGATTGGGGGGGTTGGGTTGTCAAGTGTTTTTGTTTTTTTCGGTGTCTTGCCCGAAAAAATGCTCGTCTTCGAGAGATCGTGGAACGTTGGACCAGGGAGCGGGCCAACGACTGACTAGCGAGTGGTCGATCCTGTCCCAGGGCGGGATCTTTTGGGCTGATTCGGGAAGACGTTGGGGAAGAAACCAGTAGGTATAGGCCTGTTGCTTTATCGAAGAATCGATCCGAACCACCTCGCATCGATCGCGTCGGTAGCCAATCTCTGAATTGCCTTTTGGATCCCAGCCCTCCACGCGATCGAGCGACTGCGCCACGGTTGGCATCTGGTCTGGCGGGTAGCACCAAAGTTCGCCCGCAACCCAGTCGTCTCCCTCCAGCAGCGCGGGAAAGGGCCCCAGATCATACAGAGCGGCTCGCACCATCGCCGGCTCGATCCGCTCCGGTGGAAGTGGCCACGCCGATTGGCGAAGCCGTCCGCGTTGCAACGTGCCATAGACGAAGAATCCACAAGGCTCCATCGCCACCCCTCACTTGTTCTGCGCCAAACCAGCCTACGGCTGTGCGGAGCGAGTCGATCCAACACAGGAGCTAACAGGGTGCCGCCGTTTAGTCCATCGGGACGGCATGTTCCTGAAGGTCTTCCAGGTCGACAAATTCCAGCGTGGAGATATGGGTGGCATCCAAGATGACCTGCGGTGCCTGACCTGCTGTCAGGGCTTCCTTCCAGCGAAGCACGCACAGGCACCAGCGATCGCCATCCTGAAGGCCGGGAAAATCGTACTCCGGCATGGGAGTCGACAAGTCATTGCCGCGCATTTTCGAGAAGCGAAGAAATTCCTCCGTCATGACGGCGCATACCAAGTGCAGCCCAACATCGTCTCGTCCTGTATTGCAGCAGCCATCTCGATAGAAACCGGTGCGTGGGGACATGCTGCAGGTCGCTAGTGGACCACCTAGAACATTCTTTGACCCAGCCATAACAATCACGACTCCCAAGCTACGAGTGGACGTGCGATACCTAGAGAGTCGACCTGATAGGGGACCCATAATAGACCGAGCAGTTGAATTCGTAGATCGCTTTTTCGCATCGGAATCTCGATCGGATCCAACTTCAGATTCTCAGGGCTGAAGCGACTGGCAATCTGATCGACTTCCTGCCGGCATTCTTCTTCGATTCGATGCTGTTCACGTAGCAGTTCTTCGAGCGATTCTTCGGCGCGGAGGACATCATTCTTTTGCGCCTGGGCTCTTCCTAGACTCCGAGCGGCCGAGGAGGCTTTCCCAAGATTGCTCTTGCTGGCAATCTTGTTTCCTAGCAGTGCACCGAAAATGGAAGCACCGAGGTTGATCAGCGATTGATTCTGCTGAGTTTTCGCTTGCTCCCGTTCCCGTTGCACGCGATGTTCCGCGGTCAAAATTCGGGACTGCAACGATTTGAGTTTCGTTGCGTACTTGGCTTGCAGTTTCTCCACTTCGGCGTCGCGGGCTTCTCGTGCCTGCATTGCCATTTCGATTCGGGCATCCTCTTCATCTTGCCCCGGAAGGCTCGACTTCTTCAGTGCTTTGCTTTGATAGATCATCAGCGGTTTATGTCGTAGCAGAAAATCTGCCAGCTGCTTTTCCCATTCTTTGTACTTCTTAGGATTGATCAAATCGGCAGAAACATCCCGGAAGAGGAATCCATCATCGGGGCTTGGGGATAAACGGATCGGCGAATTCCATTCGACCGCGCGGTCCCACACCGGTTCCGATGTTCCTTCGCTGCAATCGACCAACCAATGAGCGTCCATCCAGTGATCGATGGCGGGAGACGCTTTGACAAAATGGAGGCTGGCCTGCGCGATCAGGGTGGGACGGTAGATGGTTCTTGCATCGTGCGATGCAGCTCGGTCCGGGATCCAGAATTTTTCCGGAATCTCCGGTGGTAGGATTGGCCGCTTACCGATCGGACTGCCTGTTGCCTTTGGGGGGCTAGGGGCATCCTGAGATCTTGTTGGCTGAAAGGATGTCGCTTCGCTTTTCCGCTCCTTCATCAATCCTTGAATCTGTGGCTTGGACAGTGGGCCGCGGAGAAACGAAAGAGCCCATCGCGTTTGAAAGATCGTCGGCGCGTCGTCGTGGACGTTGTTCATCAGAAAGACGCGGTTGCCCAGCGCCGACAAAGTCTGGCTCATCTCCGCCCTGGAAAACGACTGTCCCTGGCTGTTTGCCGCTCCTTCCAGCCCATCCAATACCCGGTCCTTATCTCGCTGGGTCTGCAGGCGCCCCAGGAACCATGTTCCCATATTGGCCAGGCCCTTGTAGTCGATGTCGGCGGGGTTTTGGGTCGCCAGGACGATGCCGATTCCGAAGGCGCGAGCCTGTTTCAGAAGCGTCATCATCGGGGTCTTGGAAGGTGGTTTGGCGGTCGGTGGGAAGTAGCCAAAAATCTCGTCCATGTAGAGAATCGCCCGCAGGGAACTGGTGCCTGGCTGCGATCGCATCCATCCGACGAACTCGCTGAGCAGCAGAGTCACAAAAAACATCCGCTCGGCATCATTCAAATGCGAGATGGAAAGAACGCTGATGCGAGGCTTTCCACTAGGTGTATAGAGCAGCCTTTGAATATCAAGCGGCTCGCCCTGCAGCCATCCGGCGAAAGAGGGTGAGGCCAGCAGGTTGTTGAGTGTATTGGCCAGCTTGGCCCTCTGATCTCCCGGCATGAACGATTCCAGGTCCAGCACGCCGATCCGATCGATTCCTGGGGTTTGGATCGATCGAATGAGTTCGGCGAGATCGAGATCCCTGCCGGATCGCCACGCGCGATCGAAGATCGTCGCCAGTAGGATATGTTCGCGACTGCTGAGTGGATCGGCATCGATTCCCAGGAGAGCAAGAATGCCAGAGGCAGCGGAGGAAACCATCTCGCGAAAAGCGTCGTCATCGTCGAGGACTTCCTGAGGTGGCGCGTCAAAGCTCTTCAGGGCAGTCAGTGGGGTTCCGATGCTGCTGCCAGGGGTGTAGATCTGCATGTCTACGGCATCACGAAGTCGTTGGATCCTCGCACCATTCTGGTCCCAGGACGCAAGCCCCTTCTCCCATCGCTCGGCCGTCTGCGTCGCCAATTCCTCGATCGTCAGCCCCTGCTTGGTCGCCTCCCCTTGCTCCAGATAGGGTAAAAAATCATTCGGTTTCAGATGGGGGAAGGTAAGCAGCAGGTTCCCCAAATCCCCTTTGGGGTCGATGCAGATGGCAGGGATGCCATCGATTGCAGCTTCTTCGAGTAGCGAAACGCAGAGACCGGTCTTTCCACTCCCGGTCATACCGACGCAAAGGGCATGGGTGGTCAGGTCTCGTGCGTCGTAGTCGATTCGACGCGACCCGAGTTCCCTTTTCGCCAGGTCGTATTCCTTGCCCAGATAGAATTTGCCAAGTACCTCGTAGTCCGGTAGCTTTTCCATTCTGCGCTTCTCACTCCCGCAAGTCTTATTGGCTTCATTTAGCCGCCGTTTGCTCGCTAAGTTCGTCAACGGCGATGGCCGCCTCATGGTAGCAAAGGATGGTGCGGTTTCGCAGTCCTGGATGGAGCGATCGGGCTAGGGATTCTCCTTGGAGTCAAAAAGTTCCAACGGTGAATGATGTGAAAAATGCTTGGCCATCGTGGCAAACTGGGGCACATGGACCTTGAAATGGCCGGTATGTATTTCCGAAACGGTTGCACGGCGCAGCGGTGAAGTTTTTGGGCTGCAGGGCTCAACGAAGCGTGGCTTGGAGTCGCCGGGGAAAGGTGCCTGACACCGCCTTAAGAACAGTGGCGGAAGCCACTGGGGGCTTCTGATCTCCCCCGCGGGTAGAATTGTTCGGCCATCGATGGATGGGCCAGGCCTTTTCACGGCGGGGGGCTGGAGCAAATCCCGTGCGACCCCAGCTTTGATCTTCCATTTTCCAGCAGTATTTGAGACAGTCCGCGCTCGATTGCTGGCTCTTCATTTACCCAGCGGGGTTTGCGGGTAGGGAGTGGATGCGAACCAGCCGATCCAAGCAGTTGAGGGGATTTCGATGAGCCAACCATCAAGAGGATCGGAAGACTGGTCGCTTCGTGTTTATCCTGTCCCCGATAGCGATTCCGGGCGGCGGGTGCTGGAGCGCTGGTGTCGAGTGCGATTGGAATCGGCGTTGCAGCCATTGGCTCACCGAATTGGCGTCGAATGCTCCATGCAGGAGGCGCCTCGGATCGTCGCGATGGATGAACCGGCGGAAGGCATGTCCGACTGGACAACGTTTCGGTGGGCTGCAGAGGACGATCGCAGCATCGGCTACCTCTCGATCGAGACACACTGTCTGCGGCGTTGCCTGCTTGGATTTCTTGGTGAGCGATCGGAAGTCAGGATATCGGGAAGTCCATGGAGCGGCTTGGAATTGCGACTAGCGGAATCGGCACTTCAGCCGCTGGAGTCGATGCTGGATGGATGCATGGTGCCAGGGCTTGGAAGGGTGACTTTCGCTGCGGACACTGCCGCGACAGGTTCCTTATTCGACCACTCAAGGGCGCACGGTCGTTGGACGAGGTGGCGAGCTAAGGTTCGGGTGGGAGGGACAGTCGGTGGTTGGCTTCTGACCATTCACAAGCCGATTGTTGATCAGGTGTTGATCGGTTCGGACGGTCCAGCGGGGCCTCTGGATGCGGACGACCAAACCGCGATGCGCTTGGACGCTCTTCTGGTGCATGCGCAGGTGAGCGGGCGGGGGTGGGGCGATCTTCAGAAGGGGGATGTCGTCGATTGTCAGCGATCGGTGGAGGATCCAATTCTGCTTTGCATTGAGGGCAAGCCAGCTTATTGGGCCAAGCTTGGCTTGGCGAACGGCCGTCGAGCGGTGCAGATTCTCAGCGCCGTGGAGTCGTCCTAGCCATCGTGGCTGGACTCAACCACCGCATGTTGCCATGCATGCCATCCTCGGAGTCGCGGCATTGTTGTGGCAGGGGCCGAGAGGCTACCGGTCAGGATGGATGTGCGTTTTTCATCCTCTCCAGATGGTAGCTGTAGCCACCAGCCGTCCAGGTGCAGGCCCTCCGGACCTGGAAAAAGAATGGAATTGGGTTTGGTTCTGGTGCGTTTGTCGTGGGGACTTCCTAGGCATGGTGATAGGACGAAATCGTCGCGCATCCACGGGGCGAAGTCGCCGCCGCAAACGAAGCTACAGCCACCAAGAGTCCTACTCAAGAGAATTGGACCGCTCTAGTGCCGTAAGGCTAAGATGGAGCGGTATTCCAGCATGGTACCGTTGTGTCGCAATGCGTATAAACCGAACCACTGACCCAAAGGACGGTCGGATGGCTTAGTTCTGTGGTCGATGGTGCGACTTGTTCGGTGGACCGCAGCAGATCGATTTTAGGAGCGACCATGGCAGGTGAAGCGGTGGGTGGCAGCGACACCTTGGGCCCAGAAGAGGAAGAGATTTCGCGGGCGCATCAGTTCCTGATCCGGACGGCCGAGTTGTTGCATCGGTATGGGACGCCTTCGCATCGGCTGGAACGCGTGATGACCTACCTTTCTCAGAAGATGGGGATCGAAGGGGTTTTTCTTTATACCCCTACGGCGCTGGTGGTCTCCCTGGGGGCTGGGAAACGCGAGCGGACGTACATGAGGCGGATTGATTCCGGGAGTGTGGATGTCGACAAACTGATTCGCTTTGATGAGGTGCTGGATTCGATCAGTGACGGCAAGACTACCGTGCCAGAGGCGCTCACTCAGATGGAGCAAATCGCTGCCTCGCCGCCTCCCTTTGGTTTTGGTTTGACGTTGCTGTCGGTGGGGTTGGCTTGCGCCGTCGTGGCGGTGCTCTTCTCCGGCGCGCCGCTGGAGATTCTGCTTGCGGCATGCATCGGGATGGGGTTGATCGTCATTGAATGGTGGCTGGGGAAATGGAAGTACGAAACAGGGCTTTTGTTTCCCGTGGCCGGATTCGTAGCCGCAGCCGGTAGCCTCGCATTCGCTCATTGGGTCTATCCGATCGACGACCGCATCGTGACCTTGGCGGCGCTCATTGTGTTGCTGCCAGGTTTCCCGCTGACCATTGCGTTGACAGAGCTTGCGATGGGGCATTTGTCTGCGGGAGTTGCGCGACTGGCGGGCGCTTTGGTGACGCTGCTGACGTTGTTTCTTGGGGTCGCGATCGCATGGCGCATCGCAGAATTGTGGCGCAATCTGCCGGACGAGCGGCTGATGCTGCCTTGGTACGCTTCCTGGGTGGCGGGAGCGGTGGCACCGATTCTTTTTTCGATTCTGTTTCGTGCGAGATTGCCTCAGTGGCCGGTGATCATCGCCGTGAGTTTCGCAGGATTCGCCGTTTCGCGTCTGGCCACCGCTTCGATGGGAGTGGAGGTGGGATCGTTTCTAGGAGCTCTCGCTGTTGGCTGTGGCAGCAATCTTTATGCGCGGCTTTGCAATCGTCCGGCGATGGTGCCCCTTGCGCCCGGAATGATCATTCTGGTTCCCGGTTCCTTGGGTTATCGGTCTTTATCTGCGCTTCTGGATCAGCAGACGCTTCAGGGGGTCGAGTATGCCTTCGGCACCATGATTGTCGCCATGTCGCTGGTGGGAGGACTGCTTGCTTCCAACGCGCTTTTGCCGCCACGACGGATCCTTTGAAAGGGTGCGTCTGGGATTTGCGTCGATTGCTTGGCCATCGCACCCAGTCACTCTCCCACAGGGAGTGTGAGATCGGTTTTTTACGCTCCCTCAGGGAGGGTCGCTGAGGAGGAACGACGAAGCGGGGAGGGGGGCACGGAAGTCGTCGGTTGGGGTAGCATGGTCCGCAGTGGATGGAGCTGAAAGATAAGGCCCTCCCCGCTCGTTCCTCGCGACCCTCCCACAGGGAGGGTGAGATTGTTCGCACGCCTTGCATCCCACAGGGAGGGGGAGATTCATCGCAAGCGTTGCATCCCACTCGGAGTGTGAGATTGATAGTGCTGGCTGTTTAGCCCCCGGCGTTTTGGCTCTGCCACCAAAGAATAGCCAATAAAGCGATGGTCAGCGCGATGGCTGCTAGTGCCAAAAGGATGTTGATCCACTGCCTGGCGATCTGCTTGGAGACTCGTTTGCTTTGCAGTCTCTTTTCAATACTGCTCGGTTCCGACGGTGTGGTCGGTTTGTCCTTTGGGGAGCTACTTAATGGGCTCTGGGTGACGCGGGACAATCGCTGTCGATGCTTGCTGTCGGCGTCACGACCTTTGGGTTTCTCTCCTTCGACGGGCAATCTCAAGAGGGGTGGTCGTGGAGGCAGTTTGGAGGTGTTCTGAATTCGTTCGAAGATTGCCTGGAAAGCGTCACCTGCCAGGACCTCTTCTTGCTGGTCTGCTTTTTTGACAAGGTGTTCGGGGCGCAAACGTCCCTCTCGAATCCACTTTTCGACGCGCCCTCCTTCGAGGCTGCCGATCCGCTGTGGGCCATTGGGGCTAATCCAATACCAACCTTCGTCCCGACCATTTTCCGGGCGTCGTCGACTGGAACCGCCGCTTGCACCAGCCGACTTATCCGTCGACTCCACTCGTTCGTATTCCACATCGATGACGACGGGAGAGGCAGGTGGCTTGCCACGTCGCTGGCGTGGTTCTTCCGAAGACGTCTCGCGTTGGGGCGTTCTCCTCTTCCTTTTGACTTGGACGGAGGCGTCGGATGGATCCGATTGGGTTTCCGAGTTGTCCGCCGTCGGAGCGGTCTCTTTCGATGGTTCTTGGCTTACTGGCGCATCATCCAGCGGGATTGAGAAAGGTTGGTCGGAGACAGGGATGCGAAACCGAACTCCGCAATCGGGACACTTGCCTCGCTTTCCAGCTTGGAAGTCTTTCAGATGCAAGGGTCTCTTGCAGGCGTGGCAAGCGAATCGAATCCCCATCACCCTGATCTCAGTTGAAGTCGTTGTGGCAGTTGTTACAAGACTGGTCGATCTTCGCAGAGGCGGCTTTGACCGCATCGGCGTTACCGAGCGAGACCGCCTGCTGAAGGGATTCGGCATTGGCGATCATTTCCTCGCACCACTTCACGTAATTTTCCTGATCGGCCTCCGACATCCCCGGCAATTTTAACGATTCCCCGATCGTTTCGATCAACTCCGCCATCTGAGAGAATTCTTCCGGTTGGCCTTTTACGGCCTTGGGGTCCCCTGCTAGGGGGATCATGCGTTCCCGCAAAGTGGCCTCTAGAGTCTGCATGAGCGCGGCGCGATCCAGTGCTTCGGACCAGACGAATTCTTCCGCTGCACCGGCATCCGAGAGTGGATTTCCGTTGAGCATTTCGGTGAGATCCTGCAGGCGCAGTTTGGCTTCGTTGTAGGCTTGCGGGGAGCCGACTTTCGTTCCTGCAGCCACCCGAGCCCATTTTCGTTTGGCGAGGCTAGCGCTTTTTTGCCAGCGCACTTCTTCTGGATACTCTTCGATGACTGCGAAGAGGAGTGCCAGAAGGGTGAACTCCCGACGTGCGTCTTCGTAGCCGCCCCCGGCGAATTTGGCTGGGGTGGTTACGATACCGTCGAGTCGCAGTTTGGATTCCTTGACGAGGGATTCCAGGGAAGCGCTGGAGATCCTCTGCAGCCATCGTGAGTCGCCGGTGGCCGTGTCGGTGCCGGTGGTGTTGGTCGATGGTGCTTCGGCTATGGTTGCCTGCTCCATCGTCGCGACGCCCGCTCCCGTGGTTGGATCGTCTCCCTGAAGTTGGCTGGCGACATCGGGGAAAAACACCTTGTCCCAGTCTTTGGGCTGAAAGACAGGAGGCTTTTGACGCGGGGGGCGCGGCTTGGTGGCTTGAGCGGACAGGAGCGAAACGGGAATTGCAAGGGTCAGGAGGAGTCCCAAAGAGCGCAGCGGGTTCGAAGAGGGGTGCATCGTTGGATCCTACTTGCCATCGAAGGGTTCTGGATCCCGTTCCTCCGATTGTCGGAGCCGAGAGCATCGAGCGACTTGGAGTGGACGGAACCAGGACGGCCACTGGGAATCGGATTGGAAAGGGAACATGGTACTGCGATGACCGCAGCTTTTGAAACTTCGATCTGGGGACGATCGGCAGGAAGCTTATAATAGTCTTCGATTGAGCAGGGCCGCCAGTGGATGGAGGGGAACGCCATGGATCTGTCCGAGGAGAAAGAGGCGCCGGAAGCAACGGAGCCTACCGTGGTGCGTCATCAATGGACCTTTTCCCGTCATGCCATGGCTTGTCCTTTCGAAGTCTTGATGAATGCTGGACAGTACGTGGGGGGGCCTGAGGCGGCGCTTTCGGCGTTGGAGCTGGTGGGGGAGTTGGAGGCGAAATGGAGCGTCTTTCAGGAGGAAAGTGAGCTATCGCGATGGAATCGGCTGCCCGAGAAGCAGGCGATGGAACTGACGGTCGTGACGGCTCGCTTGATCCAAGCGGGGCTGGAGCTTGCGGAATGGACCGGCGGGGCCTTCGATTTTACCACCGGTCATCTGACGAGAGCTTGGGGTTTTTTTCGACGCGAAGGTCGTTTTCCCAGTAAGGAGCAGGTTGAGGCAGCGATCCAAGCCACTGGCTGCCGGCATTTGTCCTGGGATCCGGCGAAGCGGACGTTGAGCAAGCAGGTGGCATCGCTGGAGATCAATCCGGGAGCGATTGGGAAGGGACTGGCGCTCGATCTGGCAGCCGAGCGTTTCAGGCAGCAAGGGATGATCGACGTTTTTCTTCATGCGGGTCAGAGCAGTGCACTGGCGATGGGGCAGCGACAGGATGGGACTGGCCGCAAAGGCTGGGCGGTTCTTTTGCGGCATCCCTATCGGAAGAACGAAGTGCTGGGTGAATTCCACTTGCAGGATCAGGCCCTGGGGACCTCGGGAGCGGCGCAGCAGTTCTTTTACTTTCATGGGAAGCGCTACGGTCATATCCTCGATCCGCGCAGCGGGATGCCGGCGATGCACTGGCAGAGCGTTACGGTGGTGGCAGCAACTGCTGCACAGGCCGATGGCATCGCGACGGCTTGTTTCGTGATGGATCCTGAAGAGCTGCGGCGATTCGCTGCGGGGCACCCTCAATTCGGAATCGTCGCAGTCGGTCCAGATACCTCGCGAGGTGCATCGCCGATCACAACTTACAATCTCGCCGAGAACATTTGGTATCCGGCGACGTAGGGACGTTTTGGCGGGATGGTACCGCGAAGGAATTGATTACAGGCGAAGAGCCAGGGCTTGCGGATCTGACATGGAATCTAGAGGTCTGGGCCTGCATTCGATGCGATCGGACGACGCGAACGCCAACGCATGGCTTGCAGAGTACCAGAAGGAGTTGTCTCTGCCGCTCTTTCGGCCCCTTTTGGTCCGAAAGGGAATCGGCCCAGCAACGGACAAAGTTGCCTGAAGGTCCTAGGAAAAGAAAAGCCGCGGAGTTAATCCGCGGCTTTCCAAGTCTGCCCTATTTTCGTCGGTATCCGATTACGACTGCTGAACTCGCAGACGCTTGTTGATGTCGGTCTCAAGGACACCAAAGACGGCTTCGTGTCGTTGCACGGACATCTGAAGAGCGGCCAGCAGTCGCTTGGCGGTGTAAAAGTTCATGATGATCCGCTGCTTGACAACGATGGGATCGCGAGGGATCCCAACTGGCTGTGGATTCAGGCCGAAGTCCACAATCAGCTCTTCAGGAGAACCGGTCACGCGGCAAAAATTCGCATAGAGCGCCAGTGCATCTTCGTCCTTGACCTGGACTTGCACCATCTGCTGCTGCTGTGGCTTGGCCACCTGTTCTTCTGCAGCCGATTCCACCCCGTCGTTATCCTTCGCCATGTCTTTCAACCCTCACAAAAAAAAGTGAAACAGGAAAACATCTTCCCTGCCCTAAAACTCGAAATGGAACGTCTTCATAATGACTCGCGCCAGCCGCCAGCCAAGTGATTTCCAAGCCAAATGGATTTTTGCCTGCCCGCGATAGCCGCTGCGAAGCGTCAGGTCGTGTTCTTCGAGAGGGACGCGGGCTTGGTAGGAGACACTGACGGGCATCATCTTTCCCGAGGCGTCCATTTTGGTTTCCAGAGCGCCGCCTGCCTGAGCCGCCAGGTGAGCTGGGCTTTCCTTCATCTCCGCTTTGGAAATGTTTTCCAAGGCGATAGTTCCCTTCAAACTTCGGAGTCTGGCGGATTCGGGGAGCATCTCCACCTCCTCGCCGCCACGTATCAAGTCGATATCGCCTTGATCGATCACCAGGATGGCATCCATGGCATTGTTCGCGCAGACCAGGCAGAGCAGGTCGGACTCCATGAAGAAGGCATCGCGGTTGATTTCCGAGAAGGGGCTTCCCGTCCAGCCCGGTAGCTGGTCGCCATCTGCGGCCTGAGGCGGTTGTTCCTTTTTGGGTGGTTCGATGATGGTGCCAGCGATTTGGCTGCGAATCGTCAGCTGCTCGATCCTCTCGCGAATCTTCTTCAGGCTCTTTTCTTTTGCTTGTACCAACGCCGCCTGAGTCGGTACATCGACGCCGCTATCGGTGTAGCGTCGGGCGGTCCTTTCCGCGAACTCCAGCTGCTTCCTTGCTACCTCCAGCTCCCCGACTGCCTTCGCCTCTTCGGCTCGAATGGCGATGTTATCCAGCAGCGCGATCACCTCGCCTGCCGCGACCTGATCCCCCGGCTTCTTGTTGAGCTGGACCAGATTGCCTGGGACCATGACGCGGACCTGATGGGGGTCTGCCGGCTCGATATCGACGGCGCAATCGATATGAAAAGGGAACGGGAAGAAGGCAAAAAATGCTGCGGCTGTGGCCGCCAACACCGCCGACGTAATGACTCGACCTCTTTTCATTTTGGAGATCCTTCCCGGCGTTCGAAAGAACTGGATGGTGGACCAGAGCGGTTGTGCGATCAGCCCACCCAGGCCAGTGATGGCGAAGAGTCGGCCCAAAATCTGAAGCCCGTAAGGTTTCAGAACGGCATTGAGGAAGAGGACGATCGAAATGACGACCACCCAGCGATAGATTGCCGAGGCGACGGTGAAGAGTCCAAACCAAAAGCGATTTCGCCTTGGCAGGAAAGGATTCTCCTGCAGTTCGATCCCCAGGCAGTACTGCTGGAACCAGCGCTTGAGAACTTCGGTCGCTTTCTGCCGGAGGTTGGGGATCTCCAGCAAGTCCATCAGGATGTAGTAGCCATCGAAGCGGAGGAGCGGGTTCCCGTTGAACATCAGGGTGCTGACCGAGCAGATGAAGACGACGCTGAGGCACAGGAAGTTGAAGAGCCCGGGTTCGCTGAACCACCACAGGAAGGTGGCGATGGAAGCCAGGATCAATTCGACATACATGCCCGCGGCGCCGACGAAGATCCGCTGCCACTTGTTGGGGAGCATCCAGGAGTCGGAGACGTTGCAGTACAGCGCCGGGGTGAACACCAGGAGCATGAAGCCCATTTCATGGCATTCACCACCGAATTTCTTGCAGCTGAGACCATGGCCAAATTCATGCAGTACCTTCACCACCGCCATCGTCGCGCCCAGCCACAGCCAGTTATCGGCGGCAAAGAACTGCTCGAATGTGGGCAGCTTGGAGCGAAAGAGGTTGAAGTTGACCAGCACCAAAGTGAGGGCTGCCAGCCCCAGCATCAGTGCTCCCATCAGGGCGCCTGGAGTGAACAGCCACCCGAACCAAGGTAGCAGTCGGTTCAGCAAGCGTTCGGGATCGATTCCGCGGAATCGCAAGGCGAAGATGTTGGCCATCTTGCCGAGCCATTCCTTTTTCTTTTTGTTGTCGGCGCGTCGGCGAAGGCTTTTCCCTTGTCCTGGTGCGTGCGAGATGACCAAGCCGCTGCGGTGGAGCATCCCGATGAAATGCTGCAGTTCCTGCACCGTGATCCGCTGGGGTGCGTACTGGGACTGGAAGCGATCCTTCATCTCTTGCAGGCTGGTTTTGCCATCCAGCATGTTCAGAATGGCAAACTCCTCTTCGTGGAAGCGGAAATAGTTCAGCCCCACCGGCTCTTTGACCACCCAGTACGATTTGCCTCCATACTTGTGGCGCCGACTTTCCAGGTCGGGACGGCGACGAACGCGCACGGGGCGCATCGCGCTGTTGACCAAGCTGTCGGCCATGGTAGTCATGTCACAAGATTCCCAAAAAAGTCCTTACGATTTGCCGATATCTCTTTGGCAGCCAGTTCCCGTCGTCGACTCAGCCACCTGGCGTCGGAATCACCAATCGGGCGCGCATTCCTTCGCGGAGCAGCCAGCGGCCTTGCACCTGTTGATTCCCAATTTCCATCCAGACTTCGTACATGCCGCTGGGGTCGAGCACAGGGCTGACGAATCCCAGGTTGCCATCGATACTGACCTCCTGGGTGCCTTGAGGAGTGCCGTTGCTGAACAGGGTGATGATGGCGGTAGCGGGCGCGTTTTCGAGTAGGTGGGGTGGGCCTTGGAGATCCTGCGCGCTGATGCGTCCGTTGACTCGCACTCGCTCCATACCGACAAGTCGCAACACCGGTTCTCCCGCGCGAACCCAGTCGAAGAGTTGCTTTTTTCGATCGACGACGACGCCGTCGAACGGAGCGCGAATCTGCCGCAACTGCAGCTCCACGTTCGCTGCTTCCGCCTCCGCCTCCGCCACCTGTTCCGCAGCGACGTCCTGCCGGTTTTGAACTTCCGCAACGACTCCAGCCAGCCTTGCCTTTTCCGCTTCCAATCGCTTGGATTCCAACTCCATCAAAGACGTCGCATCCCGATCGGCCAGTTTCTGAAACATCTCCAATTGCAGCTTAGCCACTTCGTACGACTTTTCCGAAAATTCGATGTTCGAACGGTCTCGTGCCTTTTCCGAGGCAGCTTCTTTTTTCTTTTGAGCGACCTTCAGTTGGGCTTGGACCATCCGGCTATCGACATCCAGAAGAATGCTTTCCTTCGTGATCGTCGCACCTTCATCGGCTCCAATTCGCATCAAGATGCCGTCGGCTGTCGCGGTGATGTCGGTGTCGTTGACGTAGGTGAGAATCGCCTTGGAATCGACCAGTTCGTTTCGTGTTCCTTGGCGGTTGGCCTGTAGGGGTGCGGCGGCCCCTCTTCCCGCCTCGATCGGCCCGGTTGCCGGAAGTGCTGGTGATCCAGGCAAAGCGGGAGGCAGTGCCGATAGGGATCCGCCTGGCAGGTCGCTGGACTGAGCTGCGAGCGGATGGCAAGCACCCGTCACCGCAGTCCAGAAGAGGAGTCCGAAGGCAGTGGGGCGGCTAAAGTTGACGAGGTTTGTCAGGAGGCTGTATTTCATCTGGAAGATCCGTAGGTTGTTGGAACCTGCTCTTTTCAGCGGTAGCAGGAGGTATTTGGATGTTTCCGGTAGCTACCTAAAACAGCAAGTTGGCTCGTATCCACTCAATCACTTCGTGGAACCAGACGAATGCTGCGTTGGCCTTTCCGCACTTGACGTCGGCAATCACTTTGGAGCCTGGTCGCGTCAGTCCGTCCATGGAGTCTGGCTGGACGCGCAGTTTGACCACGGTGCCTTCCTCCTCGGCGACTTCGGCGCGCTGATGGATTTGGGCGGCGGAGAGTTTACCGGATAGTTGTTGGGATGGGTTGGTCATCAGAATGAAGTCGACTGGCAGATGGCCGTCCGAGGCTTTGGCGATCGCTTCATCTAGATACTTCATCCGTTTCTCGGGCATCGAAATTTCCAGTTCCCATTGCCCATCGGTCTTGGCGACCGCCAAAAGTGCCTGTCCAGCGACTACCGGTCTGGCTCGCAGTGTCTTCTCGACATCCCAGGTGGTGACGATGCCATCGATCGGGGAGCGTCGCACCAGCTGGATCGCTTTTTCGTTGAGGATGGCGAGCTGGGATTCGAGGCTGATTTTCCTCTGGGCTAGTTCGGCTTCCTCGCTTTCCAGTTTGCGAAGATCGGCATCGGTCAGGCGGGTGCTATTGGCCTTTTCATAGGGGATCACATTCAATCGCCCGAGGGTGACTTCCAGTTGGCCTTGAAGGTCGGCAATTTGCTGTTCGAGATCGCGATTCTTCAGAGTCACCAAAGGTTGGTTCGCCCGGACCACCGAACCATGCTCCACCAGCACTTGATCGATTTCGCCGTCGACATGGGCGAACACCTGCCGCTCGACAACCGGCTTCAGGATTCCATTCCCTTTGAGATCAAAATCGATCTTGATCAGAAACATTCCGATCAGCGCGGCCAGTGCGGTCCCTAGGATGGCGAGAGTCTTTGGGAGCGCGCTGCCTCGAAACATCCAGGTTGCGCGGCTGAGGGCTCGCCACACCGGCATCAGGAACAGATCGTTGTGAACCAAAGAGTTGCTCAGTGCGCGAGCGCTATGTTCGTAGACTAGGTCGATTCGTCCTTGGAGGGTGTCTTTATCCAGGGACGATTCGATTTGCTCGACGATCAGAGCTCCGATGATCTCTCTGGGACGCTCGGCAGTCGTCTTGGTTTCCTTTGCCTGCACATCCCCCTCGATCGTGTATTCGGGGCGGCGGATCGGAAGCACGACGATGTTTTTGCTGTGAGACAGATCGACATAATCTTCGACTGCCTCTTCCAGTTGGGGAGGGAGCGAGTCGGTGGAGCCGTCGTACCAGAGCGTCTCACCGCTTTTGATGACACGGGTGGAGAGTTGGTTGAGCGACGAGATGATATTGGAGCGATTTTCGATTGCATCCTGACCGCTGATGGCGATGACTTTCGCCTTGCCGCCGCGGAGGATTGCCACCCCGACACGATCGCACTCGATCAAGCGGCGACCTTCGTTGGCGATGGCGTAGGCCGTGTCGCGTAGGTCGAGGTTTTCGTGGACCTGTCTGGCGAATTCATCCGATTGCTGCCAGAGCAACTGGCGGTCGGAGACGCGCTGCAACGACTGGCCTTTGACCCAGTCGCCCATCAGCTTGGACATGTGGTCGACAAATTTCAGATAGCCACGTTGGGTATCGGGAGGAGCGTCTGGGCGCTGAAAAATTTCGATCAGGCCAACCAGTTGCTTCCCCGATCCAAACGGGCAAACGACAAGCAGGTGTCGCGTCGGGTTCGCTTCCGCCTGCTGCTCGCCAAAGACCGTCATCGGCGGGATCAGCTCCCCTTCCCCTTTTTGCGCGATCCTCCGAAGAAGTCGCAAATGCTTCCCAGCGCTGTCGCCGTCGACCTCCAGCAGCTCGGGCTCCATCGAGATATGGTAAGCCAGCTTGAGCGACTTATCGTCTTCCACGAGCCAGATGGCGCCTCCGTTGGCGACCAGCGCTTGGACGATGCGCTGGAGGACGGAAGGATAGAACTCCGCAGGTGCCGCATCTCCTTTGGACATATCGGAGATTTCTTGCACCAGCGTCCGGATCTGACGCTTTGTCTGTTCGACCGATTCCTGCGAAGGAACACTCGACATGACCGATCCCATTCAGTAAGAACTTCGTCCGCATTGAACCGACGCGCACCGATCCAAGGGAGCCGATGCACTGCGCCCCATCTGATGCGCAGACGCCTCCCTATGGTTCCCTAAAACACCGACATCTTCAGGATCTTCGGCTTTTTTTCGCGATTCCTGGAATGTTTATACTAATGGTATAAACTAGCGTTCGTCGAAAAGATACCAGATCGAGCGAATCGTTCGATTTTTTTGGACGATTTCGATGGAACCCGCAGGCGGGTTGGGGCATCCCAGGGGCGGTGGCGCGACCTGCTGGGCGCGTGGGTGGCTGCTGGAGTCTTTGCCCGATTCCGCAGCGCCTTCCAGCGTTGGCTGGAATTGGGGTCAAGATCGATGGCGAGCCATGTTGGATCATGGTGAGCGTCAAGAGGTGGCCGATGAATGCCGAGACACTTCGGGTCAGTCTGCAGCAGGCTTGCGATCCGTTGCCACCGCCGTCGCAACAGGTGGTCCGTCGTTTTTTTCGCTTGGCCGAAGAAGAGGGATCGCTGCAGCTGTACCTGGAGCAATTGTTGCCGACGCTTTGTTCTTTGCTGCATGCGACTGCCGGCATGGTGTGGCTGAGGGCTGCGGCCTCTCCCGACGCCTGCTTTGCGATTCGCCATCGCATGGAGACGCTGGGATGGGATGATGCGATGTCCAAGCGGCATGACCGATTGGTTCAGATCGCATGGCAGCAGCGGCAGCCGATGTTGGTGGAGCCGACATCGCGGCGGAAGGGGAATGATGCGACGCCTCAATGGCGGCTTGCCTTTGCACCGATCTGCCATCAGCAGGCACCTTTCGCGATGTTGGAACTGGTGCTGGACGCCCAGGTGCCACTGATGCAGGCTCGAAGGCAGGCGATTCTGAAGAGTCTTCAGGGGATGGTGGAGTCGTTGCAGGAAGGGCTGACGCGGCGGCTGCGTCTGCCTCAGCCAACCATCGCGGCGATCGACCCCCAGTTGACACAGTTGGAGCTAGAGATTGCATCGTACCAGCAGACGATCCAGCGGATCATCAAGAAGAACCTCGCCGGGTTTCAGGGATGGAGCTTTGGGTCGCTTGGAGAGAATCAGGAGTTTGCTAAGCGGATCCAAAAACTTCTGGAGGATCATGGACTGCGCGCTGCATGTCCGGAATGTGGACATCCGGCCATTCTCCGCTGCCTTCAATCGGGAAATTCGCGGAACGGCGTCTTTGTCTTCGATCACTATCTTGCGACAGGTCGCACGTTCCACGGGGGGGCCAGTAGCTTCCCGGATTTCGGGATTGTCCCCAAGCCGCAGCGAAAGAGCAGTTAGGCGTCGGTAGAAGCACGAGCCCACGTTGGCTTGTGGATAAAACATTCCGTTGCGTTTTGGTGTGCAAGCGGACGATCGCCCCCGGAGCGGCGGTGATTGCGACCGAACGATGAGAAATTGACCAAGGCAGCAGGGCCAGTAGGGCTCGAACCTACGACCTACGGATTAGAAATCCGTTGCTCTATCCAACTGAGCTATGACCCCGTATTGCAAGAAGCCGTCTGTGACGGCACCGATCGCCATCGTAGCCGAATCCATGAGATGACTCAATTGGCACTTGTTGGGGATGGTCTGCAAGCAAAAAAACGTTTTAGCTGGGGAGCATTCGGATGGCGATCGCATGAGGGCATCCGCTTCGAGCCCGTTGCCGAGGGGAGCCAGGAGGTTCGGGGCGAACTGCCCGGAATCTTCCCAATCGCAGCGGAAAGGGGCGGTCGATCTGGTGTGCGATGCTGCCCCTGAGGGGAATGGACGGCTTCCGCCGAGCCGCTGGTAGGGCGCAGCCATCCAGATTGGCGTTGCTGAGTCTCCGAGCGAATCGCGCGATCTACGGACCCACAAAATGGCTTGGGTGAATAAAAAAATCCCCGGCACAAGCCGGGGATTCGTGAGGTTGCGGATCCCAAAGATCTGATGACTAGATCGACTGGATCGTCTTGAGCAGACGCGAAATGATCTTGTATGGATCGGCTTGGGAGTTCGGACGGCGGTCTTCGAGGTACCCCTTGTAGTCGCTGTTGACGAAGCTGTGGGGGACGCGGATCGAAGCACCGCGGTTGGCGACACCCCAGTTGAACTTGTCGATCGACTGGGTTTCGTGGAGCCCTGTCAGCCGGAGATGGTTGTCCGGGCCGTAGGCAGCGATATGCTCATCGCGGTATTTCTCGAACGCAGCCATCATCTTTTCGAAGTAGGCCTTGCCGCCGACTTCTCGCATCTGCTTGGTGGAAAAGTTGGTATGCATGCCGGACCCGTTCCAGTCGCCGCGAATCGGCTTGCAATGGAACTCGATATCCAGGCCATACTTCTCGCCTAGCCGCTGCATCAGGTAGCGGGACATCCAGAGGTCATCGCAAACCTTCTTGGAGCCTTTGCCAAAGATTTGAAACTCCCACTGTCCCTTGGCGACTTCGGCGTTGATCCCTTCGATTTCGATACCGGCATCGAGGGTGATATCGATATGCTCTTCCACGACTTGGCGAGCGATATCGCCGACGTTCTTGTAGCCGACGCCGGTGTAGTAGGGACCCTGGGGAGCTGGATAGCCGGCTTCGGGGAAGCCCAGCGGCCGTCCATTCTCCATGAAAAAGTATTCCTGCTCGAATCCAATCCAGAGATCTTCCGATTCCCCAACCGTTGCACGGAAGTTCGATGGGTGTGGGGTGAGGTCAGGCAGGAGCACTTCGCACATCACAAGAAAGCCGTTCTTGCGAGTCGAATCGGGGTAGAGCGCTACTGGCTTGAGGACGCAGTCGCTGCTGTGGCCTTCGGCCTGCTGGGTGGAGCTACCGTCGAATCCCCAGAGGGGCAGATCGGCAACCGACGTGGGCTTTTTGCCGACGATCTTGGTTTTGCTCCGCAGGTTCGGTTCGGGTAGGTAACCGTCCAGCCACACGTACTCGAGTTTGTACTTGGAATCGGAAGCCATTGCTGCAATGTCTCTTCTAGCACGAGGAACGATCGTCGGAACACCAAACCGTCCAGCAGCTGTCCGGCTGCCAGCAGTCGCCGCGCCTATCACAAGGCAACGGCACGGAAGGACAGGTGAACAATCCGGCAACGGTCGACTCGCCCAAGACCTTCTGGCTGCTTGCTACCCATCAAGCTGCAGTTGGTTTCGGACGGTCCAGAGAGCGTTTGAACCGCTCCCGCACCTCCCGACAATCGCTCCACCAAGCCCCATTCCTTGGCATGTGACTCCATTACACTACCAGTAGCCCCAACGGCTCACAAGTTCCCCTCGGGATCAAACCCAGGGCAACGATCGATGGCGTAGGGTTGGGAACAACCAGTGAAACTTTGCCGGCGCAGCCTTGGGCTTCAGGGGACATGGCGATCTCGGCAATCGGTTGGCATTTGCATCGGGGAGATGGAGCGAATGAGAGAGCCTGCAAGATTTGGCTGGTGGTCAAGTTTCCGTCGTGGGTTTGGGGTGGTCCTCTTCGGTCTGCTGGTTACGGCGGAAAACGCTCCCTACGCATTCGCTCAAGGGAACGCATCGGTACCTCTGTCGCCGCAGGTCCAGCGCTGGGAGGCTCGCGCCAGCCAGATCGATCCGCGAGTGACGGCCGACGAGTCGATTCAGCTTCTTTTGGAGAAGGAGGGCAAGCCGCAGGATCTTCAGCAGGCGATTTTCGATCCCATGGCTCCTCAAATCCAAGGGAAGCTGGTGATCTGGATGATGGGGAGAAGCCCGGAATTGTTCGATCGACTGGCCAGCTACGGATTCCATGCTTTGCGAGTTCATTATGCCAATGGTTGGTTTTCGAGGTTCTCCAAGGAGGTGCCTCCGGGGGACACAGAGTTTCTGGGAAGGATTCGACTGGAAGCGGCGACGGGAGAAGATTTCAGCGAGGTGGTGGAGATTGCAGGTCCCGATGGGATGATGGAGCGGGTGCGGCAATTCCTCATCTGGCTGCATCAGCAAGCACCGGAATCGGGATGGGGGCAGTATCTGACGGAGGATCGGTCTGCAGTGCGATGGGATCGTGTGGTGATGGCGGGAGCATCCCACGGCGCCACCACTTCCGCACGATTTGCCAAACACCAGCAGGTGGCGCGAGTGGTCATGTTTTGCGGGCCGCGCGATCAGTTCGAAACATGGCAGGGACTACCATCAGCGACGCCGCTGGAGTGTTACTTTGGATTCACACATACGCTGGATGATGGGTGGAGCGGCGATCACTACTGTCGGTCTTGGGAGCTCTTGGGATTGCAGCGGCTGGGGCCGCTTGTCGACGTCGATCGGAATCCGCCTCCTTACCAATCGACGCGGCGACTGATCACCTCAGCGGATGTGAAGGGGGATGCGAAGCGAGCGCATAGCTGCGTCGTCCCCGGTGGTTCTGCGATTCGCAAGGAAGATGGTAGCTGGATGCACGAACCAGTCTGGCGCTATCTCTTTCTCCACCCCGTCGAAGAGGTTGGCATGGAGTCGCCGATGAATCCCGACTGCAACCACGCTCAGTAAGCACTTGGAATCGGTCCCGTGGGTTGGCTGGCAAAAAGCGGAAGAGTCAGCGATAGCTCAGATTCCATGAATCATCTAGCGGGGGGACGACCGCTGGGTGGCGTCGAAGCCGATTGCGATGCATGGAGTGACCGCGCGGCATTCTGTTAAACCGCCACCGGTGCGCGAATGGCGGGGTGGGGTTGGTATCCCTCCAATTGCACGTCTCCTGGTTGGTAGTCGAGGATGGAGGGGCGTGGCTGAGCGACCACCAAGGTGGGAAGCGGGCGCACTTCACGCTCTAGCTGTAGCTTCACCTTGTCGAAATGATTGGTGTAGACATGGGCATCTCCCAGCGTATGGATGAACTCTCCAGGCTGGAGGCCACAGCTTTTGGCCATCAGGATCGTCAGCATCGAGTACGAGGCGATATTGAAGGGGACGCCGAGAAAGAGGTCGGCGCTTCGTTGGTAGAGCTGGCAGCTGAGCCGTCCGTCGGCGACATAGAATTGGAATAGCAGGTGGCAGGGGGGGAGTCGCATTTTCGGTAGGTCGGCAACGTTCCAGGCGCTGACCACCAGACGGCGCGAATCGGGGTTGGTTCGAATCTGCTTTTCGACTTCGGCGATCTGGTCGACCGTCGATCGGTCTGGGCACTCCCAGCTTCGCCACTGCTTGCCATAGACCGGTCCCAGTTCGCCACTGGAGTCGGCCCATTCGTCCCAGATCGATACGTTGTGGTCTTTGAGGAACTTGATGTTGGTTTCCCCGCGCAGGAACCAGAGCAGTTCGATTTCGATGCTGTGAAAGTGCACTTTCTTGGTGGTTAGAAGTGGGAATCGATCCGAAAGATCGAATCGCATTTGGGCTCCAAAAAGGCTGCGGGTTCCCACTCCCGTGCGATCCGACTTCGGGTGCCCAGTCTCCATCACCCTCGCCAGAAGCTCCAAATACTGCTGCTCCATTTCACCGAGCTCCTTTCTGTTCCGGATAGGGCTGTTCTGTTGAGGGCGCGATCGGGACCAGGCGATGCTTGGTGAGCGACCTGGGGATTGAGCGGCGATTTCCTTGGTGGGGGTCGTCGGTCGAACCCGGTCAGCCGAGATGCCCCTCCTGCCGGGGCAGCGGCGGGTCTAGTATAAAGAATTGTTGCCAAACGCGGCTGGGTGGCCGAGGGAACAGGAGCGGAGTGATGGAAAACTCGTTTGACGTCGTCGTGATCGGCAGCGGACCTGGAGGCGAAGGGGCCGCGATGCAGGCGGCCAAAGGGGGCAAATCGGTCGCCGTGATCGAAGCCTACTCGCGCATCGGTGGCGGGTGCACTCACTGGGGCACCATCCCCAGCAAGGCACTTCGCTTTTCGATCTACACCGTCATGGAGGCGATGAACAATCCGATCCTCAAGGAGATGGGGATCAACGTCAGCCCGACGCTGATGCAGCTAAGAGCTAGCGCCAATTCGATCATCGCCAAACAGGAGTCGATGAGGCAGGCATTTTATCAGCGGAATGGAGTCCCCGTCCTGCACGGGCACGCTCGGTTCATCGATGCCAACACGCTGGAACTGGATGGCGAGACGCGGGTTCGGGGCGAGTCGATCGTGATCGCCACTGGGGCGAGGCCCTACCGTCCCGATGCGATCGATTTCCGCCATCCGCGAATCTTCGACAGCGACACGATTCTCGGCATGACAGAGAAACCTCACTCGATCACCATCTACGGAGCTGGGGTGATCGGCTGTGAATACGCATCGATGTTTCGTAACCTCGGTATCAAAGTCAATCTGATCAACACTCGCTCGAAACTGCTGGAGTTTCTCGACGACGAGATCATCGACGCATTGGCGTATCACATGCGCGATTCCGGGATTCTCATTCGGCACAATGAGACATTCCAGAAGCTTGAAGCGCGGGGGGACGGTGTCGTGCTGTCTTTGGAGAGTGGCAAGCAAGTGAAGACCGACGCGCTGCTATGGGCCAACGGACGAACCGGCAACACCGATCGGCTTGGGCTGGAGGCGATCGGCCTAAAGGCTGACAGTCGCGGTTGCCTGCAGGTCAATGAGTTTTTCCAGACCAACGTCCCATCGATCTATGCGGTGGGCGATGTGATCGGATTTCCATCGCTGGCCAGCGCCGCCTACATGCAGGGACGCGCCGCGGCTCAGCACCTTTGCGGTTGCACCCAGCACTGCCTCTCCCTGGTAGATATCCCCAATGGCATCTACACCAGCCCGGAAATCAGTTCGATCGGGAAAACCGAGCGGCAGCTGACCGAAGAGAAGATCCCCTACGAAGTCGGTCATTCCCAATTCAAAAGCCTCGCACGGGCTCAGATTACCGGCCGTGCCATTGGCATGTTGAAAATCTTGTTCCACCGCGAGTCGCTTGCGGTGCTAGGGGTCCATTGCTTCGGACCCAATGCTTCGGAGATCATTCATATCGGTCAGGCGATCATGAAGCAGCCCGCACCCCACAATACGCTGGAGTACTTCATCAACACCACCTTCAATTACCCCACCATGGCGGAAGCCTATCGCGTGGCTGCACTCAATGGCTACAACCGTCTTTTCTGAGTGTGGCGGAACGATCGGTGCGGGATTCGGGTGGAGTCGTTTGGCCTGTGCCCTGAAGATAGGAATGCGATATTCTAATATGCGTTAGAATGTTGCGAGTCGCCATCGAGCGGGAGGTCGACCAGCCATCTGGGGCTCGTCGATGCGAATCGAGGAGCGGAGGCCAAGATCGCTTTCTCTGCTTATTGCCGTGACGGATTCGGACCGTCATTGAAGCGGCGGTAGATCGGAGACGGCTCGCTGCTGGTTCACGTACTGGAAGGCGGCTGGGTGGTTTCGAATCAGCTTGATCAATTGGCTGGTGGTGATTTGAAGGGATGTCGCTGCTGGGGCCGGATGCCAGTGTTCCCTTGCAAGCCGGTCCATGGCGATCGCCAGCATGCAGGGAAAGTCATCGTGGGTGCTGGAGAGAACGATCCGTCCATTCTGCACCCGTCGCTGCCAGAGTTGCTGGCAAGTCGGATCCAGTTCCTTTTCGGGGCCGCGTAGTTCGATCGCCATGTGGCACCGCAGCTGGAATATGGCCGCCTGCTGATTGGCCGCCTGGGTGCGTAGTCGGTGCGACTGGGATTGGACGCCACTCGATCGGTGTTGGATGACAATCGCCGTTTCGACTTTGTTTCGGTTTTGCCCACCAGGTCCCCCGCGGCGGCCGCGTTGAATTTCGCAGTCGGCCAGCAGTTGGTCGATTGGCAGGCAGGCAGGATGCATCGGTCTTGATCCCGTCGGCATGGTATCCATTGCATGGGGCCGGTCTGAAGGAATCGCAAGTATTGGATTTTTGAAATGCCGCCTCAGGCCTCTGATCTCGATGAAGGAGTTCAGGTGCCTTCTTGACGTTTGGGGGAGGGAGCTTGTTCCGTCTCCGACTTGGACTCTGGATTCAGTCCCAATTCCTCCGGCGGAAGATCGAAAACGCTTGCACCCGGCCGCGTGCGGGGCTGTGTTGCAGGCTGGCTGAGGCCCGGTGGCGCGGATGAAGGGGCTGACGTTGGTTCGGAGGTGGAAGGTGGAACCGGTTCAACGCGGGGAGTTGGCGGTTGCGATTGCGGTGGTGGCACCGATGGTTCGCTGGCGGCAGGGCTGCTGAGTTCCACGCGAGGCATCGGAACGGCAGCATGAAGCGACGCGGGGACGACGACCAATCTGCCCATGTCGATTCGCACCACTCGCACCGAGTCGCCTCGATGGATCGGTGGACCATCGCTGAGCGATTCAAAGGAATGGCCTTCAATTCGTACCGAGCCTGAAGGAAGCAGGTCCGATTCGGCAATTCCATTGACCCCGATCAGTTGCTTCGCATCGGATAGTCGCGTGGCATCGGACCACTGGTAGGATTGGGCTTTGGGAATTTCTCCCAAAATTTTCTTCCCCAGGCCGGTCTTGGGCCAAAGGTGAAGAAATGCCATGAACAGGATCGGGATCGCGGCAAGAAAGAGGATCAGAAAGGTCAGTCCCGTCGAAAAACTGTCTCGAAAACCGAAGAGCACCGACCCTAGGCCAGCGACGATCCCCGCCACCAAAAGCATCGCTCCCGATGGGATGATGATGTCCAGAAGGATCAGGACGACGGCAACCAGAAAAAGAAGCGTGGCGATAGTGATCGGTGCCAAACTGTAAATCTCCCGGAAGCGTGGACGGATAGGGGCTCTGCGCGTATCCAGACTTGTTCCACTAGAAAACCGACGGCTGGTGCCAGACTCGCAAGATATCGCAGCAACGTTTCGATGATCAGATTGTAGAGCGAGCGGGGAGGGCTGCCGAGTCGCAGTGGGGGAAAGGCGGATTGGCGGGTGCTGGGTGAGCCATCCTAGGGCGGCAACGAATGCGCGTTGCGGTGGGATTCCCCAACGCTCGACACCGTCTTCATCGTGAAGAAGGCCGGAAGATAGTCAGGTCCGGACGACGATTCCGCAGGGCAGTCGGGCGAGTCCTACCGATAGCTACACGGCTGTGCCAGATGGGAGTTGGGGCCCAAACGAACGGAGCGGCGCAAGCCTGGTGGTTCTTTTTTCTTCAGCCGAAGGACACCGGAGCGATTGCGAGCTTCCACTGAGATTTGGGAGATTGCAGACGGTGCGGCGTGACCCGACTGGCGTTTTTCCTCAGACAATGCCAGACGGATCAAGTGATGAGATGGTGCCCAGAATTCACCCCAGATGGACGAAAGATAGGGAGTTTCGCAGGGAGCTCGCGTCTGGGAATGGGAGGCGAAGGAGGCGGTTGGCTGAAAGGCTTTGGTGGTCAATCCAGGGGGATTGGACTAAGATAATGCGGTAGTGCAGATCGGGTCTGAGGTTCCTTGGCTCTTGGTTCGGCGTTGCGTCGAGCTGTCGGGAACCCAGGTGGAGTTGCAATCGGGGGTGAAACCAGCCATGGGTGATTCGATTTCTCCGGCGGCGATCGCGGCGTTGGTTGGAGCCGCAGTATTCTTCCTTGCCTTGATGGCGTTTCTGGCGATTTTCGCCAACTTCTTCTGGCTGTGGATTCAATCGGTTTTGACCGATGCAGGCATCACGATCTGGGACTTGATCGGGATGCGGTTCCGAAAGATCGATGCCCGGACGATCGTGCGCAGCAAGATCATGGCGGTGCAGGCTGGGCTGAAAGATCCGGATTTGACTTCCGCAAGCCTGCAGGCTCATGCCATGGCAGGCGGGAACGTTCCGCAGGTGATCCGCGCGCTGATTGCAGCGAGAAAGAGTAAGCAGATCACGCTGACGTTTCGCGAAGCCACGGCGATCGACTTGGCGGGCCGAGATGTACTGGATGCGGTGCAGACCAGTGTCTATCCGAAGGTGATCGATTGCCCACCCAAGGGGGCATCTCGGCCTTCCTTGGATGCGGTTGCCAAGGATGGAATTCAGTTGAAAGTTAAGGCGCGGGTTACGGTGCGAGCGAACTTGCAGCGATTGATCGGTGGGGCGACCGAAGAAACGATTGTAGCGCGAGTCGGCGAAGGGATTGTTTCGGCCATCGGTATGTCGGACAGTCACAAGCAGGTGCTGGAAAATCCCGATGTGATTTCCAAGCAAGTGCTCGCCAAAAAACTCGATGCTCAGACCGCCTTCGAAATCGTGTCGATCGACATCGCCGGCATCGACGTCGGAGAGAACATCGGGGCTCGTTTGCAGGCGGATCGCGCTGAAGCGGATGTCCGTGTCGCACGGGCTCGCGCGGAAGGCAAGCGAGCTGAAGCGGTGGCGGCGGAGCAGGAGATGATTGCTCGGATGCAGGAGAGTCGAGCGGCTTTGGTGCAGGCGGAGTCGCAGGTGCCGCTAGCCATTTCGACCGCGCTGCGGCAAGGGAAGCTGAACATCATGGATTACTATCGGCTGAAGAATGTCGACGCCGATACCGAAATGCGTCGGTCCATCGCGGGGACTAGCAATGCGGGCACCCCTTCGTTGGTTCAAACCACCGAAGGCTGATTTCCCCAATTTCCCTAGCGCACCAAAGGGTTGCAACGTGGATCTAGATGCCTTTCTCAAGGAAGCCGCGAAGAAGCGAGCGGAGAAGCTGCGCCAAGAAGAGAATGCATCTTCTGGGAGAACAGGAATCACTCGCGGCCGTCGGGAAGAACGGAAAATCGCTGCGGTAGAAGTGGTAGAAATCCTGGATCCTGTGGAGGAGCCGGTTCGTCGTATCTCCCGCAGCGACGAAGGCAAAGAATCCTCTCCCGATGCTCGTACTTCGAGAATTCCGAAGAAATCGAATCTGTCTCAGCTCGAGTCGCGGCATCTGGCAGAGGAAGAGGAGGACAAGCTGGAGCGGCATGTTCAGCAAGCGATCGACCATGCAGTGGGTACGCTTCCGAAGCTTTCCGAGCAGGCGCCACAGTCGATGTCCGGTGCTATCGACCGATCGGAAGCGGTGCGCGACCTGATTCGCGATCCTAAGACACTGCGGGCAGCTCTGATCGTCAGTGAGATCCTCAAACGCCCCAAGTGGTGATCCTTGCATCGCCGATCCATGCTACGATAGGGCGCTGGTATCCCACCGGAGAATCGAGGCGGGGCGAGGAGCGGCCGACCGGTGAGGATGGGCATCTGCAAGGAATGATTCCGTGGCTTTCGCACAGATTGGTCCGATCGCGGTTCACTACCCTTCGCGAGTGGAAACCAACGCGCAATTGGCGGCTGAGCACCCGCAATGGAATATCGAAGAAATTGCTGCCAAGACAGGGGTTGAGCAGCGGTATATCGCGGCTCCCGATGAGACGTCTGCGGATTTGGCTGTCGCGGCGGCGGAAAAGCTATTTCGCGAGTTCGGAATCGACCGCAGCCAGTGCGACTTTGTTCTGCTTTGCACCCAGTCGCCTGATTATCCCCTGCCGACGACCGCCTGTCTGATCCAGCAGCGTCTGGGGCTACCCACGTCGGTCGGCGCTTTCGATTTCAATCTTGGCTGTTCGGGATTCGTCTATGGACTGTCGATGGCAGAAGGGTTGATTCGAAGCGGCCAAGCCAGGAATATCCTGCTGCTGACCGCCGAGACCTATTCGAAGTACATCGATCCTGCCGATCGCAGCTTGCGGACCATCTTCGGCGATGCGGCTGCGGCCACCTGGATCGTCGCGTCCGAGCAGCAGTCATTGGGTGGCTTTCAGTTCGGCACCGATGGTTCTGGAGCGGATACTCTGCTGGTGGCCGAGGGAGGAGCCAGGCCGCTGAAAGATGCCATCCAGCCGCGCGGTCGAAAGCGATGGGCTAGTCGACTCTATATGGACGGTGCCAGTTTGATGACCTTCACCGTCGATGCCATTCCCCAGCTTGTCGATCAGGTGCTCCGCAGCGCCGGCCGCACTCTGGAGGACGTCGACTGGCTGCTCTTCCATCAAGCCACCTCCAAAATGCTGAAGCTCCTTCAGGAGAAGATGGAAGTCGACGACCAGCGTCTGCCGATTCGTTTGCAGTCGATGGGGAACACGGTTTCTTCGACGCTACCGATCCTGATCCGACAACTTCGTCAAAGCGGCGAATTGAAGGTGGGGATGGAATCGCTATTGATTGGTTTTGGTGTAGGTTGGAGTTGGGCGGGTTGTTGGTGGAAGGAGGCGGGAGCGTGGAATCGATCGCAGGAAAATGCCTGATCGCTTCCCCTTATCTGGAAGATCCAAACTTTCGACGCACCATCGTCTACATCGTGACCCACGATGAGGAAGGTGCGATCGGCGTGGTGCTCAATCGAGACACTGGGCAATCCTTCGCCGATTGGCTGGTAAGCCAAGGGGTTCAGCCGAGTAAGTTGCCGCACTTTTCCGGCATTTCGGTCTTCCATGGCGGGCCAGTGGAAGCGACCCGTCTGATGACGCTGCATGATCACCCCGAGTTCGCTCAGTACCGATCATCGGATGGAGTCGCCTTCACGAGCTTGGGCGAGCATCTTTCGGCGTTGCTGGTGTTGACGGAGATCCGATGCAAAATCTTTGTGGGCTACGCCGGATGGGGCCCTGGTCAATTGGAGGAAGAGCTGCAGGCTGGTGGCTGGATGGTCTCTTGCCTCAGCCTCGACCAGATTTTTTCGATCGACGAGGCGTCTTGGCAATCGTTGGTCCATCGCGTCGGCGACCAGATCCTCGGCAACGTCGTCCCGCCCGAATGGCTCCGTTCGGATCCCGATTGGAACTGAGCGACTTTCCGTGTCTCAGATAGGCCGGGGGCAAGGACTACCGAGCCTGGATGGGGCACCACTTTTGATTGGTGCCAGCGCGAATCCAGAATGATCTTTTGGGCTGGGAAAACCAGCCGTCCGGTACTGCAAGAGCGGCAAGAGCATGGCTGCTGGATTGAAATTCTTCGAGTAATTCCTGTCTCTCGTAGCCGACTTATCGACGATGGAATAGAACTAAAGGAAGAATTGGAAGGGGGATGAGCGATCCAAGGGAATCCCCTTTTCTGCAGCGATCGGACGCCCACCGTTTCCGTGTGGATGGGGTGGAGCGGCAGACAGGAGAGCGATGCTCGATTGCCGAACGATGGACAGGGAGACGTTTGCATCATGGCCAAGACGGGGTCGAAGGAGACGGGCACCAGCGCCCAGGCTGGCGCGAAGATTCTCTCGCGATTTCAGGCCGTCGATGACCTGCTGCTGCGTCGTCCCGCCGTCGATCCGCTGGTGAGTGGCCCGTCACGGGAATCTGCAGAGCCTGAGCAGCCGCGTGTGGAACTGCAGCGATATCAGGAGTTGGAGCAGGCTATTCGCCACACGCCTGCCGATCCAATGCCTTATCTGGAGCTGGCGGAGATCTACTTCGAGCAGCAGAGGTGGCGAGATGCCCTCCGAGTGCTCGACTCTGGGGTGGCTCATCAACCCGATCATGACGGCTTGCTTAGCCTCCACGAAGAGGCTCGCCATCAGGTCGCCAAAGCGGAGCTGATGGCGGCGCAGTTGCAGGCCAAGGAGCATCCGACGGAAGAGAATGTGCAGCATGCGGAGCGGGCGGAGGTATCGTACGCCAACACGAGGATTTCGGTTTGTACGAGTCGACTGGAGCGACATCCGGAGCAGACCGAGTTGCTATTGCCGTTGGCGTCGGCGCACTGCCAGTTAGGTCAGATGGAGGAAGCATTTCAGCGGCTGCAACAAGCCGAGAAGATTTCAGAGTTGCGGGGGCATGCCCGATTTCAGCTGGGGCGTATCCTGCAGCAACGAGGCGATTATCTGGACGCTTTGACTGCCTATCGGCGCGCCGCCATCGCTCGCAATCCCCTCTCGCCCCATGACGTGCGGTGCAAGGCTCTCGACGCAGCCGCTCAGTTGGCTGAGTCGCAAGGTTGGGTGGAACCCGCGCTGGGATATCTGAGGATTTGGAAAGAACTGGCGATCGAGTCATCGCAAGCCATCCAAGCGCGTATCGACCGTTTGGAACTTTTGCCGCGTTGAATCATCGGCTGGGCTACTGTGGGTGGCATTGAAACGGCAGCAAGAGGGAATGGAATATGAACCAGGCTATCGTTGATCCAGAGCAGCTGCGGCATTTCGCCATGATGCTGAAACGTTTCAATTCCCAGTTGGGAGATTCGTCGTCAAAACTGAAAGAGGAAATGTCACGGCTTGGGGCCTCCTGGAGGGATCAGGAGCATCGGAAATTCTCCGCCGAGTTTGAAGACCACTGGAAGCAGCTGCAGCGTTTGCTGGAGACGACCGAAGGGTACATACCGTACCTGATACGCAAAGCAGAGTTGATCGAGGAGTATCAGCGCAATGGCTGATGCAAGGGTAACCGACGTGGAAGCGCTTTCGCGTTTCCAGGAAAAGATCGGAGAAACCCGCACGGCTTTGGCCGCACAAGTGGAAGCCGCGCTGCAACAGATGCATCGAATGACGCGCTGGGTTGAGGAGGAGGCGCCTGGCTACTGGACCCAGCAATTGGTGGCTGCCGAACGAAGGTGGACCGAAGCGAGGGAAGCACTGGCAAGGTGCGAATCACGAAGTCGAGCCAGCGACACGCCGGCTTGCAGTTCGGAACGAAAAACTCTCCATCTTTGGACCGAACGGAAGAAGCTTTGCCAAGCGAAACTGACAGTTGCCAAGCAGACGGCAATCGAGTGGCAGAGACTGCTACCGGAACTGGATCGCAAGATTCGATCGCTCGATGAACTGGTTCAGTCGGGATTGCCGCAAGCCCATCATCGGCTAGGGAAAATTCTCCTTCCGCTGCGATCCTATCTATCGGCCTCCTCACCCTCCAGCGGCTCGCGTGCCTCCGTTGGTGAGCGCAATGACTCCGCTGGGACGCCCGCAGGGGATCCGAAGGGGGAGTCCAGCTAATGCGGATGCGGCATGACATGCTGGGTTGCGCTCAGCAATTGCGCAAGGCTCAGGGTGACTTCCATCACGCGGTCGAGGAGGTGATGGAGCACTGGCGGGATCGGCAAGCGGAGATATTCGAGCAACAAAGTCTTACGGACTGGAGCCGAGTGGTCGATGCGCTGTCGAAGGAACTCACCGAGTGTGCCGAGTGGGCCAACCAGGCGGCGCGACGCCTGGAGGATCCGCAGCACGGCAACCAATGAATTGTAGCGGGCAAGCGGACAATAGAAATCAAGAACTTGGATGAGTGACGTTATGGCGAGCCAGCAGCGGCCAAATGACCTCCTTCGGATTTTGCCATGGCAGGATCGAGTGTTGCGCGGAATGCGCAAGCGGTACCAAGAGCGAAATGCGGTCGAGAGTCGTTTGGATGACCAGATATTGCAGCTGCAGGCGAAGGAGCGACGGCAGTTGGAGGCGGCGTTGATCCATATGGGAGAGGAACATCAGAGGCGATCCTCCGAATTCCTCGATCGATGGGATGAACAGATCGACGGGACCTGGCGGGAGTTCGAGGCGACCATTGCCGGTAGCCTGACCGATGAAAAGGCGGGTACTCGAAGGATTGAGAAGGAGCTGGCGCAGGCGATCAAGCAAGGGGATCAGGCGCACGCAACCCAGCGGGCAAACACCGTTGCGCAGATGAACGACGAGCATCGGAGGATTGACGAGCGGCGAGCCCAGGATGCGCAGGTGGCGATCCAAAAGCTCCAGCAGGTGGAATCGGCCTATGGGGAGATGGCCGATGCCATGGCCCGTCGCAGTCTGTCCGTCGCGCCACTGGCTGCTTTTCAGCCAAGTCAGTATCTGAAAGCTGTCTCCTCCGGGGAGTCGATCCAGCAGCATACGCTCAAGATGGAGGAGGCGTTGGCTTCGATGACAAGCCTGACCCAGTCGCTCAGTCGGCACCCCGCTGCTGTCTGGAGCGAATCTTGGCGGCCTTGGGCGGTTGGGGTCATCTTGGCATCGATCACCGGTTGGATCTTGCATCAGCAGCAGTGGCGACCTTTCCTGACAGCAGTTACCGCCTTGGGGGTTGGCGTGCTGGTACCGATGCTGTTGCTTCTTGGATTGCGTCCCTGGTTGTCGCTGCTGGGCAAGCGAGTTGTTCCCAAAGCCGGCGAGACGGTGGAGTCGGCAAGGGTGCAGTGCACGGCCTGGATGCAAGCCCTTGAGAATCAAGCGCAAGCAGACCGGCAGCGACTATTGGAAGACACCAATCGGCGCATCGCTCAGATGGATGAGCAGTGGCGGACGCAGCGCGATCAGATGCAGCGAGATGCGAAGATTGCCGCGGCGCAATTGAAGGACACGGAGTCTAGTCGGCGACTCCACAGCAAGTTGCAGTGGAGTCAGCAGCTGCAATCGATCGACGCGGAAGAGGGGCCCAAATGGAACCGATTGGAAGTCGATCAGAAAGCAGGTCTCAGGCAGGCAGAGTCGCAGTCGGCGGAGCAGACGGGACGGAGAGCCGAACAGCTGAGAGGCCATCAAAAGGCGGTCGATGCACGCTGGGCTCAAGGGGTCGCAGCCACTCGTGACTTGGAAGCAAAGTGGTTGCAGGCGACCGCTCAGTCTTTCCCCGAATGGGAGGATTTGGGGAGGCGATCGATTCCCTTGGGCAACCCTGCAGCGGAAGAGGGTGTGCTGCCGCTTGGCTTTTGTGCTCGCCCCGATTGGATTTTGGCCGGCAACACGGCAAGCGAATCGACAGCTTGGCCGCTGTTTCTTCGATTCATCGAGGACGGTCTTCTGGTGGTGCGTTCCCCCCAGGTGGATTCAGCGCTGGCAAGCCGAATCGTTCCCAATTTGATGTTGCGCGCTTGGACGACTTTCCCACCGGGGCGTTTTCGCGCCCTGGTGATCGACCCGGTTGGGCTTGGTCGTGACTATGCGTGGTTGATGCGATTGGCCGACTATGATCCTGCGTTGGTGTCGCACCGGATTTGGACTCAGGCCAGCCACATCCACGAACAGTTGCAGCAACTGGCCTATCAAACTGAAAACATCATCCAGCAGTCGCTGCGCGACCGGTACCCTGACCTGCGGTCATTCAATCGCGACGCGGGGAGTTTGGCCGAGCCGTATCGGCTGTTGGTTTGGGCCGGCTTTCCGGCCGGTCTGGATGAATCCTCTTGGAAGTCGATGCAGGCTTTGCTGCAGAGCGGACCGCGTTGCGGTATCGCAACCGTGTTGCTGGTCGATGAGTCGATCGCATGGCCTAGTTGGCTTTCCGAGTCGTTGATACAGGAGCGGGGGATTCAGCTACGCGCGGAAAGATCGGTAGACCAGGTGTTAGAGACGCCATGGACTCTACGGCTTGAAAATACCCCCCTTCGTGGCCAACCGCTTCATGTTGCAGCACCCCCTGCCCCATCGTCTTGGAATGGTTGGCTGGATCGAGTGGGCGAGGCGACGTTGAAGGGGAGCCGCATCGAGGTTCCGTTCCGCGACCTATTCGAATCGTCGCATCGCCCTCAGGAAGCCTCTTCGGCGGAAGGGCTACAGGTGGCGATCGGTAAATCGGGAGTCGGCCGGATACAAAAGCTGAGACTTGGGGTTGGAACCGCGCAGCATGCTCTGGTCGCTGGAAAGACCGGCTCTGGAAAGTCGTCGCTGCTTCACACGCTGATCACCAGCGCCTGCATCGATTATGGCCCCGACCAATTGCGACTAGTGCTTTTGGACTTCAAGAAGGGTGTGGAGTTCCAAGTCTATGCGGAAGCGAATCTGCCACATGCCGACATCATCGCTATGGAGAGCGAGCGGGAGTTTGGGGTCAGTGCGCTGGAGTATCTAGATCGTCTGATGCAGCAACGTGGGGAGCAATTCCGCTCGGTCGGGTGTCAGGATGTCGCTGGATGGCGGAAGGCTCGACCCAATACTCCCATGCCCCGTGTGCTGCTGGTGATCGATGAGTTTCAGGAGCTGTTCGTCGAGGACGACAAGTTGGGGCAAACCGCTTCGATGTATCTGGATCGCATCGTGCGACAGGGGCGGAGTTTTGGTATTCACGCCATCCTGGCATCGCAGACTCTTGGAGGCGCTTATACCCTACCGCGAACCACACTTGCGCAGATGGCGGTGCGAGTCGCCATGCAGTGCGAGGGCTCCGATGCGATGATGATTCTCAGCGAGGACAATCTGGCGGCTGAAAGGCTTCGGCACCCAGGCCAAGCGATCTACAATGATGCCGGTGGTAGGGTGGAGGGGAATCAGCCATTTCAAGTCGCCTGGATCAACAAGGATCAGCAGCTTCAGCGGCTTGGTGAGATGCCGCTTCAGAATCGTCCTTCCGATGCGGCACGATGCGTCGTTTTCAATGGCCACCAGCCAGCGAAGTGGTCGGCAGAGACATCTGGCTTCCCTGCAGGGGGCGTGGCAACAGGAAAAATGGAGTTGTTGATCGGAGAGAGTGTGGCGATTGAGCCGTCGTTGCGTTTGACGATTTCGGATAGCGCAGGACGCAATCTTCTCCTGGTGGGAAGCAACGACCGCATGGCAGGCCATTGCCTTTCGCTTTGGATCGCATCGGCGGTGAAGAGCCTTCCTCTGGCGTCGCGTGAAAAGCTCCAGCTGGTCATTTTCGATGGTCAGACGGGCGATCCGGAGAGCGGTCTTGGGTCCAAGCTATCGGGGCTGGCGCCTCAGAGGGAGCTTGCTGATTCCCGCTCGGCGGCCCCGTTGCTGGAGCGGCTGCATCAGCAATTGAAGGATCGTATACGACAGGGGCACAGCAGCTGGGAGCCCGTTTTGTGGTGCGTCAGTCCGTTGGAACGATTTCGGGATTTCCGCAAGTCGGATGATTTTTCGTTCGGAGATTCCGGGGCTCCAGCACCCGATGCCATGTTCCAGGAATTGTTGAGGGAAGGTCCTGCGGTGGGGATGCATGCGATCGTGTGGGCTCAGAACGCCAGCTCCATTCCTCGATGGCTTCCCAGGCAGTCGATGCAGGATTTTGAATTGCGTGCCTTGATGACGATGAGCGCTCAAGACTCCAACAACCTGATTGATCAGCCGACAGCTCAAAAGATGAATGCCAACGTCATGCTACTGTACGATGACGCAACCGGAAGAATCACCAAGTTTAGGCCCTACGAATTGGACTCCCCTGAGCCGCTGATAAGCTGGGCGCTTGATGGCAACCAGGACGCATGAGGAAGCAGTCCAATCCATAGCCATATGGACCATCAGAGGTAGCGACCGGGGGACTTCGTCCCCCGGCATTCACTGTGTCGGCCCGTTGGGCCTGAAGAAACCACTGGCGGCTCATTCGGGCCCAAGGAGTATCGGATCCATGACTGTTGCATCAACCCTTCGGGATGCGGTCCAGCAGGCGCCCGGGGCTTCCCATCGCGTTGTAACCGCCATCCACGTGAAGCACCTCGCCGGTGATCCCGTCGCTGGAGGGGCTCAAAAGAAAGGCCCCCGTGCGTCCCACTTCTTCGTGGGTGATATTGCGAGCCAGCGGCGCCATGTGCTCGTAAAGGTCCAGCATTTCATCGACACCTGCTGCTCGGCCAGCGAGAGTTCGCAGCGGTCCGGCGCTCAAGGCATTGACTCGCACCTGTTTGGGCCCAAGGTCGTAGGCTAGATAGCGCACCGTTGCCTCGAGAGCCGCTTTGCAGATCCCCATGACGTTGTATCCCGGCACGCATTTCTCGCCCCCAAAGTAGCTCATCGTCGCCACGGAAGCGCGTTCGGAGAACCAGGGGCTGGCAGCGTTGGCGACGGCGATCAGGCTGTAGCAGCTGACGTCCATCGCTAGTTTGAACCCAGCGCGACTGGTTTTGATGGTGTCGCGTGAGAGATCGTCGCGATCGGCAAAAGCGATCGAATGGAGGAGGAAATCGAAGCTCCCCAGCTTTCCAGCTGCCATCTGCATGAAGGCGGCGATCTGTTCGTCGCTCTGGACATCCAGAGGTTCCAGAAAGGCAACATTTTGCGGGTACTGATCTGTCAGTTGGCTAACCCGGCGCCGGTTTCGCTGTCGCTCATCGTCGGGGCGATCGGGGAGATGAGAAAAGCCGCAGGTCCCCCCCTGCTCCATTACCGTCCGAGCGATCGCCCAGGCGATTGAGTTTTCATTGGCGACGCCAAGAATCAGTCCTTTTTTCCCTTCAAAAAGCATGGGCTCTACCTTCCTGTCTATCGAGATTGGCCTGTCGATCGGTTGGTGATTCGGATGACGAACCTTGTAAGACAACCAACGCGATCGGGTGCATGAGCGGGGATCGGGGTTTCAACGTACCCGAAGAATACCTAAAAAACGTCCGGCATGTTAGGCCGGTTTTGTTGTAGCGACTGGTGGTTGGAAGCGGTTTAGTCGCTGGGGTATTGGGAACCGCAGGCCACGGCGGCATGGGCATTCGCAAGAGTCGATCCGGGCAAGTCCTTAGGTTGCGATGGGATACCGCAGGCATCCAAAAGGCTAGAATCATCAGATAACTCATTGGTCGATTCGCCGGCCATCCCTGAAACTTTTCGGCCGGTGGACTCGGGTGACTGACGATGGATGACTGTCAAACCGAAGGCAAGCGACTGAGTTGGCTTGGGATGGTCGCCATTTCCCTGGCGACGCTGTTGGCCCTTTGGCTTGGGAGCGTCGCGATGGATTCGTCACCGGTGGTGCCTACCAGCCTTCGGGACGGCGCGGGGAGTCATCGCGTCACTGGGCACTCGATGGAACCGACGTTGAGGGGGAGCCGATGGCCTGCCGTTTGCACTCGATGTGACGCGCCAAGGCGGGTATTCGAAAGTCGCGGAGCCTCACCGGTATGGCTTTGCCCGCATTGCGGAGAGCCGCTGCAGTCGAGTGGTCTAGGCGGAGCTGAGGGGGATCTGGTGACCGTTAAACCGCTGGGGCCGGCGGACCGGGTGGAGCGAGATGATTTGGTTGTTTTTCGCGACGCAGCGCGAGGACAATGGCATGTCAAAAGAGTGGTGGGTTTGCCCGGAGAACGATTGTCGATCGATCGTGGAGACTTCGCGATCGATGGTCAAGTGATTCGCAAGTCGGTCTGGCGTTTCCTGGAGTCGTCGACGTTGCTAGCCGTCTGGCAACCAGAAGCCCCTGCCTCCGATCGTTGGCATGCTGTCGATGGTCCGGAGGCGTACCTGAGCTATCGGCATTGGAGCCCCTGGCCTCGGAATTCGGCGGGCTATCCCTTGCAGCCAGCCTCCGTAACCGACGAGGAATGGCGGGACGCAGACCAGTCGTGGTCGATGGTAGCCGTCGATGACATAGGATTGGTGCTGGAACTTTCCGATCTCTCGGCGGGGTTCACCATGGAAGTGGAGGGATACCATTCCGTCGGGCGGTGGCGGGTGCAGTTGCATCGAATCGAATCGGGGGCTTGGCGAATAGCGGTGGGGCCTTCTGGATCGCACCCGATGCAGCCTTCCGTAGGAACGGAGTTGGAGGATGGTTCTTCTTCCTCGGTACGAATCGTCGTCGCGCATGTCGATTCCGCAGTTCGTGTTGGGTTCGAAGGAGGTGGGGAGCATGGGCGGCTGTGGCCATCGCCATCGCTGTCGCAGGCTTTGGTAGCCGAGGAAAGCCAGGGGGAGTCAGCTGTTTCAACGACCCAGCCATTGCGGATCCGATGGTCGAAGGGGGCTGGCCGGCTGACCAAAGCCAGGGTGGTTCGCGATGTGCACTATCGTGGTCCGCATGGGGAAGCGACTTGGGAGGCGCTGGTGCCTCCTGCGCATCTGTATCTACTTGGCGACCATCCTTCCGGGAGCCTAGATAGCCGACAGCAGGGCCCCCTGCCGCTCGCCTCCAAGTCGCTTTTGGGCCGCGTGGAGGCGCTGGGTTCCTGGAGCGAAAGGTTGGAGCTACAGGAAAGCGATCTGGGGGCTCGAAAGACTGATGTTTTTCCTTGATTTTATGGGGTGTGGAGCGATTCTTGGCCGTTGTGGAAAGTGGTGAAAAAAGCTAGAATCGAAAGCCTTATTGGAAAGAGGTTTGGAACCTCCTCTGGGGCCCGCTACCACAGGGAAGAGACCGTTCGTTCGCAAGGTCGGCGGCGCCCGCTTGTTCAAGGAAACACATCGTGTCGAATGTCCCACCTGATGACTCCATCCCCGATGCCGCTGACCTTCCGACCGCAGACGATGAGGGAGGCGGTTCCAATGAGGGGCGGATGGTCGATCAGCCGATTGAAGACGAGCTGCGAGATAGTTATCTGACCTATGCGATGAGCGTGATTGTTTCGCGCGCGCTGCCTGATGTGCGGGATGGTCTCAAGCCAAGCCAGCGGCGCATCCTGGTTGCGATGAACGATTTGAATCTTGGTCCCGGCGCCGCTCGCGTCAAATGCGCCAAGATCTCGGGTGATACCAGCGGCAACTATCATCCTCACGGCGAGGCGGTGATCTATCCGACGCTGGTGCGAATGGCGCAAGAATGGAACATGCGCCATGTCCTGATCGACAAGCAGGGGAATTTCGGGTCGATCGCGGGGTTGCCTGCTGCTGCGATGCGGTACACGGAAGCTAGGTTGTCGCCCGCTGCAGCAGCGATGCTGGACGACCTAAAACTGGATACTGTCGACTTCATTCCATCCTACGACGAATCACGCACCGAACCGGTTGTTCTGCCGTCGAAATTTCCCAATCTTCTGGTCAACGGCGCGACCGGGATCGCTGTCGGGATGGCGACCAGTATCCCTCCGCACAATCTTCGCGAAGTGTGCGAAGCGTTGGTGCGGGTGATCGATGAGCCCGAGGTGTCGATCGAAGAGCTGTGTGAAATCATCCCGGGACCTGACTTCCCAACCGGTGGTGTGATCTGCGGACGCTATGCCATTCGGCAGGCGTACCGTACCGGCAGGTCCACCATTATTCTGAGGGCCCGCACTTCGATCACCGAGGAGCGGAATCGATCCAGGATCATTGTTCACGAGATCCCCTTTCAGCAGCAGCGGGATCGAGTGGTCGAGCGGATTGCGCAGCTGGTGCGAGAGCAGCGGATCAAGGGGATTTCGGCGATTCGCGACGAAAGCGATTTGAAGGAACCGGTACGGCTGGTGATTGAGATCAAGCAAGGCCACGACCCGGATGTGGTGCTCAATCAGCTGTATCAGTTCTCGCCGCTACAAGATTCCTTCTCGATGATTTTCCTGGCTCTTGTCGACGGAAAGCCAAGGGAACTGAACATCAAGGAATTGCTACAGGAGTTCCTTCGTCATCGCGTGTCGGTCATACGTCGAAGGACGCAATTCCTGCTGGCTAGAGCCCGCAAGCGACGCCACACGGTGGAAGGTCTGCTGCTGGCGTTGGCCAACATCGACGAAATCATTCGGATCATCCGCGCCAGTCGCACACAGGCGGAAGCCAAAGTGGCGTTGATGGGAGTGGATTGCCCTTCGGCGATGATGGAAAGAGCTCTTGGACCCGCAGGGTATGCGGAATTCCAAAGGGAACGCGGTGTCGCCGATTCCTATCGACTCACCAGCGTGCAGGCGGACGCGATCCTGAGAATGACCCTTGGGCAACTCGCCGGACTCGAACAAGAGAAGCTGGCGGAAGAGCACGCGGCCTTGCTGGCTGAAATCGAGAACCATCTGACGATTCTGTCGGATTCAAAAAACATCTATGCGATCATCAAGGAAGAACTTCTTGAGATGGCTAAGAAGTTCGGAAACGATCGAAGGACCAAGATCGATGAACAGGAAGTGGGGAACTACAACCTCGAAGATCTGATCACCGAAGAAACTATGGTGGTTACGATTTCTCATCGCGGCTATATCAAACGAGTCCCTGCCACCACCTATCGGGCTCAGCGACGAGGTGGGAAAGGGATTGCTGGAGCGAAGACCGAGGAAGAGGATCCGATCGAGCATCTGTTTGTGGCTAGCACCCACGCCTACCTGCTGTTCTTTACCAATACCGGAAAGGTCTATTGGCAGAAGGTGTACGAAATTCCGTCGCTCAGTCGCGAAAGCAAAGGACGAGCGGTGGTGAATCTATTGAATTTGCAGCCCGAGGAAAAGATTCTGGATTGTGTCCCCGTGCGTGACTTCAATCTGCCTGGCCACTTCTTGATGATGGCGACGAAAAAGGGAGTGATCAAAAAGACTCCGCTGGAGGCTTACAGCCGACCAAAGAAGGGTGGCATCATCGCCATCAAGCTTCGAGAAGGCGATGAACTGGTGGACGTGGTTGTCACCAAGCCAAACGATCAGATCGTTCTGGCAACCGCCGGTGGTCGCGCGATCCGTTTCGCCGAAGCGGATGCGCGGCCCATGGGGCGGAACACCTCAGGGGTCAAGGGGATCTCGCTGAAGAAGGGAGACGAACTGGTCGGGATGGTGGTGGCTGATCCAACGGCAACGTTGTTGACCGCGTGCGTCAATGGATATGGAAAGAGAACGGAGTTTGGGCCAGGGGACGAATTGGCTGGTCGCGACGCAGCTCCTCTGCCCGATGAAGAAGGTCTGGATTCGACCGAAGGGGCAGATGCATCGCCCGTTGAACCTGTGGAACCAGAGGATGCCGACGATGTCAGTTCCTCCAACCGCTACCGGACTCAGCGCCGCGGTGGGATGGGAGTCATCGATATCAAGACCACCAAACGCAATGGCCGAGTTGTCGCGATTTCCCGAGTCGATGACAGCGACGAATTGATCATGATGACCTCCCGCGGAAAAGTTCAACGCGTCCTCGTGCGAGAAATCAATGTGATCGGACGCAACACGCAAGGGGTCCGGATCATGAGTCTCGATGAAGGAGACACCCTCGCGGCGGTTGTGCGAGTCCCCTCGGGAGAGACTTCGCAGATTGGGGATGAGCCGGTGGGAGGCCAGAGACCCGCTCCGCCGCCTACCCTAGCTACTGGGCTGGAGGAAGATCAGGAAGGCGTCGCACCTGCAGAGGATGAGGAAGAAGATTCTTGATCCAAGGGCTGCAGTGGCTCATCTAGCCATCGGCAGCCATCGGATCGGCCCTCCGGGCCTAAGCAGCCAAAGACAGTAAACCTTCCTTATCTGTGCGGCCAGTAAACCTCTGGAATCATTTGGGCCCAGCGGGCCGACACAATGGATGCCGGGGGACGAAGTCCCCCGGTCGCAGAGGCCCACAACACTTTCCCTAGCTTGCCCAGGTTGTATGTCTGTGGTTTTTCGCCACGTGCTTTCTTTCTTTTTCGCAACTGATGAAGCTTGATTCTCCTTTTTTGCTCGGAATGTCAGTGTGGCGTGACTTGCCGTGCAATGGTGGCTGGCTAGTCTACTCGTGGGGTCTGATCTACTTCTCGCTGCGGGGGCTCAGCCATGTTACGTAAAGCGCTTTCCTCTAGGGTGCTTGGATTTCGATCGAAGAAGAGTTGGAAGGGGAAAGCTTCTCGTCGGCTGCGGACCTTTGGGTTGGAGAGTCTGGAATCCCGTTGGACGATGGCCAGTGACATCGAGCTCTTTTCGGTCTCGATGGTGCGTGGCCAGATGATAAGCGATCTGCCGGCCGGTGATCCGCGCGGAGTGATGGCAACCGAGGTGGCCAAGTGGATCGATAGCGAGCTTGGAGTCGATTTGCAGTCGGTGGACCTCGCATCGCTAAAGGCTCGTGTTCCGGCAGACGGGCAGAGCGATGAAATGGTCTACACATTCGAGTGGGAAGGGATGGAATGGGATATTGTCGATCGTGGCTTGGGTCTGGAATTCGCTGACCCTGCGACGGACATGTTCCACAACGACCAGCGGCCGATGGATACCAACGACGATGGAGCCATGGGACCGATCGACGCTTTGCTGGTGATCAATCATCTGAATCAGCATCCATCGATGCTTCTCCCTTCGAGGGCTGAGGATACGGCTGGTCTGCGAATGGTCGATGTGACCGGCAATCGCTGGGTGACGCCACTCGATGCGATTTTGGTCATCAACCGATTGAATGCTGGCGACACGGTAGACTTCATGACTCCACTGATCGCCAACGAAGACTTCGGCAACGGCGTTTTTTCTATCAACGCGACAGAATTGCCTGCGATCGAGATCGACGTGCTTTCGAATGATGTTGGGGAAAGCATTCGAATCGAGTCGTTTTCGCAAGGGATCTCGGGAACCGTTGAGGTGGTGCAGGATGCCAGCGGCTTGTCCCTGGTGCGATACACGCCATCCAGTCAGTTCCGCAACTTCGATCTCTTTTCCTACACGATCACCGACAGTCTGGGGCGCACCTCCACCGCCACCGTTTCTGTCACCTATCAGGTGGTCCCGGAAGAGGTTCCGTCCTTTGGTTTGACGATCCGTGGGCCTGCGATTGGAGGGGCTGCCGGTACGGAGGTTCAGTTCCGTGATGAGTCGGGGCAGGGACGCATCCAGATCGAACACACAGGGTCGGCCGAGGACACCGTCGGGGTTTATCTGCGTTTTGCTTTCAGCGAGCCGCCTTATGGCTTGTCGAATGCTGGTACGCTACGCAGTGAGGTCATTGCGACCGAAGCCACCTTCTATCCCATTTTTCCGGATGGAGCATGGATCACGGGTTCCATCCCGCAGGTCAATCAGATTCTCGCAGATCTAACGTATTTGCCAGCCTTGGGTTACTCCGCACCAGAGGGTGTCAACCTAAATGTCTTCGCGTTCCTCTACAGCAAACTGGGAGTCACCTCCACCAATGTATCGGCAACGATATCGGTTGTCGTTCCTGCACTTGAAGGGGCACCCATTGCCGGCAGCGACTTTTTTGAGTTTGGGACCCTTGGCGCATCGGTGCGACTGAATGTACTTGCCAATGATCTCAGTCCAGGGGGTGGTCGGGTGGAGTTGGTTGCCGTGGGAGATCCCAACGCCCCGTCCGAATGGGTTAGCTGGCCCAGCTATGGCGACTCCACGGTGTCGGTCGATTTGGAATCGCAGGAACTGATTTTCCGCCCCGGTTCAATCAGCGATTATCAGTCGTTCGTCTACGTGATCCGCGATGAATTAGGCCGGTTCGCTCAAGGGAAGGTTGCGGTCAGCTGGCGGCGCGGATGATCCATGGAAGCGGTTTGGTTTGGGGAGCGGGTGGATTTGGTCAGCGATTTGTGCCGACATTGGTTTTTCAGGCCCAATGGATGCCGGGGGACGAGGTCCCCCGGTTGCTGATCCCCACAACTCTTCTTCAGGCCCAACGGGCCGACAGTGTCATGGTTTTTGCCTAGCACTAGTCATTTGAAGAAGATTACTATGCCAGCCCTTCGGGCTTTTCCTAACGGGGGCTGCCAATGAACCGTGGCTCTATGAACCACGGCAGGCATTGCATCGGCCCTCCGGGCCTAAGCAGCCAAAGACTCTGCCTGCCAGCGGGTGCGGCTTGCGTTGATTTGGGCAGAGGGCTTGTGGCGTTTCGACAAAAAAACCCAGCGGATCGATCGAAACCGCTGGGTTCATGGCAACGAGGCCGACGGGGCTCGAACCCGCAACCTCCGGCGTGACAGGCCGGTGCTCTAACCAATTGAGCTACGACCCCAGATCGACGTCACCAGAAGCGACGTCCATCGAGATGCGAAATTATAGCTTACTCCTAGACTGCTGCAAGTCCAGAGGAAGGAGAACGGAGGTTGGTTTTCGGCTGGAACTTACCGCCTTTTTTGGTTGTGACGAGAGATTTAGGGAGGTTGAAGGGGGATCGACGCCAAGGGTCAAAAAACAGGAGCACGGCATCCGACAGGGTTCCCATGTCACCTACCTGCATTCCGCCAGTTGGATCGAATCCAGCGAGGCGTCCAGCTAGCATACAATCGATACAGTGAGAATGGGGTGTGTAGCGATCGGGACGGTGCGAAGTGGCGCAAGCGGGGCGGCATTTCAATGCGTCTTTGTCCCCGATGGGAAGGTTCCCAGCGTTCCGTCGAATTCATCAGGTGAAAGAAAAACAGCGATGTGGGCGATGACTCGAGCTACGCGGCGTGGAAAGATACGAACTTTGCAAGCGCTTTGGATCGCATGCAGGACCGCCATGCTGATGGCTTGCGGGTTTTACTCCGTGATGGCCTATGCGTCGAATCGAGGAACGATCGACCAGGATGCGGCCAGGAAACTTCATTTTCAGCAGACGATTCGACCGCTTCTTGCCGACCGTTGCCTTTCCTGTCATGGTCCGGATGCCAATCATCGGCAAGCCGATCTGCGACTGGATCTACGTGAGGAGGCGGAGCGGGCGGGAGCGATTCGGCAAGGCAAGCCGGAGGAAAGCAGCTTGGTCGATCGGATCCATTCCTCCGATCCTGATTTGGTGATGCCGCCGCCGCAAAGCGGTAAAGCGTTGACGCTGGAAGAGCGTCGGTTGCTGGAGGAGTGGATAGAAGACGGCGCCGTCTACGCGGATCATTGGGCCTTCGAACGACCGGCCAAGTGGGAGCTTCCCGATTCGAAGGCCGATCATCCGATTGATGCATGGATCGATCGATCGCTAGAACCCCTGGGGCTGCAGCGGTCGACTGAAGCGCAGCCCGAAACGCTAGTGCGACGGCTCAGTCTAGATCTGGTCGGACTACCTCCGACTCCGGAACAGCTGGATCAGTTCATGGAGGAGTACCAGAGAGATCCTGATCTTGCTTACAAGGATCTGGTCGATCGATTGCTGGCGTCCTCATCCTACGGCGAGAAATGGGCTCGTTGGTGGCTGGATCAAGCGAGATACGCCGACAGCAACGGCTACTCGATCGATGGACCAAGGTCGATGTGGCCTTATCGGGATTGGGTGATTCGCGCATTTCAAAACGATATGCCATTTGATCAATTTACGATCGAACAGATTGCGGGGGATCTTCTTCCAGAGCCGACGCAGGCGCAGATCATCGCAACGGGATTCCATCGCAACACTCCTATCAATCAAGAGGGAGGAATCGATGTTGAACAGTTCCGGATCGACAGCGTGTTTGATCGAGTCGCTACGACAGGAACGGTTTGGCTGGGGCTTTCGCTTGGCTGTGCGCAGTGCCACGATCACAAGTTTGACCCGTTGACGCAGCGAGAGTTTTACCAGGTTTTCAGCTTCTTTAACAATCAGGACGAACCTTCGATTCCCGTCGCGGCTCTTGGTCTAGATCCCGACCAGATCAAGCGAGATATCGATGCCACGGAGGCGCAGCTAGCCAGTCGCGTGGAGGCGTCGAAACAAGCGATGCAGGATTGGGAAGCGGGGCTGGACGATGCCGCCAAGAAGGCGCTGCCAGAGCCAATCCAGAAGATACTTGGAGTCGAATCGGGGAAACGCAATCCCGCTCAAAAGAGACAGCTGTACCTCCATCACAACGGGAAAGCCGATGCAGAATTCCAGCAGCTAGACAAACGGCTGCAGGAGCTGGAGCAAAGAAGAAAAGAAATCCCAACGACTCTGGTGATGAAGGAGCGGAAGGAGCCACGAGCGACTCATCTGTTGATCAAGGGTGATTTTACACGGCCGGCCGATTTGGTAGAGCCTGGTACGCCAGCAGTGTTGCATCCGTTCGCCGCGGTCGGTCAGCCCACACGGCTTGATCTTGCTCGTTGGTTGGTCGATCCGGCCAATCCGCTGACAGCTCGAGTCCTGGTCAATCGTTTCTGGCAGCAGTTTTTCGGATCTGGCATTGTGACCACCGACAATGACTTTGGCGTTACGGGAGCGTTCCCAAGCCATCCGGAACTGCTGGATTGGCTGGCGGTGACGTGGCAGGAGGAAGGGTGGAGCGTCAAGCGATTGCATCGATTGATCGTCACATCCCGCACCTACCGGCAGTCGTCGGTGCTTCGCGAAGATTCCAAACAGCTGGACCCATTGAACCAGTGGTGGTCCCGTCAGAATCGCCTGCGGCTGGATTCGGAGTTGGTGCGAGATGCGCTGTTATCGGCAAGCGGGCAGTTGAGCCACAAGGTGGGTGGCCCCTCGGTTTTCCCCCCCATTCCCGACGGCATTTTGAACCAAGGGCAGGGGAAGCAAAGCTGGAAGTTGAGCCAGGGAGAGGACCGGTTTCGGCGCGGCCTTTACACGTTTTGCTACCGGGCCACCCCTGCCCCTGCCAATTCCGTTTTCGACGCCCCGGACGCCGCCAGCAGTTGCACCCGACGTTTGAGAAGCAATACGCCGCTTCAGGCACTGACGCTGCTGAACGATCCCGCGCATGTGGAACTAGCGGAGGCGATGGCGCGGAGGATAGAGCGGGAGGGATTGGCGGCAGCAATGCGTGCGACGACATCCCGCCGCCCGGATCTCTGGGAGCTTTCCCAACTGGAGGGTTTGGACCGCTGGACGCAGGCTAGAATCCTTTTGAACCTGGACGAAGCGATCACCAGGGAGTAGATCCAGTACCGTGCGTTGAGGCGGGTTCCGAGGGTTGCGTTTTTTGGGGAACGGGAAAATGAATCAGCGAGCTGATACGCAGTCGACGCAGAGGATGCAGCCGGAAGCGCCCTGGCACGGAACTCGGCGACATCTCTTTCAGCGTTGTGGTGTTGGGCTTGGCCGCATCGGTTTGGCGCACCTTCTGGCAGGCTCTGGCATGGCGTTGGCCAATCCCGCCTCGATGCCAAGGGAACCACATTTCCCACCCCGAGCGAAGCGGGTGATCTTCCTTTTCATGGCAGGCGGTCCCAGTCAATTGGAGATGTGGGATTACAAGCCGGAGCTTTATCGTTGGAATGGAAAGCCGATCCCGGAGAGCTTGATTGCTGGGAAGCGGTTCGCCTTCATGGGTAGCAGCCACCGAACCGAATTGCTTGCACCCAAGCGGCAATTCCGACGCGCCGGCGAATCTGGTACATGGGTCAGCGATCTGCTGCCCTGGACGGCCCAAATGGTCGATGACCTGTGCCTTGTCAAAACCATGAAGACCGACCTGTTCAATCATGCCCCTGCAAAGCTCTTTATGAACACCGGTAGCGGCCTGTTCGGCAGGCCAAGCATGGGGGCTTGGATCACCTACGGGTTGGGAAGCGAAAGCCAGCAACTTCCTGGGTTCGTCGTGCTGCAAAGTGGCCCTAGAGGTCCGCGTGGCGGTGCTATCCTATGGACCAGCGGGATGCTTCCCAGCAGTTTTCAGGGGGTCCCCTTACGAGGTTCGGGAGATCCAATCCTCAATCTCTCTTCCCCCACTCCCTCCGACCCTTCGCTCGATCGTCAGATCCAACAACGCCAGGTGGTGGATGTCGTTCGGCGGTTGAACGAACGACGCCAGAAAGAGACGGGAGATCCGGAGATTGAGACTCGCATCGACAGTTATGAAATGGCGTTCCGCATGCAGGCCAGTGCGCCCGAGCTGATGGATACGGCTGGGGAGACGGCCGAGACGCTGCAGCTATACGGCATCAAAGATCCGAAGGAAACCTCGTTCGCTCGCAACTGCCTGCTGGCCAGGCGGCTGGTTGAGCGAGGTGTGCGTTTCATCCAGCTATACCACACCAATTGGGATCATCATGGTGGGGCAACCGAAAACCTAGAGACGCATCTTCCTTCGATCTGCAAAGAGATTGATCAGCCATGCTGGGCGTTGGTCCAGGATCTGAAGCGACGTGGTTTGCTGGAGGACACGATTGTCGTGTGGGGGGGAGAGTTTGGACGCACGCCGATGGGGGAGGTCAGGGAATCGACAGGCCGCAATCACCACATCGAAGCTTTCACGATGTGGATGGCAGGTGGCGGATTTCGTCCTGGGCTGATTCATGGTCAAACCGATGAGCTTGGATTTGGGCCAGTTGACCAACCGGTGCATGTTCACGATTTCCACGCCACACTGCTACACCAACTGGGACTGGACCACCAAAGGCTCAGCGTGCGATTCCAGGGATTGGACGTGCGCCTTTCCGGAGTGGAGGGAGCGAAGGTGGTTCACGATCTGATCTCTTAGGTGAGCGGGTCCTAGAGCATCTTCGTGGTGCGAAGGTGCCGCCGCCTTCAGCAATCCAAAACGGTGCTGCTGAATTTCTTTTGGGAGGCCATAGAACAAAGCAAGTGGAGCAGGCTTTGAATGCTTGTCGCCAGCCAATGGAAGTGATCTTCGACTGTTGGACTTTCGGTCGTGCGTGGGACACTGGTTGTCTCACGCGAAGCGGCGACGAAGGCGACAATCCAACCGTTTGTAGGAAAAGACTGTCAGGTCTAGTTCGACTCATTCATTCAAGCGGTAGCGACGGTATGGCCCATCCTTGAAATTGACTGCACATCAGCAGGTCGCCTACGTGACTCGACTAGCCACTGCTTCTCGGCTTGGTCTGAGCCGAGAAGCGAAGACGGAGATAGCGTATGGGAGCCATCGTGGCGGGCAAATGAGTATCTGTTGGTTTTTTGCCAACGGATCATTTCTGCAGCTGTTGAAATTCCGCAGCAGACACCTGCTTGATTTCCCCGTTCTCCAGAAGAACTTGTCCCCCCGTCGTCGTGCAAGTCGGTTCGTATCCGACCACTTTCTGCGCCGACCCACCGTTTGGCTTCAAAGCCGATCCCCAGACATAGACGATCTGCTCACTTTGGATGAAAGCACCCGCTACGGGGTGAACGGCATCAAAGGCGACCATTTCTTCTTGGGAGGTCGGAGGGGCGGTATTGCTTTCAGCCGCTTCTTTCAGCATGTCGCGTAGGTCGGTCAATCCATCGTTGATCGAGGGGCCCTGTGGTGCCGACGATTGCGTGTCCGCCGGCTTGGAGCAACCCGTCAAGCCGAGGGAAGAGGCACCAACGCACGCGATGGTCACGATCAATGCCAAGCGATTCATTCGACAGCGCATGAGAACCCCCAAAATGGACTTCGATCTTCAAAGATGGCAACGGAGCCCATGAGGACTCCGTTGCATCCCGGCAAATACGGTCGTAACCAATTTTTCACTCAGGCTGGTCAAACGTTTCGCCCGTCGCCCGGCTGCCCAGAGCTTGCCAGACAGGAAACTCGATTCGGTCACCGACGAAGCGCACCGAGCCATCGGCCATGCACATGTTGGCTCCACCCGCGTGGTAGCTGGAAGCGGCGATGTGTGCGACGGTGTAACTGGTAGTGCCGCAGTTGTATCGCTGGGACGCCGGATTCTTCCGATCGACGTTCCAGTTCGGTGGCAGGGTGTGAGAATAGACAAAATTCTGCGGCAGGTTGCGATAGTACTGATGCCCACCGTAACGGATCCAGGAACCCGTGGTGGACGGAGCACCTGGGAGGCACTGGGGAACTTGGCGACCATCGAGTAGTCGAGCGGCCGGGAAAGCAGTGGTCGACATGAAGGCCGTGGTGTTGTTGAACTGGTTGGTGGCATTCCAGGCCAAGGTGCCACGCATGACTTCGGCGAACAACGCTGTGTTCGATGTTCCGTCGATCACGTCGCTCATCTTAGGCCCCTGCATTTCCTCCCCGTTGACGGGATAGGGAATCGCAAAAATGCCATCGATCGTGGTGCCGCCGCGCATGTTGGCCCCTCCGATGCAGGCCATGTAATTCAATCGTCCGGCGTTGAAATAGTTGGCGGTCGATGGATCGGACGGGCAGAGGAAAACTGGCACGTCACCGAATCGAGCGGCGTTGTTGGCCCCGGGCTTGGCTGGGATACCGGGAGCGATCGCCGCATCGCTGTTGACGTTGTAATCCATGTCGAACAGGTTGTATTTATTCGACTGCTCAAAGTAGGGCAGCATCAGTGCCTGCGCCGTGGCCCCCGAGCTATAGGTATTCCTGGCTCCAGTTGCAAGTGTTTTGATCGTGGTGTGTTGCGTTGGGGGGAGGAACTTGAAGGAGCTTTCAAAGTTCAATGCGGCCAAACCGAACTGTTTCAGATGGTTCTGGCACTGCATGCGTCTGGCAGCTTCACGAGCCGCTTGAACAGCAGGTAGCAGCAAGCCAACCAGCACGCCGATGATTGCGATCACAACCAGCAGCTCCACCAGGGTGAAGCCCCCTCGAATTCCCATGCTCTTTTTCATACCAACAGCTCCTAAAAAGATTTTGGGAAGTGGGCCAAAACAGAAAAACTTATAAAAGAGAACGATAGACTCCCGATTCGGCCGTAACTTCCCGACTCTATAATCTTCTGGGAAAGCGGTGCATTGTGCTCGCTTTTTTCTTTGTTTTTTCGAAAAAAAATCGGTTTTTCCCGAAACCTTTCGGTCAACCTCTGTGGGCAGGTGCATTTTTGCGATGGAACAAACTATGGGAGTCTTGCTAGCAGCAGCTGGCAGGAGTGAACGATTTGGTGGTGGGCCACTGAAGAAGGTATTCCAGAAAATCGACCGAAAACCGTTGTGGCAGCATGCTGCCGAGGTCTTCGTGGGGCATCCTTTGGTTCAGCAAATCGTCTTGATTGTTCATCCCACCGACCAGGAATTTGTTCAAGAGCAATGGTCGGGGACGATGGCGATGCTGGGGATCGATTGGGTTCTGGGGGGGGACGAACGCTGGGAGAGCGTCCAGCGGGGGTTGGAACGGTTGCGACCAGAAATCCATTGGGTGGCGGTCCATGATGCTGCTAGGCCCTGCCTGACCCGCAAAGCCTTTGATTCGGTTGCTCGGCAGGCGATCGAGCACGGGGCGGCGATCCTTGCGCAACCGATCCATGGAACGGTCAAACGAAGTGATGCTGAGGGAAGGGTCGCGCAAACGGTATCCCGAGATCGACTCTGGCAGGCCCAAACCCCCCAGATCACACGACGCCAGTGGTTGGAACAAGCCTATGGGAAGCGCGGTGACCTGTCACCGACGGATGAGTCGCAGCTGTTGGAGCATGCGGGTTACCCTGTTCGGCTGGTCGAGGGCTCCCCATGGAATATCAAAGTGACACGCAGGGAAGACCTGCGGTTTGCTGAAATCGCACTGCGTGCTGAAGCTTCCTCTGGAAAAAGTCTGGGCGATCTCCTAGGTGGCTGAAAAGCCGATTGCCATGAGGTGGAAGGGGGGCGTTGCCCGCGGTTGGCAAGCGGTCTGTTCTTCGATTCCTGCCGTTTGTCGAGTATAAAAAAGATCGGATCGCGAATTCACGCCAACGCCATTGAAAAAGCGTTGGCCGGTTTGTTTTGTCAAGGATGGAGGAGTAGGCATGAGCCACGGAAGTTTGGAGAAAATTCTGGAAGATCTGCAATGGCGGGGGCTGATCCATCAGACCACAGGCCATGATGCTTTGCTGGAACTTCTCAAGCAGCCGACCTCCCTTTATGCCGGTTTCGATCCCACCAGCGACAGCTTGCACGTCGGTAGCTTATTGCCGCTGGTGCTTCTTCGGCGTTTCCAAAAAGCGGGTCACCGTCCGATCGCGCTGGTCGGTGGCGCGACGGGGATGGTTGGAGATCCGTCTGGAAAAAGCGAAGAGCGCAATTTGCTCTCCAAAGAAGCGCTGGCCAAGAACGTCGCTGGTCTGCAGAAGCAAATGAGGAACTTCTTAGACTTTGAAGGCCCCAAGGCGGCTGCTCTGGTCAATAACTTCGACTGGATGAAAGACTTTTCGTTTCTCGACTTCCTGCGCGATGTCGGCAAGAACGTGCCGGTCAATGTCATGCTGACGAAGGATTCTGTGAAGCAGAGGCTGGAGCGACAGGATGGGGGATTGAGCTTCACGGAGTTCAGCTACATGCTGCTGCAGGCGTACGATTTCGCTTACCTAGCCAAGCAACACGGCTGCCGGCTGCAGATCGGTGGAAGCGATCAATGGGGCAATATCACTGCTGGGATCGATTTGGCCCGAAGGATGCACGGGATCTCCCTGCACGGGCTGACCTGCCCGCTGCTGCTAACCTCCGACGGTCGAAAAATGGGGAAGACGGAACGGGGCGCCGTCTGGCTCGATAGCGAGAAGACCAGCCCCTACGCCTTCTATCAGTATTTCATCAATGTTGCCGACGAGGATGTTTCCCGCGGCCTGCGATTCCTTACGGATCTAAGTCATGAAGAGATCCTGGACTTGGAGCGGTGTGTGAAGGAATCGCCGCAGGAGCGAGCGGCGCAGAAGCGGTTGGCGGAGAATTTGACCGAATTGGTTCATGGAAATCATGGACTGGCCCGGGCACGCCAAGCGACCGAGGTCTTTTTCTCCGGAGCGTCGATTGAGAACTTCAGCGACCGCGAACTGCTCGATCTGTTCGTCGATGTTCCCAGCGCCGCTTTTCCACAGCCGATGTGGGAGACGCAGTCAGTCAGCCTGATCGAGGGGCTGTGCGCGACAGGGCTAGCCAAAAGCAAAGGGGAGGCGAGGCGGAGTATCGAGCAGGGGGCGATCGCCATCAACAATCGTCGCGTCGACCAAGTCGACCGGATGTTGGGGCGATCCGACTTGGCAAGCGAGTCGGTAGCGGTGATCCGAAGCGGAAAAAAACGATTCGCTCTCCTGAAAATGGAAAGAGACCGGGAAGATGTCTGCTGACCGTCGGCTCGACGGATCGCTCTTCCACCAGGACCCTTTCATGAAGCCTAATGAACTCCAATCCCCCCGGATTCTGATCACGAGACTGAGCGCGATCGGGGACAATCTGCTCACCTTTCCGATGCTGGTATCGCTCAAGCATCACTGGCCGCAGGCCAAAGTCCTCTGGGTGGTCGACTGCGCCGCATCTCAGTTCCTCCAGCATCACCCCGATATCGATCAGGTGATTCGACTGCCGAAGGGGTTCCTCAAACGACCGCAACTGCTCAGGCAAGTTGTGGGGCAGTTGAGGAGTTTCTCTCCGGACATCGCCATCGATCCGCAGGGGTTGTTCAAGAGCGCTTTGCTGACATGGCTGAGCGGTGCAAAGACTCGAATCGGCTTCGACCGTTCTCAGGCTCGCGAAGCAGCCTGGTGGTGGTACAACCATCGCGTCACGGTCGGTGATGGCCACATGATCGATAAGCAATTTCAGTTGGCGAAGGCGGCTGGCGCCCATCTAGAATCGCTCGACTTTGGCTGGCAGGTGCCTGACGCAGATCGTGATTGGGCACAATCCACACTGGACCAACTGGGGCTAGGTGAGCGGAACTATCTGCTGTTCAATCCCGGGAGCGCTTGGCCAGGAAAAAACTGGTCGCCTCAGCGATTTGGGGAGGTAGCCGGCAGGATGGGGAAAGAAGCCGGCTGGAAAACGATGATGCTTTGGGGGAACGACAAGGAGCTGCAGATGGCGCAGCAGGCAGTCGCAGCCAGTGATGGGCATGCGACCCTCGCCCCTGCAACTACCTTAGTGCAAGCGGCTGCCTTGGTTTCGAAGGCGCGCTTGATCCTTTCTGGCGACACTTCGGTCCTCCATGCTGCTACCATGCTCGGCCGCCCTAGTGTTTCGCTCTTTGGACCGACCCTTCCCCATCGCAGCGGACCCTACTGGCGAGACGATGTCGCGCTGCAAAAGCGCTACCATGATGGTTCCAGCCGCCAACGTCGGCGCGCCGATGCTTCGGCGATTCTAGAAATCACCAGGGACGAAGTGGTCGAAGCCATCGCAAGGCGGCTTGACCTGCCCGACCCGATGCAAAAAGAAAAGAAGTGGACGAGCGGATGAATAAGCGATTGCTAGTCGGGAGCGGGAATATCAAGAAGAAACGGGAAGTGGCTGCACTGCTAGAGCCGCTGGGATGGCAGCTGGTCAGTCTTGCCGATCTGCCTCCTATGGAAGCACCCGAGGAATCTGGCAGTGATTTCCTCGATAACGCCAAGATCAAGGCGACCTACTACGCCAAGGCGTCAGGACTTTGGACTCTAGGTGAGGACAGCGGTCTTTGCGTCGCGGCTTTGGGAAACGCGCCCGGCGTTTTTTCAGCGAGGTACGCTGGCCCGGAAGCGACCGATGAACGGAACAATGCCAAGCTGATCGAGCAGCTTGGTCAAGTTCCGGAAGATCAGCGAGCTGCCTTCTATGTCAGTACGGCAGCGATTTCGAAACCCGATGGTACCATCGTCGCCACGTCGCGAGGTGAGTGTCATGGCCGGATCACTAGGGCGCCGCGAGGAGACGCTGGGTTCGGTTACGATCCCTACTTTGAGCTGATCGAGTACCACAAGACATTTGCCGAACTGGGAATGATGGTGAAGAATTGCCTGAGCCATCGAGCTCGCGCGTTGGAAAAGTTGGTGTGCCAGTTGGATCGAATGTTCGACGAATAGAGATGGTGATCTCAATGATCCAGCTTTTGGGGGCGATTCTTGACCCAGCGAGCGACGCAGATCATCACTCCATCATTCCATCTGGCTGGCTTGATCCAATCGCAGACGCACATCCGCAGGAATCTTCCACTCCAGAGCCCCCCGAACACCGGCCACCTGGTCGGCTGATCGCAACCCTACGATCGCTGCAGTGACCGCTGGATGGGCGATCACCCACGCAAGCGCCACTTCCGCTGGAGTGCGGCCCAGCTGTTCTGCCTCTTCCACCACCTTCTGAGCGATGGCTAGGTTGCGGGTTAGCTTGGGTTCCTGAAAATGGACGCTGCGGCGCCGCCAATCATCCTGTGGAAGGAGAGCGATCCGCTCGCGGCTCATCGCGCCAGTCAGCAGGCCGGATCCCATGGGAGAGTAAGCCAAGAGACCGATACCATGAGCCATCACGTACGAAAGCGTCTCAGACTCGATCTCGCGACGGATCAGGGAATAGGGCGGCTGGAGGGAAGTGATCGGAGCGATCGGAGTGATGCGCGCCATCTGTTGGGCATGGAAATTGGAGACACCAATCCAGCGCACCTTTCCCGCCTGCTGCAGCTCCAAAAGCGTCTGCCAGCCCTCTTCAATATCTTCTTCGGGTTCTGGCCAATGGATCTGATAAAGATCGATCGTGTCGACTCGCAACCGCCTCAGCGACGCCTCGCATTCCCTTCGAATCGACTCGCTCTTGAGCGACTTGACGATCTGCCGATCCGCGTCCCAGCTACGCTCACACTTGGTGAAGACATAGGGTCGCGGTCCGCTGTAGGAGGCGAGCGCCTGGGCGACCACCTCTTCGCTATGCCCTAGTCCATAGACAGCAGCCGTATCGATCCAGTTCATCCCCGCGTCCAGCGCTTCGTGAATCGCTCGGATGCTGTCTCGATCATCCTGATGGCTCCAAGAGAAAGCCCAGCCAGCCCCTCCGATCGCCCAGGCGCCAATGCCAAGTGGCGACAGCATCAGATCGGATTGGCCCAGTCGTCGTTTTTCAATCATGTTCACTCGATCGCCTTCATCGATGGCTGAGATTGGAAGGGGATAGCATTCAGAGCGATCGCCGTGGCTGCGATTTGCATCCTGTCATGGCGAAGGTTTTGGCAAGGCCGTGGTGGGAGGCGACTTAAGACCTGCTGTGTTGACGGCGATGACTTCATATTGATCTTCGGTGCCAACCGAAAAATCGTTGATCGAATGGGTGAACGGAGTCAGCGGCAACGTGGGGGTGTCGCTGTACTGTAGTCCCTGGAGAATTTGTCGTCCAAACGGATGATTGTGGTTGGCTTTGATCTCTGCGATCGGCTTGCCTCGACGAAGCAGGATCAGGTGGGAAAGGCCGCTTTCCAAGTCCCCCTCGCATTCCCAGCTCAAGAGCCCTTCTCGCGACAGGGTGACTTGGTGCGGAGCCGGCGGCGGTGACTGGTCGCTGACGGCTCCATCCTTCTGATACTCGGACCATGCTTTCGCGATCGACTCATTGGGTATCCACGATGCTTCCAGCGGATTGCCTGGGAATCGATCGAGTGGGGTAGCATCCAAAGGCACGTTGTCGCCGGTTGGGATTTTGCCGAGCCATGCTGCATCCAGTGGCATCGATCGCAGAGTTTGTCCGGGCTGGTCTGGCAAGCGTGCTTTCAGGCATGCGTCCAGCCAAGGGATGGCTAGGTACCTTTGATTCCCACAATCGTGGCTGGACGATGGATCCACTGCGATCGCCACCAAGGCTCCCATCGCTCGCGTTGCGCGAAAGAAAAGTTCATTTGCCGGCCAGACCGCCGCAAATCGTTCCTCCTGTACCGTCACTCCTTCGCGCGTCCCCAGATTGCAGACGATCGGAACTTCAGCTGCCTCCTGTGGCCACGCATGAGGACGGATCGTGGGTTTTGATCGATCGTCTGCCAGCAAGGGAACTCCCGACCTCAGCCACGCAGCGACCACTCTTCGAGGATGTAGCATCAGCATGCCACCGGCCCAGTGGCCCCCGCCACTATGTCCCCACAACACCCAGGGAATCTCTTCTAGTTCCGGGTGAGAAGTCCGGTCTGCCAAGTCGCTGAGCGCACGCCGAAACGTTTCATCTGAACCGTTTCTGGGATCGCACCACTTTTGGCAATCCGCCCCTTCTGGCTGCTCATAGACCGGCGACATCAAGGCGAGTTGGTGCCTTCGCGCCAGCGCCTGCCAGTGAAGGTCATAGGCCCCTGTCAGGCCGGATCGGCAGGAGCCTTCTCCGCAACCATGTTGATGGACCACGACTCCGCGTAGCGTCTGGACGTCGGGCGGGATCCAGAGGGTGTACTGGACAGCAAACTCCAGCCCTTGCCCAGCTGCTGCCGCTTCGTATCGAACACGGTGGTAGGGAGGCGCGGCGGGGGGCGCATCGGCGTAGCGAGCCGCCTGGGGATAGACATCGCTAGAAAAACTCCATGCTGCCATAAGCGCGGTAAGCCAACCGAGGATTCTCCAATTCATAACAATCTGAAACTCCATCCAGAGGACCGGTTCCGTCCAAGACGACATGGCAGCTTGACGTTGTGTCGCCCGCGAGTTGCTTCGATCGGCTGGTTATGGAAGCTTGGGATTTTCCAAATAGTAGAGCCCCGATTTCCCGGGGCATACCAGATCGATATCGCCATCGCCATCGAGATCGACCGAAGCAACTTGCAATCCCGTGCCGACACTCCCTCGAGGAAAATCCTTCAGAGCCCATCGCTCTTGAGGATTCGCAGGTGGGTTAGCTGCTGGCTGGCCTCGAAACAAGGTGGTTCGCTTCCACTTGCTCTCTTGAGCCACAAACTGGTAGGCGTAGACTACCGGTGCCTGCACATCCCCTGGCTCCACCTCATGAGCGTAGACTCGCTTCCCTGTGATCAGCTCCTCGACACCATCTCCGTCCAGATCGGCGTACTGAAGCGTATGGACCTGAGAGTAGGTCCCGTCGATCTCCTGCTTCTGCCAAGTACGGTTGCCCTGGGCATCCTGCTGCTGACGCATCCAGTAGAGCCCAAAGCCATGCCCCATGCCCCAGACGATATCCGTCTTCTGGTCACCGTCTACATCGCGACCATGGATTAGGATTCCCGCAGCTCCCAGATCAAATTCTTTGTGGAATGTCCATTTCTGTTCGGTCGATCCGGGGGCTTCCCACCAACCCGAGGGTGTGATGAGGTCCAACTTGCCGTCCCGATTGATATCGCCAGCGCCCACTCCATGCCCCGCACCTTCGGTTCCCAGTTCATGCTTCGTCCAGATGGGATCGGGCCCTTTTCGCGTCAGTTCGTACCAAACCACCACATTGCCGGTGTTCGGCAGGAAATCGGCTTGGCCGTCTCCATTGATGTCCATCAGGACAGCGGTCTCCATGTTGCCGGGCAGGTCGATCTGATGCTCTTTCCAAGCCTGGGTGGGATCGGTGCCGGGATTCTCTACCCACCCGAATCGTTTCCCGAAATAGCTGCAGGTGACGATGTCGATATGTCCATCGCCGTTCACATCCATCGGTGCATCACAGAAGTCCTCCTGGTAATGGGGATTCGGGCAGGCGGGCAGTGACCGAACCTTGTGCCTCTTCCAGTTGGGCGCTTCGTACCAGGAATCCCCAGAGAAGACATCCAGTTTCCCGTCTCCATTGAAGTCCGCGACGCCACAAGCTTCGAAATCAACTTGATCGTTGATGGTGACGACTCTCCAAGATTCTCTCCCCAAGGAATCTTGTTGAAACCCGCAAATGGGAATTGAGATAGCCACCATTGCTCCTGTTGATGTCGCTGCAATCAAGAACGATCGGTAGGTGAACAATGAATCCATGATTTGTCTTCGATCCCTTCTCTCGCTTACAAAAGCTATTCATTTACCTATTTACAGAATAGCGAATTTGCCATCTCGAATGCGATTCACCGAACTTCTTTGGAATCACGGCTCACTGGGAAATAATGGGATATCGCAATAGCAGCGAGTAGCTTTTAAGGGGAGCGTAGGGGAGCGCAGGTTCATACGACGCAATCTCTCCAGCCTTGGTTGGCTACAACACACACAATGCCCTGGAAGGCGATCCCAGTCCCAGAGATCCACAGTGACCACCGTATCGGGAAGCAGTGTTTGAGCCGCAAATAGCCATTGTTCTAGCTTGCCTACGGTGGGTAGCTGGATCGCGCGATCTTGCAGCAAGCGATCGACCACCCCGTTGCCGGCACGCAGCGGGATCATGCTGATGTGACGCGCTCCCAGGCTGGCCGCTAGCTTCGCCGCTTGCAATCCCCAGTCCACTGCCTCTTCGGGAGCGGTTCCAGGTGGCTGTAGAATCAGAAAGACCCGGCGGTCGATTCCGTGCTTGCCACAGAATTCCATCGCTGCCGCAAAGTCTTCCAGAGACATCTGCTTATCCAGCCAATCGATCGATACCGGATGAATCGTTTCCAATCCCATCGCGATTTCGAGTTGCGCTTGCAATTGATCTTGAAAACGCAGCATCCTGGAACCGATCAAGCGAGGGTGATTCTCCACGACGACTCTTTCAAAGGGTGCCATCGCTTGAGTGATTCTGCCGTAGTCCACTTCCGGCACGGCTCGCGGGTCGAAAAAGTTGCTTGCGTTATAGAGTTTCATCCAGTCGCATGGCTCGCTCAGTTCTCGAAGACCATCTTCAATTTGATGAGCGAGAGCTCCGACGGGAGTGGCGTCGGCAAGGGTGAATTGCCAGAGATCGCACATCGAGCAGTGGAAGGGGCACTCCATGCCGGTAAGAAAAAGCGTAGCCGCGCGTCGGGTGCATCGGCCCGGGCCTAATTCCAGGTCGATTTTGATTCCCTGATGCCGCAGAGGGTCCCGGGGCGATCGGTCAGAGCGAAGCGCACGACGAAGGAGTCGATTCTGTTCTCCACCGTATGCCAGTGTTACTTCTTCCATGAGTCGAGAAACTCTTTTCGATACTCCATTTCATCGGTGGGGAACAGCCGACGCGTGGTCTGTTCGCCGACCGCTCCATGTTGAAATCGGCGTTTCTCGAAGATTGGCATTTGGATTCCGAGAACCTGCTCGATTCCCGACCCAATGACCTTGCCTTTGATTTGATAGAGCTGTTGGACATCCCCCTGAGCCAGATCGGCGAATGGGATTCCCTCTGCCACTTCAATCATGGTGGGCATAGCGAAGGGACTGAAGCCACGGAATCCATGTTCGACTTCCGGCACCCAGGACCTGACGTGGCCTCGGCTTTGACCGCCGCTGTAAACCAGGGAATGCTTGATGGCGTGCACACCCCATCCTTCCTGATAGAGCATCAGATTGTTGACGACGCTGCGGATGGTCAACTCCGGATTCTCTTCGATGGGGTAGTCCTTCATGTTCTCGTCCCCGCCATCGCCGTCGATCAAGTAGGTCCAGTGGGGATATCGCTCGCGAATGGCGGCGCACAGCGCAAAGCCCATTGTGGCGCTCTGCACATCGAGCGGCTTGTAGTCTTCAATCGCTCGCACCGCGCCTCGCCAATCCACCTGATCGCTTGATACATCCATCGGTTCCCAGAGCATTCCCAGGCCCAGCTGATCAAGGAATTGCCCCGCTTGCGTCGCATCGCGACCATCGCCATCGACACGCAAGGTGAACGCCTTCAATCGCGATGGAGATTCACCACGCCGAAGCAACTGGTGATGAAGCGCAAGCAGCACCGCGCCGCTGTCGATGCCGCCAGAGAAGAGAACGCCAATCGGCGCTGCTTTGGGAATCGTATCCAACCACCGGTCTAGCGTCTGCAGCAATCGTTCAATGTACAGCCTTCCAATCACATCGATATTCAGCGGATGGATGTTCCGCTCTGGGGTGAAAAATCGATCGTATTTTGGGTTCGGATCTGGGCATCCGATCAGCTCCAAGCGAACCAGATAATGAGCGGGTACCATCCGGGTGTAAGAAGGGTGAAACTGATTTTCCAAGCCGTCTTCCTGGAGGTCGCGGAAAATCTCTTTCATCGACTCGGCGACATAAAGGCAAGGGCCTTCCGACTTCTTCGCCAGAAAGTATCGCATCGGACGGCCGATGGACCGAGCCAGATAGACGAGGCGGCCGCGTTGACTGCAGATCGCAAACTGACCTTCGATTTTACCCGCTGCATCGGCTTGCCCAGATCCCACTAGCGCTTCCGCTTCTTCTGCTGTCATGTTCAGCAGGATGTTTCGGCTAGGGTCCATCCGGTTGACAACGCGATGAAGGTACTGCTGCGGCTGCATAGAAACCGACTCCCGAACGGATGAACCAACCGCTGCCACAGGCACGGAGAAATTCACGATGGGGACCGCTTCTTGGACGAAGAAACTGTCCCATATCCGAGATTTTTGCACATTTCGCTGCTTTGGACTACCAGGGAGTTCCCGGTCGCCCTTTGGAAATCTGCATTTGGAAGGGCGGGTTCAGGGAGTCGGGAACCAAGCGCTTCCCAGGCAGTACCGCAAAGTTTCGTCCAAGCCGTTGAAGGCGTACTGAAGACCCGTCTTGCGCAATCGGGACCCGTCGGCGCGGGTGCTGCAAAGCAGCATCGAGTCAGCCATTTCGGCGCCCATCATCCATCGGAGTGCAAAGGCGGGTGCTGGCAGGATGGCTGGGCGCCGAACTGCCTGCCCAATGGCCTGCGTCCACCGTCGATTGGTTTCCGGTGTTTCGGCGGAGATGTTGAATGCTCCTTCGCATGCTGAATCCAAAGCGAGATGAACGAATGCTGCTGCAGCATCCGACCGCTCCACCCAGCTCCAGTACTGCTCTCCTCGCCCCAACGGTCCGCCCAGTCCACATCGGAAAATCGGTAGCATGGCATTCAGAGCCCCCCCTTGAGGACTGAGAACGATCCCCAGTCGGCCGTGCGCGACTCGCACTCCTCGACTCCGTAGCGGTTCGCTTACTGCTTCCCACTGGAACGCCATGCGCCCTAGGTAGTCGTCTGCCGCCGGACAATCCTCAGTGCACCATCGATCACCACAGTCGCCGTAGATGCCGACCCCCGAGGCGGATACGAAGGACTTGGGAGGTTCGTCCAAGCTGGCCAATTGACTAGCAAGCACCTGTGTGGCATCGACGCGACTGGACCACATTTGCTCTTTGTTCTTTTCTGTCCATCGCCCAGATGCCAAGCTCTTTCCTGCCAAGTGAATGACGGCATCCAGTCCGGAAGCTTTTGCGGGTTCCAGCAACCCTCTAGCAGGATCCCATTGCAGCGTCTTCCGATGAACAGCAGCTCGCGACGTCGTGGTGCTAGGTCTCACCACCGGGATCACCTCGCAACCGATGCTCTCCAGCAATTGGGAGACTACCGAGCCGATTAGTCCGGTAGCGCCAGTGACGGCGACTCGCTTCCCGCGGTGTGTGGCCCATTGGTTTTGCCGCAGCAGGTCGCTTTGCGTGATGCGATGGCGGTACGCAAACATCGACGCCAGCTGCCGGTCTACCCACCGTCCCGCCAACGGATGACTTGCGAAGGCCAACGGGAGGCGGTAGGAGATTTGGTCTTCCAAAATGCAGGTCCCGGCAGTTGGCCCTTCTTGAAAATGATGTTCGTGACGCCAGGATGCAAACGGCCCACTGGCCTGAGTGTCGACAAAAAGACTGGGGGGATTGTACCCCTCATGCACCGCCAGCCAGTGCAAAGGAATCCCAAACATCCGAAGTGTCAGACGCACTTGCGACCCATCTTTCAGCCCATTGCTAGGAGGCGTCGCAGTGACCGACTGCCAAGGAGGCAACAGTCGTCCAAGTGCCCCCGGCCACTCGTGGTAGGCAAACGCCGCTTCCCGGGACACCGGCATCAGGCTGCGAAAGACCACGCGTCGAATCGGACCTGTAGACATGAGACTTTTTCGCTGAAGTGGCCGTCCGTCATGCGGCATCCTCTGCCGACCATCATGAAACATCATTGCAACGGGTCAATCGAGCATCCTTCGAGAGGTTGGGCCTATTGCGGTGGGTGCCTTGCCCAGTCGACTCATTTCTCCTGTAGCCACCTTCGCCAGATGGTGGATCGGCCAGGTGGGAAAAGGCTCTAAATCGACTCATTTCTCCTGTAGCCACCATCGCCAGATGGTGGATGGTGCGGGATGGACATCGTTCGAAGCTCTCCACCGCTTGGCCGCGGTGGCTACCTGACGTCGGTGCAAACCGTTTGTCAGAAAGCCTCCCGTAGCCACCATCGCCAGATGGTGGATCGGTCCGGTGGGAAAAGGCTCCATTTTCTCCGCCTGGCGGTTCCTCCATAGGTCCAGTTGGCCCCATCGCTACACACTTCCCAGGCGACATTTGAATATGCGGATCGGCAGGCCGCCATCTCGCAGATCAAAGAAATCGAGCTCGACCTGCCACCCTCTTTCTCGAATCCAAGGCAAGAATCGATCGCCCGTATGCCTCTGCGGTTCGCTTAGCAGAACCATCCCGTCGCGCGCTAGGTAGTTCCTCAAGCAGCCTTCCAGCGCTATCCAGATATTGGGATCGTAAACGATGTCGCTTCCAACGATCCATGGGAAGCGTTCATGAAAGGTGGGGTCGGAAGGCCAGCGAAGGTGCCGCACTCGACAGCGATCCATCCAATCCCAGGCGTGAAATCGACTGACCAATAGCGCTGTGGTGGCCGCATCGGTGAAGGTAACCGAGGCCCCAATCATGGCCGCTGCAACACCTGCCCGGCCATTACCACATCCGATCTCCAAGACTCGTGCACCGGATAGTGGCAACCTCTGGAGGTAATGCCCCATCCCATCGGCAGCTCGCCATGTCGCTGCCCAGAACGGATCCCATGCCTCGTACCCCTCCTCCTGATGCCGAATCGCGCGTTCCAATAGCCGGTCGGCATCCAGAACCCGAATCCAAGGGAGCCTTCGGCCGAAGGCAAGCTGCTCTTCGATTCGAAATGGAACCTGGGATTCGATGCGAGCCAAAAGACGCAATCGCTTGGGGTCCTGGCAACGCCCCCAAGACTGCCGGTCCTTTCGACTCACGAACCGCTTGACCTACGTCGATTGGTTTGCGGATCCGACAGATCTTCGATCGATTCGATGTATCGTCGCAATCGCTCCAGTTCGTCGGTCGTCTCCTTCAACCGCAGCATGTTGCCAACTCGCTTGAGCAGTTCAGCGCGGTTGACTGGTTTGGTCAGAAAATCGTCGGTCCCGGCCTTCACTGCTCGCTCGATGTCTCCCAGTTCATTCAGCGCGGTCACCATCAGCACCATGGTCGAAGATGTTTTTGGGTCGCCTTTGATCCGCTGGCAAACCTCGAATCCATTGAGCTGTGGCATCATCACGTCCAGCAGCACCAGATCGGGCTGAAACTGATCGATCTTCGCCAGAGTATCTTTGCCGTCGATGGAGCAGGCGATATCGCAGTCCATGTCGTCGAGGTACGCTTCCAACAGTTCGCGATTGGCGGCGTGATCGTCGGCGATCAATATCTTGGCTTTGCCCATTAGAAGATTCCTTCGATGAGTCCTGACCGAGGGAGAAGAGGTCAGCGGGCGGCGATGGGTTGATCCTGAGCCGGTACGGGGAAGCTGGATGCCATTTCCCTTACCTCCCCTGCGATCGTTTGGTGAAGTGCTGCATCGTCCGCTCCCTTGAGGGCACGTACGATCCAATCGGCGATTCTCGCCATCTCCGATGTTCCCATGCCGCGAGTCGTCAGGGCTGGTGTACCGATCCGGATACCACTGGGATCCATTGGTTTGCGTTGATCGAATGGAATCATGTTCATGTTGACCGTGATCCCGCAATGATCCAATGCCTTTTCCGCAGCCTTTCCTCCCAGCCCGATGCTGGTGACATCGACAAGCACCAAGTGATTTTCAGTGCCACCACCAACCACCCGAACGCCACCTTTTTGAAGGCCGTCGGCTAGTGTTTGTGCGTTTCGAATCACTGCTTTGGCATACTGTCGAAACTCCTGCTGCATCGCTTCCTTCAAGCAGACTGCTTTCCCAGCGATCACATGCATTAGGGGGCCACCTTGGATGCCGGGGAAAACGGCGCTGTTGATCGGCTTGAGCCACTCATTGCGGCAAAGGATCAGACCGCCGCGGGGCCCGCGAAGCGTCTTGTGAGTGGTGGTTGTCACGTAATCCGCCACAGGCACCGGATTGGGATGCTCACCCCCAGCCACCAGACCGGCATAGTGCGCCATATCGACCATGAATCGCGCGCCAACTTCTCGAGCGATGTCGGCGAACTTCTCATGCGGAATCTGCTTCGGATACGCGCTGGCTCCCGCCACAATCAACTTGGGGCGATGCTCCCTGGCCAACCTAGCGACCTGATCGAAGTCGATCCGGAAATGAACTGGATCGACTCCATAGGGGACGAATTGATAAAGCTTGCCTGAAATATTCAGCGGCATGCCGTGAGTCAGGTGGCCGCCCTGTGCCAGGTCCAGTCCCAAGACGGTATCGCCCGGCTGAAGGCAGGAAAGATACACTGCCGTATTGGCTTGCGATCCGCTGTGAGGCTGCACATTCGCGGCGTCCGCTCCGAACAGCTCTTTCGCGCGATCGATCGCCAGCTGCTCGACCACGTCGACGAATTCGCAGCCACCGTAGTACCGTCTTCCCGGGTACCCCTCCGCGTACTTGTTCGTCAGGATGCTCCCGACTGCCTGCATGACCGCAAAACTGGTGTAGTTTTCGCTGGCGATCATCTCCAGACCGTCCTGCTGGCGGGTCGACTCCGATTGAATCGCACTAAAAATTTCCGGATCCAGGTCGGACAGGTAGCGCATGGCTGATGCCTCTTCGAAGGGCTCACCGATCTTCAAAAACGGGTTCAATTCCACAAATTGTCACCCGTACATGCAGTGTCGTCAATCACAACCGACCCTGTGGAGTTTCCCTTCGAAGTTCCTCGATCATGTCCACCACCGCCTGTTCGGTCGCTTGCTGCCAGCGATCCAATTTCTGATACGCGGGATTTGCGTAAGCAAAGAGCAAACCACGCGAACTGTTGACGATAGCCCCCAGTCCCTGCGGGTCGAAAGCCCCCCGCACGTCTGCGGCACTGCCACCCTGGGCTCCATACCCAGGCACGAGAATCCAGGCATGAGCCATCCAGTGGCGAAAGTTCGCCAGTTCCTCGGGATACGTTGCCCCTACCACAGCTCCCACGGAACCATAAGGACCATCGATGCGAGTCCGCACCGACTGCTGCTCCACCCACCCCGCCACGCGCTGCGAAATCGTACCACCCTCCACTTTCAAGTCCTGAAGGAACCCGCTTCCTGGATTGGATGTCTTCACCAAGACAAAAATGCCAGTGCCCGTCTGCTGGGCGTGGGAGACAAATGGGGTGAGACTGTCTTCGCCCAGATAGGGGCTGACCGTCAGCGAATCGGCACCCCAAGGGTTTTCCGGGGCCGTTCCCATATACCCCTCGGCATAGGCTTCTGCAGTCGAACCGATGTCGTTCCTCTTGCCATCCAAGATGATGAGCAGATCTTTGGATCTCGCCTTTTTCAGCGTTTCATCCAAAGCCACCATGCCTGGAAGCCCCCAGCGTTCAAAGAAAGCAGCCTGAGGCTTGACCACCGGCACCAACGGTGCCACTACATCCAAAACGTCCTGGCAGAAAGAGCTGATCGAACGACCGATTTGGATCGGGTCGGTCGACGCTGCCTCCTTGATGGATGGTGGCATGTGCTTCCAATGCGGGTCGATACCAACGCAAACCCCATTGCGTTTTCTCCGAACCGCATCCGTCAATCTGTCTCCAAACGACTCCACCTTCCTGCCCGCCTTTCCTGGATCCAAGCCGCACCAAGCCATCACCAATTCGGTATGGCGCTCCCTGGTTCCCAGTGTCGCCCAGACTCGATCTTCTTGGTAGAGCATCTGGGGCGTCGGGTGCAAGGAAGCTGGGCGATTAAGCCAGGATCGCTACCGCTGAGAAGGTCGCCATCGCCACCAAGGCGTGGAAAAGAAGCTTTTCCAGTGAGAACCATCCACCATCTGGCGATGGTGGCCAAGGGGAGCTTTCTGACAAACCGATTGCACCGAAGTCAGGTAGCCACCGCTGCCAAGCGGTGGAGAGCTTCGAACGACGTCCATCCCGCACCGTCCACCATCTGGCGATGGTGGCAACGGGGAAACTGCATCAGTGATTCTCTACCTTTTTTCACTGCTTCAGAAACTCCAGCAGGTCGGCCATCTGCTGATCGTCGAGCGATTCATGGAAATTGGCGGGCATCAGCGACAATTCACTTGGCTTCTCTTCCTCGATTTCCTCCAGGGGCAATGTCGTTGCGATTCCCTTCTGGTCCACCAGCTCGATCGAACCTTCGCCGCGCTGACGCACCAACCCGGTCAGAACCTGACCGCTTGTGGTAAGCACAACACGCGTGCGAAAGGCTTCGTCGACATTGCGATTGGGCAGCAGGATATCCTCACACAACCGCTCGGGCCCCCGCTTGCCGACCCCTTCCAGCTGGGGCCCCAAGACGGTCCCCTGCCCTCCCAACTGATGGCACAGCGCGCACTTCTCCTGAAACAGCAGTTTGCCTCGCTCCTTCAAACCGCTTAACCCTCGGATGTTTTTGACTCGCTGAGCCACCAGCTGCTGCAATTCCTGCTTCCCGACTCGTTCCTCGGGCCGCATCTCCTTGAGTGCGATGTCGGTCGGTTCACTGGAAAGCCCCTCCCACCAGGAGTCGGGAAAATCCAGCAGCACATCGCGACTCAGCCACCCCTTCTTCAGCGACTCCACCAACCAAGGTCGCCCCCTGGCCAGCGATCCAAGACCTTGCGCTACCAGAGATTGCTCAGGAGCGGTAGCGAACTGGCGCAGAGCTGGAAGAATCTGCCGTTCCAATGGTTCCTTGAAGGGCCCACTTTCCGGCAACACCATTTGACCGCCGTCTTCCCATCGCTCGGCCCACCCCTGCGGAAAGGCCTGTTCCAGCAGAGCCGAGGCGATTGGCGATTCATTGCGCAATAGTCCACTGACCCATTCGTATCGCCCAAGAAGATCCAGCGACTGATTGGCGTTCCATCCCCATGCTGCGGCGGTAGGATTGTTCCAAGGAACCGTTCGAAACGCGCGAAGCAGTCTTTGAAGGGCGGCATCGGCCTCCAGGCATTGATCGGCGGGGCTGGCGATCGTTCGCACTGCAATCCAGGCATACGCATTCTGATCATCGCCGTCGATGACGCGCATGCGGATCCACTTTCCCTTCAGGTCTCCTGCATCCCACGACACCTCGATCGCGGTGTCATTACGAGGCGGATAAAAGCGCGCGATCTCCCTGCCACTGGCTTCCTCGATAACCACGGCGTTCTTCTTGTGGTCCTGCTCGTTGGGCATCCCGTTATGACCAGCGACCCAGAAACTCAGCGATGAGGGCGCGGGGAATATGGGGGTCTGCATCTGCCCAGTGTAGGATTCACCCAATTGCAGGCTGCTCATCACCAGCACTGGGGTACTTCCCATGCGAGGTCGCATCTCGGTGCCCCAGGGTTTGGCGGTCCACCTTCCTTCGCGATCGGTCGACTGAAAATGTAGCAAGGGACCAGTCAATTGCTCTTGAAGCATCGACAGCCGTTCGACTTCTTCCGCATACCAACGCTGCAGTCTGCCTTGCAACTGGCTGGCTACTTTGCCGAATCGTTTCTTTTGGGACTCCGCCATCTGGATCCACTGATCCCCAATTTGCGTTGGGTTTTCCCTGTAGACTTTCTCCAGCATCGGCAGGATGCGATCGGACTGCTCAAGCGATGCGGCGGAGGCGATGGTAGGCAGGATCTGCACGATGCGATCGGAGTTTTTTTCCTGTCGGACCACCCAGGCGACCAGCGGATCCAGCGGCAATTGGTCGCGAAGAGCCAATAGCACCGGAATCAACGATTCCACCTTCGGACTGTCAATGGCCAGAGGAGATTTGGGGGCGTTGGGATCGACCCAATCTGCAAAGAGTTGCTGCTCCTTGCCCATGCGCGCCAGAAGATCTCTCAGCGCGATCTTGATCGATTGATTCAGGATCGGATCCTTCGACGTCTGATTCCATCGATCGATCAACGGCTCCAGCGCCGAAAACGGGCCGGCATGCCCAATCGCCTCAACAATCGCTCGTTCCACCACCGCCTGATCGGGATCGACGGCGGCCACCTTCCAACGTGCGAACAAGTCATCCCAACGAGCGGAAGTCGGTAAGGAATCGACCACCTTCACCGCATGGACGGCAACCAGCGGTGAGTCGTGGTGCAGCAGCGCGGACCAGGAGTCTGGCAGCTTTCCATGTCGCTGCCGCCAGCACCACATCGCCTCGACCAGCGCTACGGAGGCCGATTGGCGATTCGTTAGGATCTTGGACAGCTGTGCATCGCAGTCTGCATCTTGGCTGACGACCAGCGATTCACGCGCCAATCGGCGGACAGTCGCATTGGAGTCGGAGAGGAGCTGTACTTTTTCTCCCAGGGATGCGGCGGGAATCAGGTTGGGTTTGTGAGCCAGTTGATTGGCCATTCGCACACGAAAGATTCTCCCTCTTTCGCGATCGCGATCGGGATGGTCTAGCGGGACTTCATAATGGCCGATGATGCGATTGTAGAAATCAGCGATGTAGAGGGCTCCATCAGGACCAAAGCGCAGATCGACAGGCCGAAACCAAGGGTCGTCACTGGTCAGTAGATCCGGTAGCTCTTCTGCCCGAACCGTTGCCCCCTGCCGCACGATTCGGTTGCGATTGATTCGCGAGGTCATCACATTGCCGCTGAAGAACTGATCGCGATAGGCTTCGGGCCATCCACCTTCGCTTCCGATCGCCAGTCCGGCGATGGCAGTGCTGCCATGCAAATGCTCCATCGTCGATGGGACGAACCCCAGACCATCATCGGGGCGACCAAAGCTTGGGTAACATCCACCACGAATTAACTGCGTGATTGGTTTGCTGTGGCAGTCTGCCGTGAAAAGGAACCCGAACTCATCGACCGCCATGCCGAAAGGATTGACCTGACCTTGCGTAAACAATTCGACGCGCGATCCATCTGGTCGGAAACGAAAGACATTGCCGGAGTTCATCTGAATGGAGTGGCCATCGAGCCCTTTCACTTTCGATTGATTGTTGAATCCATGATTGGCATAGATCCAGCCATCGGGACCCAGTCGCAGGCTGTTGACCATGCCGTGCGTGTCACGTGTCGTATCGAAGGGGCCAAGAATCTTCTCTCGTCGATCACATCGCCCATCGCCGTCGGTATCGCGAAGCCAAAGCAGATCGGGAATCGAAAAACAGATGCAACCATCGCCATAGGGGAGAACGCCTATCGGAATGTTCAGGCCTTCGGCGAATCGAGTCACCGTTTCACGAAGACCATCTCCGTCGCGATCCTCCAGAATCACCACAGCATCACGCGATGGCTCACCCTCCTTCGCAGGATAGGGGTACTCAACCGTCTGAGTCACCCAGAGGCGGCCACGCAGATCGAACGCCAAATTCATCGGCTTGGCGATCTGCGGTTCACTAGCCACCAGCTCGACGACAAACCCAGGCGGAACATGAAGGCCAGCAAGCTCCTCCGTTGCGGTTCTCGGGGGAGTGGAACGAACCGGTGCGCCAAACTCCTCCGGCAGCGTCGTCGGCTCCTTCGCCCCCGGGCCTTCCTGCCGATCGGCCGCATGGATTTTCGATGCGGTGATCTCAACCGCAAGGACCAGGAGCGACAAGGCCACTAGCAGATTGATGCGTCGATTCGGAGAAAGCATGCTGTCCCTTTCTATTGGCAATCCTGAACCAAACGGCATTATCCCATGGCCAAAGTAAGGTCGCAACCGCGCGGCTGATCGAGCTTTCCTGGGTGTGGTTAGCAAATGGTTTTCGGCCACTCTTCAGCACTGGAGTCCCTTGTGTAGGCTCCATCGGGGATTACGCAGAAGGACCATCCTAAAAAGCAATAGGGGCAAGTTGCTCCAAGGTCTGCTGCCAGCCGATGCAGAATCGCTCTTTAGACCGCTAGCCAGAGGAAGCTCCTGCTGCGGAACAGACAAGTCGATCGGCAATCGGAATTTGCTGGCCGCACGCGAAGACGCCAAGCCGCATAAAGAACAGAGCAAAAAATTTCCAGCGCCAAGAACGACCTGATCTGTGCGGGAAGCGGATTGTCGTCTGGCTTCGCGACTGAAGGAGTTGGACTTACGGGGAGGCAACTGCATTCCAGGAGATCGGCGGAAGTTGTCTTGCGATACCTGGGGGTAGCAGCGGCAACTATGGACCCAAGAACCCCTACACCAATTTCCGCAGGTGGTCTGGACTGCGGGGTTCCCGTTCCTTGATGAGTCTTGCAAAGCCCAATTCCAGTGAGTGCCGGTCGACAGCCAGTTCACCCCACTTGAGAGGGATTCAACCCCGCAGCGAAAGCAATTCGGTCGCCACCCACCATGAAATGGCCTCCCCGGAGAGGGGCCCCTCCGTAGAGGTTTTTTCCATTTCGGAGAAATTTAGGGCGCAACAGAAAGGGAAAAAGTTGTTCTTCAGAGAAGAGGTTGGCTTGTTTTGGCCAGCTTAAGAAGTTTTTCCCTTTTTTCGGAGGTGTTGAAGATGAGTCGATTTTCTCGGTGGGTGAAGTTGGTAGCAACCTGTTTTGTTGCCGTCGTTACGACTGGTTCCGCGCGAGCTGCTTTGGTGATCAATTTCTCGGAGGTGGGGCCGGATATCGTGGCGACCGTTTCCGGCTCGCTCTCAAATCTCTCGCCAGTTTCTTTTTCTAGCGATGTTTCCTCAAACATTTTCTTCCAAAATGATAATGTCAACCGGTTCCAGATCTCGACTGCCGGCGGGACCAGACAAATCTATGCGATGACGAGGACATCGGGCCCATCAACCGCTTGGTCGACGATGACATCGTTATTGTATCTAACCACAATCGACGTGAGCCTATCGGGTCTGTCTAAATTCGCAATCCTAGCAAATGCGACAACAGGAGCAGGTCAGATCGACTTGATTGGATACACCGCAGGAGCCACGATCACAGGACAATCCAAACTTTCGGGTAAGACGCTTGCTGGTCTGCAGCTACCGACGTCTTTCACCGAGTTCGTGTACTCCTTGAACAATGGTGGTGACACGGTAACAGTCCAGTTCGGAAGCCCTAGTGGTGGGGGTGGTGGTGGTGCGGTTCCGGAGCCAACGTCGTTGGCGATTTTTGGGCTGGGAGCAATCGGAGCGGCGATTCGGGCGAGGAGGTTCCGAGTCCAGGCGACCGGATGAGCTAATTGATCGACGATCGATCACATGAGTCGATCCATCCATGGAACGTCACCAAACTGCTGGTGACGTTCCTTTGGAAATCGTCCAAATCCACACCGATGGGCCCAATCCCACCGGTGTGGTTCCGCTGACGCAGAAGAATCAGTCGGTTCAAGCCGAAACGCTACGATTGGCCGGTAGTTCGATCCTGGTGAGGTTGCGACGCTACAGGAGGCCGATGAGAGGGTGACTGGGTGCTGTGGCCAGCGGCGTTTCTTGCGTCGAGGCAGTGAAGCGATGACAACCCTTTCAATCCCAGATAGACCACAAGAAGCGGCTTGGTACGTAGGCGGCGTGGAATGCTAGCGGCCCTGCTGATGCGCCACAAAATGTATCGATTTTTCCGGATGGTTTGGTTCGCTGCTGGTCGATGAACAACGAAAGCGATGGAGGTCTTGGGCCTCGAGGCATGTTTCGTTTCGCCGGCGGATCGAATTGCAATGAGCTGTGATAGCCAGAATCGGAAAAACAGCTTTCTCGCCAACCTGTCGATGTTGGTTGTCTTCGCGTTGAGCCTGCCCGGATCGTTGCAGGCTCAAGCGCCAAGGTTCGGCGGTGCAATGGCCGGTCAGGGATCGGCAGCTATGCCGCCTCCGGGCTGGAACAACCCGGCCGCTCGGATCGCCACGGCCAGCCCACAGACAATGCCAACACTCCCTAATGACGGAGCCTCCGTTTCGACTCCCTTCGGGGCGAATTCCGCGACTCCCTCCGCAGCTTCTACCGGCACATTGCGCCAGTGGTTTGCAAAGGGAGGAATCCTGATGTATCCCATCGCACTCTGCTCGCTACTGCTAACCGCTTTTGCGGTGGAGCGATGGATTTCGTTGCGACAGGGGCATCTGGTACCTAGGCCATTCGTGAAGAGATTGCTGGAGCAAGTTCGGTCGCAGCAACTGGAGAAGGAAGAGGCGATCGAGCTGTGTGAAAGGAATCCCAGCGAGATGTCGGATATCCTGCTCGCAGCGCTTCGAAAGTACGGCAGGCCGCAGTTGGAGATCGAGCAGGCGGTGGTGGACGCCGGGGATCGCACCAGTCAAAAGCTGAAGAAGAACCTGCGAGTCTTTCATGCCATCAGCAATGTCGCGCCACTTCTTGGTTTGCTGGGGACCGTGTTGGGGATGATGGAATCCTTCAACGCGATCGCCACCAGTAGCGCGATTGGGCGGCCCGATCTACTTGCCGGAGGCATCGGCCAGGCGTTGATCACTACGGCGGCGGGACTGCTGGTGGCTATTCCAGCCTATCTTGCATCGATCTACTTTCTCAGCAAAGTCGATCGCGCGTTGATTCAGATGGACCATTATTCGCAGCAACTGGTCGACATGATCAGCGCTGAAGGGCTGAGTGAGTCGGACGGCTCGCGTGGCCGGGCGCGATCGAAACGGGCTGCCTGATCTGGCAATGGAGGTCGACGCGAATGGCGATCAAAATTGCCTCTTCAGATGAACTGCCTACGATCAACATGACACCGATGATCGACGTGGTCTTCCTCCTGATCATCTACTTCATGGTGGGGACTAAATTCACCGATCCCGAGAACCAGTTGCAGCTGAATCTGCCCCGTGTCCAGGGAAGTGCTTCCACCGACTCAGCCGCTCAGCGCCGCTGGGTCAACGTCTACCGCAATGGAACTCTGACCGTGGATGGCCAGCCTGTTTCGTTGGCGCAACTCCAGCAAACGCTGCGCAACGACAAGTCGATCAACCCACAGATAGGAGTTGTCGTGCGGGGCGATGGGCAAGTGACGCATCAATGGATGATGCAGGTGATGAACGCCGTCAGTGAATCAGGGATTGATGCGGTGCGCATGGCGGTCGTCAATGGTGGCTCGAACTACTAACCCGACGGCCCAGAGTCGTTTTCGATGTTTGTATCTTCTCGAGTCCATCGAGCAGGATTGCCTAGGATGGTCGGGAAGCCAGGGGGCGTAGGACACGGAGTTGGCTTGAGATGCTCGACGCCATCGCCGCACCGCTTGTCTCCACATTTCCATTGGCCAGCAGCGGCCTTTTCTTAGCGGCTACAGCGGTTCTGCTCCTAGGCGGTGGTGCCTTCGCTGTCTGGCTGCTTTGGGACACCAACAGGCCGCTCGGTTTCGGGATCGGCTTTGCTGCCCTGATCCATCTGCTTCTGCTGCACCACTTCCATTTCAGCAAGCAGGGAGATCGCGACGGAGAACTCCTGGCCCCTCCCGGGTTGTGGAGGAATGAGCCATCGAGAGAGCCGCGACAGCTGTCTTGGGTTTTCGAGCCAATGGAGGCGGGGGATGAGGATCCCTTTCCCATTCACCCCTTGGAGGTGGAAGACGCAACTGAGGATCGGCTCGCTTCCACTCCCACTGCCAATTCAAATCAAGAGACAAGTGCCTCCCAGGAATCGACGCAGGTACCGGCCGAAGTGAAACGTCAGGCGGTTGCAATCGAGAAACTAGGCGGGGAAGAAAGCGAAGCATCTGAGGCGACCGCTGAGCGACTTTTGCCCAACCGATTCAGTCCCGTCGATCTATTGGGAAACCGTGTGGAGGGAGGGGAGGCGTGGCCGCTGGACCCGCTCTCTACGCTGCCAGTTGACTGGTGGGGGATTCCCCACTTGGAGCCAAGCGGAGCGATGTCGGAATTTCGCGGTACAGATACTGCGGAAGGTGATAACCCGGAGGTCGAGGGCAATCCGACCGATCCGCCGTCGATGGAGGACTTTGCATCTGGGGACAAGCCTTCTGAGACGGATGAACGGGGGGACTGGACGATTCCTCAGGCCGCCGCAGAGATCTCTCGCCAGCACCTAGAAATTGCCAAGCGATTTGGTGGGGATGATCGAACGCAACGGGCGGTCGATCGGGCGCTTGATTGGTTGGCGAGCCAGCAGGAGGCCAGTGGCCTTTGGGATGCAGCCAGATTTGGTGCCGGTCGGGAGACGGCAACGTTGGGAGAGCATCGCGATGGAGCGGGCCGCGATGCCGATACGGGGATCACCGGATTGGCGCTTCTCGCCTTTTTGGGGGCGGGTTACCACCATCGGCAAGAGCACCAGCCTTATGCAGAGGTGATCGGCAAAGGTCTGTTTGCTTTGGTCGACCAGCAGATGAACTCAGGAGATCTTTCGGGCCGTGATCAAATTGGCCAGCAGCGATCGCATTACTTTGCACGAATGTACTGCCACGGGATAGCGTCCTTGGCATTGTGTGAAGCCTATGCTGCGACAGGCGATCCCAACTTGTATCCAGCCGTTTTGCGGGCAGTCTCCTACACGCAAAATGCTCAGAACCGACATAGTGGTGGATGGCGATATCATGTCCGCGACGAGGATGATCCTGGCGACATGAGTCAGTTTGGATGGCAGGCGCTGTTGTTGCAAAGTGCCTCGCGGGCGGGAGTCCCTGTCCCTGCGATTCATCAGTCGCTCATGCACAAATTTCTCGATAGTGTCACGCTTCATCCAAGTAGCGGGCTTGCCTGCTATCGGCCTCGCATAGTTCCCGGCCAATCTCCCAGCTACGCCATGACGGCCGAGGCGTTGGCTTGCCGTCGACTGCTTGGATTCCCCTATCCGTCCACCGCCCACCAAGAAGCGGTCGACTTCCTTACGGCAACTCCACCTTCATCCCAGTCGGTGAATCTCTACGCTTGGTACTACGCCAGTCTGGCTCTGGTGCAGGAAGGGGATGCTCAGTGGGAAAAGTGGAACGACGCGATGAAGTCCCAACTTCTTTCGAGGCAATTCACTTCTGGGCCTCAGAGAGGGGCCTGGCCGAACGACTGCCCATGGTCGGGATATGGCGGCACCGTTTACTCGACTTCCTTGTCCTGCCTCTGCCTGGAAGTCTATTACCGGCACCTACCGCTTCTCAGGCCGCCCAAAGCCGCTCAATCGCCTCCCTACACCCCAAGCCCCCTGAGATAGCGGGGGGCAAGTTCCTAATTCGGGGATAGGAAAAAATCCTAGCGAAAAACCATGTATTTTCATCGGTTCTTGCTAAAATTCGACGTGTGCGGCCAAAAACCCGACTTTTGTAGGGTGTTTGCCCCGTGCGGAGATGGCCTCGCAGTATACACTACCTGGGAATTGTACGGGGCAACTGGGGTCGGAGAGCTACCCTTCGGAGGGACTGAATCGTGACGTTTGGAGTCGGAAATCGCATTCGCTCGAGGCGTATGGAGCTGGGGTGGACGCAGGACCAGCTATGTTCGAAGGTCAATTTATCGAAAAGCTTCATTTCGGAAGTCGAAAACAACAAGCGAAATCTTAGCGCAGCAAACCTACTGGATATCGCAAAGGTGCTAGGATTATCGACCGATTTTCTGATGACCGGCGAGACCGGAACGCAGACTCAAACGCTCTCCCTCGACATTCCTCAGTCCCTTGCTAAATTTGCATCGGCCGAGAATTTGTCTCTACGTCAGACCATGATGCTTCTAGATATGCAGAAACAGATTCTTGCGCACCGGCGCAGCAAGAAGGCGGAGAGCCTGGAAACGGTGGATTGGGCCAAGTTCTACAACGCGACGAAGGATTTTCTGGAGACCGAATGAGCGATCGGGAGGACGAAGTTCGTTCTCTTGCCGAGGACCTGGGGTTGCATCCCGGCGACGGAACGCCTTGTTTGATTGGTCAGTCGATCGTCGAGGATTGTCGTCGCCAAGTCGACGCATGGGTCTCCCAGGCGGGAGCTGTAAGATCTATCGACCAGCTGGAAAAGCTGGTTTCCGGCCGTCTCCAAATGGTGACCGAGGAGATTTCCGAAGACCGCGACTTCGATCGCCTGACGGAAACCTACGCTCGGCAGAAACGGGATCCCATCTTCGCGGTCTTGCGAGACCACTTTGACGACGTTGAGAATCCCATTTACGGCGCCTTGATCCGAAGGAGGAAGGCAACACTTCAGGACGGCGATCGGTTTGTAGCCGTCGTCGATTGTCGTGGCACCAAGCGGCGCCGTGGTTTCTTCACCCGATGGCACGAGATCGCACATCGCTTGACCACCCACTCGGAGCGTCGCATTGAAAAGCATGCGACTCCTGAACTTCTAGCGATTCCGGTTTTCCGCCAGGAAGACGATCCGATCGAACGGCTCATGGATGATATCGCTGGGGAGCTAGGGTTTTACCACCGCCTATTCCTTCCAGCGTTGGAGCATCTGACGGACCGTGATCGAGGAGTCACTTGGCGGACCATCGATTCCCTGCGAGACCTTCATTTTCCTGCCGCAAGTTTCCACGCCACGCTCACATCTGCCGTCCTGCGGTCGACTCGGCCACTCGCCTTCCTGGAATGCTCGACCGAAGCTCTCGATTTATTCTATGGCGGCCTTTCTGACAAAGACCCGAACCAGTTGCCGATTTGCAGGGGTAGGTGGAGCTGTCGTGGCGAAGAGGAATTGGGAACGCTACCTAGGAAAGCCTTGCCGCTGTTGGACCAGTGGCGAGAGATCGCTCGCGGTCCAATGCTGGCAACCTACCAGTGGAACTCGGACGATCTCGTGCTTCAGCACCTCTTATCCGCAGAAAATGCTGGCTGCTACTCGATCCAGGCCATGCGTCTGCCCACGCGGATCTGGCTGCTGATCCAACCATCGGCTTGACGGTCGGGTAGGCCACCTGCTGTGCCGTCTGGTGGGAGCGTTTTGCGAGGTGTGGATCTTTGATCGACACTCGATTCCCACCTCTTCGCTCCATGCGGGATTCTAGTCCGTAGCGATCAATTCAAGGCAATCATTGGGAGCCGTCTAGGATGGTGGCGCCAGGACGGCTGGCGGCCGTTCGCCAAGACTGATCCGCAATTCCAGGAAGGGTATTGCAGCAGTCGGTGGCGGTTGACCTGCGGATTTGTTCGATCCTAGAAGGGATCGTGCCCGCGTGTGCTAGCCGTGGAAACCAGGAAGTCCTGGCCCCTAGCGGGGACCGTTGCAGAGGGACGCGATGATCCGAATCTGGGCGATTGGATTCTCTGACTGTAAAGAATAGCATTCACACAAAAAAACAGCCGACGTCAACACTTGACGTCGGCTGCTGCTGGACGATTCCCTGTTCGAAGCTAAACAGTCCGCTTACTTGGGTGCCATCGTGGCGATCATTCGCTTTCCGTTCTGCTGAGGTGGTGCTTCGACTTTCCCCACCTCGGCCAGTTCCGCGATCACCGCTTCCATGACTTTGGCACCTTCTTCGATGTGTGCCAGTTCACGGCCACGGAAGAGGACGGAGATTTGCACCTTATCTTTGTGCTGCAGGAAGCCCTTCGCCTGTTTGACTTTGAAATCGATGTCGTGCTCGCCGGTCTTCGGGCGAAGGCGGATTTCCTTCGTCTTGGTCTGGTGAGCGTGATTGCTGCTGTGTTTCTTCTTGTTCTTTTCGTACTTGAACTTGCCGAAGTCCATGATGCGGCAGACGGGTGGCTTTTCATTAGGAGCCACTTCCACCAAGTCCAACCCCGCGTCTCTTGCGCGGTTTAGTGCTTCGTCGGTCGAGATGATCCCAAGCTGCGCTCCATCGGGACCGATGACGCGAATCGGGGAGATACGAATCTGGTTGTTGACACGATTCGCCGGCGGTTGAGTCGTACTGCGGTCGATTGCTTTGCCCTTTCCTGAATGAACTCGATCGAGGTAAATCCACGGACAGATTCGGGGGCCAATCCCCGCCGGCGGCCACAGCCGGTCTACCGTGCCTCAAAAAACGGTTGTTTCGAAATTATCGAGCAGTCGGGGAGGGTGGGTCAACATGGAAGGTGGAATTTTTCATTCAAACCTCAGGAATTTCGCGATTCCCACGATCGACCAGATGGCGGGACCACTTGACGATTGGGCGGTTCACGTCGACACTAACGCACCTGGGGACCGAGAATGCAGAAGCGGATCCAGTCAGGCCGATGAAGTTTCAGGGCCGATCTCGATCCGTCGGATCCCGCTCGGGCGGTTAGCTCAGTTGGTTAGAGCGCCACGTTGACATCGTGGAGGTCGTTGGTTCGAGTCCAATACCGCCCATTATTTGCCCCGTATTTGGATGGGCAGAGATCGCTTTGGGAGCGCAAAATTCCTCTGTGCTCCGCCAAAAGATTCCTCGCTTGGATCATTACGGCGATTCGGCAAACTCTTCAGTTTGCTCTGTCTAACAACACTCTGTCGCTGGACGTAGCCTCCCAGCCATCTGTGATTCGGCACCGCTCTTGGTCGCCACCCGGTCCTATTCGGCTCCAAGGAACACATTCGGCTAGTACCTTGATTGACGCCCTTCGGATCGAATCGCAGCGAGAAAAAGCCACCGACAGGCTCTCGCCGCAAAGCCAGGTAAAGTTTGCACTCTTTTTGCGGGACCATTCGCAGTCTTGGTCGAAGCTCGGATCGACACCAATCGCTATCGAATCCGTGGGTTCATCATTCCGCCCGATTGTAGCCAATGCTACAACGGATCCAAACTCCACTGGCGCGCAGTTCTTCCATTCTTTTTCGAACCCCTCGAAGATCTTTGGGGTCACGCCTTCGGAGAGGATAAACTGAATCGCAGAAGAGTGGCTGAAGCCAAATTTCGCTAACAGGAGGAGAAGAAACTGTGCATCTGAATCCGAATGGTGTTTTACTGCCCGAACTTGCAGTGCAACTCCGTCGTGCGAAAAAGAATCGTTCGTTGTGGGCGCGGCGTGTAGCCCAAGTAGAGGAAGTGGTCTCTCTTGAGGGGAAGCATACGGCCAAGCCAGGGGATTACGTTTGTCGAGGAATTGAAGGAGAGCTTTGGCCCCAGTCGGAAAAGTCGCTTCTTGGAAGCTATACAGCAAGTGGCCAGGTCGATAAGGATGGCTTCGAACGGTATGATCCACGCCCGGATGGGCCTCCCGTGGAAGCGATGCAGGTGGACAAGCCGTTTTTCGTTGTTGCCAGTTGGGGACGGTTGGATGGAAAGTCGGGGGACTACTTGGTAAGGAAGATCACCGATCCAACCGACATTTGGATCGTCGATCGATCGATCTTTGAGAATTCCTACCAGTTCCTGCCGAGCGAATCTGACGGAAGATAGAGACTAGCCCAAGAACACGTCCGAATTCGCGCTACCTGAGGTACTTGGAATCGATGGCACCAGGGTGAACCCAGCTACCTAATGTCGCCTGGGGCGACGAACCATCCGCCTGGGTTCCTGCGATGGATCATGAATCCCGCTTGGCCGAGGCGGGCTGTCAGCGAGCTGCTTTGTTTGCCGCGATGCGAAAGAAGTAGACGGTCGATTTTTGGTCGGTGACGGCGTCCGGTGGCTTTTGATCGGTAAAGGAACCGATGATGCTGCCGTCGTCGGTGATTTGGCGATATCCTCCGATGGAGTAAAGGCCAAAGGACTGTTCGGATCTCGCGTAGTCCTTCCATGACTGCCCCGCATCGTCGCTAGCCAGGCAGGCGAGATGCCCAGAGTCGTTGCCGATTAAATAAAGTCGTTTGGGATCAGAAGGGTGGTAAGTCAGGAAGCCATCCAACCCGCTAAGACTTAGCCTCGTCCCATGAACCCTAGGAAACTGATCGATCTGCTTTTGACCAGTTTTCAAGTCGTATCGGACGTAGTGCTGACGGGGTGGCTGGGTCTGAGCCTGATAAAAGCCATGCCAGTGCTTGGTGGTTGCCAATCCACAGGCCAGCCAAGTATGCACTTCGAATTCGTCGTCCAAGGTGATGCGAAGCGTTGGACCGGTTTCATCGGCGATGACCGGTAGTTCCATGCGAACGCTGACCGGTTCACCTGACGGCTGCCACGAGTAAAAGCTGTCGCCCCCATCGTCCGAGAACATGTGGTGGATGTCTCGATACATGTACTGGCCATGCTTCTGCGTGGTCCAAGCGAGGTGAAGCTGTCCTTGAGGATTTAGCGACAAATGCGGGTATTGAAGAAGCCCGTTGGGGCCAGGTGCCAATAGGACGCGGGAATCCAGGAGAGTGCCATCCAGTTTCATGCGATGGAAAGTGTTGTTGTGGGAGAAGAAATAGAGTCGATCTCGCTGTGGATCGATCATCGCGGCATACTTTCCCGCTGCACCTCCGGGAATGCGAGTCGTCTTCGCCATGGGGCGAGGCTGTTCCGGATGATCGACAAAAGAGCGAAGCTGGTTTGCTTCCCATCGATCGAGAAAGGCATCGCCACTCAGGAAATCGACGCGGAAAAGGTAGAGGTTGCCACTGGAATCGCATTCAAGAACTGGAGGATTGGTCGCCCCCGAAAGTTCGGCAATCGTTAAGAAATCCGCACCGCCGTGACGCCGGACCGATAGTCGCCAGATCTGGTCTGTGTAGGCTTCGTTTCGGGAGCGGACGTGGGTCATGAAAATCAGCCCAGCGGCTTCAACCACTTTCTGATTGTGGCTCTGGAATGTCGCGTAGTGGATCACCGGCGCATCGACTTGTGTCACCTCGACTAGCCCCGGCAGCCAATCCCACTGCTGCCCGTAGGTGCGCCCTGACTGGCATAAGCCGATCAGTGATACAAGGAAGATCCATGGCCCTAAGATTCGATTTCGAATGTGACTGCTCCCATGCATTTCCTAAGTCCTCAATTGCTTCGCACCTTCCGCAATCGGAATTGGCCATGTCTTTGCTCAGGGTCCTCACCCTTGGGACGATTGTCTTCTATTCGCAGCGGCAGAACTGGCATCGACTTCCCAATGGCTTGTTCCACCTCCCCGCGTACCCGTTCCGATTGATTCGCGTTTTCGGAGAAGATCAAAACCATCACGTTGCACTGGCCAATGCCGTCGATGATCGCTTCCCCTCACTCGGCCCATGGAGTGATATCACGTGGGGAATCCAGCATTGGACTTGGCGTCGCTCCAACAGACGCCAAGCATTCTTTGCCCAGCTTGCATTTTCTTTCGAGTGACCACGGAAAACCTGATGCTGCTACAAAAACCGCGAAATTTCATTTTCCTATTCGCTATTCACTTCCTCCTGCCAATTTTCATCCTTGGGTGTTGAGGGCGAGGCATGGCGAGCCAAAAGAGTCTTGTCTGCTGATATGCAAGACTCCAGAAGGATTGTGGATTTCGCAGCGATGCTGCCTAAAGCCCTTTCTTGGAAAGTTCATGGATCAGGGTGTGGCAGCCCAATTCAAAGTCGTTTGCCATGTCGATGCGAGTCTGCAGGTTGAGCAGGATGGGAAGCGGTCGACTGAGCCGTTTTGCTTGGATGACAAAAATCGGAATCGACGCCTCACGAGCGTAGATGAACTCGGATGCTACCCAGTCGCTACAGCGCCAGTCGTCGCTGACGATCGACATGAACGCCACTGCGCCATCGATTCGCTCTTCCAGTTCCCGGTAGAGTGCCCCATGGTAGTCTCGATCCCCTTCCATGTAGTCCCAATATCCATAGCTCTTCTCTTTCAGTACCGAGCGGAGTTTCAGGACAAAGTCAGCATCCGCACGGACGTAGCTGACAAAGACGTAGCCGCGAGCCTTGGGGGATGCTTCAGGAACTTCATCGGGCAACTCCGTCTTCTCTCGTCCAGTTTCAGGAAGGATTTGCCGCAGTGCAGAAATCAACGCCAACAGCCCGGTTTGGAATTGACCTCCAGAACCATCGACACTTTTCGGTACGTTCAGAAGTTGAAAAAGGCCCACGGCCTGTGGTGAGCGATCTAGAAGAAAAGCGAGTCGGATAGCACCGCTCGCGAATGCGATCTGGGATTCGCGTATGATGGAAGAGAACTGCGCTGCGTTGGTTGAACACAGAAAGACGACGACTTGCGACTCCCGAATGGCCGCCTGGATACGTTCCCCGAAAGACTCTCCCGCCACGATATCTCGCGGAGCGATCCAGCAGCGAAAGCCAGATTGCTCAAGCTGCTCGGCAATCGCCGAAGCTTTTTCACGATCGGCCGTAACATGGCTGATGAAGACGTGGTGCGAGTTCAAACCGCTCGACTCCTCATTACTCCCCAGGTCAACCGACTTTCCACCATCCCACGGCCACTATCGCCAGATAGCAGATGATTTGCAATGGTCCCCCTCCGTCAATCTCAACTGCATGGACGCGGTAGCTACCTGGCGTTGGCTTAACTCGCAAGAAAAAACGCCAAAGAGCCAACATCGCCAGATGGTGGATGGTTCGCAACGGTCGTCGTTGGTTGATCTTCATTGCCGGGCGGCGGTGGCTAAAGCGAGAGTTGGCTACGCCACGGATACCCAAAAATCTGCTCTAGGAGAGAGACCCACCAATCCCTAAAGGCAGGTGGCGTCGGAGCAAAATCGGGGAGAAACCCCAGGCAGACTGAGGGCCAGCCCACCCAAGCTCTCGCAAGGGGCCGACGCGGTAGAAAATACACCTGAATGGGCTCGAACCATTAACCTTCGGTTCCGTAGACCGATGCTCTATCCAATTGAGCTACAGGTGCATGCTGATTTTTTAGTCATTCCGAGCCCGATTGGCAAGGGCTGTCCTCGACGGCTGACGCTTTACGCCCCGACCGATTTGCTTCAAAATGACACTTATGGTGAGCGATTTATCGGACATCTGTCTAGCAAAACTGAGTTGATCTTGGAAATCCTGCATTTTCCCCACCCGATCCTGAGACATCCAGCCAAGCCGATTCGGCGGGTGGATGAAAATCTTCGTGCCGCCATCCGGAGGATGTTCGAGCTGATGTACGAGCATTCGGGGGTGGGATTGGCGGCACCGCAGGTTGGAATTCCGCTTCGCTTCTTCGTAGCCAACGAAACCGGCAGCCCCCACGAAGGAACTCAGCGGGTGTTCATCAACCCGGTGATCAGTCAAGCCAAGGGAGTCGAAGAGGAAGAAGAGGGCTGTCTTTCGATTCCTTCGATCCGAGGTCGCGTGAAACGCAACAAGACGCTCTTCATTCGCGCATTCGATCTTCAGGGGAACGAGATTGCCGAACCGGTCGGCGGCTTCATGGCTCGCATCATCCAACACGAAACCGATCACCTCGACGGCATTCTGTTCCTCGATCGTCTCACAGAAAATTCCCGGTTGGCTCTGGAGGAACGACTCTCCGATTTCGTTGCGGACTTCGAAGCACGTCAAAAGACTGGCAGTCTTCCCAATGATCCGCAGATCGCCGAGTCGATCCGGGAATGGGAGTCGCGGTATTGCTGAACTAAGGATCGAGCCCTTGGGTGGCGCGTCCTGATGTCGATTTTTGTTAGCCACTCGTCGCAGATTGGCGGAACATTCAGCCATCAATCCCTGCCGCTGCCTTCACGTGGCAGAGGTGGATGACGGAATGCGATTCCATCTGAATTCGCCAGACGGCTATCAGCACGCTCGACGGATGTCATTGTTCCCCTGCGCCGAACTGGCAGATTGCATCATGATGCGACCCAAGGACAACACGACTCCTCTACCCCCCAGGCTTTCTCGGCGACTCTTCGGATTGGCGGCTGGTGCCTTGAGCCTGCCCAGTCCCCTGCAGGCATTCGAACCGAAGGTCTCTGATCTGGAGGGGGCTGTACTGCTTCAGAATGAGCGGCTGTGCGTTGGCCTTCTTCCGGCATCCGGGGGTGCGATCGGGTTTGTGGCACCCACCCAGGATGCGCCGAATCGATTGAACCGTTACGATCGCGGACGCTACCTGCAGCAGTCCTATTACGGAGATGAGGATGGCAGCAAGTGGAACGACACACCCTGGCGATACAATCCGGTACAGGGAGGCGACTGGCGCGGAGGGACTCCGCGGCTAGTGGAATGGCACGCAACCGATCGAGAGATCCGCTGTACCAGCGATGCGATCCACTGGGCATCGGGCAAGCCACTGCCTGAGTTTCGACTGAGTCAGTCGGTCCACCTGGAAGAGAGCGTTGTCGTTGGGCACATGACGATGGAGTACCTCGGCGAAGGATCGCATGCTGCAAGACACCAGGAAATTCCGGCGCTCTTTATCGATTCCCATTGGAATGAGCTGCTGGTGGCCGGCGCAGGGCAAGCTTGGAGCAAGCAGGAGGTGCGGAGTGTCTACCCCGGCGCCAGAAATGAGTACTATGAGCTGCATGAGCCGTGGGTGGCTTACCGAGCACCTGATGGCGATGCCATCGGCCTGATGGTTCCAGTTGCCAAACAGATGACCTGCTACCGTGTGGATGCACCAGGGAAAGCCGCCTGCTCTTATGTAGCACCAATCACCACCTTCGCTCTAAGTCCAGGGCTGAAGTTTGAGTACGATTGGTTCCTTGCCATGGGGACGATCGAATCGATTCGCGACCGATTTTCCCAACGGTTCTCACGTTGGCGGCAGGAAGATGCCAAGTGATGAACGCCAGCGCGGGCGCGCGGTGGAGGGCTGCGCAAGTTGTCCAATTCTCTCCTCCACCATCTGGCGATGGTGGCTACCGCAAGCGGTGAGATCGATTCAAGGATAGGGGTAGGGAAGCCGCATTGGGATGCGGCTCCCCTCCCTCCGAACCGGACTGGCGGATTTCCCGCATCCGGCTCTCCAGTCGATAGCTAAGCTTTTGGCTTCCTTTTCAAGGATTGGCTTTC
>JBILTR010000045.1:0-8565 GCA_044371425.1 Pirellulaceae bacterium | reverse complement strand
TGGCTACCAAAGAGGTGGCTACCAAAGAGGTGGCTACCAAAGAGGTGGCTACCAAAGAGGTGGCTACCAAAGAGGTGGCTACCAAAGAGGTGGCTACCAAAGAGGTGGCTACCAAAGAGGTGGCTACGCGGAGAACGTAGCGACAAAGAGGTGGTCGATGAAAAAACTGATTCAATACTGAAAGGCGAGCGATGCGAGCGCCCCGTACCACGTCGTCGGATCGTCCACTAAAGCGCGCAGACCACGCCCGGGAACCGATACGGCAAATCCCACCGTCAGATACCAATTGGGATTCAAAATACGGAAATCCTCGACGTAAAAATCATCGGAAAGATGACTGTCGGGAACGCCACTGACCAATTGTGGCTCCCCTCCCACCACATCGACTCGTCCTGCCTGTCCGAATTGCAACGGACTGTTGATCTGGTCGGCTCGCAAATGCCAGTAATAGAAACTGATCGTGTCCCGCTCCGTCCAGTTCACGTTGCACTGCAATCGATGGACTTGAACGTTGCTGTTGAGGAAGGAGAACGATCCATTGCTTCCCGATGCCCACAGCGGCGGTGCCCCTTCGTAGAAGAGGGGATCGAATTTTTCAAAACGACTGGTCTCAGGATCATCTCCCTGAAACGACCGAAAGGTATAGCCCAGCTTAGGAGTCTTCGGCAGTTGCAGGAATTGATTCCCGATCTCGCCGCTGAACGCATTGCTCGACATGGCGATCCGGTCGTTCCACTGGTAGGCATAGTCTCCCGCCAAATAGAACCCCTCCCATCGCTCGGGTAGCGGTTTCCAACGCAGGTAAGGATGGACGGTATTGAGCCCCTCTCGACCGTCGGGCAAAAAAACGATCGGCGCTTGGACATACGGGTACTGCGAATCAAAGACATGCATCATCGCCACACCAAGATACTGGTCGCTTGCTGGGGTTGCTTCCAGCTTGGCGCCTGCCAAACGAGTGAACGTGTCGCTGGATCGTAGCTCGTTCGGGTTCAAGTAAAACCCATCCAGCGACAGCATGCCACGCCGCAATCGAACCAATCCGGCCTCTTCCCAAGCGCGCCGCGCAAAGGATGTCGTCGCGCCACGCTCAAAACCATTGACTGCCCCGACTGAGATCAACATGCCCGAGCCGATTTTGTAGGGCTGTCGACCATACGAAACATCGAGGCTTGCCTCGTCTGGTGACGAACTCCCCAGCCTAGTTCCCAGGTAGGCATCTTCAACCGCGTAAAGGCCACGATTGCCTTGTTCGAAAACATCGCGGCCTAAATTCGCCGATCCGACATACGAAAGACCCGAGTAGATCGCTGAGGACTCGCCAAGCCGAAACTCGCTGACCACACTCGGCTTGATCCACTGCTCGCTCCAGAATCGATCGGGGTTGTACCCTGCATCCGGCGCATACTGCTCGGAGAGATTCCACCACGAACCAAGAACCCCAGACCCCTGCAGCACGCCGCCCAGACCAACCTTCAACTTCATGCGGTCGGTTGTGATCGACAGAGGATCGGCCGGCGCCGCAGTCGCCGCTGGCATCATCTCCGCCAGGATCGGCTCGGTAGCCGCCGATGTTTCCGCTGGTTCTTGCGGAGGCTGGTCCAACAAAGCCGAAAAACCTTCCGACTGGCATCCCAACAAAAAACGCGGTTCGAATTCCCCCCATCCCCAAAGAGTGGCCGCGATCGACCATGTCAGGCATGCTAGCTTTTTTGACTTTGCCATGCGCCGATGTCTCTTTAGTGCGATCAGGTACAAAAAACTAAAGATCGATCTACTTGCTACAATCGTCGCGATCAGTCCATGGGCTTCAGTTTGATTGACCCACGTGCGGGCCAATTGCTCGGTCCCGAGCACGGCATACCGGAATCGTTCACCAGCTGCCCTGGGATCGCTATGCGTTAGTCACTCAGAGTTCTGCAAAAGGAATTCCACCCATGCGGTTCCGGTATCTCTTATCTTGCTTGACTTGCTTTAGCTGCATGGCCATCTGGATGATCGGGGGAAACATTGCACGTGGCGAGCAGATCTCGGGGGATGCATCGGCCCCCCCGAACATTCTGGTGATCATGCCGGACGATGTGGGGTACTGGAATGTCGGTGCGTACAGCCACGGGATGATGGTACCAACTCCCAATATCGACCGTATCGCAAGGGAGGGTCTGCTGTTTACCGATCATTACTCGCAGCCCACCTGCACGCCGGGGCGAGCTTCTTTTCTGACCGGGCAACTGCCGATCCGCACTGGTTTGACCACCGTCGGCATGGCCGGATCGCCGATTGGGCTGGATCAGCGAGATCCGACGCTGGCTGAGATCTTGAAGACTCGCGGATATCGCACCGGACAATTTGGTAAGAACCACTTGGGGGACCGTAACGAGCATCTTCCGACGGTGCATGGGTTCGATGAGTTCTATGGGAACCTTTACCATCTGAATACGGAAGAGGAGCCAGAACTGGGGGATTGGCCACAAGACCCTGGATTCAACGAACGGTATCGTCCACGGGGGGTGCTGGACTGCCGCGCAACCGACAAAAACGATCCGACGATCGATCCTCGGTTCGGTCGAGTTGGCCAGCAGACGATTCGCGACACCGGGGCGCTGGACAGCAAGCGGATGGAGACGGTCGATGAAGAGTTTCTCAAAAGAACGCAGGATTTCATCGCTCGATCTGCCGAGGCCAAGAAGCCTTTTTTCGCTTGGTTTGCCCCAAGCCGCATGCATATCTACACCCATCTGAAGGAAGAAAACAGGAATTTGGCCAAGCCCTTTTCATCCGAGATGGACATTTACGGAAGCGGGATGATGGAACACGATGGCCACGTCGGCCAACTCCTCAAGACGCTCGACGAACTCCAGCTGGCCAAGAACACCATCGTCATCTACACCACCGACAACGGCGCGATGGCGGCGTGGTGGCCCGACGGAGGTTCCACACCTTTCCGAGGCGAGAAGGCGACGACCTGGGAAGGTGGAGTGCGTGTCCCGATGTTGATCCGATGGCCTGCCAGAATTCCGGCTGGCAAGATCTCCAACGGGATCCAGGAGCATCAGGATCTTTTCACCACCTTGGCGGCAGCTGCAGGAGTTCCTGACGTCGCAGCCAAGCTGCGGGAATCGGATCGTGTCTATATCGATGGAGTCAACAATCTAGATCACTGGACCAGCGATGCTCCTTCAGCCCGCAGGATCGTCTACTACTACAACGAGAAGGAGTTGTCGGCGATCCGAATCGGGAACTGGAAAAGTCATTTCAAGGCGCGCGATGGATTCTTTGATGAGAATCGCCCCGCCGCCCTACTGTTCAATCTGCGGATGGATCCGTTCGAGCGGCACGACGGACAGAAGAATAACGATATTGCGATGAAACTGGGAATCGCATGGGGCGGGCAGGTTCAGGACGCACTGCGGGCGCACATGGAAAGCCTCAAGCAGTTTCCTCCCCGCCAGGAAGGCGGAACGTTGAAGCCTGGCGGCGAGTAACCCCTTCCTGTATCAGCTAGTCCGCTTCGCGACCTCCGATTGCCTAGACTCTCGCTCGAGTCGTTGTGGATGAACTTGGCCAACCAAATCGCGGTGCCAGCCAAAGCTGCTCCTCCACTCCCTTCAATCCGCTTTCTCTTTCAGACTAGGCCTGCTGAAAGCATCCAGAAGGCCTGGGGACTGCTATCCCTTTCCCTTCCGTCGGAACTTGAGGGTTTGGCCATCGCGGGATTCATTCTCATGGAATCACCGATCGCCTTTTGGTTCAGTCCCTGATAGATCGGTGAGACCGTGTCGTGTTACTGTTGGCGGTCGGTTGAAGAATACAATCGGCCGAGTGTTTGCAAGGAAGCGGTCCCAGACGCAGGCGACGGGAGGAATTTCGGTAGTTTCTTAGAGCTTGGCTCTGAGCCTTGCGAGGTTGAAAACGGTCTCGATGACCATGTTCAACACGCAGATAGACCGGATCATTCGCTCGCGGTGTACTGCAGACGCCAAGCCGTTACCTCTGGGGCATTTTTACGTCATTTGCTTCGTCGAGATCCACATCATGATCGGTTCCCTTCGAATAGCCAAGGTTCTCCCTGTTGCGATTCTAATCGCGTGGACCTTCCATTTTTCGCCAGGCCGCGCAGCGATCGTTTTCCCCGGAGATGGACTTTTCTTTTCTCAGATTGATCTGGCATACACCCATGTCACCCAAAGCGATTCCGCATACGGTATGGCGGCTGTCGACGTGCATGCAATCACGACCGCTACGGGGATCTCGTCAGGATTTCTGAACATCATCACCGATGCGGGATGGGTCGTTCGAAATATGCCGATCGATCCCGCAGGAGGGTATCCCGGCATCAGCGCCATGTTTGATCTTGGAGTGACCCCAGGTGTAGCAGTCCAAGCCATTCAGGTGCTGGCGGATTTTTCGGCGGCACCAGTTGTCAGTTTCGGTGGAGCGAACTCGACGACCTATGCTGTCGGTGAAGTAACGCATAACGCTGAGGGAAAAGGTTCGTTGCGTACTGAAAGTCCAACCAACTCCATCGATGCAAGCGTCATATCATTTCAATCAGGGGCAGCCACCACCGCCAACTGGCAACCAGGACATCCCTCGATTGAACAGGACAATGGGCAATGTGGGCCGGCAGCAGTCGCCAACAGCCTTCAATGGCTAGAAGACAAATATGGAATCCAGATCCCCCATCCTTATGGAGCAGGGCTTGGCGATAACAATGACGGTACTCTAGTTGGGGAACTCGATCAGGATATGGGAAGGTCCAAAGGTGTTGGTGTCCCCGATCATCGGTTCATGGAAGGCAAACTGGAGTACCTGAGCGACAACAATCTTGGCAATAATGGTCCTGGCAAACGCATCGTGACAAAGCATTTAGGAGGTGCAGCAATTCCAGGTGATTTCACTCATATGGGGCTCACATCCAGAATCGATACCAGTGGACTAACCCTCATGGAATGGATTCAGCAGGAAATCGCTCATGGAGAGGACGTTGAACTTTCGGTGCTCTGGGATGGCGGGGGTGGACATTGGGTGGAGTTGATCGGGGCGGGGCAAACACTTGGTACTCCATGGCTCGCATGGCGGCACGATGCCTTCCAGGGCAACATTGGGGGAACCAGTTGGTTCGATGGAGGTATTGGATGGTCTCCTGTCATCAATAATCAATTGATCCTGTTCATCGAGGGGAAATTTCGGGCCGCCACTCTAGATCTGACGGTTTCTCAATCCCCCGTACCCGAACCATCAAGCCTCACCATCCTGGCTCTCGGAACTGCAGGAGCAGCCCTCCGGAAGCACCGAAGAAATAAACTTGGCTGGGGAGCCTCGCGTGTACCGTGACGCATCACGAATCGCTCGAATCACCCTACTGCAACGCTTGCTTGAAGCCGCCCAGTACCCAACATGTCCGCCCTATAGGTTGCATTCCGATCGCTTGATCAGTCGTTTCCTCAGCGGACCAGTTCCGATGGCAATTCATTCGCTCAAAGGGCGCAGCGGAATACTCATCGCGGGATCGTTGGCATGGTTTTGGAACCACGCCAGAACCTGTTTGGGTACCGCTGCAACCGGTCCATTCCATACCTGATTCAACTCAGAACCGTCGCTTTGATGCTTCACCAGCCATTGCAGATTCCGGATGGCGGAACGCGTCAGGCAGTCGTCGCAGCGGGCATCGGCCAAAAGCCGCAGATACTTTTCATTGGTCGAAACGGCGGTCTGTCCCACCTGCAGCACTCGATCCCCCGGCACCAGGTCTCGCCAAGAAAAATGAGGTAGCTTGGCGGCCGCTTTGGCGGTCGCCACGATGCGCTCAGGAGTCAGCGACTCCAGCAGATCAAACCGCTCCGTCACGAAATAGCTCTTCTGAAATTCGCTGATCAGGTAATCGGTGGTCGCCAGTCGCAGCAGGTCTTTGTCTTGACTGGGGTCGATGAGGATTCGGTTGGGAATCGGTGAGTCGATACTGAAGATGGTCTCCCCAGGTGATGAGAGAACGCCGGCGCCAAAAGCTCGGCACCTCCCCTGCTGCAGGACCAAGCCGAATTCGACGGTGAACCAATAAATCCGTTCGGCGTAAAGCAGCAGTTCATCCGCTCGCATCTGGATTGCCTGGCGAATCCTCGGATCGGTTTCCCGCTCCAACCGCTCGTTGCGTTCCGCATAGATCAGATTCCTCGCCCCGCCATGATGCTGCATCACATGAGCCACCACGGGGATCGTGAAGGTCGATACATGGCCTGCGACATCATGGCCGATATCGGGTTCCTGCAGGTAGTCTTGCTCCAGCGGTCGCATGAACGTCGTCACAGGAAAAAATCGTTTGCTGTGGCAGGTGAAGAACAGCTCTGCCGGAATGATCGTATTGACCGTAGCCAGTTGCCATCCAGTCTGCTGGTAGATGCGCGCATTGAGCAGGTAGTAATCGGGGATCACACTGCCACCGATGGCAAACGTGTGCTCTCCTTCGAGATACTCATTGCAAGCGTACTGATGCTTCGTCTTCTGCTGCTCGGCCACCAGCACCGCCCAGCTCAAATGCTCTTCCACCGCATAGCGATCGTAATGCTGCTGGTTGCGAAACTGGCCAAGATCTACCAGCTCCTCGCCCAGAGTCCCTTGCTCAAAGGGCATCCCTGCTTCAGCTGCCGCCAGGTAAGCGCGACCCCGCTTGGGATCGATCGGGAAAGGAACGTCTATTCTTTGCAGCGTGTCGGAAAGATCTCGAACCCTTTCTTCCAGCGACCGGGGCCGGACCTGATCCCAGGCAACCCCATGACGGTGAGCGATCTGCTGCAAGCGGTCCAGTTCGAACATGGCAGTTTTTCTCTCCGAAAGGAATCTCGCACCGATAGTAAACAGGCGGACCCATTGGGTAGTTTAACTTGAAAGCAATCGATTGGATCCTGTGTTGACATCGTCACCTGCCTATTGGCATGCCACTGCTTTTTGATTTTTCCAAGAAACGTCGGCCGTCAGAGAATCGGTATTGGTTGATTCTTCAAACGAGGAGCCGTTGATGGGAAGCGTTCTGCGTCAGGGGGTCGCCTGGATCGGATTCCTTTTTTTTCCCGGAGTTCTCGTCCTGGAGTCGATGGAGTTATTTCAGCTGAGGGCGACGACCGATGCGGTCATTTCGGAGGTCCGTTTGTGGCCTGGGACCCGAACACGAAATCGGAATGGGATGGGTCGGATGGATGTCGCGTTTTCGTATAAGGCTGGCTCCCAGACGTACGAATCTCGACAGAAAATGGCTGGGTGGATGCACCGCTATTTTGTTTCCAGCGGTCGCGGCCACTGGTATCAAAAGGGGCAAAGAATTCCGGTCCACTACAACCCGAACCGCCCTCAACAAGCCGCACTGGAACGCGGATGGTTCCTTTGGACTTGGATTTTCACGGCGCTCTTTTCGGCCTACCCAGCAACCTTATGGGCTTCCCATCGCACTTCGAAACCTGTGCGCCGTTTTCTCCTTCATGTCGCTGGTCGATCGATCCTCTATCTGGCAATCTTGGCGTACTTTCTGGCGCCGGAAGTGATTCTGCCACAAACTCTTCCTTGGATAGCCGTTGGTTGGGCCGCACTCTTTGGGATGCAGGCAGCCTACGAGTGGTTCGCCCATCGAAACCTCTGGTTTGAGGATGCTACCACTCAGGACGAAACACTTCCCTGATGCAGGGACTCTATTCGTCCGACCCGCAGATCCACCATCTGGCGAGCGATGTCTGCTGCAAGCGCGCGAGAGATCTTTTTCCCCCAGTACCTTTCCTCACCGATGTTTCCCGCCGCCACGATTCCCCGCTTAGCCACCTTCCCTACGTCGCCACTACCGTTTGAAAGTGGGTCGGTCCGTCGACCTCAGTCTTCGCGCTTTCGGGGCGGCAAGTCTCCTCGCAGCCACCGCCGAATAAAATCGATTAAACCGGCGTAACGAAAGTTTCCATCGATGTAGTGTTCGATCACATAAAAAGCGAAATAGTAGGCACGACAGCAACCCCAAATAGCAATCACAAGAAGAAATGTAGTGCTCCACTTGGGATGCTTTAGCAGTAGCAATGCGCCGGCTAGAAGACCGGTGACCAGCATCAAACATCCTTTCAAGTAAAGCAGGCTAGGATTCTTCAGATCGGTCATCCGCGTAGTGCTCCAGGTAACCGCACTGCTGGCATCGCCAGATCGTCACTGGTAGGCCATCGAGCTTCCGATTCATGGAGTACCATGGTGATTTCTTCCTTGGAACACAGACCTGTTGGAATCGCGTAAACACCGGCTTCCCTCGAAACCAGCGAAATTGAAACGACGGCCCAAAGCTGGATTCTACGGAGTAACCTTCCTCCATCGAGCCATTGCACTTGGTGCATACCTTCTGCAGGTCAGACATTGCGGGAGCTCCTTGGGGTCAGTGAGTGCATCCGAGAAGCATCAAGAGATAGCTTCCGCATTGATAGGGGTAGGGAAGCCGCATTGGGATGCGGCTCCCCTCCCTCCGAACCGGACTGGCGGATTTCCCGCATCCGGCTCTCCAGTCGATAGCTAAGCTTTTGGCTTCCTTTTCAAGGATTGGCTTTC
>JBILTR010000022.1:0-89592 GCA_044371425.1 Pirellulaceae bacterium | reverse complement strand
ACCGGGTCGGTGGTTGAGACAGTGCACCAGTCGTTACGCCTTTCATGCAGGTCGGAACTTACCCGACAAGGAACTTCGCTACCTTAGGACCCTCATAGTTAGGGCCGCCGTTTACTGGGGCTTCGGTCGCGAGCTTCGCTTTCGCTAACCCTCTTCCTTAACCTACCAGCACCGGGCAGGCGTCAGACTCTATACATCCTCTTGCGAGTTCGCAGAGTCCTGTGTTTTTGATAAACAGTCGCTAGTGCCGATTTTCTGTGGCCCCCAAAAGCTTTAACACCATCGGGGGCGCCCCTTATTGCGAACGTACGGGGCCATTTTGCAGAGTTCCTTAACCACCGTTCTCCCGAGCGCCTTAGAATTCTCTTCCCACCTACCTGTGTCAGTTTTAGTACGGTTCTGCATGCTTTAACGTTTAGAAGCTTTTCTTGGACGTCCTTCCAATGACTTCGAGATCTTAGATGCTCTCGAGCGACAGCCTTGGCTTAATGCGGGGCGGGTTTGCCAACCCCACGCCTCAGCTACCTCAACGGACATTTCTAGTCGTACCGCTCACTTTTCGGACGCCGTCCCTCCCTCACTTCACATGCAGAGCGCAGGAATATTAACCTGCTATCCATCGTCTACGCCTTTCGGCCTCGACTAAGGCACCGGCTAACCCTGGGCGGAATTACCTTCCCCAGGAAACCTTAGGTGTTCGGCGAGCAGGATTCTCACCTGCTTAATCGTTACTCATTCCGGCATAATCACCTGTAAGGCCCGACATCGCTCCTTCCGGTACGACTTGTATCTGCCTTACAGCGCTCTCCTACCGTCCTTGCGGACCCGCGGCTTCGGTGTTCTACTTACTCCCGTTCATTATCGGCGCAGATTTGCTCGACCAGTAAGCTGTTACGCACTTTTTAAATGGTGGCTGCTTCTAAGCCAACATCCTGGCTGTCACTGCAAATCAACTTCCTTAGTGACTGAGTAGAACTTCGGGACCTTAGCCGACGGTCTGGGTTGTTTCCCTCTTGACCATGGAGCTTATCCCCCACAGACTGACTCCCGAGATAGTCGTAACGGTATTCGGAGTTTGGTTCAGTGAGGTACCCAGGGAAGGGCCCCCATCCGATTCAGTCTCTCTACCCCCGCTACGTAGTGGCTCGAGGCTATACCTCAATATATTTCGGAGAGAACGAGCTATCTCTGCGTTTGATTAGACTTTCACTCCTCCCCACAGATCATCCCATCGGTTTTCAACCCAAATGAGTTCGGTCCTCCACGCAGTTTAACCCACGCTTCAACCTGTCCATGGGTAGATCACGCAGTTTCGCGCCTAGTGCCCGCAACCAACGCCCTATTCAGACTCGGTTTCCCTCTGGCTTCGGCCCGTAAGGCCTTAACCTGCTGCAAACACTAACTCGCCGGATCATTTTGCAAAAGGCACGCCGTCACACGATCAATCGTGCTCCGACCGCTTGTAAGCACACGGTTTCAGGTTCACATTCCTCCCCTTTCGGGGTTCTTCTCACCTTTCCATCGCTGTACTGAGTTCACTATCGGTCATCAAGGAGTATTTAGCCTTACGGGATGGTCCCCGTAGATTCAGTCGAGGTTTCACGTGACTCGACCTACTCAGGTACCCCTCGGGAGGCGCTCGATTTTCGCGTAAGGGGCTGTCACCCTCTATGGCCGACCTTTCCAAGTCGTTCCGCTAATCGCCGCTTTGTAACTCCCATATGAGAGGCCCTACAACCCCGAGAAGGAAACCCTCTCGGTTTGGGCTCTTCCGCTTTCGCTCGCCGCTACTTACGGAATCGATTTTTCTTTCTTTTCCACCAGGTACTTAGATGTTTCACTTCCCTGGGTTGGCCACATACGCCTATGGATTCAGCGTATGTCAATTCGGGAATCTCGGGATCATAACCTGTGTGCCGGCTCCCCCAAGCTTATCGCAGACTTCCACGCCCTTCGTCGCCTCTTGATGCCAAGACATCCCCCGTGCGCCCTTAGTAACTTGATCGACGGAATCTCAAACTCCTCCGCTCCCACTTCGAATTCAGGCTGGTTTCCCATCCATCACTCTCTGCATCAGCAGGCTCGCTTCCGATTCCGTCCCCCTTCTCACTGCTTCTCAGCAGTTGCTAGGTTGCTCCGCTTTCGCTTCACTCCCTAACCGATCGCTTTCGCAATCGCGGGGACTCGCCATTCATCGCGCTCGTTCGAAGAACGGAGAACTCCGATCCCTTTCGGAATCGAATCTCACCATTCCCAAACAATCATCGACAAGTGTTTCCGATCGAGATTTCTCTCTCTCGGTAGCACCTGTCGTAAGATGCCATCTACCATTCCAACCAAATTGTCAAAGATCAGTTTCCGTCGCTCCTGCGGGGCTCATTTCTGAGCGTGTCCGTTTTCGCGGCGGGTCAAGTATTCTGTCGGCTGTCCCGTTTCCGGTCAAGGCCATTCAGAAACTTTTTTTCTCGCTGGTCAGGCGACTTGCGTCGTTGCGTCAGCGAGAGGTGCAAGATCATCCAAATTTCGGACGCCTTCGCAAGGCCCCTTCGATTTTTTTCCCCGTTTTTTTCCTGGGTGTTGTTTTCACCCAAGAAAACATTGGGAAAGAAACGTTGGCGGTCTCGGCTGGCTCGAGTTAGTCACTTGGCCTTGGTGACCAAACGACGGACGTCGAGAGCCGTTGTATCGGAATTTGAGAGCCGAATCTTTGGCTCTCTTTTGAAGTTGATTGGATCGGCAGGGGCGTAGGTCAGTCCGGCGGCCTTGCGTTTGATTGTTTTTTGATTGGGGTTGCCGCACTTGGGAGCGATTTCTCGTTGGCTGGAAGGCTCAGTCGGCAAATCCTACTTGCCTCCTTTCTGCGATCGGATGCCAATCGTTTTGCAGCTTCCATTGCCATTTTTCGATTGGTATTTGAAGTATGGAGCGACTTGGCCCCGTTGCCTTTGGTCGGAAAGGCAGTGGGATGATGCCTTGCAGCAGCTCGGGCGCCGCGTTCCACCGAACTCCATTGGGAAGCGAAAACGCCTCTTCAGAGTGCCTTCTCTGGTCGTGCCTTCTCAGAGGGAGAAGGCATAAAAAAACCCTGGCCAAGATGGCCAGGGTAAGTGGAGCTGGACGGACTTGAACCGACGACCCTCTGCTTGCAAAGCAGATGCTCTCCCAACTGAGCTACAGCCCCGAAACACAAAAACGTCGAGAACCCTGTGGATCTGCTGTGGAAATCGGCAAATCCCACCTCGGAAATCGACTTTTTCTCGTTCAAACAGGTGGGCACGCGTGGATTCGAACCACGGACCTCGTCGTTATCAGCGACGCGCTCTAACCAACTGAGCTACGTGCCCAAGTCATCGCCAAACACATGACGAGGGCTTCCTCCGATTGGTTCCTTGGTCGAAAAATCGCCAAAGAACCGATCTGATCCTGCCTCTTTCGATGCGATCTTTTGTGTCCTGAGCCAGGTCGAAAAGATTGCCCTAGGAGGCTGGCCATCCGATCGGATAGACTCGAAATCCTAGCCCATCAACTTGAGCTGTCAACCACTGATTGGCGTCCTTTTTGCGATCCCGTGAAGCGAAAGGGAGGCAGCCTGAGGATCGCGTCGGTTTTACAGACGTTTTCCAGTGGGTTGGGGCCTGGGACAGAGTGAAGCAGAACGGGGCAGATCGCCGATGGAGAGCGTGCGGATGGATCATTCCGCACGAGAGAATCTATGCAAAAGGAGTTGCAGGATGAAGAGCCGAAGGTCTGGATGGTGGATGGCAATGTTGCTCGGATCCTCCAGCTACGCTCTGGCAGCCGATCCCGATCCTCAGCTAGTCAAGGCGCTGGCGCAGGCTCCGAAGCAGAAGGGGGTCACGCCAGAGTCGTTCCCTGCTGAGCAATGTCAGGGGAGTTTGGAGAAGCGTGCGGGGGTGGAAGGGTACCTAGTCCTCGGTCCTGATCGGCAAGTGCTCCGCTGGTTCGCCGATACCAATGGGGATCGCAATGTCGATTTGTGGTCCTATTTCTCTGGTGGCATCGAGATCTATCGCGACCTCGATTCGGACTTCAATGGGAAAGTCGATCAGTTCCGGTGGCTGGGCACCCAGGGAACTCGCTGGGGTGTCGACCGCAATGAAGATGGAGCGATGGACCATTGGAAGGCGATCTCTGCTGAAGAGGTGACGCAGGAGTTGGTGGATGCCTATCGCGATCGAGATCAAAGCCGCTTGGAACTCCTGCTGCTCGATGACGACTTGCTGGCAACACTTGGCCTCGGAGAAGAACGTCAGTCCTTGTTGGCTCAGCGCCTTCTGGCAACTCGCCAGGGAATGGAAGCTTCCCTGACAGGCCAAAAATCGATCGATGCTCAAACGCAGTGGTCCAATTTCGCAGCCGATCGTCCAGGCGTTCTTCCGTCCGGAACCGATGGATCGACCTCGGACCTTGTGGTCTACGAAAATGCCGTTGCCGTGGTCGACCATCCAGGAGGGAAGCCCGAGCAAGTCTATGTGGGTTCGATGGTTCAAACGAACCAGGGGTGGAGGTTGATCGATCTGCCCAAGTTCGCATCGGGCGGCACTCTGGTGCAGGACGGAGGGTTCTTTCTCGCTGCCACGCCGGGACGTCAAGCCGACGGCGGCCAGGATCTGTCCGGCATGAGCGCCGATGTGCAGGCTCTGCTAACGCAGCTCGACAAGATCGACAGTCGCATGGCCGACACGAGCGGCGAGGAGCGACAGAAGTTGCATGGGGAGCGCGCCGACCTTCTCGAGAAGTTGATTGGTGCCAGCAGCAATGATCAGGAGTTGGAGACGTGGGTTCGTCAGTATGGTGAAACCGTCTCGGCCGCCGCGCAGGCGGGAGAATTTCCTGAGGGGGCGGCGCGGCTGAGCAAGCTGGAAGAGCGATTGGCCGATCTGCCCAAGGCTAAGGAGGCGCTGAGCGCAGTGGTTTTCGGCAGGATCCGAGCGGACCATGTCCTGGCGATCAGCAAGCCGGACGCCAACTTCCAGGAGATTGAAGAGAACCACCTGAAGGGGCTCAAAGAATTCGTCGACCGATTCCCCAAGTCGCCGGAAGCCCCGGAGGCGATGTTGCTGGTGGGGCTGTCGGCAGAGTTTGGCGGGCAGTCGGATGAAGCGGTCGAGTGGTATGCTCGCGCCGCGAAGGATTTCCCTGATACCCTGCAAGGCAAGAAGGCAGACGGGGCGACCAAACGGCTGAAGCTAGCGGGGCAGAAGATGCGCATCACCGGCCGGACTGTCGATGGCAAGCCCTTCGACTCGGCCGAACTTGGCAAGCAGGTGATCATCGTCCACTATTGGGCCTCCTGGTGCTCCCCTTGCAAGGCCGACATGAACCGGCTTCGGCAACTGCAGGCGAAGTTCGCGAAGGGGCGACAACTTGCGATCGTTGGTATCAACGTCGATCGCAGCGCCGAAGATGCGATCGCTTTTCTGAAGCAGGAGAAAAACTATCCCTGGATCCATCTCTATGAAGAGGGTGGAATGGAAAGCAACCTTTCGGTCAAGCTGGGGGTGCTTTCCTTGCCGGTCACGCTAGTGATCGATCCCAGCGGCACGGTAGTCGCCAGCGGCACGCATTTCGCCTCCGATCTGGAGGAGAAAGTCGAGTCGCTGCTGACGCCTGCCAAGCGATAAGGGCAACCTTTCAAGCTGCTGGGCCTGTAGGGCATGACCACCGCTGGGAGTTTGCGGTAGGTGATTCGGCGAAGGTCGGCATCGCTTCTCAGCTTTCCGACCTTTTGGCTCGCACCCCAACCAGCCAAAGGATCACTCCCAGCAGCGAAAAGGCGGCCATGGCGGGCCAGGCGGTGGCGAACCACCAAGGTGGAAGGAGCCCCGCAACTAGGTTTCGCCGCGTCGGTGCTAAATCTGGGGTGGCAGAAAAGTCGACCGCGGCGAGCCATTCTGGAGCGAAGTTGAGGAAGGAGATGAGCACGGCAGCAATCGCGCCGCCCGCGATGTACCCAGAGCTGAGCAGGATCGCCGGGCTGGAATCGTCGTCGGCGTTCGGACTGCCCCGCCACTTGTCGACCAGCCAACGAATCACGCCACCAGCGAAAATCGGAGTCGATGCTGCCAGGGGCAAGTAGACCCCTACCGCAAACGGTAGGCTGGCCACGCCGCTTAGCTCCAACGTCACGGCGATCAGCACTCCGATCAGCACGAGGCTCCAGGGGAGTCGTCGATCGAGGATGCCATCGATGATCAGTTGCATCAGCACGGTTTTGGGTGCGTCGAATTTCTTGGTGCTGACGTCGTTTCCCTGGTCGTCGACCTGCAGCAATCCGTTGATCGCTGGGTCGACGAGGTAGGTGATTTTTCCTTGTTCGTCGACGAGGTATCGTCCGGGCGGGACACCGCGATCGGTCTCGGCGCGGCCCACGTTGAGCACCGCATAGGAGTTCGAATCCTCTTGGGCGTAGGGCCCTGAGCGGACGCGGTCGCGCGGCAGCCCTGCCGGATCGATCACCACCCCCGAAAGCGGCTCCACGGCCTTTCGGCTGTAGGTGGAATTGGCTTCGTTGAGCGCCAGGAGCACTAGGCCAACTGCCAGTGCGGAGGTGAGGGCACCGACCAGAATCGCCCACTGCTGGGCTCGTGGGGTAGCTCCCAGGATGTGTCCCACTTTCAGTGCCTGAGCGGTGCTGCCACCATTGGACGCTGCGATGCAGACCACCCCGGCGATCGTCAGAGCGGTCAGCTTGATCTGTTTATCGATTTTTGCGATTCCCAGCTGTTCCAGTCCCAGGAGCAGCAGGCAGGTCAGCAGCAACGTCGCCACGGTCATGCCGGAAATTGGGTTGGAGGAGGATCCGATTTCACCGGTCAGGCGGGAGGAGACGGTGACGAATAGGAATCCGAAGAGGACGATCATGATCGCCGCCGCGATGCCGGTCCCGGTGAATCCGAGTCCCAGTTGCGGGACGGCCATCAAGCCGGCGACCAAAAGGAGGCTGGCCAGCAGCACTCCGGGAAGCGAGATATCGGTTTCAGTCCGCCTCTTGTTGAGCGTCAATCGGCTGCCTCGAGTCAAGTCGGTCAGGCTGGTCCCGATGGCACCCAGGATGACCGGCAATGCCTTGAGCATGCTCAGGATCCCCCCTGCGGCGACGGCCCCTGCCCCGACGTAGAGAATGTAGGCACCGCGAATGTCGTTTTCCGACATGTCGCGTATCAGCTTCGTTCCGGGCTCCAGAGGCTGCTCCAGCGACTGCCCGAAGTAGACGATCATCGGGCAGAGCACCAGGTAGGCCAGGACCCCACCGGCCACCATCACGCTGGAGATCTTCGGGCCGATGATGTAGCCGACTCCAAGCAGTGAGGGGGATAGTTCCATGCTGAGCGACGCACCCTTGAGGCCGATTGCTTTGCCAGCGGCATCGATGCCATGGAGCGGTATGGAGGCAAAGTCCCGCCAGAGCCTCAGGGCCTGCATGGCGACTTGGTAGAGAAAGCCAAGCCCAAAGCCGCTGAAGACCATGGTGGCGGTCGACCCTCCTTTTTCACCTGCCAGGAGCACCTCGGCGCACGCCTTGCCCTCCGGAAAGGTCAAGGTGCCATGCTGCTTGACGATGAATGCCTGGCGCAGCGGAATCATCAGCAGAATACCTAGCAGTCCGCCAAAGACACTGACCGTCATGACGCGAACCAAGTCGATGTCGAAGCCCAGAAGCAACAGCGCCGGCATGATCAGACCGACACCAAAGGCAAGTGATTCGCCCGCGGACCCGGCCGTCTGGACGATGTTGTTCTCCAGGATCGTCGTGCGCCGTAGTCCAAAAAGACGCGATATGTTGCGAAAGAGGGTGATCGACAACACCGCGACCGGGATCGATGCCGAGACGGTTAAGCCGACTTTGAGCACCAGATACATCGACGAAGCGCCGAAGATGATCCCCAGCAGCGATCCCATCACTAAGGGAAACCAAGTCAGTTCCGGCAGGACCTGTTCGTCCGGAACATAGGGCCGAAAGCTCTCCTTGGGGTTCCCGTCGGCGGCCTGGTCTTGGCGTGGATCGCTGGACATTCTGGACTCCCGGGGTCGTTGGAGCTGGAAGTGCCTGGAGGAAGTGAAAGAAAAGATGGCGGCCTCTGGCAACTACCAGAGGCCGCATGCGGTGAATTCCCCAGCTGTTGGAATGGCACTGCTTACTTTACGCCGTGCATCAGTTTGTTGATCTGCGGTGCCAGGAAGAAAAAGATCCCACCGATGATCAGGTTGGTCCACCAAAGGTAATTGAAGACGGTCGCATACTGCGTCAGCGATCCCGCAGCTTCCGCATGGCCTCCCCCACCGGAGGCGATCGATGCGATCACTCCAGCGGCGTAGTTGGCCAATGCGGTCGAAAGGAACCAGCCGCCCATCGCCAGCCCGACTTCCTTAGGGGCTGCCAGCTTGGTCACCATCGAAAGGCCAATGGGCGAAAGGCATAGCTCCGCCACCGTGTGGATCAGGTAGGTCAGCCCCAGAACGGTCCAGTGAATCTTGGCAGTGGCGGGGTCGATGTTGCCTCCCAGCTGCCGGATCGCCAGGACCAGCACGTAGAAGCCAAGGCCCACAGTGACCAGGGCAATGGCGAACTTGCGTGGAATCGAGGGGTTCATGTTGCGTTGGTCCAGCCAGGGCCAGAGCATGGCAAAAACGGGGGCCAGCGCGACGATGAAAAGGGCATTGAAACTTTGGAAAAGCGTGAAGTGGAATGGGGCTTTGACGTTCTTTTCCGCAAGGAAATTCAGCGACGAACCGGCTTGTTCAAAAAGCGCCCAGAAGAGAATGTTGGCAAAGAATAGAATCATCATGGCGATATAACGTTGCATCTGCACGTGGTCGCCGCTGCGCATGCCGCTGGAGATGAAGTAGATGGTCAATGCGGCCATCAATCCGACCAGCACGTAGCCCAACAGGTCGCTTTTGCTCAGCAGGAAGTAGATCACTGGAACCAGAGCCAGGGAGCCAAGAAAGACCTGGATCGATGGCCCCCATCCTTCTCTTCCCGCGGGTGCCTTGCCGACCGAACCAAGCATGCCGGTGAAGAAGTGGAAAATGATGATCCCGAGGATCATGCCGATACCTGCCGCGAGAAAACCGTACTTCATGCCGTAAGTGGCGCCGATCCAAGCCGAACAAACGATGGGAGCGAAAAATGCACCTGCATTGATTCCCATGTAAAAAATGGTGAAGCCGGAATCGCGGCGCGCGTCCCCGGGCGCATAGAGCTTGCCGACCATCGAGGAGATGTTCGGTTTGAAAAGCCCATTTCCAACGACGATCACCGATAGACCAACCAAAAACCATGCAAGGTTATTGATCAAGAGCATGAACATGCCGATGGCCATCAATAGGCCGCCGACCAGGATCGATCGTTGGTAACCAAGAAACCGGTCGGCGATGAAGCCACCCAGCATGCCGGTGGCGTAGACCAGGGAGGTGTATCCGCCGTAGGTGAGCGATGCGGCGGCCTTGGCTTCTTTCTCTGCGAGGTGCCCGAAGAAGGTCTGAGCGACATAGACCGCCAGGATGGCTCGCATCCCATAGTAGCAAAACCGCTCCCAGAACTCGGTCGAAAACAGCATCCAGAGCGGTTTGGGGTGGCCCAGCAGGTCTCCTTGCGGGGGTGCTACGTAATCGCCCGAGCTGGCCGGTGCGCCCATGAATCTCTCCTCGCATTTTTTCGCGGTGGGGTTGTCGATGGCGTGGCATTTTGCGCTACGCGTCCGGGGGTCATGGTACACCAAAAAAGAGGCGGGTGAAATCATGAGCGATGGGGATCGCGGTAGAATGAAGGGGACTTCGGGCGGGGCAGATTCCTCCCGCAAAAACCTCCCTTCGCACTGCGACCGATAGGAAGATCATGCGCACGCTGATACGCGGAGCTGAATTGGTGTTGGTGGACCGTCTGGAAAAGATGGATCTGGTGATCGAAGGCGGCAAGATCGCTCAGATCGATCCCGCATCCTCCCTTCCCGTCGACGAAACCATTGAGGCTCGCGGGATGCTGCTTTTCCCGGGAGTCATCGACGACCAGGTGCATTTTCGAGAGCCGGGGCTGACGCACAAGGAAGATCTCACCACGGCCAGTCGCGCCTGCGCGGCTGGTGGGATCACCGCCTACTTGGAGATGCCGAACACCAAGCCGGCGGCGATCACGTGCGATCTGGTCGATGCCAAGTACCGACGAGCGGCGGAGGTCAGCGCGGTCCATTACGGCTTTTATATCGGTGCTACCTGCAACAATATCGACGAACTTTGTCGCGCCAGTCGCTACCCCGGCATCAAAATCTTCATCGGCTCCAGCACCGGGGATCTACTGGTCGACGAGCAGGAGGCGCTGGAGCGAATCTTTGCACTGGCGCGGCTTCCGATCTGCGCGCACTGCGAAGACGAATCGACGGTCCGGGCGAATCAGGCGGCCCTGGGAAGCGATCTGACGGTCGCCGATCACAGTCGGATCCGGGATCACCGCGCGGCGATCATCGCGACGCGACGAGCCATCGATCTGGCGATCCGGCATCGACATCGCTTCCATGTGCTGCACGTAAGCACCGGCGATGAGGTGCCACTGTTTGCACCGGCGAGGCCCTGGATCACCGCCGAAGCCTGCCCTCACCATCTATTCTTCTCGATCGACGATTACCAGCGGCTGGGGACGCTGGTGCAGATGAATCCATCGCTGAAGACCAAGCAAGATGCCAAGGCGATCTGGCAGGGCCTGATCGATGGCGACATCCAGGTCATCGCGACCGATCACGCCCCCCATACGCTCGAAGAAAAAGCGCAGCCCTACCCCGCTTCTCCCAGTGGACTGCCGGCGGTCGAGAACGTGTTGGCACTGATCCTCAACCAAGCCGCGCAAGGAAAGTGCAGCTACCCACAGATCGCCAGCTGGATGTGCGATGCGCCAGCAAGAATTTGGGGGCTGGTGGGCAAGGGAAGGATCGCAGAAGGGTACGATGCTGATCTGGTCTTAGTCGATCCTCGCAAAGAGAAGACGATCCGAAACGAAGAGCAGTGGGCCAAGTGCAAGTGGAGCCCATGGGCAGGGGAGACCTTGACTGGTTGGCCGATCCGCACCTGGGTCGGTGGAAAAACGGTCTACTACGATGGAGTCGTCGACGAATCGGTGCGAGGCAGCGAATTGCTATGCGACCACGCCCGAGGCGGATTCTGGGCAACCTCCGACGGAATCGGAGTTCGATAACGTCTCTTTCGCTCGAACTTGCCCGGGGTTCGAGTTGGGTGGTAGAGCCGAACACGCAACTTTTCTTCAGGCAGGGCACCATGAACAGGGAAAACGCACCGGTCGCCAATTCGGCTACAAAAAGTCTGATTGGCATTTTCGCTCTGCAGATCATTCTCTGCGCGGCGGTTGCTGTGCTCCAAAATCTGCTCGATGGATTCTTCGACCCCGGACCCATCCAGAGCGCGATATGGGGGGTGCTCATCGGCATGATCCTCGTCGGCATGGCCGGCACGCTGTGGCTGGCTCTCTCCGCACCGCGACTAGCGATGAGCTGGGCTCAACCTGCGAACGCTCCAGTGCCTTCGGGAGAAGGTATGACCGCGGAAGAGGTCGACGCGCTGGCGGTCGCTGCAGCATCCAAAACATCATCGCTCAAGAGATTTCTCTTCGCGATCGTTGCCGTGCTGGGGCTGATGTGGGCGCTCCTGGGCAATATGGTTCTAGGGGATCCTCTGCGAGTGATGGAGCGGATCACCAATTTCTTCGTCGATCTCTGGTTGTAGGCTCTTCGCTTCCTTCCCCATCGAAAAAAATGGTCCATCCGACCACTCTCTGGGGCGGTGGGGAGAGTTCAAATCCATGCGACATGGCCGGTACTAGGCCAGCATCGCCAACCGATTTTTGCGGCGCAGCGGAAACCGTCTGGAACGTTGGTTCCGCCAGACGCTTGCCGCAGGGCATGCATCTCTTCGCTGCGATTTGAAGAAGCCTATCCGTGCGGCCAGATCATGCGATGGCCTTCCGTGAGTCCCCTTTTGCGGATGCAGTGAAGTGGCCGCAACGACAAGAATCCTAGATGGATCCAGAAAAGAGTCGATTGCCCCATCCCGCTCGTCTGCACCACTTCCGTGCGCCGTCTGGTTGGTTGCTTCTTGAGTCGCAGGGAGCCACGAAGCCAAGGAGGATCAAGCACTTCAGGCGACAAAAAAACCGGCTCACGTTCGCGGAGGCGTGAGCCGGTTTCGATTTTTTTTGGAGTCCCGTGGGAGGGTCAGGCAAACTTGTAGGAGCCTGGCTGCAGCACTTTGACTTCGGGGGCCGGCCCGAATTCGTAGGCGGGCGGGGTGAGATCCATTTTGGAATTCATCGCTTGATCCCAAGTGATGGCCTGACCTGAGTAGCAGGCTTCGCGTCCCATGATGGCCATCATCGTGCTGTAGGACATGTACTTGCCGTTGTTGATCGGCTTGCCATCACGGATCGCTTTGAACAGCGCGACATGCTCCAGATCGTACATGTTCGGCTGGTTGCCCGGCCCTTCGTACTTGTACTTCCAGGGATTAGCGCCCTGAATCTCATGCGCCAGCACCTTGGCGGTGCCTTTGGTGCCGATCACGTAATCTTCTGTCTCGTTGAAGCAGCCTTCCATCTGTCGCGTCGCAGCAAATGTCTTGGTGCCATCGGCCCATTCGTAGACGACGTAGAAGTGATCGTAGACGTCGCCGAATTCGGCCGCCGTGCGGCACTGGCGTCCTCCCATGCCATAGCATCGAGCGGGAGGTTCATCGCGATGCAGCCACAGCGACTTATCGAGCGAGTGGATGAACTGCTCGTTGATGTGGTCGCCGGACAGCCAGCGGAAGTAGAGCCAGTTGTAGATTTGGTAGTGCATGTCGGTCCAGGAATCCCGGCGGGCTCGCTGCCATAGGGTGCCGGTGAGGTAGTTTTCCTGGATGGCGACGATATCACCGATGGCTCCATCCAGCAGTTTGTCGATCGTAGCCTTCACACCCAGATCGTAGCGCCAGCAGAGCCCCGAGACGAGGTTGAGGTTTTTCTCTTCGGCCTGCTTGGAGAGTTCGAGAACCTTGCGGACACCGGCCGGATCGCAGGCGATGGGTTTCTCGCAGAAGATGTGCTTGCCTGCCTTGATCGCCGCCTCTAGGTGCTGGGGCCGGAAATGGGGAGGGCTGGTCAGGAGGACGACGTCGACCCCCGAATCGATCACCTTCTGGTAGGCATCGAAACCGAAGAATTTGCGATCCGCGATCTGGAATCGATCCCCAAGTTGGCGAGAGAGCGCTTTTTCTGCCAGCTCCAGACGGTCTTCGAACATGTCGGCGATGGCGGTCAGGCGGGTCCCTGGATCGGCGGATAGGGCATTGGAGGCGGCGCCCATACCGCGTCCACCGCAACCGATCAGACCGACCTTGATCGTGTCGTCAGCACCTGCGTGGACCGATCGCATCGCTAGCGGCAAGGCGACCGCACCGGCGACTGCCGACTGCTGCAGGAAGCTGCGACGGGACGGGCCAACATTTTCCTGAGGGGAAGAGACTTGTGGCTGGTTCGATTGGCTCATGGCACTTCTCTTTCTGCTGAAACGAGAGGGAGAGGGGTGATTCAGGTGGGAAACGCCGCTCGTAAGGAAGCGGACGCTGGCAAACCGATGGCACAAGTCTCCCTCGATCCTGGGATTCGGAAGAAGTCTTGCACCTCTATTAGCCTAGAAGAGCGGAAGACTGGCTGCAACAGGAGCCGGTCGAGGCTTTGGGATGCGGAAATAGCTTGGTGACCGCCTGGTGCCGTCGACAGCCACAGCAGGCGGGAGAGAAAAAAGGGGTGGATCAGGTGTATGCCAAGTCGGCATCCTCTGCGGATTGGATCGAAGGACCGCAGAGGATGCCTGACCATCTCTCCCTGGCGTCCCTTACTTGGTGATTTTCTTGAAAACCAAGATCAGATGGGATTTTCCTTTGGCCTTGATTGGAGGGGCCTCTCCGAATGCGATCTCTGCGGTGTAGCTGATCGATACGGGGCTGCCATCCAGATGATCGCAGTTTCCATCAGGGCATTCGAGCAGCCAGTTGCCATAGACTTCCAGGGAATTAAACAGCGATCCCTTCGGCGCCGCCGCCTCCATCACCGCCGATCCCTGCAGGTTGTAGGATGCATCTCGATCTGGTGAGATCGGTGCAAATGTCACAGGATTCAGCGGGCCCTGCTTGCTTTCCATTTTCATCGTAATGGTCGCAGGTACGCCTCCCGGGACTCCCGTTGCGTTGGTGGTGATCTGCGCGATGGGTAGGGCGCATGGGGCGATTTGAACGATCTTGCAAACTCCATTTTTGTCCTTGTCGTAGAAGAGATGTACGACTGGGGAGATGTCCTGCAATATAGGACTGTTATCGACAGGCGGCGGTGGTGGTGCCGACTGGAGAACCGGAATCAGCAGATGGCCACTGACGCCATACGGAGTGGCCAAATGGAGATCGATGTAGCCAGCGTAAGTATCTTCGTCGCTGTCATTCATCCGATTGTCGGTCACGAACGGCAGGTTCGCGGGCAGCCTCACTTCCAGGATTTGGCGGCTGAGCATGCGAATTGCGGTAGACGGAATCACCTGATTCCCTGCAATCAGTGACGTCTCATGGACACTGAAGTTGTCGCCAGCCAAGAAGAAGTGCGCGCCATTTTCGGTGCTGTATCCTGGAGCGCCGTACCATCCAAGCAACTCGGGTGCCAGTTCGCCGGTACCGGCGGAGAGAATTTCAAAGCCCCCAAGGTTGTTTTCTGTTGGGACTGCAAACGACAGGGTTTGGGCTGGCAGCTGATTGCTCAGCTGTTCCACGCGAGACAGCAAGCGGCTGACTTCGCCATCGCGATACAGATCTGGGCATCGAACACATGCCTGGGCGTGATACTTCATCGTCTCGATCGAACGGCTGTACTGGACCGTTTCCTGGTGGGAGAGTGCCGAATGCTTGGGACTGTCGAGGCGGAACCAACTGCTACGGCTGTCGATGGTCGCGCGGCCAACGAAAGAAGGCATCACGATGATCGCCAAGCATTCCCTCATCCCTGGCTCAATTTTTCGGCTTCTCAAAAGCTGCTCATCCGTCGGCCCGCCACCGATTAGGTCCCGGAAAAGAACTTTTGCATTTCCTTCCACCGGGGCGACTTGAAAACGAGGGTAAAAACGCCAACCGAAGGTCTGGTCGCCGTGAGCAAATCCGACAACGGTTCGATTGAGGTCGATAGTCGCCATGTCACGTTGGATTTTTCGCAGCATTCGAGTTGCCGAGTTGGCATTGACTTTCCCTGAAGCGAATGATGCCGCAACCAGCAACTGCGATTGGCGAAATACCTGAGATGTCGAGTCGATGTTCTGTTCGCTGACAACGGGGTCGACCGTAAAGACCCGAAGAGGCCATCGCACCGAAACGTATCGACTGAACTGATCGCATGCTTCGGGACTGGGCCTTGGCCCATAAAAAGTCATCGATTCGGCGCACTGATCGTCTCCAAGGGTGTTTCGTATCGATTCCTTCAATCGCTCATTCAGTAACATCGATTCAATGAAGATCGCCCATGCGAGGGCACGGGTTGATCGATCTTCGACCTGAAAGCGATCCTTGAACTCGACGACGGCTCCCTCATTCGTCACCAGTGCATCGTTGCCCGAATCAGAAGAAAGATGAGAGATAAACAGGTTTCGTTCGGTATCGATTGCGCTGTGGTCGCGGAGCCTAACCGCTCGTGCCAGTCGCGATTGCGAAGCTTCTGCTTCGAGCCAAATATCGGCCAAATCCGTTTGTGCCAGCAGTTCGTAAGCTGCTGTCAGTTCATCGCGCAGATACGACTGAACATCAGTCAGATGGACGATTTTTCTATTGATTACATCTTGTTCGAAGGCGGTAAAAATGTCGGTCAGGATGGCCGCCATCTCTTCAAATCCGATGTTCCGAATCAGATGCCTTGGTGGATAAGGCAGCGTCGATCGTCTCGAATTGGAGGGGGTTACCGTCAGGTCGGTAAGGGCTAGGCGATTGAGATCGAGAGCGAAGTCTATCAATCCATTCTCGTCTGCAAACGTCAGCACTTTCTCGGAGACTTCCGCCTTTTCTTGATAGGCTTTTAGGTCTTTCTCCACTTGCTCAAGACCTTTCGACGTTTCCGTTAAGGCAGTCTGAAGAGTCACAGACATGTCTTGAATGTTCTCTGGCTGAGCGAGATCCGGGTCCGTTTGTGGCATGTTTCTCACCCTCTGAAGGGCGGATGCGATGTCGGGCCCTAACTTGAATGGCGATGCACTCTCAGTCGATGCAACTGGTGCTGCCCAAAGTTCTTGCAGTCCTCGCTGAATCGTTTCCTTGCCCGCAGTTAACAACTCCTGCTTTTCGATAGCCGCCGCGCTGAGTTTGGACCGCACTGCTTCGATCAGTGCAATTTCATGACAGAATTGCTTCAGTTCGGAATAGTCACGAGGAATTGATATTATCTTACCAGTGGAAATCTCGTAAAACTGAAAACCTGTGGAGGTGCCTAGGCCATCCTTGATGGCTTGAACTTGTCCTAAATCATAAAGATGTGGTCGTCTCGATACGAAGTCGCGAATTTGTTCCAAGTACTTCTCGGTGTTGATGCTTAAATCGAAGAGTTTTACTACCTGCCGGGCTTTTTTGGTGTCTTGGTTGATGAATTGGGTGACAGGTACAGCGATTTGATCGATGACATCGTTGATGACAAGATCCCGAAACGTATTTGCCAAAAGCAGTTCGTCGTATACCGGTTGGACGTTCAGCGTCACTTCTGCCCCGAAGCCCTCTCTTGTTCGTTGGCCTGGCAGTATGGAGATTGGTATCCGCACTAGATTCAGGGAGTATCCTGGTGTGTCGGAGATATCATCCCCTTCGTTGATTCTCCGAAGCTCGTTCAAGTGATCTAGGTATCGCTTCAATTGATCGAGCTGGGTTATCTGTTCAACCTGGACATCCTTGTTAGTGACCTGCATCTCGGTTGGGAGATTCAAGGGGATCGGGTCGAACACTCCCGTCGGGGTGGTTTCATTTGCACCGATCTTCAGGTCGCTTTCCAAGGAAGCGATGTCGCGGGTTTCCTGGACTCCGCTGATCTGTCCAAATGCAAAAGTTGACACCTGCTTTTGAAGTTGCTCTTCCACCTCGCGGCGGTACTTGGTCAGCCTCGCATCCCCCCAGATATCCGGTGTCTTGGGGACAACACTTCCCCATTGCTCCAGTTGATGTTCCAGCCAGTCAAGGTTTTTGGCTAACTCTTCCACCGCCGGATCGGATCGCGTTGCTGGTGGGTGGCCGTTTCGCTTGAGAGGCTTGAAGACTTTTTCTAGAAAAGGCGACTGAGCCGTGGCGAGCCCGGGCAAAATCGTGGCTGCCAAGCAGCTTCCGATCATCAGCTTTTGCAAGAGGTCGATTGGCGAGGAGGTGCTTTTCATGATGGCCCCCTAGGCGATGATTGAAAGGAAAAGGACTATTCCATGGGAAAAGCCGAACTCGCGTTGGGCACTCCACCGGGATGAGGGGAGTATCGGTGGGGGTGGGTTGTGACTCTTGAAGCGATTATTCCTCTTTTTCATAAGATTCAGCCTCCCAATTCGTGCTGGGTAATTTAGGAGGTTTGTGATTCTTAACTGGTTTTGCAATGTCGAGAGTGATTTCTTGTTTTGTCGCCATTTCGCGGCAATACCCGCTGTTTGTCAGCTTTTGGGGAGGGGACAAAGGATGCTCGCAAGGCGTTAGAATTGATGCGGTAGGGACTAAGAGTGAGGCCACTTTGGAAAGTGGTTGGGTTGTTTGGCCAGGGTTGGGCGCGATGTTTCCACCTTCTTCGACACCGATGACGCCTCAAAGGCTGTTGGATCTGACCCGGCTGGCGATGGCCAAGGGAACATCGATTTGGGAGGCCAACCGGCAGGCGATCGGAGAAGAAGTCTTGCGCAAGTCGTCGGCGATGAAGCAGCCGAACTTCCAGGCGGTGCAGTCGTCCGACCTGCGACGGATGGTGGAACTTTACGACGCGGCATTCTTCGATGGCGGATGCCTGGAACTGGCTCGGCGCGGAGGCATCGAGTTTCGGTGGAGTCGCCGGATGACCAGCGCCGGGGGCAAGACCACCCGATGGCTCCTTCCTTCCAAAGATGGTCAGTTCGGCGGCAGTCGCTACGAGATCACCCTCTCGGCCGCCCTCCTTTTCCAGTCGTTCCAAAAAGAGGGCGAACAGGTTCGCGTCTGTGGTAAGTCATGCAAGACGCGTTTGGAAGCGATGCAGCGCGTGGTGGAGCACGAATTGATCCATCTGCTGGAGATGCTGGTCTGGATCGACAGCAACTGCGCTGCCAAACGCTTCCAGTCGATCACCTCGTCGATCTTCGGCCACACGGAGCATCGGCATGAGCTGACGACGCAGCACGAACGAGCGATTCAGCATTACCAGATCCGGATCGGATCCCGCGTCTCCTTCGCCATCGAAGGGAAGCGGCTTTTCGGTATCGTCCACAGGATCACTCGGCGAGCCACCGTGCTGGTCGAGGATGGGCGTGGCACGCTCTATACCGATGGCAAGCGGTACTGCAAATACTATGTTCCACTCCCGCAATTGCGGCGGGAATCCTGAGCGGCATGGCGACGGCGGGCGCGCGCTGTTTTGTCGCTAGGGAGAAGATTTCTGACGATACGGAACCCGCCTCCGGCGACCCTTCCCTTGCGATCCAGCCTGATGCAGTGAATTGAGTCGCCAGGGAGAAGCATCCCAGGTGGGCGTGGCATTCTCTCCTTCGCCACGTCAGCCAGCCGGCTACGCTGCCTTTGATGGATCGCACGGAGGCACGGAGGCACTTATCGGAAGTGTGCGACTGGCTGATGCCTAATAGAGGTGCCTACCAGTGCGATTTTGATTGACTGCGTTGCAGAAAAACGAACGGTAGACGATCGCTTTCCTTAGCAAATCGTGCTGGCTTATTTGAACAGGTCCAGCACCCGTTTCTTCTGTTCCTTTTTCGTCGCATCCAGAAGTTCTTTCTGCTGGTCCACCATGCCCCGCACCATCTCCAGCAGTTCATTGAAGTCCTGGATGTCGACCAGGTTCTTCAGGACTTCGGCCAGGCCGACAAGGATCTGATCGGTAGCCACCAGCGCCTTATCGGCAGCGCCCGCCGCCATCCAGGCATCGCTTCCACCTTTGCGCAGCTGCTGAAGCTCGGTGTTCAAACTTTGGAAGGGGCCAGCAAGAAGGTCGTCGATCGGCTTTCCGATTTTTTCTTCCAGCCTCTGCTGGCGGTCGATGCTGTCGACTCGATTGTTGCGGAGTTCTTTCGCGATGGCCTGGATTTCCTTCCCGACTCCACTCAGTTCGGCATACGATTTTTCGGCTTGAGCGGTTGCTTGTTGCAGTCGCAGGGATTGCATGGCGGATGGATCGGATTGATCCTCGGGTTGGTCCGAGGGTTGTGGGGTGGCAGGTTGTGAAGCGGTGGCGTTCTGCATGCGGATCAGCACTCCCTGCATTTGCTCCAATTCCCCCTGCATCAGTTCCAGGCGCGACCGCATCGCCAACTCGCGCCGCTCCAAAATCACCAGGAGGGCTTCGGGGGTCACCACCGCCAGCTGCACTGGTGTGGCGCGTCCGACATGGCTTTGCTGAGGAACGAGGTCATAGTGATCCTCTGCGGCGAGGGTCATGGTGATCGAGGAGCCGACTTTGGCTTGGAAAGAGCCTTCTTGAGCGGTCTGGCGGAGATCGAGCGATTGATCGAGTTGTCCGTTGGGAGGGAGAGGGACGGGGACTTTCCAGAGCGGGTCTTCATTCTGCACCACTTCCAGCCATTGATCGCGCAGCCCGTAGTCATCGAGCGCCTTGATCTTCATCGGAAGGATGGCATTCTCCGTGATGGCCGTACCGATCCCATCCAACTGGAGTTCCGCTTGCGGCACCGCGTCGCCGATTGCTGCGACGACGTACTGCTGGACTCGGTCACTGCAAACCCCTTCGCGACTCCAGAGCCTGAGGTCGACTCGCGTCGTCTGGTCGATGGACCCGAGCGGGATACGGAAGGTGTTTCCTTCCCCCACCACCTGCTCGATCTTCGCTATCGGTTCTTCGATTCCCTGGGCTGACTGGGTACCTGCGGGATCGATAGATCGTCCCGTGATCAGAAACTCCACGCGATCGAGATCGCGATTGGCGGTGCCCACCAGATCGACCTTGGTTCCTTGAGGCAGCCGCATGCCAGGCTGGTAGCGCAGGGTTTCGGCGAGGAAACTGGTCCCTGATTTTTGCAGATAGGATGGGTAGGTGACTTCTAGAAGCAACTGCTGAACCAGGAGGCTATCGAGAACCTCGACGCGATAGCCCAATAGTCGTCCGTCCCCGGCGAACGCGCTCAGATCGATCGACGCGTCGATGGCATGCACCGGGGGGCCTTCCAGCGTGAAGGTTTGGCTTTGACCGGTTTGAGGAGGCATCCGTTTGAGCATGGTGCGGCCGCGACTGCCATCGGCCAGTCGGTAGCGGAGCATGCATTGGTCGGGAGTTTTTTTCGATTCGGGAAGCACCGAGAGCCGGAGGACTCCGCCCTGCCCTTTGGGGATCGATACGGAAGTGCCCTGAAATGGGACCAAGTAGCGTGTGCGCTGTGTCTCGCTGGAAAATCTGGGAATCTCCAGCTCGATTCCATCCATCGCCATCTGCACCTGCCGGGGCCAGGGGACATTGGCAAGACCGATGAATCGCTGGATCCACTGGCTCGTCCAGGCGGGACGCCAAGCGGCGGCGAAGAGGCTGGCGACGGTCATCAGCGAAAGGGCCGTAATCTGCCAACGGAGTGGTTCCCAGCGAAGCACGTCCGAGGCTTGGATATGCTTTGCCTCCTCCATGGCTCGAGCGATGGTAGTGCGGCGCATCGCTTCCCGAATCGCGGGATCGACGGATGGCAGATCCTCTCGCACCTTGGCTGCATCCGATCCGGTCGGGTCCTGATCCGGCTTACCTCCTGCGATCTGGATCGCAGTGCTAAGCAGACTACCGAGCGACGGAAAGCGTCTTTCAATCGCCAGCGCCAGCGAAGGCAACGACCAAGCGACACGCCAACGATTCCATCCGAGTCGCCATGTCAGATAGGCGATGCCTCCCAGGAAAAGGATCAGCATCAGAAGCCTTGCCCAGCGAGGCGATTCGTTGGCACCCCAGCGTGTGGGTAGGTAGTCGAGCCAACCGAGCAGCCAGAAGAGCGAGATCGACCAGAGTCCGATCGCAGCCAATGTCTGCCAGGTGATGTAGCTTGCGATCTTGCGGCGGAGCAGCACCAGTGGCGCCAAGAGCTCGCCAGGTGTCTTTTCTTCAAGAGCAAGTTTTTTTTCGTTCATCTAGCCATCTTCCGATCGATGCATTCGGTGTGTCGCTATCTTCCCAGGAACCTTTGGCTCAGGCGAGTCGGTGGAGTCGTCGGAGCAGCCATTCCAGGCCCAGGCATCCGGCGATCATGGCCATGAGGAGAAGCATCCAGCGTTCTTGGAAACTGGGGTCTGGAGCCCCCGGAAGAAACTGTGTCTGGTCTTGTGCTTTCAGGCCATCGATCAGGCGAGCCTGTCCGGATGCGGCCGATTCGATCGCCGGTTCGATGCCACGGAAGAAGATGCCCGAGCTTCTGTTTGCGAGAAGTTCGAGCAGAGGATCGTTCCGCTGGGGGCTTTGCACTTCCGTCGCCGGGACTCGGCCAGCCACCTGCTGGCTGAGCACCACCGGTTCGGAGATCGATCCAAAGGAGAGCTGCAGGGTATGGTTGCCTGGCTGTCGGATGACAAACTGTCCCAGGTAGACACCCGGTTGGGTGCTGTCGGGCATAGGGGATAAGCGAATCGTCTGCGTGCGCTGGTTGGGATCGGCCAGCCTCGCTTCGACCGCAGGCTGGATCCAGGGTTGCAGTTGGGCATCCTTGAGGATCGCTCGCACGCTTACCGTCTCCCCAACCATCGCCTCTTCTTTATCCAATAGCAGGATGCCTCGGTTGCTGTCTCTCAGCAGCCTTCCTTGCGACACCCATCTAACCAGCTTGGTGTAATAGGTATCGAAAAGCCCTTCGCCTTGTTCGCGAAGTCGCCAGATTTCTCCGCTCCCTTGAAAGACGACTCGCCCTGCGCCGAAAAACTGGTTGGCAAGAAAAACGGGGAGTTTGCCGTCTTGAGCGGCGGCGGGGTCGGTGAATAGGGCCAGTGTCTGAGCTCCTGGTTTGGGATCAAAGCTGGCGAAGTAGCTATAGACACCGCGGAACTGGTTCCAAGCGTTTTGCGCCTTTTGGGGATCTTCGTGCACCTGCAGAAAATCGGTGCGCGCACCATCTTCCGTGATCTTCAGGGGCCATGCGGTATCGGCTTCGAATCGTCCCAGCGACAGCAGCCGGAGGCCTCGCGCGTTCAAGTCGACGGGGCACAGTCCTCGCAGGATGGTCGCCCGGCGATCGCCATTGCCTTCCGTGCCGGCCCAACGAGGCGTCGCGACCGGACCTGCGATCATCACCAGGCCCCCTGCCTGCTCGGCGACCCATTGCTCCAGAGCCTCCAACTGTTGGATGCTTAGCGCCATCCAGTCGGTATCGAATGCCAGGATGCAGTCGTATTCGGAAAGTTGCTGCAGCGAGCTTGGGAAGGCGTCGAGCAGTTCCTGAGCTTCCTGGGACATGCCAGGCGCCCCGGTCTGAAGATAGACGTGGGACTGGATGGTCTTGTCACGGAATAGCAGATTGCGGACGAACTGGTACTCTCGCGTCGGACCACCGGCGATGGTGAGTACTTTGCTTTTGGGTTCCACCACGCGAACGGAAGTGTCGAGTCGATCATCTTGGAGGTTGGAGTCTCCTGGCGGTGGCATGCATTTGACTTCGTAGATCCACTCTCCCAATTCCGGCGGTTCGATTTCAAACTGCACCGGGGTCAAGGAATCGGAAGCAGCCAGTTCGACCGGCAATTCGTCAACGATGCTGAAATCGGCATCGGTGGGGCGATCGGAACTGCGAGAGCGGCGTAGCTGGACCTGGACCGTTTTGCCGGCAAAACCTGTCGACTGAAGCAACGCGCTCAATCGGAATGGATCCCCCGGAAAGACTCGTTTGGGTGCATCGACGTCGACCAGTCGGACGTTGTTGGGCAGGTCGCTGGAGCCCAGTCCGACGATGCGCAGCGGCACTCCAGCCAACGTGGCATCTGCCACGGCCGCTTCGGGATTGATGCCTGCATTCGATTGGCCGTCGGTCAGCAGGATCATCGCAGCCAACGGGTTTCCACGTTCCTGATCGAGGATCGCCTGCATGGCGTCTCCCAGGCGGGACTGGGTGCCTACCGGGGCCAGGACACCGGTCCAATCGATGGATGCTAGGTCTTTCGACTGAGATGGTTCGGCTGAGGACTTGGGTGGGGCCAAATCCTCCATGGCCGGCATCTGCCAGAGCCATAAAGATCGTAGAGGGAATTGGGAGCCTCTCAGGATTCCGGTGCCCGCGATGATCAGGCCACAGATTGCAGTCAGCGTCGATGCTAGCAGCCAGCCAGCCTGCCTGGGGCTGGATTCTCTGGAACGACCGCGCGCCAGGAGTGTGAGCCCGATCACCAGAAGTCCGGTTGCGATCAGCAGCGATCCAATCCAGGCGGCCCAGGATGCTGCTCGCCAAACAGAAGGAGTGTTTTCCGAACCGTCTGCCGGTTGGTCGCTGCGACTGGAAGTGTCGCGGGGGAGGAGAGCGACTTGCAGAGGTTTCGGGGATTCATCGAACCGATAGATGGCGACTTCGTGCTGCTGGTTGAGCGACGGAAGCCAGTCGCTGCCTTGCAGCAGTTTGGTTACCTCGTTGGTGCGCGATGCGCCTTCGCCACCGGTCGACCAGTCCGCCGGTAGGCTCATGCTAAGCGACGTGTCGACCAGCACGGCAACCCGGGAAGGCTTCTGAATTTCCTCTTCGCTGCGTTTCTGCAGGTCGAGGAAAAAGAGGAGCACCCCAAGCCATGCGGCTGATCGGAGGAGCAGCAGCGTCCAACGAAGCGGTCTTGGTAGCTCTGCCGTGTCTCGTCGCCACCAGAACACCAGATAGGAAAGAGCCGCTGCGATGGCCAGCGCCAGTGCGATCCAGTGCCACCATTGATCGAACGATTCCAGTCGCATCCACTGGAGCGTGGTGCGGGATTGGATCTGTGCCAGCGGGATTGGGGTCATCAGCTGGCTCCCTTCGCGCTGCGTTTGGGAATGTGGTAGCTGGACCACCACCCGAAGAACTGTTCGAGCGCCAGGAGTGCCAGCAGCAAAATCCACCAAGAGCTTCGTCGTGATGCCGAGGCCTCTAGTGCGTTGCTGGCCTGAACGGCATCGGCTTTGCGGTATTGAATTGCGACGGGGCGAAGTCCCTCTTGCAGTTCCTCAGGGGTGACCTTCAGGGTGCTTCCTTCGCCGGCGCTGACCTGTTTTGCGAAGGTTCGCATCTGCGGTTGTCCCTCCAGCGTCTGCAGCCAAAGTTCGACGATACCAGGATGCGTGCTGGCCAGCGCGACCGATGGGCTAAGAGAAGGATCGCCCGGCTGAATATCGATCGAAAGCTGGCCTTCTTCACCGGACTTTGCTTCCCCCTCCACAGCAACTCGGCCCCCAACGCCGTTGGCGGGAAAAACCACTTGGTAGTTGGGGGCATACTGCAAGCTGTTGCCTCGCCACGCCAGAGGCTCCAGAATCGACTGGCTGGATTCGGCTTGGCGGAAGGAGCCTAGGTAGGCGGCCATTTTCAGGGAGGTAATGACGAAGGTGGGGTCGCGTGGCCAATTCGACCACGCGTTGGTCCAGCCTCCCAAATAGGTCAGCACGCGTCCGGCTCCAAACGGAGAGTCGATCAGCAAGGGCTGTTTGTCGCGGGAGGTGGCGATGACGCGAGCCTGAGCGGGCAGCGGCTTTTTGGGATCGATCGCCACTCGCTGACTGATGCGAACCATCCCGAGGGGGTTGGAGTTGAGGGCCAGCAGGGATTGAAAAAGAGCATGGGCTTCGATGCTCATGTCCGCACCCCCGGGCGCCCGTTCTCCTTCAAGAGGTACGGCATCCAGCGGTCTTACAGGTAGAAAGCCTTCGCCATCGCGATGCCAGCCACGATCGGCTGCTTGGTAGTCGAGCAGCGTCGCCTCCTCGCTTCCCAGCACCACCGCGACTCCCCCGCCGCGTTGGACATACGATTCGACGTTGGCCACCGCCGCCACATCTAGCCTTGGGCAGCCCAGAAGAAAAATCGCTGCATAGGGATCGAGATCCTCGGAAGCCGCATCGCGAAGCCATGCTGGTTCCTTTCGCACGGTGCGCAGGCCTGTCCGCGCGGGCCCCCCGGGCTCCAGCGCCGCTTCGAGAAAGAATCCGTTCTGCTGTTTTGGATCGCCGTCGATCACCAGCACCTGCTTGCCTTGGTCCATCGCTAGGACGGAATAGCCGTGGTTATCTGTTTCTATCGCATCATCCGACAGCATCGCATGGAGCCCGTGGTAGCCGCTGGAGGGAAAGACGACCTGGAAGCTTAAAGCCGTCGACTCCCCAGGTCCCAGCCGATCGATCAGTTCTGGGGGAATATCTTGCACCTTGCCGGAGAAGGGGTCGGACAAGCGAGGAGCGGATCCGGCTTCGGCGGAATCGATTGCCTGAAGCCGCACTTGGACATCGCGGGCGACCGACGGGCCGGAATTGCGGACTTGCACTCTCACTTTCGCGGGGATCCCCGCTGCGAGGATATCGGAGTCGGCAGTGACCGATTCGATCGAGAGATTCGGGTGTTCCTCATCGACGCAATCGATCATTTCGATGCGTGTCCCTTCGGCGGCGATCGAGGCGATGGCCGGCTGGATGGCTTCTGGGGAGCCCCAATCTTTGCGGCGGAAATCGCTGACCACATAGACGATACGCTGCTCATCTATCGCGATACGAGGCACCTGTTGCAGCAACTGCAGGCCAGCTAAGGGGCTGAGTTCCAGGGAGGTGGGGCGCGTCGAACGAATCGCTTCCAGCAGCGGAGTGGGGTCCGAAGGGACACTGGCAGCCAAAACATCCGCCCTGGCATCGATCGACTGGGATTGGCCGGGTGCAGGAGCTGGTCCAGGCGTCTGCGACGGTCCGGGCGCTTGCGCTTGGCTGTACCGCAGGATCGTGGCGTGATGGTTGCCTCCCGCTGCCGCCGCATTCCTCAGCAGGACTCCGACGGCGTCCCACGCTTTCTGGTAGGCGGAGGCACCTTTTCGGGTATCGGACATCGAAAAGGAGTCATCGACCAGCAGCAGGTGATGGGTAACCGACTGGCCAAAGAGACTGGCCCATCGGGCGTTGCTGATCCACTGGGCGCACATGGCGGCTAGCGTCGCCATGATGGCGATGCGACTGAGAAGCAGCAGGAGTTGCTTCATCCAGACCCAACGCTGATGCTTTCGGTAGCTTTCCAGCAGGAACTCCATCGCCGCCCAGGGGACTTGGCGGTGGCGCGTCCATTGGATCAAGTGGATCGCCAGTGGGACCAGCATCAACAGAAATCCCCAGGCTAGCGATGGAAAGACAAACTGCATGATCTCTCCCCTTGCTCAGCCTTTCTTCAAGTGGGCCAGTCGGGCCGCGAGGAAAGCCGTCAGAACGGCATCGATCGGCTCACTGGTCCGCACCAGCCTGTAATCGGCTCGTAGATTCCCCGCCTGCTTGCGGATTGCATCGAGAAACCGCTGCAGCGATTCGAGGTATCCATCGCGCAGCGCCTTCGGATTGCAGGCCAGAGCGTCGGGGATCTCCATGCCTTCGAAGCGGGTGGGGTCTTCAAAGGGGAAGTCGAGTTCGTCGTCATCCAGGACATGGAAAATCAGCAGGTCGTGGCCTGCCTGAACTAGTCCTTTGAGCGTCTTGAGCGATTCGGCTGGGACTCCCAGGAAATCGCTGATGAGCACCATCAGCCCACGCTTGGTGAATCCGTCTCGAACTTCCTTGACCATCTTTTCCAAGCTGGTCTGGCCGGCGGGTTGGATATCTTGCAAGGATTCGAGGATCGCCTGCAGGTGCTTGCGTTGGGATCGCCAAGGCAGGCGTCTTCGAATCCGGTCATCGAACAGCACCAAGCCTGCCGCATCCTGCTGGCGAATCACCAAGTAGGAAAGGCAGGCGGCGATGGTCGATGCATACTGCATCTTATTGAGCGAGCCTCGCCCGTATCCCATGCTCTCCGAGGTATCCAGCAGAACGCTGCAGCGGAGATTGGTGTCTTCCTGATACTGCTTGATATAGAGTCGATCCTGGCGGCCCCAGACCTTCCAATCGATATGGCGCAGGTCGTCCCCTGGCACATACTGTCTGTGCTGCAAGAACTCGATCGACTGACCAAAATAAGGACTGCGGTGCATCCCGGCCAGAAAACCTTCGACCAGATGCCTCGCTCGCAGTTCCATCCGGCCGATGCGCCGGATCGCGTCAGGATGCAAAAATGCGTTGGAATCGGGCATCGCGCAGCAATTCATCCTGAGCGGTCGGGGTGGAATCGAGAATCTTCTGGACGATATCGTCGCTGGTCACGCCATCGCTTTCGGCTGCAAAGTTGACCACCATGCGGTGCCGAAGCACCGGTCTGGCCAGGCTTTGGACGTCGGAGACATCGACATAAGGGCTGCCTCGCATCGCCGCTTTGGCTTTGGCTCCCAGAATCAGAAACTGGACCGCTCGCGGGCCAGCACCCCATCCCACCTGCTCGGTGACAAACTCGGGAACCCCTGGCTGGCTGACTCGCGTCTGCCGTACGATGGCCAGTGCATAGCGGATGACGTTGTCGGAGACTTCGACACCACGGACCACCTGCTGCAGCTGCAGAATCTCTTCTCCCGACACCACCGCCTCGATCGACTGCCCGCCAAGGGAGGTGGTTCGGCGAGCCACCTCGAATTCCTCGTCGAACTTCGGATAATCGACATTCACCTTGAGCATGAAGCGGTCCTGCTGGGCCTCGGGCAGTGGATAGGTTCCTTCCTGTTCGATTGGGTTTTGCGTCGCCAGCACAAAGAATGGATCGGTGAGCGTGTGTTGCTTGCGTCCCACCGTCACCGTCCGCTCCTGCATCGCCTCCAACAGGGCGGCCTGGGTCTTGGGTGGAGTCCGGTTGATTTCGTCGGCCAGGATCACGTGGGCGAACAGAGGCCCTTCCAGGAAGCGGCGCTCCCTCCCCCCGGTGGTCTTGTTTTCCTCGATGATCTCGGTCCCGGTGATGTCGGCGGGCATCAAGTCGGGGGTGAACTGGATGCGGCTGAAAGAGAGGCTCATCGTTTTGGCCAACGAGCTGATCATCAGGGTCTTGGCTAGCCCCGGAACACCTTCCAAAAGGCAGTGGCCGCGGCTGAGGATGCAGACCAGAAGTTGATCGATCACTTCGCGCTGTCCAACAATCACCTTTTCCATCTGGTGAAAAATCTTCTCGCGCGTCTGGTGGACCCTTTCGAGTGGGTCATCCGACGGACGTGCCATGCTGGTTCCTTTCATCAACGCGACGACGAGGTCGCGGTTTCGGTTCGGTCTGGGAACAGAGCCACAGGCCGTTTGGGGCGGCCGAGCAACTCAAGTTGGTCTCTGATGAAGCCCTCCACCCACGGCTCATCAGCCGCGAGGATGCAGGCGGAACGCAAGGCGGCCTGCCATGCCACCTCCACCATTCCGCTCGACTCCATCATACGCTCCAGGATAGCTACCGGGCGCGAGGCAATGGTGGAATTACTGGAAGCTCTCCCGATTCCCCAAACTCCAGTTCTCCACGGCCGGGATTCTGGAGTGACGCGGCGGGGGCTGCCAGTGGGGTGCGTGCGTTGACCATCCCCACCGGGCTGACGGGGGACGGCGGAGTCTCTTCGTCCGTCCACTCGACGCGTAGCATCTGCCCACCGAATCCGACCCAGGCGACCGATTCACTGGGGTGGACGCGGTGCGAGAATTGGGCACCACGGGCCATCGGCAAGAGGTGGTTGGTATAGACAGTTTGCCCAGTTCGGAGATCCAGCAGCGCGATCGAGGTGGTTTCACGCGGCCCCTGTTCTCTCGCCGGCCATTTGATTCGGCGGACCAGCACCATCAGGGGCGACTGTTTGGACTGCGCTAGAGGATAAAGCATCCGGTAGCATTTGGCTCCACGCTGCCATGCTAGTTTGCCTTCGTCATCGAGCGCATAGATCGGCCCAGCAACCATCCGATACTGAGGATCTTTGGCGCTGGGAAAGACTTCGACCGGAGCATCGTAGGCATGGCTGTAGGGAAGGACCAGCCATCGATTTGCCATGCGGATCAGGCGGACCTCACGCAGCCGCTTTTCGGCGGTCGCTTGCTGTTGGGTTTCTTTCGCGTTGGCAAAATCCCAGAAGGTGAGCAGTCCCTGGGGATCCCAAGCCACGAGGGCTCGTTGCTCTCCAATCCCGGCGATGGTTCCAGCGGCGAAGGTCCTTTCCAGCAAGCTCTGACCCGAATCGAAATCGATCAGCCGAAATGCCCCCAGCGCATTGGGCTCCGTGCTCCGTTGGTCGGCCAGGATGCGTCCCCGATGATGAGCTCGCCATTGCCAGCCCACCGGCCAATCGCCTTCCAGGTCGATCGTCCCATCGCGACAGTCGATTTGGAAACGTTTCCCATCGCCAGAATCGACCAGTAATAGTCGATTGCGGTCGACGGCTCCCTGAGTCGTTCTTCCCTTCCATCGTCGACTCCATTGCTTTTCACCGGTCATCCAGTCCCAGCAGACCAACTCCTCTCCAACGAAACCGAAGATACCCCGTTCGTTTGCACCTAGCAGGCGATAGTCGCGACCTGGCTTTCGGATCCGTTCGCCCCAGATGGTCTCTTCGATCCCTGATCGGGGGCCGCGTCCTTCGACGAATGGATCTTCTTGGCCGAACGTCTGACGCCACAGCACCGCCTGCTCCCCTTCGGGCAAGCGGGACGCATCGATCACCACCAGTTCCTGTGGCATTTCCAGGACGATGCGATGCCGCCAAGCGAAAGCTGCCGGGTTGAAGTCCTGGCCTGCTCTTAGTTCGAACTCAATGGCTCCGATCAGTGTCTCCTGGCCCCAAGGATTCGACAGTCGTAGATCGTTGTTGGCCCATCGAAGCGACCAGCCATCCAGCAGATCTCCTGGTTGCACATCCAGGTCGAAAGGAATCCCACCTGCCCCCAGATCGAACCTTCCTTCCATCGGTTCGACCGCCACATGACCTTTGGGCCAGTCTTCCGGCGACCGTTGCCACTGTGTCAGATCTTCCTTGGACATGGGGTCGCGGGTTGGTAGTCGGGGGTCGACTTCCCTTTTCGGATCGATCGACTGGGGATCGATTCCGAACGAACGCACTGCGATCGACTTGAGATCTTTTTGGAGTGCTTGCTGCGCCAAAGTTTCCCTGGCCCAGGCGGACCTCTTGGGATCGGCGGAGTCTTTCAGTCGCCACAGCAGCGGTTCGGCCATCTCCCATTCTTCGATCGCCACCGCGTCGCGGGCCGCTCGTTCCACAAAAGGTTCAGCCATAGGCACATTACCTACCGCTCCGATCAGTCGCCGTCGCATCAAGGGAGACTGTCGATCGAGTTCTCCTGCCCACGCATCGAACTCGGCTGCAAGTTGCTGTCGCTCGTCCGGGCCAACCGATTCCCAAATCTTTTCGAATTGGCTGGCGACCCAGCGAGGATGTTCAATCATCCAGTCGCGATCCAGCATCATGGTCCCAGGTGACGAAGGATCCGAGGGGGCGCTGCGAAGCGATTCGCTGGTGAGCGCCAGCATCCGTTGCCAGGCAGAGTTCCACTGTTTCTTTTGGGTCAAGCCACGCACCATCAACGTCCAGTAGGTGGTGCGATCGGGGCCTGCGGCCATCAGCTGTTCGTACGGCTCCACCATCTCACCGTACTTCTCGAAGTCGGCCTTCATGGCAGCCATGGCGACCTTCATCATCAGCCACTGCGAGGCGAGGTCGTCTGGTTGCAGGTCGAGCGCCTGTTTGGCTTCTTTCATGGCGGTGGCGTAGTCGGCTTGGCCAAGCGCCAGTTCCGCCCGCCTAGCACCCGCTGCAGCGCTCTGAGTCTCCTCGGGCTTCATGCTCTGCAATTCTTCCGTCAACCGTTCCTTGAGCACGTACTGAGATAGCTCCATCGCGCTCAGGCTCAGCAATCTGCCTCCCACACCGATCAAGTGCCCCAGGCGCCCTTCCACGGGATAGCGTGTGACTTCCTTCCCGGTCTCCAGATCGATGGCGAGGATTTCCTGGTTGATGGTGGGTAGCAGGTATCGGTTCCCCTGGCGAACGCCGCGGCCAGCCAGTCGTTCATTCGCACCCAGCATCATTCGCCACAACGGCTTGCCGGTCCTCCCCTCCAGCAATTGAATCGACCGGTCACCAAGCACCAGGAGCTTTCCATCCCAAGCTCCCGCCAGCATTCGCAGAGCGTCGCGAGCCATCGTCCAAAGGGTTTTTCCCGATGCCAAGTCGATGCCAAAAAGGGCGTTGGCATCGGGTTCGCAGGGGAGAAAATAGACCATGCCATCGGCCACTAGGGGGGCGGTTTCGAGGGATCGAGGCGCCAGAGGATCCAGGCCGTCCCGAACCTGACCACCGAAGACATGCATCCGCTGCATCGCATTGGTGGAGCCGCCATATTGCATCGCCCAACGAAGCGTTTCCGAAGTGGTGTCGTAGGCGATCAGGTATCCGCTGAGCGTTGGAGCCAGGATGACCCCGGAATGGACTGCGGGGGTCGCACCGAGCGGGCGACGCATGGGATCGGAGGCGATGGGGAGGAGGGAGTTGGCGACGAGGCTTTGAGCCCCTTTGAACTGGCCGGTCGCTGGATCGAGTTCCACCAATTGCACTTCGCCGTTGATTTCGGCTAGCACATGCAGTCGGTTGCCATCGATACAGGGCGCACCCAAAAAGAATGCGCCCGCCAGTTCCTCTGCACCAAGTCCATCCTCTCCACCGACTTCCCACTGGATGGCACCTTGCCTGGAAATGCTCCAGGCGCGCAGGACATTGGTGGTCGAGCGATCGATACCCAGCATGGCGGCTTGCGCCCCATCGGCCGCCATGCGATCGGCTGCTTGGCGAGCCGAAGTGCTGCAGACGCCAAAGACGCGCTGACCATCGCTGCTGAGCTGACCGGTGACCGCGTCGGCCCAGACGGCTCGCAGCAGTGGTTCGGGGATGCTGACAGTTCCGCCGTCCCCCATCGGCTCCAGGAGCGGATTGCGCACCGTGCGTAGAGGAAAGCCTTCGTAGGGGCTGTCCCAGATGATACGCCCCGTACGCTGATCGATGCCTAGCGTCCGCTGGTCGTAGGTGCGAACGACGACGTAGTCGCCGACCACCAACGGAACGCGGCTGGGGTAGCCATAGCTGCGGTCGTTGAATTGCTCCCGCATCACCGCCATGACCGCCTGGGAGTCTTGGGGGGCGGCATGCATCGGTAGATCCCACTGGACCAGCGGCAGTACTTGCCCCACTTCCCCTTGACCATTACCATCCGCGCGGCCGTTGGTCTGCCACCATTGTCTGGCGGCTTGTCGTCCCGCCATCAGCGATCCGATGTCCACTTGGCTCAGCTGCTGACGGATGGTATCGCTGTCGCTTCCCCACTTCCATGGTTTTCCGTTCCAAGACGCATCGGCATTGGCGAAAAGGCTCTGCGCCTTCATCCCCACCTCGACAGCTCGATCTACCTGCCCTGCCGCGCGCCATAGGATCGCTGTCCAGATTCCCAGTGACGGGCCGAACTGGTCCCTCGCGGTCGGCTGTTCCATCAGCAATTCCAACCACTGCGCACCCTGCTCCAGTTGGCCTTGCCCGATCGACCATTCGGCGAGCCACCAGGTGGCCAGCCTTCCCGATTGCGTCGCAGGGAACCGGTTGGCAACTCGCCGCATCGCCGCCGCATCGGCCTGTCGCAACGCCTCCTCGAAAGCCCGCTTGGCGGCAGCACCGTACCGCAGTTCCACCACCTCGGCTCCCTCTCTGGGGAACGAAAAAAGCAGCTCCAGCGCAGCCGCCTTCAGGCTTTGGGTCGCGGGGGGACTGCCGTCGTTGCGAGGTTTCTCCGCAGCACCTCCGTTCGACTCCAGAAAGTAATCTCCTCCGGAGCCATCCTGGGAGGGCTGGTCGGAAGCGTTCTCCTCAAGTCCCAGGATCTGTCCAATCCCCAGAGAGGCTTCTGCCCAAGCCCCACGCCCCGCCTGCTCCTTGGCATCCTCCAGGATGGCGCGCAGTTCGCGCGGTGCCAACATCAGCTCGGCCGATCCATCGACTTCCATCCGCCCGCGAAACGGAACGCGCTGAGCCGGCAGGGATGGAGATAACGTCGATACGATGGCAAGGATGGCCAGCCAGCGGATCGCTGGGCGTTGAGACGGCTTCCCCAAGACGCGGCGCTTCATCTGGCATCTCCTCGGGCTTGTTTTCGGTTCATCCGTCAATTCCGTGGGGGCATGGCCACCCACTGCTACACAACCTTGCCATGCTCGAATTGCCGCCCATGCTTGGCCGTAGGGCGCGACCCGTCCGGCTCCTTTGCGTCAGCGGAAGCAGACCGGATGGCTTGCGTCCTTCCTGGACGGCTTGGAAGATTCGTGTCGGAACGCCACCAGCCGCTTGGTGAGGCTCTGTGGCCATTCGAATCGGGACCATAAAGCCATCGCCGCCCACCCTCATGCCGGCTATTGCATGGTCGTCCCGTCTTTACGCTTCGCCTTATTTGCTCGACCAGTAGTCGAGGACCACTGCCTTCTGAAGATGTGGCTTCAGGACATCGACAAAGGCCTTGTGAGCCGCATGGGGAAGGTAGGCATCGCGATCCTTTTCGCTGTGGAAGGTGACCAAAAAGCAGTGGGTCAGGCCATCGGCCAGCCCTTCGGGGCTATTGTTGACGCCATACTCGAAGGCGCGAATTTCGGGAATCTTCCCGGGTAGTCCGCGGAAGGCATCGACGATCGTCTGAATCTGCTTTTCCGATGTCCCTTCCTTGAATTGGAACATCACCACGTGCCTCAAGACCTTTTCATCCACCGTGCTTGCCTCCATCTGCGTGGCTGCGATCGCCATCAAGGATGCCATCAGGATTCCAGCTGCCATCATCCATCGGATCTGTTTCATGATTGCTTTCTCTTTCTGCTGTTTGCGGTATCTACCCCGCGCATCGACGGAGCGTTTCCAAATTGACGATATCCCAATCTCTGCCATCCTCCGCCGGTCCCTTCTCGGTCTCCAGATACATCGGAAGGTCGCGAAACAGCGGATGGTGAAGAAATCGTTCGAACCCTGCGACTCCAATGGTACCATGACCGATATGCTCATGGCGATCGACTCGCGATCCACACCCCTTCTTGCTGTCGTTCAGGTGGACCGCGCGGACGACGCCCGATTCGGTCCACTGATCGATCTGGCTGGCCAGTTCCTCTAGTCCCTCAGGTTGACTCATGTCATACCCAGCCGCGTGGGCATGGCACGTATCGATGCAGACACCGACGTGCATCGACGGGCCGGTGCGCGCGATTAGCCAGCCAAGCTGTTCCATGGTCCGTCCCAGGCAGCTTCCCTGGCCGGCGGTATTCTCTAGCAGCAGCCAGCTAGTGGCCGGCATCACATCGCTGACGATCCGCTGAAGAGCTTTTGCGATGCGATCCAGCCCTTGCGATTCACTGCTGCTGACGAAGGCTCCCGGATGCACCACCACGCCATCCAGCCCCAACTGCTCGGCGCGTTGCCATTCGATCACCATCGCTGCGATCGATTTCTCCCAGAGCGCATCATCTGGGGATGCCAGATTGATCAGATAGCTGGCATGTGACAGCGGAGCCACAATCCCACGGCCGGAAAGCGCTTCTCGGAATCGCTCCACTTCTTCCTGCGAGATTGGTTTGGCATTCCACTGATTGCTGTTCTTCGTGAAAAGTTGAACGCAGTCACAGCCAATGTCGGCCGCTGCCTCCACTGCGCGGTAATAGCCACCGGCGATCGACATGTGCGAGCCAAAACGGTAACCGGCATTTTTCTTCTTGGCCATCAAGAAGCCTCCTGGCGATGAAAATCAGTCCACTTCTTCCACGCCGCGATGGCACTGGACCCCACCTGTTTGCTCACCCCATCCCCTATCTGACCACCTGCGGAGATCTTGGGGAGTCTCTCGAGCGGTCCAGAAGGTGGCGTTGTGAGGGATGGGTCAGGATGGGGTGGAGGGATGTTTGTCGGGCAACAGGTAGATGAAGGATTTCCCTAGCCGACCACCGTAGTTACCAGCCGATATCTTGCGGAGCCCTGGGGTGGATCTGGCCGCATCGATCGCCGCATAGAGAGATTTGGCAACGTCGTCCAGACTGCTTCCATTGACGATGATTTCCATGATCGAACGGATGCCATCGGGAACCTTGCTCCGCTCTCCCAGTTTCGACTTGAGGGTCGGACAGAATTCGGCATAAGTGCTGGCGATCAGAAACGAATAGCTGCTGCCTGCCTTGCTAGCGCTGGCGGCTACACCGCCAGGAAAGGTCGTAACCGTTTCGGGCAGAAGATCGACCGCTGCCGCCGCCTTTTCCGCTGCCTCGATCGCCGCCTCTTCGGTGGTGGCGAGGAACCAAAGATTCCCTCCCATGATCCCATCGCGATAACCAAACCTTCGGCTGAGAAAGAAATCTCCGCCCATGGTCGGGATCACCCAGCCCTTCTGGCCGTACCGTTCCTCAAGGTACTCGTTGCGATCTCCAAAATAGGCGATCTTCCTTCCCAGCCGGAAATAGGTCTCGCTTTCCAATGCATTGAATAGCCTTGCCGTGGGGCACGTCAGCACGTTCTGGCTCAATCGCGCCAGCATGACTCGCTCTAGATGCTCGACGCGGTCCTTGCGAAATCTCGGGACATGGAACTGAAGGTAGGCTCCCGGCCTTCCATCTGGCGTTATCTGTCCAGGTGTTTTGCCATCGACCAAACGTTCGATCCCGGCTTCGCAATCGCAAAGGATGGTGCTGCTGGCATGTCCTGTTGCGGCATGGCATGCTGCCAACAGCCACTTGCTGTCCCTCGCCGTGACAAGCACACGACCGTAGATGCTTCGGAACGCTTCCGCATAGGTATCCTCGATCTCCACCGACATCTCTTCCTGATCGCTCATCGGCTCTCCTTCGCTGCTTCTACTGTGGCGTCGCCTCTAGACCGCTGCACCAGGGGCTTCCCGTTTTTCTGGTTCCTGGCAACGGGGCACTCGTCTCTGTCCGTACCGCATCCTTTCGCTTGGGAAGGATCTACTGGGAGTTCAGGCGGTCGGTCGCCCTTTCCCGACGTAGACGCCCTTCTCAGTCACCACCTTGTCCATGTAGATATCGTGGGAAGCGACGGGGATTTCATCAAAGAGTTGGCATTCGAAGGCGAGCGCCACCAGAGGGGCATCGCTTCGCGCATGCTGCAACAATTTGTCGTAATAACCTTTGCCGTGACCGGTGCGACCACCGTTTCGGTCGAATGCGACGCCAGGAACCATGACCAGGTCGAGGTCTTCAGGTTGCAATCGCTTGCTGGCGACCTCACGCAGGTCGGCTCGAGGTTCCAGGATTCGGTACATCCCCAGTTCCAGCTCGTCCATCGACTCCAGCCAGAAAAGCTCCAGTTCCCCGTCGACGCAGTAGGGGACTACGATCCGTTTGCCACTTTGGAGAGCTGCGGGGAGAGCCTGACGGGTGCGGACTTCGTCGCGGACGTCAACGTAGAACATGACGGTTTTTGCCGCCGCATACTCGGGCAGCGCAACGAAGCGATCGACAATGGTCTGGCTGACTTCGTCTTTGTTCGGCTGGGCCTTCCGGTTTTCGTGTGCCTGCTTACGGATCTCGGTCTTGCGTGCTGCAAGCACCGCTTCGGTTGCGTCATTCATGAGAACATCCCGCGGACGGAAAAGGAGGGAACCTGGAAATTGTCAGAGAACGGATTGCGAGATAAGGGGAGGCAGGGAGTCGACCCAGTGATGGGATCCCCGCGCCGACCATCTCCAGCGGCCATCGTCATCTTGCCGCCGGAACGGAATATACCATGGACCAGTTGGTTCACCAAGAACTCAGGAAGCCGTCGACGATCTCCATCGGATGCATTCAAGGCCCCAAATTGAGTGAGCGTGCCGGGAATCGACGTTTCGATCGCCCGCGATCAGGGGGGCTCCTGTAACACTGTGCTCGATGCTGCATCCGTCGCACCGGATTGCCATCGGAGGTGCAGTATTTGCTGGTCGTAGAAGACCTGGGAGAGAATGGCGACTTTCTGCCATCGCGCTTCGAGGTCCTTCAGCGTTCTCTGCTGCCCTTCCAGGGTGCGGATTTGATCCAGCAACAGCGACCGCTGGGAGGAGTTGCTGGTGAGATTGCGTGTTTGTCGCAACTGCTGCAATGCCTGATCGTGCCAACGAAGCCCGCTTTGCACTTCACTTAGCCACTGGTCGGCCTGTCCAATGGCAAGTCGCACCGGAGGGGTTTCTGGGGTCGGCGACCATCCGACATCGACCTCCACCTGCCAAACCCTTCCCGTGCGCAAGGAAGCCTGGATCACCATCCCTCCCGCCTCGGGATGGTCCTTGTGGCCGCCCCAAACCCGCACCACCTTGCCCGCTTCCAATGCAACCGGCATCCGATTCCATTGCCACCCTTCCGTATCCTCCAGATCCAGGGCCAGCGACAACAGGGGATCCAAGCCTCGATCCCGCAAAATCCATTTGCTCTTCAGAGGCAAGTTCTCCAGCGGAATGGATCGATCCTCAAGAGAAGTTGGGGGTTGCCCAGCGGGATCAGGGGCAACGCCTGGAGCTTGTCCGTCAGGAGATGTCGGATCGGCGGAATCCGGATCACGCATCTCCGATGGACTGTCGGTTTGGGTAACGCTTTCGTCCGGCAGCATGTCGGTTGTGGGGGAATTGGCGAGCGGTTCTCCTGGCGAGCCACTCAGGAGGCGATCGAGTTTGGTTTTCAGGTCCCCTTCTGGAAAGAGACTGGGGGAGCTGACCTCCAGGCCGGGTAGCGACTGGGCTGTTTCGGCAGTCGGCGACAGACCTCGCAGATCGAGTGGGTCGGAGGCATTGGCTGGATCGGAGGTCGACAGCGGCGCGGGCTGGATGTCGGTGGCCCCCGGAACTTCCGTCGGTTCCTGGTTTGCTTTGGTGCGCTGAGTGATTGCGGGAGTGGAGTCGCTTTGGAAGGTACGAGAGACCAGTAGCCCAAGCAAACCAACCGCGATGGCTGCCACCCAGAACAACGTGGTGCGATTTCGATTTCCCGATTTGCGACGGGAGGATGGCAGCGAGGCACCGATGGCTTGGGGCTTGGATTTCGGTTTCGCATCGACGGCTGTCGCGTTGGGGGGGCTTTGGGGAGCGGTTCGAAGGTCCTTGAGAGACCGATCGGTGGTCGAACCTGGGCCCGGAGTCGGACTGCGTCGTTCTTTCTCCCTCGCTGCGGATTCCGATGTGGCTTGCAAAGAGCCTGCGGCCTGGGACAAAAGAGCCCAGAGATCGAAGCAGGGAAGCAAGACTCCCTGCCGATCGACCCACCATCGCGATGGATCTTCCACCGCAATCCCATGGATGTGATTTTCTAGCTTTTCGTCCTTCGAGCGATTCGAGTCGTTCGAAGGGAATCGAGCGCCTAGCACCTCCCAATCGGCTTGTTGACTCTTCCAATCCGCGAGCACGCTTTCTGGGGGAGTTGGCCAAGCCTGGAGAAGGAGTTCCAGAGGCGCCCAGGGGCCTCCGCAAAGGACCCACCAGGATCGGCCCAGAGAGTCGCTCAGTGGCATCGGTTCGGCCTCCAGCGGAGCGATCAGCGACGCGTTCAGCTCCTGCCAAGCCGAAGGAAGAAAACGTTCTTGGTCGGAAATCCGATGGAGTTTTGATTCCACAGGGGGCAGCCATGCCAGAGCCGTCATCGCATGGGGAGTCGGTTCGGTTTTCCGGGCGGCGATCCGTCCCAGCCAGGCTGGGGCGGGCAGCAGCTTCCAAGGGGGGGGACTTTCTGGCCTCCCCGTCTCACCGGGGACGGTACTGGTTCGCGAGGAGGGGGGCGAAAGAGCCTCCAGTCCATCGGCTAAGGAACTTCTCTTCGGCAGGTCGCTCAACGTCGTTCGTCCTTATGCAGCCCGCATCCACCCCTTCGGACTGCTGTTCATCTCTGCGCAATCGGAAAAGTTGAGAGGAAGGCGCCAAGCTGTCATTCCGATTTTTGTCGTTTTGCAAGTTAGAAATCAATCGTTTCAGAGAACTTTTCACCTCAGACAAGCCGATAGAACGGACTGTAACGGCTCTGCGGAACCTACCTGATTCGCGTGTTCTTCCGAACTTCGTGTTGATGGAAACGCTACCAGTAGTGCTCGTCATGCCTGGATATGAGGGTTGGATGCAACCCAAACAATTCCGAGGGAACGAGCTGGAAGCGGGATGGGGAGCGCGAGTTGGCCATCCAAGTGGGCTGATAGGGGGGATGGCTTTGTGTCGCTGCGCGTGCGATCGATGCCGACTGCCGCTGGAGATGAATCGATGAACTGGAAGAATCGTTGGACTCGGACACTTTCGTTTGGACTGGCCACCTTCGGCGGCCTCCAATCACTGCATGCTCAGACACCTCAAGGCATGGTGGTCCCAGGTCCATCTGCTCCCGGGATGAACGCTCGAGTCGGATCCAATCCGGACGTCGAAGCGGTGATGCCCGCCGGGTTTTTGGGAGCACCATGCGATTCGCCCAATGGCGGTGGATCGGGCCACTGGGGCCACGCAGGCGGTGGCTCGGGGCACTTCGGTGGTGGGCTTTTCAGCCACTGGGGAATGGGTGGAGGTGAATCGCTAGGGGCTTGCGGAGGACCGATGGATCCGTGCGGCCTGAGTGGCATGGGCGGCTGTGGATCCTGTGGGCCAATGGGATGCAATGGCGCCTGTGGCGGCATGGGGGCCTGCGGCGGCGGTTGCGGCCCCATGGGTTGTGGCCTCCTGGGAGGCGGCTTGCTGGGGCATGGCGGCATGATGGGTCATGACCCGTCGATGCTGCCCGGCGGCGCCTACGGCATGATGCCGCCCGGCTACGGAAGCCATGGCATCGACGATGGTCTTTTCTGCGGACATTGCGGGCAGAATGGTTGCTTCCGCTGCGGTTGGGGACTAGGGCTCTGGGTGACCAGCAAGCTTCATGGTCTGCTCGCCGGAATGGCGCCCTATGGTGAAGCGGGGCTGGCGGCGCAGCGATGGTTCGATGTCGCCGTCGATTCGACTTGGTGGGGCCGATCCAAGGGAGCTGCCAACTACAACTTTTCTTCGCAGGGTGCTGGGACCGGCAACTACGTCCTCTCCAGCAACAGCGTTGATCTGAACGGTGCCGCACCGGGTCTTGGCGTGATCGTCAACTGCCAGGTGGGTGCCGGTTCGAATCTGGAAGCGGTCTACCAAGGGCTTAATCAGTGGGAAGAATCCGCCGTCGTCAACTCGACGCCCGCAGGGACACCCACGTTGTTTTCCTTCATGAGCAACTTTGGAACCGATCCGCTCAACGGCTACGATGATCCGGATCGCTCCTTCCAGCATCGCCTAGATTACAGGTCGGAAATCCACAACGGGGAAGTCAACTTCCGGCGCCGCTGGGTCGGGCGTTACGGCTGGCTCCAGGGCTCCAGCCTGATGGGGCTCCGTTACATCGATCTGGATGAATCGATGACCTTCGCTGCACGCGGCGAAAACAACGATACTTTCGCCAGCAACGGGCTGCGGTTCTTCGACTACAACACCGAGGTCCGGAACTCGCTGATGGGCTTCCAGGTCGGTGGAGACCTCTGGCTGAACATCATCCCCGGCATCAACTCGGGTGTCGAATTGAAGATGGGGGTCTTCGGGAACCGAGCGGACCTGAACTCGTCGATCGTCGCCAACTCGATTACGGGGCTCTTCGAGTCGGACGATTCATCGAGGACTGCGTATGCGATGTCGTTCTCCAGCACCACGGTCTACCGCCTGACCTATTCCTGGGCGCTTCGCGGTGGTTACCAGTTGCTCTACATCGACAACGTAGCGCTGGCGGCAGAGAACTTCAACGATGCACCACCGGCGTTGATCCAGCCTGGATCGAATCGAATCACTCGCATCAACAACGATGCGGAGGTGATTTACGATGGAGGATTCTTCGGGGCTGAGTACACTTGGTGATGCCATCGCGGATCCAGTCGATATGAGATCCTTCTGAAAGCAACATTGGCCGCAGCAAACGCTGCGGCCAATGGCGTTGATACCGGGATCAGGCACCGCAGGGATCTTTATTCCGACTTCTGAAGATCGGCTTGGTCGGTCAGAAGTTCGATGACGATCTGCTGCGGTTGCTTGCTGGGATCGGCTTCGATTCTTGCCTTCAGTCCGCTCGACGCATAATCGCCGTAGTGAGGAGAAACCCGCCGTCCGTGGTTGTGGTCTGCAAAGGACCTATCTTCGGTGATGATCAGCTGTTGGACGATGACTTCATGATTCCCCGCCAGCGCACCATCACCCGGCTGGAAGGTACTGAGGGTGAAATGGCCCTCTTGGTCGATGGTGCCACGAGCAATCCATCGGGGGGCCTCTGGATTGGCCGCAATCACTCGACGGAACTCGACGGTCCCCAACCGCACCGGGTCTCCGTCCGGAAAGCGGACCAGACCATCGACTGGATAGGTTGCTTCCTGTTGGGGGCCACACCCAACCATCCCTCCCAGGGCGAACGCTGCAGAAAAGAAAGCCGCGATAGGACGGAACGGTTTCGGACGCGCAAGCTTCTTCAATGGATCGATTCCGAGTCGGTGAAGGATTCCGGCAGGTGTGATCCGCCGGAGGGACATACTGGTTGCCTCCGGGTTGAGGGGGCAAGCGACCGAGAAGTCCCAATGGCTCAGTCCAATTGGATCCGTTCCAGCTTCAGATTGTGGCGATTGGCCAGCTGCCCCAAAGTGACCGTATCGGTGGCGTTGGAGAGGGAGCGAATCGAACCGTCGGCGTAGAGGAAGTGAGTGATCCCCGGATGCCAACTTCCGAAGGCGTAGTAGGTGGATACGAGGTCGTTGGGACCCTGGGCCAATGGCATCCCTGGGCCCGTGATACGCGATCCTGCCGGGAGGCTATCACCGTCATAGATGGGGGAGTCGTCGGGGAATTTCCCGAGTCGTTCCTGGCTGATGTGCTTCTCCCCCAACAAAAAGGTGTTGCTGAGCCCATCGGTGATGTCGCGGTAGCGGTACTTATCAAAAAAATCGATCGCTTTGCCATTTTCGCAAAGGGCTCGAGACGAATTCATCGCCCCGGATCCGTTCCCTCCGTAGTAAAAGTCGGACGGAAGTCCGACTGCCCCTGGACTTAGATCGCCGTGGCAGGCTGCATAGTCCCCAGGGACTCCATCAACCACCCGGCTACCTCCGCGGCCCGGAATCGGGCAACCGCACGGCAATCGCGTGGCTCCGGTAGATCCCCCCACATTGCGGGAAACCATCATCGACTGGCTGCCCCTACGCGATGGGCAGAAAAGGATTGGAAACTTGGTTGAGGTGAACTCTTTGGGTTGGTCATACCATTTTCCAAAGAGGTCGACGTCCCGCACCAGGTTGGTTTGTTCGACGAAGGGGAGGACGTGAGCGAACCAGTTCGGCTCTTCCCCGCCGCAACTCAATTCCGTTGAATCCCCGGGCCTGGGAGCAATTCTGGCCGGTGGAAGATACCCACGGGCTGCTTCGAAATTGGCAATCGCCAAGCCCCACTGTTTCAGGTGGTTTTGGCATTGCATTTGGCGAGCGGCTTCTCGGGCTGACTGCACGGCGGGAAGGAGCAAACCGACCAGAGTTCCGATGATGGCCAGCACCACAAGCAGTTCGATGAGGGTGAAGCCAGGTCGTCGGGTTTCAGCCATCGGGTAAACCTCCTCGTTATGAACGGTACAACCCATCTTCCAAATGCTGGAAATTTGGGATTCCCCCTTCACTAACCCTATATTTCGCTCCGAGAAACTAGCAGGTCAAGAGATTCTCGACGCGGAGTGCGATTTGCCACAGCCTGGGAGGAGCTGTTCAGGTTGTAGCAAAATTGTCGCTTGCGGACGGAACTCGTGGAACTCTTCGCCCATCACAAGCGAAGGGCAGTTTGTTGACAGCCTAAGGGGCCCAACTAGAATCGGACAAGCCTTGTCCTTACCCATTTTTCTCACTTGAAAAGCCCATTTTCGACCAAGGACTGGGCGAGATGAATGTGTATCAGGGATGGTTTGCAGGTGAAGGACCGAGCCGGTGTGGTTCGGAGTCACCGAGGGTTGATTCTAGCAGGGAAGCTCCACTGGCTCTTCGAACTGGACTTCAGACACTGGATTCGAAAGCGCTTTCGTCCGTCGCTCGATCTTCGATCAACTGGTAACGCTGCTGGGGGTGGAATACTGTGGCTTCTCGTAATGGTCAATCGAATCGGCAGGGATCGAACAACGGCCTCCTATCGCGTTTGTTAGGGGGTGAGAGCCTGAAGAAGCGAGCGCAGAAACAGCGTGTCGCGGAGCAGTTGGAGCGGCGGGAGATGATGGCGGCGGACATTTCCCCGCTGACCAAGGGGATCATGGCCCCGTTTTACATGACCGACCAGGCAGCATACGACGCGCTGGCGACCCGGATCCAGAACCGATCCTCAGGTGGTGGTAGCGGCGAAGCAGGTGAAGGGCTTTCCAACAATCCGTTGACCGTGACTGAGGCGGAGCCAAACAATTCACGTCTGAGCGGCCAGTATTTGCCGTTGGGAACACTTCCAAATAAGCGGGATATGGTCAACGTCAATGGGTTGATGTCGACCTTCTTTGATGAAGACTACTACACCTTCGACCTCCGCAAGGGGGACATTCTCGACGTTCGGCTGCAGGCCGCGGCCTTCAATCCTACCGGTCTGGGAGTCGGGCTGTATGAAGCTTCTGGGACCGAATTGTTTTTCGCGATTGGACCGACAAACGTTCGCATCCAGCGTCCACCGGGAACAGTGCCTCCCACTAAGAATCCTCTGTTCACAGATGGAACGACTTCGTTCAGCTACGTGATCGACACCGACGGTCGTTATGCGGTGCGGGTCGGCGACGGGGTCGGTTCCTATGTTTTGAACCTGAGGGCCTACCGTCCGCCGATGGAGCAGGAAACGGTTGGAACCGCGCAGACGTTGTTCCTCGATTTCGACGGTGCCACGATCCGTTCGGAAGTGATCAACATCGACCTGATCACCGGGGTTCCAGGGACGCTGCGAGTCCCTGGGATCGGCAATTACATCGCCGCTCTTGGGCTGGAGCCTGATGACGAGGCTGCGCTGATCGATGAGGTGGTGAGCCGAACGACGAACAAGCTGGAAACATTGATTGCAACAGCCAACAACGGTTATTACCAGAGGACTGGCCGCGCGGGTGATTTCGACATCACGATCCTCAATAGCAAGGATCATGCAGATCCTTTTGGAGCTGCCAACGTTTCCCGCGTGATCATCGGTGGCACGCAGGATGAGATCCTCGGTGATGACATTGGGCTGCTGGGGATCGCGCAGTCGGTCGATGTGGGCAACTGGGACCGCGAGGAATCGGCCCTGGTGATGCTCGATCTACTCATCGCCGACTCGTTTGCTGTACCGCTGAGTGGTCGAGCCACGCAGATGCAGTTGTTTGCGGAACTTCTGTCGATGGTGATCGCTCACGAGGCAGGTCACTTCCTCGGTGGCTGGCACCAAGATCCCACCAACACCATCTACGGGATCATGGACCAGTTCTACGACCCTTTCATTTCGAGTGGTGCGGGTCGCGACTTGATCTTTGGAACGACCGACGACCAGCCTTTGAGATTCCTGGAGGACGAGTATTCGCCACTGAATCCCGGCATTCCTCCTGGAGGCTCGGGGGTGGCGAATTCGGACAACGTTCTGGCTTTTGGTATGTCCACCGGGATGAAGGGTGGAAACATCCAAGGGATTCTCTGGCATGACCGCAATCGCAGTGGGACGATCGACCTCAACGAAGAGGGGATCAGCACCTGGACCGTGTGGGCGGACATCAACGGGAACAACTTCCTGGATGCTGGGGAACCGCGAGTCGACACGGCACCCGATGGGAAGTACCAGCTGGGGTTGCCTGTTGGAACCCATACGATTTACACCGTTCCTGGAAAGAACTGGCAGCCCACGGCACCGATCGGCGGCAAGCAGACGGTGACGGTGGCGATGGACCAGACTCGCACGAATGTGAACTTTGGTTTCATTCTGCCTCCCGCAGGGGCGACCGGTTACAAGTTCAATGACCTGAATGCCAACGGCATCAAAGATCAGGGCGAACCTCCGATCGAAGGAATCTGGATCTACTTCGACCTCGATGGAGACGACCGGCTGGACCTCGGGGAGCCTGCGACCAAGACGAAGGCAGATGGCAGCTACAGCTTGCTACCTCCAGGACCTGGTACCTACACGATCCGTGAGGTGCTGGATCCTGGATTCATGCAGACCTTCCCGATCGGTGGCGAGCATGTGGTGACCTACGACGGGATCAACCCGCCGATTGGATACGACTTTGGAAATCGCTACGCTCTCGATTGGGGTGATGCACCGGCTCCCTATCCCACCACTGCGGCGCAGAATGGCGCGAACGCCGGCTTCCTGCCAGGTTTGGCTCTTGGAACTCGCATCGACCTGGAAGACAACGGGCTGCCGAATCCAACTGCCACTGGGGACGACATCGCGGGTGCTACCGATCCAGTGACCAACCTGGTGATCGATGACGAAGACGGTATTACCTTCCTTCGTCCGCTGGTCGCCGGCGACGCCAACAACAAGTTGGACGCGTTTCTGACCAATACTACCGGGCAAAACGCCTACTTGCATGCGTGGCTAGATGTGAACGGGGACGGCGATTGGAATGATGCCGGTGAGCAGTTGATCAAGAATCAATTGCTGGTCGCTGGTAGCAACGTCGTGACATTTGCTATCCCGGCGGGCGCCAAACTGGGTACCAGCTACATGCGGTTCCGCATGGCTCAGGAGACCAACGTCGCCGTCACCGGTCGCTCGCAGACTGGTGAAGTCGAAGACTACCAGGTTCTGTTGGTCGATTCGCTGAACATCGCCGTCGATGACGCATTCACCGTCGGCCGAAACTCGCTGAACAATCCTCTTGATGTCCTCGCCAACGACTTCAAGCTTCCTGGCGAAGTGCTCGAGATCATTTCGGTCTCGGGTGGATCACAGGGGGGCACGATCCGGATCAATACAGCCAAGAATGGGATTCTCTACTCGCCGCGCAACGGTTTCGTCGGGGTGGAGACATTCACCTATCGCATTCGCAATTCGCTTGGCGAAACCGATACCGCCACGGTGACGATGACCATCTCGTTCTCGTTTGACAAGCCGGTAGCGGTCGACGACTCCTACGATGTCGCAACCAACACCGTCAGCTTCCCTCTGAACGTTCTGGCGAACGACGTGGAAGGGAAGGGAGGCGCTCTTCAGATCGTATCGGTTTCGACGCCCAATCAGGGTGGTACTGCGACGATCGGCTCCGGCAATCAAAGCATCCGCTACACGCCTCGACGCAACTTCGGTGGCACCGAGCAGTTCACTTACACGGCCAGCGATGCATCTGGGAATTTGACCACCGCGACCGTTACGGTTCACACCCTCCCGGGCGCCCGAAACGATGATGTGGTCGGACTGACCTTCCAGGTGACCGATATGGCCGGCAATGCAGTCTCTGCCGTCCAGCAGGGAAGCCAATTCAAGGTCAACGTCTTTGTCGACGACCTGCGGGCTCCTGACCAATTCGTCGTGTCGCCTGGGGTGTTCGCCGCCTATCTCGATCTGCTCTACAACTCCTCGCTGGTCACCCCTGCAGCGGACAGCAGCAACCCCTTGAACTTCAAGGTATCGTTTGGCCCTTCGTACCAGTTGGGCAAGCGAGGCACGAACGATGTTCCAGGCGTTATCAACGACATGGGGGCATTCACCAGCAATCCGTCGATGGACGAGCCCAACCCGCTGCTGCTGGCGTCGATCACCTTCGATGCCCTGGCCGCCGGCTTGGTCGACTTCATCGGCGACCCTGCCGATTCCCCTCCGTTCACCGACACGCTCCTATTCAATACCCCTGCTTCCCCGGTTCCGGTCGAACAGATTCGGTTTGGTCGGACGACGATCGAAGTCGTCAGCAATGGGTTTGAATTCCCATTCGCTGTCGACGACTCGCTGGCCGCACCTTTGGCCGTCAATAGCTTCGATAACGTCATCAACGTTCTGAGGAACGATAGCCCAGGAACGACGGGATCGATTCGGTTGATCAACGTCACCCAGCCGCTGAATGGTTCGGCGTCGATCGACGACAAGGGGACGACTACCCCTACGGACGATGTGGTGCTCTACACACCCAACTCAGGTTTTTCCGGCACCGATCAGTTCACCTACATGATCCAGGATCCTCGAGGCTTCAGCTCCATCGCTCGCGTCACTCTGCAGGTGGGATCGGCGTCCGCCGACGATCAGGTGAAGATGCGATTGGAGGTAACCGACCTCAATGGGGTTCCAGTCGACCAGGTGACGGTTGGCAGCAAGTTCCAGCTCCGTGGCTACGTTCAGGATCTCCGATCGGTTGGATCGGATCTGGGCGTCTTCGCAGCGTTCCAGGACATCCTCTACGATTCGGGGCTTGTCTCGGTGAACACCAGCGGAAACGCTTTGGGCTTCGATGTGGTCTGGAGTTCCAACTACAACCAAGTCGTCAGTGGAGACATTCGCAACAAGAATCTGATCAATGAAGTCGGTTCGGTGCAGAATGGTACCGAGAGCCTTGGGAATGGTGAGCTGCTACAGTTCACCATCACGCTGACTGCCAATAAAGCCGGGACTGCCCAGTTCATTGGGGATCCTGCGGACATATCTCCCTTCCATGACACCTTGTTGTTCAATCCTCCGGAAGTCGTCCCCTTCAACGCGATTCGTTATATCGCCGACTCGGTTGTCATCGTTGGCGGTTCGGGCGGCGGCTCGGGCGAAGGATGGACAAACCCCAGCAACCGTTTCGATGTCAATAACGATGGCTTCGTCTCGCCGATCGACGCGCTGCTGGTCATCAACTCACTGAACGCCGGTGGCTCCAGGCCTCTCGGGGGTGAAGGGGAAGCTGGCAAGATCTACTTCGACGTCAACTCGGACGGGGCCATCAGCCCGGTCGATGCACTTCAAGTGATCAATGTGCTGAACTCGGGATCCGGTGAAGGGGAGGCGGAAGGCGAGGGAACTCTGGCGGGACCCACCAGCGATTCCAGCAGGGATTCGAACGTCCTGACGATCAAGAGCAGTCGTTTGGCGGCTCTGGAATCCGCAGACGCCGTTGTGCAGCAGTTGGCATCGGAAGTCGAACTCGCCTCCCCACCAATCAGTGGCGGATCGCTGTCAGACTACCTGTCGGCAACCGATGCATCGCTGGCTGAAATTGGGCCTTGGTTGGAAGGACTCGATGGTGGCCTGGAGTCGAACGGCTTGAACCGTCGCCGTCGCTGATCTCCGTTGGCTGGTCTACTGACACATGCTCTAGGGCCGGGATGAAAGTCCCGGCCCTAGTTTTTTGGGTCCAGCCAACCACTCGATGGGGCAGCGGGGCGAGCTGTCCGAAGCGCGACAAAACGTGCCATGCTGGAATCATGGCGTGATGCATCGGACCGACTCCAGCCGGCCAGGTCTTTTGGTGCTGTTGCCGCACTCCCGATCGCTCGCCCCTTCCGCTACACCCTATGCAGAATGGCTGGCAGTACGGCGTCACCCCTTCCGCAACGTTTCATTGGGGATTCCCAAAGGAGACGGTCAAGCGACCTTTACCCAGAGGCATCCCCGATGGACCACTTTGTCCCGTTAGGGATCGGGGTTTCAAAGTCGATCCGGCATCTCTTGCCTCCTCAACATTTTCTCCGACTCCCTGGCTCTCTCCAATCGACGGTGAATGTTTTCTTCATCCAATCCACATCGACTAGGGCTTCGGAAATCACGCATTGGAGGTGGTAGGGCCTCAGTTTTCCGCGACCGGATGAAGTTGGATCGCTAGTCGACTCTGGCGCAGGAGGTTTTCCTGCGGCCAAAGAAAGGCGCAATTTCGTCGCTGGCCGTCGCTCGATTTGAATTCCCTCGAGTTGTTCCGTCTCATATTTTCACCCCCTCCAGGTGGTGTTTTTTGATGAGGTCCGCCTTCCTTTTTGCCCCAAAGGGCAGCGGCTCGATTACAACTAAATGGGTCGATGGTGGTTCTCTGAGGTGGCGATGTTTCATGACAGTAGATCCTGGTGCCATTACGCAGTGGCTGCACAAGTTGCAGGCTGGTGATCCCGATGCGGCGCATCAGCTATGGAGCCGCTATTACCCGAAGCTGGTTCAAACAGCTTCCAAGTATCTCAGGGGCAGCACCGATCCTGCGATCGAGGGCGAAGATGTCGCCCAGAGTGCCTTTCAGAGTTTCTATCGCTCGGCCATCGCTGGCGACTATCTGGAAGTTGGCAATCGAGAAGAGCTCTGGAAGCTGCTGATGATTTTTGCCATCAAGTGGATCAAACGGCATCGGTCCGCCGAAGAGTCTCAAGTTCGCACTCTGGTTTCATCTGCATCGCAAGAGGAAGATTTTTCGCTGGCCGACTTGAGAACGCCTCAGGCAGAAGCTCAATTGGCCGACTTGCTCGAACACTTGCTGAAGTTATTGGATCGGGAGGATCCTTCTGGGGAACTCCGACGCATTGGAGTGTTGTACCTGGAAGACCAGGATCCACGTGGGATTGCCAAGCAACTGCAGCGGCGCACCACCACGATCCTTCAGAAACTTCGGTTGATCACGATTCTGTGGGAGCAGTGCGAAGAGCTATGAAGGGAGCTGACTTCGGTTACCAACGTGACTCGATGCCATTGGATTTGTGGCGCAAAGTCATCGCGGCGACACTCGATTATGAAGCATCGCTGAATCGTGGCAGTGGATCACAGCCCGAAGAAATTGCAGCGGAGTATCGAGAAATACCACAAGAGCTCCTGACACCGCAGCTGCAGCGGATGCGGCACGACGTTCTTTCTGAAAACCAGCCACAGCCATCACCTCCTTCTGCGATTCCATCGGTTTGCAGTCAGCGGTATACGGTCGTCAAGTATCTGAGATCGGGCGGCATGGGAGAGATCTATCTCGGGATGGATCTGGAGTGCGATCGGCCGGTTGCAATCAAGAAGATTCGTCGCGATTTGATTCAAAACCAAGAAGCTCGTCAACGTTTCCACGCGGAAGCTGCGTTGACGGCAGGTCTGGAGCACCCCGGAATCATTCCGATCTACGGCCGAGGAGTCGATGAAGAGGGGCGAGAATTCTACGTGATGCGATTGATTACCGGAGAAGGCTCCGGGACGCTTTCGGATGCGATTGGGCTGATGCATCGGATGCATCACGACACGGAATCGTCTAGCCATTGGTCTAGTGAGCAACAGGTGCATCGCTTGCGCGAAATTGTAAGGAGGCTGAAGCAGGTTGCCGATGCGGTTGACTATGCACATAGCCAAGGCGTTGTGCATCGCGATTTGAAGCCGTCGAATGTTTTATGTGGTGTTTATAGCGAGACTTGGATCGGTGATTGGGGCTTGGCGCGCCGCTTTGACACGGACTCCTTTCAGGATCGGCCGACCCATCGTCCACCATCGGAAGATGCGGCGTGGGATTGGCCGATCGATCATGGAAGCGCCACCACCGAGATAGGGACTCCAGGTTATGCGGCCCCGGAGTTGGCATCGGGCGGAAAGCCTCAATGGCTACCTGGGGTTGATATCTACTCGTTGGGAGCCATTCTGTTTTGCATCCTGCACGGTCACCCGCCAGGGGTTGTTGTGGAGCGTCGGGAGCGGAAGTTGGCGATTCCAGGGAGGACTGCGCTACAGGCGATTTGCGATAAGGCCATGGCCTGCCACCCTGGGGATCGCTACCAATCGGCAGAGGAATTCCGAAGTGACTTACAGAACTGGAATGTTGGCGAACCGGTCAGCTCGCACCGAGAAAATTTTGGGAGCAGGTGATTCAGTGGCCACGTCGCAGACCTTTGGCTGCTGCTGCACTGACTAGCGGCTTGTTGATTCTCTTGGCCTCAGGCAGCTTCTTTCTCTGGGTTCAGTCCGGCCAGAAGAAGCTACTGCAAATTCAAGCAACGCAACTTGGCATCGCTCTTGCAGATTCAGCCAAGCTCCTCCAGGAGACTCGTGATGCGCGACTCCTCGAAGAGCGTTCCAGGGAGATCGCCGAGCAGAAAATGGAGGAAGCGGAGCTGGTCAGGTCGCAGAAAGCCGGGAATCGTTGGCCTTCGACAGCATGCTTCGTTTCCAGGACCTGCTTGTATCGAGCCGTGAAGTGTTTCAGAATTCGGGGCTCAGCCGTCTTGAGCTTCAGCTTCAGAAGGATTCCAAACAAGTCTTTCAGAAGATGTTTGCAGAGGGAGATCGTGGAACACTTCCTAGTGCAGCTACGGTCTGGCGCCTATCCGAAATGGCACACCGCATGGCTGGATCGGAATCCCTGCTGGGCCAAAATGAAGAGGCAAGTCGATTGATCGATGACGCACTTTGGATGACAAAGTACTTGGATGAAGACTCTTTGCCAGAGGATGCCCACCGCATGCTGCAGTTCAAGCTGGGGGAACTCCGCAGCTTGCAGGGCAATCTATGGATGAGGTCAGGGAATTTCGAGAGGTCTCAAAAGCCGCTCGAGGAATCGATCCAGCTGCTCAAGCGGCTTTCGATTGCCGATCTCAGTGAGGACGACCAGAGGCAAGCCATATCGGTTTTGAACAAGTCGTTGGCAGCTCTCTCCATGCAGCGACTCTATGCGGGGCATGCGGAAGAGGCGAAGAGTTTGCAAGCTGAGGCACTCAGTCGGCTTGCCGAAGGACCCAACCAAACCTATGACGAAGCGATCTCCCGGGTTCAGGTCCATTTCAACATGGCGATTCTGGCCGAACGAACGGGGGATTCCGATGCAGCACTTTCGATGCTGGAACTGGCTGCCGTGGCCGCCGAAGAGGCGTTGACGCTGATCGGTAAACGACCCGGTGGAGTTCAATTTGAAGATGCGCATTACCGACCAACCGAAGAGCTGCTGGCGACGCGAGCGCAACTGGTGCTTGATCGGGCCCGTTTGCTCGTTGGCAAGAGAGAGTTGGAAGAGGCCCGCGACTTGCTGTCCCAGTTCCTTGTAAAAGAGGAATCGATCCTGCGCCAGTCTCCTCAGGACGAACAGGCGCAAAGCGGCTACCAGCGGGTCTCCGTCTTTCTGCAATCGATCATCGGTCAACTCCAAGGCTACCCGGCAGCGGTGGAAGTCGCTAGGAGGCACATTGAAATCGCGGAATCGCTTCGAGAGCGATTTCCGCAATCGACCAGCAATTGGATGTTTTTGGTCCAAGCTCACCATGTTGCAGGGCATGCCAGCCAGCAATTCGGCCAACGCGATGCCGCGTTCACGTCGTATCGCAATGGGATCAGATGCTGCGACGAGGCGTTCGTGAACCAGATGCGGACTGCAGGATTCATCTATCAGAAGTTGGAGCTGGAAGTCCATCTGCTTCAGCTTCTGACCGTCGATCAACCCGATGCAGACATCCAGGAGAAGCTGGATTCGGTCCAGGCACTGGGAGAGGAGCTAATGGCGATTCAGGGGCAAGAGGGGTCTCAGGTCCAGTTGGCGCGCAATCAATTCGCCTCATTGCTCCGAGTGCTATTGGAGGCTGGCCGCCAGGAAGAAGCTCTGGAATGGGAGAGCCGGTGGAAGATCAAAAAGCTTCTGCTGTAGCACCTTCATTCATAACTACCCCCGCTGCTAGCTCCACACAAGCTGCCAGGATCCCAGCAGTTGCTCCCGTTCGATGCAGCTTCTTTGTCCCAGGGATCGGTCGTGCAGTTGACCTTGTCTTCCTACCTTGGAGAGGGAGAGATTCCAGGTTGTCTGCTTACCTAAAAAAGAAACTCGTGCTGCTATGCGACACAGCCCGAGTTTCTAAGTTCGTCCGTACGATCGAGTTCCTGCTACTTCCGAGGTTGACGTAGTTCCCGGATCTCTCGCTTCAGGATTTCGTTCTCTTCCCGCATCTGCCGCAGTTGCTGGTGGAGTTCACCCAGAGGCCCTGGATTCGGGTGGCCTTCCTGGCCTTGCTTCATCGATGCCTCCAGTTCCTTTTGCATCTGATCGGATCGGCGCATCGATTCCTGAGCGATGTCGTGGGCATCAGCCTGCTTGAGATGATTCGCAGCAGCACGGAGGTGTTCGATTCGCTCCATGACCCTGGCATGACGCGGATTCATCACGGCGTGGCCAGGACCATGTTCCATCTGCCGAAGCAAATTCTCCAGCTCCGCAACACGTGCTTCGGCGCCCTGGTATCGTCGTTTTTCCTCTTCGTTCGAAGGCGGCTGACGCAATTTGTTCCGCAAGGCTTCCAGCTCCTCGGTCAGCTTGCGTCTGCGTCCTTCCTCTTGCGGTGCTACCTGCTCTCGTTGGCCATGCCGAAGATTCTCCATCGCCACTTCGATGTCGCGGATCGCTTCGGGCGGACCATTGCGTCGAACCTCGATCAGCTTTCTTTCGAGCTGTTCCAGTTCCTGGCGGCGAGTCTCGGCATCGGGATTTCCTGACTTGGGCTGGGTCATAGGGGCGAGGATTCCCTGGACCTGTCGCATCAGTACTTCTCGTTTCTTGCGGACAGCTTGGGCTTCGTCCGGCCGCTCGCGTTTGGCAAGCTGATTGATTTCCTCAGTCAGTGCGGCCACCTGCTTGGTCAATTCCATCGACTTCACGACCTGTTCGGCCATCCTTAGCCCTTCAAGAGGTTGCCCTTCGTCCCTCAGACGTTCGGACTGCCGCCGAAGTCGCGCTTGCATCGCTTTGGTGCTGGCTATCCACTGTTCGACCCGTTCGGCGGTTGCGTCCTTTGTTGGCTTTGCGGCGACGTCTTCTTTCTTACGCTCTTTTTCCTGGGCTGGATCTTTCCGGGAGTTGGCTTCCTTGGAGGGCTTTTCCTTTTCTTCGCTTGGGTCCTGAGACAGTTCCTTCAATCGCTTCTTCAACTGCGCCGCACGTTCTTCTGCCTCTTCGGCCCATTTCGGAGCTTCCAGTTCCCGGAAATGTTTGGCATCGGCGATCGCCACTTCCAGTTGCTCCTGGACTCGCTGCATCAGTCTTTTTCGCTCCGCCTGGGGTTCGTCGGAGGCGAGCAGACTGGGTGCGGAGGCAAGGCTTGCTAGAAGGCACATAGCCAGGGAGTAGCGGAATCGCATGGCAGGAATCTCCAGAGAGGATCAAGCTTTCGCCAAAGGTTGGTCGGCCAGCATCGCTCGCCTACGAATCCCCATTATGATTCCCGTCGATCGCCAATGGAATTGGTGCGAAAAATCGCTTGACCCTGGAGCGATAGGACCCAACGAAAAATGCCTGGCGGAGGCCGCCAGGCATTCTCGGAGAGTGCGGTTCAGGCTTGCGACGGGCCGCAGCCTGTCGCAGAAGGATCAAGGACTGGCCAGAGATCCGAGAACCTTTTCTTCTTCTTCCTCGGGGATGATGATTCGGGGAGTGACCGTCATCATCAGGGTCGAGGTTTCGCGTCCGATACCGACGTTGCGGAAGAGACGATTGATGTAGGGGATCTTGCTGAGGATCGGAACGCCACGTTCGGTGCGTCCTTCACGCAGTCGCTTGATACCACCCAGCAGGATCGTACCGCCGTCGGGAACGGTCACCGTGGTCGACACCGAGGTGGTGCCGAGTGTTGGCAACTGAACCGTCGAACCGGTGACAACCTTTTCTTCGTCGTCGCGATCGCCGGTCGGCTTGCCGTCGGGATCGAGCACCGAGCTACCGCTGCGGGTGGTGGTGCTTCCGGTGAAGGTGAAGGTACGATCCGCATCCTCGATCCGGGTGAACATCGGAACCAGCGTCAGTCGCACGAACCGCTTGTCCGGGGTAACCACGGCCTGGACCGACAGGTTCGTCCCGTCGCTGAGCACGACGATGACAGGCTGCTGTCCGACGGCAAAGTCACCAACCACCGGTGTCAATCCGATCACGAAGGGACGCTGAGCCGTATCGTTGATGTTGGCGATCTGACCATCGAACATCGTCACCTTGGGTGCCTGCAGCACGTTGGTGCGGCTGTTCCCCTGAGCTGCTTCCAGGAGGAAGAACAGTTCCAGGTCGCTGAGGATGGCAAAGCCGAAGCGTGCACCAGCTTCCAGGTCGGGGATCCCGAAAGGAGGCCGGGTGCTGGTGAAGGAATCCTGGGTGAACCGAATGTCCAGGTCGGTGGTCGGGATCAGACCGGTATCCAGACCGATCGAGACCGATGGACCTTCATCTTCCGGAGGAAGTCGCGACACGTTGTCGTCGATCTGGAATTCGAAGTCGACCCCGATCCGCTCGAAGAACGTGTCGGTGAGCGTGATGAAGCGGACTTCGATCGTGACCTGAAGATTTTGCAGTCTGCGAAGAGCGGTCAGCAGGTCGGCGATCGCTTCGTGGGTTTCCTGCGGTGCACTGACGACCAGCGAGAGATTCGAATCGAACTGCTGGATCGTGTCGGTACCGCCGTCCTGTTCCCAATTGCTTTCGATGGTCGAAGTGATCAGCTGAATCAGGCTCTGGAAGTCAGCACCTGCGGCACCCCCAAGCTGGCCACCACCGGTATTGAATGGGTTGCCCTGGGCGCTTCCCATCACTGGCGGATTGTTCCCACCGATACCAAAGTTGTTGACTGGCATCGGAGGAAGTCCCCCACCGCCCATTCCGGCCGGCATCGGCATGTTCATCTGACCCAACACCTGCCGACCAGGGTCGACGCTGGCGATCGCCTCGGTTTGACCGCCGAGGCTCAGGCCATTGCGAGCCGAGGTCTGGACCAGAAGTTGCTGGCCCTGAGCCATGTGTGCCGCCTGGATCGCTCCAGCCAGTCCACTGTTGTAGTCGCTGACAAAGTTGGGGATCGGCAGGACCAAGTCCTTGACCCCGTACACTTCCTTGTAGGCTCGACGCACCGCCGTCTGGCGGCTGGTGATCTTCAGCACGTCGTTGTCGATGACGTAGGTGAGCCCCAGTGGATCGAGCATCAGGTTCAGGGCGCTCTTGAGCGAGATTTCTTTGCCTCGCAGGTCGAGCGTCACAGGTTGGCCCGAGGTCAAACCTTCGGCCGTCAGCCCGGTCGGATCGACGACGATGGCGATGCCAGTCATGTCCATCAGCGTATCGACCGCCTGCTGCAATGGTCGCTCCGAGAAGCTAACCGTCACCGGAGCGTTCAGCCGTTCGCGAATCTCTCGCTCGGCTGGTGACAGACGGGTCGATCCATTTTCGGCGATATCGCGTCGGATCTTCGTCAGCATCTTCCAGTCCGACTCGTCTGGGAAAACGAATGGCTGATCATCTGTTGGGGCGACCATCGAACGATCGACGTCGTTCATGGCGTCGACAAACGACTTCTCTTTCTTGGCACGAATGGCTTCGTACTCTTCAAAGCGACGTCGGATCTTGGCGTTGTGGTACATCAGAGTCGCCACTTCGGTATCCGGGGCCAATTCCCCGACCTTCTTGGCGACAATCTCCGCCTCGGCATACATTCCCTTGTCCATCAGGTCGTTGAACTGATCGACCATGCGATGGATTTCGGAATCCATGCGAACCTGATTGGCTGCCTGCTGATCGACTTCCGATTCGATCTGGTTGTTCCGAGCGGCTAGGTCGATTGCTGATCGATTCTGATCGACGTAGGCCTGAACATTGTTCAGCACGCGATCGACCATCGCCAGCATCTGCTTGCGATATCCTCCCTCGACAGGACTTTGCGAGACCCGTTGGCGGAGCATCTGAATGCGATCGAGCGCCTCCAGAGGCTGGTCTTGAACCATCGCCTCGGCCGACGCAAGCTCCCCGGTCACTTCGCGGAAGAGTCGTTGACGAGCCTGTATCTCTTCGGTGTTGCCTTCGGGTACAGCCGGCACCTGCTCTGCGGCCGGAGCCGTGGCAGGGCGAGCCTGCAGGAAGGTCAGCTTGTCGCGCAGTTGGGTGCGAGTGGCTGGGTCCAGGCGGGCTTCATCTTTCCAGGCCTGCTTGAACAGTTGCAAGGCGCGATCCTTGTCTCCTGCAGCCAACGCGTCGACCCCTTGCTTGTACAGCTGGGCTCCTTCCACGGCGCTAGCGGCTTGAGCAGCCGGTGCAGTGGATTGCTGCGAGGAGGAGGCTGGCGCCACCATCGTGGCGTCCGCCTGCGGCTGGTAAAGCCCATTCTGGACGTTCTGCGGTGACCCGGGGGTTCCATTGGCAAGCTGCACGGGAGCGGCTGGTGAGCCACCCGCAGTCTGCCGCAACTGCTCGGCTCGCTCCACCTCCAACCGCACCTTCCAAGGTGAGTTGGGGCTGATGCCGAATTGCGCTTCAGGAACCTGAAGAGCCGTGGCTTGGTCGATCCATTTGCGAGCGGTCGGTAGGTTGCCTTGCGCCAAAGCGAGTTTGGCCTGAGCGGCCATCGCGGCGGCCTGTTCGCGTGCAGGATGGTTGGCTCCAGAAGCCGCCGGAAGCCCAGCCGCACCTGTTGCCATCGCGTTCATCACGGCAGCTTGATTTTGGAAGCCGCGAGCGATCTGGTTTTGGTAGCCGCGAATGGCCGCTTCCATCTGGACTTCCGTCACGCCGCTCTTGAGGAACTGGTCCTTGAGCGACTGAAGGTCCGAGATGAGTTCCGGCCGAGCGGCGGCCTGTGCGGCGGCTTGCGCATACCGCTGCAACGCGACCGTCGTCTTCCCTTCGGCAAGGGAGAATCGAGCCTTCTCGATTGCCTCCTTGGCGTCTGGAATGGTCGGGCCGCTTGACGGTGACGCACTCGTCGGTGAACCCGACGTTGGCGAAGCATTGGCCAGCGGAGGGGCCGTCAGGCCGCCAGCTGGTGCACTGGGCGCCGCCGAAAGATTCGGAGGCGCAAACTGACCGGTGCATTGTGTCGGCGTCCAGGCCGTCATCATGACGGCTCCAGCCACCCATGCTACCGGTGTGGAGGTGGCTGCACTCAGGCAAAGCCACTGCCATTTCCTCAAGGGGTTTGTCTCTCTCAACGCGACTCTCCTTTTTCGCAGTTGCTAGAACCCAGCGACTGTCCGGTCGATGATCAACATGCCTTGGCCGCATTGAGGACCATCGCTCCACCGGCAACGCCCGAAGCCCGTATCGAAATGCCAGATTCCGCTACTGGTCTTACAATCGTCTTTCCAGGCACTTCTGGATTAATCGGTTTATCCGTCAAACCTTTCCAAAAGCTCAGCGACGCTGTCGATGGGCGTGGGTTGAATGCGGGAATTACTTGGTTTTTCCTGGTGAGTCAAGGCGATTTGGAAAGTTGGAAATTTTTTTTCCCAGGCGATCCGGTGACTCCTTGCCGCTTCGCCCTGCCTCTCTCAAGATGACGGCCTGCCTTCCACCCGCCATCGTCCACCGCACCAATGACTCGAAGGAGCTGCATTCCATGGGAGCCAAGAAGATTCTGTTTCTGGTCGGGGATTTCGTCGAAGACTACGAGGTAATGGTGCCGTGGCAGATGCTGCTGATGCTTGGACATCCATGCTCCGCGGTCTGCCCCGATAAAAAGGCCGGCGACTGGGTCGCCACCGCCATCCATGACTTCGAGGGGCACCAGACCTATTCCGAGAAGCCTGGTCATCGTTTCGTGCTCAATGGCGATTTCGATCAGGTAGACGCCGACGCATTCGACGGCCTGGTGATCCCAGGTGGCCGGGCTCCTGAGTACCTGAGCCTCAATCGGAGGGTGCTTGAAATTGTCCAAGCATTCGATCGTCACAAGAAGCCGATCGCGGCGATTTGCCACGGTCCTCAGATCCTGGCGGCTGCCGGGGTGCTCCAAGGGAGAAAATGCAGTTGCTATCCGGCGGTACGCGCGGAGGTCCAGTTGGCTGGCGCGACGTATGTCGATCCCAATGCCAACTTCACATCGGCTCATGTCGACGGAAATCTCGTCACCGCCCCCGCCTGGCCAGCTCACCCGGCCTGGATCCGAGCGTTCGTCGAATTGCTCGGAACGAAAATTGAGCTCGGTTAGCGATCGAGACAAATCGAAGCCGATGGCACCGTCATGCAGAGGGCTTCAGACCAGCGGGATGAAGCCAGATCGGGACGGTGAGTCCTACTTTTTCCTTCGGAAAACGTAGTACTCGGCTAAGCTGACTTGCCCATCTCCGTCGGCGTCGACTTTGCCGAAATCGCCGTTGGATGCAGACCATTCATCAACCGAGAGGTAGCCGTTTTTGTTGGCGTCCTTCTCGAGGATTTTCTTTTCGCACCAGACCACCCATTTTTCTTCAGCACCCTCGGGCAAACCGTCCCTTGGGACCGTTCCGGCACCGGGGGTACTACCTGCCGAGCTGCTGCCGGAAGCCGTGGCCGCCATGTTGCTACTGGAGGAACCGCTGCTGCCGCGAAGGACTCCATTTTTCACCGCCGCTAGGCATTCTTTGGCCGTGATGACGCCATCTCCATTGGTATCAAAACGAAGGAATTCCTTCAGAACGCTTTCGTCCCAGCGCGTCGCGAATTCGTTCATGGAAATTTGTCCATCCCGATTGGCATCATCCCGAGTGAACCACTCGGGCAAACCGGTGGTGCGTCCCGATCCCGAGTTTGCCACACGGAAGCTGGCACGATCCTTCCAGGCAGACTCGGCGGTCGCTTCTTTCGATTCGCCACCACCTCCGCGCCCCGGATCCCCCCCTTCCCCACCGCCGCTTGGATTCCAGCCCCCTCCCCATCCGCCACGAGATCGGCGATCCTCTCCACCTCGTCCTTGATCCCCTCCCTGCTGCCCGCTCGATTCCGCCAAGCGCCGACGAGCATAGCGGACCGCTAGCTCGGCGGAGGTCAGCTTCTTGTCTTGGTTTCGGTCGTATTGCATCGGGTTGTCCGACCATCTGCCGTTTCGCAGTTCTTCTTCGTCCAACAGGCTGTCTCGATTGCGGTCGTAGCGACGAATTCGATCTTCCGCTTCGGCCAAGTCCTGCGGCTCCACTTTCACCGTCGAAACTTCCGCCTTGGGGCCGAAGCCAGGCGGCGCAGTTCGTTCGTCCGCGACTCCAAATCCCTTGACCAGTTCGACCGCCCCAGGGCCGGTGCTGTCATCCCCTTCGCCGCCACCCCAGCCGCCGCCCCATCCGCCACCGCCCCAGCTGCTACCTCCCCCACCCATCCGCTCGGCCCGCATCCGCTCGAACTCCTGCGTGATCGTCGAAAGGGGAATCGGTTTGCTCAAGTCCAGCCGAGGATTCCCCTGAGCCATGCGATCGAGCATGAAGCGGGCGGGGCCTTGCATTTCGTCGGGGTCCAGCGACCCGTTGCCATTGGAATCAAGGCGCGACAGAAAACTGCTTGGGTCAAAACCACCGCGAAATCCTCCTCGCCCAAAACCCTCGCCTCCGGGGGGACCTCCCATCATCATTCCCGGACCTCCCATCATCATGCCAGGCCCACCCATCATCATTCCTGGCGGGCCGCCCATGCCCGGAGGCTGCGCAGTCGCACTGCCTGCAACGGAAGTCATGACGAGAATCGCACTTGCAAGATGCTTCGGCGAAGACATGGAATGATTCCTTGGTGTACGCATGATCCCTGGTTGGTTTGCTTCTTCGGTCGGCTTTCAGGTTCGGTCTCCAAGCTTCTGGCTTGGCGTCCGCTCCGTTGAACTCTTTGAAAAGTGTACCTGCGGACCGTTTCAGGCAAGTCGGATTTTCCGAAAATGACCGAAGTGGGCTTCTGGAACCGCGGCAAGCGGAGATTTCAGAAAGTGCGGGCACTAAGGGAACCAACCCTGGACGGGGCAGGAAGTATCGAGCCAATTTAGGGTGGCAGGGAGGTCTGGCGGGAGACCTAAGCGATTGGGGACAACTCTGCTGGCGACTTTGCAATCGGGACCAGTCGCCGTACACTGGGGACGGTCGTTTGAATCGAACAAAACGATTGAACGACGCTCGCGGAATGTACGTAATACCCATAGGGATGTCGAAGGGTCGCTGTGCACCCTACGACGCTTGGGCAATAGGTCCAAAAGAGAGGATGTATCGATGCGACGGATGATGACGCTGGCCTTTGTTTCGATGTTTGCCGTGGCTGGTTGCACCCCGCCAGAGTCTGTCAAGCCGCCCGCGGCCCCCGCCAAAGGCTCCAGTGGCACCACCAGCGCCGCTGTCGAGGCACCGAAGGCCGGTAACTCGGTGGAGGTCAAAACCGTCTCCCTGTCGGTTCCTACGATGTCTTGCCCACATAGCTGCTGGCCCGAAGTCAAAAAGACTCTGGAATCGCAGGCAGGCGTTGCTGCGGTCGAACTGGCACCTCAGGCCAAAGAAGACGAAATCAACGACCGCACCGTATTGATCAAAACGAGTGCCGGCTTCGAGCTGGACAAGGCGATCGCTGCCTTGGACAAGGCGGGTTTTGACGGTGCAGCAGCCAAGTAATCAGCCTCTTGGCGCTGGTGCCGTGCGAAGTGGATGGAGTCTCGGGATGGTCATCGGTTAGGGAACTGTTTCCGGAGGGCAGGCAGTGGTTACGGAGTACCAACGAATGCGCTGGCTGGTTGCTTTGATTGGGATGGTGTGTTTTCTCACCGCCGGTTGCCAGCCTTCGGCTGGTCCCGGTTCAACCGCAGTGAAGACCTCGCCGACTTCAGGTCACGACGACCACGGCCACGATGATCACGCTCATCATGACCATGGGGATCATGGGGAGCATGGCGGGCATCTGCTGCATCTGGATCCTTCGGGAGCGCATGCCGAGTGGACTCATGATGACGAGGCGGGGGTCGTGACGGTCTACTTGGAGGAACTGGTCGCCTCCGGTAAGAAGGTGGAGTCGGTCGAAATCGAGTGGAAGGTGGGCGACGCTGCCCAGAACAGCTCCAAGCTAGAGGTTGCGGCCAAGGATAACCACGGCATCGAAGGGTCGATCTTCACCATCAAGAACCCGGAATTGGTGACGGCACTAGGGGTCGGAGATGGGGTGGTGGCCAATCTGGTGGTCACCGTCGACGGCAAGAAGGAGACGGCGAAGCTGGAGCATGACCACGGTCATGACCACGATCACTGACCGATTGGAGAGGTGCTTAGCAGGCCAAATGAATTCCAGGCCAACCGCAAGGTTGGCCTTTTTGTTTTGGTAGGCTTCGGTTCTACTGGTTCCGCATGGCTGGTCCCTGTCGTTTGGCGGGGATCGAATAATCGGTTTCCCGAAATCTGGGTCTGGATTTTCGGTTGGGATCGCCAGGGATCGGCAGCAGGCCACACCACCTTTCGAGAGCACTGATGCGTCGGGACGACCTTCGAAACATTGTCATTATCGCTCACGTCGATCACGGCAAAACGACGCTGGTCGATTGCTTGCTCAAACAAAGCGGGCAGTTCCGGGATTCCCAATTGCAGGGCGAGCGGATACTGGACAGCAATGATCTGGAGCGGGAGCGTGGGATCACGATTCTTGCAAAGAACATCGCCATCCCCTACCAGGGAATCAAAATCAATCTGATCGACACGCCCGGCCACGCCGACTTTGGCGGGGAGGTCGAGCGGGTGGTGCGGATGGCTGACGGCGCTTTGGTGCTGATGGATGCCGCGGAAGGACCGATGCCCCAGACCCGTTTTGTTCTCTCGAAGGCTTTGGAAGTCGGTGTCAAACCGATTGTTGTCATCAACAAAATCGACCGACCGGATGCCAGAGCAGCCGAAGTTGTCGACGAAGCGTTGATGCTGCTGGTCGACCTTGGAGGTGAGAGATACCTCGATCACTTCGACTATATCTTTGCTTCGGCGCGCGAAGGGTACGCCACCACCGACCCGAAAGTTCGCGGCGATTCGATGAAACCGCTTTTGGACATGATCGTCGATCGTATTCCCGGGCCGGATGTCCAGCCCGACGCACCACTTCAGATGCTGGTGACCAATCTCGATTGGTCCGAATTCGTCGGCCGTATCGCGATCGGTCGCATCCAGTCGGGAAAAATCTCCAAGAACCAGCAGGTCGATCTGTCGAAAACGGGAGACCGCATCGAACCAGCTCAGGTGGCTGGTCTCTCGGTGTTCGATAAGTTGGGACGTGTCGATGTCGATCAGGCAACCGCCGGCGACGTCGTCGCTGTCGTCGGGCTCAGCAACGTCGAAATCGGCGATACCATCTGCAATCGTGGGCAACTGATGCCTCTGCCACGATTGACCGTCGATGAACCCACTCTGGAGATGATTTTTACGATCAACAGTTCGCCCTTGGCAGGTCGCGAAGGGAAGTACGTGACGACGCGACAACTGAAATCGCGGCTGGAGCGTGAGCTGGAACGCAATGTGGCGCTTCGCGTTCGACCGATTGAAAATAGCGATGCCTTTGCCGTGCGAGGCCGGGGGGTTCTGCACCTTTCCGTTCTGATTGAAACGATGCGCCGTGAAGGCTATGAGCTTTCGGTCGGGAAGCCCCGAGTGGTGCTCAAGGAAATCCAGGGGAAACTGCATGAGCCGTTTGAGACGCTGCATGTGGAAGTCCCCACCGACCGCGTTGGACCGGTAATGGAGATGGTCGGCAATCGCCGCGGTCTGTTGGAAGAGATGTCGCCTCGCGGGGACTACACCCTGATGAAGTTCATCATTCCAGCTCGTGGACTGATTGGTCTGCGCACCAGAATGCTGAACGCGACTCAGGGTACGGCGATCGTCCACCACCGCTTCCGCGACTACCGTTTGATGGAGGCGGATGTGCCTCGACGTAGCAACGGGGTATTGGTCTCCATGGTCGCCGGGAAAGCGGTTCCCTACGCACTGTTCAATCTTCAGGAGAGGGCCGAGCTGTTCGTCGGTCCAGGGGAAGAGATTTACGAAGGGATGATCGTCGGTGAGAATGCGCGAGACAACGACTTGACGGTGAACCCCATCAAGGAAAAGAAGCTGACCAACATCCGCGCCGCTGGCAGTGACGAAAACGTCATTCTCAAGCCGCCACGTCAGTTGTTTCTCGAAGCGGCTTTGGAGTACATCGAAGACGACGAGCTGGTGGAGATCACCCCCAACTCGATCCGCCTTCGCAAGATCCACCTGAAGGAATCCGATCGACGCCGACAGAATCGTTCCGATTCTCTGGTGATCGGCTGATCCTGCCCTTCGGTTGCAAAGATAGGCTTGGCTACTTCAGTAGGTCTGAGGTGGCCGTCTAGAGGATGGCTTGTTGGTCTGATCCTTGGTTGGTCGGGCGCCATCAGCGCCTGCATTCCGACAACGCTCGCTGCAATATCGAACCTGTTCCCAATTAGCAACCCACTTGCGTCTCCATGCAAACGATCGCCCACAAGCGACGCAGATTTTTTTAGGTAGATGCAGTTTCTTGTGTGGCATGGTCGATTCGCTAGACGTTGAGTCTCTTCGGTGGCTCATTCCATCAACTGCACACATCGAAGGAGCGCTGCGGATGCAGTGGCTCAGATTGGTATGACCCAGGATCGATGGCAAATCGAGGATGCATCCAGGGGGAGGCGAACATCGCCGGTTCCCCTCGATAGCATCGTGGAATGTCAAGCATTCCCTTGTAGCGAAGAGAAAGTTCCGCGTTCCATGGCGATTGCGGCCACGTGAATGCCCTTCTGCCGTGTGTTAGTTGGAAGCGGGGAATTGCCCCCAAACCGATGGCGCTTGGAAGTTTGGCGGTTTGGGGCGGTTCCGGGGAGGCACTGCCGCCCTTTGGTACTTTAGTAGTGACTGCTGCATCGCCTCTAGCTGCTCGCGTTCTGCTTCCGCTAGGTTGGTTTGTTCGGACGGATCATCGAGAAGATCGTACAGTTCCCATGCGACCGGTTCGCTGGGGATCATCGACGCAGAATTCGTATCGGGGTCTTTTGCGTCGCGTCCCCATTTGCCGATCAGCTTCCATTTGCCGCATCGGATCGCAGCGACTCCGGGTGCTGCATGCAATAGGATTTCTTGATGGGGCGAAGATGCCTGCTCTGTCAATGCAGGCCAGAGGTTTTGGCCATCGATGGGAAGGGGTTGGTCCAGTGATCCGCCAGCTAGGCTGACTAGCGTCGGGTACCAATCGACGATGTGAAGTGGTTCGTTCAGTTTCCTGCCAGCGGGGATGACGCCTGGCCAGGTTGCGAAAGCCGCGGCGCGCACGCCTCCTTCGTAGGGTGTCCCTTTCCCTGCGCGAAGCGTTCCATTGGTAGCGCCTGCACCAGTGGGGCCGCCATTGTCAGAAGAGAAAACCACCAGCGTCTGGTCGGACCATCCTTTGGATTCGATCGTCTTCATGATTTGTCCGATCATCCGGTCGACCCCCAGCACCATCGCGCTGTAGACCCTGCGATTGCGAGGCTCAACTCCCTGCATTGCTTCGAGATCCCTTTCCATCGCTTGAAGCGGAGTGTGGGGCGCGTTGAATGGGACATAGAGAAAGAGTGGTTTGTCTTCAGGTTGTTGTTCGATCAGGCGAATCGCTTCATTGCCAATCAGTTCGGTCGCGTGGCCTTCATCCCTACAGACCTGATCGTCGCGATGCCAGTCGAATCCTCCGTCACGCGTATGCTCTAGGTAATCGATCGCACCGTTGTAGTGGCCATATTGATGGTCGAAGCCTCGTTGAGTCGGCAGGTAGTTTGAGCTGACGTGTCCCAGGTGCCATTTCCCAACAATTGCGGTGGTATATCCAGCCGCTCGTAGCGCTTCGGCAAGAGTCCTTTCCTCCAGCGGGAGACCATAGCTTGCCCAGGGCCGCACCACGCTCAACTGCAATCCGTGTCGGATTGGATAGCGCCCCGTCAGCAATGCAGCTCGGGTTGGAGAGCAGAGGTTTTGGACATAGAACGCTTCCAGCTTGGTCCCTGCGGCTGCTAAGCGATCGATGTGAGGTGTCGGGATGGAACCTCCGTGGAAACCGACGTCACTCCAACCTAAATCGTCGACCAAAAAGATCAGAATGTTGGGTGGTTTGGCTGCCGCAGGCGAACTTTCTGTAAGCGTCCCAATCACCATCGCAAGCAGCATGGCAAACCAGACAAGACTTCGATCATCGATGCGGGTAGTCATGAGCAACCTCAGAGGGGAGTTTCAGGAAGAAGGTGCGTTCCTGTCGCTTGGGGATGTTCTGGCGAGCGGCCGAGCAGAGGTCTTTTGCGGCAGGGCTCTGGCGGTGGGAATTCGCATCGTTGGATTGCAGTTCAGCGAAAAGAAGCGGCTTCATCCTCGCTTTGTACCGTGTTGGCAATGCGATAGAGTGTTTCCACTCGCTGGAAGCCGAATTGTTGATAGAGTCGCAGGGCACCGGTGTTGCTGGCGGTGACCTCCAGATGGACCCGTTCGCACCCCACATTCCAGAATCCGTGCAGCGCCCGCAGCAGGAGAGCCGACCCGATCCCCTGCCCTCGATGTTCGGGCACAAGTCCCAGGTTTTGGATCGAACCGACTGCGGGGCCAGAGAACATTCCCTGGATCGTACCGATACCCACCGATGACCGGCGACTTTCAGAAGACTGGTGGACGGCCAGCCACGTTGCCTCGGGGATGAATTGGGACCGCTGCGTGATGTCGCGCATCAGCTGGAGGCAGCCATCTTTATCCCCCAGGCACGGGAAGACGACCGAGTCCATTTCCGTTCGAAAGCATTCCCATTTGACTCGTGCGTGCTCGCGCAGCAGGAGGGGGTCCCAGGGCACCAAGCTGTATTCGCCCGGCAAAGGGCCTTCATCGGGAAGTCCCCTGAGATCGATCTCCATTCGAAAACGCTTGAAGTACGTCGCGGCCATCGCCATCGCTCCGAGTCCCAGCCTTGGCTTCGATTGCATGCATGGGAAGGTGGCTAGATTTCAGCAAGCTCATCCCGAGCCTACTGGTGGGGGGACATTGGTCCAAGGGGCCGCAATCCTCGCTGTGGAAACGGTAGCCTATTGCAAAGCGAGGGTCAAATACCGACCAACCATTCAGCGATCCTCGTCCTCCGGATCGTCGTCATCGTCGTCATAATCGGGATGCATGGGATCATCGCTGTCGAATAGAAAATCACCCAGGCCCAAAGGAACGGCATCCCCTCCTAGGGTTTGCCGCCTTCGTTCGGCCAGCGATTCCAGATCGAGCGCCTCAGGCCCAAGGCATAGCTCCAACGACTCTCTCCACGCCTCGCTTTTGGCGATCGGATGTGTTGGATCGCTGGCAGCCAGGCGCTTCAGCGCGTAACGAAGAAGGTGGATCCCATCGCGAGCCGAAAAATTGAGGTGGAGGTGATGTGCCTGCTGCAAAAAATCGACAGTCAGTTGCAGCATTTCCTCTTCCGCGAACGGTAGATGGTATTTCAAGATCGATAGCTCGTCGTCCCGATTCGGGAACCCGAGCGGAATGGCGGGCTGGAGACGGCTGAGAATGTAGTCGGGGATTTCGTAGGTGGAGTCGTCTTCATTCATGGTGATGGCACAGCGAAAGTCGGGGTGCGCGGGGATGGCGATCCCCGCGACGATCGATTCGACGTAGCGCCGCTGATCGAACAGAGGTGCGAGGCTGGCCCAAGACTTCTCGTTCATGCGATTCCCTTCATCCAGGATGCAGACCGCACCACGGATCATCGCCGTCACCAAGGGAGAGGCATGATAGGAAATCCTTCCATCGCTGGCCAGGACCGGGCTGACTAGCAAGTCTTCCGGTCGCGTGTCCGCCGTGCACTGGAAAATGTAAACATCCTGCGTTCTCGCCTGAGCTGCAGCGATTGCCATCGCCGTTTTGCCGATCCCAGGGACGCCAACCAATCGAGGCGTCAGCGGCTGGTCCTTGGCGTCGACTACCAACCAGCAGGCGAGCAGCTGACGGAGTGTCTCCTGCTGCCCGATCCACTCGGACTGCAGTGCAATCGGATGGCTTAACTTCAGCGCCACCCCGTCGATCGATACAGTGTCGGTCATGCCTTCTCCATCGTGAACGCTCAAATGGGAACAGAACGACTCCTAGTTTAGCTGTTTTTCTTCCTTCCAGCGGTGCGATCCTCGGGATCGATCGACCTGCGCAGCAGTTCCATCAGGTGGGAAAGGACCTTCGGTCGAATCCATGTTCCTTTCGCGGTGCGCAGGGTCGATTGGTCGATGGCGGACTGGTTAACCACGTACATGGCGCGCGGCCATTGATGCTTGGGAAATGGTGCCAGCAGTGCTGCCACCGTTGCGATCGATACGATTCCAAGGATAGGCGTGCTGGGGGCCGTTGGGTCTTTCTGCCATTCTTCCCATGTCGCTTGAAGTTTGGAATCCAACTTCCCTTCGCTCATTGCGATCGAACGATCGTCTGGGAGGATTCCGAAAGCGATCAGCTGGTCCTTCGCGCCCAGGCAGACAAGGCAGTCGCTGAATCCCGCGCGGCGCAGCGCCGTTTCGATCGGTGCAGGAAAAAACTTTTTGGCCGAAGGGAGGACGATCAAGTCATCCAATCGACCCTCGATGAACCATCGCCCCTGCTGGTCCACCCGGGCTCGATCGCCCGTCGCCAACCAGCCATCGACAATCCGCTGGCTCGTCTCCTCCTCGGCCTGGAAGTAACCGAGCATCAACTGGGGGCCTCGGACCCATAGTTGTTGTTCTGAATCCAGGCGCAACTGGGTTCCCTGGACCGGTTGCCCAACACTCCCGTCACGCCAGCGGCCACTTTGAAGATCTTCAAGCGTGTTCGAGCAGACGACAGGAGAGGCTTCGGTCAAACCGTAGCCTTGGAGGATGGGCCAACCTGCACTGGCGAATCGATTGCGAATCTCTTCGGCCAGGCCAGCGCCTCCACTGGCCACACAGCGAAGGCGATCTCCGGCTGTCTGTTCCATCGCCGCGCGAGTCACCTCGCCATGCTCGCGCAGCATCTTATCGTGCCATCGACAAAGTTGAAGCGGTACGGCATTGATCAGCGTAGGACGCAAGGTTGTCGCCATGCCATGCCAGTCGAGGCTCCCCGAGGCAACCGCTAGTTGAGATCCGCTGATCCACCACGCACTCAGTTCACAAGTCCTTGCATAGGCATGCGACCAAGGGAGCAAATTCAGCCGGATGTCGTCCTGCGATTGGGGTAGTGCCAGCAGTTTGGCGCGAGCGTTGCTGCCAAGATTGGTGTAGCTGAGCATCACGCCCTTGGGGGATCGGGTGGTTCCCGAGGTCCAGAGAATGGTGGCGAGCGCATCGGAAGGAGGGTCAAGCAGCGGAAAATCGAAGGGTTCGCTCGCTTCATCGGTCCGCTTCGGCATCCAGTCCCATGGCAGCACCTTGTCGGGATCGTTGGTGGCTCCGCCGCCGCTCTCCAGAGGCAGGGATCGCAGCATTCGCTGATCGGGAAGTCCAGGAAAACGTCGGTCCCCGGCTTTGTCCCGGTCGATCACCATCCGTTGAGGCGCAGTGCGTTGGATCAGATCTTGCGTCGCCAAGTCGCTCCATCGCCAGTCGATCGGGACATGCACCAACCCTAAGGCCTGGCATGCTGCCTCCAGAAGCCACCAGGCGGTGCCGTTGGGGAGTTGGCTGGCGATCCGGCTGCCCGGCGGGATGGATTCCTTTTGGATCTGCTTGGCCAAACAGATCATCCAGCGATGGCAGGTTGACCAGTCGTATCCCACCCAATGGCTACCGCTCCACTGCCACCAGGCGATCGACTCTGGTCTGCAACGCGCGTGATAGCGGATCCAGCGTGCGGCGGTAGCATGGTCGGGAGGTGACGGATGATCTCCGAGCATCAGCAGGAAACCTCGATCCAAAACGAATCCTGGGCGTGTGCGACACCCCGCACCGAACCGCCAGTGGGAGGTTTTAGCAGCCTTCCCAAAAACTCCCAGGGGGCAGCTCCCCTTTCCTTCCGGGAGTCTCTGCCGACTCCCCAGCACGGTTCGCCAACCCCCGCAGAAATCAGCCCCATCGATTCAGAACCCAATCGATTCAGAATTCTGGGGAATCAGAACCGGGGAGCGGATTCTGGGGAAAGGGGGCTACGGCCGATCCGGGCAGGCTGCGACCTGAGAACCTATGAGGCAGCAGGTCTTCCAGGCAGTAGCGATCGATGGGGCTACCTGCTTCCAGGCCAGAGACAGCGATCAGCATGCGAGGTCCGAATTCCACGAGGACTTGGCGGCAAGCGCCGCAGGGGGTCACGGAGGTCGGGGAGACGATCGCTGCTGCAACGAAGCGACGGCTGCCTTTGGCAACTGCCGATGTGATTGCCCCCCGTTCCGCACATTGGCTCAATCCATACGATGCATTCTCCACGTTGCAGCCCGTATGGATCTGATGCAGCTCATCCAACAAAGCGCACCCTACATGAAAACCTGAGTAGGGCGCGTAGGCACGGAGGGCGATACGGCGAGCCTCCTCGAATAGTTGTTTCAACAAGTGTTCGGGAATCGCAGGGTCCATGTTGCTTCGATCGGAAAAAGAAAGGATCAGTCGGAAACCCGTTCCCAAAGGGACGGGGCCTGCACCGCAGTCTCCGACCAGCGGAAGGCTGCCATCAGTCGAGGCAGAACGCCCGTCGCCATCTCGCGATTGCCAGCGCAGATTTCGGCGATTGGATCACCCCGCCGAACACGATCACCCAGTTTCGCGATCGAGCGGAACGAAACGCGAGGATCGATTGCGTCTCCAGCAACTTTTCGTCCCCCTCCCAGTTCGATGATCGCTTTGCCAATCTCCTGCCCGTCGATCGCCTGCAGGTAGCCATCCTGTGGTGCACGCAGTGTCACCGCAGGGTACGGAAAAGGCGTCTGATCCAGTCGCCCTCCCTGCTCTTCCACCATGGCGAGGAATCGTTCGAAAGGTTTTCCGCTATCCAGCATCTCTTCTGCTGCCAGCCAGCCTGCATCCCAGTTGGCGACGCGCCCCGTATCGACCAGCAGCGGGACGGACAAAGCGATCGATAGCTCCCGGACAGGCCCCTGGACTTCCCCACGTAGCACCGCGATCGATTCGTGGACTTCGCAGGCATTGCCCGACCAATCCCCAAGGGGTTGTTCCATCAGGCTGAGGATCGCGGTCGTCTTGACGGAGGCCTGGAGGCCGGTTCGCTTCAAGCTGTCGGCTAGGTTCAAGGCGCTGGTCCGGTCGTTCATGAATGCGGCGCTTCCCCATTTGACATCCAGGGAAAGGGCATTCAGATTTTCCGCAAGCTTTTTGGACATGATGCTGGCGGTGATCAGGGGGATGGAAGGCACCAGGGCGGTGACATCTCTTAGGGCGTAGAGCTTTCGGTCGGCGGGCACCAACGATTGGCTGGCCCCCGTGATGACACAGCCGATGCGCTGCAGCTGGCGACTGATCTCGGCTTCGTTCAAGTTGCAGCGATACCCCGGGATCGACTCCAGCTTATCCAGCGTGCCACCGGTGATGCCCAGTGCCCGGCCGCTGATCATCGGCACATCCAGATCGAAGCAGGCGACCAGTGGTGCAAGGATCAAAGAGGTTTTGTCACCCAAGCCACCGGTGGAATGCTTATCGACGCGAGGGCGCTGGGATGCGGGTTGGAGCACTTGGCCGCTGTGGAGCATCGCCTGGGTCAGCCAATGCGTCTCCTCGGCTGACATGCCACGGATATAGATCGCCATGGCCAATGCAGCCATTTGGTAATCCGGGATGGTCCCTTTCGCGTAGCCGTCGACGAACCACTCGATCTGATCCTTTCTCAAAACCTCTCCATCTCTTTTGGCGGCGATCACCTCGACGGCTAGCATGGGATCTTCCCTTCCTTTCCCCCCTCGCGTTGGCGCAGTGATTCATAGAGAAGGATGCCGACGGTGACCGAGGCATTGAGGCTATCTAGTTTGCCCTGCATCGGAATTCGGACCGGTCGGACCGGCGCGCGACGCCATGCGTCTTGCACCCCCATCGCCTCATTTCCGATCACCCAGGCATGCGATTGTTGGAGAGGAAGACTGGTGTAGCATGGGGCAGCGTCGACTCTTGCGGCATACACGTTGCGTTGCTGCTCCTTAAGCCAACCCATCGTTTGCTCTGCCGAAGCGACGGCGCAGGGGACTAGGAATAGGCTTCCCTGGCTGGCGCGAATCGCATTGGGGTTGTCGACATCGCACATGGGGTCGCAAAGAATCACCGCTGCAGCCCCCGACGCTTCCGCCGTACGAAAAGCCGCTCCGATGTTCCCCGGCTTCTCAAATCGATCCAGGATTAAGACGGGGCGGTCGATGGGGGCTTGCAGGTGGACCAGCGGCTGGGGAGACCAAGCTGCCACCGCGACGACGCTGGCCGAACGATCTCCGAAGGTCAACGCTTCGAACATTCGATCCGGAACAAGAAACACTCCCCCTTGCCGATTCTCTTCCACCCTTTGAACCAGCCAATCCAGGTCCCGATGCGCTTCGGCCGCGATGGCGTCTCCCTCCCAAAGCGATTCGGGGATCCACAACGACTCAACGATCGCCCCCGACTCAAGCGCGTAGCCGCACTCCCGCACCCCATCGATCAGCGTCCATCCACTTTTCTTGCGCGGACGTCGATCCCGCAGGCTGCACGCCATCTTCCATCGAGGGTTTTGCAAACTTGTGATCCGTTCCACCAGCCTCTGCCTCGGCTTGCTAACTGCCTCTTGGATGCCGTTCCAGCTTGGCATCTCAACGTCAATCATCGTATCATTTCGATCGATTCGCAGGCGAACTCGACCGATCGATCCAGCAGCACTTCGCCAGGATCCATCAAAATTCCAGGCTCTCCCGGTTGCGATCGTCGATGGGCTGGGTTTGAATAACGGATGCCTGCCTGGAACGATCCTCTCGATCGTTTCTTATGGGCGGCGGATGCCACCGATGGCCCGTCGCCAACCTCTCCGTCTTGTATAGGGACTTGTGCAGATGAATCGCACGCTGCGTAGGATGACGCTTGCTACTCTTCTTCTCGGTTTCGCCGGTTCTGTGGCCTCTGCCGCAGATTTGGAACTTCGCTCGCGAGATACCATCGCACTGGTTGGCAATACGCTGGCCGAACGGATGCAGCACGAGGGGACGTTGGAGAGCCTGATTCAGGCCAGCCACCCTCAGTTGGAGCTGAAATGGAGAAACCTGGGATTCTCGGGAGACGAGTTGGAGCTGCGATTGCGGTCCCAGGATTTCGGATCCCCCGATGAATGGCTCAAAAAAGTCGGGGCCACGGTGGTCTTCGCCTTTTTCGGCAGCAATGAGGCGTATCAAGGGGAGCCGGGGCTGCCGAAATTCGAAGAGCAGCTGCGGCGGTACATCCAGCACCTACAGTCCCAGTCGTTTGTCGAAGGGAAGCCCGTTCGCGTTGTACTGGTCTCCCCCATCGCGCATGAAGACCTGGGCAATCCTTCCCTCCCCGACGGCAAGTCCCACAATCGACTCCTGGAAATCTACACCGACGCGATGCAGAAGGTCGCGGCTTCGGAAAAGGTCCCCTTTGTCGATCTCTTTCATCCCACCGCTGAGAAGTACACCAGCGACTCTACCCCCTGGACGATCAACGGCATCCACCTGAACGACCATGGCAACCGCCAAGTGGCTCAGCAGATCTTCCAATCGCTGTTCCCCAAGGCGGCATCGGAGCCTAGGCCGGCGACTTTTGCCAAAGTCCAAGCCGCTGTCTTAGAAAAAGACTTTTACTGGTATCAGCGTTACCGCACCACCGACGGTTTTTCGATCTATGGCGGGCGAGCCGATCTGAGGTTTGTCGATGGGCAGTCGAACCGAGACGTGATGAGTCGCGAGATGAAGATCTTGGAGCAGATGACCGACTTGCGGGATCCGGCGATCTGGGCGGCTGCCAATCGTCAAGACCACACCGTCGACGACTCGAAAACCGACCCCTTCATCCCTGTGGTCACCAACAAGCCGGGCAGCGGTCCGGACGGGAAGCACCTCTTCCTCACCGGCGAAGAAGCGATCGGAAAAATGACCTTGGGAGCCGGGATGAAGGTGAATCTCTTCGCTTCGGAAGAGCAGTTTCCCGAGTTGGTCAATCCGGTCCAGATGGCCTTCGATCCCAAGGGGAGATTGTGGGTTGCCGCCTGGCGCACCTACCCACACTGGAAGCCCAAGGAGCCGATGGACGACAAACTGCTGATCCTCGAAGACACGAACGGGGATGGGCGAGCGGATGTCTGCAAGACCTTCGCCGATGATATCCACAATCCGACGGGATTTGAATTTTGGAACGGAGGCGTCCTGGTGGCTCAGGCCCCCGATCTCCTCTTTCTAAAGGACACCGATGGCGATGACGTTGCCGACGTTCGCCAGCGCGTGCTTCATGGTTTGGATTCTGCCGATACCCATCACACCGCCAGCAGCTTTACCTTTGATCCAGGTGGAGCCCTCTACTTTCAGGAAGGCACCTTCCACCATTCGCAGACCGAAACCCCATGGGGGCCGGTGCGCCGAGTCGCCAACGGTGCCGTCTTCCGCTACGAACCTAAGCGGATGAGCTTCGATATCTATACCTCGTATGGTTTCGCCAATCCTCATGGACATGTGTTCGATCGCTGGGGGCAGGACATCGTGCACGATGGCACCGGTGCGGTCCCTTATCACGGTAAAGTCTTTAGTACCTACCTCCCTTTTCCTGAAAAGCATGGAGGAGCCCCCACCGTTTACCAGCAGCGGACCCGACCCTGTTCGGGGACAGAGATTCTCTCCAGCGATCATTTTCCGGAGTCGATGCAGGATGATCTGCTAGTGCTCAATGTGATCGGATTCCAGGGGATTTTGCGCTACCAGGTCAAGCAGCAGGGATCCAGTCTGACGGCGGAAGAAAAGGAGCCGATCCTGAGTTCTTCCGATCCCAATTTCCGGCCAGCGGATATCGAGATGGGGCCGGATGGAGCGATGTATTTTGTCGATTGGCAAAATCCCATCATCGGTCACATGCAGCACAATCTTCGCGATCCCAGCCGCGATCAAGTGCATGGCCGGGTCTACCGAGTGACGTACGAAGGACGGCCTCTGGCAAAGATGCCTTCGATGGACAAGCTGTCGATCGATCAGCTCTGCGCCCAGTTGGCGTCCCCCGTCAATCGGACGCGCTACCTTGCCAAGCTGGAAATGACCGGACGCGATTCCACCAAGGTGCTCGAGGGGGTCGCGCGTTGGCGAAAGGGACTGGATCGAAACGATCCAAACTACGAGCACCATCGCTTGGAGGCTCTCTGGATGCACCAGCAGCACGACCAGATCGATCTGCCGCTGCTGGATGAAGTGCTGAACTCCCCAGAACCTAGGGCTCGGGCCGCTGCGGTCACCGTCCTTTGGGCATGGCGGGATCGCGTCCCTGAGGTGCTTGGTCGCCTGCTGAAGGCGGCGACCGATGATCACGGGCTGGTGCGATTGGAAGCGGTGCGGGCTGCCAGCTATCTGGAACAGCCAGAGGCGATCGAGGTGTCGGTCATCGCCCGGCAAAAGGAAGTCGATCCCTACCTCGACTATGTTCTCAAAGAGACCGACCGTGTCCTGATGCCTCGCTGGAAGTCGGCTCTCGACTCCAGTCTGCCAGTGAAGATGGCCACCGAAGCGGGGCGTCGGTTTTATCTTCAGCAGTTGAGCACCGAGAAGCTGCTGGCCATGGAACCGACGGCGGCGGTGTTCGAAGAACTGATGCTGCGCCCGGGGGTTCAGGATGGTGTGCGCACCGAGGCGATCGAAAGGTTGGCAGCAGCCAATGGAAAGAGCGTCACCAGCCAGATCATCAGCAATCTGCAGCAACTGGATCGCCAAGCCAATGCGGATGAATCGGTCATCTACGATCTGGTCCGACTGCTCGCCGGACAGCGAGAAGGGCTGGGTGAGGTGCGAACCGAACTCCAGAAAATGGCGACGGAAGCCGCTTCGCCAGTGATTCGTCAATCGGGATGGTTGGGCCTAGTGGCGGTCGATCAAGGGGTCCAGAAAATCTGGGATCTGGCAACCAGAAAACCGCAGCACCTTCGCGACCTGATCCGCGCCATGCCGCTGATCAGCGATGGATCGCACCGGTCTCAGCTTTACGACTTGGTCACACCTCTGCTCCAGGGACTTCCTGAGTCGATGCGAGGGCAGTTGGCGAAAGGGGATGGGGCCATGGGCAGATTCGTCCGAGTGGAGTTGCCTCGCAAGGGGACCCTGACGCTTGCTGAGGTGGAAGTCTACTCCGATGGCCGCAATGTGGCTCGCAGTGGCAAGGCCAGTCAGCTCAACACTTCGCATGGCGGTGAAGCGTCGCGCGGAATCGATGGCAACACCAGCGAGGTTTATGGCCAGGGGGGACAGACCCACTCGGCTGAAGGCAGCGACCGACCTTGGTGGGAGGTCGATCTGGGAGAGGCTTATCCGATCGAAAAGATTGCGATCTTCAATCGAACTGAGGGGTTGGGAAACCGACTGCGGGGCTTCCATCTCCAAGTGCTCGATGAGACGCGGCAGGTGGTTTACGAATGGAAGGACCAGCCGGCTCCCGAGCGAAAGAAGGAGTTCGCGCTGGAGGGAGGCGGTATCGAGGGCTTGGTCCGTCGAGCTGCGATGGATGGCCTAGCCAGCGTGCGCGGCCGAGAAGAAGAAACGTTCCAGAAGTTGGTCCCGCTCGTCGATCAGCCTAAGGAGCGACTGGCGGCGTTGCGGGCAATGCGCCGCATTCCCAAGCAGACGTGGCCCGCAGTGCATGCCCCGAACCTCCTGACCGCTATCTTCGCTTACGTGGACGGGATTCCCACCGAGGATCGGACGCAGTCCAATGTGCTCGACGCTCTCGAAATGGGTGACCATCTGGTGGGACTCCTTCCGGATGCCGATCGACTGGCAGCTCGCAAGCGACTCCGTGAACTGGGCGTGCGGGTGGTAAGGCTGGGAACGCTCTTGGAACGGATGGCGTACGATCAGGAAGTGTTGGTGGTCGAGGCCGGCAAGCCGATCGAGTTCCTTTTCGAAAACTCCGATATGATGCCGCACAATCTGGTGATTGCAAAACCAGGTTCGATGGAAGCGTTGGGAGAATCAGCGGAGGCGACGGCACAGGAGCCAGGTGCTGCGGCGCGACACTTCGTCCCCGTATCCGATCAGGTGCTGCTCTCCAGTCGCTTGCTGCAGCCGAATCAGCAGCAGCGATTGGCTTGGGTGGCGCCCAAGGAACCGGGTGTCTACCCCTACGTCTGCACCTATCCTGGCCATTGGCGTCGGATGTTTGGAGCGCTCTATGTGGTACCCGATCTGGATCAATATCTAGCCGATCCAGAGCGGTTCGCAGCCGATGCAGCCTACCAGCCGAAAGATGGGCTGCTGAAGGATCGTCGTCCTCGCACCGAATGGAAGCTGGATGATCTGGCAGGCTCGGTGGCGAGCATGCATGGACGATCGTATGCCAGTGGCATGCAGGTGTTTCAGGTTGCCAATTGCATCGCATGCCATAAGCTGGGCGAACGCGGCGTCGCGATCGGCCCCGACCTGACCAAGCTGGACGACTCGATGAAACCTGAGGATATCCTCAAGGATTTGCTCAATCCTTCCGCCAAAATCAACGAGAAGTACCAGAGCTATCAGATTCTCACGGAAGACGATCAGACGATCACGGGGCTGATCGTCGCCGAGGATCAGGACAGCATCGATCTGGTCGAAAACCCGCTGGCCAAGAGCGAAGTCCGGAAGATCGCCAAGTCGGATATCAAGATCCGAAAGGCCTCCCCCGTCTCCCTCATGCCCAAAGGTCTGCTCGACAAGCTGTCGCGAGATGAAATCCTTGATCTGATCGCTCTCCTAGTGGCTCGAGGCGATCCTTCGCATCCAGCCGTTCAGGCAGAAGCGCATGATCATGGCCATGACGATCACTAGGCCAACTCTGGGTCCTTGCAGGCCCCGGTTGACACCAACCGGGGCTTTTCCGCAACCGTGAAGGCTTGGAAGGCTGCGATATCCGAAGGAGCATCGACCGATGGGACGCCGGGCGCTGGATGGTCTTTCGATGTTCGGTAGACGCGGCAAACCAGCGGAGTGCCAATGGTCGATGCCATATTTCTGCCTGCTAGGGTTGGCGATCGTAGTTGCAGGACAGCGATCGATCTTTGCCAACGAAAAGAGCTCGGCAGGGACGGTGGATGGGGTTCGCGTTGTCGCGGTGCAGAAAGTTTGGGACGAAGCGCCCCACAATGCCTTCACCGATCTGGCTTGCCATGACGGAACATGGGCTTTGGTCTTCCGCGAAGGAGCCCAGCATGTTTCCCCCGATGGGGCCTTGCGCGTCCTGACCAGCCAAGACGGACGGCAGTGGAAGTCGGCCGCTCGAATCACGATGCCCAAAGCCGATCTTCGCGACGCGAAGATCTCTCGAACTCCCGACGGCAGATGGATGCTGACGGGAGCTGCTGCCTGGCATCCTCCATCCCCCAACACCCATCAGAGTTTCGTCTGGTTTTCCGACGATCTGCAGCGTTGGTCTCAGGCGTATCCCGTGGGGGACCCTGATGTGTGGCTGTGGCGGATCACCTGGCATCATGGAATCGCTTACGGAATTGGCTATGGCTGTGGTTCCGATCGTTTTGTTCGTCTCTATCGAAGCGAGGATGGAATCCATTTCACCACGCTGGTCGACCGTCTGCTAGAAGGCGGCTATCCCAATGAATCATCGATTCAATTCGACGGCCAGGTGGCTTACTGCCTGCTGCGGCGAGATGAACCGCCGTTTGGCGCGATGGTCGGAAAGTCCTTGCCTCCCTACACCCAATGGCAATGGAAAGACACTGGAGTTCGAATTGGAGGTCCGCACTGGTCGCAGGGCCCCGATGGGCGATGGTTCGCCTCGGTTCGACTCTTGGACCGCGAGGCCCGCACGTCGTTATGTCTGGTCGAACCAAATGAAGGTCGGTTGCGAGAGGTCTGTCCGCTGCCATCCGGGGGCGACACCAGTTATGCGGGGATGGTATGGAAGGGCAATAGGCTGTGGGTCAGCTACTATGCGTCGCATGAAGGGAAAGCTGCGATCTATCTGGCGGAGCTGGCCATTGATCCGGAGGTGGTTGAGGTAGGCAGCCGACGGGAATTGTGGATCGACCGCACCCTGGAAGATCGCATGGAGGGCTGCCAGCTGAAAATGCATCCGCCGTTCCGAATCGAAGATTTGCCGGGACTCGATGGCACGATGGAGTATGGAACCGTGGTGCGAGAGGGAGCTGCATGGCATCTCTATTCACGAGACGGTCGAGGGGCGAAATTCGACGGGGATGTGACAGAGGTCACCCGCTACTGGCGCAGCGACGACGGGTTGCATTGGACGGCTCCCAAATTGGGATTGGTCGAGCTAGATGGTCGCACCGAAAACAATGTGATTTTGCAGGAAGCACCGTTCTGCCACAACTTTGCCCCTTTTCTCGATCAACGTCCCGATGTCTCAGCCGAAGAAAGATGGAAGGCGCTGGGCGGTACGGTCAAGACGGGGCTCTATGCATTCGCTTCTGCCGATGGAGTTCATTGGAAAAAATGGAAAGATTTTCCAGTGATTCAATACAGCAAAGAGTACGCTTTTGACTCGCAGAATGTTGCCTTCTGGTCGGAAAGCGAGGGACAGTACGTCTGCTATTTCCGTCACTTCCTCGACAAGAAACTGCGATCGATTTGCAGGACGACCTCGAAGGATTTCGAGCAGTGGAGTGAGCCGGTGCCGATGAGCCCGAATCTACCTGGGGAGCATCTTTACACCAGCTTGGCTCATCCGTACTTCCGTGCTCCTCATATCTACCTTGCGACGCCAACACGCTTTTTTGGCGACCGCGGTGATTCCACCGATATCCTGCTGATGACCGCTCGCGGATCCCAACCCTTCGACCGCACGTTTCGCGATGCCTTTCTGAGACCCGGCCTGGACCCAGCTCGCTGGGGAAACCGATCCAATTACGCGGCATGGCATGTGGTGCCGGTGGATGAGCAATCGATGGCACTGTATCTGACCCCATTTCGGCGCGCCTTGTGGCGAGTCGATGGGATGACGTCGCTGCATGCGGGAGCCGACGAGGGGTTGTATCGGACGCGGCTGTTCCGGTATCAAGGTAGTCGACTGGAGCTGAACGCCGAGACCAGTGCTGGTGGCGAAATTCTGGTGGAGCTACAGGATGACCAGGGAGCCCCGCTGCCTGGCTGTTCGTTTGCCGATTGCCAACCTCTTGTCGGCTCAAAGATCGCGTGGCAAATCGCATGGAAAGGTGGCGATCGCCTAGGAGAATGGGCCGGGAAACCTGTCCGATTGGCGGTGCGTCTGCGCGAAGCCGATCTGTATTCCTGGAAGTTCAGTCCATCGGAGGAGTGAGCGATGGGATATCGGATGGGATGGGTCGCAAGGCCGGCGCAAGTCCTCGTTGCATGGGGCGGGCTGGCATGGTTTGCCCTGCTGGGATCGTCGCGATGTGGGGCAGATCAGTCACCTGAGTTCCTGCGCGATGTCCGGCCGATCTTGAAGGAACGCTGCTTTGCCTGCCATGGGGCATTGCAGCAGCAGGCAGGTCTCCGGCTCGACTCCCTGGCCTCCCTGAACCAAGGAGGCGATTCGGGAACGGCCATCGATCGGCAGTCGCCTGAGTCGAGTCTCATTCTGGAGCGAATCGCTGCCGAAGATTCATCGCTACGAATGCCCCCGGAAGGACAGCCACTTACCTCCCAACAGCTGCAGACGATCCGCGATTGGCTGGCTGGAGGAGCGACGATCGAAGGGGAGGATCACCCGGAACCATCGCCGCAGGAACATTGGGCCTTTCAGAAGCCAACTCGACAGCCACCTCCCAAAGTGACTGTCGATGTCGATCAGCCGCTGGACGCCTGGATCGCAGACAGAGCGGTCAGGGAGGGGGTGGATCTGAGCGGACCGATCGCCAAGGAGCGGTGGATCCGGCGTGTCTTCATCGACCTCACGGGATTGCCTCCATCGTGGGAGGAGGTGGAGGCGTTTGTATCGGATGCTGCACCAGACGCTTCGGAGCAGCTGGTCGATCGTCTGCTTGCCTCACCCGCCTACGGGCAGCGGTGGGGACGGCACTGGATGGATGTTTGGCGCTACAGCGACTGGTTTGGCCGCCGTCACGTACCCGATGTTTGGAACAGTGCACCGCAGATCTGGCGGTGGCGTGACTGGATTGTGGAGTCGCTAAACGAAGATCGCGGATACGACCAGATGGTTCAGGCGATGCTGGCGGCTGATGAGTTGTTTCCTGGTGACCGAAAGCAGACGGTTGCGACAGGCTACTTGATTCGCAACTGGTACGCACTCAATCCCAACGACTGGATGCGGAGCAATGTGGAGCATGCGAGCAAAGCCTTTCTTGGATTGACGGTGCATTGCGCTCATTGTCACGACCACAAATACGATCCCATCACTCAGGAAGACTACTTTCGGATGCGGGCCTTTTTTGAGCCGCTGGGAGTCCGGCAGGATCCGGTTCCGGGGCAGGAGGATCCTGGGCCCTTTCAAGAGTATGCCTACAGTGAGCTTCGCAAGGTCCAGCGACTAGGGAGTGTGCAAGTCTTCGATAAGACACTCGATGCAAAAACGTGGCTCTACCTCGGCGGCGACGAACGGCAGCGAGATGAAAAGCGGCCTCCGATCGGACCTGGAGTACCACGCTTTCTGGAAGGGGTAGCGACACCTGCCATCGGCTCATTGCCCTTGCCGCTGGCGGCTCGGCAGCCGGAACTGCATCCCGATTGGATTGCGTTTCGCAACGAACAGTTGTTGAAACAACAATTGGCTGCAGAGACGGAATTGGCTCAGGCCGTTTCTCTCCCCCAGGATGCCGCTGCGGTTGCAGCTTGGCAGCAGGCTCAGATGGAACTCGATTCGGCGCGACAGAACATGGGAACCGACCGCAGGTGGCGCCCCATTGCAGGGGCTCAGTCGCTGCTCCTGGATGCCACCAAGGGGCGAAGGACCTTGCAGCAGAGTCTGTTGGACGCGGCACCGCTGGGCGAGGATGGCTATCTGGAATTCGCCCTTCGTCTCTATTCCCCGAAGCACTTCAATGTGCAATTGGCTCGCGACCGCACACAAGGTGCCACGGCAACCTTCGTCGGCTTTGAGGATGGGAAGATACTCGCCTATCACCCAGGTGGCTTTGTCGAACATACGGCAGGAAACTTTTCCTTTGCTCCGGGAGTCGGTTTTCGCGTGCGGATCGACTTTCGACCCAAACTGGATCAGGCGCTGCTAAGTGTGTGGTCGCTAGACGATGGTGCCGCCTTGGTGCAGCGGCATCCGATCGCTTGGAATGGTTTTGATCCGGCTGGTCATCCCAATCAGGGGGTGTTTGTCGATGCCAGACCAGGCGCTCGTGTTGCGATCGACCAGTGGGTTTTGGATTTGGGATCGTCTGCGGAAGTTGCACCCAGCAACAGCGGATCGCGCCGCCGGTGGAGCGACGAATTCGAAGTCGAAAAATGGAAGTCGGGAGAGGATCTGGTCGGACGCGATGGATGGGAGAACAGTGGGTTTAGCCAGCCGCATGGGGTCTCTCGGATTGTCACGGAAGTGGAAGGAGAGGCACTTCTGCCGCTGCAAGAACGGGTGGAGGAACTGAAGCGACGGGCTTTGCTGCCACGATGGCAAATGGAGTTGCTTCAGGCCAAAGTGGATGAGGCGGTGACCCAACGGGAATCCTGGGGCTGGATTGTCAAGGCAGAGCGACTGCAAGAGGATCCCAGCAGTGCAGGTGTGGATCGAGAGGTCGTTTTGCAGAAGGCGATTGAGGCGTACCGGCGATCCGAGTGTGCAGCTGCCGCAAGCCAGCTTCTGTCTGCCCAAATCGAATGGGCTAAAGCCGAGGCGCTGGCCGCCGACGATGCCAATCGAGCCAAGGGGATCGAGGCAGCATCGAAACGGTACCAGGAGTCCATTGCTAGGCAGGGACGTGCCGAACAGATTCAGGTGTTGCCATCCTGGCAGCGCAGTTATCCCGCGACCAGCAGCGGCCGGCGTAGGGCACTGGCCTTATGGATCACCGATCGCAATCATCCGCTCACCGCGCGCGTCGCGATCAACCATCAGTGGCTGCGCCATTTCGGGAGCCCGCTGGTCAGCTCCGTCACCGACTTCGGGCGGCAGGGAAAGGACCCTACGCACCCCGAACTGCTCGATAGCCTGGCGGTCGATTGGATGGAAGCGGGATGGAGCATGAAGCAATTGCACCGCTGGATCGTTACCTCACAGGCCTATCGTCGTGAAACGCAAGCCATATCGCCTGAAGCACAGCAGAAGGATCCAGAAAACCGATGGCTGGGTAGGATGAACCCAGTTCGCATGGAAGCCGAGGTGGTGCGTGACGGCATCCTGGCGTTGGCTGGGCAGTTGGATGAGACGATGGGAGGACAGGAGTTGGAAAACGATCAGTCGCTGACCACCTACCGTCGATCGCTGTACTACAGTTGCCATCCGGAGACCGATGGCAAAAGCGAATTGGGAGGCTTGTTCGATGCCCCGGAAGCGATGGAGTGTTATCGACGGACTGAGACGGTGATACCACAGCAGGCGTTGGCGTTGACCAACAGCGACTGGGTGCATCGGATGAGCCAGCAGATGGCTTCGAAGATCGCCCGTCAGCTTCCTGATGAGGGGATCGACGATCGGAGGTGGGTGACTGCGCTGTTTCAGCAACTTCTCAGCCGCGACCCAACCGAACAGGAATTGGTGCGATGCGAGGAGTATCTGCAAAGCGAATCGGCTGGACTGGAGTCGAAAGCGACCGACCCATTGATGGCCAGGGCCAGCGTGGTGCGAGCCATTTGGAATCATCATCATTGGATTACCAGACCATGAACAATCGAGCCGAATGGGATCGCATGGGTGGCGGCGGCCGGCAGATGGCGAGTCGATCGCGTCGCGCTCTTTTCGCCGATTGGGCTTGGGGGGCGGCCGGTCTGGCCGCCGGATGTCTTTCCCAGCGTGAGGATGCCCTGGGATTCGGGCCGCTAGATGCCGGACGCGAACCTTTCGTGCGCGCCGCCGCCAAAGCAGATTCGGTTCTCTGGATCTTTCTCTCAGGAGGCTACAGCCATCTGGAGACTTTCGATCCCAAGCCAGCTTTGAATCGGCACGCAGGAAAGACCTTCGATCAAACCCCTTTCGAGAATCCCGTTGATTCGCCGCTGCATCGCAAGCGTTTTCGTTCTGTCCCGGCTGATGAAATCAACGTGCGGGATGTCTATCCGACCATCTATCCGATGCAGGTAGGGTGGAGGAAGTGGGGACAGAGCGGGATCGAAGTGACCGATTGGCTGCCAAATCTTGCCAGCCAGGTCGATGAACTTTGCATCGTCCGCAATATGTGGACGACCGACAACGACCATGCCGCCGAAAATCAGATCCATACCGGGCGGCATCGGCTGGATGAAACGCAGCCTTCGATCGGTTCGTGGATCCACTATGGCTTGGGTTCGATCCATGAAGATCTGCCCGCCTTCGTCGTACTAGGCGGTCCCACGCGGTCCGATACGCGAGCCTCGATCGATTCCTACTACCTTGGACCAGAGCACTCAGGAGTTCCCCTGTCGACCGATCCAGCCAATCCCCTGCCCTTCGGCAGTCGGCATCCGTCTCAGACGATTCAATCGCAGGCAAGCGAGTATCAGTTGATCGGAGACCTCAACCGCTTGGCCGCCGTGGAATACCCGGAGGATGAGAGGCTGCGAGCCAGGATACGTGCCTACGAGTTGGCGTATCGGATGCAGCGTGCGGTTCCGGAGGCGATCGACTTCCGGATGGAAACCTCTGCGACCCGGGCTCTGTATGGATTGGATGCGGATGCAACGCGGCAGGCTGGCGAGAGGTTGCTGGCCGCGCGCCGATTGATCGAAAGAGGAGTCCGTTTCGTACAAGTCTTTCCGTCGGCTTACGGAGTCTGGGATTCCCATCAAAAGCTAAAGGACAACCACCAGCGGCTGTGCGGGACGATCGACCAACCTGTAGCTGGTTTGATTCAGGATATGAAGCAACGAGGCTTGCTAGAACGAACGGTGGTGGTCTTCTGCACCGAATTTGGCCGCACGCCAGGCTTGGAGCTGCGCAATGGTGGAAAGGATGGACGCGACCATCATCCCAATGGCTTCTCCATCTGGCTTGCGGGAGCCGGTATTCGGAAAGGAATGGTCCATGGGGAAACCGATGAACTAGGCTACCATGCGTTGGGAGAGGGGCACTATGTCACCGATCTCCATGCAACGCTGCTGCATCTACTAGGGGTCGACTTTCGCAGCTTGGAACTCCCCAGCCGCAAACGACTGGAGATCGATCACGGCCGCGTGATGCAAGCTATTCTGAGCTGACGGAAAGCAGCAAGCTGCTGGTAAGGAGTCCCTGGTAGACCCCCGCTGTTCCTATCGGTGCGCACGCAACCGACTGCGATTGGGAATGGGTTATCCTCCTCGCCAGGTCGCTCAGCCGGGAAGGTACCCCTGGAATCGAATCAAAGGATCCGGTCCCTCTTGGTATGCCGGAGGCGGTGGAATAAGCCACTGCCGGACCTGGTCCTTGATGGCGAAGGCGAAGAAGTGGTTTCCCTTGGGGTTGTAGTGGCCGATGTAGTAGCGATCGACATACTCCTTGGCGGTCAATTTGAATGTGTCAAACTCCGCCACATGCGCTGGAAGGCTATCCACCCAGAGGATTCCTTTGGTATCCAAATGGCTCCGGAAAATAGCCGGATGCCAGTCGACGTGGTCGGGATCGTCGAATGAACTGCGGTTGCATGCATGCCAGACCGATCCGATCGGATAGCTGAGCAGGATCAGCAGTTTGCGATCCTGCTGCTGGCAGAAGGCATGGAGCCGGTCGATGACGCGCATGCCAACGCGAATGGCGTATGCATGAAGGATCTGATTGGCGGTCGCTCGCACCTTCTCTTCACGGTCGCTAGCCTGAATCGCAACGCCTGCAAGTGAAGCCGTCGCAGCGAAAGTCTCCGAATCGAAGATCTTGCCGGTGCTTTGAGCGAACAAAAGCTGCGCGACCTCATCTTTGCTGAAGGTGTCGACGAGAAAATCGAGATCTCCTAGCTGCTGTAGCGATTGCTCAGTAGGGCAGAGATTCGGTCTTTCGATCAGTTCTCCTTCGGGACTCAGTCGCGCATGAACCCATGGATTGGCGTGAAACATCGTCCCCGACATCGATGCAAGTACGTTTGCGGGAAACGCGAGCCATCGCCACGCATAAAGACTGCGCAGATGGTCATCTCCCCAGATATTGAAAATCAGGTACTTTGCCTGCATGTCGCTCTGTTCGATATCGATCAGCCGCCGATAGGCCTGGTAAACTCCAAAACCACCAACCCCGAAGTTTCGAATCGGTTCGCAGAAGTGCGCGGCCAGAATTTCCTGCCATGTTTCCCCATCACTGACCTGATGCCCCTGCGTGAAGCTATCTCCGTAGGTGTGGATGCGACAGGGTTGATCGGCGAAATGGAGCTGTTGTCGCTGGCCTGTGGTGTGGTAGCGAGCCAGCGTGTGGCAACCATCGACACCATCGCGAACGAAGGCATTGCGCAACAGGTAGCCGAAGGTGGGGTCGAAACGAGCCCAGACTTTTGCCTTGGGATCTAGGAATAGCTTGAGCGTTTCCGGTTGCACAACGTGCGGGCGAAGCCACTCGCGGAACCTGTCGACGGGGGACGAGCCGGCGCCGAGTGAGTGGGATACCGCCAGCGCCACGGGGAGGGCTCCGAGGAACTCTCGGCGAGTTGTTGGAGGGAGGTATTCGGCCATCGGTAGTGCCTTTCCTTCTTGGGGCCAGGATGCATGCCAGACGGTCTGGACCTGCTCATCGCTGATTTCAGGATCGCAGACCCGTAGCCGTTCGCCCTTTATAATGCCGGATCGAGCTGTGGAGTTGCTTGCGGTTCGACTTGGCTAGGGATTCGCAGCAGTCGATGGTGTTTCGAGACGGAGGATAGCATGGAGTGCGATTGCCGTTGGAGATGGGCGTGGTTCTCGGTGGCGATCGTAACGACCTTCGCACTAAATTCCGCATTTGGCCATCCTCCCAAGGACAAAGAATCGAAAACGGCCAAAGCGAAGGGCGATGCACTCCAGGCCGCCGCCTCAACCTCGCAGGCTTCAGGACATGCAGCCAACCCTGAGAAGGCCACCCCTGAGAAAGCCCAAGGGGGGCAGGGTGCGAGCGAGGCGGATCGCCAGGTGGCCTACTTCCAATTCGTGTATCTGTCGGAACTTGCCAAGCGATTTCCCACACGTCATCAGGCGGAGGTGGTTCGGCAGTTGATCGATGAGCATCGGTTGGCGACAGGGACGCCCGCGGCACCATCGATCGCTTCGTTGCAGCAGCGTCGAACCTTGTTGCATGAGAAGCTTGGGGAGCGGATTCCGGTGGTTTCTGCGGTGTGGGATGGAAAGGAGATCCGATGGGATCGATCTCCGCCGGTGCTGTCTGTTGCGGAAGGGATGTCCCGCCCGGTCACGATGGCGATTCTCAATGCGACCGAGAACCCCTTGGTAGTGCAGGTGGACAAGGGAGAGGCGTCTCCCTCGGTGACCGTCCTTCCGGGGCTCCGCCAGCCGATTCTCCTATCGATCCCCGCGGCGGTCGATGCAGCGAGAATCGATCTGCGGCTGGGAGAGACAAATCAGTCTCTGGATATCCCCGTGAAGGCGATGCCCCCTGCCAAGCTGGTCGGCAAGCTGCTGGATGGGGATTCCCAGGCGTCGACGGCGGGGCGCGTTTGGGTGGAAGGGAGTGATGGAGTGCTGCGCCGAGCAGGGCCTTTTGCGGGACATAAGAGCTTTCAGGAAAAGCCGATCCTGGAGCTATCGGTGGGAGGCATGGCAGCGGTTCCGTTTTTTTATGCGAGTGGTGAGTTTGAAGTCCTGGTGCCTGCTGGGAAGGTAGAGCTGAGTTTGGAGAGGGGGTTTGAGCATGCGATTGGTCGAATGGAGCTGGAAGTCCAGTCCGGGGAGAGCCGCCCCGTCCAGTTGGTATCGCATCGATCGATCGATTTGAAGAAGCGAGGCTGGGTCAGTGGGGATACCCACATCCACTGGGTGACAAATGCGTGGAATGTCGATTTGCCTCTCGCCGATCTGGCGATGGTCCAGCGAGCCGAAGATTTGCGCGTGGTGAACAATTTGACGCTGATGCACCGGACAGATGTGGATGCTTTCATCAAGCCTAGCCAAGCACCTGTCGGGCCGGTCGCACAATTCAGCGATACCGAATACCACATCGAAATGGCGGAAGAGTATCGGAATCAGAATCTTTACGGGCACCTCTGTCTGCTGAATCTCCAGTGGCTGGTGCTGCCGATCGGCAGCGGGCCGCAGATCGCCGGGGACGATTCTATCGATTACCCGATCAACAAGACGATCATCCTCGAGGCGCGCGAGCAGGGGGCGATCAGTATCGAAGCCCATGGAGTGGGGGCCAACCACGAACTACCGCTCCATGCGGTCCATGGACTAACCGATTCGGTCGATCAGATTGATCCCGACGATTACTATCGACTGCTGGACTGTGGATTCCAGCTGCCGCTGACCAATGGTAGCGATCACCCGGCTCGCATCGCCGGGTGTGCCAGAGCCTACGTCCAGATCGATGGGGCGTTCGACTACGAGAAGTGGATCGATGGGATTCGACGCGGCCGCACCTTCACCACCTCAGGGCCATTGCTGCTTCTGTCGGTCGATGGCCAGGGGCCGGGCAGCGTGGTCGAATCGCGACCAGGGCAGATGCACCGCGTCCAGTTGGAAGCGTTTTCCAGGTTCCCACTGGGGCGCGTTCAGATTCTCAGCAACGGGAGGGTGATCGAGGAACTGGAGACGGAGCAGAATCAAGTGACGATGGAATTCATGATTCCCTCCGATTCCAGCCGATGGGTAGTCGCTCGATGCTCACGCAACGAAACCTACAATGCACTCTGGCACCCCGATATCGCTCACACCTCCGCAGTCTACCTCCATCGCGACGGCATCCCCGTCTTTCGCGAGGAAGCTTTTCTCGAGTGGATGGAGCGGATGCGATGGCACCGTCGCGATGTTCTGGCCAAGGGAAGGTTCGCGAGGGAATCTCAGCGGCAGGAAGCGACCGACTACGTCGATCAGGCGATTCAAAGGTACGAGCGGTTGCTGGAATGGCGCCGAGGGAATCTGGATCTCTCGGTTCCCGACGTTCGCCGGGATCGCCTGCTGATGCAGGCCGCATTTGTCTCTCCGATGGGGCATGCGCCCGAGTTTCTTGAAAAGATGAAGGAGGGATCCCAGATCGGCCAGCTTCGCGAGGCGGTGGAGCCGTTGACGCTGCTGAAGGTGTACATCAATCCAGAATCGCGCGTGAAGCTGTCGCTGGGCAGTGTGCCAAGCCAACTGGTGCAGCATCGCACCCAACGATTCCTCGTCGAGATCCATAATGAGTCAGGGATTCAGGCACCATTGCGTCTAGCGGCGCTGGATCTGGCCCAGCCAGATCGACAGGCTGCGACTTGGGCATCGATCGGAATTCAGGAGAACCTGCTTTCCACGGCGAAGTTGTCCGGTGCGCTGTATGAGTGGAAGATTCTGGAGCTGCGTTGCGATGAGGCGGGCG
>JBILTR010000005.1:0-254803 GCA_044371425.1 Pirellulaceae bacterium | reverse complement strand
AATCCTCCCCGAATGCCCAAATATCCACGCAATTGGTGCCATCCACATATCTCACCTTCCACCCATTCCTCCACATCCACCCAGTCAACCCAATCTTCCACTCATTAGGTGCCACCCACCAATTAGAAGAAACACCCCGAAAGAACTACCGAATCGGCGCCAGCCACCTGTCTCACATCCCACCCAAACAGCTCAAACAGCCTATACACCCCCAAACACCCAAATGATTGGTGGCAGCCACCGATTAGCAGGATATACCCATAAGAGTGGGTTCATTTCGGTCAAGTTTAGGAAAGGGGATTCACTTGTGGGATGTCGCTAGATGGGATCGGTCGATGGGCTGAGGTTCAGGTTCTTCCTGTTTGTGGGAGTGTCGATGGCAGCGGAGTCCCAAGCAAGCAATCGGTGCCAGCCACCAATCTCAGACTCTTTCCATCCATCCCAAACCTCCCCGAATTCCCAAATATCCACGCAATTGGTGCCAGCCACCTATCTCAAGTTCAACCCAGAAATCCCAAACCTCCTATACAACCCACACACCCACGCGATTGGTGCCAGCCACCGATTAGCAGGATATACCCATAAGAGTGGGTTCATTTCGGTCATCGTTAGGGAAGGGGATTCACTTGTGGGATGTCGCTAGATGGGATCGGTCGATGGGCTGAGGTTTAGGTTCTTCCTGTTTGTGGGAGTGACGATGGCAGCGGAGTCCCAAGAACGGCGAATCCCGATTTTCCTCACAAAAAATTGATAAAAAGAAAAATCACTACTTGTAATGAGACTCAGTATCATTAAGATACCTTTCGGAGTTGAGACACAAGTTGCATGTTCCGCGTCGGCGTGTTCGCCTCGTGGAACCAATTCTTCCAACCACCCTTCGTGACAAAGGGCAAGCCATGCCAACCCGCTTTCCATGTGACCAGCGCGGTCCCTTCTTCCTTCGACGGCAACTCCGTGGTTTTACCCTTGTGGAGTTGCTGGTCGTCATCGCGATTATCGGCATCCTGATAGGCCTGCTTCTTCCCGCAGTCCAGGCGGCTCGCGAAGCCGCTCGCCGTATCCAGTGCAGCAACAACATGAAGCAGATGGGGCTTGCGTTTCAGAATTACGAATCATCCCACCGGACGTTTCCTCCCGGCTTCATCTCTCGTGTCACAGGTCCTTGGCCTGGGGGCGGCAACAATCCGATTCCCGAAGCTGGCCCAGGATGGAGTTTCTTTGCACTGATCCTGCCCCAGATGGAGCAAACGAGTCTACACAACGCGATCGACTTCACTCTCCCCATCACTGCACCAGGGAACCAGTTGTCGCGGAGCTCGAAAGTCGGCGCCTACCAGTGCCCATCGGATACTTGGAACCAACCTGTTTCTGTCTGGCCAACGTCTCTGGGAATCATCGACTTGGCGCCTACCAGTTACATCGCATGCCTAGGGGGAGGCAACCCAGCCAATGCGCCGGGGTATTCAGCGATGTATGAAGAGCTGCCTTTCAATGGCATGTTCCACAGAAACACCGCGATCAAGGTACGGGACGTCACCGACGGTACCTCGAACACCATCGGAATCGGAGAGCGGGCAAGCATGTTCACTCCCAACGGATGGGCTGGAGTCATTCCCACGGCGCAAACCGTTTTCTCGCCTCGCATCGCCAGCAGCCGCCGACAGGCAGTCGGCCAAACGGTACGCCCTGCGATCACTATGGCAACCGTCCATGTTCGTACAGGTGGACCCAACGCCCCGACGGGCAGCCCCGGCGGCTTTTGGAGCCCGCACCAGGGTGGTGCCCTGTTTCTGCTGATGGATGGTTCGACCCACACCATCTCCACCAATGTCGATATGACGATTTTCCGCGCGATGGCGGGAAGGGATGATGGCATCCCGTTGGAACTCCCATGAGCCGCGCGTCGCGATGCAGTGGATCCACCCTTTGATGTCATCCCTACCGGATTCTTCCAGCAGCACACCGGGAACTCAGTCGCATTCGAAAACCGGCTTGCAGTCGATCATGCTCCGTCGGCACAGCGATCGGTCGGAGCCTCTCAGGCGAGGCGAATGGAACTTCGAACCGCGCGGGATCCGATCAGCGACTGAGCTGTGGGCTCTACTTTCGGTGTGCCCCCGCTCTGGAAGTGGTGCTTGAGATGGCCAGCGACGACACGCGATCAACGGGGATCGGCACTTCCTTGTGGCCATGATTTCCTACCCCGTCCTTACCTCGTCTGCATGTTCGATCAGGAACTGGAGGACTGACTGCAATACTCTTGCTCGCCAAGAGCCTCCGCTTTCTGGAAAGCGCGAGTGGCCAGATCCGCGTCATTCGAAACTTCCTTCACCACCGGATTGGCACTCCGCCTGTAGCGTTTCTATCCGCTGCTTCCACGTGGCGGGCTGAGGTAGATACCAGGCGATGGAATCAATCCGATCCTTGTCTGTATAGACCACCTTCAACAAGTCGAATGGGGTGACTTTATAGAGATGCTGCTTGGTGATCGTCATTTCCCGAATCGATGAGATTGGGATGCAGATCTCCGTCTTGGGTACCAGCATGAAAAAATGAAGGTCCGTCGCCGTCAACACCAAAGCTCCGTTGCCTCGCACCTGAAAAACTCCTGCCGATTCCTTCCCAAAGAAATTGGCCCGATATTCCTCCAGGAGGATCTGCTCAGGACGGTAACAGGCATGAATTCGAGCCACCAGGGACGATCGAATCCAACCCAGGATGACCTTGGTCAGGAGACCGATTCCCACCAGAGCCCCAAAGACCCCCAGTACGATCCAACCAACCTGATTGCTCGGATCCTGAAAAACCGATCAACTGCAATATCGAAGCCTCCGAAGGGCCCTGGGGCGACATGAGCATCCGCAAGGAAGCATCCATGATGCGACTCCGAAGACAATGGGATGTCGAGAGGGGGTGGAGCGAGGGATCGATCCCGTTGTCGCGTCGCTTCCCTAAACCCCACAGGCGCGACATTCATTGCGTCTGTCGCCTCCCTACCACCTCCAGCCTGTAACGGTTTCACGGGAGGAGATGCATGCAACTGGATGACCGTCGGCTGAACACCGAGCGGCATCGTAGGTTCCTGAGAATGGACGTGAGGGAGCCGACGCGACGCAACGGGCGATCCCCGGTGCATCCTACCTCAACGATCGCCGACAGACGACCCATCGCCGGCCCGTCAGCTATGCCAGCTAGGCGATGGTTCTCGACTCGCTATGCGATCGCGGAGATGCGATTGCGGATGGAACCTGCAGCAAGTTCAGCGACGGGTGGGTGAGCGGCCACCCAGTTTTTTCCTGAGGGACTGGTCGCGTGTGGCGACTTAGTCCAAGCCGACAGAGACCCCATCGCCGTTGTTGGCATGCGGGGGCTTCCCCACCGACCGGCGACGCGGACAATCGACCCTCGCGACCCTCTTTGGTACCAACGCACAATGCGGTGACCCGGTTTCCCATCCACTCACATCGCGCGGACTCCCGCCCCAGGGTTCGGGGACCCCATCCGCTTGGCTGGCACCTTTCCAGTCCCGCGACTGCCATCCTCCGCGTACTCGTCGGTCGTCCAATCCTCCCATTCGGATCGTCGCAGGACCCGGTAGGCTCCCATTGCTTAGCACCCTGCCTCTCGCAGCGATGGAGGCGAGCGTTAGCAGGCAATTGGCACCTCAAGAAACAAAGTGTCGAAGATGGAGGCGACTGAGGAGTGATTTGGCGAACCGCAGAACTCTCCCAACCATTTCGATGTCGATCGATCGAACTGGCGGATTTCGCCATACCGCCCGCTCCTCTGGGACCGGTCCTTGCATTTATAGTTTTTCGTTCGTCGCGGGACTGATTCGATCGCAAACCGCAGCTTTTGGCACCTCTCCTCTCTGAAAATCGTCTGCCAATATTGCCGCAGGAGGCCATCGCATGGCAGCAGGGCCACTCACCATCTGGCGACGAAAAGCACTAGATGGCCTAGCCGATATCTGGCGCGACCGATATCCCCTGTGGCGGGACGCCGTCCTGGACCTCCCGATGGTGCTGCTTTTCTGTGGGATGGTCGCGGGGATCCTGGCTTGCAGTGTCTGGCCCTTCTCCTTGTCGGTCTGTAGCTTCGGGATCCTCGCTGGGTTGTTGCTGGCGTTCGCGGGAACGAGAGCCAACTCCTCATGGCCGATCACCGCTGGAATTTTTCTCGGCACCGCCGCCTGGGGCGCTTGGCTCCAGACCGTCGCGGAGGATCGTTCCCAGCGTGATCCAACGCGCTGGATGGCAGACGACTCTTGGCGACCTGTCGTCTTTGAGGCGCGTGTTGATGGCATGGTGCGCTGGCGACCGGAGCTGACTCAGTATGAAGCTCGTGGGGGAACTCCGGGCGATGCCGCATCCTGGCAGACACTGCTCGAGGTATCCCTGCTGGAGGTCCGAGACGATCAGCAATGGCGACCGGCGGGTGGTCGCTTGCAGGTGACGGTCGATGCGCCGTTGCGATGGCCTCTGCCGGGCGATCGGATCCGGTGCTTTGCCAAATGGCAGCGGATTCCCGCCCCGACCAACCCCGGTCAGTTCGATCTGCGCCGCCATGCTCTGCGAAAGGGGTACTGGATCCGAGCCAAGGTGGAATCGGCGGACCAGGTAGAGAAACGCCCCGGCGCTTGGTGGTGGCGACTGGATCGTCCGATGGGCTGGATCATGGAGCGGGCGGATGCGGCGATCCATCGACATGTACCTTTCGGCCAGGCGGCGCTGGCATCCGCGTTGGTCCTAGGTCAACGCGACCAAGTGGAATGGGAGATGCAGGAGTCGTTATTGGCGACCGGTACGATGCACATGCTTGCCATATCGGGGTTGCATGTCGAGATGGTGGCAGTCGCCTTTGTCACCTTAGCGCTGCTCATCCATATGCCGCGAAAATGGACGCTCCTGTGCACTGCGATCCTGGTGGTCGCCTACGGTATCCTTTGCGGCAACCAGCCCCCGGTGCTTCGTGCTGTGCTGCTGGTGTTGGCGATTTGCCTGGCCCGATGGTTGGGCCGGCCCACGCGCACCTTGAACCTATTGGCTTTTGCGGGCTGCGTCGTTCTCTATCTTCGCCCTTCCTATCTCTGGGACATCGGCACTCAGCTCTCTTTTCTTGCTGTCGCCACGCTGGGGCTGCTTTCGCTCCACTCCCATCAAGAGACCCCTCCCTCCGATCCGCTCGATCAACGGATCCGCCAGACGATGCCCGCCTGGGAAGATCATCTTCGTCGCTTTCTTGCAGGTCTAGGAAACGCTCTGGTTACTAGCACCTGGGTGTGGTTGGTCACCGCTCCCCTGATCCTCCAAGTCTTTCATGTCGTCTCCCCTGTCGCCATCGCGCTCAATCTGCTGCTCTGGATCCCGCTCTGGTTGGCACTGATGAGCGGTCTTGGGATTTTGGTACTGGGAACTTGGCTTCCCTGGATCGGCATCGTGCTGGGTTGGATCTGCGGCGTGAGCCTCTGGGTGGTGCAGGGGACGATCGACTGGGCTGAGTCGCTTCCTGGAAGCCATCTCTGGCTACCCTCCCCTTCGATCCCCTGGACACTCGGCTTTTACATCGGACTGATCGGCACCACCGCGCTGATGGGATTCGCCAAGTTGCCGAGGCGAGCGATTCTTGTCGGTATGTCGGTCTGGGTGCTGGCCGGTATCGCGATGCTGGCAGCCGCTCTAGGCAACCCAGATCCAAGGCCCGCTGGGACGCTTCGGCTGACCTTCATCGATGTCGGTCACGGCACCAGTGTGTTGCTGCAGGCCCCCGACGGACAGACACTGCTCTACGACGCCGGAAAGATGGGGGACGGCCAGCGCAGCTTTCAGGGGATCGCATCGGTTCTTTGGTGGGAGGGGATTCGAACGATCGATACGGCGATGATCTCTCACGGCGACAGCGATCATTACAACGCGCTAGAAGGGATCGCCAAACGGTTTCGGATCGAACAGCTGGCCACCACCCAGCAGGTTCTGTCTCATCCCAGTCCATCGATTCGACGCTGGCGGAGGTCGCTGGAACGCCAGCGTGTCACCTTCGATGCCTGGGCTGCCGGCGCACAGCTCCAATGGGGCAAGGCCACTTTGACAGCGATGCATCCACCGCCGCAGGGTGTTCCCGGGAGCGACAATGCCAACAGTCTCTGCCTGCGAATCGAGTACGCTGGTCGGTCGATCCTTCTGCCGGGAGACCTGGAGTCGCCTGGCACCCAAGCCTTGATCGCCTCATCGACACCTCCGATCGATCTCCTGATGGCTCCACATCACGGGAGCATCTCTCAGGACCCGCGTCCGCTGATCCAATGGTGCCAGCCACGCTGGATCGCCATCAGCGGATCGGATCGCGCTCTGGCCCCCAAAGCCCTCGCGCCTTACTCCGATCCCAACCGAAGCGTCTGGGTCACGGCGCGCGAGGGAGCGATTCGAATTGAAATCGATGCCGATGGCTCGATCCGCGCCGATCACTGGGCATCCAATCGCTGGAATCGGTTGGCCGCAGAGGGGCCTGCCAGCTGAAAGGAGGCGCGATCCAGGTTGGATCGCGCTGAGTTGATCGACGCGTGCGCAGCCTTCAGCCCCACTTGGGCTGGAAACAAGAAAAAAAGAGAGAGCGTGAGGAATCGCCGAATTCGAGCCTCATCCGCTAGGGAAGGTCGTCCGCATCTTCCGGAGGCCGCCAATCCGACATTTGCTCCAACTGCACCTTCAACTGAAGTCGTGCTCGATTGAGCCGGGAGCGGACTGTCCCGATTTCGATCGACAGGATGTCGGCGATCTCCTCGTAGGACAGATCCTGCATTTCGCGGAGCACTAGGATCACGCGGTGATCGTCCGAAAGCTGCTGGAGAGCCAACTGGACGCAACGCACCGAATCGTCCCGCATCATCGTCCCTTCAGGCCCCTCCTGGTCATCCAAAGGCTCTATGCCGCTGGTTTCCCGAGCCTGTTCGATCGAGACATGGCCGCGATTCTTGCGACGGCGGGAGAGAGCGTAATTGAAGGCGATCCGATAGAGCCAAGTGAAGAAGCGAGAATTTTGCTGGAAAGTATCCAGCTTCAAATAGGCCTGGATCAATGCCTCCTGGACCACGTCCTCCGCCTCGTCGGCGCTGCCTACCACTGGGATCATGGCGGAGTAAAGGCGATCCTGATAGCGCTGGGCCAGCACGCCAAAGGCCGAGGAGTCCCCCGACAAAGATGATTGGATCAGCGCAGCCTCGTCGTTCACGTCCCGCCTTTTCGCCTCGTTCTCCAGACTTTTGATCGACCCAGCCAGCCGATGTCGTCGGCGCGCGGACCCAGCTTCCGACCACACCCCTGTCCACCTGCCAGGACATTATGGTCCAAAACAGCCGGTCAGACATTGGAGGAACAAAAAAAGCCTTCATGAAGCCCCGAAACCACTTGGGGGACAAGAGAAAAAGGGGCCGACCTTTTCCGGTCGGCCCCACGCGATTTTTCAAGCAGTGACTACCCCATCCGGTGGGCGGCTGGCTGCGATCAACCGTGGACTTCGATCTTCCGCGGCTGATTTTTGACCAGCTTGGGAAGATGGATGTGCAGCACACCATGCTCGAAACGAGCCTGCACCTTGTCTTGGTCGACCGTCTTGGGAAGGGCCACGCGACGCGTGAACTCCCCAACCATCCGCTCAACGCGATGCACCTGAGCCCCCTCGCTCTGGCAGACGCCGTGCCGTTTGCCATGGACCGTCAGCCGATCGTCATGGATCTCGACCGTTACGTCTTCCAGTTTGACTCCCGGAAGATCCAGATGCACCAGAAACTCCGTCTCACTTTCCGATACATCCATCGCTGGCACGAAGGAGCCGGCGGACGTGTTGCTGCCCGCCGACGTCGTTCCCGCACCACCGGGAACCGTGCGTCCAAAGACGCGGTCCATCACCTGCTCCACCTCGCTCGCCCAATCCTGCAGGCTCATTGGCATCGGACGACTGTTGTGATTGTTGCACTTCATCTTCAGTCCCTCCTCAAGGACAACCCTCGAAACGCTTGGCCGGATCGAGCTCGGCGTCCGTCCCGCTGACCAGCGCCTGCAACTTGCAGGCAGCTGCTGTCAAACTGGCAGCAAGTGACTTAGACAGCGGAAAGACAATTGCAAGCAGCGTGCCAAAAAGCGAACGGTGGCGTCACGAAGGGCGCATCGGAAAAAAATATTCGTCTTCCGACATCCTTCTGTCGCTGGCGGATGCCGGTGGCTTGGTTGCCTTCTGACTGCTCGAACCTGTCGGTTCCAGGCTTGCTCAGGTCGCAGAGAACCTACTTCCCCCCCAGCCAGTAGCTCAACTGGAAACCTTCGTGAAAAGAGAACGGTAGACGGGAAGCCCGTTCAGCCGCGTCCGCCGCTCAAAGTGAGTCAGGTAATCTAGATCGTGTTCGACGGGAGATTCGGGAACGTACTGAGGACCTTGCAGACGGGTGGTCGCTGCGATCAGCTCCAGCGTCGACTGGAAGTAGTCGGACACGTCGGTCCAGAAGTGGAACGCCCCTCCTGGCTGCAACGCGCGTTCGATCCCCTGCAGCATCGGCGCGTGCAGGACACGGCGTTTCTTGTGCCTGGCCTTCCACCAGGGATCTGGGAAGTAGACATGGATCGCCTCGATTCGCCCCTCGGGGAGTAGATCGCAGACCGTAGCAACACCATCGCCGCAGTAGACGACCGCATTGCTCAATCCCGATCGTTCGATCCGCCGCTGCGCCATCGCCGCGTACTTGGCCGCCAGTTCCACGCCAACCCAGTAGACATCGTTTTGGCGGGACGCCGCGTTGACCAGAAAAAGCCCTTTACCGCTTCCGATCTCCACTTGCACCCTTGGATGTGCCTCGAGGATCCGTGCGATCTCCCCTTGAAGACTCGGTCGCCTGGGGAACGGTCGATGGGTTTCGTTGGAAGCGGGCGATGGATGCTCCGAATCACCTTCGGAGATCGTATCGTCGGGGGCATTCATGCGGAGGTCCGGTGGAAGGAAGGAAAGCGATAGGGTCCGTGCCGGGGGCTACTGGGAGTCAGTCATCGACACGACGTTCCAATCGATGCGGCTCTACTAGTTTTCCATAGTATTCTGGCTGGCGATCGGCGAAACGGTCGATGACATGTTCCCCTGGGACTCGCACCAAGCGCTTCTGGCGGGCTTTGGCAGGATCGATCTGTCCGATGATGGCCATCTGGGAGCTTTCGTCGGCATCCGCCAGAGCATGCCCGTTGGGATCGCACAGACGGCTTTGCCCGATGAATCGAAATCCTCGTTCGGTTCCGACGCGATTGACGGCCATGAAGTAGCAGTTGTTTTCCAGAGCGCGGGCGTTGGGGAGGTAACGAGCGAAAGTATCGGCTCCGGGAGGCCAGTTGGTCGGCAGCAGCAGGAGGTCGGCGCCTTGGAGCGCCATGGCGCGCGACGCTTCGGGGAACGACCCGTCATAACAGATGTGCATCCCGACGCAGAGTCCATCGATGTGATGCACCTGAAAAGGATCGGGGCCACGGGTGACAAACCGATCGATCCCCAGATAGGGCAGATGCACTTTGCGATAGACTCCCTGGAGCCCCTGCCGACCGACCAGGGCCAAGCTGTTGTAGATCTCGCCCGAGTCGCCTCGTTCAAGAAATCCGTAGGCGACCCACCGATTCCCTTGCTGGCAAGCCCTCGTGAACGCCTCCACCGCCGGACCATCCAGCCGCTCGGTATACGGCATCGCTTCCTGCAGCGACTGGAAGCAATAGCCGCTCAGCGCGCATTCGGGAAACACCACCAACCGGCACTCGGCAAGGGATGGCGACTGAAACCACTCCAGCATCTTTGCCAGATTGGCTCGAGTATCACCGATCGTCACGTCCATCTGCACACCGGCGATCTTCCATGCTTCCGTCATCGGTCATCGACTCCTTGCCGTCCCAAAGGGCTGAATGGGAACCAGTAGTTTCTGAAGAGGCTGCACCCGCACGCTCCACTTGCCTCACTGGCTTGCAGGTTCCTTCCAGTCTCGCCATAGCCAACGCATGGCATCCGGTAGGATTGCACCCCCGTGAATGCCGTTGTGTCCACCTTCTCCATAGACAAACTGGTAGTCGTAGTCGGAGAATTTCAGAGCGGCAGCCATCTGCTGATTGGCCAGCGGCCAATTGCCGTGTTGGTTATCAAGGTCCCCTGATCCATCCTGAAGGAAGGCACGGATCGGTCGCTTCTTTCCTTTGCGCACCAACGATGGGTAGTGATCACCACCACGGATGTCGACAAAGCTTCCGACATGGCTGATGACCTTGCGGAAGTGATCCGGCTTTTCCCAGGCGACGGTAAATGCGCAGATCCCGCCCGAACTGATGCCGCAAATCGCGCGCAGGTCTGGGTTGTCGGTCAGCCGATACTGCTTGGCGACTTCCGGAAGGATCTCCTCCAGAAGGAACCTTGCATACTGATCGCTCAGAGTGTCGTACTCAAAACTGCGGTTCTCAGGTGTGGGCTGCCAGCCCCGTTTCTCGGGGAGCGATTCTTTCTTGTGCCCTGGATCGATGAAGATGCCGATGGTGACCGGCATCTGTCGGGCATGGATGAGGTTATCCATCACGACGGTCGCGCGGAACTGGCCGTTGGGATCGACATACGCATGCCCATCCTGGAAGACCATCACCGCTGCGGGTTGGGAACCATCGTACTGGGCAGGAACATAGACCGAGTAGCGGCGAATCGTCCCAGAAAAGATCTCGCTTTTCCAGACGTGATCGGTCACCTTCCCAGCGGGCACACCCTCTTTAGGCTGGGAATCGGCCCCCAGTTGGTAGAGCTCATCGCCTGCCTGGAGTGGAGCGATCAGGAGCCCCAGGAAAAGCAGGGACGCCAGCCATGGTTGCGGGGCGCATTGCATGTCAACCTCCATCAATGGTGCAAAGGGATCCGGGTCGCCCAAATACTCGTCCGAACAACTGTTGTTGCAACAAGCGATTTCCTGCTTCCGGAAGCCGTTGCCTCCAGGCGAGCGAGCGAAAGCTCAGGATAGCCCAGCGACAGCGACCGTTGCAGGGGGCGGGACTGCGAGCAGGATCGTGGAGGGATTCGATTTGTGGCTGGGGGCCTGACTGTCGCTCCGTTCATCGACGGCATGGGTGGGCCCTGGTGGTCGAGTGGCATCCGATGGGTTAGCCTGTTTGGAGACCATGAGCCGACCTGGGCTTTGGCCGCCTCTCCCTCTTGAAGGACCTCCCTCATGACGCCTACTCTCTCGCGACTGTTGCTTCTGCTGGTTTCCTTGCTCCCTTGGAACGTAGCCCCTGGGATGGCTCAGGATGAGTCCTATCCGGAGCATCCGGATTCGGTCGAGCAACCGGGGGTGCCCAAGGGAAAAATCGAAGGCCCCTTTCCCTGGAAAAGCAACATCTACCCAGGTACTGTTCGCAACTACTGGCTTTATGTCCCTCAGCAGTATCAGGGGGACCAGCCAGCCTGCGCGATGATTGTGCAGGATGGTCTGGGGATGGCGCAAGGTTGGAAACTCCCAGTGGTGATGGACAACCTGATCCATGCCGGGCAGATGCCGGTCACCATCGGCATCTTCATCGACCATGGTCAGGTCCCTTCTCCCAACGATCAGGCCCAACCCCGTTTCAACCGTAGCTTCGAGTACGACAGTCTGGGAGATCGCTACGCACGGTTTCTGATCGAGGAGATCCTTCCGGAGGTCAACAAGCGGGTGAAGATCAGCGAGGATCCGAATGATCGAGCGATTGCGGGGGCCAGTTCCGGCGCGATCTGTGCTTTCAATGCCGCCTGGGAGCGACCGGATCAGTTTCGTCGGGTGCTCAGCACGATCGGTACCTACGTGGGACTCCGGGGTGCCGACATCTTTCCGACGCTGATCCGCAAGTGCGAGCCGAAGCCGTTGCGGGTTTTTCTGCAGGATGGAGATCGCGATCTGAATATCTACGCGGGCGATTGGTGGATGGCCAACCAGAGCATGCTGTCGGCCCTGCGCTATAGCGGATACGACGTCCATCACATCTGGGGCAACGGGGGACACAACGCCAAGCATGCCGCAGCGATCCTCCCCGACGCCATGCGATGGCTTTGGCGGGATTACCCCAAGCCGATCACCGCCAGCGAAGGCCCCAAGGCTCGCATGCAACTGATGATCCCTGGAGAAGGCTGGCAACTGGTCAGCCAGGGTCACCAATTCACCGAAGGACCTGCGATCGGACCGGAGGGATCGACGTTCTTTGTCGATGTGCCGCGCAACCAGATCTTCCGCGTCGATGCGGAAGGAACAGTGACCGAGTTCGCGAAGGACACCGGGGGCGTCAGTGGTCTGATGATGGGGCCCGACGGGAAACTCTATGGATGCCAGGGGGGACGCAAGCGAATTGTGCGTTACACGATGGAAGGGAAGGAAGAGGTGGTCGCCGAAGATGCATCGTGCAACGATCTGGTGGTACTGCCCCATGGACTCTATTACACCGATCCTGGCAACAAGAAGTTGTGGTATGTCCCGCTGCCCGAAGGCCCCAAACGTGAAGTCGACTCGGGGCTGGACTTCCCGAACGGACTGATCGCATCTGCCGACCAGACGCTACTCCACGTAGCCGACTCACGAAGCAACTTTACCTACTGCTACCAGATCCAGTCCGATGGCTCCCTGGCTTACCGACAAACCTACGGCTATCTGCACAAAGACGATGCCAAACTAACAGGATGGGCCGATGGCATGGCGATGGATACCGAAGGCCGACTCTACGTCGCCTCCGAGTACGGCCTCCAGGTGCTCGACCAACTAGGCCGAACCAACTTCATCTTCTCCAAACCCCAACCAGGCCCCCTCGCGAACGTCGTCCTTTCGGGCAAGGAACGCAACATCCTCATGGTCACCTGCGGAGACAAAGTGTTCCGGCGGAAAATCAACGCCACAGGAACCGCGTCCTGGGAGGCGCCGATCAAGCCACCCAAGCCTGGGCTCTAGGAGGAGCCGACCAACGCCCCAGAACCACTTCTTTGCCGAGGGAGGAAATAGATTCCTCGCAGTGATTTAAGGTGTACGATGGGGAGGTTTTTCCAAAGCCATCAACCGAACTACAGGTTCATGGCTTGGACCACCGCAGACCCGCAGCCCCCCCTTCTGGGTCGTTTTCCCCAATTGGTGCCACCCACCTTTCTCAATCGGTGCCATCCACCTTTCGAATGCTGGCATTACGGGGAGACCGACCAAACCCAAGGGATAGGGAGCTGTTTCCCCTTCTTTGGAAAAGTCCGGAGCGGTTTGCTGGCATCCTTACCCCACCCAAAGACACCCCTCCAATAGGCTGCTTTCCCCAATTGGTGCCACCCACCTTTCTCAATCGGTGCCATCCACCTTTCGAATGCTGGCATTACGGGGAGACCGACCAGTGACAAGCAATCAACGGGACCCCGCAGGGGAGATCCTCAGCGGAACAGAGGGTCACGACCAGGGAAACCCACCCTCACGAGGGGATTCCTGTAGGATTCGATTGGTTTGATCTAGCCGATGGGCCCCTCCGTTTCCTATACTTTGGGGTTCCCGTAGCCGTGTAGCGACCCGCGGCAACTGGATCCGAACGAAAGGTATCGCATTCTCCTTCAGGTAGTGGTCCAACATGGCCAAGAGCAAGAAAAAGAAAGAAACTGTCTTTTTGGTTTGCCAGGAAACCGGCGACATCAACTACACCCTCTATCGCCGTCCTGGAGGAGAAAAGCTGCAGTTGAAGAAATACTGCCCTCGTCTTCGACGAGTGACGCTGCATATCGAAAAGCGAAAGTAATAGGGCGCCGCACGGCGACGGCGAAGGTGGCATGAGCAAACGGTGGCGGCTGGAACCGGTGGATCTAGCGCGCGTCGATGCTCTGGCTCAGTCCGCCAACATCTCCCCTATCATCGCTCAACTCTTGTTGCGACGCGGCATGGAAGATCCCATCCGCGTCGCTTCTTTTTTGACTCCCAAGCTAAATGATCTTCGTGATCCGCTCCAACTGCCCGGAGTGGCTGAGGCTGTCGAGCAGCTGCACCAAGCGGTAACAGCAGGGGAGGCGATCGTCGTCTACGGCGATTACGATGCGGACGGCATGACGGCAGCCGCGATCCTTGTTCGAGCGATTCGATTGATCGGTGGTAATGTCGACTACTATGTCCCCAATCGCCTGGAAGACCCCTATGGACTGAGCCTGGAATCGCTGGGACGATTGATCGATCATGGCAAATCGACCATCGTCTCGGTCGACTGCGGAATCGCTTCGCTCCGGGAAGCGGAGTACTGCCGCCAGCGCGGTGCACGGCTGATCATCACCGACCATCACGCGATGGGGGAGCAACTCCCCGATGCCGCAGCCATCGTGCATCCGGGTCTGGATGGCTACCCATTTCCCTGGCTGTGCGGCGCTGCCGTTGCCTTCAAGGTCGCCTGGGCGCTCTGTCAGAGGCACTGTCAGGCGCAGCGCGTCACTCCCCAACTGCGCGATTACCTGCTGTCGGCCGTCGGACTGGCTGCCATTGGCACCGTGGCCGACGTCGTCCCACTGATCGAAGAAAACCGAACCCTAGTCCACCACGGCCTGATTAGCCTGGCACAAAAACCCTGCCTCGGGATCGCCGCCCTCAAACAGGCAAATCGACTGGCAGGAAAGGGACGACTGGACAGCGAAGACATCGCTTTCACCTTAGCACCTCGCCTGAATGCAGCCGGCAGATTGGGACAAGCCCAGTTAGCGATCGAATTGCTGACGACGGAAGATCCGCAGCGAGCTACCGCCCTGGCAGAGTACCTGGGAAAGCTGAACGAGGACCGAAATACCCTGGAGCGAAGTGTCTATCTAGGGGCGGTCAAACAGATCAAAGAGCAGATGGATCTAGAGCAATCGCCCGCTTTCGTTCTGGCTAGCCCTCAGTGGCATCTGGGGGTGATCGGCGTGGTCGCTGGAAAGATCGCGGAAAAATACCATCGACCCACCGTGCTGATCGCTCTGGATCCCCTCGCACAAAAACCTGGGACAGGTTCGGGCCGTTCCCCGAGCTATTTCAATCTCCATGAAGGACTCAAAGGATGTCGCGACCTGCTAGTCAGTTGCGGTGGCCATGCTGCCGCTGCTGGATTGCGGATTGAGGAGTCGCGAGTTGCCGCGTTCCGCGCGGCGCTCTGCGAACAGGTTGCGATGCAGTCGGGTAGCCAGACACCCCAAGCCGAAATCGCAATCGATGCCGAAGCGCCACTGGGGATGCTGGATCTGGCCACCGTCAAAACCATGGAACAGCTAGCCCCCTTCGGACAAGGAAACCCTAGACCTCTTCTGGCGGCGACCGGAGTCTACCTTGCCGAACCTGCCAAACCACTGGGCAGCGGAGATCGGCACTGTAGCATGCGATGGAAACAACATGGAACCACGCTGCGGGGAGTCGCTTTCGGTCAAGCGGAGTGGATTCCATCACTCCAGGATACCAACCGCCCGCACGATATCGTTTTCAAGCCGGTCATCAACGACTTCGGTGGGATGCAAAAAGTCGAAATGCACTTGGTCGATTGGCGGCCAACTCAAGACTGACTGCCCCACCCCGCATAACGTCCCGCCGGCGCTTCTACGGTCGCCTGCCTGAGCAATGGATGGCTGCGGAGCACTGCCGATCGAATCGACGCAGCGCCGACTGCCGACCAAAATCAACCTGCAACGCCGTCCATAAGCGACCAAGCCGAGGCTCCGTGCGGGAGTCGCAGCGGAGCGAACCATCGTTCCTTGCGGCCCACCCGTCGCGATCCTGCCCACTCCACATCGGATCGAATGCTCTCGTCAAGGCTCAGGCTTGCCGATCGGTCTTGAGAAGTCAAACTGGTGGGTCTGCAGACTTCGGAATTCGACTACCAGAAGATTGTAGATGGCGTGGACCAAAATCGCGGGGAAGAGCGATCCGGTGTAGGACACCAACCCATGCTGAATGAGGGCGAATCCTGCAATGGCGATCATCGATCGCCAACCCTGTGCTGCGTGAAGCAATGCGTAGACGAGAACGCTGAGAAGAATCGCCAGTGGCTTGCTACCCATTGAATAGCTGAGAATCGCCAACCCGACACCTCGGTAGGCTATCTCGTGACTGACGCTTGCAACCACGATCGCCAAACGACGCAGCCATCTTTGGCCGCCACCCCGCGGCTCCATCCACCGACTCAGCTTCAGCCGCTCCGGATCGCTGCGGATCCACCGAAGCAAAACCGCTCGCAACGACAAGCAAGCAAGCAGCGCCAGCAAGGTAGCCGCCAACCAGTCGTGCCACGGCTTTACTGGCCAACTGACGAAAAATCCGAACGTGTTCCCTACCATCCAGGAGAGCAATCCCAGCATCGCTGCCTGACTCAGGTTGCGCCGCCAAATCGTTGCGGAATTCCAGCGGATTTCCTGGGACGGGTCGGCCATCAACAGGCGAAGCACTCGGCGGGATCGCCAAGCCACCCATGGAAGAAGCAGGCAAGCATAGGCGATCCAGAGCAGGGAGGGGAGATTGGGAAGCTGCACTCGGATCGACTCACTACGATGGACGAAGAACGGAGATTCAATGGGCTTGCCAGAGAAATTAGAAATCCCAACCACATCCCGGATCGGTCTTCCGAATGCTTCCAGGCCACCCTGGCGCCGATCGATCGACGTCGGTCATCGCACTTCAGGCCAGCGCTGGACAACAGCCATGCCAGCAGATCGCCGTCTTGCGAAGATCGAGACCCAACTGGAAGCCTCTCGCCAACCACGCCTCGGTCCGTGGTCGGCGGTCCCTTCCTTCGACCCTGAAGCCGCTTCGCGACGCAGAACGGGTAGCTAAGGACTTGGCGACACCTCTTCGATGTCTTCGTTCTTCTCCTTATCCAGGGGCAAACGAACCAGTTCCCCGGCCTTGGTGAAATCGATCTTCTTCAGATCCACCTGACGAATCCGTCGGTTGTGCTGGGTGTGGTACCGCAACACCAGATTCTTCGTGTCGTAAGCGGTTGTCCAAATGGTCGAGCTTCGCATTCCCTGGGTCTTCACCTGCCCCTCTCCCTCGGCCGCCCCCAAAGGAACGTTGAAGTTATCCAAGATGCGAAACAGCTCCACCATCGTCTCGGCACCCGTGTCGGTCGAGCGTGCTGTCTTCGAGAAAGCCACCGCTCGCACAAAACGGGAAGGAGGCGTGAAGTCCCCAGGCAGGCCGATCATCCCACTACCACCTCCCAGCGGCCGGAAATTCAGCTCCTCAATGTTCCTATCGGGAATCCCCACGGGCGAAAGATTCAGGTAGTTTCGAAGATTGGTGATATGCCAGTCGTAGTTGGGCGCATTGGTGATCGCTCCCAAGGGCGCGTCGTAGATCTGAGTCACTCCTTTGGTGAACTCGATGACAATCGCCTTTCCGCTGGGTTCCGTCGCGATCAGATGGACTGGAGGTGCGATCCCAATAGCCGGCTCGACAGCCGCGGTTACCGAAACTCCCGCCGTGGCCTTCCTAGCTTCCTCCACTGTCGCGCACGTGGTCAGAAGGTACTGACACAGATCGAGCACTTCGATGGTCGAAGAAATTTTGGATCGGTCCACAGCCCCATACTCGGCAAAGCCGGGATGGTAAAAGACGTTCACGGCGAACCCCTTCTCGTTCATGCCATCCACCAGATAGTTCTTCTCGAGAACGTCCAGTCCGACAGCACCGTAGGTCCCCTTCCAGCGAAGACCTAGCTTCCCATCCTGCAACCGACTCTGGAATTCCAGGCCCCTGGGCACCACCACCAGGCGTGAATTGAGATCAAACGCCCCCCACTCCAGCGTCCTCCCAAACACCACCGCACCATCCTTTGCCCGCAACGTGATGCCCGTACACGCTCGGGCTCGCTCCACCCAAAGAAGCAGGCACGCGAACCCGAGCAACATAATCCAAGAGGCAAGACGACACCGAGTCATTGAGGAGGTCTCCGAACCTAAGAGAAGCAGAAAGCCGGCAGCAGGCTGCAAACCAATACGACTACGCTAAGTGTAGCGAGGTTATTCCTATTGGCTAAGGGAGTCCCGCATCGCCAAACTTCGCGACCTTCAGATCACTCGGAATCCAGGATCCTCTTGGAACACCAAACCAGCTCACACACCCCGTTCGTATCAACGCCTAGTAGCCGTTTTATTGGGCAGCCGAAAGCGGCAAGCCAATGTGTCCGATTGAATCCGCGGTCCAGAATCCCAACAGGTAGTCGTTGAGCCCTACCCGGAAAGAGAATCGGCTAGGAACCGGCTGGTTGCTGCTGTGGACGCATTTCGGCGATCTCCGATTCTTGGGTCGATCGGTGGCGACGCAACCGAATCACCCAGGGTCCATGCTGTCCGGTCAGCCTCCAGGTCCCCTGCATCAATCCCTCGCCATCGTACGTCCCGACGTAACGGACTCGGTGCTTGCCGGCATAGCTTTTGGTCATGTCGATCAGCCCGTCGTTGGTCATGACGCCATCCAGGGAAAAAAGCCCAACGCAATCGTGGCCGCTCCCCAGAAGCTCTCCTTCTTTCCAAGAAATCTGCAGATGATCCATCGCTTGGCGACCCAGCAGCGTCTGCTCCCACCACCCTTCGCAATCAAACCAACGGTCCATGGGACGGCGCCCTTTCTCCAGAAGCCATCTTGGGTGAGCACCGCCCGTTCATGGGAGGCTAGCCTGCACCCTCATCTACAACCTATCGCGGGAAATCGTAGGAGGCGTGCCGTCGTCAGAGAAGCGGCCGACGGCGAAATTCCAGAAATCGGCCTGCCTACAGGGGAGCTATTCAGTAATCGAGCGCCGCTCCGCCGTCGGCCTCGATTCCCTGGCCGGTGAGAAAGCTGCTGTCTTCGGTCGCCAGGAACAGGGCAATCGTTCCGATTTCGGAAGGCTGCGCCATCCTTCCCAGGGGTTGCAAAGCAGCGATCCGCTGCAGTGCGGCTTGGGCATCGGGCAAGGTCGCTGCCCACTGACGCATCAGCGGAGTATCGACATTGCTGGGGAGAATCGCGTTGACTCGCACGCCGTAGGGAGCTGCTTCCAGGGCCAGCGCCTTGGTGAAACTGAGCTGGGCGCCTTTGCTGGCGGCGTAGGCAGTCGAACCTTTTTGCCCCAGCACAGCGGTCATCGAACTCATGTTGACAATCGTGCCTCGCGTCTTCTTCAAATGCTCCATCGCCGCCCGCGAGGCTGCGTAGGTGCTCAAGAAGTTCACCTGCTGTACCCGAAGCGCCTCGGCCGATGTCATCTGCTCAATCGTCAATTCTGGCGGATGGACTCCAGCGTTGTTGATCAAGCAGTCGATGCGGCCAAAAACCTGCGCGATTTGGTGGATCACTTCCTCCAACCGATCCGCATCCGCCACATCCACCTGCCAGTGCTGGTGTCCATTACCAGGAAGCGACGCTAAGCGCGATTCGGCTGCTTTGACATCTCGATCGATGACCGCCACGCGGCCCCCTTCGCGTGCGAAGACCTCGCAGCACCCGCCGCCGATCCCCATCGCGCCGCCCGTCACTATCACGACTCGACCCTGAAACCGCATTCCGATCCTCACTTGTTTCCCCGCGGTCGAACGCAAGCCTTCCGCCTCGCCTTCACTGGGTCATCATCTTTCCCAAGCCCACCTCCATGCGCCCACCGCTATCGGCCACCCCGCGCGCCATCCCTGGAGTGTTGAAGGGCATCGCCACATTCCCTTGCCGATCGACTGCGATCAACCCGCCCGAATCCTCGGGAAGGATTTGGTGGATCGCTTCCTCGGCTGCCTGTGAGAGCTCCATTTTGGCGTACTCCATCTTGGCGGCGATCGTGGCGGCGATCACGTTGCGGATGTAATACTCTCCGGTCCCGGTGCAGCTGATGGCGCACGTTTTATTGTCAGCAAATGTCCCAGCTCCAATGATCGGCGAATCCCCGACTCGACCATACTGCTTGCCCAGCAGCCCGCCCGTGCTGGTGCCCGCAGCCAGATTTCCCTTCGCGTCCAGCACCACACAGCCGACAGTTCCCAAATAGAATAGTGGGTCATCGACCGCCAAGGGATGCCGGGAAGTCTTTCGCTGGTCTTCCTGCCTCGCCTTCCACTGTTGCCACTTCTCGATCTGCTCGGGTGTTTTGAAGTACTCCGGCCCCACCTGCTCCAGGCCGATCGAGCGGGCAAATTGGTCTGCACCATCACCGATCAACAGCACATGGCGTGTGTCGCTGATGACCCGTCGCGCTGCGGTGATCGGATTGCGAATCGTCCGAACGCCGGCGATCGCTCCACTGCTGCGATCGCGTCCATCCATGATGGAGGCATCCAGGACGGCATCCCCCGATTCATTGAGCACCGCGCCGCGCCCAGCATTGAATCCCGGGTGATCTTCCAGGACCCGCACCACCGTCTCCACGACCTCCATCGCCTCGCCGCCCTCCTGGATCCGATCCACACCGGCGCGCAGCGCCGATCGCAGACCATCCAGACGATCCCGCTTCATTTCATCGGACCATCGGTCCGGATCTGCGCCTGCGCCACCATGCAGCACGATCGTCCAACGAGCCGACTGAGGGTCCTTCACCGGCGGAGCTCCTTGAGCTTGTAAGGGGGAAAGCTGGGGAGCCAACCAGAGCCCCACGAGCGCGATCGAGACGATTCTTCGGAGCATCGGCGGTCCCCCATGCAACCATTGAAACCAATCAGTCAACCGGCCGCATCCAGTCGATCATCCCGACTCCATGGTCGCTCCTGGATGATCGCGGCTACAGCCGCAGGTGGAAGCATCCCGGGCAAGGTCCCGATTCTATGAGAAGTCAGGTCGGGGAACAACGAGCCCGCAGCGGAGGCATGGCAGCTTTCCGATCGAACAGCCGGATCCAGGCTGGCCACGCGTCGCCTTCATGGGTTCGCCCCAAAGCCCAGCAGCGACAGCAACCGGCCACCCAGAATCACCAACCCCACGATGGCCGAGGCGATAGAAGCCACCAGCACGGCACCGCTGGCGATATCCAGGCCCCTCCCCAGTTCCGCGTTCTGCTCCCGGCACAAGCCCCGCGCCATCCACTCCAGCGCGCTGTTGAATAGCTCCGCAGTCACCACACCACCGATGCAAAGAATCAGCAGCAACCATTCGGACAAAGTGCACTGGAGCCATGCTGCAAGAACCACTACGGCCGCGGTCATCACTCCATGAACCAAAAAGCTCGACTGCCCCTCCATCCCCCAGAGGACGCCCCAAGCAGCCTGCCGAAATTTTCTCTTCCAGTGGTCGGCATCCCAGCGCTTTGTTCGTTTCAAGCGGTTATCTCCCCACAGGACTGTTCTGCGGCGCTACTTGGCCGAAGCCGCAGGTTGGAGGCTGCTTTGGTCATTCGGATCGAGCCTCCTGGGCTTGTGGCTGACTGGATCCATCTAGCCAGAAACCTCCCGCATAGCCGACAACCCGGCGGGGATCTCCCCCCGCATCGGCGCTGGTAGCGTAGCGTTGCAGGTGCCATCGAGCATCACAGCCCAATTGCCGTAGCGTCTCCATCACCAGCGCCGCCGGGATGACTCCGCACATGCTGATCCGCTGCTCGCGACAGACCGCCAGCAACTGTTCGGGATCCCCCCTTTGAATCGCTTCCAGCGCCAGCGCATCGCGTCTTCGGTTCTCGGCTTCCGCTGCATAGTGATTCAAATCCGAGGAGACCACCAACAGCGGTCGGACCGGCTGCAGGCGAATCACCTCGGCTAGCTCCACCGCTGCCCTCTGAATCTCACTCCACGAAGCATCTGCCAAAACCATCGCTGCGATGCGACTGGATGGGCTCCATCTCTTCAGCATCGGCAGGAGCACTTCGATTCCGTGTTCCCTGCGATGAGCCGCCACATCCAATTGCATCCCGGTGACATGCGTGGCGATCTGCTCGGTGAGCGACAGGTCGACTTCCATCGGAGCGCTCTCGGGGATCTCCCAGGCTCGATGCGGACTGACCGCCCAGTCGACCCCTTCCCGCGTGTGCTTGGGCCCAATCAGCAAAATCGACTTGGGAAGATCGATCGACGAAAACAGCTCGCTGACAATCTTGCCGCAGTAACCCCAGCCTGCATGAGGCACCATGGCGGCCAGCACCGACTGCCGCTGGGAGGGTGCCTGAACGATCCATGGCGCCTCCCCGTGCCATCGTTCCTCTTGGGTCGCCGGGTAAAAGCTACCTGCCACGGCAGGGGGGCGGATCCCAGGACCTGTCTGAGCTGCCGCCGCACTGGTCGCGATTCCCTGCGGCCTGGTGGCGACGACCGCCATCGAATAAATCGTCACGGCTGCCGCACGCCGCGTCAGATGCTGGAGCCCCTGATCGATGAGGGCATCGGGTGTGGAGAAAGCGTCCCACGCGACCGATACCCGTTCTCCTCCCTGCATGGCGACAATCGCGCGTCGCCCAGGATCGTGCCCGCGCCAATCCAAACCACTTGCCTCCAGGTCGGCCACCGAGGGTGTCCGGCCCGCCCATCGTTCGTTGGCCAGCGTCCCACCGATCGGAACCGGATCGGTCAGCACCGCCAGCTCCAACTGAATCTGCAGATGCCGACCGGTGCTCGCTTGCTGGAGGATCTGCGACGCGGTCTTGGCCAACTCAAAGAGAGTCGATTGCAGTGGGACTCCGGGGCGCAAACTGAGCCGGATCAGGTGAGCCATGGCGCTTTGTGCCCCTTCCTCCCACAACGAAAGCACCAATCCCTGAACCGTCCCGTCGGGAAGATCGGGAGCGGTGTACGATGGCGTGGCTCCCTGCGCGATCGCCAGCATGTTGCTCCCCACCAAGGCCCTCAGATTCTTCACTTGATCCGGATGGATGGTGCCCCGTCGAATCGACTTGGGAAGTTCCGGCAATGCATCGATCAGGGGCGCTGCGTGACCCCGCCCCTCAAACCGCTCCACCTTCACCGGCAATTCCTTCCAGGCTCTTTCCTGCAGTCCCGCTTTCCGGCATAGCCCCCCTAGGAATTGCTCGACATTCCACCCTTGTTCGATCGGCACCGACACCAGCAACACCCCCTGGTGATCGCCGTATCGCAATCGCAGGCCATGGGTTCCCAGCACGATCTGACTTGGCCACTGATCGGCATTGCCCACCAGCGGCTCACAGGGCCCCAGAACGGTGACATCCAGGTCCAAATACTGCAGCTCGACGGGAGACAGCGAGGCCATGCGATGGTCTTCGCATGCGGTGCGGTAGCTACTGGTGCGCAGCAGATCCTCCAACCGGCCTCGCCCCAAACTGCCGCAACACCCGCGCAACAGCTTTCCGCGACGGACGCTGACAAAGCATCCCTCCAACTCCACTCCCGCCAGCTCGGACAGTTCCTCCGAAGCCGGCTCGCCAGGCATCGTCTGTTGCATGGCAGAAAGAGCCAACCACCGCGCTGCTTGTCGATGGACGACGTTCCATTGATCGATGGTCCATTCGGGAAGGGTCATCGAGGGGTTCGACGGCTGCATGCCTTGTAGTCCTTGAGGAGAGGAAGTTGGAGTTGCGATGGAAATCGGCTGACGACGAGCCCCCCAGCGACCCACCACAGCCCCCCAGCGACCTGCGATGGCGCCGCCACAGCGACTGCAGTTCCCATCGGTCAGGTGATATGCATCGACCGTGTAGCCGCTTCGACGCACCACCCGATCCCCACAATCTGGGCACGAGGTCGACTGATGGTCGTTGGCCACATTGCCAATATAGACATACTTCAGTCCGCAACCGATGGCGGTCTGATGCGCTTCCAGAAGAGTTTCCAGAGGCGTGGGGGGACGATCCCTCATCCGGAAATCGGGGTGAAATGCAGTCAGATGTAGTGGTACCTGATCCCCGACGTTCGCAAGGATCCACTCGCACATCCTCAGAAAATCGTCTGGGGAGTCGTTGGCCCCAGGGATCATCAGGTTGGTCAATTCCATCCAGCAGTCGGTTTCGCGATGGACATGCTGGATCGTCTCCAGAACCGGTTGCAGGTGGGCTGAGGTGGTCTTCCAGTAGAACGATTCGGTGAACCCTTTCAGATCGATGTTGGTCGCATCCATCGCTTCAAAAAAGGGGCCTCGCGCTTCCGACTGGATATAGCCGGCCGTGACGGCGACGGCGGCAACTCCGGCCTGCCGACACGCCCTCGCCGTGGCGATCGCATACTCGGCCCACACCACCGGGTCGTTGTAGGTGAAGGCGACGCTGCGGCATCGATGCTCGAGCGCGGCAGCCACAATCTGATCCGGCTCGGCCTTCGCACTCAGCCGCTCCACCTGCCGACTTTTGGAGATATCCCAGTTCTGGCAGAACTTGCAACCCAGGTTGCATCCTGCTGTCCCCAACGAAAGGACACTGGTGCCCGGGTAGAAATGAAAAAGTGGCTTCTTCTCGATCGGATCGATGCAAAGTCCCGTGCTGCGACCAAAGGTGCTCAGCACCATTCGGCCGTCTCGATTCTCTCGCACGAAGCAGAACCCTCGATCCCCAGGCTTCAGGACGCAATGACGCGGGCAAAGCGTGCACAAAATCGCGCCATCCAAACCGCCCTGGTTTTCTTCCGCCGGGCGCCACCAACTCCCCTCGATGGCGCCATCGGCCAGTCGCGCACCGGGAATCCACCGACGGGATCGATCGCCCGATCCGTCCTGGCCATCCCGCTTGCCATTCATCGCAACCGCACCGGCATCGGGAACTCCAGAACGAATTTCGTCCCGCGATCCAGTTCGCTCTGCACCCGTATCCGACCACCATGCGCCTCGATGATCTTTCGAGCAGTCGGCAGCCCCAGCCCCGAACCACCCGTCTTGGTCGAGTAAAAGGGTTCGAACATATTCATCGCGGTGTTCTCATCCATCCCACAGCCGGTGTCGATCAAATCCAGCGCTACGCCACCCGCCGTCGCGTGGGTTCGCACCACCAGTTGCCCACCTTCCGGCATCGCTTCCAAGGCATTCTTCACCAGGTTGATCAAAGCCGCCTGGAGGGAGTCGCTGTGAAGCATGATGGAGGGGAGGTTTGGGTCGAGATAACGGACGATCTCAACACCCGACTTGGTCGCCTGCGCCTGATAGAGCTTCAGTACCGTGTTGATCTGCTCGTTCAAGTCACCCGGCGTCATTTCCAGGTCGCGCATCCGAGCGTACCTCAGGAAATCCCGCAACAAGGTCTCCATCCGCTCGCACTGGTGCCGGATCATGTCGACCTTGGCCATCGATCGACGCAAGCCAGGAAACTGGCACTCGGCCAGTTCCTCGCTGAGCAGATCGACATTCATGTGGATGACAGAAAGCGGGTTCTTGATCTCGTGAGCCAACGAACCGGCCAGCTCCGCCAGTTCATGGTACCGCCTCTGAAGATCCTCGTAGGTCTTCGCATCCACCCCCTGAGATTCGTTGGCCATCGGATGCGCCTATGTGCCTTTTTGAAAATCGATCGTCGCTCCAAACAGGGCGATCCCATACCACCTTGACCAACCCATCTTGATTGTAGACTCTGACCAGAGCATCACCAACTGCCAACCGATCGCCAGATCGACCCGAATCGAAACCCAGCCCCCTCCGCGATGCTTCCACGCCGTGCGACTCGAATCACTTCTTGGGGCACAAGAGGAACCAGCGACCGTTTTTTGCCTTTGACCAGCCCCCTGCGACTGACCAGACCGATACGATGAAGTGTCAGGGAATCCAGTTCCCCCCCTCGCTCGACTTGGAACCATCGATGCAGACGAGGCACCGACAGAACACCCCTCCGCAGCTCGGGAGCAACTGGCAGCCAGGCAGCCTCCGTCGCCTGGGACTGGCAGGATGCCAACTGGCCGCTTTGGGTGCAGTCCACCTGATGCTGCTTCTCGTTCCCTTGGCCAGCCTGATGGCGGTTTTGACGGTTGCCATCTGGATAGTGCCTGCCCTCAGCGACTCGTTCGCTTTTCGCCTGCTGCTATGGCTGCTTTTGCTGCCGCTGGCATGGATCGCAGCAGCTCCCTTGGAACTCTATTGGTCTCTTCCCAAACCAGTTTCCGCCCCGATCGAACGCTGGATCGAACGAAGCGAAGCGCCGGAGCTCTACCGCCTGATGGACGAGGTGGCTGGTTTGCTGGGGGCCCCAATCCCTGACGCAGCCATTCTCGACTTGCAGGTCAATGCCTCCGCCCAATCCCGCACCGTCGCCCAGGGGATTCCATCCACCTCGACCGCTTCCAAGTCTGCCTCGAAGCCTCTGCGTGTGGTGCAGCTGGGACTCCCCCTACTGATGTCGCTCAGCGAGCGCCAACTGGCCGGGGTGGTGGCTCACGAACTGCGGCATTTTCAGCAAGGCTGGGCCGCCCGCATGGCGGCCGCCGTCGGCCAGACGATTCAGCGTACCCACCAATGGTCCACCCAGGTCAGCCCCATGGATCGATGGCTGGACGAAGCAACCGTCGATCGCGATCTTCGGCTGGCCTGGCCTGCCCGCATCGCAAAGCTCTTCCGACACCTGCCTCGTGCCCTCTGGCGCCAGATCCTCCCCCATTTCGAACGATCGCTCGGCTGGCTGACACATCCCCTGGAGTATGAAGCCGATGAAGCCGAGGCGCAGGTGGCAGGGAGCGATTGCTTTGCAGCCACCCTCCTGGAGCTAATGCACCTCTCGGCCGCGTCCGCTCAAACCCTCCCCTCCGCCCAGCTCGCTACGCTGGAACTTCTCCGCATCGAACGAATCGCCGATCTGGTGATGCACCTGCGCACGCTGCAGGAAACCCATCCACAGCACGCATGGACCCGCTCGCTGACCCAGAAAGATCTCGATCGGTCGCATGGGACTCATCCTCCCCTTTCCCTTCGCATCGCGAAGGTGGAACAGATGGCGGCTCCAGGCAAGATCGTATCAGATGCCCCTGCATGGAACTTGCTGGGCTCGGTGGAAGCCTCCCAGGCAATCGACCTGCAACTGACCAGCACGATGCAAAGTCGCCTGACCGACTCCGCCTCCATCCCGCCCGAATCGCTGATCCCATGCGATCCTCCCCTCTGGATCGCACGCCATACGGCTCAGCGACATGCCCTTCAGTCGCTCCTTGCTATCGCCGGTCCTATCGAACCGTTTCCGGTGGACTTCGAGTGGGATATCCCTTCGTACCTGGGCAATCAGTCTCCTTCCGAAGTTCGGCATGAACTCTTTTCCTGCGCCAGGGAGATGGCGGTGACTCGAGATGCCATGCTTCGTCAGATGGAGCTTTGGAAGCACACAAGAACGAATTGGCTCCCCAGCCATCCACCTCCCGACGGGTATGATGAATCGTCGATGGATGGATGGGCGAAAGAATGGGAATCGCTTTGGAAGGATCAGCCGCAAGCGGCGCGGTGGTGGAAGCTACTGGGACGGCGTGCCACCTTGGCCTTCCAATTGACCGCTCACCCGCGCATCGCCAGTCGCCTCACCCCATCCCCGGAAGCTTTTCGCCTCCATGCCCTGCGATGCGCCCAGGTGGTGGAACGCTTTCGATCCTGCCTAGCTTCCGGGATTGCGCTGCAGCACCACCTGGAGCGTTCCGCTCAACGACTGGCTCGATGCATCGTCGATTCCACCGATCCCGCATCCGACCCGATCTTGCAGCTGCACCTCTCGAACAATCGCTCTCGGATCGACCAGATCGATGAACGACTAGGCCCGGCCGTGCATCCCTGGCCCATCGCCGATCGAGTTCGCATCAGCCACTGGCTAAGGGCTCTTCCGGACGATGGCCCACCCGAGAAACTCCTCCAGAAGGCCGACTGGATGATTCGCTATCTCCCCTACCTCTGGCAAACATCTCTAGGTGGTATCTGCGGGATGATTCTGCAGGTCGAGGCGAGCGCATCCCAGCCATCGGATTGAAAAGACGACCACCGGTCGACTCAGGGGGCAGGACTGGAACGGACGGCCACCAACAGCACTCCCCCAGCCACCATGGCGATCCCAAGCCATTGGTGCCACTGCGGTCGCTCTCCAAGCATCACGAAGGCAAAGAGCACCACGCCCACGACACTCAGCTTATCCACTGGCGCCACAAGCGATGCGTCACCCAACTGGAGCGCGCGAAAGTAACAGACCCACGATGCTCCGGTCGCCACCGCGGAAAGGAATAAAAAGAGCAGGGAGCGGCTAGGCAGATGCCATGGAGGAATCCACTTGCCGGTGAAAAACACCAAGGGAGCCAGGACCAATGCCACCACGATCGTCCGAATCAGAGTCGCTAGATCCGCATCGATGTGCCGGACCCCTACCTTCGCCAGGATGGCGGTCATCGCCGCAAAGATCGCTGACAAGATCGCCCAGAAAAACCAACTCACACCAGTCATGATGCCGACTTCCCCTCCAGCACGCTTCGATCCAGCAACTCACAATCCCGATGGATCCAACCTGATGATCCCAGGTCCGATGGCCTCCCAACGGAAGGGACTGCGTGCAGCTCGTCGCAGCTTCATGGGGCTGGATCGGCAGTTTCCTCCAGCAATCGGATCCACGGGCCAACAAAGTGGCCGTTGTCGTGGAATGTTCTGCCGCTGACTAGATTGCCGTCGATCACGCAGGGCGCATCGACGTAGATGCCTCCGCACACTTCCAGGTCGAACCGGCACTTGGCGACCGTCGCCATCCGCCTGCCTCGCACGCAGTCAGCGCGCGCGGGGATCTCTACGCCGTGACAAACACTTCCGATCGGTCTCCCCTGTTCAAAGAAGTACCGGGTCATGGCGATCAGGTGCGGGTCATCGCGAATGTACTCCGGCGCCCGCCCCCCCGAGAAGAAGATCCCGGCATACCGGGTTGGGTCGACCTCCTCGAATGCGATTTCCGCCTCGATCGTATACCCTTCCCACTCCTTAGTGATCGTCCATCCTGGTTTGACTTCGTGAAGCACCATCTGAAAACGTCGCTTCTGCGGTCCAGCCACCACCGGCCTCATACCGGCCTCGATCAGCCGATAATAGGGGTACATCGTATCGAGCGTTTCGGTGGCATCGCCGACGATGATCAAGACCTGCTTCATGCCGATGCTCCTGCTACCAACGACACTTTCTTCTCGGAACCGACTCGCCTACGACGTTCAACCTTCCAGTCGTTCAGGCACCTGCTCTAGCAGTTCACTGAGCACCTGATCGGTGGTGCGCCCCTCAGCGACGGCTTCGTAGTCGAGAACCACCCGGTGGCGCAGCGCTGGCAGATAGACACGACGGATGTCTTCAAAACTGACGTTGTAGCGGGCATCCAGCAGAGCCCGAACTTTAGCCGCTAGCGCGATCGACTGGGCCCCGCGAGGGCTGGAGCCCCATCGCAACGATCGATTGGTCGCTTCCACCGCATGCTGGCCATCAGGATGGGTTGCCAGGACTAGGCGAGCGATGTAATCCTGCAGGTTGGGGGCCAGCACCACCTGACGGATCAGTTGCTGCCACTGCAGGATCTCCTCGCCATCCATCACCTTCTCCGGCACCACCTTCACGCCACGCGTGGTCCGGTCGATGATCGCGTTGAGTTCCTCACGGGTCGAATACCCCACCACCAGTTTGAAAAGGAATCGATCCAACTGAGCCTCTGGCAGTGGATAGGTACCTTCCTGTTCGATCGGGTTCTGCGTCGCCAGAACAAAAAACGGCTTCTTCAGTTCATACCGTGTACCGGCAGCGGTCACCGAACCTTCCTGCATCGTTTCCAGGAGGGCCGATTGCGTCTTGGGGGTTGCGCGGTTGATTTCATCGGCCAAGCAGATTTGCGTGAAGATCGGTCCCTTCTGAAACTGGAAACTGCGACGCCCCTCCGGCGTCTCGACGATCATATTCGTCCCGAGAATGTCGGAGGGCATCAAATCGGGTGTGAACTGGATGCGGTTGAAATCCAGCGACAAGGTTTCCGAGAGCGTTTTGATCAGGAGTGTCTTTCCGAGCCCAGGAACCCCTTCCAGCAGGCAATGCCCACCGACGAAGATCGCCGTCAGCACCCCTTGGACGATCTCCTCATGACCGACGATGACCTTCCCGATTTCCTCTCGCAAGCTGCGATACCGCTGGCGAAACTGTTCGGCTTGCTGCTGCAACATCTGGGGATCGGTTTGGCTCATGTTCTTTCGTTCCTTGGAACCACTCAGCAGACCCCAGAGGGTCGCCATCAAGTGAGTTACGGATTGGGAGGAGGATTCTTCTTCTGGGCGTCGCGTTTGGCCTGCAGCAATCGGGAAGTATAGCTGGTGTCTTCCTTGGTATCGGCCATGCCAGGAGACGCGGAAGGTGAGCCTGCCCCTGGCTGTTTGGTCGGCTTGGCGGAGGCATCCAGCGAATCAAAGGAGCGAATCGCTGCGGCCGCATCGCTGGGGGAAGGAGTCGTCGTGGTATCGCCCTCCCGATCGGCAGGGGTTTCGTCGATCCCACCGGCTCGCCTAGCCAGTTCTCCGCTGATCTCCGACTTCTGCTTTCGGAGGCGATCGAGTCGTTCGTCGGGCACGACGGCAGTACGGGCCGCTTTCCGCTTGGCCAACCACCTCAGCCATGCACCGGGGTCGATCGCCACGCGGCGGACCAGCACGTCGGTGAAAAAGAGCGCCGATCCCAAGAGCACTGCCCAGGGCCAAACATCCTGCAAAGAAATCGCTGGCGGGACCCCTTCGCGGTAGCTGTCCCACGACAGCAGTTCCTTCAGCGACATCGATTCCAGTGGTTCCGTCACCATGCCGGCCTGCCCCCCGGAGGCTTTGAGGGAGGCCATCTGGGTCAGCAATCCCAAATTCGCCTGACGCACTCGATACTCATCGGAAAAAGGGACGTTGACCCCCGTGATCAACGGCGCACGCCCTGGGCCCGGGATGACACTGAGCAGGTAGCTGCCCGATTGGCTGGCTTCGAAATCGCCGACGTATCGGCCAGGTGCCGACTGCGCCATGCGGATGGTGAAAGGCTTCAGATCGGGCCCCACGCCCGCAGCCGACAGATCGAGAAAATTCAAGAACCGATCTTCCTGATCTAGGGCGCTGACAACCAACTGCACCCGCCCATCTCGCACCTGGGTTGCAAGTTGGAATTTCCCGTCATCCTGGGTAGGCCGCATCGTCCACCGGACCAGTTGACTAAAGAACTGATCGAACTGGGGCCAAGTGGCCCACTGAGCTGCCCAGCGCTGGCCAGCGTCGGTGGTGAAGACTGCCGTGCGCCCCAGTCCATACGTCCAAGTTGCAAGCAGCGTCGCATTCTCAGGCTCTGCGGGCATCGGTGAGCGAAGCGGGACTTCGACTAGGGGGCTTTCTTTCACCTGCGTAAGCACAAATCCGCGCAACACGGGAAGTTGCTGTGGCAGCCCCGCCAGGATCTCGTGACGAAACAGCATCTGAGGGGCGACCCCTCCTTCGGGCTCGTAGACAAGCGGCCGAGCGACACGGCGGGCTTCGCGCACGAAGATCTGTGGCAGCGCGTTGGGATTGGTGACGACGTAGTAGTTGCCTCCCGTCGTGTTGGCGATCCGCTGCAGCTCCTGATGACCCGCCGGACCATGCGCCCCAACGGCGACAGTCGATACCTTGATCGACTGCTTGACAAAGCCATCCAGAACCCCGGCCGAAGCGGGTGAAGGGTCGCCATCGCTGATGACGATCATGTGCTTGGTGGCAGCAGGGGTATTGGTGAGCCCCGCCAGCGCCAGGCGCATCGAAGGATCGAAATCAGGCATATCGCCAGGAGTCATCCGCGTCATCCGCGATCGCATCACCGAACGATTCGGACCCACTTTCAGCATTCCGTTGCGATTACCCCACATCCACTTTTCCGACCCTTGGTACTCGATCACCCCGCAGTAATCGAGCGGGCCAAGGACATCGAGGGCGGCTTTTCCGATCATCTTCTGCCAGAAGTTCCCTTGCGCGATTTCCGATGCATGCATAACCATCGCCAGCGCGCCAACCGCTTCCATCTTGCTGTTCTTGATCTGGAAGTCGACCGGCATCGCTTCCTCCAGCTTGGTGTTGCTCCAGCCACCAGCTCCAAACGCTTCGGGCCCACCAAGCATCAGCAGTCCACCTCCGAACTGCTGGGTATTGCGCACCATCAATTCGATCTGTTCGTCGGAGATTGTCGTCAATTCGGTCGCCGCCTCGCCGCTGGTCCTGGGGACACCTGCGAGGATCACGGAGTCGAAGGCCTGGAGTTCGATCAGGCTGGAAAAAAGAGCGGTCGGATCGCGCACCTCCACCTCGATCTCGCTGCGTCGCAAAGCATCCACCAGCAATTGGAATTCGCCTCGCCGCCCCGCATCCTCAATCAGCAGCACCCGGCCCTTGCCGCGCGCGTAGGAAAAGGCGGTGGCCTGATTGTTCTGCGCCAGCGCATCCTGCGAAGCTTCCGACGGGATGAATTGCGCTTCGTAGGTGTAACCCGATGCATACTCGACGCGATGTGGCACTGGAAAGACACTCAAGGGCCGGTCCAGCGAGACTTCCTCCTCCGCCAGCAGTTCGGCCTGATTGCCCATCCGTCGCGTCACCCGAAGGATCCCGCGCGTCGGCGGGGCATTGGGATCCTGACTGTAGCGCTGAAGCACCACCTTGGCATCGACCATCTGGCCCTGCTGCACCTGAGCCGGCACGTCGATCTTTTCGACCAGAACCTCCGACTGGGAATCGAGTCGGATGGGGACGATGTCGATGCCAATCCCTTCATCTGCTAAGCTCTGCGCCACCGGCGCGGCAGCTCCCAGCGTCTCATTGCCATCGGTGAGCACCACGATTCGTCGCGAAGCGCCCTCGGGAAAGCTGGCCTTGGCCAGCTTCAAGGCCCCTTCCAGATTGGTGGCATCGGTCTTTCCCAGGTAGCTCTCCGGCGTTCGAATCGGGGGAAGATCGTCGTCCAGTGGAGGAAACTCCACCGCCGCCTCCCGACCAAATAGGATCAACCCCGCGCGGTCCTGACGCGCCGCGCGACGGTGAGCGTTGGCATTCTCGATCGCAAACTGAAGCATCAGCTGCCGTTTGGGAGCCGGGATGCTGTCCGACTGATCGAGCAAATAGAGGACCGTCATCTTCTGACTGGTCCAGACCCACTGGACTCCCGCCAGTGCCGCGACGATCAGAAGCAGAACCAACGAACGGAGAAGAAGTGCCAGCCATCGACGCACCGGCCCCAGACCCGCCAGCGACTGGCGGCTGACCCAGTAGATCCAGGGCAACAGCACCAGCAGCAACAGCAGGTACTCGGGTCTCTCGAAGGCAAACCGCCCGCCGTCCATCGATCCCCCTTCCACCACTGGCCCACCACCCAGTCCGGCGGCTCGCCAGCTTCCCGTCTCCAGAGTCGACTTACTTCAGCGATCCCAGATACTCGATCACATCCAAGAACTCCGACGGTGCAATCGTCGCCCCCAAATTCTCCGGCATGCTGCTCTGCATCGCCACCTTCCGCTCCTCGATCTCCTCCTTGGCGATCGTCTCCCGCTTCCCCTCGGGCAGCAGCAGCAGAATCGTCGTGTCGGTCTCCTCGCCGATGAAGCCCGTATGCACCTTCCCATCGGCGGTGAGAATGATCTCGGTCAGGTACTTTTTGTCCATCTTGGCATTCGGATCGACAATCGACTCGATCAGGTCATAGCGGGTCAGGCGCCTTCCGACATCCGTGAGCTCGGGACCAAAAGCATACCCCTTGTCTCCGACCTTATGGCAGCTAGCGCACACCCGCGCGAAAACCGCTTTCCCGTTGTCCTTGTTCCCAGCAAGCCCCGAGAGCGCCGAATAAGCTCGCACCTTCGCCACCTCGCCACTCTCCGGATTCAGCAGGGTGACCAAGTGCCTTTGAGCCGCCAGACCGGGACGCGAGGAGGCGAGGTAGCGATCGACCGCCTTCATCCCCTCGACCGGTGCATCCGCCAGCTTTCCCTGCTCCAGCAGAGGCGACCAAGCCGACTCGGTCGCCCCAATCGCATGTTCGACCACATAACCCAACCATTTATCCATCGGCTTGGCAGCGATCTCCAGCAGCATCCGAACCGATGCTTCGTTCGGAAAGAAGCTGAGAGCCCGCGCCGCTTCGGCACGCACCCTCGGCTCTGCGTCGTTCGATGCCGTGCGAAGGATCTCGAATAGATCCTTCTCCGGAATCAGCCGCTGCAGATCCGAAGCGACGCGGACGGCGGCCGAACGCGCTTCCTTGGAGCTGCAGTGAAGGACTGCGTTGAGCAAACCGGGATCGACCACATGGTGACGCTGCAGGATCCACAGCGCTTCGGTGCGGAGTCGATCGGCTTGAGGATCCTCGCTGCGAATCGTCGGCAACCAACGCGTCACCGCCTCCACCACCTGGCCAGTGGGTCGTGCCGCCAGCGCATTGCGCACGCGATATCGCGTCCTCGGCTCCGGCTCCCGCAACTGCTCCAGGAGCTCCAGCTCGCTCTTGCCCGCCTGCGTCGCAGGCGCAACCAGCGGTCGATCCTTGGCGACCAGGCGATAGACCCTGCCTCGTTGGTGATCTCGATTGGGATCGCGCTGCGAGTATTGCATGTGGCCGATCAGCGCATTGCACCAATCACCAAACCAAAGCGCCCCGTCGGGGCCAATCTGCGGATCGGCAGGACGGAAGTTCTTGTCGCTGCTGCGAATCAAATCATCCGGCTTTCCATCCGCGCGCATCAGCCGCTGCCCAGCCATCCCAGCGCCATCGTCGCCGAATCGGAACCGTGGAAAACCGTTCATGTTGATCACGCAGGCATAGGTGAAATCCCCCTGATAGGCATCCGGAAGATGCCTCGAGATCAAGAACTCATTGCCGATCACCGGACGCATTCCCTGGTTGTCGAAGATCGGATCGAGACCTCGACGAGGCCCAATCTGGGCGCCGCTGAGCGCAGTGGCCCAGTGCTGCTGAGCGGTGGTGCCGTCCCCGACGATCCCCTGGCCCCACGGGTCATAGACCATGCACCAGGGATTGCCATACCCAGGGGTGGTGAAGCGTCGCAGCTCCAGCGTGACTGGGTCAAGCTCAAACGCACCCGCCGCTCCCTGCCATCGCTTTGGTCCCCACGGCGTCTCGACCGTGGTGCTCATCGCCACCCCTTCCAGCATCGTTAGCAGCCCACCATGGCTATTCTCAAAGGCTCCGATCGTGTGGTGGGTATCGTCGGTCCCCCATCCGTCCAAGAGATGCACCACCTGGTCAGCCACATCGTCTCCGTCGGTGTCCTTCAGCCAGATCAAACGCGGCTGATCGACCACCAGCACCCCGCCACGGTAGAACTCAAAGCCGGTGGGGCAATGCAACTTGTCATAAAACACCTTGCAACGGTCTGCCTGCCCATCGCCATCCTCATCTTCGAAAATCAGCAGTCGATCATCGGGCTTGGCGTCCCCAGGTCGCCACTGGGGGTAGGTCGGCATGCAGGCAACCCACAGCCGCCCTCGGTCGTCAAAGTTCAGCTGCACCGGCTTGGCCAGCTCTGGAAATCGACGCTCATCCGCGAAAAGTTGGACCTGCAGGTCCTCCGGCACTTCCATCGCAGCAATCGATTCCTCGGGGCTCAGATACCGTAGCTCCTCCGGCTCGCTGTAGTCCTGCTGAGGATTTCCAAAACGCGTCTCGGGGACCACCAGGTCACCCGTCTGGGAGTCATCAGGCTGAGCGGGAACTGGCTTGCCGGCTGCGAGATCCCACAAATACTGGTCTCGGACCTGCGCCATTCCTCGAATCTTCAAATACTCTCTCGGAAATGTCTCGTGATCCCAGGTCCGCCGGCCACCATAGACATACCAACCATTGAGCATGCGGTAATCCTGAAGATGGATCCAGCTTTTCTCGTTGACCACGCTGCGAATCCGCTCAAGCCGCGCTGCATCTTTGCCGACCTCCACAGCGCGATCGCGACCCAAAATCTGCGGCAGGGCGATCGCTGCCAGTAGTGCATCCCCGGTTTGGTCGAGCTGAAAGCCCTGGACAGTGAACTGACATCCCGGCTCCGCAGCGAAGGCATCCAGCGTCGGCTGAAACAGTTCGACCACCGGAATGGACAGCTGCTTGCCTACCTCGCGCACCGCCTGAGCGTACTGCGCCAACCGCTCGTTGACCGCTCGCCCGTCGGCCTGCAGAGGATCCCCCGTCTCCTCAAATGCGATCGGGGTGAAGAGAAGGAATCGAGGCGCCGACCCCTCGTCGTCGCGTGGGTAGGTCTTTCGGTAGCGTTCGATCATCGCCACATAGGCGTTCTGAAACGCATCGACTCCGGAAGCCCCTGCGAACGATTCGTTGAAACCGAAGAAACAGAAAAAAGTATCAGCACCAAATGCATCGAGCGGATCATCCAGTCGCGAGTAGTTGGCCGATCGCTGCTGGACCGCGACCTCTTCCGCCGGTCGCCCGAAGTTTCGAATCACCAGCTGCATCTCAGGAGCTGCTGCATGGAGCCCCGCTTCCAAATGCCCAAAGAGATTCTGTCGCTCGGCCAACGAACCTCCCAGCAACGCGATCCGCTCCCCACGAACCATCGGCCAGGGAAGGGCAGGGGAGGGTAGCGCTTCCTTTCTTGCGCGGGGCGGCCGCTTCAAATACTGCTTCCCCGGCACCTCCTCATCGGCAGCCAGAGTCCAGCCCGCAATCCCAGGAAACGAAAGAGCCAGCAAGCCAAGGCACATGGAGAAAGACATGGAGAAACGACTTCGCTTCCCATGCTGCTTTGCAACAGAAAAAAATGGGGATGGCATAAGCGACCTTCATTGGAGTGACAGCGAATCGAGTCGGCACCTTCTTTCCGGCACCTAGGCCGGAATCCTCGCCCGATCAACCCTCCGATTCTACTCCAAGCCGCCCGACGGATGCGAATCCGAATCGATGCGAATCGCTTCTTGCCTAGCACCGAATCCCGAACATCGACCGCCACTGGCTTCCCCAGAAATCGACTCAACCCACCCATCCCCCCAGATGGTTCACGTTCCAGCCAGCAAGCGAGCGCACACCCTCGAGGTGGCCGCGGGCGTTCAAAAAGCAGCTGAGCTCGCCATCGAAGCGCCCTGGGCAATCGACGACCGATCCCTCACCCCCCCGCTCGTTCCTGGATCGACTGGCGCAGTCGCAGCAGCTCATGGATGTCGATCGATTCGGGCTGCTGGTCGATCACCCATTGCAGATCGTCCAGCGCCTCTTGGTATCGGCCATTTTGCCCCCGCAACACAGCCCGCTGAAGCCTCGTGGGTACGTCTTCGGAAGACAGCGCCACCATGGCGTCCAGGTACCTCAGGGCGGTCTGGGAATCTCCCTTGCGTTCCGCCGATCCGATCAGATTGCGAAGCATTCGCTGCAGAATCTGACGGTTGGAAAAGGTCGGCAGATCCTCTGGCAGGAACCCCTGCCCGGTCGTTTCGAGAAAGCGCTTCCGCAGCTGCTTGTCGTCGATCCATTCCCCCGCCTCAAAGGGATCGATCCACGGACCTTCGAGAGGATTGGTTGAGGCCATTCGGACCAGAAAGTGCCCTGGCATCCCAACCCCTTCTACTCCGATTCCACAGCGACGCGCTAGATCGATCACCAGGACCGAAAGAGCGATCGGCATCCCTTCTCGATCTTCGATGACCCGATGCATCTGATTGTTGGCGGTGTGGTAGTACTCCTGCCGACTTCCATGAAAGCCATTCTCTTCAAAGAGATACTTCAGCAGCAGGTCCATCTTCTGCTTCTCGTTGGAACCTTCTGGAAATCGACTGAGGATCTCCTCCGCCATTTTCTCCAATTGGCTCACGTAGCGATCCACCTCCACAGCCGGGTCGTCGATGGCACCCAGCGTCAACGCCGCCTCCATCAGACGCTCGGGCTGATCCAGTCTCTGGACCATCGTCTCCCAACGCCGGAATGCAGGCAGCGATTCGATGGCAGCGGCCGCCTGCCGCATCTGCTTTGCCCGCTCCTCCAGCGATGCAGCGGTCGAGAGAAGCGCGTCGACGGAAGCAGCAGAACCCTCCGCCAAAGCGTTCCAGGCATCCCCTTCCATCCGAATCGGTTCGCCATCGACACGCCTCCACCGCTCGATGGCATCCAGTTGTCTGGAGTCGAGTGGTTTTTCCGCGAGGTCTTTTCCGACCTGAAATCCTTGAAACTGAGCGACGGTGTCGCGGAACTTCGCCAAGCCGACTTGCTGCCGCCCCTCGGAGGGCGTCAGCGCGCCACGGGCCACTTCCTGTCCATTGACGAAACAGAGAAACCGCTCCCTCTCCACATGGACGCGGAGGTGATTCCACTGCCCGGGTCGGTAATGGGGTGAAGCAACATCCGAAAGGACCTGCCAGGAATAGATCGAGGGGCCTTGAAAATCGGTCAGTCGCAATCGACCTCCGCTGGGGTAGAACCCAAAGTGCCGCTCCTGGCCATCGCTTTGAAAAACCAAGCCCGCAGCACCTCGCTCATCGTCCAATCGGACACGAACCACGACATCGTACGGCGGTTCGGGAGGCAACTGGGTCGCCAAACATATCGCGCGGCCTCCAAATCCATTTCCGGTTCCCCTGGCGACCAACCTCCCCGACTGTTCCGTCCATGTCGCTCCAAATCGCGTCTCCCATCGCTGCGCATCGAGTGCACCCCAGCGGAGCCATCGGTCCCAGGTGATGGGGTTGGGTCGATCGATCAGCTTTTGCAGTTGGTCGATCGGGATCGCGAATCCCAGGTTGTCATCGACGGCCGACTTCATGTTCACGATGCCATGCACATGGCCATCCAGATCGACCAGTGGGCCACCGCTATTGCCTGGCTCAATCGGCATCGCCAACTGGATCAACGACTGTCCCTCGACTTCGCGCAATGCCGATACAATCCCTCGAACAACGCTGTACTCCAGCCCCAGAGGATTCCCGAAGGCGAGCACATCGGATCCTTGCTGGAGATCGTTCCTCAAATTCAGCGGCAGCGCTGGGAAGGGAGTCGAATCCTGGGCCACACGAACCAGAGCCAGATCGGCCTTTCGATCGAACGCCTCAATCCCCTCCACCTTCAGCACGCGCCCCTTACCCCACTCCACCTGGATGGAGCGACCTTCGCCGATCACATGGAAATTGGTGGCGATCAGTCCCTTGCCATCGACGAAAAATCCAGTCCCAATCCCCACCTGACGCCCGTCTCGATCATCGACTCGAATCGCCACCAGCGACGCGCGCACTTGGGAAACCAGACTCTCCAGCGCCACAGTGGGGCCCTGACGTGATTCCAAGGAACCACTCGACACCGATTGCGGGCGGTTGGTCGGGTCAGACTCTTGAGTCACAGTCGTCGATTCCTGAGCCTGGCAACGTGAGAAAGTGAGATCGGCCATCCAGCCGATGCCGAGGCATGCGACGAAAAGGAATGGGGCAAGCAACCCGATGCCAAGGCTTGAAAAGGGGCGGTATGGCATCATGGCAGGATCCTTTTCGATGTTGCATTTGTCGCGCGATTGCATCAATCTAACACGGCAGATGGAGAGGGAATATATCCGAAGACTTGCGCCAGCGTTCTGGCTTGGCGATCGTTCTGCGGCAGGGAGGCTGCAGAGGACACTCAGCGGAGTTCTTCGCCCCGCCGTGAAAGACCAACTCCATGGAACGTCGCTGGAAAACCCACCTGTTCGAATGCAGCACCGACCGACGGCAGGAACTAGCCGAACTGCTGGTGGTGGAAGGGGACTCGGCCGCCCGTGCGGTGCTTGCGGTGCGCGATCCGGTGCATCAGGCGGTGATGGCGATGCAAGGCAAGCCTCGCAACGCCTACAAGTGCTCTGAGCAGCAGGTACGAAGTCATCCGTTGCTTTCGCAACTGCTGGTGGCGATTGCGGGCGCCGAGCATTCCGCGCCGTCTCCGGTTCACTGTTCCTTGCAGTACCGTCGCGTTGTGCTTCTGATGGATCCCGATGCCGACGGAGTCCATGCCAGCATGCTGCTCTTGCTCTTCTTCCATCGAATGATTCCAGCACTGCTGGAGGGAAACCGTTTGGAAGTGGCCATCCCCCCGATGCTCTACTGGGAAGAGGCGGGGACTTGGATCGGGTTCCGATCCGACGCGCAGCACGCGGATGAAGTGAAGCGAAGGACTGAGGCGGGTCTACCCGTTCCGCCCCGAACACGGGTGCGCGGCTTGGCATCGCTGCCGCGAGCCCTCTTGCTGGAGTCGTGTGTGGCGAAGGAAACGCGGCAAACCCGCGCCTTGTCCTCTGCCGATGCCGCGGCCGCGATGCGGTTGCTGGTCCCAAAGATCGATTTGGTCGACTGAGCCAATGAGTCGGTCAGGATGCGAGGGAACGGGAGACATCCGTGCGGTAGGCCATCAATGCGGGAAGCAGGCCAGCGAGGATGCCGATGACGACCAACCCTGGAATGATGAACGGTTCGGCCACCGAATTCATGCTCCAAAATCCGACGCGAATCCCAGTCCTCGCTTCGACGACTGGGCTCGCAGCCGCAGCGATGGCATGACCGATCGTCCAGCCCAGCAATCCCCCACCCACCGAAATCAGAAGAGCTTCGGCGAGGATCACCAGAAGCACGGTGTTGCGACCAGCCCCCAGCGCACGCATCACGGCGATGTCGCGAGTCCGTTCATGCATGGAGTTGTAAATGCTCACCAGTATGCTGATGGCGCTCACTAGACAAACCAGCACCGTCAGTGCCAGAAGTGCCCACTGAGCCGGTTGGAAGAAGGTCTCCAGAAGGCCAGCGATTTCGCCGATGGGAGATACTGCCTGAGCTCGCGAGCTTTTGTTGATCTGCTGCTGCAACCCAATTCCAACAAACCCCGCTGTCTTCAGAAGAATGGCGGAGACCTCGCGCTGGTCGAGAGGCAGTCGTTTGCGGCCCGCTTTGGAAGTGGCTGTTGAATCGACCTGCCGCTCGACCTGCGACTCCTGCTGTTCCCCGGCTGGCTTGGCGGCTTTCTCTAGCCCCGTCTCCTCATCCCGTTCCGGTGCCACGTGCCCTTCCAACAGATAGAAACCTTCGATGTTGATCAAAGCGACTCGGTCGGTTGGTGTCCCGGTCGGCTCGAGGATGCCGACGATGGTAAAGCCATCGCCATGGGCTTCGCCATCCGGACCGTGGGAAGGATAGATGACATCCCCCAGCTTGAAATTCATCTCCTTGGCGACGATCGAACCGACCACCGCCTCAAAGAACCCATGCTCCTGCGAATCTTCCTCGAAGTTCCTCCCCTCAGCGAACCCAAAGGTGCGGTCGTTATCCGGACCGTGCCGGAGCTGCCCGAGATAGTCGACGGTCGTGGCGACGATGCGAAAGGGCCCGACGTAATCACCCAGGCAGATCGGCAGCGCAAAACCATTGCCGACAAACATGCCGTAGCTGCCATTGCGAGCCCCCTCTTCGGGAGATCCTCCTAGCTGCCGATACGCCTGTTCCCGCGCCGGCTTGGGCAGGTATTCCAGATAGTAGCGATAGGGGAGCGTCCCGACTGGCTTGCTGAGGTAGAAGACGGAGCTGAGTGTCAGCTGAAGGGGACTGCCTTTAGGACCGACGACGAGGTTGTAACCGACGTTGCTGTTGCGACGAAACGTCTCTTGAATCAGACCGCTGATGGCCAGCACCAGGACCACCAGCGCGACTCCCAAGGCCATGGAAAGCAGCGTCAGCCAGCTGGCCAGCCAACGGTGCTGAAGGTTGCGCCAGGCGATGTGGAAGAGATTCATGAGACACCTTCCAGGGTTCGATTGATCTGCTCCAGATGCTCGACCCGGTCCATCTGCTTGGCGACCTCTTGGGAGTGCGTCACCAGGAGCATCGCAACCTTTTCTAGTCGGCAGACCTCCCGCAACAGATCGACGATCATCTGCTGATTCGCTGCATCGACATTCGCGGTCGGCTCATCAGCCAGAAGCAGCCTTGGCCGATTGGCCAAAGCCCTTGCCACCGCAACCCGCTGTTGCTGACCGACCGAAAGTTGATTCGGCTTGTAGTGCATTCGCTGCGCCAGTCCAACCCGCTCCAACAACTCCTTGGCTCGCCCCAGATCGCGACGGCCCTGAGCGAAGGTCATTCCAAGTCGAACATTCTCCAGAGCGGTGAAGCCGGGAAGCAGGTTGAAGGTCTGAAAGACATAGCCGATCTTCGAAGCGCGCACGCGATCTCTTGCCGCCTCGCTCAGCCGAGTCAGGTCGATACCGTCCAGCATCACCGAACCGCTGTCCGCCTTGGTGATGCCCGAGATGATATGGAGCAGCGTGGTCTTGCCTCCACCGCTGCGACCAACCAATGCCAACTGCTCGCCTTCGGCGACCTCGAAATGCGGAATATCCAGAATCTCGACCAGTCCTCCGGACGGATCAGGATACGATTTGCGAAGATTCTCGATCCGCAACACCCTGGCTACCCCTTTTTGCGCATGGCACGCTGAATGTCACGTTGAGCGTCCGCCTTCTTGAGCTGCTCCCGTTTGTCATGCAATTTCAGCCCGCGACAAAGGCCGATCAGGCACTTGGCAATCCCCCGCTCATTGAAGTACAGCTTTAAGGGAATCAGAGTCAGCCCTTTTTCTACCGACTTGCCGACGAATCGGTTCAGTTGACGCTTATGCAGCAACAGCTGGCGCGGGCGCTTGGGTTCATGGTTCCAGAAGGTGGCTTGCTTGTACTCCGGGATATCGCATCCGACAAGCAACAACACACCCCCTTTGACCCGACCATAGGCTTCATCCAGCGAGCACTTACCATTGCGGAGGCTCTTCACCTCGCTCCCCACTAGCACCATCCCACACTCGACCTGTTCGAGGATTTCGTACCTCTGGCGAGCCTTCCGGTTCTCGGCGATCAACTTCACATTGGCCGGGTTGCCTTGGGCGGCAGCGCTTTTGTCCGGGGGCGCGCCAGTTTTTTTCCCCTTCGACTTAGCCATCCAGCTGCATGCTTTCGCCCTGAGCCAGCTCCCGGTGGAGTCGGTGGCTGATAAAGAAACCTGATTGAAACAATGGACGCGCCGTCCGCAAAAACGAATCCTGGCACATCCAGATTCATTGTAGGCGGAAATGGAATCATGCCTACCTTAGCCACCCAGCACGCAAGTCCATCCGATCGCCGCCTCCTATCTCAAACAAACGGGCCGAACGTTCGCCCCAGGACCAAACCCCCCTTCGCGATACGCTTCCCCGAACCCAAAAACTAAGATCGATTCCAACCCCCGTCCATCCGTCCCTCGCTGCCATCTTGCTAGTTTGATCGACCGAAGAAAACGAACGGCTTACCGTTATCGATCGTGGACTGCAACAACGAAAACTGACCCCCGCCGTCCACCCCTCACCGAATCGATCGGAAGCTCCACTCTCTCACTCCTAATGAAACCCAATCCTTCCGGTGCAGGGAAAAAAGAGAGCTCCAAGCCCACCGTCGCGCCACCCCCCCCCATTTCAGGCTACCGCCCTTCCGCCGCATCCCCGCTCCATTCCGAAGGATCAAGCATTCCTGGACTTTGACGCCTCGCGCGAACTCAACAACCACTCCCTATCGCTCCAGCCCCCAGGAAACCCAACAACAAGCGGGCGCAACCTCCAAAGAATGTCAGCAAAACACGAAACCGGTGCCTGGCACCAATCTGCCGGCACCAACCTGCCTCGCCAAACCACGCCGTCCGCCCAAGCCACCCTTCCACCCCACACCACCACTCAGCAACAAAAGGTGCCTGGCACCAAACTCAAAAGGTGGGTGGCACCAATCTCAGATTCCAAGACACCGCAAAACCCCCAGTCACCCCGAACCCACAGCCCGCCAATCGCCACCCAGACCCAAACTTCCCCGACAACCCTAAGACCCCAAGCCCCCCATCCACCCCAAACCAACCCATAAAGACAAAAAGTGCCTGGCACCAATCTCAAAAGGTGGGTGGCACCAATTGGGAGAAATGCTGGCAAAAGCAACACAAAATCGGTGTCAGGCACCAACCTGCCTCGCCAAACCACGCCGTCCGCCCAAGCCACCCTTCCACCCCACACCACCACTCAGCAACAAAAGGTGCCTGGCACCAAATTCAAAAGGTGGGTGGCACCAATCTCAGATTCCAAGACACCGCAAAACCCCCAGTCACCCCGAACCCACAGCCCGCCAATCGCCACCCAGACCCAAACTTCCCCGACAACCCCAAGACCCCAAGCCCCTCATCCACCCCAAACCAACCCATAAAGACAAATGGTGCCTGGCACCAATCTCAAAAGGTGGGTGGCACCAATTGGGAGAAATGCTGGCAAAAGGAAATGGGTGGGGGGGGTTTCGGGAGTGGGTTGCTTTGTTCCGAATGCAAAGATTCGACCTGCTGGTACACTGGCAGGTCGGTAGCAATCGACGGCTACCCAGATGCTCCCATCCGACTTGGGTCGGATGTCTGACCATCGCTTCACGGGACTCAGCAATTCGGGCTTCACGCAACCAACATGATTGAACTGCCTGTCGTTTCGGACGATTCCAACCCGGCAAAGAGCCCCAACGGTTCTGGGGCCACCGAGGCACCAACTCCTCTATTTGAGCGCTCTGGTCGGCTTCCCGAATGGCTTCGGCGAGAAATTCCCAAGGGCAACGCTAATCATTTCACTGCGGGGCTTTTGGAAGAACTGAAGCTGGAAACGGTCTGCGACAACGCCAAGTGTCCCAACCGGATGGAGTGCTATTCGCAGAAGACAGCCACTTTCATGATCCTTGGCAACGTCTGCACTCGCCCCTGCGGTTTTTGCGCCGTGTCGCGAGGACGTCCGCAACCGCTACAGGCCGATGAACCGGAGCGAGTCGCGATGGCCGCCGAGCGACTGGGGCTCAAACATGTCGTGCTCACCAGCGTCACCAGGGATGACCTCCCGGATGGAGGAGCCGAGCATTTTGTCCGATGCATTCAGGCGGTAAGGCAGCGAACCGGCGCGACGATCGAAGTGCTCACCCCCGACTTCGTCCAACAGAAAGAGGTGCTGGAAAGGATTTGCCAAGCCAGACCCGAAGTCTTCAATCACAACATGGAAACCGTCCCCCGGCTATACCGACGCGTTCGTGGTCCAAAGAGCGACTACCGATGGACCCTGGAATTGCTTCGCCGAGTCAAGCAATACGATCCCCAGATCAAAACCAAGAGTGGCTTGATGCTGGGTCTAGGCGAGACTCAGGAAGAAGTTCTGGAATGCCTAGCCGACCTTCGAGAGTACGACTGCGACTTCTTGACGCTCGGTCAGTACCTGCAACCTGGTCCCAAATACCTTCCGGTCGTCCGGTACATTCCCCCGAACGAATTTGAAGAACTCGGCAAACTGGCTCGGGGCATGGGATTTTCCCAGGTCGCCTCCGGGCCGTTCGTCCGGAGCAGTTATCACGCTCGCGAAATGGCCGAATCCTCTCCGGAGGGGACCTGATCGGCGATTGCTGCTGGCCCCCAATCAGCGGGTGGGGACCTTGGCTGAATTTCCTGCCACGGAACCGGTTGTGACTATACTGTGGCGGAGCGATGGTCTTTTCCTGGCAGCTAGGAGGGAGGAGATCGACGCACGATAGTCCCCGTCGCCAAGCCATCTGGCTTGGCCCGATTCATCGAACGCCCTGTTTCAGGAGTGTTTCCATGCTTCCTGCTTTCCGACGACCGGTTGCAAGCGTTACGGTTTTTTGCGGTTTGCTATGCCTCACCTGTTTCCTTCTTCCCCTCGCTTCCCCATGCATGGGTCAGGATGGTAAGGACTGGATGGAGCAATTGGCCCGCCGTGAATGGACTCAAGGGGACAAATCGCTCAAGTACCGCATCCTGGAACCAGCTCCAGCGACCGAGCCAATGCCGGTGGTCCTATTCTTGCACGGGGCCGGCGAGCGGGGTGATGACAACGCGAAGCAATTGGTCCATGGGGTGTCGCAGTTTGTCTCGAAGGAAGCCCAGGCGAAGCATCCCTGCTATGTCATCGCTCCTCAATGCCCTGCCGGACGCCGTTGGGTGGAGGTGGACTGGTCAGCCGATCAGCATGATCTCCCGGAGACCTCCTCCGATTCGTTAGCGCTGGCAGTGGCCATCGTTCGCGATCTGATCGAACAGAAGAAAGCCGATCCGACCCGCATCTACATCACGGGACTTTCTATGGGCGGCTATGGTACCTGGGACGCCATCGCGCGCTATCCCGATCTTTTTGCAGCCGCCGTACCGATCTGCGGCGGAGGCGATCCCAAGACCGCGCCCCGGTTCAAGCAACTGCCTGTCTGGTGTTTTCATGGCGGACGGGATGGTGTGGTCAAGCCGGAACGATCGCGTGAGATGATCAAGGCGTTAGAGCAAGCGGGGGGGAAACCGAAATACACCGAATACCCCGAGGCAGGCCACGACAGCTGGACAGCCACCTACGCCAACCCGGAGCTCCATCAGTGGTTGTTCGATCAGCGACTGGGTGCAAGCAGCCTCAAACCCTGACGAGCCCCCCTCTGCCTTCCGCTTCATGGCATCCCAAGTGACTGCGCAATCCATGCCGCTGCAACTGGATATCTATCCTTCGATCGCGTATCGTCACCCGCGCGGCGAGACTTGGCGACTGATGCTGCAGGGAAGGCTGACACGCCAAGCGCCACCCTCCATCGGCAAGCGCTGGTTGCTGCATCAACTGCTTCGGTCGCTCAAGGCCAACCAGCGCGACATCGACCAGCAATGCTTCCAGGAACGCATCGGCCCGTTTCTTCGCAAAGGAGAATCTGGCCAACGCATCTTCCTCCGCATCGGCTCCCATACCCATCGACTCAAACGGCGAACCCGAAGCAACGGACTGTTCGCTTCGAAGATCGATCTCCCCGCCTCCATCCTGCCATTCCCCAGTGAGGAAGCTAGCCACCGGCACCCTCCCATCACCATCGAATGCTCTCTCGAAGAAGATGCCATCACCGCTCCAGGCAAAATCTTCCTGATCCCCCCTAGGGGCACTAGCATCGTGACGGATATCGACGACACGATCAAAGACACACGAGTGACCGATCGCAAAGAACTCCTCGCACAGACATTCCTGCGCCCCTTCGAGCCAATCGAGGGGATGGCCAGCCTGTATCGCATGTGGAGCGATCAGGGAGCGTTGTTTCATTATGTCTCCAGTAGCCCGTGGCAACTATTCCAACCTCTGGAGACTTTCCTCGAGGCCTCCCAATTCCCTTCCGGTTCCATGCACTTGCGATGGTTCCAACTGAGAGACGAAATCTTCAAACGCTGGAGATTGCTACGACGCAAAAGCAAAGGCGGCATCATCGCGGGAATGATCGATCGGATGCCCCAGCGAAAGTTCGTGCTGATCGGAGACAGCGGCGAAAGAGATCCAGAAATCTACGCCAAACTCGCTTCCAAGTTCCCCTACCAGGTTCGCCATGTGCTGATCCGGGACCTGCCCCAACGGCCGATGGAAGGGGAACGGCTGCGACGCGTCCTTCTCCGGTGCCAACCGGTCCCCGTCAAACTCTTTCGCCATCCAGAAGAGATCGCCAAGATTCTCTCCCCCGAGGACGATCGATCCTTCTAGCCCGCCGCGATCATTGCTGCGCCAGCCCAATCCGCTCGTCCAGCACGCACCCCCAAAGATCGATTGCCCAACCAGCACCTGCGCGCGCCCCATCGGCCATCTGCCGATCATCTCCAAAGCAATCCGCTCGCACCCTGCCCAGCTCCAAGCGGCTCGCAGCACCCTGGCTGGCTTCCCACTTGAGTGATCGAGCGATGCGATGAGGCGACTAACGGAGTCGCCAGGCATCGGCTCTGCTAAGACCATCGGCCGCGCAGAGATGACGGAAGATCTGGCTGCTGCCAGACGCTCATCCCACCATCCACCAACAGCATCTGCCCCTGAACATGCTCCGCCTCGTCGCTCATCAGAAACACCGCAGCCGGCCCCACCACCTCGGCAGCAGGCACCTGGCCATTGGGAGTATGCAGTTGCATCCACCGCAGCGCATCGTGATCGACCGACAGGATCTGATCGGTCAATGGGGTCCGCACCAAGCCAGGCGCCACCCCGTTGACTCGAATTCCCCGAGGAGCCAGCGCAACACACAAGGTCCTGACCATGCTCGCCACCGCCCCTTTGCTGGTGTCATACGCCGCGTGGTCGGCTTCCGCGAGCAATCCGTTGATCGATCCGGTGAAAAGCACGCGACCTCGGATCCCCCCAGCCACCCAGCGGCGAGCGATCGCTTGAGTCAGGAAGAAACCAGCGTCGACGTTCAATCGCATCGTATGCTGATAGTCGCGGTACTCCATCTCCAAAAACGGTGGCTCACGAAAAGTCCCCGCATTGTTGACCAGCAACGTCACACTTCTGCCTGTCCTGTCCACCGCTTCCATCACTTCGGCGACCGCTTCCGGAGTCGGACCAGAAAGATCGCTGGTGATCTGATGCACCATCGCACCCTCAGCACGACATCGCTCCATCGTCTCCCGAGCCGCCTGATCCTCCCGCAACCCATGCAGGATCACGCCGGCTCCTGCGCGAGCCAGGCAGAGGGCGATCGCCGCGCCAACTCCCTGCGTCGATCCGGTCACCAGCGCCACGTGGCCATCCAAACGAAACATCGCCGCTTCCCCTTTGCCACCACGAGAGACCTTGCTCTCGGCCGCTCTTGCCATTGCGATCCAATCCACCGCCACTCGGTGGCAGGTACCACTCCAAGGTACCACTCCCAGCAACGTACCGCTCGACCATTGCCAGTGGGTGAACCTGTCGTGGTATCATCATGCACCGATGGCACCGCGGAGTCGATGCCGAGATAAGGTGAAGAATCGATGGAGCCGCACAAGATGTCTCAGAGTCCTTCTGAACTATTCGAAAAGCTTCCAGGGATCGCCGGCTTCTCCATGTCCGGCCAGCGCGCCATCGTCACCGGTGGCTCCAAAGGACTCGGGCTTGCCATGGCGCAGGGACTAGCCAGCTGCGGTGCCTCGGTGATGATCGCCAGTCGCCAAGTCGAACAGGCCTCCGCTGCCGCTGCCGCCATCGCCGAACACTTCAGCGTTCCCACCCTGGCCGCCTCGGTCGATGTGACCAAAGAAGGGGATTGCCGGAAAATGGTCGATCTGGTCGGGGAGCGATGGGGCGGAGTCGATATCCTGATCAACAGCGCGGGGATCAATATCCGCGGCCCCATCGAATCCCTTTCGCTCGATCAGTTCCACCAAGTCATGGAAACCAACGTCACCGGAACCTGGCTGGCAACGCGCGCCGCAGTGGGAGTGATGAAAGCCAATGGCTATGGACGGATCATCCAGATCGCCAGCACTCTGGGAATGGTTGGACTGGCTGGACGCACCCCCTATGCCAGCAGCAAAGGCGCCATCGTCCAGATGACACGCACGCTGGCGTTGGAGCTGGCGGAGCATGGGATCACGTGCAACGCCATCTGTCCCGGCCCCTTCCTGACCGAGATGAATCTACCGATCGCCGACTCCGAAGATACCAAGAAGTTCCTGATCGGCGCCGTCGCCATGGGCCGCTGGGGTCGGTTGGAAGAGATCCAGGGAGCTGCCATCTACCTAGCCAGCCGCAATGCCAGCTTCACCACCGGCAGCCTTCTGGTGGTCGATGGTGGATGGACCGCCCGCTAATCCGCCTCCCCGCAGACATCCCGATCCGCCCAAACAACGACGCACGTTTTGCAACCCAAAAAGGTCGCAACAAAACTCGCTGCTATCGCTCTATTTTGACGTCTTGCTTTTCCGGGTCTGAGATCGCCGATCAACAGCCATAGGTCGATAGAGGATCCAAATTCCCTCAAGCCAGCAAACTCCCAGGCGCTCCCATGATCGATCGATGACATTTACCATCATCGATTCCTTCGTTTCATGTAAAGGGCGTTGGGCCCTAGCCTTTGGATGCCTGCTCCATAGAACCTCCGGCCCTCCCAACGCCGCTTAGGAAGTTGGGTGACCTCTTGTGATGCTTTTGTCGCTTAAGACTCCTCGTTTTCCTTGGAAAGCGGCTCCATGACCTTCGTGTTGCGCTCCACCGCGATCACGATCGTCTGCTCTTCCACGCCGTCTCGGGTGCACGCCGTGGCTGGCAATACCTGGCGTCGGTCAGGAAGAGGCACGCGCACGCTGAAGGTGCCATCGGACCGGACCTTGACCGGTTCCCCGCCCAGCGTTACGTAGGCATCGGGGTGCGTGGAGCCGAAGACGACCATTTCAGCATCGAGTTCAAAATGGAAATTGCGATGGCGCCGCAGAGAACCCTCCGCGCCGCTGCCGAATTGAGCCAAAGCCGGGGCACCCATCGGCCGCTTCAGATGCTCCTCGAATACATCCTGAAGCTCCTTCGTCTCCCGCTCATCGTTGTAGCCCCCACTGAGTGCAAAGATCCGTTCCGCATCTTTGGCGATGTCTGCCCAGTGGGCGCTGACGGCTTCATCGCTTCCAGGTACTGGCGTCGTGACCACATTGCTCCTAGCCAGTTCGTGGAATCGATCTCCGGTGGCCACGTACCCCAAAAGCACACGAAAGGTCGAGGGAGGATCGGACACGTCGATGTACCAGTTGCGCACCCCACCGTGGATCTCGATATCTCGAACGATCGATTCGAAGTGGTTGGTGGTGCCCGAGTTATCGACCTTCAAAAGCCTCAAAATCGGACGGACCGAATGCCAATGGTCTGCAAGCGCCGCCTTGGCCCGCTCAACACTCCTGCGAGTCACCTCCCACGATGCATGCAGCCAGTAGGCGTCGCGGACGATCAGAATGAGCCGATCTTTTTTGGGATCGGGAGAGTAATCGCTGACCGTATGAGCGTTGGGGACTGGTAGGCGAATCGGCTGTGCCAGATCTTTTCGCAACTCCTTGGATGCCTGCATGTCTCGAATTTTCTTGATGACACGCGCTGGGGTCGGTTTGACGGCAGGCACCTTCTCCACCGTCGGTTTGGATGGCTTGGGACGCACGCTCGTCGGTGGCTTGCTGACTACCTTCTTGACGACCGCGGGAGCGACGACTTTGGCCGACTTCTTGGCTGAAGGGGCGGGCGCGATAGGACGAGCCGCTGGCTTGGTCGCAACCTTCCCGACCGCAGTCGGCTTTTTTCCACCCGCCGCAGCCACTCCCTTGGACGGCCCACTGGGCTTGGAGAGTTTCTCCTGCTTCGAGGCACTAGCCTTCGTACCCGGCTTGGTGTCCGGCTTGGACACTCGGCCCTTGGGGCTGGCAGCAGCCGTCGGTTTGCGAACAGGAGCGGAAGCTTTTTTCTTCGGGGCGCTGGCCATAGGCTTAGCAATCCGGATGAGATAGAAAGGATGGAGAGGGGAAGGTGGGAAGTCGTGGGATCGAGGGTTGATCGGATCTCCAGGTCGTCGATCGGACGACAGGTCTGCTGGCTCCTTCCGCCGCGGCCACCCCTTGGCGAACCAACCGGCTCCCCCTGGGTCGCCAAAGCGACTCAACCCAGCAGCTCCGCGAAAAACTTCGATTCGCTTCGGAAATCGCTCTTTCCACGAATTCGTCTTCTCGGAACAACCGCTCAACCTGTCTCCCATGTCATCGGCCAGTTGAGGCACCGACCAGACATTTCTGCTGGAAACAGTATGCTTGCCAAATGAAGAATTGCATAGTTTTGAAATAGATGTACACTACTGTTTATGCAATAAATGAGAAGAAAAAATCGCCTGGAAAAGATAAAAAGCAACTTTCGTTCACTTTCTTTCGAGGGGAATGCATGAGAAATTCGGAAGAAGAAGTGAATTCCGGCAAATCCCCTCGCCCCAGAATCGCAGCGGCTGGTGCCATCGACTGGGTTTCTCGCGTGCTGGCGGTCCTTTTGGTGATGGTGGCCCCCGGAATGCTCGGATCCTGGCTGGATCGCCAACTGGCGACTCGCTGGCTTACCGCCGCTGGATTCCTCTTGGGCATGTTGGCTGGCATGGTGGGGCTGGTGGTTTTGGTTGCACGGTTCCATGCCCAATATCCCGCGCGAGGAAAAGCGCTGGTGGATGAGGAGCCGCAGGAGAGGACCGATCGAGATCGGGAATGGGAGTGACCTTGGCGCCACCGGAGGATTGCCTGGTATCCACCTTCCGAGACTCCGCGAGGGGAGACATCCTGTCAGCTGCATTCGGCTCCATGAAGCTCAGGAGGGACCGACCTTGAACTTAGCGAAGGCACTGGCTGCAGCGATCTTGCTGGCAGGGGTCAGCCCGTGGATCGGAGCCAGTCTGACGCAGCGAATGACCGGTGATGGGCATGTCCGATCATGGTGGCTGGCTGCAGGCATCGCGCTGGCCATTTCGATCCCGTCCCTGCTAGTTTGTAGCTCGGGCGCCTGGAGCCGGTTGGGGGCGGGTGGACCGCTGCTGATCGTCGGATGGAGAATGGGTTCGTACCTGGCGGTCCTGCTGTTGGCAGGTGCGACGAAATGGCCAGGGGATAATTTTTTCGCTCAAAGCTTGCTGGGCTGTTATTTCCCTTTTCTGGTATTAGAATCGGGATTCAGCATTTTCAAATCTTCTCCTCCACCGACTCGTGAATAGCAGTGACTCATGGCGGACGACATCCTCCACATCAAAGACAGCTATTACTTCGAAGTCCCTCGGTTTCTGTGGCCTAGCCACCGCAAGTCGGCCAACGAGTTTCCATCGTGGATGGTTCGATTGGACGACGACTATCAGCAGTGGGAGTCGAAGCGATTCGAGCAGACACTGCAGGAACTGGGATTCAGTGCCGAGCAGATTGCTGAGGCGAAAGAGGCCTGGAAGGAGTGGACGCACAAGGACCACGCCAACAGTTCATGGCCTTTGGACGCTTGGCTAGACCGCCATTACAGCGAATTGACGGCCAGAGCCAAAGCCTGGGCGAAGAAGAAGGCGCCCGAGGAGAAGGATGTCGTTTCGGTCTATCTATCGAACCATCCAGAGGAACCGCTCGCCTGGGTCAATGAACTCCACAAGGACCCAGCAAAACTGCAGAAGTGGAAAGCGGCCCAAGTGGCAGCAGATTCCAAGGAAACGCTCGATGGCTACTTCGCTCAGTCGCCTGGTGCCAAGTGGGATGCCACGAAGATTGAAGCCTACAATAAGTCGCTGAACGGGAAGATTTTCATTCCTCAGCCCTTTGGTGTATTGAAAAACGCCTACGAACCCGCCTCCGGCTTCTGCATCAGCCGCTACATGCTGATTGAACTGGCGGTGGCCCTTCTGGTTTTCTATCTCTTCCGGTGGTTGGCAGGAAAGATGTCGACCGGCGGTGCTCCCAAGGGCAAACTCTGGAATGCGCTCGAGGGGATGGTCACTTTCGTTCGCAACCAGGTGGTTGTCCCGGCGATGGGTGAGCACGACGCCGACAAATACATGCCCTTTTTCTGGACGCTATTCACCTTCATTCTTGGCTGCAACCTGGCGGGAATGATCCCCTGGGTGGGAGCCCCAACCAGTGTGATCGGCACGACCGGAACGCTGGCGATCTTTGTTTTTCTTTTTGGGCTCTACCTGGGAGTCAAGCACTTCGGGTTGCTGGGCTACCTGAAGAATCTTTGTCCATCGCTTGGGCTACCGTCCTATTTGGCGATCATCATCGTTCCATTGCTTTGGGTGATTGAGGCGGCATCGCTTTTGATCAAACACTTTATTCTTGCGATGCGATTGCTGGCCAACATGGTTGCCGGCCACTCGGTGCTTTTGGGGATCATGGGTCTGGCTTTTGGCGCGCATGCGATGACGATGCATTCAGGCAGTTGGTCGGCACTGGCGGTTGTTTCGCTACTGGGGACCACTGCGTTGAGTTTTCTGGAGCTGTTTGTTGCCTTCCTTCAGGCTTACATTTTTACCTTCCTGGCGGCGTTGTTTGTCGGCAGTGCGATCCATCATCATTGATGGCCGATGGCTGTTTGGCTTGCGGCGGGTGGAAGGGAAACGATTTGGTGTTTCTGTTTTTCTAGGAGAGTTCTGCTGTGATGAGTCATTTGCGAGCTGCTTTGTGGGCTTTTGGACTTATTTTTGTTCTGGCAGCCCCAGCTTCGGCCCAGGAAGCTGCTTCGGGCGCGATTCCCGGAGCGATTGGTGCCGGTCTGGCGGTGATCGGAGCCGCATTGGGGATCGGCATGCTGGCCAAGGGGGCCGTGGAGTCGATCGCTCGACAACCCGAAGCCTCCGGCACGATTCAGGTGGCGATGATCATCGCTGCAGCACTGATCGAAGGTCTCGCGTTCTTCGCGGTGATCGTCTGCCAGGGCCAGAATCCATTCAAGTAAGCCGACCAAGCTGCCCTCCTTCCGGACGATTGAATTCGATCGATCCGGTTGGGGGAAAAGGTATGGGTCCTGATCCATCCGGTGCTTGATTGCCCTCAGGAGCAATCGAACGCCGAGTGGAGCGACGGAACAGAGCGGTCTGTTTCCAATAGCGTTTGGCTTGGGTTGAGGAAGGTGTGGAGCCTCTCTCGGGAGGTTGGGGGATTGATCGAGCGATCGATGGGATCCCGAACGTCAGGTCGATCGATAGCTCCCGTCGTCCATCTGCTCAGGTCACAGCCCTCTTTTGGCACTCCGTCGTGCGGTGCGTCGAGAGAGGTTGAGCGAAAGACATTTGAAGGTTGGTTTTCCTTTTGGAAGCCTCTGCAAGGACTTCATGATGATGCAAGCGTTGAAGGTGCGGTGGGGCTGGTTGGCCTGCTCGCTCTTGCTCGGCGTGCTGGTTGGCAACGGGGTGCACGCATCGGTACTCGATGTGGCGATGCCTTTGGCGATGTACGAGCAGGGCCACGGAGCCGATGGTCATCACGAGGTCGATTTGACGCATGGGCATGCGTCCAGTCAGCTGCTGGCTCCTGTGGAATGGCGAACCGACAAGGCGATCTTTTCAGCGATCGTCTTTGGGTTGCTTTTGCTGGGTCTCTACTTCGCAGCTTGGAAGAAAATCCAAGCGGCACTCACAGCCAGGGAAGAGAAGATCGACAAGCAGATTCGCGACGCTCAGTACGCATCGGAAGAGGCTCAGAGGAAGCTCGCTGAGTATCAGCAGAAACTCGATGCCGCCGCTCTGCAGGCTCAGGAGATGCTTGTCCAAGCGAAGAAAGATGCCGAGGCATCCAGCCAGCGGATCGTTTCGGAAGCTCAGGCCGAAGCCCAGCGCCAGCGCGACAACGCCTTGGCGGAAATCGATGCAGCCAAGGTTGCAGCGATTGGGGAGCTGGGGAAGAAGAGCACCGATCTCGCTTTCTCTCTTGCACGGAGCATTGTGGGACGCGAAGTGAAGGCAGAAGACCATCAGCAATTGATTCAAGAAGCGCTGCGCAAACTGCCTAGCGCCAATTGAACGCGTTGTCCACCCACTCCTCGGACACCCGGACGGCGTTCGAGGAAGGTGGATCGAACGGGATTGTCGGGACTTTCCCTGGCGATCGAATCGATTTCCTCAGTTCACAGTGGTGACCGCTCCAAACGGTTGCCATGGAGTCGACCCGATGGCGGACGCTCAACCTATCGAAACCGTCTTCGACGATCAGGACCAAGTGATCGGCGAGATGTATGGCAAGGCCCTTCTGGGAGCCCTCGGATCCAATGCGGGGACCGGAGTTGAGCAGTTGGAGTCGCTGGTTGCTGAGGTGTTGACGAAGCTACCTGCCTTCAACGCAGCGCTGGTCAGTCCCAGTGTGCCGATGGATCGAAAAATGGAATGGATCGACCGGGCACTTCGGGGCAGAGTAGACGATGTACTGCTCCGCTTCCTGAAGGTGGTCTGCCGCCGAGGTCGCTTTGGTTCGTTGCCGAGCATCGCAGCCAGCACCCGGAAGATCTTCGATGCCTCTCAGGGTCGAAAGGCGGTCACCATCACCACCGCTGCGCCCTTGACGGAGCCCCAGAGGGAACAGATTCGCAAAGGTCTGAAAGATCGCTTTCAAGCCGACGTTGTCCTTGAGGAGAGGGTCGATCCTTCGATCCTCGGGGGGCTGATGATCCGACATGGCGACACGGTCCTCGATGGCAGTGTGGTGGGTCGGTTGCGCAGCAGCCAGAAGAACACAGTGGAGAAGACCGAGCAGACGCTTCGGCAGCAGCAGTCGCGTTTGGTCCGTTGAATCGGCATAGCATCCCGCCGGGGAAGCTAAGCCTTGTCAGAACAGATGGCTACAGGATTCTTTTTCCTTTCATAGTTTTCGGTCAGTCAGCACCGATTGAGGTGAGGCATGAAGTTTAACTCGGACGAAATCGCTTCGGTCATCCAGAAAGAGATCGAGCAGTTTGAAAGCCAGATGGACGTCCGCGAGGTCGGCACGGTGCTGGAGGTGGGGGACGGGATCGCTCGCGTCTACGGGCTCTCCAACGTGATGAGCGGCGAGATGGTGGAGTTCCCCAGCGGGGTCACTGGTCTGGCGTTCAATCTCGAAGAGAAAAGCGTCGGGGTGATCATCCTGGGAGATTACCTGTCGATCAAGGAAGGGGATGAAGTCAAGGCGCTGGGCCGACTCCTTTCGGTTCCCGTTGGCGACGCCGTCATCGGCCGAGTGCTCGATCCACTAGGCAACCCGCTCGATGGCAAAGGCCCTGTCAACACCGATCTAAAGCGACCTGTCGAACTGATCGCCACCGGCGTTGCCGAACGCCATCCGGTGCATGAGCCGATGCAGACGGGGATCAAGGCGATCGATGCGATGACGCCGATCGGGCGAGGCCAGCGCGAACTTGTGATCGGTGACCGCAAGACCGGCAAGACTGCCGTGGCGATCGACGCGATCATCAATCAGAAGAACACAGGCGTCAAATGCTTCTATGTCGCCGTCGGCCAGAAGGACTCCTCCGTCGCTCTGGTCATCGAAGCGCTGAAGAAGCACGGAGCCATGGACTACACGACGGTGATTGTGGCCGGCGCCAGCGAACCGGCGCCGCTTCAGTACATCGCTCCCTACGCCGGTACGGCGATGGCAGAACACTTCATGTTCAATGGCGGCCATGCCCTGATCGTCTATGACGATTTGAGCAAACAGGCGGTGGCATACCGGCAGCTGAGCCTTCTGATGCGTCGTCCTCCGGGACGTGAAGCGTTCCCTGGGGACGTGTTCTATTGCCACAGCCGACTACTGGAACGGTCGGCCAAGCTGTCGAAGGACCTGGGCGGCGGGTCGCTGACCAGCCTCCCCATCATCGAAACGTTGGAAGGGGAAGTCTCTGCGTACATCCCCACCAACGTGATTTCGATCACCGACGGACAGATCTATCTGCAGCCTGACCTCTTCTTCTCCGGGATTCGTCCTGCGATGAACGTCGGCATCTCGGTCTCGCGGGTCGGTGGTGCAGCACAGATCAAGGCGATGAAGAAGGTCGCCGGTGGTTTGCGCCTAGACTTGGCATCCTTCCGTGAACTGGAGGCCTTCGCACAGCTGGGTACCGAACTGGACCCTGCCACCCAGGCTCGATTGGACCGCGGCTATCGGATGGTGGAACTGCTGAAGCAGGCTCAGTACCAGCCGATGAGCGTTGCGGAGCAAGTGGTCAGTATCTACGCAGGGACCCGCGGTCATCTCGATGACGTACCGGTTGCCAAGGTGCGGGAGTTTGAGCAGGGGTTGCTTGATTTCATCCGCAATCGGTCGCCGGAACTGCTGGAGAAGATCGTCCAGGTCGGAGACCTGACATCGGAGATCGAAGAAGCGATCAAGGGAGCCATCAGCGGCTTCAAAGCGACTTTCCGAGCGTAGCTTGAGGCGAACGCTCGCCATACCGTCAGAGGCCGACCGATTCGTTTCGGTCGGCTCACACCAACCACACCGGACAGCTGGATCGAAAGATGGCCAATCTTCGGGCTCTCGACAAACGACGCAAGTCGATCAAGAACATCCGCAAGATCACGCGGACGATGGAGCTGATCGCGACGGCGCGCTTCAAGAAGGCGATGGATCGAGCGGCGGCGGCGACCGACTACACCGATCGCATCACCGCCATCGTTCGCGACCTGGCACGATCTGGTGCCAGCGTCTCCCATCCGCTTCTAGAAGTCCGCGATAAACCCACCAGCGCTGAGTTGATGGTGCTCACCAGCAACCGAGGACTGTGTGGAGGCTACAACGGATCGGTGGTTCGTGTCGCGCTGCAGCGCCGCCAGGAACTGGCCGAGCTGACCGGCAAATCCTCGCTGCAGGTCAGCGGCAAACGGGGTATCGCGGCGCTGAAATTCCGAGGCGTCGACATCGAGAACACCTACACCCAGTTCGAAGATCAGCCCTCGTTTGATGCGGTCTCCAAGATTGCCGACGACCTGATCCAGCGATTTGTCACCGGTCAGATCGATCGTGTCGACGTCGCCTACACGCGATTTCAGAGCATTTCCAGACAGCAGGCGGTGGTCGAGACGCTGCTTCCATTCACCCAACCATCCACCGACACAGCTTCTGGCGGCTCGAAGGAAGATTACGAATTCCTCCCTAGTGCCGCAAGCATTCTCGAGGAGGTGGTGCCGGCCAGTTTTCGAGTGCGGCTGTTCAAGTGCTTCCTCGACGCTGCCGTCAGTGAACAGATCGCGCGGATGGTGGCGATGAAGAGTGCCACCGAGAACGCAGGAGACATGATCAAGCAATTGTCGCGCACCTTCAATCGGGCTCGGCAAGCCAAAATCACCGGCGAAATCATGGAAATCATCGGGGGCGTTGAGGCGCTCGGATAAGAAACAGGCATACCATCAGGAATCCAGTGGCCTGCTTCGCCACACCGAAGCAGGCTACGTCACCAGACGCTCATTCATCAATCGGGAATTGCTAACATGGCCACAGCCACGCAGAAGAATGTCGGACGCATCACTCAGGTCATCGGCTCCACCTTCGACGCAGAGTTCCCTGCGTCGGCGCTTCCTCCGATTTACAACGCCGTGCTGGTTCAAGGAGAGAAGAAAGGGGTCAAGCTGCGATTGACCGGGGAGGTTCAGCAGCACCTGGGTGGCGGTCGCGTTCGATGCGTCGCTCTGGGTTCCACCGACGGTCTGATGCGTGGGCAGGATTGCGTCGACACCGGCCGCCCTGTATCGGTGCCCGTTGGCGAAGGGACGCTGGGGCGAGTCTTCAACGTGCTTGGGGAGCCGATCGACAAACGCGGCGATGTCAAGTCGGACGATTACTGGCCGATCCACCGCAAAGCACCCAGTGTGTCCGAGCTGTCGACCAACACGGAAGTCTTCGAAACCGGCATCAAAGTGATCGACTTGCTGACCCCGTTCGTCCGCGGTGGAAAGGCAGGTCTGTTCGGTGGTGCGGGTCTGGGAAAGACCGTTATTCTCACCGAGCTGATCGCGCGTATCGCTAGCTCCCACGGCGGTTATTCCGTCTTCGCCGGGGTCGGTGAGCGGACTCGTGAAGGAACCGACCTGTGGCTGGAAATGCAGGACACAGAAATCGGAAAAACAGGCCGCAAAGTGATCGAGCAGACCTGCATGGTGTTCGGTCAGATGAACGAACCACCAGGATCTCGTCTTCGTGTTGCTCTTTCTGCCCTGACGATGGCCGAGTACTTCCGGGATACTACCGGGAAGGACACGCTGCTATTCGTCGACAACATCTTCCGATTCTCCCAGGCAGGTAGCGAAGTTTCGGCACTTTTGGGACGCATGCCTTCGGCAGTGGGCTATCAGCCGACCCTGGCTACCGAGATGGGGGCTCTGCAGGAACGAATTACCTCCACGAAGAAGGGGGCAATCACCTCGGTTCAGGCGGTTTATGTGCCCGCTGACGACCCCACCGACCCCGCACCCGCAACCGCCTTCGGTCAGCTGGATGCGTTTATTTACCTGGAGCGAGCGATTTCCGAGAAGGGGATCTATCCGGCGATCGATCCGCTGGCCTCCAACAGCCGAATTCTCGATCCCCAATACGTCGGCGATCACCATTACCGCATCGCTCGCCGAGTTCAGACGATCCTTCAGCGGTATCGCGAACTGCAGGACATCATCGCGATTCTCGGTGTCGACGAATTGAGCGAAGAAGACAAGATGGTGGTGCATCGGGCGCGACGTATCGAACGCTTCCTGTCGCAGCCATTCCTCGTGGCGGAAGTCTTCACCGGCAAGCCAGGGGAAATCACCAAGCTGGAAGATACGATCCGAAGCTTTGAGGGGATCTGCGAAGGGAAGTACGATCACCTGCCCGAGCAGGCATTCATGTATGTCGGACCGATCGAGCAGGCGGAAGAGCAAGCCAAGAAGATGGCACAGCAAGGGAAGAAGTAATTGTGGCCACGATCGAATGCACGGTGGTGACACCAGAAAAAACCGAACTGACCACTCAGGCCGATTCGATCATCGTTCCGATGTTCGATGGACTCCTGGGGATCCTTCCAGGCCGCAGTCCGATGATCGGTCGGTTGGGCTTCGGACTGCTCAAGGTCAAGTCCGGAGGCACAGAGTCGACCTACTACGTCGATGGGGGGTTTGTGCAGGTGAACCGTCAGGGAGTCTGCATTCTCACCGATCGCATGTTGAGGCCCGAGTCGATCGACGGCAATGCGGCCGCTGAGGAGCTCCGGGTGGCCCTTGCCATGCCGGCCGACTCCCCTGAGAAACAGGCAATTCGCGACCGCGCTGTCTCTCAGGCCCGCGCGAAGGCCTCCATCGCCGGCAAGCGGTAAACCTCCAATCGCGAGACGTCATCGCACGCGAGGCGGGACCGGGGAGGGTGGCGATGGAAACTCCAAGCCACCCACGAGCGGACGCTCCAGAGATGTCGCTGGAGCGGCGGTTGCTTTGGTTCTCCGCCCTAGCAACACTCACACTCTGGCTGGGCTGCCTGTATCCGTCTTGGTACCAGGGAAAAGTACCTGGGTTCCGCGACACCCTGAACTTCTACTTCCCCATGTGGTCGTCCTGGGACCATTTGACCGGAATCGATCGCTGGTTGCCTCGCTGGTGCCATCTCGACGGTACGGGGAACAATTTGATTGGCGAAGGAACATCGCTCAGCTTCTACCCGCTGCGCTTCGTTCTCATGATGCCATGGGGAACCATCGCGCAGCGGACCGGAGTCTTCCTGACGCTGCATGGTATGTTGGCTTGGGCCACCATGGCCTGGTCGGTCCGGAAGGCTGGTGCCTGTTGCGGCGTTGCTGCACTGGCTGCGATGAGCTACTCCCTATCGGGACCGATTTTCTTTCAGATCTACAATCCGCCCTTCCTCATATCGGCTGCCTGGCTGCCTCTGCTGCTCGGATCATTGGTCCGTGCCTTGGCAGGAACCTCTGGCGCTTCCAATCCCCAGACCCATATCGCCGCATCATGGGCCGCATCGATGATGATCTTGGGGGGCGATCCCCAGTCGGTCGTGCATGGCATGCTGCTGGCGGCCACCGCCGCTCTTGTTCTCTCGATTCGGTTCATCCAAGGTCGATTGGCCACAAGCTGCAGCATTCTATCGTCCATCGTGGAGCTACGACGGCACCCAATGGTCGCCTGGTTTGTTTTCCTGACCCTGGGGATCGCAATGGCAGCCGTCCAATGGATCCCCACCGCTTGCTGGGTAGCACAGTCCGATCGAGTCGGAGACCATCGGTCGGTGATCTATCAGTTTTCTGTCGCTCCCTGGCACTGGCCAAGTCTTCTACTGCCCGGCCTTGGGGGCAGTTATGTGGGTGGCCATACGCGGTGGTTGGCGGGGCTTTCTGCGGAGGGGAGAATGTGGGTCCCCTCGCTGCACATCGCGACCCCCATCGCGATCGGACTGCTCTGCTTGCTTTGGTTTTCGACCCTACGATCCCCTACCTCCCGATCCCCTTCCTCGCGATGGATCGTCGCCTTTGGAGTCCTCAGTGCGTGGAGCGCGATGGGCGATTACGCCCCCGGTTGGTATCTCAACCAGTTGCTCTCTTTCTGTCGTGGCCAACCGACGCGATGGCTTCCCGACGCATGGGGCGGCCTGCAGTGGCTTTGGGTGGAGATGATTCCGGGTTACCAACACTTCCGATACCCGGCCAAATGGCTGCCGGTCACCCTCTGGAGTCTCTCTCTGCTGGGTGGTCGGGGGATGTGGCTGGCCATCGAGCAGCAGGATGGGATGCTGCGGAGACGCCTGAGCCGGATTGCGATCGCGATGGCGATCGCAGCCGTGATCCTTTGGATCTTCGCGAGGCTGCCTGCTTCGGATTGGATTTGGAACGAATGGGCGAAGCAGGTAGAGCCAGATGCCATCTTAGGAAGTTTTCAATCCGAGCGATCGCGTCGCATGCTGGAGTGGCAGTTGGCGATCTTCGCAGCGATTTGCTTTTCGATCGCGTTGGTATGGAACTGGCGATTCCTTGGCGCTGGTAGCGATCGCGGGGGGCTGGCAGCTAGCCTTCTTCTGCTGATGGCGTTGCAGTTGGCCTGGAGTGCACGGCAAGAGTGCGCCTTCCAGGGTTCCCAGGAACTGCAGCAAAAGGCTTTTGCATCGCTTTCCGCCCCTTCGGCGGCGGCAACTGGAAAGCTGCATTGGCTGGTGGAGAAGCGGAATTTGGAGGCCGATTTTACCTCACGGCCCGCGCCGCTGAAGCAGCAGCTCCCGAAGATCGACCATCGCCTTTGGCTGGGCCATGGAGATCCGGTCACCCAAGCCCTCTGCATGACCTGGGTGGACCAGACAATTCCAATGGATTCTCGCCAAACCTCTGCCGAGGAAAAAGATTCGCCGATCGAGGGTAGGGGGTCAGAACCATCAAGATCCTGGTGGGAAGCTGGGTGGCGGAACCGTAGATACGAAATGGAGATGCTGCCGAGGTCGCAGATCGATCCCGGGGATCGAGTCGATGCGATGAATCTCTGGGGGCCCTTTACGACCAATATGGAATGGAAGATTGAGCCTTCTGCAAGGGGCTTGGCGTTCCTGCCGCTTTACCAAGATGGTGGCTGGAGTGGATGGGTGTCTTTAGAGAACGATCAAGTCGAGAGGGCGATTAGGTTATCGAAAGCCAACGGAGTCGGCATGGCGATGGAGATTCCTGAAGGGGCTGAGCGATTGGTGCTGAGCTATCAGACGCCAGGACTGGAACTGGGAGTGATGGTCAGTTTTCTGGGTATAGCAAGCCTGCTGTACGGAACATTTGTGCGTCTCAGGAAGTAGGTTGTCCGTGTGGATGGAGAAGCCAACGGACGTGCCGTCTCTGGCATTAAGGCGGGACGCTGATTCGAAGAACGAAGCAATGGCCGAGGACGAAAGCCGCTTATCGATGATCGGGCGACCTTCTCGCTAATTCGCCCGACGAAGGAGCAACTTCCCTTTTTCCCCGGAACACCAATCCGAATGGTCGCTCAGTAACCAGCTGCTTCGATCGTAAAAGGAATCGCCTTTTCATCCCCCTCGATCTCCACCATGGCCGCGATCATTTTGGTGATCTTTCGATCTGCAGGGAGCGGCTGGAAGTGAAACTGAAGTGTAGAGAAGGAGGGGGTCGGACTGTTGTTGGCCTGGTTCTGTACCTTGCCGTTGAAACTGAAACTCTGGAAGCTTCCTGATCCGCCTCCAGTGGAATTCTTTCCGGTGGGAAGGTATTGGTTGCCTAGATCATCTTCCAGAATCAGTTCGTAGTTGGGGATCGCTGCGGTGAATGCCTGGAATTTACTGACTAGATCGTTGGCCTGCTGGATCGCCTTGGTCTCTGGAAAGGTCATTTGGATCTGAATGCCTTCAGTTGACTTCTGGAAACCTTCCAAGCGAAAGGTGGCTCCTTCGGCTTTCTTCTGCTGCTTGGCGCTGCTGGTGAACACCACCTCAAGCCTTCGTCCCGGGGTCACCAGCAATTCCCCTTCGATCTTTTGGATCGATGTCTCCATCGCTTTGGGCAGATAAATGTATGAGGCGTGGGAGGTGTCAAACTGTTTGAGGAATTGAGGGTAGGAGATGCGCAAGGGGCCAGTGTCTTCCGACTGGCTGACTTGCCCCGCCAGATCGGTCACCAAGATCTTGGGAGCCAATCGCATCAGGAAGGAGCTTTTTCGACCCTTTGGATTCTCCTGATCGATCTGGAACGCGATTCCGATGTTGGGTTGGATTCCACCACCACTGTAGGTGGCACCACCACCTCCGGCGAACGCCTTACCACCACCGCCGGCCGACACATTACCGAAGCCACCTGCGGCCCCTCCACCATTCTGGTTGTTGAAGGATTGTCCGTCGGCAAACTGCTTGTTATTGGAATCGCCAAACGCCTGATTTTGACCCTGGATTTCGATCTTGGGACGAAAGTCGAGCAGCGATTTCATATCGCCCAGGGGAGCAACTTCCGTTGCCCGGACGCGGTACCCTTCGACTCGTGCTGCTTGCAGTTCCTTGAGAGATTGCTGGGCTGTCGCCAGATCGGCTGCTGCCCCGTTTCCCTCAGGAGGCAACTTGGGGGGATCGGCAAGAGGGATCGTGATGGCAAGCAGTCCCAAAGACACGAGCAATAGTCCCATCATGGTGGATTCTCTGGCAAAAGGGATTGAGAGACAGGTTGTTCGTTCCGCAACGCTCTGGGCAGTCGCTCACGACAATGTACCTCCAGTAAACACACGCACGTAGGCGATTAACTTACTCGAAATTTCGAAGAACCTTGAAAAAAACCCTCGACCTCTCGCGACTGCTCACAGCATTCGAAAAAAGGCGCCACCCTACTTTTGCGCCGTTCGCTATCTATCCAGTGCAGTGCATGGCCGAGACGGCCAAGCTGCGTGTTGCAGGAAATAGCAGCATTCAAATGGTGCCACCCTACTTTTGAGATCGGTGCCACCCTACTTTTGCGCGGTTCGCTATCTATCTAGGTCTTTGTGGTGCAGAGCATGGCTGAGACGGCCATGCTACGGGCTGCAGGATATAGCAGCATTCAAATGGTGCCACCCTACTTTTGAGATCGGTGCCACCCTACTTTTGCGCCGTTCGCTATCTATCTAGGTCTTTGTGGTGCAGAGCATGGCCGAGACGGCCATGCTGCGGGCTGCAGGAAATAGCAGCATTCAAATGGTGCCACCCTACTTCTGCGCCGTTCGCTATCTATCCAGTGCAGAGCATGGCCGAGACTGCCATGCTGCGAGCATTCAAATGGTGCCACCCTACTTTTGCGCGGTTCGCTATCTATCTAGGTCTTTGTGGTGCAGAGCATGGCTGAGACGGCCATGCTACGGGCTGCAGGAAATAGCAGCATTCAAATGGTGCCACCCTACTTCTGCGCCGTTCGCTATCTATCCAGTGCAGAGCATGGCTGAGACGGCCATGCTGCGGGCTGCAGGAAATAGCAGCATTCAATCGTTGGGTGGCACCGATTGAGGAAATTGCAAGCGGTTGGGTTTGTTGTTGCGATGAACGCTCGGGGAGCTCGGGAAGGGTGATCGCGATAGATAGCACTGACAATCTGTTCGGATCGGGGAGGTCGGGTCGAGTTTTCTGGTTCCGAAGATTTTTCCGAAAAAGCTGAATCTACGGTGTCGATCAGGTCGATGAAAGACTCAGAGAAGCCATCGAATCGGCGCGATGGCAAGCGGTTGGGCGATGGCCTTTCCGCACCAAAACTCCTTAGCCCCTGCATGGATTGGATCAGCCGTGAACCGAATGACTGCCTCCCTGACGCTCGCCCTCTTCACCGCGACCGGATGGGCGTTCGCTCAACAGCCTCCCACCACCAAACCGAATCGGACGGCAGCCGTCACGACCAAAAGTGTTGCCGCCCGAGGGAGTGGACAAAGTCCTCGGGTCGCCGGTAGCAAGCCAACCGGAAAGACTCGATCTGCTAGTCCGCCGGTTCGACGCGCTTCGGCCATGCAGGAAGTCATTCGGGAGGGTGTCATCCACGAAGGCCCCATCTCGGATGGGATCGTTCATGAGGGCACCTCGATCCATGGTCATCCCTACGAACAGGGTGAGGTCGTATACGATGAAGGAAGCGTTCTCCACGGCGGCCCAATCACCTTGGGTGGCGGCTGTTCGGATGGTTCCTGTGGCGATTGCAGTTCTTGCAGCGTCGGCTCTGGCATCGATTGCGGAATCGGCCCATGCACGACGTGCCTTCAGCCAACGCGGCTGTGTATCTGCCTGCCTGCTCACGGATGGGTCCAGCTGGATTACCTGATGTGGTGGCAGAACGGTGCCTATCTGCCTCCGATGGCCGTCACCGGTTCCGGGACTGGAATTCCCAACCTAGCGACCGGTTCGGTGCTTTATGGAGACGGAGCCAATACCGATGACGATACGATGTTCAATGAACGCCGCAGTGGTGGCAGGCTGCGATTTGGATGGGGATTGGCTCGTTTTCCCGGCATCGGCATCCAGGGTGAGTACATTGGTCTGGCGGACAACACCGAGCTATTTGAAGTGATTTCCAACGGTAGCCCCACGTTGGGCGTCCCTTATCTGAACGCTACCACCGGCAACGAACAGATGCTTGGCGTCGCATTTCGGCCTGCCAATGCCCAACTCCCCCACGTCGGTTCCATTCGCGTCGATGGCACCAGCAGCTTCGAAGGAGGATCATTCCACTTCAATCGACTGCTCTGCTGCAACACCTCCTGTGCTCCCGCATGGTGGGGATGCGAATCGGTTCCGGTCCAAAGCAAGTGGCTGGGACTGATCGGTTACCGCTACCTTCAATTGGACGAGAGCCTTTCGATGCAGTTCAATGTCAACTCCCCGGCCTCTCCGAACGGCCTCAATTTCTCCCAGACCACACTCGATCAGTTCACCACCCGGAATCAGTTCAACGGACCGGATTGGGGAATCCAGTGGAGTGGTCGGCGGGGCTACTGGTCGATGGATCTTCTGATGAGAACCGCCATGGGTGTCAATCGGCAGGTTGTATCGATCGATGGCTCGACCAACCACACCAGCAATGGTCCACCCGCGGTCACCACCAACTACGACAGCGGGCTGTTCGCCACCACCACCAACGAAGGCAACTACAGCCGTAACCGCTTCGCCGTGATCCCCGAACTGGGCATGACCGTCGGCTACCAGTTGACCGAAAGATGCCGATTCAATGTTGGATACACCTTCATCTACTGGAGCAGTATCGTTCGACCGGGGGACCAGATCGACCGCGAGCTGAACCCGGCGAATATCCCCGCGATTATCAACAGAAACGTCACAACCCCCACCAACCCACGAAAACCGAATTTCGACTTTGTGGAATCCGATTACTGGGTGCAGGGGCTGAGTCTAGGAATGGACTACCGCTGGTAACGGATCACCTCCCCGTTTGCAATTCCTAAGGAATCCTGCGACGAGGCGACCCGGCAGCTCCACTCAGGGCTGTCGGGTCGCCTTTTTTTGCGCGCCGACACAACCTGCAGGCACCAGACAAATTGCGTACATTGGTGAGACTTTACGGGCAACCGGGCCACAAACGTCAGGTTCTATCGAGTCTCTGGCTGATCTAAGGCAACCTCCTTGCCTTCCCAGCCAGAACCGCTCCATAACACCTCCAGTGCGTTGCGGGACCGGCGGCCGTCGTTGCGAGAAAACGCATCGATCCAAAATCCAAGCGATGCAGAGGCGCCCACGATGTCATCCTTCCTGTCTCGGTTGTTGCAACGAACTTTTCGCCCCCGAGCTGAGCGGCAACAAGCCGAAGCGCGACGCCGCCTGAGGATGGAACTGCTGGAAGGCCGCCAGATGATGGCGGGCGATCTTGGGGTCATCAACGGTACGGTCTACACCGACTTGACCGACAACGGCATCGATGCCTCGGATCCGAGACTTTCGGGTATCCAGCTGACGCTGTTCCGAGACGGCGGCAACGGCAACTTCGACAACGGCGGGGCCGATGACACTCAGGTCGCCATCCAGACCACCAACGCTCAAGGGTTCTACAACTTCAGCGGGCTGACCGCCGGCACCTACTTCGTCCGCCAGTCGGCAGCATCCGGCCTGATCCAGCGTCCCAGCCAAACTGTCCAGCAGGTGATTATCACGCCGGCTCAGGCAGACGGAAGCATCGGTGTCCTGATCGACTCCTTCAACGAAGGCCAACAGATCGCCACCGCCAAGGTAGGCGGCCCGACTCCGGTCAGCAACTTCCTAGCCGTTGCGGGAATCGCTGGAGGAGAGCGAGACATCTTTGCGGATGCCACTGGGGGCATCACTGGCGATAAGGTCGAGATCCGCGTCGACAACGAGAACGTCGCCAACCTGCTTGCCTTCTCCTCTGACGCAGGAACCACCGGCGTGCGTTCGGTGGTCTGGGATGGCGCCGACGGCAACGCGGTCGCTATCGACTCGACCAATGGCCTTGGGGGAGTCGATCTGACGGCCAATGGCGCTACCGGCTTTCGCATGAAGATCGGCACCGACATCGCCTCCAATGTCATCCTTCGCGTCTTCAGCGGACCCAACAATGCATCGATCGCGACCGTGGCGATGCCGGTCACTCCCGGCGGACTGGCCACCGGAACGCTCTTCATCCCCTTTTCCAGCTTCACCAACCTGAATGGATCTGGAGCCAGCTTTACCAGCGTGCGTGCGATCCAGATGGAGTTCGATGGCGCAGCGGCTGCGGATGGCCAAGTCGACTTCATCGAAACCGCCGGTTCGACCGCCCAGGTAGTCAACTTCGCCAACCTCCAGCCCCTTTCGCTGGGAGGCACCGTGTGGCGAGACACCAACAACAACGGGTTGCTGGACGGTGGTGAAAACGGTATCGGCAACGTCGCGCTGCAACTCTATTCCGACACCAACAACAATGGCACCATTCAGATCGGTACCGACACGCTGGTCGGCACCACCACCAGCGCTTCCAACGGCAACTATCAGTTCTTGAACCTGTTCCCAGGCACCTACTTGGTGCTGATCCCGATCTCGCAGTTGGGAACCGGTCAGCCGCTGGCTGGTCTGAACCCCAGCAGTGTGGTTGCCAATCCAGAAAACAACGTCGATGGTGACAACAACGGTGCGTTGATCGCAGGAGTCGGTGTGGCGACCACGGCGATCGTGCTGGCGGCGGGAGCGGAATCGACCACCGATGGCGACACCAACCCAAATACGAATCTCACCGTCGACTTCGGCTTCGTCGAACCACAGAATACCTCGGTCGACCTAGCGATCACCAAGTCCTCCAATCTCAACCCGGCCATCGCCGGCCAGAACCTCACCTACACACTCAATGTCGTCAACAACGGTCCTGGAACCGCTTCGGGAATCCGCGTCATCGACAACCTGCCCGATGGCTTCACGGTGATCAATGTCAGCACCACCAGTGGATCCCAGGTGGCCGGCAGCCCACTGGGTGACGTGGTGGTCGATATCCCCTCTCTGGTCAGCGGCCAGTCGGCCATCGTGACGATCGTTGTGGCGGTCCCCAGCAGCTATTCGATTTCGCTGGTCAACGAGGCCTCCGTTGGACTGATCGATAGCAGTGGATTCACCGACACCAACCTCAACAACAACTCGACGACGCTGACGACGCCACTGGAGCGGCGGATCGACTTGGCGGTCACCAAGACAGGAACTCCGAACCCACTTTCGCTCGGACAGACGCTCACCTACACCGTCAACTTCGTCAACGACGGACCATCGGATGCATCCCAGGTTCGCATCGTCGACAATATCCCAGATGGCCTGAAATTCACGACGATCACGGGAACTATCGATGGCGTCGCGATTCCCTCCAGCGCCTTCACGATCCCGGCAACAGCACAGGATGACAACGCTGCCAACAACGACGATATCCTGATTCAGATCGGCAACCTCACACGAGGCACTACCGGGTCCATCACCCTCACTGCGGTCATCCTGCCAGGTATCCAAAGCAGCATCAGCAACGTCGCCACCATCAGCACGACGGCGACCGGACTGATCGAGGCGAACGCCAATAACAATCAGGCGACTGCAAACACCACGGTCAATGCATCGGCCAACTTCGTCATCACCAAAGTCGGCAGCCCCTCGGCAGTCAATGCAGGTGGCAACTTGGTTTACACCATCGATGTCACCAACAACGGTCCCGCCGATGCCACCAATGTGGTCATCGCCGACAACATCCCCGATGGCATTCAGGTCCTTGCATCCAATGTCACAGTCACCTTCGCCGGCTCGTCCACTCCCGCCGTGGTCGTGCCCCCTTCGGCCAGCGATACCATCGCAAACAATCCAGACAACATCACAATCTCCATTCCATCGATGGTGCGCAACACCGGCGGCGCCAACAACCCCACCCCCGGCTCCACCGCTCGCGTGGTGATCACGGCTCGCGTCCTCCCGGAGACCCGCGGTTCGCTGGTCAATCAAGCCAGCGTCGCTGCGACGGAAGCCCAGAGTTCGGTTTCCAGCACAGCCACCACCACGGTCAACAACCAGGTCGACCTGGCCATCACCAAGATCGACCTGGCCGATCCTGTTGTCACCGGCAGCACGCTCAGCTACACGCTGACCGTCACCAACGTCGGCAGCTCCACTGCCAACAACGTCCGCATCACCGACCTACTGCCTAACCAACTGGCCTTCGTATCGGGATCGACCTCCACAGGGGGATCGGTTACCAACATCAACGGAACCCTCACAGCCAACCTCGGCACGCTCCCTCCAGGTGGATCGGCCACGGTGACGATCAACACCACCGTCCAGTCGACCACCCCAGGGATCATCACCAACACGGCAACCGTCGCAGCCGATGAGGTCGATTCCAACACCAGCAACAACAGCGCGACAGCTACCACCACTTTGGAAAGCCTTCGCGTCATCTCCGGCAAGGTGTTTCTCGATCAGAACTATTCGCGGACACTGGATGGAGGCGATCCTGGGATCCCCAGCGTCGGCCTGACGCTTTTCCGACTGGATGGCGGCAACCGCACCCAAGTCGCTCAGACCAACTCCGACGCCGCAGGCAACTACCAATTCGGTGGCCTGACGCGTGGAGCGTATGAGATCGAGCAAAATGCATCGAACCGCACGTTCCAAGGAAGTCCGATCGTCGATGGAACGCAGGACCTCCCCGGCTTCGGTGGCTCACTGATCGCCAACAACCGCATTCGCGTCGATATCACCTCGGCCGACTCGCCCAACAACAATTTCCTCTGGTACCAAGTCAGCTGGTACCTCTGCGGTGACGATGCCCCAGCCTTTGTTTGATCGGCCCGGATCCCCCCAAAGGCTTCGTCTCCCAAAAAGGCAGCGCTTCGGCGCTGCCTTTTTTTACTGGACCCACCGATGAAAAAGGAACCGTTAGGATTCCTGAAGGCGGTGAACCCAAAGCCACGCAGTTGGCTTCTATGGTCTACCACCAGCCAAGGGAAAACTTGTCACTTGGCTGCCATACGGGGTAGTCTTCGCCTCATGATGGCAACCTTGATCGGTATGGGAGTCAGTTGGTCTCACGCGAAAACACCATGCCGCGAAGAAGGTAAAAACACAGGTCGTTCGTCCGCACAGGTCGGCCCTTTCCGTGCGCCACAAGAACTGTCGATTCGATGGCAGCTTAAGCTACCGCCCATAGAGAAAGTTGGCTGGATATCCAAGCAAGAAGCGCAAACAAGACTGGGCTCTCTGTGGCTTCGTGCCTTTGCGGCTTCGCGTGTGCCAATGAGAGAATCAAAAACAATCGCAAGGAGTCATGAAAGCGAAAAAACCCGACTCTCTTGAAGTTTCCTGCGTCGCGTTGGGATTCGATGCAGCCGTTCGAACTGCCTTTTGCAGGTCACCGGATGGACTGTTCTTTGAAACGGGAATCCGTCTGTACTGGACTTGTGGCAACCTTTGATAGTAGTAGCGATTGCAGACCAAGAGACCGACAGAGTTTTCGGATCGACCGAAAACAGGGGATGCCGTAGCGCCAATCGCTCATCACTTCGCCGCCTCACGTCGACTCATCCAGTCTCAGCATCGGACTCTTGGAGGGACACGATTTGCGGCTCGATCGATCCGTTCGCCTTTTTGCAGAGGCTTCTTGACTGGAGGGAGCGCTGACACGCGGATCGGCTGCTCCTGCCAAAGGATCGCCCGACTTTGTCCCGCTCAGCCGCTCATTGCCCTGCCGTGCATAGTCTTCCGAAAGTTCGAATCCAATCGGCTCTCTCCCCAATTTCCTGGCCACCACTAGCGTGGAGCCACTTCCACCGAAAGGATCCAGTACGACCTCCCCTGGCTTGCTGGAGACCAGGATGATTCTCGCCAAAAGCTGCTCGGGCATCTGGCATCCATGAAAGCCAGCTCGTTCCTTGAACGTCCCCGCAACTCGCGAAAAATACCAAGTATCTTCGTCGGCTGAAAACGACTCCGGGATGTCCTGAGGCCTCAGGATCCATGTGTCGTCCGGGACTCTCCCCGCCGCATTGGCTCGCTTGTCGGCATAGACCAACTGGCGCGCCGACGGGACGCGGATGGCGCTGTCTTCGAATGTGAAGTGCTGTGGATCCTTGACGAAATGAAACAGGTGCGCGTGCGATCGCGTGAACTTCTTCTTGCAGTGAACTCCAAAGGTGTAGTACCAGATCACCCAACTGCGGCAGTGAAACCCCAGCTTCTGGGACTCGATCTTCAGTTCTGCAGCGTACTCATCTCCAATCGCCAGCCAGAATGCTCCTGTGGGTTTCAGCACCCGGTGCACCTGCCCGATCCAACGTCGGCACCATTCCAGATACGCTTCCTGCTCTTTTTTGTCATCGTAGACGTCATAGCGATAACCGATGTTGAAGGGGGGATCGGCAAATGCCAGATCGATCGCACCATCGGGAAGCGACGCCATCCCATCGATGCAGTCCCCCCAGTGGATCTTTCCGACCGGCAAATCGCTGCGATTGGTCATCGAACGGCCTCTGATTCCATAAGAAATCCCTCACCGCGCCGCATTGAGAAATCAGCCACAGCGCCACGCGAAGAAGAGCTTCATGATACCATGCGAAGGGAAAATCCGTCGTGCAACCTTCTCCTTGCATCTTGAACCCTGAACACCTCAGGAGCTTTGACATGGATCTTGTTTCTCGCCGACATTGGATGGGAATCGCCTGTGGAGTCGTCGCCACGGCAGCCCGACCTCTCTGGTCTCAGGATTCTGCAACCGAGCCCAAGGCGACCGATTGGATCCAACTGTTCAATGGGCAAGATCTCTCTGGCTGGACCCCAAAGATTCGTTACCTTCCTCTGGGTGAGGATCCCAAACGGACCTTCCGTGTGGAGGACGGACTGCTGCGAGTGGTCTACGACGGGTACGACAAGTTCGATGAGACCTTTGGGCATCTTTTCTACAAGGATTCTTTCTCCCATTACCGACTGCGCGCCGAGTACCGATTCGTCGGCCAACAGGTCCCTGGGGGTCCCGGTTGGGCCCTCCGCAACAGTGGCCTGATGCTGCACGGGGAACAGCCGGAGACGATGACAAAGGATCAGGATTTTCCAGCATCGATCGAGGTCCAATTGCTGGGAGGGGACGGCAAGAACGCTCGCACCACCGCCAATCTCTGTACCCCCGGAACCCATGTGGAGATGAATGGCAAACTGGTGACGCGCCACTGCACCAACTCCACCTCCCCCACCTTTCACGGCGAAGGCTGGGTGACGGCCGAGATCGAAGTGCGAGGCAACGAGGTGATCCGTCACTGGATCGATGGGAAAACGGTGTTGGAATACCAGCGTCCCCAGCTGGATCCCAGCGATCCGCATGCGAAGATGCTGGCCGATCAAGCGGGTACGGTGCAATTGTCTGCCGGCACGATTTCGGTGCAGTCGGAAAGCCATCCGGTCGATTTCCGAAAGATTGAATTGCTACCGCTTTCGCCGGGCTAGCCGATTCCCTTCCGGTCTCCATCGGCCAGCAGGAACTCCGCAGCGCGGCGCAGGTGGATGGAATACCGAATCGACCTTTCACTGACCATGGGATCATCGGACATCTCCCTCGCAAGCTCCAGCGCCCGGTTTCGGCAGTCATCCTTTTCCCACCTCCCGATCGCTTCGACCAGTCGATCGACCGTCGCATGGCGTTTAGGAAGCCAGTTCCCGCATCCCAAGGCTTCCACCCGAACCCCGTTGTCGAACTGATCGAAGGCCATCGCCACAATGGTTTGAGGGGTCCCGGTGGCAAACGCTTGGCTGGTGGTCCCCACGCCTCCGTGATGCACCAGTCCCTCACACCGCGGCAGCAGCCAGGAAAATGGCAGGTAGGTCGATGCAGCGACGTGATCTGGCAGCGACGCAGGAAGGTTTTCCCTTGGATTGCTCGACAGCAACAACGCAGGCCGACCCAATCGTCGCGACACTTCGATCGCCATCCGAAAGTACTCGCTGGCCTGTTCATTAGCGCTTCCGGGAGCGAAGACGATCGGCCGCTTAGAAGCAGATGCCAGCCATCCCTCCAGTCGCTGCTTCTCTGCGGTGTCTTCCACTGGATGATCGTCCAGGAGCGGAAAGCCGAACAGCGGTAACGGATCGATGGTTTTTGAAAGAGGTGGTGCAAACCAGGAAGGGAACAAACCGATCGCCCCATCAGGGCTGCGCCACCATGAACCCAACACGCCACTGACACTCTTCAGTCCCAGTTCCTGGCGCAGCGGACGCATCGCGCGATTGGCGATGCGATCGATGACGCGATCGGCCATACGAAAGACAACGGGGCGCATCCATCGCGGGCCCCATCCCTCCCACCCCCGCGCCGTCCAGCGCGCAGGGTGTTCGATCGATCGCAGCAGCGAAGGTGCTAGAAGCACCGAGATCATTCGCGTCTTGGGATGCACTTCGCGATAGGTGCGTCCAGCAAAATCGAGGAAGTGAGAGATCAGCATCGTGCGACCGGGAATCACCTGCTGTTCCAGCCATCGATAATGTGGCATCAACGACCGGGAAAAATCGCCACCGAAGATCTGTCGTATCCCGCGCCTCGGGTGCCAAAGATCGGGATGCTGAAGCAGCTTTTGGAATTCCTCTTCACGGATCAGCGGATGAGTCGCCAGGCCGGCGGCGCTGGCCAGCTTTAGATACCTCTCCGCCGCCGCAAACACCACCTCCTTGCCGGCTCGTCGCAGCTCCAAGGCCAGCCCAAGCATGGGGTGGACATCCCCCAGCGATCCGGGGGCGGTGACGATCACATCAGCCATCCCTGGCTCCTTTGCTTCCCTTGGCCGGTCGCGAGCAAAAAAAATCGGTTGTTACCGCGAATCGTTCTTCGCCGCGATTCAAGGCGCGACGATGCAGATCAACCGCTTGTTGGTGCGGATCAGCAGATGGCTGGCACTGGCCGCCGGGGTCGCTCGCACCACCTCCGCCAGATCGATCGCACCAAGCTTCTCAAACTCCCCGCCTGCAGAAAGGACCGTCACCATCCCTTCCTGACTGATCCCGATCAGCTTGTCACCCAGAACCACCGGGGAACTCGATACATTGCCTCCGATCCGCTCGCTCCAAAGCATCTTTCCGGAAGGCATCTCCAGGCAACTGACAATGCCGTTGTCGGCCCAGAGGAAGAGGTGATCGTTGGTGGCAACTGGAGTCGGTACATAGGGGGCTCCACGCGTCACCCGAAATCGCTCGGCGCCCGAACCGGAGGCATCGATCGCCACCAGGACGTTTCCCCCACCGCCTGAACCTTCGGTGGAGATCAGCATGCCATGGGTCAGCAAAGCGCTGCTGACGACCCGCTTGCTGAACGCCGAACGACTCCACAGCTGCTTGCCAGTCTCCGCATCGATCGCAAAAAATCCATCTCCCGTGTTGGCGCCCAGCAGCACAGTTCGCCCCTCAGGATCGATCTGCACGCAGGGGGCTCCATAGCAGACTCGCGTCGCCGTGCGACTGAGCCGCCAACGATCCTGACCGCTGGCAGCATCCAATGCGATCCACGTATCTTCCCCTGGCGCAACTCCCTCTGGCAGCTCCTGCGCATCCTGGCTGTTGGCCAGAACCAGCAGCGACCCAACTCGAATGGGCGAACCTCCAAAGCCATGCTGGCTGACATACCTCCCCAGATCGCGGCTCCAAAGCTCCTTCCCCTCATGGGAAAACGCCTTGACCACCAACTGCTCGGGTGTCGCCCATGCCGCATAGACTCCCGTCTCATCCACGCAGGGAGTGCACGAAGCAAAGGAACTCAGTTTGTGGATCGGAAAAGATGGAGACGAAAATTCCTCAATCCAAATCGCTTTGCCAGTGGCCAGATCACCACAGATCAACTGCCGCTTTTCCGTCTGCGGGTTGGCGCTCAGCAGGTAATAGCGATCCCGCCACAAGACCGGCGATCCGTTCCCTTCGCCCGGCAGATCGATCGACCAAGCAACCTGATCGGGGCGCCACGGCATGGGGACGCGACACTCGGGCAGCCATCCCTGGCCGTTGGGTCCGCGAAAACGCGCCCAGGAGTTGGCATCCAGGGATGACTGAGCGAACGAACAAGGCGCAACCATCCAGCCTACAACCAGCCATGCAAAGAACTTCCAGGTCGCATGCCGGAGCAGGTCTTTGAAATCGCGACGGACCATGAGCCATCTCCCATCAAACATCAACACCTTGCTAAATTCCGCGACGATCTGCCAGCGGCGATCCATTGCTCACCCCAATGGCTTGAGTATAACTGCAGGCGAAGGTGAAGCAGCAGATGGTGAGGATACGATGGCAATACCGCGATGGCTAGCTCGAGGCCTCTACTGGCCAACGCTCGGCTGGAACATGCTGCTGGGCCGCACGTTGAAAATGCGTCACTGGTGGGACCAGATCGAACCAGGACTTTATCTGGGTGCGGTTCCCCTGCGTCCCGATGTCGCAAGGCTGGCTGGACTGGGGATTCGCCGCGTCGTCAACACCTGCGAAGAATTCGAAGGCTGGCCATCGCTCTACCAACAGCACCGCATCGAACAGCTTTGGATCCCGACCACCGACTTTAACCCGCCCTCGCTGACGCAGATCGACCAGGCGGTCGATTTCATCACCGAGGCGATCAGCCGGCAAGAAGGGGTTTATGTCCACTGCAAGGCGGGCAGGGCCCGCAGCGCAACGGTGGTGCTCTGCTACCTGATGCGCCAGCACGGCATCGACCCCCTGACCGCTCAACAGACCATCCAGGCCAAAAGGCCCCATGTCCTTCCGGTCATCTACCGCCGCGACGTAGTCCAGCAGTTCCATCGGCAACTGAAATCCGATGCCGATGGAACTATTCGACGCTGAACGCCACCCCACCAACGCAATGGTCAGGGAACTTCGTTGATCACTTCGCCACCTGAGCGGGTTAGCAGGAACCAGAAGGTTTCTGGATCGATCAGCGGCGAGATGGTGCGCACCGATCCATCCATGAACCCAACGTTCAGGGCAGGGACTCCGTCGTCCAGCCTCGTTCCCTCCAGCGGTGCCTCCTCAGTGGCGGTCAAATCGATCGGCGCCGTCCAGGGCACCGCTTTCGCGGCGGAAGATTCCACCAGAAGGACGGTGTTGGAGGTGCCATCGGTCACCGAGGGGAATTTCAGACCATCTTCGGTAGGCAAGCCAATCCCCGCTTCATCGACATCGTCGTAGGTCTGATAAGCGGTCATGCCGGGTGGCAATGGCATGGAAGGATGAGCGTAGATGGCAGGCATCTTCTCAAGTAGCTTGATGTTGTGATCGCTGTCCCATGGTTCGTCCAGGTGGAACTCGTTGTAAAGAGCCGCCTCTTCGACGAACGGAAGGATCGCCACCCGCCAGCTCAACAGCGGCTTGCCTGTCTCTTTGTCACAGATCGCTCGAGCGGGAAACTTCCTATAGGCGGATTCGTAATTGTGCATCGCCAGCATCATCTGCCTGAGATTGTTCGACGACTGCATCCGTCGAGCCGCTTCGCGGGCTGCCTGGACGGCCGGCAGCAACAATCCCACCAGGACCCCCGTCGTCCCGACCCCTCCCATCCCAGCGGTCTCCATCTCCATGATGTTCCTTGCCCCCTGCCGACGAGGGCTCATCAGGGCAATCCAGTCCTGCGAGACGCGATCCATGTAGCTTTGCACCGCCTGGGAAGTTCGACTTCCATCCTGCATCTCGTTTTCCATCTGCGCGATGAACATCTGACGCCCTTCAGCCATCAACGTGTTGAGCGCTCCTTCGATCGCTTCCCCAGCGGCGTCATCAGCACCTGCGATCACCAGCTGCGTCGTTCCCTCGGACAGCCCTCCTTCCATGCGCATGGCGATGTAGTCGACATTGGACGCCAGCACCCCGACCTGCTCGGCCAACTGAGGCGGCATCTGCTGATAAGCCCCTTCGGCAAATCCCTCCAGCATCGGCCGAAGCGTCTCGAAAGTCACCACCCCCAGCATCGTCTGTTCACCCTGCACCGAACCGACCAACTTGGCCAACTCACCCGGCTTCTCTGATCCCTTCAGCATCCGCTTCAGATAGGCTGGCGTTCCCACGAGGTAGTGTTTGTCATCTACTTGGTGCAACACCAAATCGATCGGACCGTCAAATCGCAAGGTGCGGTACCGGAATCCATCCTTCTCCTGCCACTGATCGTCTAGGAAAATCTGCGGATTTAGGTCTTCAGGATCGACCGGCTCGTTCAGGACCACCCGCGCCCCCACCAGCGGCACCATGCCGACGGGTCCGATCACCAATTCAACTCGCTCGATCAGCAACGGATTGAATCCGACATTTTCTTCTCCGGCCGCCTGGACCACCTCCAAAGGCAGCCACTTGGCATTGCGGTCTTTGAGGAACTGCTGCGGCCACATCGCCATCATCGCGATGGCATCGGCCGGGATACCCTGGGCATCGACGACGGATGCCTTGGCGGCTTCCTGAGCCGCCGCGCGACTGCCTGGAATCCAAGTTGCGATCGCCGCAAGGAACACAAAGACCAGCTTGCCTGCAACAAGTCGCTGCCTGTGGAATCGATACAACCCCGCCATCCTGAACACCCTTTGCAAAAAAAGGGAACCGCCGATCAGCCACTTGACGCCATTGGACCCCCGCTTACCCAGTTTTTCAAGGAATGGTTGCGAATTCTTCACCTTTGGAGCCGCGTGGCATCGCAGGTAAAATGGGAAATCATTGCGGGCTGGTTTCCATCGAGCCGCCCGCCTGATGGGTAGCGCATCTCTTGGGCGAAGCGGGGAGTGATCGCATGCGGCAGGGACTGGCCGTTGGAACGGAAGCGGAACTGGTTTGGAAAGTCGGGGCCGAGCATGTGATTGAGTTCGGCGCGGGCCGCAGCGGCTTTCGCCCCGATCAAATCGTTCCCGGGGCAGTCGTTTTCTCGACCCCCAACATGATTCTGCTGATGGAACGAGCGGCTAGGAAGGTGCTTGAGCCATTTCTGGAACCGCATGAGGAGTCGGTGGGGGCTCAGGTGCATGTCGACCACTTGGCACCAACCCCTCTGGGTGCCTCGGTCCGAGGCGTCGCGCGGATCACCAAAATAGACGGACGACTGATCGACTTTGACATCACTGCCTACGACGATCGCGATCAGATCGGCGCGGGCAGCCATCGTCGAGCGATTATCGATCTGAATCGGTTTGCTCCGAAGGTAGCCGAGAAAGCCCAACAACTGATCGGCGGACCTGTCGTACCGATGCGCCAGGTGATTGAACCCCAGGCGCAAAAGCCGTCCCTGTCGACGATGGGGATCGAGCTAGCGGGGGCGGTGGCGACAGTGACGCTCAAGCGAGCCAACAAGCGGAACGCAGTCAACCAGCAGATGACCAGCGACTTCGAACAGCTCAACGACTGGCTCGCCAGTCGTCTCGATGTTCGCATCGTCCTGCTTCGCTCGGAAGGAGATGTGTTCTGCGCCGGCGATGACATTCCGGAGGTCGGCACCTTGGACCTGACGACCGCACGCAACTTGAGTCTGCGTCAGGCGCGAGCCTATCTGCGATGGGAGCAGTTGCCCCAAGTCTTCATCGCCGTGATTCAGGGACCAGCGATGGGTGGAGGCTGTGTCATGGCGTGCGCCTGTGATTTTCGGATTGCATCGCACCGAGCCATCTTTGGGATGCCGGAGATTGTGTTGGGCTGGCCACCTGGTTACGGGATCGCTCAGTTGACGGCGCTGGTGGGCAAGGGAAGGGCGATGGAGATGTGCGTTGCCAACCGCGTCCTTTCCGCTCAGGAAGCCCACCAGACCGGCTTGGTGACTCGACTGGTTGCCGGTGGAATGCTGGAGGCCGAAGCGCAACGCATGGCCCAGCAATTGCTCGCACTCCCTGCTGAGGCGATGCGCGAGACCAAGCGATTGATCCATGCGGATGAAGGGCTGCAACCCAAATCAGCCTACTTGGCAGATACGGAAGCTTACATCCGTTGCCTGGAGTTGCCCGATGCGCGGGAAGGAATCGATGCCTTCGTCAAGAAAAGGCCGCCAAAATTCACCGGCAAATGACTCGTATCGCGAAACCGATCCCGATGGGAAGCAACCTCCCCCAAAGCGCTTCCGAAGCGGAAAAAACAACAACTAGACGAAGCATTTCCCTCTCACGACTTCCATGCGATATCCCGCATCGCGCAGATTGGCTCCCGCGATGCCGCGAAGCAATACCGATCTGAGGGACTCTTGCGATCCCTGATTGGGTATCCAGCCGACGTCATGGAGGGGCGGCCCCTCGTTGCCGTTCGAAGCGACAGGTCGAGTCGCGCATGAGGAAGGTCCGCACGTTCTCACCAGCCATCTACTAGCCTTGGAGCGTCGCGACCTAGCGACTCGGCAACTTCCGATGGTCGAAAGTGCGATCGCAAAAGGAGCGATCGTCTCCGGGTGGTTTCAATCGAACGGCTTGGCTTGGTTAGAGGCTGAGCATCACAGCGTCTTCGCCGACGTCTTCGCCTAGATCGTGGCCGTAGAAGAGACGTCCCACCGTCTTGGAAGCCATCAACAGATAGTTTCTGCGGAAACGGCTCTCGTCGATCTCAGTCGCCGGCATGCCGCTCTTGGGAAAGGTGTACGTGCCTAGTTGCTTGGCGTACACTTCCTTGCCTCCCGACTCCATCTCATACACCTTCACCGACAGATCCGACTTGCCTCGGTAGAGCGTCTGACCTTCCCTCAGCTTGAGGTTCTGCATCTCGACTACCAGAACGTAATCGACCTTAAGCCCTCGACCCAGCTCGGCATAGCCCTTCGATTCGATCGAGTCGTTTGCGTTCCACTGGTCGATCGCTTCCTGGCTAACGAGCTCCACATCTTTGATTTTCTGATCAAACAAAACGCGCAGATTGCGGGCCATCAGAATCCCATTGGCATCGGCTCCTATCCCTTCGTCGGTGGCACACACCACGGCCACCTTTTTTCCTTTGAACTTCCCGAACTCCGGTGGCACGTCATAGCCGCGAAACGCATTGATCAGGTTCGCCGTCAGCTTGACGCAACCCAACTGAGGCACCAACAGGGCAGGGAGCAGAAGGAAGGCAAACAGAGTCCAGTTGGTACGCCTTGCGATCGCACAGTGCATGATGCCATCCTTGGCAGAATATGCGAGAGAATCCACGCGCCCTGACCACGGGTTAACTCCCCGCAGGTGTGGCTTGTCCAGCCCACGACGTGGCGGATCATAGGGGGGGAAGAGCATGGCAGGAAGATCAATTCTGCTTGGAATGAGGGGCCGGGTGGCGGGTGACGGATCGCCGAAGGAACCGGGTCCACCGATCGAATCTGCTGCAACCTCGCTCTTTCCCCGAGAGCGGAAAGCTCAGCCCGCGGGCGGGGCAGAATGCAGCGGGCAGACACCCTGGAATGCTAGCTGCAATCTCTGCAGCTTGGAGGGCATCGGTCGGATGGGTTCGTTCGAGGGTTTGAACCGAGGCGCCAGGGAGCTATGAGCTGCCGAGTCCCTGCGGTTAAAGAATGCGATCGACTCGCTCAAAACCATCCGGCAACCGCGACGGGGCGCAGGCAGCGTCGATCAGCCAATGGAGTTCTTCTCGCGGGGCGATCTGCTGGGTGGGATAGCGCATCGGATCGCGAGGACCGTTCCAGCTGGCCTCGACCGCCTGACGTTTGGAGGCGCCGCAAACCAGGAAGGCGATGCGAGCCGCATCGTGGAAGAGCGGCAGTGTCAGGCTGATTCGGTTGCATCCCATCCGCTCCACCCACGTGGCAACCACTCCCTGCTGACGCTCCTTCAGGGCGTCATTTCCTGGAAACAGGGAAGCGGTATGCCCATCATCTCCCAAACCCAGCAGCACCAAATCGAGCCTCGGCCAGGGTCCGGCGTCGGACAGGCAGTGATTCCGCTGGCCATACTCTTGCAGTACCGCAGCGTAGCGCTGAGCCGACTGCAGCGGATCTCCTTCGACGTAGGGGACCGCGTACAAGGTGGGCCGTTCACCCGGCCAACCTTCCAGCAGCGATTGCCGCACCATCCGTTCGTTGCTGTCGGGATGGTCGGGTGGCACCGCCCGCTCATCCCCAAGAAACAAATCGATTCGACCTCCCTCCAACTGGCCCTCGGGAAGATCCCGCATCATCTCATAGAGCTGCCTGGGGGTAGAACCTCCCGCAAGGACCAGCGAACAGCGCGGCCGGGCGGCAAGAATTCGCCGCACATTGCTCAAGATCCAACCCAAAGCAGCTTCTGCTACCTGTTCGGCATCCGGCCGTTCGGTCACCAAAATCTTCATCGTGCAGGCTCTCCCGTAAAATCGGGCTCGGGGCCCCTATTCCATCGCCAAGCATCCTACCGGATCCTCCAGAAAAAGAATCCTCTTTTTTCCAGCTTGTGAGCGCGGAACCGCAGTACAAAATAGGGGTTTCCCAGAGGTAGAATGCTCCCCCTTCCAACCGATAATTCCTAGCTGTTGGCGAGGATATAACGATGGCTTTTCGAGCGGAAGAGATGGGGCATGGCCCTTTGCGCAGCAGACCAAACTGGTGGTTTTCCCTGCTTCTTTTTGGTTTGCTGACGAGCGGCCCGAGGCTTGACGGGCAAGATCGCCTCCCTGGCGACTCATCTTCCGAAGCTTCGGAAACTGCGATGCGTGGATCGCAGCGCAACGTGATCTTTTTTGAGTCGAAGATTCGGCCGTTGCTGGCCAAGCACTGTTACGAGTGCCACAGCGAACCAGCGGGAAAGGCCGAGGGTGGTCTGCGCATCGACACCGCAGCCGGCCTTCGTCGGGGCGGAGCGGGGGGGCCTGCGGTGGTCCCTGGCAAGCCTTCTCAAAGTCGACTGATGCAGGCGGTTCGATACGACGACCCGAACCTGAGGATGCCTCCCGAAGAGCATGGTGGCAAGCTATCTGAGGAAGCGATCGCGACCTTAGAAAAGTGGATTCTGGCAGGTGCTTTCGACCCGCGCGGACCCACTGCCTGGGAGGAGCCAACGCCGACCACCGACTGGTGGGCTTTTCAGCCACTGCCCGCCGATCGACCGGCACCACCGCAGGTGGAGAATGCATCGTGGTGCTATGATCCGATCGATCAATTCATCGCCTCAGCGCATCAGAGCAAAGGGGTGGTACCAGTTGGCGATGCAGCGCCGGAAGCGCTGATGCGGCGCGTTGCCTTTGATCTGACTGGGCTTCCCCCAGGCGAAGAGGATCTGCGTTGGTTCCAAGACCAGCAGGATCAACTGGGCAGTTTTCAAGAGGCCTATGTCGCCTGGGTCGACCGATTGCTCGATTCCCGCGACTTTGCAATTCACTTTGGCAGGCACTGGCTGGATGTCGCGCGATTTGGCGAGTCGACCGGGAAGGAAATCAACGTTTCGTTTCCGCACGCCTGGCGCTACCGCGACTGGGTCATCGATGCGATCGATCAGGGACTCCCCTACGACCAGTTTCTCCGCGAGCAGATTGCCGGCGATTTGCTGGAATCATCGGATTCCGCCGACCAGGTGCGGCGGACGATCGCGACTGGTTTTCTAGCGATCGGCCCCAAGTCGATCAATGAACCCAATCCACAGCAGTTCCAATTGGATCTGGCCGACGAACAGATCGATGCCACCTTTCAAGCCACCATGGCGCTGACGGTCGCCTGCGCCCGCTGCCATGACCACCTCTTCGATCCGATCACGCAGCGCGACTACACCGCTGTCGCCGGGATCTTTCTCTCGACGGAAACGTTGTACGGGACTGCCTCTGGGGGAGTGAACAATCGCAATGGCGCCAAACTGGCTCAGCTTCCCGCAGAGGTTCCCAGCGCCCTAGTGGATCTGGATCCCGAACGGATCCAAGGGATGAAGGAGCGGTTGAAGCGATTGACGGAGGAACGAAACAGCCTGATTCGTCAGCGGATTGAGGCGAATCGAAAGGGAGGGGACAACAACGCCGTCAATCCACGCATTCTGGCGCTGGCCACTGAGATCGCCGATGCAGAGGCGGAACTTGAGAACTATCGAGACGACGGGAGCGCGGTGGGGTTGGCCATGGCGGTTCGGGACAAGCCGCTGTCGCTGCGTCCGATCGATCGCCGACAGCAACTGAGGCGCGGAGGATTCGAGACGATTGGCGAAAGCCCGCTGTTTGTCCGCGGCGAACTGGCGAAGGCCGGTGACAAGGTCCCGCGATCGGTTCCTCGCCTTTTCGGCGATGCGAAACGGTATCCAATCCCCAGCGACGCCAGCGGTAGACTCCAGCTGGCCGACTGGATCGTCTCACCCGACAATCCGATGACAGCTCGCGTCGCAGTCAATCGGATCTGGTACTGGCTCTTTGGCCAAGGCCTGGTGACCAGCCTCGACAACTTCGGGACGACGGGAGACCACCCCTCGCATCCCGAACTTCTGGATGCGTTGGCGATCGACTTTCGCGATGGAGGATGGAATCTGAAAGCGATGGTCAGAAGGATTGTCACCAGCCACACGTACCAACTGGCCGCCGAGCATCGCGTGGAGAACTTCCAGATCGATCCGGACAATCGGCTGCTGTGGCGAGCCAACCGGAAGCGGCTGACCGCTGAAGCGATTCGCGATTCGATCCTCTCGGTGGCAGGAATCCAGATGACGGTTCCCGAGAACGGATCGGTGGTAGCAGCTGCTGGCGATGGTCCGATCGGAGCCCCCAGGCGAGCTGGGTTGAGGGAAGAGCAAATCGTTCAGGCAGATGGGCCCTACCGATCGATCTATCTTCCCAATCCTCGCGGGCTGCTTCCCGAGATTCTGGAGGTTTTCGACATGCCCGATGGAACGATCGTTCAGACAGCCCGAGAGGTAACCAACGTCCCCACCCAGTCCCTTTTTCTGCTCAACAGTCGCTTCGCCATCCGTCACGCCAAAAAGGGAGCAGAGCGTCTCCTCGAGGCATTTCCTGGGGATCGAGCGACTGATGGCTTTCGAGAACGCCTGGAGATGGCATACCGATCGACACTATTCCGCAAGCCCAACGCATCCGAGTCGAGGTCGGCCAGAGAGCTTTTGAGTGCAGGTAGGGACGATCCGTTAGCAGCCTGGACGCTGCTGGTCCAAGGGTTGATGGCCACTGCGGAATTCCGATATCTCGATTGATCGAAGGCAAGGGAGGAACGCATGTCGCTTTGTCATCAAAAGCAATGGCTTGGCAGTCGACGCCAGATGCTTCAGCACAGTTCGCTCGGTTTCGGCTGGATGGCTCTGCAAGGACTCCTGGCTGGATCCGTTCCTGCGGCATCCGCGCGCCATTCCGCGACGGATAGGACCGCCAAGCGCGTCCTGTTTCTTTGCATGCGCGGCGGCCCTTCGCATGTCGATACTTTCGACCACAAACCATCGCTCGATCGCGATGACGGAAAATCGGGACCGCGTCCTGGCAGCCGGTTGATGCGGAGCCCATGGAGTTTCCAGCAGCATGGAGAGAGCGGTCTTTGGATGTCGGAATTGTTCCCGCAGCTGGCCCATCATGCCGACAAGCTGTGCATGATCCACTCGATGCAGACCGATGTACCGGCTCACCCCCAGGCGATGGTCCGCTTGCATACGGGAACCAGCCAGTTCGTCCGCCCATCGATGGGTGCCTGGGTCCTGTATGGATTGGGAAGCGCCAACGAAAACCTTCCTGGTTTCGTCAGCATCTCGCCCCCGGCCAATGGTGGAGCTTCGATGGTTGGATCGGCATTTTTGCCGGCGGCCTACCAGGGGACACGCCTGGGGAATGATGGCCGGAGTTTTGATTCGGCCACTCTACCCAATCTGACCTCCCTGCGTTCTCGTCGCGTCCAGCGTCAACAGCTCGACTACATCCAGTCGCTCAATCGGCAGAAACTGGCGCAGTCCGAGGGACAGCCGGAGGTTGAGGGGGTCATCGAATCGTACGAACTGGCGTTTCGGATGCAGAGCGATATGCCCAAGGTGCTCGATCTGGGACAGGAAACCGATACGACGCTCGCGCGGTATGGGGCGGATCAGGGCCCCACCAGCGCGTTTGGTAGAAAGTGCCTGCTGGCCAGAAGATTGCTGGAAGAAGGGGTACGTTTCGTCGAGATCACCCACGGGAACTGGGACCAGCATCAGCAGTTGCGCAACGCCCTGGCAGGTAACTGCCGGGCCATCGACCGACCGATCGCGGGACTTCTTGAGGATCTCGAAAGTCGAGGGATGCTGGAAGATACTCTGGTGGTGTGGAGCGGCGAGTTCGGGAGAACCCCGTATGCACAGGGGAACGATGGACGCGACCACAACCACAAGGCGTTCACCCTCTGGATGGCTGGTGGACCTGTTCGCTCAGGCTTCTCGTACGGAAGCAGTGGGGAGCATGGAATTGAGGCGACCGAGAATCCGGTACCGGTCGTCGATTTCCATGCCACACTCCTTGCTCTCCTGGGGATCGACCACGAACAGCTGACTTACAACCATGCTGGTCGGGACTTCCGGTTGACGGATGTCGCTGGACGCGTCCTCCACGAAGTGATGGCCTGATAAAGTCAGGCATCGTAGGAGAAAGAGCCAACCCCAGCGATCCGATCGCATCGCCTGCCTGCAGACCACCCGACGCCCGCGCCAAATCGTTGGTCGCTGCCCCTTTCTCGCCAGAGGATGAGGCAGGCTGGCGGGCGCCTATCCGTTCTCTTCTCGCCCGTTGGACAGATCTCGCCGCAAGTCGGGCGACTTGGGAGGTCCAAAAATCCACTTGGCCAGGATGCGCAAACCGGGAACCCGGTACGCCCACTCCTCCTTCTCGATATCCAGTAGATCGGTCGAGATAGCCAGTCGCGGAAAGAGGGTTGTCAGCGTCAGGTAAAGGCATGCCACCGCCGCGAAGAGAATCGCTACCCCTTCCCGATCCCACACCGGGATCAATGCAACCAAAAAAAAGATCGCCAAGGTAGCGATGAACGCAGTCAGCATGTGGCGAGCTATCTGTGGGAGGAGAACCAAACCCCAGACGCGGGACCAAGGGACCGCCGCACCATACGCCAGCAGCATGGGGCCCTGACCTTCAAGCCCCAAGCCAAAGGAGGCGGCATGGATCCAGACCGCCAAGGCCAACCAGATCAGACAGACGCGGCGTTGGAAAACAAAAAACAGCGCCAGTCCATAAAAGAAGACCGATACCCAATCGACCAGCTCACCCAACTGCCAGACCAATGGCTCCCAAGTGTCGGCAGGTTGGCTTGAGGGGTTCCAGCGCATCGACCCTAGCTGATTCAGAAAGGCTTCGGTTGCAAGTCCACGCTGGTCACTGTCCAGCCACCCTTGCGACCACTGCGCATAGCCGCGCATCGTCATCCAGATCCCACCCATCAACACACAGATACCGATCGACCATCCCGGAAACCTCCCTTCCAGGGGCTCGCCGGCTTGCTCAAACCGAGGCCCCTCCCAGCCACAGGTCGCCATCGCCATCGCGATCACTGGAAGGAGAAAGTCGATCCATCTTCCGGTCCATGCGAAATCGATCGACAGGAGAAGAGTCAATCCTGCGGCAATCACCCAGGAGGACCAGCGGGTCGACATTCCGCTGCAGAGCACCAGCGTTGCCAGGACGACGATCGATTCGATCAAAATCAAAAACGCGTCCGTAGGGAGCGAAGGAAAAAGAGCCGCTAGGGATTCTCGAGGCGAGAATTGCATCGGCCCCAGATAGTTTCCCCAATGGGTGATAGGGCTACCCAGCAGCAGATAGATAGAGAAGAGGACTCGATAGATTTCGAGATCCTTTCGGTCGACCTCCCAGTGGCGGAACCACCGATCAACGAGTGGGGGCATCAAACACCTCCAGCACCTGAAGACGCTCTAGTGGCTCCAGGTCCCAAATGCGGTAACGCACCCATTCCACCTCGACCTTTTCCAAATCCTCGCGGTCCAGCAGTTCCTGGATACGATCCCTGAACCAAAACCAAATCGCTCTGCGATTTCCCCAGCGCCGTTCTGCCGCGCGATAGCCAGGGAACCAGGCGGCCGGAGACTCGCTCGCCTCCTCCTTCAACCGTTCCCGCCATCGCCCGGTGGATCCACCCACATCGGGCCGAAGAAAATCGATCGAAGCCATCAGATACCTGGGAGGAAGATCAGGAAGCAGCTCCTGCGGCAGCAGCTCCTGCTTCGTCCCGTCAAAGAAATGGATGCGAAAGATCGGAAGGTCGATCGTATTGCTGGCCCCTGAAGCGACCTTTTCGGAGTTCCAGGACGGAGTTTTCGCCGCTCTCTGGTGATAGAGCCAAGCGGCGGCCATGAGCGAAAAGCTGAAGAGGATGACCGCAACCGTGCGAGCGCGCAACCCATTTCTCCCTTGCGATGACTCTGGTTGGCCGCCGCCCAAGTACTCTTCAGCCCAAAAACCGGCATCATCCCGGCCCCGCCTGACCACCCACCCATTTGAGGAGTGCATTATAACCGATCCAAGACATAACGCAAAAGCAGACTTCGCTCGGTGCGACTTGGTAGGCATCCGAAGTGGCGGAGATGATTCGATTTTCTCCGGATGGAATTGTATGTTGGGACGGTTGGAGATGCAGGAGCGGACCATTGTATTTGTAGGAAAGTCATCATGCTACGGTTGCTGGGGACTCCGAGAATGGTGTGCGATCGGATCTCCCGGCGCGAGATTCTGAGGGTGGGTGGGGCCGGCTGGATGGCAGGCTGCCTTCCTCATCTTCTTGGGGCTGGTTCGATGCCACCCGTTGGAACACCCAAAGCGAAATCGGTGATCTTCCTGCTGCTGTTTGGAGGCCCCAGTCAACTGGAGACCTTCGACATGAAGCCCGAGGCTCCGGAGAAGATCCGAGGCCCTTTCCGTCCTATCGCCAGTCGCACGCCGGAACTGAGGATTTGCGAACATCTCCCGAACTTGGCAGCGATCAGCGACAAGTATCGCGTCGTTCGCACCATGTCGCATTCCTGGAACGATCACAGCGGTGGGGCTCACTACATCCAGACCGGCCACCGCTGGCACGTCCCCATCGGTGCTGGATTCAGCCCCACGCCCAACGACTGGCCTTCGATCGGATCGGTGATCGAACATCAGCAACAGCACCAGGGGGACTTTTTCCGGCAGAAACTTCCCAGCTACATGGTGATCCCTAATTCACTGGGACGCCTTCAGGAGCAAGGGCAGTACCCCCGACCGGGAGAGCATGCGGGATGGCTGGGTGCCAGGTACCAGCCGTTGACCACGCGCATCGAGAAGCGAGATCTTCAGGACAACCCTTACTGGCGTCCCTGCACCGACCAGGAGCTGCAGTTCCGCATCCAGGGCATGGCGCCTCAGGATGGTTTGACGATCGACCGATGGCACCAGCGCAGTCAACTTCTTGAACAACTCAATCGGCAGCGGCGCGCCCTGGACCAACTCGATCGCCAAGCCCCATTGGACGCATTGCGTCAGCGCGCGATGGATCTGGTGACCAGCCCCGAAGTGACTCAGGCGCTCGATCTGAGTGGCGAACCGGCAGAGGTGCGCGATCGTTACGGGCGCCATCTGTTCGGTCAATCCACGCTGATGGCCAGGCGTCTGGTGGAAGCCGGAGTCCGTTATGTCACGGTTCACTACGACTGCGTCGATGGCTACAGCTGGGATTCCCACCAACACAGCGAGGATGTCCGAAAGCACCTGTTGCCCACTTTCGATCAATCCCTTTCGGCGCTTTTGATCGATCTCGATCAGCGCGGATTGCTCGATGAAACCCTAGTCATCGCAACCGGAGAAATGGGGCGCACACCAACCGCCAACGCGCAGTGGGGGCGGGACCACTGGAGCACCCTCTTCTCCGCCGTCTTTGCCGGTGCTGGAATCCCCGGTGGATCCTGCTTGGGCCGCTCCGACGCCGATGCCGCCTATCCAATCGATACTCCTATCTCCCCGGAAGATCTCGCCGCCACCATCTACCAGGCTCTTGGCATCGACCCAAATCTCCGCCTGCTCAATGCCGAAAACCGCCCCACACCGATCGTCGATGGGGGCAGGCCGATCGAGGCGCTTTGGTCCTGAACTGTTCCCCGCAAACCCCGCTGAACAGCCACCTAGCCGCTTTCCCCATTAGCCAATTCCTCCGGGATCGATTGAGCCGGCTTCGGGCGTCTCCCTCGCTGCGGTCTTCCCTTCCTACCTCATTCGCCCCCTTTTCCAGCAGCGGCCCGCCTGTAGATAAACCTGTGGAAAACCTCTGGATTCCGTGATTGAATCGCGGATTCCAGGAGTTTTAAATTGTGCTTCCATTCGAAGGAATCCTCACCCCTCCTTCGATTCATCCCACCGGTCGAGGAGTCGACGAGATAAACCAAAGCCTGAGTCCCGCCAGATTGCTCTGGGTCGCCTGTAGTTTGTTGGTTGCTGGATGCAGCTGGGTCCATGTTGCCACGCTTTCCAGTGGTGACCTGACGGTCCAGTTCAACACGAACGGCTCCTTGAAGGATCTGGCGGTGCAGGGCAGATCCTATTTTCTGCCGGGCGACCCGCCGATCGGTTGGGGATTTTTCAGCAGCGAAACGGGCTTTGGCAAGCAGAATGCCAACATGGGCTACAGCAACTTTTCGACCACTTCGTCGGGAGTCGCCGGGAGCAGCTTTGTCTGGCAGGGAAGCAACGGAAGCCTATCGGTTCAGATCACCTATTCGTTGGTTTCTTCAAGCACCCTTCGGATCGTGACCAACGTTCGCAACGTCAGCCTCACCCAGTCCATCGACTACACCTACTTTCATGCAGGCGATCCCGACGTAGGCTTCAGTGCCAGCACCACCTTCGACACCTTCAACGATGTCCAGCCCGGGATGGCAATCGCCATGTTTGGAGCCGACTGGGTGGAGTTTCGATCGACAGATCCGCTAGCGGTTTTCAGTTTTCTGGAGTTCGCGATCGACGTCACCAGTGAGCTGCAATTGGACTACCAGGTTGGCAATCCGTACGACCCCAACAACACGCTGGACGATTTCGGGATGATGATCGCATGGCAGAAGACGCTGGCCCCTGGGGAATCGGCAGTGCATCGTTTGGACATCGTCACGCCCTCGCCAGCCATGGTGCCCGAACCGACCAGCCTTGCACTTTGGACCATCCCACTGGAGGAGGCAGGTTGGCGTCGATGGCGCCGGATCGCTGCCAAGTGCTGCCGCAGTTAGGGTGGCTGGGATCTGGCGGCGAACCTCCTAGCGATGGTCGTTGGATGCTCCTTTGGAGTTCACATCACTTCGGGATACTCCCAAACCGACTGATAGATCCCTCGGCGTTCGACATGTTCCATCAGCCTTCCGAAGAAGGGATCGCAGGTCACGGTGGCGCTGTCGCCAATCAGCACCAGCATTCTCCTGGCCCTGGTGATGGCGACATTCATGCGGCGCGTGTCGGCGAGGAAACCGATTTCCCCAGAGTTATTGCTGCGCACCATGCTGATGAGGATCGCTTCCTTTTCCCGCCCTTGAAACCCATCGACCGTATCGACTTCGATTCCCAGGGACGACAAACGCTGGCGAAGCAATCGGACTTGGGCGGCATAGGGAGCGATGACGGCCAGCGCTTCGGGAGCGTTTCCAGCTTCCGTCCATTGTCGAGCCAGCCAGGCAACTAGATCGGCCTCCTTGCGGTTCATCCGGCTTTCCCCATCTGGCTCCTGCTCTTCCTCCCAACCCGCCCCTGCCGTATCGATCCATCGCAAGGGATTTTCCGTCCATGCCAGTGGGGTGATCGCGGGCAGATCGTTCAGGGTATGGCTGGCAACCGATGAGTCGGCGGTGAGGGTGCCGTCATAGAATTCCTTCGACGAAAAGCTCATGATCGACTCATGCATCCGGTACTGGATGGTCAATCGTCGCGACGCATCGGGGCACACATCGCGCACCAGCCTTTCCATCAAGCTGATGGAAAAGCCTTCCTGGGCAGCTGGCTTGGAAAGGACAGTGGGTGGCAGTTGGCAATGGTCACCGGCGAGGACCAGCCGTTCGGCGCGCAGCACGCAAGGCCAACTCCCTGGCTCGGTGCTCTGACACGCTTCATCGACAACCGCCAGATCAAACCACCGATCTCCGAGCACTTCTGGGTCGAAGGTGGTGGTGGCGCAAATCACCTCGGCGCGATCGAGAATCGATTCGATGATTTGTCTCTGCAACAATTTGGCATCCTCGCGCAGCTGCCTGGCTTCGGCGCGATGCTGGTGTTTCTGCCCTGGCATCGGACGGCTTCGCGTCCATCGCTCCGCCTTCCGCATCGCTCGCTCCGCATCCCGCATCAACTGGTGGACGATTTCGTTGGCAGGATCTTCTTGGGCGAGGGCATCGAGCGTATGTTGCTGGAGGATCGGTGCCACGCGCGCCGGGTGTCCGATGCGGACTGCCTCCAGTCCGCACCCCACCAGCTCTTCCAGCAAGTGGTCGACGGCGGTGTTGCTGGGGGCGCAGGCGAGCACCTTTTGCCCCTGCAGAACCGATTGGCGGATCACTTCGACCACGGTGGTCGTCTTTCCGGTACCAGGTGGGCCATGGAGGATCGCCAAGTCCCTGGCCATCATGGCGAACTCCACCGCTTCGCGTTGCGACGGATTGCAGTGAGGGGCAATCTCCAGCGGCCGGAGCAAAGGATCGAATCGGACTGGTCGCTGGCCCAACAGAATATCGCGAAGCTGTGCCGACCTCCCGCGAATCTGTTCGATCTGCCGCAACGCTGCCAGTTGGCGAGATCGAGTCACTTCGTCGGCGGAATGATCGAGCCGATAGCGGGGTGCGTCAGGCCACTCCTCGCAGGCAACCTGAATCGTTCGCGGATCTTTCTGGCTGACCACCCCAAAACAGCTCGACTCTTCCGAAGGGTCATCCACGGAGAGAATCACCGGCGACCCAACACGCAACCGCGTCCAGGGCAATTCAGCCCCCTTGGTCCGCTTGGCAAAGCGAAGAAGAAAGCGCCCGCCTAGCCCCGGCTGGCTATCGACCAGCACCAGATCCAAAAGCGTCTCCCCGGTCTTCTCAGCGCGAGCGCTATGGCGCACCTTCATCCGCTGCGCCAACCGCTCCCGCTCCGCCTCACCTTCCATCTCCAGCCAGCTTCGAAGCCTCTGAAAATGCTCCTTCAAATCAAGTTCCATGCCTAGCTGGCGACCCTTCCTCAAACGGCCTCACTTGAAATCGACCCGACAGCATCCCAGATCAAAGCGAGCGACCGAGGAACGACCTTTGCCGGCAATCTCTTTGGGAAGCGAATAGATGATCGAACGCCCCTGCCGCTGACTGGCCACCAAACCTCGCAGCCTGAGCACCTTGAGATGATGGGAGACGTTTCCGATTTCCTTGTCCAGGAGCGCCGACAGATCGGTCACGCTCTGGGGTCGCTCCCGAAGCGCCCGCAGGATCATCAAGCGGTCTGGATCCGCCATCGCCGAAAGCAATTCAGCGCATCGCTCCGCTTTCTGCTGCTCGTGCATGTCGCATCGACCCCCACAGTTGCTGACAATCCGATGATCGTTAGAATATCGTGCTGCTTCGAACTTCCCGCTACTTTACGCGATCGCGGGGCAAAAACCCAGACCGCAGCCGAAAAGCCGCTGTGCGTTTGGCGTGGCGAGAAAGTCAACGGACACCAACTTCCATAGGAAACATGCGATGTCAGGCGATCCTCGTTTTATCATGGTAGGTGGCTTTCTGGGGGCCGGTAAAACCACCACCATCGCTCGCTTGGCTCACCACTATCAAGAGCAAGGCAAACGCGTTGCGATCGTCACCAACGATCAAGCCACCGACCTAGTCGATACGCTCCTGCTTCGGTCTCAAGGCTACCAAGTAGGGGAAGTCGCTGGATCGTGCTTCTGCTGTAATTTCGACGAGCTGACGCGCACCGTCGAACGGCTGGGAGTCGACCAACTGCCCGAGGTGGTCTTGGCCGAACCGGTCGGTAGCTGTACCGATCTGGTGGCGACAGTCCTTAGACCCCTTCAGCAGGTCTATCAGCGACCGCTGGAAATCGCACCCTTCGGCGTCATCATCAAACCGACTCACGGTCGAAAAATCTTGCAGAACCCAGAGGGTGGTGGATTCTCACCGCAAGCCGAGTACATCTTCCGCAAACAGCTGGAGGAGTCTGATTTCATCCTGATCAATCGCATCGACGAACTTGCGCAAGAGCATGCCGACGCGCTGCGGACGCTGATCGAAGAGCATTTTCCCGGCCGCCCCATCCTTCCTCTTTCCGCCCGGACCGGCCAAGGCTTTCCGCAATTGATGGAACTGCTCAGCCAGCCTCGCACCCAGCGGGCCGCCACCATGGAGCTAGATTACGATCTCTATGCCGAAGGGGAATCCCACCTGGGTTGGCTCAATTGCCAGTTGGAAGCTGATTTTCCCAAACCAATCGAGGTCGACCGCTGGCTGATCGACCTCCTAGAGGCCATCGCCAAAGAGTGCCGGCAACAGGATGCCCCAATCGCTCACCTGAAAGCCATCGCCATGGCAGAAGGAATCCACTCGGTCGCCAATGTCATCGATAAGGATCACCCCCCTCAGCTTTCGCTTGCAAGTCAGCGCTCGACTGGCCAGATTTCCCTGGTGATCAATGCCCGCGTCGCCATCGCTCCCGATGCCCTCACCCAGATCGTCCAATCCGCCATCCAGCAAGCCGCTCCACCGGAGACCCGGATCGATCGACAGCAGTGGCAGAGCTTTCGACCTGGCCGTCCGGTACCGACGCATCGAATCACCTCAAACAGCTGAGAACGTCCCAGTCGGGCACCAAACGCCATCGCGCAGCGAACCCCTTGTGCGCTGGCAACATGGATTTGTTTTCCCCTGCCCCCTTCGCTCGGTTTCGTAAACCGCGCTTCGTTCCGCTCTGTTCGCAATCGGTTCGATCGGGTCGCAAAAGCGCTGCCAGCAATCTAGCAGCACTTCCGCCCGCATCGCCCTCCACCCATTACCGGACTCACACTCCCTACAGATATTCGTGCTCGTGCTCGTGCTCGTGCTCCGTGCTCCGTGCTCCGTGCTCCGTGCTCCGTGCTCCGTGCTCCGTGCTCCGTGCTCGTGCTCGTGCTCGTGCTCCGTGCTCCGTGCTCCGTGCTCCGTGCTCCGTGCTCCGTGCTCCGTGCTCCGTGCTCCGTGCTCCGTGCTCCGTGCTCGTGCTCGTGCTCGTGCTCGTGCTCGTGCTCGTGCTCGAAAGACTCAATCGCATATCGACGCGTGGTTCTGGTGTGTTCGCGGTCCGGTCGATTCCTGCCACCGCCCACAGCGGCGCACCAACGTCTCCAATCGCCATAAGGTCGTTCGATCAACGACCGGCTCACACACCCTACGGGTTGAGTTCTCGTGATCGTGCTCGATGGGGATCACGGAAAAGGGGATCGGCCATGGCCAACCTTTCGCGTCATTGGCCCTGCTATGATGAGACGCTGTTGCATGGAGAGCCACGAGGGTATCGGATTTCCAAGGCTCTCGATGGCCATCGATTGATGAACGCCTTCCCACCTTCCGCACTGGAGACCTCCTGATGATGCGCCTGGTGCTCCCGATCGTCCTCGGCTGCCTGATGCTGAGTTCCTCACCTTTTCTTTCCGCGCAGGAAAATGGTTCCACCCAGGCGCGGCCGCTCTTTAACGGTGTCGATCTAACCGGCTGGGTTCGCGTCAATACGCCCGAAGAGACATGGAGCGTCCAGGATGGCATGCTGGTCTGCACGGGGAAACCGATTGGAGAGCTTCGCACCGACCGGATGTATCAAAACTTTGTTCTGGAAGTGGAATGGCGGCATCTGGTTCCTGGTGGAAACGCCGGGATCTTCCTTTGGGCCGATGACATCACGGCTCGCGGCCAGCCATTCCATCGGGGTATCGAGGTGCAGGTGCTGGAACATGCCTATGGGAACACCGACAGCTACACCACCCATGGCGATATCTTCCCGATCCATGGCGCCAAGATGGTGCCGCGCAATGGACGCGGTGGCGATCGCGCTTTCCCGACGGAGAGTCGCGCGCTTCCCAGCCCCCAGTGGAATCACTATCGCATCACCTGCCAGGATGGTTCGGTGGCTTTGGAAGTCAACGGCAAAGAAGTGACGCGTGGCGATCAGTGCTCGCCCCGCAAAGGCTACATCTGCTTGGAGTCAGAAGGTGGGGTGGTGCACTACCGCAATCTGAAGATCCAGGAGCTTCCGGATACGCCGGTCGAGCCGCAAATGGTGGCGATCGCCGATCGCGGCTTTCAGTCGCTCTATTCAGGACTCGACCTGCGAGGTTGGAAGCAAGCGGTCGGCTCTGGCCTTTGGAAGCCAAGCGACTGGGTGCTGCGGTTCGAAGGTCAAGCGGATCAGAGCGAATCGTTGATTAGCGAGCGGATGTTCGGGCCAGGGAGATGGATCTGCGACTTCCAACTGCCCGAAGCTGACTCCCATCTGCGTTGGCAGTGGGGGGACGACGAATCCCCCATCTTCCGCATCGCCTCCGATCTTCCGGAAGTCAACGCCGCTTTGGTGAAACCAGGATCATGGAACCGGATGGAAGTCGCCGCCAGCGACCACCAGATCGTCGCTTGGATCAACAGCAAGGAAGTCCTTCGGCAACCTGCCAAGATCGATCGCCTCATCCCCTGGAAGCTTCTGCCTCGCGGCAAGGTGTCTTTGGCCAACCTCTATTACAGCGATCGCACTGGGTCGCTCGATGCAATCGGCAACCGCTGATCGGTCGACTGTCAGACGGGAAGGAACTGACTGAGATACCGGAAGCTTTGCTCCAGCGCCGCGATGCGATCCTCCAGCGATCCCTCGTAGGCTCGATCCTCGACCTCGACACAGACCGGACCTCGGTACCCGCTTTCCAGGAGGACCGAAAAGAATTGGCCCCAGTCGATATCTCCCAAGCCCGGCAGCTTGGGGCTGTGGTACTCCAGTGGATGCGCCAGAATGCCGACGTCGTTTAGGCGTCTACGATCGACGCGGACGTCTTTGGCATGCACATGGAACATTCGCTCCTTGAAATCCTCCATCGGTCGCAGGTAGTCCATCTGCTGCCAGACCATATGAGAAGGATCGTAGTTGAGCCCCAGGGAGGAACTTTTCAGAGCGTCAAATAGCTTGCGCCAGATCGCGGGGGATACCGCCAGATTCTTTCCCCCGGGCCACTCGTCCGCAGTGAACGACATCGGGCAGTTCTCGATTCCAATCTTCACCCCCAGCGACTCTGCCTGGGCCACCAGGGGCCTCCACACTTCGACCATTCGAGGCCAATTGTCCGCCACGCTCTTCGTCCAATCGCGACCGATGAAGGTATTGACCTTCCCCAGTCCCAGCTTGGAGGCCGCATCGATCACCTTCCCCAGATGCTCGATCGCTTTTGCCGACTCCTGAGCATCTGGCGATAGGCAATTGGGATAGTAGCCCAGGGCGCTGATCGCCACCTTGGTTTCCGTTTGCAGTCGCTGGACCTCGCGACATTCCACTGCGTCGAGGCGATCGACATCCAGGTGCGTCACACCCGCGTACCGGCGGTCGGCCTTGCTGGGAGGCCAGCTCATCACCTCCACGCATCGGTATCCAATCCTGGCCGCCAGGGAGAGCACCTCTTCCAACGACAGTTCCGGAACAATCGCCGATGCAAATCCTAGCGCGATCATCTGAATCTCCCGAATTGCTTTTTCCCTGTGGCTTCTCTCAGGCGATCAACTCGTTCACCACGCGACAAGGTTCGACCCCCGTTAGCTTGGCATCCAGCCCCTGCACTTTGACGGTCAGTCGCATGTGATCGATTCCCATCAGATGGAGCAGCGTGGCGTGGATATCGTGGACCGAGACTCGGTTCTCCACCGCGTGGTAGCCGAATTCGTCGGTCGATCCGTACGAGAATCCCGGCTTGAATCCACCTCCAGCAAACCACATGGTGAAACCGGCCAAGTGATGGTCGCGACCATCTCCCTGTGCCATCGGAGTTCGTCCAAACTCCGAACCGAACACGATGATTGTATCTTTCAGCATGTCCCGCTCGCGAAGATCTTGGATCAGTGCTGCGGCACCACGGTCGACTTCTTCCGCAGTGCCTGCGACATGCGCCTTGACCGCGCCGTGATGATCCCAATCGCGATGGTAGAGCTGGATGAAACGCACCCCCCGCTCGGCCATCCGTCGCGCCAGCAGGCAGTTGGAGGCAAACGATCCATCCCCGCCTTTGGTGCCATAACGCTCCAGCACATGCGCCGGCTCGTCGCTCAAATCCATCAGTCCAGGAACGCTCGACTGCATCTTGAAAGCCAGTTCATACTGGCTGATGCGAGTCTCAATCTCGGGGTCAGCGATCTGCTGCTGGCTGAGTCGATTCAGCTGAGCCGCCGCATCGACGACATCCCGCTGCCGCCCCAAATCGACCCCATCGGGACTGCGAACATAGAGCACCGGATCCCCGACGCTGCGAAACTCGACACCCTGATAGCGGCCGGGAAGAAATCCGGAATGCCACTGACGCGCGGCGATCGGCTGCCGCTGCCCGTACTTGCCCGTCGATACCATCACCACAAAGCCAGGCAGATCCTCCGATTCGGCTCCTATCCCATACAGCAACCAACTGCCCATCGCAGGACGTCCCGCAATCATCGATCCGGTATTCATGAAGGTGTGAGCGGGGTCGTGGTTGATCGCATCGGTGTGCAGCGAACGGACCATGCACATCTCATCGGCGCAATGCTGGCCCAGCAGCGGCCAGATCTCGCTGAACTCCTGTCCCGACTGTCCCCACTTCTTGAAAGGATGTTGGGGCGCAAAGCAGTTGAGCTTCTGTCCCTGCAACTGAGCGATCTGCTGCCCCTTGGTGACCGATTCGGGCATCGCCTGCCCATCCATCTCCGCCAGCTTTGGCTTGTAATCGAACGTATCCAGGTGGCTCATCCCACCCGCCATGTAAAGCCAGATGATCCGTTTGGCGCGAGGCGCCAAATGAAATGGCTGGATGATCCCCCGACTGATCGCATCGGCAGGGGATGAAGCCCGAAGCCCTTCTAGCTGCCCCAGCGCCATCGCTCCCAGACTGAGCCCACTGGACGCAAGAAAACTGCGCCGACCAATCGCTGAAGGAAGCAAGGGTAGCTGCATGGCACCACTCCTAGAAATACCTGCCGGTTTCGCAAAGACCCTCCCATCATAACAGCCTACCGGTGGACTTTCTTACCGGCTTTCCTATCGCTGGTCATCAGGCTAGCCCCCCCAGCCAAACAAACCGGAAAGGCATGTGAGCCGATCTCGGGAAAAAGCGACCGGGCGGGCCTGAGCGAACTAGGTGCAGCGCTTCGCAGCGGAAAGAGATCCAACAAAAAAACAGACCTGAACCGATCGGTCCAGGTCTGTTTCGTCGTCGATTCCTGGCGCTGTAGCGAACGCCAGAGACAAAAGGGGTTACGCAGGTACTAAGGGTTGCCGGGCAGGTTGAACTGGCCAGGCCGGAAGGCACCTGGATCGATACCAGGGGCGGCAGCACCCTTGGGCTGAATCAGTTCATCCAACTGGGCCCTGAGCCGCTTGTACTCCTTGTCATTGATCACATAGAACCAATCGGCAAAACGAGCATTCAGTTCGGCGACCTTCTTCTTGGCCCCCTCCAACCGTTCGTTCCGGTCATCGATCAGCCGCTGGTTCTCTTTGGAGATCTTCTCTCGCGCCAGCTCCAACCGTTCCTTCTTCTCTGAATCGGTCAGCGGTGGCTCTGCCGCCGGTTCTTGTGCTGCCGCAGGGTCCTGCGGATTGGCGGTGGGCTGAGCCACTTCGCCAGCCGGAGGCTCGGCCTTCCCATCTTCGGGAGGCTGGAAGCTGACTAGGCGAATGGAAGTGCGCTTGGTAGCGGCCTGACCATCTTCCTTGGCTGGTGGTTGATCGGCTGCGGGAGGCTGTTCCGTCCCTTCAGTGGCTTCTGGCTGCGGCTGTGCGGCTGGCGCGGAATCGTCGGCGGTGGTAGCCGGTGCATCCCCATCTCCCGCAGCCGGCTCGGCTTCCGCTGGGGGTTCTGGAGTCGTCGCCGGAGTGCCTTCGGCCGGTGCCTCTGGAGCCGGTGCCTCTGGAGCCGGTGCCTCTGGAGCCGGTGCCTCTGGAGCCGGTGCCTCTGGAGCCGGTGCCTCTGGAGCCGGTGCCTCTGGAGCCGGTGCCTCTGGAACTGGTGGTGTTTCGGCCGGGACGCCTTGGGCGGGTGCCGAAATCTGGGGACCGGCAGCAGCAGCCTTCTGCCTTGCCTCCATTTCCAACCACTGTTCGTAGGTCTCCGGAATCTGTTGCAGCTGGGGACTTGGGAACTTCGATTCATCTAGCTTGGCGGTCACCAGCATGTAGCGATCGAGCGCCAAAGAACTCGCCTCCTGGGATTCGTCCTTCGCTGGTTCCTGATCGCTGGCCTGGGCTTCGCGGGAATTCCCGAAACGAATCAGGTACTGGACGCCATCCCGGAGTCCCACCAGCAGTTCGCCACTGGAGGCATAGATTTCCGATCCGCCATCTTTACCCTTTTGAGGCACGAAGCCTTTTCGGACCAGTGCTACCACCGATTCCTTATCGTCCAACAACGATGACTCCACCTTGAGATCGGACGCCAAGCCCTTGGGCTTCCGCTGCACATCGACCAGCTTGAGGCTGTCGAGCGCGTTTTTCATTTCGTTCAGCTTGGTGCTGTTGAGCTGTTCGTTCTCGCCGATGACTCGGGGCGTATCGTTGGCACCCTGATAGGAGACGATGCGGTCGGCAGACCACTTTCCATCGACGGTATTGAAGGAAAGGTCGGCATCGTAGTTGGGGCTGAGCACCTGGCTTCCATCTTGCGAGGGAAGAATGGAGTAATCGCGAATTCCGATGGTCTGGATGTCGTTGCTGCTGAGCTTCAGCAGATCCGATTCGATCCATCGAGAGAAATCGGTCGACAGCGGATCGGTGTTGATCGCCACCGCGTAGATCGGATCCTGCCCGGGAATGCGCACGAAGCGTTGCCCTGGCTTGTCCTTGACCGGCTTGCCGATCAGCAGGTTGACTAGGTTATCCCCTTTTTCATCCTGCAGGCGCACCAGCAATCCGACACCCTGATCCCCCGCCTGCAGCTTCTCCAGGTCAGGTTCCACCACTCCAAACAAAGCATGCTCGTCCCGCCGCTCACTGACCACCTGAAGAACCTTCAGGTTGATGAAGGTGTTCGCCGCTTCGCTCATTTGAGCCGCTGCGTCGGCGGGGTAGCCGAAGTGGGAAGGAATCGTCCAGACCCCCGACTCGCGATCGCGAGTCACCTCGAAGTCGGAAACCTTACCTAGTTCCTCGTTGACCTTGACGATCTTCAGCGTCGAAGCAGCCAGGGGATCGTACTTGTCAAAGAGATCCTTCCCGACGATTCCCTCGGTAGGACTTCGTCCGCTGTCGGCGGTGCGAGGTGCCGTCAACCAAGCACCCAGTCCAAGCACGGCAGCCACGCCGGCGAAGATGGCAGTTTTTGTCGTTTCTTTCACTTGCCTTGACTCCCACGAAATGGATCTTTTCAGGAGGCGCCGACCAGGCGGCGCCTCGTTGGATGGTTGGACCTTGTGCGTTGATCGCTCAGCGCAGCCGTGTCTTGGAAATCCCTTCGCGTTCTTTCAGTCGTCGGGAAACAAAAACGATGATGCCGACCAGGAGTGGAGGAATCGGAGGCAGGAAGACCGCCAGCATCTTGTAGCGGTTCTGAATGCCGCGAATCTGCAGGTCTGCCTCGCGTCGAGCATCCCCGATCTTCTTGTCGCGATCCCGTTCCATCTGCTCCACCTTGACCGCCAGCTTGCGATTGAGCTGATCTTGCTTGAGTCGCAGCTGGGTGAGGGCATCAAGCAGTTCTCGTTGCTTGCCCGGATCGGTAGCTCCCTGCTTCTGCAGTTTCTGCACGCGTTCCTGAAAGTCGGTCACAGCCTTGGTGACTTCGGCCTCTGCCTCGCCGCGCGCCTGATCGAATTCCGATCGGAATTTCTCGCGGTTCTGCGCTTCGGCAAGTCTCGCTTCCTCCGACCTCATCTCCACCAGTCGCAGGGTGCTGTGCTGCGGTTCGTGACGTCGGACCGATGCGTAGGCTGGGTCCCCTGCCAGGATGTCGACACAGTTGAGGACGAACGGAACGTTCTGGAGACGAAAGTTGAAATCTTCGAACTGATCTGGTCGGTTGCGAATATCGACGAAGACCGAAAAGAGGCAATCGGCATCGGCGACGTAGACCACCTGAACCGGTTTGCTGCTCCCCTCGGTGGCAGCAGCCTGCTCGGTTGGCTGTTTGCCTCGAATCAACGCAGCGATCGTCTGTTCGCCTCGGGCCTCCCCTTCCAGCAGACGGATCCGCTGGGCGCTATCCTCGCCCCGCTGCATCAGGGGATCGAGCTTATCGAAGGAGATCCTCCCGGCGTTGATGCCAGTCTGAACCAGTGGCAGGAATTCGATATCGTCCCGTCCGTCCTCCTTGGCGACCGTTCCCGCGTAGAGGAAAAGAAGCTCGCGGAGCCCATTGCTGATCTCGCTGGCTGGCGAGAAAGCGGGCTGGTCGCCCGGGGTTTCTTCGCGGATGAACAGCCACAGATCGTTCGCCTGATCGAGGTCGGCCAGAATCGGATAGGGGTTGTAGCGTTGCCAACAGAGATCCGGATGGATGCCATCGATCATCGGGGAAGGGACCCCTTCGATGCGAAGCCCCAGGGTCTTCCAGAGCGGCCGAATGTCTCCCTTGGGCTGGGGCGGTTGCCCCCCGAACATGCCCCCCTGCTGCTGTTTCGGTTCCCCAGTTCCTGGGAATCCAAAGGTGACCGCTTTGGGGTCTTCGAAAATCGCCGTCGGAATCCCCGACTTGACCGCATCGATGAAGTTCACCATCTGCTCGGGGGACAAGCTGGAGGGCTGAACTGCAAGAAGCACATCGCACTGGCCTGCGGCGATCGCCGAGGCGGGGTCGATGTCGACGATTTCATACTGCTTGGAGAGTTCGTTGATGATCGCCTGCTTGGGAAGTTGCTGGAAGTTGGCCATCGAAAAACCGCCGGCCATCTGGGCGTCGGTCTTGAGGACCCCTAGCTTTTTCCGACTGGGCTTGGAGACGGTATTGAGCGACCGGATCAGTTCGTATTCCACGGGCACACCCGACCCGAAGAAAGGGACTACCACTTTCTCCAGACCGCTGCGAAAGGCTACCCCGAGGATGACGTTCTGGTCGGACATCGTCCCTCGTTCCCGAACTCGGATCCGATTCGGAATGATTCCATACTGCTCCTCGGCTAGCTTCGCCTCCTCGCTGATCGACTCCAGGTTGTCGTTGATCCGCACTTCCAAAGGCACTTTGTTCGCCTTGGCCACCGACTCGAATTCCTTCAGCATCGAGATCAGCTCGTACTTGGTCTTCGAGTAGGCTTCGGGGACTTCGCCCGACAGGTAGGCATCGACCACAATCGGTCGCTCCGGCTTGAGCGTCCGAATCATCTCCCGGGTCGTCGGGGAAATCGAACTGACGCGGCCCACCGTAACGTCCTGGCGCTGGTCGTTGTTGCGGAAGAAGAAACTGCCCAGGACCGCGATGGCCCCCAACAGCAGGATGCGGGTGAAGTAGTGGAGAAACATCGTGTTCCCCTCCTTCCCGCCGCTCCAGTGACGCCGTCCAATCAGCACCATGCAAAGATACAGACCGACGATCGCCAGCAGGATGAAATAGGCCAGCGAGGAAAGGCTGATCACGCCTCGTCCAAAGTCGTCAAATCGCTCGGTGATGCTGAACCCCTTGATCATCCGCGTGATGGCCCGATTGGGTGCGATCACATCGGACATCGATGCAAAGGCGAGGGGTGCATTGAACAAAGCCCCCAGAATAAAACCGACCGTGAGGTTGTTGGTCAAAAAGGAAGCGATCATACCGATGGCGATCATCGCCATTCCGATGCACCAGTAACCGAGGTAGTTGGCAAAAAAGAGCCCCGTATCGACATTGCCCAAGGTCAAAAACACTAGCACCAAAAAGGTGGAGATCTGGGAGAAAAGGAGGGAAGCGGTGTAAATCGCACCGGCTGACAAGTACTTCCCGATGACGATGTCGAAATCATCCGCCGGCAATGTCAAAAGGAGTTCGTCCGTCCCTTGGCGCCGCTCCTCCGCCCAGATGCTCATCGTGATCGCCGGGATGAAAAAGAGCATGATGATCGGGAACCACTTGTTCAGCTGCCCAAGCGTCGCGAGATTGCTGCTGAAAAATTCATGGGGCCAAAAAGCCGCCATGGAGGTCAGCAACACGAACAGGCAAAGGAACACGTAGCCTGTCGGATTGCTGAAGTAACCAAGGAAGTTCCGCTTGAGCACCGCGAAGGCAGCTCGCTTGCGCCTGGCCAGGAGGTAGATCGGTATCCCAACCACCACCAGGAACATCAAGTCCATCAACAGCAGAGTCGCAAAACTCACCAATCCCAATCCAGGTGACATAACGCTTCTTGTCCTTATCGCTAGTTCGTGATTGATTCGCCAGGAGTCGCACCTTGTCCTGAAGGGAGATCACCGCACCAGAGGCAGGCTCCGTTCGGCGGCCATCCGCTTCGGCACCTCTGGGGCACCCCATCCATCAGGCGCTGGCATGCGTCAGTTTCTTAAACGCACCATCGAGGTCTCCCTGGACCTTCTTCAGTTCCTCGACCGAGCCCTCAAAGACCTTGCGGCCTTCATTGATCATGATGACACGGTCCGCCATCGCCTCCACCTCCTGGAGGATATGGGTCGACAGCAAAATCGTCTTGGTTTCCCTCAGCCGCCGCATCGTCGAACGGACTTCTCGGATCTGGTTGGGATCGAGACCAGCGGTCGGTTCATCGAGAATCAGCACATCCGGTTCGTGCAGCAGCGCCTGCGCCATCCCCACACGCTGACGAAAACCTTTGGATAGCTTGCTGATCGCCTTGTGCACCACACTTCCCAGGTCGCACAACTCAATGACCGCTTCGATTCGCTCCCGCTTCCTCGACGCGCTCATCCCCCGTGCATCCGCGAAGAATGTCAACATGCTCATCGGCGTCATGTCGGGATAGAGCGGACCGTTTTCGGGTAGGTATCCCAGGCGATGAGAACCGGCGATCCGGTCTTTGTACATGTCGTGTCCGGCGATTCTGGCGACCCCTTCGCTGGGGGCAAGATAACCGGTCAGCATCTTCATCGTGGTGCTCTTCCCCGCCCCGTTGGGGCCCAGAAACGCCACCAGCTCCCCCTCGTAAACCTTGAAGGAAACATCGCGAGTCGCCGCGAAGGGACCGTAAAACTTCGAAAGCCCCTCCGCCTCGATCATCGCTCTGCGATGGGCTGATGTGTCGCCGCTTGCTTGCGTGCTGCGATGCATTTCGTCGCTCTCCTAAGGCATTTCGGTCGCGATAGCGGGCCAGGTTCGGCATGGTTCCAGACGGCGGCTTGCCAAGCCGATTCCCGCCAGGCGGCTGTTTTTCGCCGCCTCTCTGCCCGCTGAAAGATCCTCGCCATGTTGCTTTTACGCAATCCCCCAGCACCAGGTTCATTCCGACCCGGAAGCCCCGGGGTCGGGTGGCCAACCGGCAACCAACGCAAAACAGCCCCCTGACAGCCCCCCAGACAGCCCCCCAAGACAGCCCCCCAAGACAGCACACTGCCAGCGAGCCTGCCCCCCCGGCCCGGAAGGGTGTGATGGCGGAGACCCATTTCACGCGATGCGGGAGCTACGAAAACAGGGGCGAAAAGGCACGATCCGAACAGCCTGGCCGACGAAGCCAACCGGGGCATTCGCGCCGCGCTGGTCTCCGGTTCCTTGGATAGACCGGTCTTGGAAAGCTAGATGTTGGGAAACGGGTGGTGAAAAGCTGTTGGATCGCCAACAGCCGCCAGCAGAGCGGTCGGCATGCCGATGGAGCGGCTTGGGAAGCGGAAAAGAGCTCCCATGGGAGCCAGCGTTTTCATGCAGCCGCAACCTCGGCAATCTCCATTTGCCGGAAAACCAGAGCGATCCATGGCTCGTATCGCTTTTGTCGTCTGTCCGCATCGGGCCCCCCTGGTTTAGAATGCGGAGTAGCAAAGGACCAGGAATTGGGGAGCCGCCGACGACCGCGCCAGGCTACACCCAAGGTGGTCCCAAAGGATTTTCCGTATCAGGAGTTGACCGAACATGTCGTCTGGTGATTCGTTCCAAAATCGCGGGGATGCCCTGGAGAATGAGTTCTTCCGCAAGGTGGATCAGGAACTCCTGGAGCGGCTGCAGAATCAGTCGGACATCGAATCGCTGCGGGATTGCCTTGGAATTCGCGATGACAAAGTCGCGGCTTCCCTGCTGGCTGCTGGTGTGACGGTTCGTACGGCAACCGCCCTGAGACTGGTTCCCCTGGTGGCTGTCGCCTGGGCCGACGGTCGGATCGAAGCCAGCGAGCGGGAGATTGTCCTGAACGCTGCGGAAAAGCACGGCATCACCCCCCAAAGCCCAGGGGGACAGCTCCTCCGAGCTTGGCTCGATCAAAAGCCATCCCTCGCGATGATGGACACCTGGGTCGCCTACGCCGGCCGGCTGGCCGAGAAGCTGACCCCTCAAGAGAGTGCTCATCTGCGCCAGGTGATCGTCGAAGAGATGCGGCAGGTGGCCGAAGCATCGGGCGGCTTCCTGGGATTCGCGGCTGTCTCTTCCGGCGAGAGCAACATCATCAAGCGGATCGAGGCAGCTCTTTCGCAGACAGCTTAGTATGCCCATGGGAATCGACCCCGGAACTCCTCAGGTTGTCTGGCACCCCCAGACTGTCAGCAGAGAAGCGCGCGCGGTACGCAATGGTCACCGGAGCGCCCTTTTGTGGTTTACCGGTCTGAGCGGATCGGGGAAAAGCACGATCGCCAATCTGGTCGAACAACGCCTCCATCAACTCGGCCGACACACCTTCCTGCTCGATGGCGACAACCTTCGGCATGGCCTGTGTAGCACCCCCAAACTGCTGGCACAAGAAAGCTACCCTGCCTCCTTCTGCGACCGATTTGGGCTTGGATTTTCCCCGGAAGATCGGGAAGAGAACGTCCGGCGCGTCGGAGAGACAGCCAAGCTGCTGGTGGAAGCAGGAATGGTTGCAATCACGGCGCTGGTCAGCCCCTACCGGAAAGACCGACAGCGAATCCGTCACCGAATGCAAACGCTCGGCGGACAAGGGGATTTTGTCGAGATTTTCGTCGATACGCCGCTGGAAGTTTGCATCCAGCGCGACCCCAAGGGGCTGTATCAGCAAGCCCTCGCAGGGAAGATTTCGCACTTCACCGGAGTCTCAGATCCCTACGAACCGCCCGAAGCCCCCGAAATCCACCTCGATGGATCGGGCAGCCTTCCGCCACAGCAACTGGCCGATCAGGTCGTAGCTTTCCTAGAACGCCAGGTGTTGCCTCTTGGGCATCCCTCCTGACAGCTCGCCATGGCATGCCTTCAGCCTGCGTTGACACCTTATCTCCCAGTTGCTATTACCCGCCTCCTGGGTAGGCCTGGAAGCCTGTTGGGAGAGGGATGTGGTGCACCATCTTTTAGTTGCCTCAGCGTTCTGCCAGACGCCATGGTGGCGAGCCATGCTGGTGGTGGCGATGGTTTGCATCGCCCAGCTGCCTATCGGCCGCGCGCAATCTGCCGCCTGGAACGGTAGCCTCACTGCGCCCCAGCAACTCACTGCGCCTCAGCCATTCACTGGCCCTCAGCCCGTCGATCCCAATTGGCCAGAAGCCACGACATCCGACCGGCCCGATCTGGGCGCAACGATCTCTGAAGGCACTTTCAGCTCTGAAGGCGCTTTCAGCCAACTGTATTTTCCGGATTCGATGCAAGCGGAACCCACCGGGAATCCGATCGACCTGGAACGGCAGGTACCGTGGGAATTCACCGCTCCATCTCCTGACGAACAGGGCGTCTCTTTAGAAGGCGAATCGACCGACAGCAAAACCATCCTGCCGGCCTGGCTGCGGATGGGACCGCTGGATAGTTATCGCGGCGAGGAGCGATCGCAGGAGGTGTTGCCGGGGGATGGCAATCAATTCGGTTGGTACTCCTGGAATTCCCAAACCTACCTGGATGCCGCTTCCCAAATGGGTCTGATTGGAGGCATCAACATCCACTGGCTGTCGGGGCCGGAAGTGGTGCCGTTGCCGCCACGTCTTTATGACTTCGTGATCGGCTATCAGAATCGCGTGAACCTGACCGAATCGCTTCGCGTCGATGCGGCCACCAGCATCGGCGTCTTCAGCGACTTTGAGGATAGCGCGCGGGACGGGATTCGCTTCCCAAGCCACCTCGTCGGCTTCTATAGCCCTCACCATTCCAGCGACTGGGTGCTTGGAGTCGACTACATCGATCGCGACGACATCAAGCTACTTCCGGTCTTTGGCTTTTCCTGGCACGACGACGCCTCGGCGCCCATCCGTTGGGATTTGATCTTCCCCAGACCTCGAGTCACCGCCCGGATCTCGGAGCACCGATGGCTGTACATCGCAGGTCGATACGAGGGAGGGAGCTGGGATATCGAGCTACCCGATCAGCGCGACGAGGTGATGACCTACCGAGATATTCGACTGGTCGTCGGACTGGACCACGCCAGCGAGGGCCGCGTCGATGGCCTGGAACTGGGATTTGCCTTTGATCGCCAACTCCAGCTGCGCCACGCCGATTCCAAAGACCGGTTCGACGATGCCTTCGTCATTCGGTGGACGACTCTGAGATAGTCTCCGAAGGCTACTCCATCAGCCATCTGAACCCAACAGGATCGGCAGTAGAGCAACAACCCCCAAAAACGACAACAGCCTTAGAGCCCATCGTATGCGGTTCCCAAGTAATGAAGCATCAGGGCGGGCGGAAAGCCAGGGATGTCGAGCGATCACGGAGTGCGCCAGTCCGATACCAACCAATCCGAAAAGAAAGTCGATGATTGCGTTCGCGCTGGAAAAGCTACCACTTGGCAACATCAACTGAGTTGACTCAAGGAGCAGAATGCATCCTATCAGCAACACGACCGAGGCTTTGATGGGACGCACCTTCTCGGCGTTGGCAGTCAAAGCAACCGAACATGCGATCCCCAGAAAAACCATCGGTCCATTGTGCCAGAGCTGATAAAGGATGTCGCCCGCAAATCGAAAATCGGGCACGACTGCAATCAACTGGCTTTCCAGCTTATAGAAGATATCACGAAAGTTGGAGCTGAAATCAAACGGCATCGCTCGCTGATAGACAAGCCGTATCGCCATCACCGCGCAGGCCAGATCCAACGGCGAACTACCGCGATCGATAGGCTCCGAATTTGGTGCAATCCGATCGCAGGCACCAGGATATAATAAAAGCAAAAAATAGGCTGCGATGACACCCCACAAAACCGCATGAAAATGACTTTTCTCAGGAGGTTTCGAGCTACCCCAATAGCCAGCGACGAGCAAATCGATGACAGGGACGCTCAGGATCAAGAGCGCTGCGGGAATCATCAGATGCGATGCGTGGCCAATAGAAGACCGGCCTCGTGGCACCAGGATGCCTACGGAAAGCATCGCAAGAAATGTGAATCCAGCAGAAAATAACCACTTAACAGTCTCGAACTCTAGAGGATACCACGAACTGCTCTGAAAGGCTGCTATCGCGTTCGGCAAACCCAACGCCGAGTAACTGCGGTCGGCCAGTGGGATCCCGGCATACAGTGCCAAAAAAGAGGCGAGAAGACCAAAGGGTGTTAGGTTGAGACGTAGCCATCTGGACCGATTGGTGGTGGACTCCTTCCAGCAACGACAAGCGATCGGACGAGTGAAAAACCAAGCGGTAGCGAAAGCGACGGCAAATCCAATCAGTCCACCCGACGTCTGCATGATTATCGATCGGTATCTAGCTTTTCGACTCGCATCCATGGCCTGCAGTTCCGAGGCAGATCGAACATCTAAAATCCTGCCCTGGAAACGTCTCTTGACTGGATCGATTCCATAAATTCCTCCAGTCTCGTAAAACGCTAATTCGCTGCGCACTGTCCGGCGGGGCAGTTCAGGACAGTACCACGCATTGTCAATGAAACGGATGGTGCGCGAAGACATAGGAATCTTCGTGTTCATCACGCCAACCATGCTTCGACGGATCAGAAAGGAATTGCCTCGAACTTCGATGTCCTGTGACTGAACAACATCTTTGATCTGCGATTCCGGCAGCAGTCGGAAAAACCAACGGGTCGGCCGAATAAATCGACAGTCCTCAATGCGCACTGATTTGGCGTTGACGACAGTGACACTCGCCTCGCCCTCGACGACTTCACAGGCTTTTACCTCGATCTTCGCTGCCTCATAATCAGCGGTCGGAGGCCAGACCAATCCGACGCTACTGCTTCCTCCAACCTGGATTCCTCGTGTGATGACTCCCTGGACTTTGCAACGTCGAAAAGTGATGTTGCTACTGCCGCCTTTGGCCTGCATCCCGATCAAACTCCAACGGCAACCGTCGAGTTCACAGCCTTCGACCATGATCCTCTGACACCGCATCATGTCGATCGCGCAACCATCACGAGACCATCGGATCACCTTGCAATTCTCAATTAGCGTATCATCGCAACCGGAGAGCTTCAGCCCATCAGAATTAAGTTCATAACCGCTATCCTTGACCACTAGATTCCGCAACACAATGTGATGCGATCGCTCGACCTGCGCCCCTCTTGCGACATCATCGATGTTCAATCCATTGTCGTACGAATCAATCAAGTGCAACCCATCGATAACAATCCAGGAACAACTGGAGAGCTTCAGATTCTCCTGCCCTCCCAGAATCACGGCGGGGTTGTCCGGTTTCTCAGATCGGATGACGATGGGCCTGTCCCGAGTCCCGTGCAGTTGCTGCAGCCAGATCCCTCCTGAGTAGACCCCGGACTTCAGCACGAACTCATCGCCTGGAACGGCGCTGGAAAGCACAGACACCAACCTGGCGCCGGATTCGACCAGGATCTCTTTGGCCCTCAACGCCTCTTCGCGGGCCGACAGGAAAAAGAAAATGACAAAAAAGGGGATGGAAAAGCAGGTTTTCGGCATCCGCAATCCTCTGGTCCTATCCTCGGCGGAGACAAACCATCTACCGGCTTCATCGGGAAAGTCGTTCGATGCACAAGGACGTTCAAACCAACTCATCAGGGATGACTTTCGATAGATCGAGAAACACGTGCCTTTTAGACAGTCTGGTTCGAATCGGAAAGATCGAAAAGGATTTCAAACCGAAGCCCAGCTTGGATCAGGTGAGGATTCGATCGCACCTTGAGCGTCAGCGATCACTTTCATTTGTTGCATTCGATCCTTCACACGAGCCACCCCATGGACAAGATCCAGGCTCCAGCGAAACTCGCGGGACTCTCCGGGAGCCAAGGAGACCAATCTCTTCTGCTGTTGCTCAAATCCCCTGGGATTTGGAAACCCCGTCGCTGGCTCTATCCCCGTCACGTATCCATCCTCCAGGGCGCCGGTATTTTTCCAAAGATTCAGGAAGGGGAGGGTGCGGGTACAGAATCCCACCTCAACCCCCATTTCCTCCTTCGGATCGACCAGCATGGCGGTCGACCATCCCTGATCATCTCCACGGGCCTTCATCAGATAGACCTGCTCGGCAAACCCAGCCGTTGGTCCTGCGTAACGGTTCCAATCGGAAACTCCCTCCGCAGCGCGGTGGTTGCGTGGGACCAGCCGTTCAAACGATGCATGCAGGGTCGATCCTTCGCCGAGCAGGGGGGCCCCAAGGTTGATGTGATAGAGCAGTTGCATCGTCGCTGGTGTCGACTTGAGGTTGACGACGCGATCGACGCAGGCGATTCCCTGCCGTCCCATTTCGAAGCGGTATCTCACCTCCAGACGCAGCCCTTGGACGAGAAAACGGACCTCATCGACTACCCCTATCACTTCCATCACTCCGTGTTGCCGATCGATAAGGACCTCCAGATGATGGGCGGGAAGATTGCCGATTCGACCATGCAGCGGATAGAGAAGCCGACCGCTGGAATCATGTTCGGGAGCCCCGTTGCTCTCCAGGCCGCACCGCACCACCAGCTCGTCGAATCCCTCCAGCCATCCCAAACCGCTGGGATCGTGGATTGGAACCCATTGAGGATGGACAGGCCCCTTCACTGGGCTGGTCCATCCCAGTGGCGTCGTCCCCGACTGGCATCGCCATAGGCTCATTCCACGCGTCGCCAGAATCGTCGCTTCCCAATCCCCGTGACCGACCCTCAGCTGCTGGACGCCGCGGCGTTTCCCATCGCCAAGCGTCTCCCAGGCGAAGAAGAAGCTGCCACCTTCCACCTCGATCGATCGCTCCATGGAGTCCGCCGCAGCGCCCGCATGGCCATCGACAAGAACCCACCGCGAAAAAAGGTCCCCAGATCCTGCATCGGTCGGCATGGCCATCGCTAAAGCTCGTCTATTCCGAGGTCCAATCCCCACATTCCGCCGACGACTTGGTGTCGCAACGGCTCCCTTTCGGCCACAATAACCGACATCTGGTTGGCTTGAAAGCCGACAGCCATCGGAATAAAACTAGGCGATTCCCGCGAACGCCAGCGGCAATTGGTACATCCCCACCTGACCTCTCTCTGGAAAGCATTCCATGACTCCCGTTCGACTTGATGAAGGCATGATCTCCAAGGACAACGTCGCCCGCATTCTGGATCGCGCTCTGGATGCAGGCGAAGGTCTGCTGCGCCTGACCCCCACTTGGGTACCCCGCAGCTTCCTTCATCCAGGCAAGCGAATCAAACTGCATCCACACGATTGGTATGCGTTCGGCGCCCAGCGCGGTGGGATCGACGAGCGATGGTTTGCCAGCACCACCGAAGCGGCCAACGAAGGGCGTGTCTGGCATGAAGGGCTCAGCTTCTGCCTCTTTGAAAATCAGAAGTTTCTTCTCAAGGACGCCGTGGCCGAAGCGGGCAATCGGCTGATCGGTCAATCGATCTTCAGCCGCTATCAGAAATGGCCCGTTTACTCCAAGTTCTTCGACAACATGGGACCCATCCCTCATCACATGCATCAGTCGCAGGAAGATGCAGCCCTGGTGGGGCAGGAAGGGAAGCCTGAGAGCTATTACTTCCCACCCCAGTACAACAACGTCGACAACAACTTCTGCTACACCTTCATGGGGATCGAACCGGGGACCAGCAAGGAGCAACTGCGGCGATGCCTGGAGAACTGGAACCGTGGCGATAACGGGATCCTGGATCTCTCGCGGGCCTACCGCCTGCAACGCGGTACCGGTTGGCTGATCCCGCCCGGGGTGCTGCATGCTCCAGGGTCTCTCTGCACCTACGAACCGCAGTGGGGCAGCGATGTCTTTGCGATGTTCCAGTCGATCGTCGAAGGCCGCTACGTCCCCTGGTCGCTTTTGGTCAAGGACATGCCTCAGGAAAAGCACCAGGACCTCGACTTCATCATCGGTCAACTCGATTGGGAAAAGAACGTCGACACCCACTTCAAGGACCACAACTACCTGGAGCCGATCGTCGATGCGGCGGCCAGCGGTAGCGGATACACCGATCGGTGGATTGTCTACGGCAACATCGACGGCAAGCAACTCTTCTCCGCGAAGGAACTGACCGTTGAACCCGGTGCCAAGTGCGTGCTGAAAGACCCGGGTGCCAGTGGGTGGATCACGGTGCAGGGCAAGGGTACGATCGGAAAAATGGCGCTCCAGACACCGGCGATGATCCGCTTTGGAGCCAACACCGAGGACGAAGTCTTTATCTCCCACGAAGCGGCAACACGCGGCGTGTTGATTGAGAATACGGGTGCCGAGCCGCTGGTTGGCCTCCGGTACTTCGGTCCCGACGTCCATCCCAATCTTCCCGCCAACGGTGCCTGGAAAAAGAACTGACCGCTCCTGAACCGGGGTGCTGAATTGTCTCAGCGCCCCGAGGTGCAAACCCCATCCTCGGCTGCAATCCTTCCCACTGGAGACCTCGTCATGACCTCCCCCACCTCTCCGAAACTCCATAATGCCATGTGGCCTGGTCTGGTTGGAAAAGGCCACGACCCTGGACAGGAACCCCCGATTAGCCTCGAACGGATGTTGGACCTGACCGCAGCGGCTCAGGTCAACGGCCAGAAGTTCGATGGGATCGACTACTTCCTATTCCATCCCCATACCGACCCGACTGCGACGGACCAGCAGCTGCGCCAGATCGCCGATCTGATCGCGTCCAAGGGGTTCGCTGTCGGTTCGCTGGTGGCCCCGGTCTGGCCCGGCACCGTCGGCGACTCGGCGATGGGAGATCTTGAGTCCCGCCAGAAGTTTCTCGACGCGGTGCGCGTCGCCTGCCGAATCGCTCGAGTCTTCGAGGACCACGGCGTGAGAAAGTACGGCGTCATCCGCATCGACTCGGCTGAGTTCGGGGTGGAGAAGTGGCGAGCCGATGCGAAGGCGAACACCGCGCGCATCGCGGAGACGTTTCGCGAGGCAGGAAAGATCGCCGCCGATCAGGGGCAACGGCTAGCTGCCGAGGGAGAGATCTGCTGGGCAGGGATGCACTCCTGGAAAGATATGCTCGACCTTCTCGAAGAAGTTGGCATGCTCGGCACCGTCGGCTTCCAGGCCGATCTGGCGCACACCTATCTTTATCTGATGGGCTACAACGCACCCGAGCATGCACTGCTACAGCCTGGGTACAGCGAGGAGGAATTCTGGGATGCCTACGAACGGATGACCGACAAACTTCGCCCCTGGACGATCGATTTCCACGTCGCCCAGAATGATGGCCAAGTCCACGGTGCTGGGTCGCACGACAAGACAGGCAAGCACTGCCCGGCCGATGACCCCAACGGCAAACTCGACATCGTCCGCTGCTCCGGCTACTGGCTGAAGGACGCGGCCAAACGTGGCATCCAGCACATCTGTTGGGATGGTTGCATGTTCCCAAACAAAACACTGGAAACCGCATCCACCTGGAATACGATCCTCGACACGATGCTGAAAGTTCGACAGGCTCACGGCTGGTAACCCCACCTGCCGTTCGTGGCCTGCCCGCTCCACAAGCGGGCCAGGCCATCCTCCCAGTTGCATCAATCTTTTTCAGTACAAAGGTCTCTCCCCAAGATGGCTCAACACACCCCCCTTCGCATCGGCATGGTCGGATATGGTTTCATGGGACGCGCCCACTCCAATGGCTATTCCCAGGCCAATCACTTTTTTCCGCTGAAATACCAACCAGTGCTCCAGGCAGTCTGCGCCCGCAACCCGGACAAGGCAAAGGCATTCGCCGATCAGTGGGGTTACCAGTCGATCGAAACCGATTGGCGAAAGCTGGTGGAAAGAAAAGATATCGATGCCATCGACATCTGCACGCCGAACAATCTCCACAAGGAGATCGCTCTGGCGGCCGCTGCCAACGGCAAGATGATCCTCTGCGAGAAACCTCTCTCGATGAATGTCGCCGAGGGAGAGGAGATGGTGGCGGCGGTCGAAAAAGCGGGTGTCGCCAACACGGTCTGGTACAACTACCGTCGCGTTCCTGCCGTGACGCTCGCCAAACAGCTGATCGAGGAAGGCAAGCTGGGACGTATCTTCCACTACCGCGCTGTCTTCCTGCAGGACTGGACGATCTCAGAAGATGTCCCTCAAGGCGGAACCGCCACCTGGCGATTGGATGCCACCGCCGCCGGTAGCGGCGTCACCGGCGACCTGCTGGCCCACTGCATCGATACCGCCATCTGGCTCAACGGTTCCATCGACTCGGTCTCGGCCGCCACCGAGACGTTCGTCAAGGAACGGATGCATGCCGAGACAGGCAAGAAAGAGAAAGTCGAGATCGACGACGCTGCCGCCTTCCTGGCACGCTTCCGCAATGGCTCCCTGGCCACCTTCGAATCGACTCGGTACGCCCGAGGACACAAGGCGCTCTACACCTTTGAGATCAACGGCGAACATGCGTCGATCAAGTGGGATCTTCACGATCTCCATCGCCTCAGCTACTTCGATCATCGCGAGGAAGGCCGCGTTCGTGGCTGGCGCAGCATCCATGTCTCCGACGGCGACCAGCCCTACATGAAGAACTGGTGGGTTCCAGGGCTGCAGATCGGCTACGAACACAGCTTCGTCCATCAAGTCGTCGATTTCCTCAAGAGCCTCGAGACAGGGCAGCCCTGCAGCCCCACCTTCCGCGAAGCACTGGAAACCCAGCGCGTCTGCGATGCGGTGCTGGCCAGCGCCCAAACCGGCGCCTGGCACAAGGTTTGATCCCCTCCGCCAACCTACCCTCCTGTCGGCTTGGAAGAGTCCGTCGATCTTCCAAGCCTTTTGATGGCCCGCGGGATCGACTTTGCAGGACCAAGATCCTGGCCGTCGCCATGGCAACGCAAGCGGCTCGATCGTCCCTCTTTCGTTGCTCTCTTGCTCCTTCCCCCAGCACGGATGACTCGCCGCCAGAATCGATTGCCCGGGGCGGCCGATTCGACCGTATCCTTCGCAGCATCATCCGCAATGTTGCGATCGCCGCGTGTTGAGCGGCACCGCCAGACGTACTCGCGGACCGGAATGTGGGCTCTGCATTCCTTCTCCTTTCGAGTCAAGCACCGTTGCACTGAGGACGAGCACCGTTGCACGGAGTACGAGTACCGTTGCACGGAGTACGAGTACCGTTGCACGGAGGACGAGTGCCGTTGCACGGAGTACGAGTGCCGTTGCACGGAGTACGAGTGCCGTTGCACGGAGTACGAGTGCCGTTGCACTGGGGGCGAGTAGGACGGTCCCTGACCTACCCCCAGGATCTCGATCCAATCACCCAAGCCAAGGCTCTGCGCAGCATGCCCTTTCCGATCGCATCAGGCAGCGCTACCAGCCCCCGTCACAGCTGCCCGCCGCCTTTGACTCCGACGATCCCCCTCCGGCCCCCCAGAAAGCGGCTTGGCCGACTGCACCGAATCGGTCGTCATGCTTCCCGGAGTTCGAACCAGGTTCCAAAGCAGCACGAGACAAAGCAATCGCCCCAGCGTGGAAATCAGGAAGACCTGATGGTAGATACCAAAGGCCGCAGCCCCTTTCCACAAAAGCCATCCCCCCAGCATCGACCCACCACACCATGCGATCGAATTGGCGAGGTTGAAACGCGTCAGCACCTTGGCGCGAACCGTTTGAGGGATCTGGTTGAGGAACACCAGCTGGAATCCTAGTTCGTAGCCCGCCCACAGGACCCCGGAAAGCGCCTGAACAAAAAAGATCCAACGATGGTCGTTCGAGAGGGTCCAGAGCGAAGCCAGCGGCACAACCCCAATGGCTCCTACCACCAGAAGTTTCATCCCTCCCCAACGCTTCGCCAACGCCCCCCAAATCGGAGACGCGATCGCCTTGCCACCCAGCGCGGCAGCCACCAGCAGGGTGAATTCCCCATAGGTCAGATGCAGTTGCTTGAGCATGTAGGGGATGAAGAATGGACCAGAGAACTGGACAAAAGCCTGCATCGAAACCAGGAAGAGAATCAAACGCCAAGCCAGCTTCATCGATTCGGGCCGCTCCACGCGATCCAGCACCTGCGCCGCGCCGACTCCCTGTGCCTTGCTCCCTCGGTCAATCGGTGCCTGATGCTGCGACAGAAACAGCACCGATGCCAGACGCGAGAGACCTGCCAGCGCAAAGAGAATTGCAAACCCCTGCAATTCTCTCCCGGCAGACGCGCTGAACGATAGGATGAATCCACCGATCAAAAAACCGACCATGGTCGCCAGTTGCAGCCACCTTCCGCGGCGACCAAAGAAACGGCTGCGGATCATCCCTGGTACCAACTGCGTGATCCAAGCGCTCCAGGCCGGACCTCCCGACATCCCAGCGCCCCAGTAGCAGGAGACAACCAGAAACAGAAGCAAGGGATCGATCGATCCGTAGAGGGCCGCTATCAGCAAGGGAACGAACATCAACGCCTGCACGGTGCAGGCCAAAACCACCCACCGCTGATAAGATCCCAATCTCCGAATCGCCCAAGGCGAGATGGTCTGCAGCAATCCTCCCAGAAGAATCGGGATGCTGACGATCCAACCCGAGACAACCTCGCCCATCCCGATCGCCAGCGCGAAAGCAGGAATGTAGGTCTCACCCAGACCCACCATCAATCCAAAGAAGCCGCCATCGGCGGCGCTGCGAGCCAGATTGGCGCGAAGCACCTTTCCAGGTGCTTTGGCCCCCCCCCGTTCTACCACCTCCATCGCCGCAACCTTCGCTTCCGGCTTCCAACTGGGCGGCTCGCCGGAGTGCCGCTGTCAGGTCCGCAACCGGTTGGCTGGAACTCCCTTCCGCCCATCCCCGTCGCCGCCAACCCCCTTGGTGGAAAGATAGCTCCACGCCCCAGCGAATCAAGAGCAGCTTTGCTGGATTCCGCAGGCGCTATGGAGCACGCGCATGGATCGACAACTCAATGGCTTCCACCGCTCCGCTGGACCCCGTTATTGGGAGTTCCCTTCCCCAATGAACCCTCAAGCCTCGAAGCCATACGATTTTTTTGGTCCATCTGGGATTCTTGTAGGTAGCGACCGCTTCAATGCCCCGCTTCGAATCGGTCTTAGAACGTCATCCAAGGGTCCGTGATCTACCGCTAAGTGCGGGCGGCCAGTCGAGCATGGATAAGGTGGGCTTGTAATGGAGTGGCCATGAACCTGCAAAATCGCCGGATAGACCATTTTCCGGGTGCAAACCAGTTCCCGGTTGGTCTGGATCCCTTGATCACTTAACCCTCTGGGCATCCGAAATCGCTAGGGAGAGCCAACCGTTCCGTCCATCGACCTTGCAAACCACTGCACCCTCGAGCCATTCCCCCCAGGGCAACTTCCTTCCTGCGCCAGGCCCTCTCTGAGAACTCTTCGAATGGAAGATCTAGCCAAAAAGGGACGACTGGAACAGAATTTATTTTCGCGACCCAGCACGCCAAGCACCGACCCGCTTTCTAATTCGGCCAAGGACAATACATGAAATTTCGCGAACTGCCGCTCGCCGGAGCCTACGCCATTGACCTGGAAAAACGGGAAGACGACCGAGGATTCTTCGCGAGATTCTTTTGCCAACGGGAGTTCCAGGAACAGGGACTGGTTCACCAGTGGGTTCAAATCAACAACAGCTACTGCCACTACAGGGGTACCCTCCGCGGCCTACACTACCAGATAGCCCCTAAAGAAGAAGCCAAACTGGTTCGTTGCATTTCGGGATCGATTTTCGACGCCATCATCGACATGCGATGTGGTTCGGAGACATTCGGAAAATGGACAGGGCTTGAACTGAGCGCGGAGAATCGCACCATGGTGTATGTCCCTCCAGGTTTCGCGCATGGATACCTTGCGCTGTCCGATCACACCGAAGTCCTCTACGGATCATCAGAGTTCTACTGGCCGGATTGTGAACGAGCTGTGCACTGGAATGACCCGTTCTACGGGATCCTCTGGCCGATCCAGCCGATCCATCTCTCGGAGAAGGACCGCTCCACCCCCTTTCGCCAAACCACCCTGTAAACTCCGGTCCGTCTGGTCTTCTTGCTAACGCCTTCACACCCAATCCCCACTCATTGCTGCGGGAGCCATCGCTACCATGTCAAGAATCCTAGTCACCGGAGCCACTGGATTCATAGGGGCGCAGGTAGTCCGAGCTCTCATTGACGAGGGATATGCACTGCGTTTGTTGGTCCGTCCAGGCAAACTGGACAGGCTACCACAGAGCGATTCTCTGGAGGTCATCCAGGAAAACGATCTGTTTGAAGCCTCTTTCGATTCGATGTGCCATTGGACCAAGGGAGTCGATACCATCATCCACGTCGCATGGTATGCCGAGCCGGGGGTCTGCCTGACCAGCGATCTGAACAGCGACTGCCTGCTGGGATCTGTGAGACTGGCAAAAGCAGCTATCGCCTCAAATGTGCGACGATTTGTCGGTGTTGGAAGCTGCTTCGAGTATCGATTCCTTCAAAGCCCACTGGATGTGGACAGCCCACTGGATCCCAAGACACCTTATGCAATGGCAAAAGTCGCTACCTTCTATGGGATTCAGGGTCTCCTTGGACCGCACCAAACCAGCTTTGCCTGGTGCCGCCCCTTCTACCTCTACGGCGAAGGAGAACATCCCAAGCGACTGGTTCCCTACCTGCATCAACAACTGGCGATGGGCCAACCCGTCGACTTGACCAGCGGCAATCAGGTCCGCGACTTCATCGATGTCCGCGAAGCGGGCCGGCAGATCGCTCAGATTTCCCTTTCGGACCGCCAGGGCCCTCAGAATATCTGTACCGGGAAAGGGATCACCGTTCGGCAACTGGCGATGGATGTCGCAGAGCAATATGGCCGCCCGGACCTCCTGCGCTTCGGAGCCCGTCCCGACAACCTAACCGACCCTCCGTTCGTCGTCGGAGTCCCTTCCATCCCGACCGCTGATCCGTCGACACTCTAATCTTCATTAGAATGTTTTCGGGATCGCCCCAAGGAGCCTATCTGCACCGATGCAGTCGACGGTTCAGCGCCCGGCTCACCCGCCGCATCGAAGCGGTCTGCCGCCCTATCACCGGTTCGACGATCCGCCACCCAGCCGTTCTCGAAGGATCTCCACGATCCGCTCAGCCGCCTTGCCATCCCATCCCAGAGGTGCCTGTCGGCGGCCGATCTCCCCGCGCACCACACGCTGGTAGGCATCAGCGATCCGGTCCGGATCGGTGCCGGCCAGCTGATTGGTTCCATCGGTCACCGTGACCGGCCGTTCGGTGTTTTCGCGCAACGTGATGCAAGGCACCTGCAGAATGGTCGTCTCCTCTTGAACCCCTCCGGAGTCGGTGAGCACCACTCTGGCATGGCTGGTCAACTTCAGAAAATCGAAATACCCCATCGGCTCGGTCAGCCTCAGTCGCGCCATCCGACCGATCCGATCGGCCAGCCCAAACCGTGCGATTCGCTCGCGCGTCCTGGGATGGACTGGAAAGATGACATCCAGATCCTCCGCGATTCGGGAGATCGATTCGACAATCCTGCCGAAGACTGTCGGATCGTCGACGTTGGAGGGTCGATGCAAGGTCACCAGAGCGTAGCCCCTGGATTCAATCCCCATCTGCTCGAGGATGGTCGATTCTTCAGAGCGATGGCGATGGGCCAGCAGCGTATCGATCATGCAGTTGCCGACCAGAAAAATCTTCTCCTGAGCGATCCCCTCGCGCAGCAGATTTTCCACTCCACTGGGCTCGCTGACAAAAAGGAAGTCGGACACCGAATCGGTGAGGATGCGGTTGATCTCCTCGGGCATCCCGCGATCCCCGCTCCGCAGTCCCGCTTCGACATGCGCCACAGGGATATGGGACTGCACGGCAGCGTACGTGCAGGCGATGGTCGATGTGACATCGCCTACCACCATCACCACATCGGGTCGGTGCGTTTGCAGTACCGGTTCGAAGGCCAGCAGGATTTTTCCCATCACGCTGGAAATCGTTCCCGACCCTACCTCCAGATGCGCGTCGGGTCGCGGAATCCCCAATTCCTCGAAGAACCGATCGGACATGTTGGGGTCGTAGTGCTGGCCGGTATGCACCAGCAGCGGCTGGCATTCGGGCGCCGCATGAAGGGCTCGCATCAGCGGTGCCACCTTCATGAAATTCGGCCGAGCTCCAGCGATGACCATCGATTTCATCAATCCAGCTCTCCCGTCGCCTCGATCCCTGCCGCCAAGCCACCTTCGGCAGCATGTCCTTCTCTAGGTTCCCGCCGACGCGGCAGGAGCCCCTTCCACCAGCGATTCCATCTGAAGGATCAGCGCATCGGGCAGATACTTCTGCATCATCTGACGCGTGGTATCGAACATGGTATCGATCCGCTTCTGCGTCGCGAATGGAATCGGTGGTCGATCGGTCGCTAGCACCTTGCGCTGCACCGACTCCAGTGTCTTGGCCAAACGATCGTAGGTCGCCACTCGCTTGAGTTCATCCAGCAGCTTTCGGGCATCCTCCCCTTTGCCTTCCTTGACCCGCGCCTGGATGCGCATCGCCAGCATCTGACGCCTCGCAACCGCATCGACGATTTCCCCCTGAAGCCCTCTCAAGAAAGACTCCGCTTCCAGCCGCCGCGAATCGTCCGGAAGCTCCGCGACCTCCTTTTCGTTCAGGCCAACAAGAATGGGCAAGCGAGCCAGCACGGTATCGCCGTTGCGAACATAGTAGAGAAACAGCGGTGCCCGCAGCTGCACTTTTTCCTTTGGCACAGCGGCTGGCGGAACGGGTGCTGCTGCGGCGGCTGGAGGGGTGGCCGAGGCTGGAGGCCCCGCCGCAGGATCCCCCGCTGGCGCCGTGTCTCCCGCTGCCGCTGGCGACGAGGGAGCTTCTGCAGAGGCTGGGGACGAAGGAGGAGCCGTTGGTGATGCCGGTGCCCCTTCGATCGCAGAGGCGGCCGGATCGCCTGCTGCGGGAGGCTGCGTAGCAGCGGCCGAAGAAGCACCGTCTACCGCCGCCCCTTCCGGCTTCTTGGCGTCATAAATCGCCACGCCCGGTTCCCTTGGATCGATCGTGAAGATGCCTCGCCAATCGCTTCTGCCCTGCATGTCGAGATTGGTGTCCCCGGGAGATCGCTGATAGACCGCCAGCCCCACCGCTGGCGACTGCGACTCTCCCCGCAGCTTCAGCTCCAAGAGCGTTCGATCGTGCGTTGGTTTCACCCGCAGCGCCACGCGCTGAGTTCGTTTGTTCTGCCTTCCCTGGAGCGCTCCGCGAATCCCGGAAAAGATCGCACCTCGCTGCCGGATCGCATCTCCCTCGGTCACGGCGATGTAGGTCCAGGGAACTTCCTGCAACAGCGTGGGCGTCCCGAATCGATCATTGCGGCGCAGCAACGGAATCAGAACGTCCCCCAGATAGATCTTCGCCGGATGCTCCTCGGCGACGATCAATCCAGCAGCTCGCACCCGCATCTCCACCGACTTGGCATCCGACTGCTCGATTCTGGCCACAGGGCAGAAGGCTTCGCTGGTCCCATAACCGATCAGCCTCGGCAGGCTCTCCCAGTGATTGCACTCCAGTGTGATCCTCGGTCCAAATCGGCGCATCGGACAATCGAACTCCCGGATCTGACATTCCAGAAGATCCGCCTTCCTCTGCACCACCACCATCATGATCTTGTCCATCGACCGCACCAGCGAATCGACCTGCCAAGGCAGTCGCACGAAAACAGGGCGAGCATACTCCTTGAGCCCTTCGGCATCGACCTGAGGAATCATCGCGGCGGCATGTGTTCCATCGGCCACCCCCTGCAGCAGCTCTTCCAGTGTCTTCGCCTTGCCCGTCAGCTTGGCGCCCAACTTCTTCCAGGTCTCCACCTCTTCAAATCGCTTCAATTCGCCTAGCACCTGCTGCTGCACGGAATCGACCATCGCCACCTGGTCGATTTTCTCCAGCACGGCATCAAGCGTCCGAATCGTCTTGGCGTCCGGATGGTCCTTGCGAACCACGATCACCATCTCACCGGCCATCAGATCGTCGTAGGAAATCGACTCCAGATTGCGCTGCATGCGAACCCGCAGCAACCCCGGCGCTTCAGTCGACTGCTGAATCCAAGTTGGACCGAATACCAGATCCATCTGCTGATCGATCTCGCGGTACAACTCCGCTCTCACCTGGTCGCTCATCGGGATCGAGGGATCGACACTGACCCAGGTCGTCACGCGGTAGGGATCGTACTCCCAGACCCCCTGCGCACGAACGCATGGAGCCATCCAGAGGATCAGAAGCTCGATCGATGCAGCCAACAGCGCCACACGACTCCACGGCGCTGGCCTACGACTAGGCCGGGCACAATATTCACTTACTGTATGCGGATGCGCCATTTTTCCATGTCCTGATAGAGGCTCATCGGCCGCTTGGCCGTGCCGATGACCTCCGAACGAAATGCCGAGGTGTCGGTGATCTGCCACAGCGGAAGCACCGGAAGATGATCATCGATCAGCGAATGAAGGTCCTGAAGAACTCGACGTACTTCAGCCCAGTTCTTCGCAAATCGAAGCTGACCAAGCGCCTGCACGATGTAGGGATCGTTGGTCGCAGCCACGCCATCGGCCCCCAGCAAACGTTCGGCATCGGTCGCCGGTTCCCACATCGCCGCCGAGACATAAAGCAGGTCGACCTGATCGGCGCCAGCACTCGATTGCCCCTTGGGAAGCACCACCAGCGTGGCGGGGATATCGAGAATCTTCCATTGCTGAACGAACGCTTCCCCTGCAATCCTCGCCGCTTCATAATCGGGTACCCCCAATCGAATCGGCTCCAGCTTCGGCTCCGGTTCCTTCTTCTTGGCCGCCAGTTTCTTCAACTTCTCAGTCGTCAAAAGGATCAGCAACTTAGCTAGTCGTGGATCGTAAGCCACTGGTTCGATCGAGACGTTGTAGGCATACGAGAGGGGATCGGAGTCCGATTTACCAAGAGGAAACGGGCCGCTGATCAAGCGGCTGTCGGCGCTCGTCTCGCCTCCAAGAATCTCCCCCGAGAGGATCGCTTCCCGATTGATCCCATACAGGAGTGCCCTTCGGAAATCGGCCTCCTGTAAAAAGCGATGGTTGCCCTTGGGAACCAGCATGTGGCTGGTCGGCAGCGCGTAGGGTTCCACGCGAATCCCCTTGATGCCCGCCAGCAGCTTGGCATCGGCCGGATACAACTGGTCGATCGCTTCAATCTCTCCCCGCACCAAATCCGACACCGCTCTGCGGGGATCGCTGTAGAATCGCTCCACGATCTCCACCGGCTGGCCCTCCGTTGGAGGCTTGGCTTCATCCCACAAAAAGGAACTGGCATCACCGTCCGCAGGAGCAATTCGGTAGGAACCTACCTTCTTGGGTGCTCCTTCCCCATACATCTCCGGCAGCTGCCATTGCATCAATGCGTGAGGAAGCACGTGGGGGCTGCGCAACTGCACCAGCAATCGATCCTCCCCGTCTTGAGCGATCTGATCGAAGATGGCGGCCCAGCTGGGGCGGTAGTCGGGGGACTGCGGCCTGGCACGCCGCAACAACCACTGGCTGACCTCCAGCATCTTGGGACCGTTGCCACCCGGCTCCCGAAACTTCAGCTCCAACTGCTTCCGATCGTCGCTTTGACTGAACGTTCCCAGCGTGAATCGGTAGTCTCCCCCTTCGGGACCCGTATTCCGAAATTCAAAAAGTGGCTGACTGACCAGCATCCCGCTGCGCCGACCCGCCCAGTCGCTGATCGACGTGGGGTCCGGCTTGTCGCTGCGCTGAAAAACGCCAACCCGGATCATCGGATAGGCTGACACCAGCTCCTGATAAAACAGCTTGGCACCCGGCAGATCGGGATAGGTCGCCAGCATCTTGCTAGCCAGCACTCGCGCCTCGCGCAGCTTCCCCTCACCCTTCATCTGCTCCGCCTGCTGCTTCAGCTCGGTCGCCTGCTGGCGGAAATGGCTGTCCCACTTGCTCACCACCTCCAGCGGTGGATCCTTGTAGTCTCTCGCCAATCGCTTCAGCAGAATATCGGCTGATCGTTCATCCCCGCTTTTCTGAAACCCGTCGATCATCAATTCGGCGACGGCGGAAATGCGCTGCAAAGTCGATTCGGTTCGCGAAGCAGGATAGGTCCGATAAAGCTCCTCCAGCACCGCCAGCCCGTGCGCCTTATCCTGGCGGTTGACCATATCCTCGGCACTGCCCGTCAGAAACGATTCCTGCAACTGAGCCAGACCCGACGTATTCGGATGGTTCTCGATCAGATAATTCAAATGCTCGAACGCCGAAGCATAGTCCTTGATCTGCATCAGCCGCTTGGCTTCCTGAAGCACCAGCTCCTCGTACAGCTGAATCTTCGCAATGTCTTTCCACTTCACCTCGTACTTGCGATCCGGGTGAATGGTCATCGAAACAATCAACTTTTCGGTCGGATCGGGAGAGGAAGGGACCTTGCGATTGGGGAAATCGAGCGGCAGGACGCGGACGATGTCGCCACCTGCTTCGGCTGTCAACGTGATCAGGTCAAACGGCCGCTCATTCATGATCGACTCATCGACCTCGACCGCCCCCGTCTTTCCCACCCTTCCCCCGATGCCATCCCCCTCTTCCTCCTGCCATCCAGCGGCGCGGGGAAGGGGGGCTAGCGACAGGAGCCATGCCACCCAAACGACTTTCCAAGAGGAAAGTGGAAGGAAGGAAACGGGTCGAAGGAGCTGCATCATGAGCCACCTCCGGGAAGCTGATCGGCTGGCACTTCGATCACCACCCCCTGGTCGCCAGGCACCAGCACACGTCCCCCCGTCACCGCCGGGGCGTAGCTGAGCGGCTCACCGATCTCCACAGGAGTCACTGGGGAACCGTCCGAGTCCTTGACGCCGTAAAGTCGACCAGCCACCGAGGAGATCCACCACAGGCCACCCTGAGCCACTGGAGGACCAACCAGAGAGGCGTTGGGTAGTGGCGTCGACCATCGGCGAGCCCCCGCTTCATCGACCGCAACCAGCCCCTCTCCATCGGTCCAGACCAACAGTCCACCTGGAATCGCATAAGGTCCCCATGCGACTCGCCCGGTCAGCTGCAGGCTGGCCCCCTTGGAAAGGTCCGCCCCTTGGTAAAACTCCAGCAGATCTCCCGTTGGGCCACTGGCCACACCCACCACCGACGAACCGACCCCGGTCCATGGCCCGGTCAACGGCCGTTCGGTGGTGACCTCTTGCAAGGATCGAATCGCATTGCCGGTCGCCAGCCGGTAGAGTCGCTGTTTGTTGTCGGCGACCACCACCGTCTGCTTGTCGGGCAGCAGTACCGCCCCGGTCCATGCCTGCCCACCCTGTGGATCAAGCGGCGGCTGGAAGGGCTGCGCCTTGGTCTCCCCGGTCCCAGGGTCGACCATGGCGATCTGACCATTGCTGAGCAGTAGCAGCAGATTGCCACCGACCGGCACCGGTGATCCGGTGGCGACCGCCCCGCCCAAGGCCATCGCCACGCGCCGCAGCGGTGCTGCCGAACCCCCGGAAGTCTCCGCCACAATCATCTGGTTGCCCTGGGATTCGTTGAGCATCACCCAGCGACCATCCCCAGCATCGACGGGGTTTCGGAACAACAGGGAACGCTCATTGCGACCGGCATTCTCCACCATCTTGGAAGCCCGCCCACCAGCCAGATCCTCGCCTTCCACGCGGTAGTCGGCCGCTTGGCTGCTCACCGCACGCATCGGGAAACCCTGATCGCTCGGAATCAGCGCCGACACGGGGGTGCCCAGATCCACCTCCCAGGCAACCTCCCCACTGACACCATCGACCGCCGCCACGCGCACTCCCCGCGTCCCTCGAAGGATTCGCGAATGCACAACCAGGGGTCCAAGACGCTGCGCAGGACCGGTGAACTGGTCCTGATCCTCTTTCACCCACTCGGGATCCAGCAGTTGCTTGCTGACGACCACTTTTAGGCGAGTGAAATTGCGGCCTGTCAGCCACAGTTCGTTTTTGTCGAGCAATGGCCAGAGATCGCGCGGCTGGGTTTCGCTGGCCACACGCGATGCCAACCGGGTCACCTGATCGGTCGCATTCGATGGCTCGATATCCAGAATCACCACCTCACCCAGATCGGTCACCAACACCACACGACGTCCCTCGACCTGAGCTGGCACGACGACATGCCCCCGCAAGCGAATCGAGGGCTGGCCTGGTGTGAGATTCTTCCCCTGTTCGTCACATCGCAGGACTCGAATCAGGCAGTAACCGGGACCTTCGTTCTCAAAGACCAGCACATGGCCCAGCGCATAGATAGGCGGAACCTTGACAGAGCCTTCTCGATGCCCCAGGTAAAACACCTCGTCGCATGCGCCCGACCGACGGGAAACAACATAAAGATTGGAATGGTTGCCGAGCACATAGCCGAATTCTCGCCCGCCATAGAAACCAGGGCTGACGTCGAGCGGCTGCGGCAACTGCTTCCCCCATCGGCTCATCCCCGACTGGAGATCCAGCGCGCACAGCTTGCCATCGCGAGACGCCACAAACAGGTCATCGCGATCGGCGGTCGGCGGGAGGACTGGACCACCCAGCGAGGCTTCCCATAGGGCACTGCCATCGCTGGTCTGCATCCGGCGCACCAATCCCTGTTCGGGGAAGTGAGCGACCCAGTCGCTTTCGAGTTCCTTGGTGATCCGCAATGGTTCTCCTTGCCACTGGCTTCCAAGGTACTTCCGCCACTTCACATCGCCGCTGCGTGCATCGAGCCCGTAGGCGGCATCCTTAGCGCGCACCACCACGGTTCCCTCGACCTCGGCGCCAACCGATCCCGTGCGCCGATTCGCCAGGATGGCGCTAGGCAGTACTGGGACCGTCGACGGAGGACTGGCCGTCGACTGCACCTGCACGGTCGAGGATCCGACCAGCGACTGCTGGATCTTGGTCGCCTCGGCTACCAGCTCCACAATCTGCGGCTCGGTCTCCAACTGCGGGTAGTTCCGCACCAGGGTACGGCGCGCCGCATAGGCCATGTCGACTTCCTGCTTCGCCAGCGATTCCTTCATCGCAGCGACCGTTGCCACCAAGTCCTCGCTCCGTTTGATATCGCGCACGATCCGATCGCGGCTTTCCTCGATCCGCTTGATCCGCGCTTCGTTCTGATTCCGTTCCTGAGTCCCGACATATTGCGGGTTTTGAATCAACGTCAGGTGCTCTTCCAAGCCGCTTACCAGCGACTTCTTCTCCTCGATCGACCTAGCGTTATCGGCTTTCTGATTGAATTTCTCAGCGATCGTCAGCAGCGCACTGGCCAGATCCGGCCGCTCGGCCGTCAGCGCCGATTCCTCCACCAGCGTCGGCAGCGTTTCCTTGCTGACCTTTAGCGCCTCCGCCGGATCCGTCGATCGCTCGGCCGCATGACGAATCTTCGATAGGCCGATCCGCACCCTTGCCAAGCTGGCGTTTTCATCCGATGGGAATCGCTTCAGGAACTCCGAGTAGCGGGCCTGGGATAGTTCATAGTCACGCCCTTCATACGCTTTCTTCGACATGTCCAGCCAGTCGCTGGAGCTTCCCTTCCACATCCAGTAACCCAATCCAGCCAACGGCACCAGAAGCAACAGCAAGATCGAAAGAAAGCCATAGATCCGAAACTGATCCCAGTTGTTCTTTTTTGCGACCGGCAATTTGGTGGCGGTGCGCGGAAGCGCGGTCGCAAAGGCATCTTCGACCGCTGCGGTAGCCTGCGGTGCCTTCCGCTTGCTCTTCTTCGGCAGAACCACCTTCTGCGATGGTTCCTCCTGCGGCGCGACCGACTCCTCTTCGATCAGGACCGCTGCGGGCGGCGTCTTGTCGTTGCCGCTCCGGGGTTCGGCCAGAAGATCATCCGGGATCAGATCGAGGTCGTCTTTCGACGACGATTTGGCGGAAGGCTTTTCGCCCCCTGAAGTCGGTTGCTCCTCGCGCAGCGATGCGATCAACTTGGTCGCCTGAAAGCGAGTCAGCTGGCCATTTTCCACCAGGACTTTGGCGACCGCTTCGGGTGTGACTCGCCCCTTCGATTCGGCCAATTGCCGCCGCAATTCGGCGATCACTTCCTTGTCGATCAGACCTTGAGATTCCAAAAGATCGATAAATTGCTTTGCTTCGCTCACGTTCGACACAGCTCTTTCGCTTGGAAAAGTCAGAATGTTGGATCAGGCAAGCAGCAGCGCTTGCAACGCATCGCTCAATCGAATTCCTCGACCACTGAAACCTGAAACGACGAAAATCCTTTGGTTCGACCGGCATCCAGCGCCTGGATTACCGCCTGATGGATGCAGTCCTGATGAGCCTGCACGATCAGCTTGGTCACTTCATCTTCGGCCCCCGAGTCGAGCCTAGCTTCTTCCAGCAAGCCGATCAAATCCTGCTTGCTCGCCGCATCCCGCTCGGTACCATCCGGAAACAGCACGGTGTAGCTGTTGAATTCATCGATCTGAACCGTCACCGATTCTTCCATTTCCTTGATCTGCGGCACGGCCTGACTGCTGGCTTCATCGCTCTTCTCAGCAGGCACCTGGATCGATTTCTGCATGGTGAAATTGGCGGTGATCATGAAGAAGATCAGGAGGAGGAACGTCACATCGACCATGGGGGTCATGTCCATGTCGTCCTTGGGCACCTCCCTTTTTTTCATCTGCATGGGCGGATCCAGCTCTTCCTCCTCCACCGCAGCAGATCCCCGGCGGCCTGAACTGGTCGCAGCAAGGGCCGATTCGTCGGCGTCCTCAGATTCCTCACCCTGGTCGGCAGCCGCCAACTGCTCTTTCCAGCGGGAGGCCTGGGCCGCTCTCTGAGCCGCTTCCGCCTTGGCCTGTTTGGCCGCAGCCACTTGCTCCTCGGTCGGCAGCTGCACCTTCCGTTCGCAATCGGGGCAGGGGATCTCTCGGCCCAGCATGCGGGCGTGGATCGACCGGACGGACTTGCAATGAGGGCACTGGAAACGAATCGTCGACATCGTTGATCAGCCTGACTGTTTGACGCCGATATGAATTAACTGGCCCTCTTCCAGCGACTGGCTGATCGCCTGCTTGATGCGATCGACCTCGCCGTACCGGACGGACCCCTCGGACTTGATCAGCACTTCGGTCTTGCCGGTGCCTAGTCCCTCTTCGATATACTGCGCGATCTCGGCTTCCTGCTGCTGGATATCGAGGGAGAAAGGAGCCCCCTCGGGTCGCGTCACGGCGGCCACCTCCCCGGTGCCTCGCTTGAGGATCAGGATGATGCAGTTCTTCTCCACCACCGATCCTCCCTGGGTGGCCATCGGCAGCGTCACCGGTTCACTGCGTCCGATCTTGGAAGCCACAAGAAAGAAAATCAGCAGCAGGAAGGTGATGTCGATCATCGGGGTGATATCCATCTCGTCGTCCAGCGGCGGTTGCTTGCGCAGCGCCACCGGCTCATCCAGCTCCTCCTCCAAGTCGTCTTCTCGCTTGTCGCTCATCGATCACCCGCCCAATGCATCCCAGTAGCTGTCCTTGAACCAGTCGTTGACCTGCCAGAAGCAGGGCAGCTTCCCTCCGTTCCACGTCAGGCCGATTTGCGGTCGGTGCCTGTCTCCCTGGTCAGACCCACCTTGAAAGCTTCCAGGAATCGATTGAGCCCCGCGCCGACCAGATCCTGCATCTCCCGGATGCGGTTGGTGATCATCGCCATAGCCATCACCAACGGAATGGCGATCAGCAGACCGATGGCGGTTGTTTCCAACGCCACACGGATGTCCCCAGCCAGCTCATCGGGCTTGACGTTGTCGCTGCTGGCCAGCTTCCCGAACGCACCCATCATCCCCAGCACCGTCCCGAAGAGCCCCAGCATCGGGGCCGTTTTGATCACGGTGACGATCCATGCCATGCGGTTGTCGAAATCGGCCAACACGTCGCGCTGAAAGCGATCGGTGACCAGCTGACGCACCTTCTGGTAGCCCAATCCGCGATTGAGGCTTGCTAGGTGCATCATCATGGGGAGCGCTTTCTCGTTCCCCTCGCATGCCTTCTCCACCGCCGCAAAGTCCCCCGCCCTCAGCGATGGTTCCAGCTGATCCAGAAAGGCATTCTGCGCATCCTCGTTCTTGAATCGCTTTCTAGCGACGCGCGACAGCACCACGACGACGCAAAAAAGGCCCCACAGCGCTACGGCAGCGAGGAAGAAGTAATCCAGAAAACTGACAAAATTAAAAACGTCGGTCATGCTCGATCTGCTTTCATCAACGAACTGCTGTTGGACTTCGAACCAATATCGAACCCGATCCAGGAACGCTACTTGCCACCGGCTACCGCGCGGTACCGCTGGTCGATCACCACCCACTCGTACCCACCCGACCCTTTGGCCCGGCTTTCAAAAACGGTCTTGGCGATCTCCTTGACCTTCACGTTCTTCCCCTTTTTCTCTCGGGCATAGAGCATTTCACGCTGCGCGAGATCTTCCTGCAGCGGATCGGGGATGAACTTGAGCACCATGCGGCGCCCGGTCTGCACGCCCCCTTTCTGGAGCAGCTGACGGTCGTATTGCAGCAGGGGGCCTTCCTGCCGCCACATGAAATAGAGTCTCTTCTCTGCGTCCCCAGCACCGCTCCGCTTCTTGGCGGCGCCGGTGAAGTTGGCGACGTAATCGACGGTAGAAACCCCACCGCCGATCGCCCCCAGTTCGATCTTGTAGAAGTCAAGCTGCGATGCGTACTGCTGTTGGCTGCGCGCCAAAAACTTCAGCTCCCATCGCTCGTATCGAGGCACAATGTCGTCCCCTTCCCCAAGCGGTCCGGGAGGACGTGAGTCCCCTTGGCCGGTTCCTGGCGAAGCCGCCAAAGCCGAGGTGTCCAGCGAGTCGAGGGAGGCCAGGACGGAACTGAGCGTTTCGGTCACCGCCTCCAACGTCTGCTCCAGCGACGGTTCGCTGATCTCCTCCACCTCCTCAGCACCAGGCGGCTCCAGATCCCTTGCAAACCCCGCCGCATGGTCCCCTCGCCCCGCCACTCTCTCAGGCTCCAGAACGATCTTCTCCGGGCCCCATTTGTAGTTGTGCAAAAAGTAGATTGCCCCCATCATCGCCACCGCCAAGCCGATCATCAGCACGAGGCTAAGCAGCATGCTGGAGACCAGATCGACCTTGCTGGTGCGAAGCAAGTCGTATTCGCGCACATCCGACGGAGAATTGCTGCTCGGCTCGATCACGCTCATCGATCACTGCTCCACAAACACATAATCGGGCCGTACCCCCTGATACCATTCCTGCCACAACGCGACCGCTTTCTTGCGGTCGGCTTCGTTGGGCGGCTGATCGATCGGAAAGACACGCGTGGTCATTCTGCGAGAAAGAATCCGGAGCGAATTCTCTGCGTACTTCGGCACGTAGGGATCGGGATCGGTCAGTGCATAAATCAACGCCGGAACAAAATCGAGATCATCGCCTCGCCCCAGGAGCTTGGCAGCACCCCGGCGAGCCAGCGGATCCTTGCCGCTGAGGAGTCGACTGAGCCGGTTCAGCTGTTCCTTGCGACGCTGAGGATCTGGGTCCAGTTTCATCCGATCGGAGACCAGCGCGTCATCCATCTTGGCGGTTCCCTCCGCCTCCATCATCTTGAGCATGTCGTCCAGCGAAGAGGATTTGGTCTTGTCGACCACCTTCCCATCCACCGAACCCGCGTTGGCGAGATCCTTGGGTAGCTCAAAGCCCCCCATCAGCACCCCTTCATTGATCTTTCCAATCGCCTTCTGCGTGCTGCGGATCAGGTAGAGCACCGCGAAGGAAGTGCTGACTTCAGGAGGCGTGTTGTCGCGATCTTCTGCCAGAGCCCCAAAGGCGCCGGTCGCTGGATCCTGCACCTTGCGGAACTCGTCGACACCGCGGTTGTACCATGCTGGGCTTTTGATCTGCTTGCCCTGACGAATCTCGAGGAACGCTTCGCATCGCTCTTCGCTGTAACGGAAGTAATAATGCCATCCGCTAGCTGCTGCCCGGGTGTAGGGATTCTTGGCAAACATCCCCACGGCATTGTTGATCGTTCCTTCCACTTGGTCGCGCTGCATCGTCACCTTCTTGCGGGGATTGTTCAAATCCTCCTCCACCACCCGCTTGAACGCCTTGGGAATGTAATCCTCTTCGGCGTCTGCCTTGCGGTTGCGATAGAACCCCAGAAAGTCCCCAGCCACCAGCACCGCCGAAAGTCCTGCTGCCCCCATTCGGTGATCGATGAAGCCGCCACCCGCCCCTTCGTTGGAGTTGGGTTGATCGCTTCCGATGCGCCCCTGATAGTTCCAACTGCCCGACGCCAACTGCTCGGCCTGCAACCACTTCAAACATCGCTCCACCATATCCACCTGCACCGGGACCCCCATCTGATCGAGGGTCCATAGCGCCAGGATGACATACTGCACCTGAGAGGTGTCACCCGTGCGGGCGTGGGCGCCGGCCAGATAACCGAAAGCGCCGTAGGGTCGCTGGACCTTGGCGAAGAAATCGCGAAGCGTCTCGCATTCCTTCCGATACATATCGACATCCACCGACGCCAGCAGCATCGCCGCAACGGCCGCCTCATAGATGATTTTCTCGTATCCACCTCCCGCATCCGGACGTCCAGTCCGGTTGGTGACATCCTTGGCCAGAGCTATCCCCCGCTTGACCAGTGCGTGGTTCGAATCGCTCCTGACCTTATAGTGAGCGAGCGCCATCAGCATGGTGCCGCCTTCGTACTGGCCGATGTTGCCAGCCCCCGACTTCTCTAGATAGTCGACCGCCTTGTCGACCATCTCTCGCACCACCGGGTGGTCCGGGTAGTAGTCTTCACCGCGCGCAGGTGTCGACCCAATCGCCAGAACCAACACGGCGACCAGCAACATCCGCACCACCCTATCGATCCCGATTCGCAGCCACCAACCGCCGAATCCTGACATCACCTGATCCCCCGCGTTTCCCCCCAGCCGTACGGAACGCCCAACCAGCCTCTCCATGGTGCTTTCCTCCGCCTTCCTTCCCCGTCGAATCGGCGGCTCGCCTAGCGCCAACCGACCCGCCAGTCCACTCGACATGGCCCCTGGCGAACCGACGGCCGCACCGATCGCTACGACCAGTGCGAGCCCTTTCCGTCGCGCGAGAGCCGCCGAGCCCTGGTCGCTTCCGATCGAATCGATGGAAAGATTTCTCCAACGATCGGCACGATGGCTTTGATGGTTCGATACGCTCAGGAAAAGCCCCATCCAGGGGAAGCGACATGCACCAAAATCCAGCCGGTTCCCAGACGATCCACCATGCCTCTCGTCCCGACGGTACGGGACCCATTCCACGGGATCGCCACAAGGAGCCACCAAGCCCGCCTTCTGATGCCCGTCTAAGTGTACTCGTTCCGCGCCCGGTTTGCACGATTTGGCCCCGCTCTTTTAAGTCGAAAGCCCCCACCGATCGGCTCGATCGGCGGGCTGAACGACAGCACCGATCGACTCCCCCATCGGTTCGGTCCACCGGCAAATTGCCCCTGGGGACGATGCCGTGGAAGAGAAAATCCTCGGAACGTGAATTGACAACTCCACCGCACTGCCACTAGCATCGTTGGTCCTGGGGCCAGATAGCTCAGTTGGTAGAGCAGAGGATTGAAAATCCTCGTGTCGGCGGTTCGATTCCGTCTCTGGCCACTTCCTTCCTCGACACCCCACCTCTCTATCCCCACCCTCTCTGTGGGGCGGCTACGGAACACTTCAGTTCCTGTTTTCCTCCTGCCGACGGCCCTGCCGCACCCGACCACCCAACGGCTTGATCCGAACGACTCCTTCGGTGAGGCAATAGTCTCCGTGCCTTTGGCTTGGCCAGTAGCTAAAATACAAGGGAGCACGATATCGGGTCGATGACTTCAAGCATCCATCGCCAACGGCTTCGACTCACCTTGCCAATCCTTCCCCTCCAGGTCGCTTCCATGTCTGCATCTACAACTTCCAGCCGAAAACGCTCTGCCAAGCAGATCGTCGATGCCGAATACCTTCTGGCTCGCAGCAAGATTCTCGAACTGGCGGCGACGCTCGACCGCATCGATCGCGGCCAAGCCACCGAGGATGCATCGGCCGAGCGGAAGTTGCTGGAAGAGGCGATCACCATATTGCAGTCCCCAGGCCCCGATCGCGCCGAACGCCTCCAGTTGCTGCTCAGCCGCCCCTACGACCCCCAGTGGCGCAGCCAAATGGGCCTTTGAAGCGAAGGCGATCTGAAAACGAACCATCCAACGACGATGATTCGGATTAGCTTTTTCTCAGCGAAAGAAATAGACGATGGATTACATCGATCCCCACATTCACATGGTCTCGCGGACCACCGACGACTACGAAACGCTGGCACGCATGGGCTGTGTGGCGATGAGCGAACCGGCGTTCTGGGCTGGGTTCGATCGCGGCAGCGTCGATAGCTTTCGGGACTACTTCCGCCAACTGACCGACTTCGAACCCAAACGGGCAGCGCAATTTGGTATCCACCATTACACTTGGCTGTGCATCAATGCCAAGGAAGCGGAAAACGTATCGCTGTCGCGCGAAGTGATCGCGATGATCCCCGAGTTTCTCGATCGACCTAATGTCCTCGGCATCGGTGAAATCGGACTCAACAAGAACACCCGCAACGAAGCGACCATCTTTCTGGAGCACCTGGAACTGGCGGTTCGCCACCATCAGCAGGTCCTGATCCACACACCCCACTTGGTCGATAAGTACCAGGGCACCCGCATGATCCTCGACATGCTGCTGGGCGATTCCAGGATCCAGCCCCATCGCGTGCTGGTCGACCATGTCGAAGAACATACGATCCGACCTGTTCTGGAGGCGGGCTTCTGGGCCGGAATGACCCTTTATCCAGTCACCAAGTGCACCCCCCAGCGCGCCTGCGACATGATCGAAATGTATGGCCCCGAACGGCTGCTCGCCAACTCGGCCGGCGACTGGGGCCCCAGCAAACCGACCGCTATCCCCGACCTGATTTTTGAGATGCGACGCAGGGGACATCCCGAATCACTGATCCGCAAAGTCGTCTACGAGAACCCGAGGCAATTCTTTCTGCAAAGCAAGAACATAGTCCTCGAACGCCCCGCCTAAAACGCGACCCCGCCAACCGGTCCCAAGCTCAGGAACCACCATGCGCGCTCTCCCCACTGCATTGCTCTGCATGGCACCCGTGCTCAGTTGCACTTTATCGCCACACTCTCTGGCCCAACGCTGGGAGGACCAGGTGCTGCCGATCGAACTGACGGTGGGATACGCCGTTCGCGCCATCGATATGAACGGCGATCGAAAACTCGATATCGCCATCGTCGACAGCAAGCGCATCGTCTGGCTGGAGAATCCTACCTGGACGGCTCACACCATCGATCAGACTCCCGATGGACAGGCAGACAATGTCTGCTTTGCACCCCTCGACATCGATGACGACGGCGACCTCGATCTGGCTATCGGTGGGGACTGGCAACCCAACAACACCACCTCCGGGGGCTCCCTGGCCTGGCTGGAAGCTCCCTCGGACCCGACCCAGCGCTGGACTCGGCATGCGATTGCCGACGACCTCCCGACGCTCCACCGGATGCAATGGGCCGACATCGATGCCGACCAGCAGATGGAACTGATCGTGGTGCCGCTGAAGGGACGCGCCTCCCAACCCCCCGGCTGGGACGACCAACCTGTCGCCGTCACCCGCTGGAACCCGCCTGCCACCCCAGCCAGCTCCCCATGGAAGTCGGAAATCATCGAGTCGACGCTGCCGGTGATGCACAATTTTCAGCCGATCGATTTCGATGGCGATCGACGCCACGATCTCCTTCTCGCCAGCTTCGAAGGGGTCCACCTGTGGACCCAGCCCGATCCGAACCAACCGCGTGAACTGGTCCATTTGGGTGTAGGTCATGCCGGTGCGGCACCTGCGAAAGGAGCCAGCGAGATTCGAATCGGATTCCTTTCCAAGTCGCAGCGATTTCTTGCGACGATTGAACCTTGGCATGGCAATCAAGTCGTCGTCTACGAACAGCCATCGGGCGACCAACCTCTGGCAGAGACCCCTTGGCCTCGGAAGATCCTCGACAACCAACTTCAGTGGGGCCACGCCGTCGCCTGTGCCAACCTCGACCAGGACGCCGAAGACGAATTGGTCATCGGCGTTCGCGATAACCTGGAATCCCATCGCTGCGGTGTTCGGATCTACGACCGCCAACCCGATGGTAGCTGGTCGCGCTCCCTGGTGGCACCAGGGCAAGTCGCTGTCGAAGACCTGACCGTCGCCGACCTCGATGGCGACGGTCGACAGGAAATCATCGCTGTCGGCCGAGCCACCCACAACGCAGTGATCTATCGTCAGGTCCCCTGACGATCTGCATCACTTCGCTTCCCGCACGATCAACTCCCCCTGCATCGCCATCCAGTGCCCTGGAAAAGTGCACAGGTAAGGATACCGGCCAGGGGTCGAAGGGGCCTGGAAGTAGATCACCATCTCCTGCTTGGGCTCCACCACATCGGTGTGGCAGATCACCTTAGAAGACTGCGGCACGTACTGCTTGACGACCGCCTCCGGATCACCGATCAGCCGATTGGCCTCCTCTCCTACCTCCTGCTGGGCACCGGGCGCCAGAAGGACCCAGTTGTGCGGCACCACGTCGGGATTGACCAACCGCACCGCCAGCCGCTCGCCCACCGTCGCCTCCAAACGAGTCTGCACATAGCTGAGGTTCTTCCCCGTCTCCACTCGCAATTCCCTGGCCCCTTCGATCTTCCTGCCCCAGGGGTTGGGAACCCGGCGCACCACCATCGCCAGATCCTGATCGATCGGATGCGGAGGTAGCGGACGCGGTTCCGCCGCGACTCCAGGCAGCCCCTCTCTGGGTGCCGCCATCTGGTGCACCGTGGCGAAAAGATCGACCCACCGCCGCTCGGCCACCTGCAGCTGGAGATGCAGCTGGTTGCAAAGTGGCAAATCGGGGATCTCCAGGAACAACTCCCGCCCATCGCTCGATCGATGCGAGGAACGAATCTCCAGCCGATCGTGACCGCGCACGCCATAATGCCGCGTGGAGTATTCGGCCGAACCATAGGCCGATGAATATCGATAGTTCCAAGCCTGTGCAAAATGCCGCTCGGGCGACTCCGTTACCTCCCCCGATATCGATTCGCTGAATCGCACCCAGACGCCATTCTCGTGCGCCTTCCATGCAATCGGCAACACCACGCTGCCGCCGGTATAACGGACTCGGTGCAGGCAGCCATGCTGTGGCGTGTAACTGCCCCAGCCACCCATCCCGCCAACGTAAAGCTGGCCATCCCAAGGGGAGAACCTTCCCCGATGCGCTCCAGAGAGAAACTCACCGACCAGCGGCACCACCGCCCCTTGCCACTGCCCCTCCACCTGATCGCGAAGCAACAGGAAGTGACTGCCCGTACCGAAAGAAAGATGGACCATCTGCCCCTGGACCGGGCCCCAGCGATCGCTGTCGATCGCCACCTGCCCGCCGGATGAATTGTCCAGGCCCCGCGGCAGATAGACCAACGGCAATCGCGGTCGCTCGATCGGCCTCCCCACGAATCTCGCTCCCCGATAGCCATAGAAAGGAGGCTGGGCCGAGCTGCTGGCATTGGCATCGACCGCGCACAGCATGCTGGTGGGAGTCCATTCCCCCTCGGAACAAGGCACGGTCACCATCCCATCGGGATGCAGTCCCAAACCATCAGGATTGCGGAACCCTTCCGCAAGCACTTCGGCACTGCGGCCATCGCGACTGATCCGCACCAACCCCTGATTGCCACTGGCGGTATAAAACCTCCCCTGATCGTCACGCTGAAGTCCACAGATAAAGTCGTGTCCCGCAGGACTCGTCTCATACGCTCCACTGAACCGCTGGTAAAAGTCGATCTCCTCATCTCCGTTGAGGTCGACCAGCCGCGTCAGTTGATCGCGACCCAGCACAAACAGCCCCTCTTCATCCCACCAGATCCCAAGCGGCTGGTGGAGCCCCGAAGCGATGCGGCGCCAGGTTGCTTCCAGCGGCACGCTGCCCTGGGGATCTTCCTGAGGCAGCGTCAAGCCGGTCCCCTTCCAAACGTCTCCCTGCATCGTGCAGACGATCACCGAACCATCAGGCAGACAGGCGAGGTCCCCACAGAACATCAGCGCCTTCCAGGGATTCTCCCAAGGCAACCCGATCGTATCGGTCGCATAAGGAGCCCCATGACCAGGCTTCACTTCGGTGACGATCCGCTGGGGCCACTGCGCTGGCGCCTTGGCCAACTGATCGCGCATCGAATGAGTCGCTCTGGGCCCCACTTCATTGACGAAGCGATCCCCTTGAGCCCACGGTGCCTCGAGATATTCAACCTCCCCTACACGATACGCAAAAACGACGCGCTCGCCGACGCGATAAAAACCCAGATACTCATACGCCCCCTCGGGCCGCTCCCTGGCCACCACCGGCTCCAACTTGCCCTTGGGAAGCAGTCCATCCATGAATCCATGCCGCACGGTCGAAAAGCCGACGAATCCTTCACGCCACTGCGCTTCGTATCGCCACTGATCGGGATGAAAGCAGACCGATAGCTGCTGCTGATCCCCCAGCCTCAGGCAGATCGCCCGCCCGATCGGTTTGCCATCGATCCCATGAAAGACGCCGGAAAGCATCGACCCGAGGACCGTCTGGTTCCAATCGCCATTGGCCCAGGTTTCCTCCTTTTGATTTCCCCAATGCCCATACTTCCCCCGGTCCATCCCAGGGTAGGGCTCCAGCAATCGCGCCCTGCGATCCTGCTCCCGAAAGTAATTGGCCTGCTTGGTGTAGTAGTCGTAGACGCGATCCCGATTGACGAACGCCTGCCAGGAGGGCCACGCCTCCGGATCGATCGGATCGCGATCGTAAGGAAACGTGGTGGGATCGTGAGGCTGCGCATGGGACAGCACCGCTTGCCCGATCTCCGCCCGCAGCTTCTCATGCTTCCCCAGATCGGCCAGGTAGGCGATCAGATCCCATTGCGACTTTTCCGGCAGACTTTCCATCAGCCCTTCCGGCATCAGACTGGGTGCCTCCTGCAACCGCTCGATCTGGCCCCGCGACCAAGTCGATGTCTCGCCCCGGTTGGGATCCCTCAGCACCACCTCCCGCTCGCTCTCCGACTCCAGAAACCCCCGTACCGTCTCCCCTTCGTCGGTCAGCAACTGGACGACTCGATACTTGGCGTCGACCTGGTGGTTGGGGAAGTAGAGCGATTGCGCGATCTGGTCAGGGGATCGCTCAAGCCCCAGACGGTTCAGCTGCGGTCCAACGTTTCCGCCATGCTCTCCAATCCGATGGCAGGACAGACACGCCAGCTTGGCCGATGCAAAAACCACCGCCCCCCGCTCGGCCGATCCCTCCTCGATCGCTCGATTGGCAACCCGCGGCATCTGCTCCAACTTCCACTTGGGCTCCATTCTTCCTTGCGTCGTTTCGATCGATGGCTCGGCCTTGCGTGGGATCGCCTTACCATCGACGAAATCCCATGCGGCCAGCGGGCTACCCGAGTCGATCCATTCCGCTCGCTCGATCGCCTTCACCGGCAGCAGTCCCGCGTCGATCGCCACGCGGTCGATCTGGCCGATGCACTGCAGCGATCCCTCCACCAGCCGGCCAACTGCCCATTGCCCTGGCTCACCCTGCCGACCCGGCTTCATGGCGATCGCCGAATCCAGCACCAAGCGACCATCCACCCACAGCCGCATCCGGTTCGCTTCGTAACCCATCGTCAGCAAATGCGACTTGCCATCACAGACATCGACGGAACTGGTGAGAATCGACGGCTCACTCCCAGGAACATAGACCGCCAACCGTCCACTGCCCGCCTCGGTGTATAGCTCCCAATGCTCCCCGCTGCTCTTGGCATCCGAAGCCAACAGAATGTTGTATGCATCGCGCTGATCCAGCCGCGCCCGACACTGCACGGTGATCGGTGGCAGTCGCAGGGCAGGGAGGCTGTCGAATAGGATCCCGCCACCCAACGTCGGCTCGGCAGGTGCTTTCCAGGTCGTGAAGGCGATCGATCCGGGACGGTCGGGAGATGCGTCCAGCAGCCAGTCGAGCCCTCGCAGGTTGTCTTCCAGACGCGCCCGAGCATCCAGATCGGTGTGGTTGAGAATTCCGATCGGTCCGCGATAGCCACTGGCGGCAAGAATCTGCAGCAACCGGCGGTCCTCCGAGCCACCTCCCAGGGGAACAATCTTCTGCCCCTTGCGATCCCCCTGGGGAATCATCCCGTTGAGATTCACCGCGATCAAATGCGGCAGCATCTTCTGGAGCAGCGATTCGAAACGATCGATCTGATCGTGCCCATGATGCTGGTTGTAGACAATCCCAACGTTGGTCATCCCCAACGCTTGGATGATCGCGATCTGATTCTCCGGCTCCCCAAACCAGCCGCCATGGTTGTAAAGCCCCACCTGGCAACCAATCCGCTGGGCCGCCTCGGCGATCGGCCTCAGCCTTGCCACCTCACCCGCCACCCTTTGCGCTTGCTCCTGTGCACTGGCCACCGGGCCCCCTCCGCCAGTCACCCAAAGCTGCGTCTTCAGATGGTGCTTTTCCAGCAGCGCCAAAATGCCCTTCGCCTCTTCATTCAGCTCCCCCGGAAACCACCATGCCGTCAGCTCGATCCCATGCCTAGCAAGCTGCTGAATCTCTTCTTCAAACTGCGGAATATGCTCGGCCCGATAATCGTACGCCAGCCGCCGGATCCCAAGCTCTTTGAGCATCTGAGCCCTCTGCTGGGGAGTTCTTTTGGAGGCATCGAAAGGAACGATGCACCAGGCGACCAGATTGTCTCGGGCAAAAAGAGCCGCCGACTCCTTGGTTGCCAAGCTATCCTGCGCTGCAAGACGCGACTCAGAGATCCATGAAACACTCGCCATCAAGCCGAGAAGACCGATCACCAACAGAATGTATCGAGGAGCGCGCATCGATCGAAACCTCCGCCAATCCGGAAAGCCAACCACCCACTGGATGGACAGCACCCATCATAATGGAATGCGACCGATCGGACATTTGATTCTCGGCCAGCTTCTTGTCGGCCGTTTAGACGACGTTGCTGCGATGGAACTGAATATCGAGCGTTCGGAGGTGGGTGTGGAGTCCGGCATCCTGGATCGGCATCAAGTAAGCCACCTCCCCCGATTCGTTGTGGTGGCTATGCCAGAAACCAGGAGGCGTGATGAAGGCGCCTCCTGCCTCCCAAGGGACTTGGACTGGATCGATCAGATTCCCCTGACCATCGACCCGTTCACTGACTAGCGTGTAACACCCTGGCTTGCAGTCGATGATGAAATCGAGCGCCACCGATTTGTGGGAATGCGGCAACTGATTGGCCGCCACTGGCAGAATCCCCAGCATCGCCCAGAGGACGTGGGTGATGGTGAGCGTCTGAGGGAAGGCGTCATGGGTCAAGAGCACACTGATGCGGCTGCGTTTGGCCGCAAGTGGATCGGCCGCCGCCTCCTCCAAGGCTCGACGCGACTGACTGAAGGGATAGAGCGTCGGGGCGAAACGCGGCGCGGAGGGCAAAACCCCCAGGTACCGCAACATCGGCTCGTCATGCACCCAATAGAAAACCGTATCGCGATCTGCCCGGTGCGTCGCCTCCGGGCCAGACGGAAGGGTGAATAGATCCCCCGTTCCGTAAGGGATCTGATGGGGTCCAAAGTCGGTCACCCCGCTTCCCGAAATCACATAGAACAGCTGCGACGTCGCATTGGCAAACGTCGGCAACCTGTCCCCCGCGTTGATGCGTACAAAGCTGGCCAATAGCCCTGGACTGGAAGCAGGTCCCGCACATGCCAATTGGCTGCTGGTGTCCAGCGGAATCACGCGCGATCCGCCGCCTGCGTGCAAGGCAGCAGGAAACTGCAGCAAAGGCACCTGAGGGGTCGCACCGGAAGCGATTGGGTTGGAGGCCTTCGAATACTCCAGATAGCCGCCATGCCTAGTCAGCTCCTGCAGCTTGCTCCGATCGATCCCCTCGATGGCCATCTTTTTCGTTCCTTCCCTTGGATCATTCCCTCATCGACGCCCGCGGCCTGGACGGCTCGACTGCCCAACCGCTCCCCTCCAGTCGCCGATCCCATTTTTAAAAAACAGGCCACCGGAAGACCATTGCATCGTAGCATGTCGATCCCAGGAATCCAGAAACCGACCTGCGGTGCGATCGAGCGGTCGGTTGGAGATGGCAGAGCGACGGGAGGTCCCGGTCTCCTGCCAGGATCGATGGAAGGTTCCAGTCCGTTCAGAAAGTCCAGCGCCTCAGAAGGTGCGATTGTCAGGCGACCTTTTTCCCTTTGGCCCGCTTCTCCTGAACGCTTTTGAGGTCGATGACATTCCTAGCCAGCCCCAGACGCTTCAGCCCCAGGATGAACCAGTAGGTCATGTCGATTTCCCACCACTTGTGACCGTGCTGAGCCAACCGGGGCATCGCATGGTGGTTGTTGTGCCATCCCTCTCCATAGGCCAGCAAACCCACCCACCACAGATTGCGGCTCTCATCCCGAGTCTCATAGTTGCGGTAGCCCCAGATATGGGACGCCGAATTGACAAACCAAGTGGTATGGAGAATCAAAACCAGCCTCACGCAAACACCCCAGACCAACCAGGAAACCGCAAGCTCCTTGCCTCCGATCGCATACCCCAATCCAGTCAACAGGGCACCGAACACCAAGTGGATCGGGAGAAAGAATCGCTCCAACCACATCAGCCCCCGGTCCTTCACCAGATCGGGAACCCATTTCTTCGTGTAGGCATGGAAATCCCCACCATCGGTGGTGAAGGCAAGCCAGAACATGTGAGCCCACCACGGGCCATCCTTCGGGGAATGAGGATCTCCCTCCTGATCGCTGTAGGCATGATGCCGTCGGTGATTGGCGCACCAGGAGATCGGACCTCCCTCGCCAGAAAGAACGCCAAGGAACGCCAAGGTCTGGCGCACCCAGGTCGGCGTCTCCATCCCCAGATGCGTCAGCAGGCGATGGTACCCCAGGCAAATCCCAAGGCTACCACACAGCCAGTGAAAGCCCACAGCAATCGCCAGACCGCTCCAACTGAATGTCCAGGGTGCCGCAAGCGCCCCCAGATGCAAAGCCACCAACCATGCCGCCGGCCCCCAGCTGATCTGCAGAGGCGCTGCCTCCACCTGCTTGGAACCCACCGCCTCCAAAGCAGCCGAATCGTCCCAAAAGCCAGCGACTCCTTCCCCCTTCGGCGATTCCACCGCCGTCGTTCCACGCGACTCAAAAGCCCCGCCAGCCAATCCATTCGCCCGGTCTTGCTTCAACGATTCCATCGCCGCCCCCTACTGGTAGGACACCGCCTCCAACCACCTTTCCGTCTCCTCCATCTTTAATGCATCCCACCACCCCGGTTGTCGCTGGCAAGTCAAAGCCAAGTCAACGTTGCGCAAAAGATTTACCCCCCCACAAAAGACTACCTTCCAAAAAATAGGGTACAAAAACCAACTGACGAATCAGCGCAGCACTCCAAAAAACCATGGAATCGGCTTGGTTCTCCCCGTTCTTGTTCGCTCCACACCTCTTCTTTAATGAACTGGTGTATATGCTTCCAAACATCGACGTTGCGACCCTCCGCGAGGGGTCAGTTCTTGGGAAAGGGATTGGGAGAATCGCAAAGGAGTGAAGGCAGATGCTGGCCAAACTGAAAACCTTTTCGGTGGTGGGAATCGAAGCCCTTCCAGTCGACGTCGAGGTCGATCTGTCGCCTGCGGCGCTCCCCAAGACCGTGCTGGTGGGACTCCCCGAGCAGGCGGTGAGGGAGAGCACCCATCGGGTCGAACGAGCATTGGTCAACAGTGGCTTTCTGAGGCCGCATGAGCGGGTGGTGATCAACTTGGCGCCGGCGGAATTGCCCAAACAGGCAGCTTCGTTTGATCTGCCGATCTCTCTGGGGATCCTGGCGGGAAGTGGCCAATTGCGATCCGATCGCCTGGCCAGCTACGCGGTCGTTGGCGAACTGGCGCTCGAAGGACAAGCACGCCCCGTCAAGGGAGCCCTTTCGATGGCAATCGCCGCCGCCAAACAGGCGCAGCTGACTGGCCTCTTGGTCCCCGCCGAGAACGCGCAAGAAGCGGCGGTGGTGGAGAGCATCGAGGTGATCCCGGTGCGGAGTCTAGCCGAAGCGGTGGCATTTCTGGCGGGGGAGCTGGAGATTGAGCCGGTGCCGTCGAGGTTGAGGGAGCTGTTTGAGACCTACAGCCAGTACGACGTCGACTACAGCGACGTGCGTGGCCAGCACGCCGCCAAGCGGGCGTTAGTCCTGGCCGCCGCCGGCAGCCACAACCTTCTGATGCTGGGCCCACCAGGCTCCGGCAAGACGATGCTCGCCAAACGCCTTCCCACGATCCTTCCCCCTTTGTCGGCTGGCGAGTCGATCGACACGACGCGCATCTATTCGGTGCTGGGGCGACTGCAAGCAGGCCAGCCCCTGATGGCGCAGCGTCCCTTCCGATCCCCCCACCACACCATCAGCGATGCGGGGCTGGTTGGTGGCGGCAGCCCGCCGTCCCCAGGAGAGATCTCGATGGCCAACCATGGGGTGCTGTTTCTCGATGAACTCCCGGAATTCAATCGACGGACGCTGGAAGTGATGCGCCAGCCGCTGGAGGATCGTCAGGTGACGATCTCGCGAGCGCTTCGCAGCACCACGTTTCCCGCCGACTTCATGCTGATCGCAGCGCTCAATCCCTGCCCCTGCGGCTATCGCACCGATCCCCGAAGAAGTTGCCAGTGCACACCGCCTCAGGTGGAGCGGTACATGAGCAAAATCTCGGGCCCGCTTCTCGACCGAGTCGATATCCAGATCGAAGTGCCGGCGGTGCCCTTTGAAGAACTCTCCGAAGGAGCACCCGGGCTCAGCAGCAGCCAGATGCGCCAGCAAGTGATCGACGCTAGAGCCATCCAGTTGGAACGCTTCCATGGTTCGCCCACTCGATCCAACGCGCAAATGAACAGCCGCCAATTGCGGAAGTACTGTCCACTGGAAGCACCCGAACGGGATCTCTTGCGCGACACCGTCAATGAACTAGGGCTATCCGCGCGCGCCCACGACAAAATCCTCCGCGTCGCTCGCACCATCGCCGACCTCGAATCCTCCGATCGAATCTGCCAGCCGCATCTCCACGAAGCGATCCACTACCGGATGCTCGATCGCGACATCTGGTCGTAAGTACGCAGTTCTGGTCCCATAAGAGAGCTTAAAAGACGACGGGGAAAGGCGCAAGCACGCTAGCGCTTATTCAAATTGCTACCCGTCACACGACAAGAACCATCAGGCAGTTACTGTCGGCAGATGACTTCCTACTTGGTTGTGTTCCAAAACCAAATCGACCCATTCAACAACTGTTAGGGTCCATGGGTCGAGAGCTAACTTGCTGATACACAACCGTGCCATACTGGAATTGGTGAACAACCTTAATGGTACGGCCGAGCCGTCAAGTTTTTTTGCGTTAGCAGAACCTCACCGGAGACCTGCGCCCGCCCTCTGCTTTCGGGAGGATTCCTGTCGGTATTGGGCAAACCATCCGACTTTCCGTGCCGATTTCAAACAGGGCAGGGAAGTGAATGCCGGCAATATAGTCCCGGATGGAGCCAAAACAAGGTATCGCTACCGTCCTTTTCAAGTATCTGTCGAATTCTGCGCCACTGGCGATTTCGCCTCACCTGACGTCAACGACTCCACTGCGATTCCGACGAAACGAAGCCGTAATGAGACCAAGGCCTAAACCAAGAATGGTAACTAGAAAACCTAGGATCGAAACATCCAGTTGATCGATCAGACCTCGTCCAGCCTCGGTAATCACGGCGATCGCGAAAGCCACCAAAGCCGCATTCAGAAAATGCACGATTCTGCTACGCCCTGGCAAAAGACTTCCGATCCACCATCCCAGAGCTGAGGACACGATCAGTCGTACACTCAACGATCCTGCATGCCGCTCCATCTGGTCACCGATGGCACTCCAAACGTCGCCTCGCAATTCCCCTAGGACCAGCCCCTGTCGCAACTTCAGTCGGATTTCCCCAGGCGTGATCGCCGGGATCAATGGCCACCAGTGCGTGACCAGATAGACAAGGGACGCCAACAACCCCACCCAGAGAAAAAGACCTCGTTCCGCGACTCGGTCGAACCAACTTCCCCTCGCCAGAATCAGCCGCTGCCCAACTCTCGCAACGACCACCATCGCAATCAGGAAGCCTGCGATCTGCGAAATCATGTCATAGATGTTGGCGATCCGGTTGACGAAAAAAAGCTGCGCGACTTCGACTCCAATCGCCAGCACGGCCACCAGCACAACCCAGGGCAACATCCGCCCCAGCAAAGCGAACGGTGATCGCTTCGAGGCGGATTGGGTGCTGCCGCTCACCTCGCCCGCTGCGATCCAAAATCCGGCCATCACACCACCCATCACACCAACCAGCACATTGACCAGAAGATCAAACTTCGAATAGTGCTGCCGAAGACTTTCCGTCAACTGCTCCCATGCAACGCCGCGCGAGTTCCGGAGCTGGAACGGAAATAGCGAACCCAAAATCACCAAAAGGACCCAGAGCGAAACGCCCAACAAGAATCCCCGCTGTAGGTACTTTCCTGATTTCATTGGCGATCAAAACCATCGACTAGAAACAAGCGGGACGCATCCAGGGCCCCTACCGATGCCTCGCACTCAACCACGCGCAAGCCACGACCCGGCATGCCCCCAACTTCTTTCTCATCCTTGCTTTTCAACGGAATCGTTGTTCCGTGGTCGATTCCACAAAACAGGAATGCTGGCAGAAACTTGGACGCTGCGACCGAGTTTTCCATGAAGGCAGTCACCAAGGATGTCATGAGGTCGAACCTGCCGTCACCGAGAAAGGCAGGAACAAAAATTCGCCATGCTTCTGGAATCGACGTCAAAAAATAAAGTTATTTCAATTTTTATGTCGCCAATGAGGTTGCCCGAGCGATACATTGCAGTAGTAGCTCTTATTCCGCGTTCGTCAGTTTTCACTGCACGTTCATTTGGTTTTTGGCGAAAGCATTCGCCAGGAAGGAGCGTCCGATGTCAGCAGATTGGTACTTTTTAGGAAAGGGTTTTTTCGGTCAACGCAAAACGGTCGGCCCCATATCGGATGTCGACTTGGTTGCAAAAATCGAGAAAGGGGTAGTCACCCCGGAGACCATGGTCTCCAGCGCCAGCAAGACCCATGGCAAGTGGATTCGGATGAAGGAGATCCGCGCTGCCAAGCAGCATTGGGATCTCACCCATCCAAAATCCAAAAGCTCTTCGTAACTTCAGCGACCTGTTCAACAATGCCAGGAAACCTCTCATCACTCTTTCGGTTTCCTGGCTCCTGAGGCGCTAACTTCTACCACGTCATCGATCGCTTGTCCCAAGCGGCCGCTCAACGCAACTGAATGTTGCGAAACTGCACCTTCATCGCGGGACCGGCATGCAGCTGGAATGCGAGGATCCCTTCTTTGGCCGCCTTGGCGCTCTCTTCGTCGGTTACTTCACTCATCAAGACGTCATTGATGTAATGCTGCAACTTGTTCCCCTTGGCGACGATACGATACCGATTCCAGTCATTCTCCTTGACCTTCTTGATCAGCTCCCCAGCATCTCCACTGCTCCCGGTCACCTTCTTCTCCCCTGCCGCGGTCACCTGCACCAATTGGCCTCGATCGGCCATGATGCCTCGACCCCGCTCTTCGTAATTGATGCCGGTGTAGCGCGCCCCCGAGTCGATGTCGGCTTGGTAACCACCGACGATGAACTTCTCCTTGTCGACTAGCTGGCTGCGGTACTGAATCCCCGAGTTGCCTCCCTGAATCCGGTACTCCAACGTCAGCTCGAAGTCCCCCACCTTCCCTTCCTTCCAGACCAGGAACGTATTGTTCTTGATCGGATCCGCCTCGGTTGTCTTGCCCGTGATCGCGCCATCCTCAACGCTCCAAAGACCAGCAGCACCCTCCCATCCGGAGAGATCCTTGCCATTGAAAATGCTTTTTCCCTCAGGCTTATCCTGCGCCAAGGCAGGGGACAGGACCAACGACACCATCAACAAAGTCCAAGCGGTCGACCACATCCGATTGGAAGGGGAGAAACGTCGAATCATGGGAACTGCATCCTTTTTCATCGAGAGGAATTCATCGGTCCTGAGAGCGGCCGGGCAATCCAATCTGCCAACCGCTCGATAGAGCTCAAGCATACCCACCGGTCATCCGCACCGCTACTTGTCGCGCCCTGACTCCCGCAATGCCTTCAGCCCCTTGGCAAGCGATTCGACAAGTGGCCGAACATCCGAGGCATAGCTGAACCCGTCCTCGCCAGCCACCTCCTCGGTGATCATTGCGACCCGCTGCTGCTTGGCATCCAACACCAGAATCGATGGCAGCGAGCTGCTTTCTAAGGCTTTCAGAACCTCGGCGTCCGGAGTCGTCGAGATCCAGTTGGGGATGTTCGGTTGATGCTGAGCCAAAAACTTTTCGATCTTCGGCAGATACTTCTCGGGCGGCTTGTCTTCCAAACCGAGGTAGTCCAGATTCACCGCAACGCACTGCACCAGCTCCGGAAAATCACTCTGCAACTTCAACAGTTCGGGGTACTCCTTCATGCAAGGTGGGCAGGAGGTGCTCCAAAAATCGACCACGACAATCTTCTCCCCAAACTCCTTCATCCGCCGCTCGATCCCCCCCCAGTCCAGCAGTTCGATCGACAGACTGGCAGCCTGCGTCTCCTTCCCCCCAACGCTTCCCACTGGATTGGACGCAGCAGGATCCGGCGTGGCGACGGAACCGCCCGTCCCAGCGGAGCTTGTAGGCGATGCCTCCTTGTTGGCAAAGCCACCCGACTCCTGGCACCCCAACAAGCCGATCACTCCCAGCAGTCCCCAGCAGTAGATCTTCCTGCACGCCTGTCGCATTGCATTTCCTTCCATTTTGTCGGTACCGACCATTCCGTCCCTTCATCCTAACGCAACGCTCGAAACTTTCGTCCACTCGGTCGCTCTCGGAAACCCTTCCTGATTCCGAGGATTCGAAGAGCCGGTTCATTGAGGACTCTTCTGGATGCCGATCCCTTCGATGCATCCAGTAGGAGTGGCCCAAGGGAGGGCCTCCCATGGCTGCCGCCCCACTGACAGAAATCTTCCCAAATCGTAGCGGAAGGGCGCTATCCATTCGATTGTACGTCTGCTGGCACAAAAGAATCGGGCGGCTTGCGCCGTGCCACGAAGATGGGTCGATCCGACAATTCTGTCGGCCCTTTGGTCTGCAAATCACCAAAGCGATCGAAGGTTGCCGCAAGCGCTGTGCGGCTTGATTCCATCGTCACCAAACATTCCATCCGGTGACCTGCCAAGGGTAACTCGATTGGGATGTCTTGAATTCCACCACCATGCAGAAGAATCCCCGATGGAAGAATTTTCTCGCCTTCATGACTTCTTGCGACATCTTGCACCCTCCTTCTTGGCTCACGCCAATCCGCGAAGGCAGGAAGCCGCGGAGAGCCCCGTCCCATTTGCGTTTCCTGCTTGGTGCGGCCTTCGAAACCTCAAGGAACTGCCGACACACTGCTTCCTCGGTACCAGCAAGCCACTCCAGCCGACTAAAATGAAATGCGATCGACCCGCCGTTCCTCCCCACCACCGCAATCGCTCCAGGAACCCCCAGCCATGCAGCGTCGTGCCTTCCTCCGTCACGGTAGCTCGGCGGCCCTCGCCACCAGCCTCGTTTCTGGCTTGCCAACCAAGCAGGGGAGCGCTGCAGAGCCAACCCAGAAGACTTCTGACGCCGATCGCGCCGACACGCCGGCCACCGTCTCGCTAGGCATCATGGGGATGCAACGCGGTCTGGCGCTAGCGAAGGAATTTCTCAAGCTGCCCGGTGTGACGATTCGCTACGCATGCGACCCCGATCGCAAACGGGCCGAGGCAGGGGCTGAGGCGATCCGGGAATCGTCCCCTCAGGTGGAAGCGATCGGTGACTTCCAGAAAATGCTCGACGACCCCTCCATCGATGCCCTCGTCTGTGCCGCACCCAACCACTGGCACGGCCCTGCAACGATCCTCGCCTGCCAAGCCGGCAAGCATGTCTACGTCGAGAAACCATGCAGCCACAATCCGGCCGAAGGGCAGTGGATGATTCGCGCGGCTGAAAAATTCAACCGCTGTGTCCAGGTCGGTACCCAGCGACGAAGTAGTCTGGGGATCCAGGAAGCGATGCGCAAGCTCCACTCGGGAGTCATCGGCAAGGTCTACTACAGCCAAGCCCGCTACTTTGCATCCCGAGGATCGATCGGATCGCAATCTCCTTCCGATCCCCCACCAGAACTCGAGTACCCACAGTGGCTGGGCCCCGCACCGGCGCAACCGTTCCGCACCAACGTAGTGCATTACAACTGGCACTGGTTTTGGGACTTCGGGAACGGCGAGCTGGGAAACAACGGCATCCATATGCTCGATCTGGCTCGCTGGGGACTCCAGACCACCTCCCCCATCCGCGTCGTCAGTTCCGGGGGACGCTATGCATTCCAAGACGACCAACAAACCCCCGACACCCAGATCGTGTCGTTTGAATTTGCCGATGGCAAGCAGATCCTCTACGAAGGGCTTTCCTGCAGCCCCCACAGCGAATCGGCCTTCGTCTCGTTCCACGGCACCGATGGATCGATGGACCTAGACGAAGGGGGCAGCTACCGGATCTACAACCGCCGCAATCAGAAGATCGAAGAGGCCAAGGCGACAGGGCAGGGGATGCAGGAACACCTCGTCAACTTCCTCGATGCGGTCCGATCCAGCGACCCAAAGCGACTGAATCAACCGATTCTGGAGGGCCATCTCAGCACGCTCTTGTGCCATCTGGGCAACATCGCTCAGCGCACCGGCCGCATCCTTCGTTTCGATCCCCAGTCGCAGCAGATTCTCGAAGATCCAAAGCAACAGGCGCTTTGGGAACGCCCCTACGCCGACGGATGGCGCGATCGACTTGCCACCTGATCTTTCCCCCGAAAAACAGCACCATGAATCTCCGCATTCCCGATGCCTCCGATGTCCTCCAGGCGTGCCCCATCGTCCACCGCCACCTGACCCCCATCCCACTGATCCGTTCGCTTGCCCTGGAACGTCACCTCGGCCTGCCAGCGCACCGACAGGTCTGGATCAAGGACTATGGCTGGTCTCCGGTCGGTTCCTTCAAGGTCTATGGTGCCCTCCGATGGATGGCCGAACATGCACCCACGTTGGGAGATCGACCCGTCGCCGCCCACAGCTCGGGAAACTTCGCCTCCGGCCTCGCCTTCGCCGCGCGGCAATTCGGCAAACGAGCGATTCTCGTCATGCCCGACACCGCTCCAAAGATCAAATTCCAGATCACTCAATCCTTTGGGGCTCAAGTCCTCACCTACCAAATCGCCACCGATCACTTGACCGGCATTCGCGATCAAATGACCCGCCAGATCGCCGAGCAAGAAAAAGCGCTTCAGGCCTCTCCCTATGACGACCCATTGGTGATCGCCGGCAATGGTGTCGGTGGCTGGGAGATCGTCCAGACACTGCAAAGCCAGCAGCGGAACCTGAGCCATTTCCTCTGTGCGGTCAGCGGGGGTGGGCTGATGGCTGGCCATGCCCTGGCGATCCATGCTGGGTTTCCTGATGCGAAGTGCATCGGCGTCGAACCGGAAGGGGCCGATGACTACCGCCGCTCCCTGGCCGCTCAGCAACGCACACGACTGGATCACCCCTCCAGCATCTGCGATGGCCTGCTCTCCTACGACGTCGGCCAGCACAACTGGCCGATCCTTCGCGATCATGTCCCCCATTCGGTCGCCGTTTCAGACCAACAGACCTGCGATGCCCTGGCATGGCTCTATCGCCACCATGGCCTTCGCGCCGAACCCTCAGGGGTCGTCACCCTGGCGGCGCTGCTGCAGCGATCGGTCGATGTCGAGTCATCTGAGGGGGATATCGTCTGCGTCCTCAGCGGCCGAAACATCGACGAAGCGACATTTCAGAAATACCTCGCTCAGGCAGCAGCTCCAAGCTGACCCTCCCTACACCGCATCCGGCTCGGGATGCTCCCAAGGTCCGCGGTACTCACGACGCAGCCGCCTAGTCGCCTCCTCGTCCCCAACCACCTGATGCGTCTTGGGATCCCAGGTCAGCGATCGCCCCAACTCCATCGACAGATTCGCCAGGATGCAGCTGGTGGTGGAGATATGCCCCTGCTCGATATCGGCCACCGGCTTCGATCGATCGGCAATCGCCTTGAGGAAATCGAGCATGTGGTAGCGGATCGCCGGCGCGACATGCTTCTCCAGATCTTTCTCCGTCTTGTCCTCCGGATACTCCTCCAATTCCATCGTCACATCCTTGTGCACCGCCTGCCCCTGCCGCGGCTGGAAATCATAACTCTGCACACTCAATCGCAGCGTCCCCTGATCCCCATAGATCGTCGCGCCCCAAGGATATTTTGGATCGGGAGCGTCCCCCCAGGTGCGATGATTCCAAGCCACCTTCAGATCTCCAAAGTCGAAAAGAGCCGACTGCGTGTCGCTGATGTTGGCGCGGCTGTTGCGGTCGACCAGAATCCCACCCTGCGAAGCGACCTGTGTCGGCCAGCCCAGCTCCAGCATCCATCGAACCGTATCCAGCATGTGGATGCACATATCCCCAACGATGCCGTTGCCGTACTCCATGAACGCTCGCCAGCTTCTTGGATGCACCAGTTTGTTGTAGGGGCGCATCGGCGCCGGACCGGTCCAGAAGTCGTAGTCGAGCGATTCGGGGGGTGCGCTGTCGGGTGGATTCTCGCGAGCCCTCATGTGGTAGTAGCAATAGACTTCCGCGTGGGCCACCTTGCCAAGCTTGCCAGCATCGACGATCTCGCGCTTCGCCTCCACCAGGTGAGGCGTACTGCGTCGCTGCGTCCCCACCTGCACCACCCGCTGGTACTTCCTGGCCGCCGCCAGCATCGCCTGGCCCTCGACAACATCGACGCTGATCGGCTTCTGCACGTAGATGTCCGCTCCCGCCTTGCACGCTTCGATCATCGGCAACGCATGCCAGTGATCGGGCGTGGCGATCAAGACGATGTCGAGATCCTTTTCCCCAAGCATCTTGCGGTAGTCTTTGTAGGTTCGCGGTTTGTTCTTCGACTTCTGACGCTGACTGGTCCACTCCACCGCCTCCTCGACCATCCGGGAGTCGACATCGCACACCGAAACGACTTCGACAGGCGCCACCTGAATCAGTCGCATCAGGTCGCACTTGCCATACCATCCACAGCCGATCAGACCCACTCGCTTGGTCGGCCCATCGGCCAGCGCTGCAAACGCTTCGCGATACTCCATGGCAGCCAGTCCAGCCCCTAGGGCGCTGGTCGAGACGAATCGGCGACGGTCCATCGTGATCTCTCCAGAGAAGGTTAAAATGATCGCTGTAGCGATCGGACTTGCCCCACCATTGTAACCCACATCCGACTCGGAACACTTCCATGAGATATGCGGTCTGCAACGAACTGCTGCGCGATCTACCCCGCGAAGAAGGACTTCGCCTCGCTGCCAGCTTTGGCTACCAAGCACTCGAAGTCGCCCCCTTCACCCTGGCAACTTACGCCGATCAGATCTCCCCGGAAATGAGGCGAGACTATCGGGAGGCGGCCGAGCGACATGGATTGCCGATCCTGGGACTCCACTGGCTGCTGGCGAAAACCGAAGGCTTCCATCTGACGCGACCTGATCGAGCGATTCGGCAAAAAACGGCTGACTATCTTGGCTCCCTCGCCAAGCTGTGCCAGGACCTGGGGGGCAATCTCATGGTGCTGGGCTCACCCGCCCAACGCAATTTCGGACCCGATCAAAACCACGATCAGGCGACCCAGTGCGCGATCGAGACACTTCAGTGGGCTCTGCCCGCGCTCGAAAAGCACCAAGTCCAAATCGCCATCGAACCTCTGGGGCCAGGCGAAGGGAACTTTCTGAATCATGCCAGCCAAGCCCGGCAGATCATCGAACAGATCGACTCCCCCTGGATTCGACTCCATCTGGACGTCAAAGCGATGAGCAGCGAAGGGATGCCGATCGATCAGATCATCCGAGACCACGCCGACTTGATGATCCACTTCCACGCCAACGACCCCAACCTGCTAGGACCCGGCATGGGAGAGGTCGACTTCGTCCCGATCGTGGCAGCTCTCAAGTCGGTCCAATACGCCGGCTGGGTTTCGCTGGAGGTCTTCGACGAAACCCCCGGCGTCGATACCATCCTCCGAGAAAGCATCCAGAACCTCCGCCAGGCGGATGCGGCTTCGTAACGGCCTTTCGCCCGCCTCCTACCCAGATCGTTCATCTCACCGAGGCACCAAGACACAGAGTTGTAGGACCCGGCGATCGTACGATTCCCTCTCCGTGACTTCGTGCCTCCGTGAGAGGCAAATCGGCAGAGTGGATCTCACCGAGGCACCAAGACACAGAGTTGTAGGACCCGGCGATCGTACGATTCCCTCTCCGTGACTCCGTGCCTCCGTGAGAGGCAAATTGGCAGACCGGATCTCACCGAGGCACCAAGGCACAGAGTTGCACGGACTGTCGATCGGCCCATTCCCTCTCCGTGTCTCCGTGCCTCCGTGAGAAGCAAATCGGTGAGAACCGGGGGATAGTATCGGTCCAGGGGGATCATCGTGAGCGGCGAACGCTTCACTGCATGTAGTGGAAACCGCCAAGCCGTTCTTGTCTCTGCATCGCGATACCCTAGAAAAAAACCTTCGCGGCGGTATCCCTCAGCATCCACTTCCGATCGCTAGGTGAAAGAAAGTCGATCCGATCGCGCACTAGTGCGATCGATGGATCGTAAGCGTGCGGCGCCTGGACTTGGTAGGGACAGTCGCTGGCCCACATCAATCGCTGAGGCCCATAGGCATCCAGGACGCGGCGAATCATCGGGATCAAGTCGTCGTGCGGCGATTGCTTTTTACCCAGCGCGTAGAACGCGGAAGTTTTGACGTAGCACTTGGGATGCCGGGCCAGACTGCAAAGTTTCTGCAGCCGATCTTCTTCGATCGATCCACTGACACCAATCCGTGCAAAATGATCGATCACGACGGTGGTGTCCCGATGCTTTTCAGCCAACTGGTCGATCGCCTCCAAATCCCCCGGGTTGATCAAAGGACAAACCGCAACCCCCGTCTTCCCGCAATGACTCCATAGCCGATTCATCCCTGCATCCTGAACCCATTCCTTCGCCTTATCGGCGCTGGTCGGATGGATCCGCAGTCCCTTCACTCCATGCTCAGCCAAGTGATCGATCGCCTCGGGAAGCTGTTCGATTCGGTGATCGACGATGCCAACTCCAGAAAAGACGCCAGGATAAGCCGCGATCTGATCCAGCATGTACCGATTGTCGGTCCCGTAATAGCTCATCTGAATCAGCACCACTCGCTGGACCCCCGAGGGGCGGCAATGAGCGAACAGTTCTTCGGGGGTAAAGCTTCTGGGCACCATCTGGTCGACCGTAAACTGCGGCTGGATCGGATACCGATCGAGATCGGGCGTCCAGACATGGACATGCGCATCGATCCAGTCGCCGTCGGCCAGTGCAGGAGAACTTGCGGCGGGTATCGGTCGAGCTGCTAGGCTGAGCGCCATCGCTCCACAGGCGGCTTGCCAGTCGCGCCGCGTCCAATTTGCTTTGTGTCCAGCCATTCCCAAAGCCCCCCTTCCATTTTGATTTCTGCACCTTCGAAACGATAACTAAGCAAGCAGATGCTCTTCCCAACGCATTGGGCCACGAAGCGGTCGACTTGGTTGAAATTGCTAGCAAACGAGCCGTCCGCAGTGCAAGCATTTGGAACTGCTCTTGCCGCCCAACCTGCAACTCCCGACACTCCCCAGCCACACGGGCACCGGAAATGCGGATGCACCGTTTCGGCGAAGTTCAGCAGCAGCGCGATCAGGGAGGATCGGCGACGATGCGTGCAATCAACCTGCCCAACGATGTCTCCACCAGTCTACCAGCCGCAACCCTTCGCTTCTTGGTGCTGCTAGTGATCCTGGCGCTGACACCCGCACCCGCCTTGCTGGCACAGCGACCGCTGGTCATCCTCGCCTTCACCCGCACCGGCTGCCACGACTGCCAGACGATGCTGCCCACCATCGGGCAATTGGTTGAACGAGGCTGGGTGGTTCGCTCGATCGACATGGAATCGCAGCCCTCTCAGGTGGCGCGCTGGCGAGTCTCCCACTCCCCGACGCTGATCGTCATCGATGCTGGCCAGGAGATCGATCGCATCGTCGGAGTCCAGCAGCTTCCCCATCTGCTCCATCGCCTGGGTGCCCCGATCCCCGAATCCGCCGCACCACCCTCCACACCAACCGCGCCCCAGGAAACCTTCTTCCCGCAATCGCAACCACTCCCGTTCGCTTCCACCCTAGTGCCGCTCGATCCTCCCCCAGCCACCCGCTCCAATCCCTCGCAGGTTCAACTCGCTTCCGCCACCATCCCCTCCGCGACGCTCGGACAGGAACCGGGCCAGCAACCAAGCCGCTCCCGCGTCACCCCTCCCGCCTCATCGCTGGAAGGTTCCGTCGTGCGGCTGAAGATCGACGATGGTGCCTCGGAGAGCTTTGGCACGGGCACGCTGATCGCCTCCCAGGGCGATACCTATTGGATCCTCACCTGCGGCCATCTGTTTCGCGATGGCCAGGGGAAATCCCCTGTCACCATCGAGACGTTTGGACTTGGCGGCGGCAATTCCTACCAGGGGGAAGTGGTCTACTACGAAGCCGACCAGCTGGACCTGGGCCTAGTCCGCTTTCGATCCCCCGAGCCGTTGATGGTGGCCAAGCTGTGCCATCCACGACTTCCGGTCCAGGAAGGTGCGCCGGTCTTCAGCTACGGCTGCGATCATGGCCAAGCCCCCACGCGACGCGACAGCCGCGTCACCAAACTGAATCGCTACTTGGGACCATCGAACATCGAGGTGGCGGGAGCCCCGGTGCAGGGGCGCAGCGGCGGTGGCCTATTCAACGATCGCGGGGAATTGATCGGCGTCTGCTATGCAGCCGACCCCGAGTGGGATGAAGGGCTCTACACCGGTCCCGATGTGCTCCATCAAACGATCGAAAGGATCGGTCTTGCTCCCATCGTTCGCGGCTCTAGCCCCCAACCGACCACCACCGCCCGGCAGCCAGCTCGCTTTGCCTACGTCGAAGGGCCGGATGGCCAGCCGCGCCGCATCGCGATTGACGAAGCCCCCGAAGCGGTCCGTCGATGGCTGTTGGCTCAACCCGCCGACCAGCCTGCCACCATAACCCGCTAAACCTTTTTCCCCCAGCGAGCAGTCCGCAGAAAAAAGATTGCCTCCCGCAATTCCGTCCTTGGTCTCTCACGGAAGCACAGAGCCACGGAGAAAGATTTGACCGATATTCTCCTCTTACACCTCTGTGCCTTTGTGCCTCTGTGAGATCCACTCGGCTTATTGGTCTCTCACGGAGGCACAGAGCCACGGAGAAAGATTTGACCGATATTCTCCTCTTACACCTCTGTGCCTTTGTGCCTCTGTGAGATCCACTCTGTGAGATAACCGGAACGAGCGCGAGGCCGACGAATGCTCTTTTGGTCGATCCGGCAGTTCTGTAGGTCAGTGGGCAAGAAGAAACCTCAGGCCAACAGTCGCTCGATCGGCTGGCCTTCAGCGATCGCGATGGGGCGTCCTTCCTCAGAAACATTTTCCAGCTTTGGATCGATGCCACAGCTGGCCGCGACGGTCGCCAAGACCTGTCCGATCGTCACTGGATCTTCCGCCACCTGCTGACCATCGTCGCTGGTTTTTCCGAAAACCTGCCCACCGGCGATATTGCCACCGGCCAGCACGCAGCTCCACGCATCCGGGAAATGATCGCGCCCGGCTGCCGGATTGATGATCGGTGTCCGGCCGAATTCGCCGATCCAAAGGATCGTTGTATCCTGCAGCAGACCGCGCTGGTCCAGATCGGTCATCAGCTGGGACCAGGCGGTATCGAGTTCCCCCAGCAGCCTGGGCAGCATCTCAAAATTTTGTGCATGGGTATCCCAGCCCAGTCCCTCCGATCCCATCGCCACCTCGACCACCGGAACCCCTTGTTCCAGTAGCCGCCGAGCCATCAGGCAGCCTTGTCCGAACGTCCCTTCGCCATAGGCAGCGCGCACCGACGCCTCTTCTAGATCGAGATCAAAGGCGGTGCGCCAGGGGCTTTCGCTAAGGCTCATGGCCCGGCGCGCGACGGTGTCGTGTGCGAGGCTGGCTGGGGATCGACGGTGGACATCGTACGACTGCTGCAGCAGATTCCACAGCTCCTTGCGGCGCGTCAGTCGATCGCCACTGAGCCGTTCGGGGGGGAGCAGGTTTTCCACCCGCAGACGCGACGCCTGGGAGTTCATCCCAGGAACACCATTCGACGCAGATCCTGTGACCAAAAGAGGCTGGTGCTTGGGCCCTAAGAAACCCGATCCAAAAGCTGTCGGCTCAATCGCCGAAGGAGGCTGGATGGCGACATAATCGGGGACGCTCGATTGGCCCGTAGCGATCTTTTCTGAGGGTGGATTGGTGGCTGGTTGTTCGGCGATCGCTTTGGCCAGCGAGGCGGGTAGGGGAGGGTAGCGGACGGGGCTTCCAGGTCTCTGGCCGGTTCGGACCAGGTAGGTGCCGCGACCGTGATCTCCTTCCTTGGTTTGCAGGCTGCGGACGATCCCCATCTGCTGAGTCCACTTGGCCAGTTTGGGAAGATGTTCGCAGATGCGAATTCCTGGGACTGCGGTTTCGATCTCGCGGAACGATCCGCCGTTGGCATGGCCTGGTTTCATATCGAACGAATCGATTTGGGAGGGACCCCCTGCCATCCAGAGAAGGACCAGCCGTTTTCGGCTGGAAGTGGGAAGTTGCTGGTTGAGAGCATGAGCCCAATTGCAGCGCGAGGCACCGATTGCCACTGCCTGCGCAGCAGCCGAAGCCAACCATCCTCGCCGGGACATGCTATTCCGCAAACTCATGGCTCACCATCCTCCCTTGGTTTTCACTTCTTCCTGCATTATAGGCTCCATCGAATCATTTGGGTCCAAAAGTTCAGCTTACTCCTAGCCGTTCTCGGCACCCTATCCAGCTCGTTTCCACTTGGCTGGGACGTTACTAATTGGCTTTCACGGAGTCACCAAGTCACCGAGTTGCAAGAGCACTCGATCGGCCCATTCCCTCTCCGTGCCTCTGTGCCTCCGTGAGAGACCAATAGGCACGAGTCGGTTTTTTGCTTCATCGCGATCCGAAAAATTCCCTGGATGGACATTTTCCAATCCTGGGGGCCAGCGTGCCGCGACTTCCGTTTTGAGAATTTCGGGTGAGATGCCGCTACAATTGGCTGGAGTTGGGGATGGCATGAGCATCGGGTGATGCGGGGTGGATCGTGGATCAACGACGCCGACAACTGTCGGGCCGCCTACCGCAACAGGAACAGGGCCGACGACGACAACAACGACAACGGCCTGCGTGCCTGCCTGGCTCCCAGTACGACCAGCCCGAATCAAGCGACGCACAGGCGAGCCGTTGAGGCGAAGTCGAGTCGGAAACGCGACATCCAATGCCCAGTAAGACCATTCCAAGGAGAGGTTGAGAGCTACTTGTCACCCTCCCTCAGGGAGGGTCGCTGAGGAGGAACGACGAAGCGGGGAGGGGGATTCAGTGTCGGTCCGTTGGGGTGGAATCGTCCGCGATGGAATGAGTTAAAGGATCAGACCCTCCCCGCTCGTTCCTCGCGACCCTCCCAAGGGGAGGGTGAGATTGATCCCTAGCTGGCATCAAAGGTTAGCATCCGTAGCCCTTGCCCATAAACCATCCCCTCTCCCACCGGTTGGCTGGACGGATACTCCTGTCAGTACACACAAGCCATGCCATGAACTTCCATGGGCGATTCGAAACGAATGCAGCAAAGCGATCGATGCCCACAATAAACTCAGATAGACCCGATCATCAATTTCCACCGGACTCTTTTTCTATTGCCTGCGAAAACAGCATGACCAAGAATCTTCAGCACATCATTCACCTCCCGCGAGGCGATGGCACGAGCGTGCCGATCACCTTCCAGAAGATTCCCGCATGCCCCCAAGGTTTTCGGATGGGCAGCAGGTATGGGCAACCTCGCGAAAGACCAGTTCATCGAGTTTGCATCCCGTATAACTACTGGCTATCGACCACGCCAGTCACGCAGCAGCAATTCGCCTGCTGGACGGATACAGATGCCTACCAGCAATGGCGGGAATGGAATAAAGAAGAGTCGCACGAAAACAGTTTTCGGGGGCTTAAGAAACCAGCCATACAAGTGAATTACCACCACGCCGCTGCCTTCTGCGACTGGTTGAATCAACTCATTGCAGTCAGCGACGGCCTGATCGCGCGGCTTCCATACGAAGCCGAATGGGAGTATGCCTGCAACGCCGGTGAAGAATCGGCCTACCACACCGGCGTTGGCGAATTGGCACTTACACAGGCGGGTTGGTACATGAATAACCGCTCAAATAGGAATCACGAGGTCCAAAAGAAGGAACCGAATCACTTCGGACTGCATGATCTGCACGGCAATGTGTGGGAATGGTGTCAGGATTATTGGGACGATCAAGCCTATCGACGCCGGTGGGATGGCATCACCCCTGAGGACGCCTACAAACTGACCGAAACGCATGGCGAACAATCGCATCGGGTGATGCGGGGTGGATCGTGGATCAACAACGCCGACAACTGTCGGGCCGCCTACCGCGACGGCAGCAGTGCCGATGACGTCCGCTTTGTCGTGGGCCTGCGTGTCTGCCTAGCTCCCAGCCCCGACCAGTCTGTAGCAAGCGACGCTGAGGCGTAGCCGTTAAGGCGAAGCCAAGGCGGAAGCGCGATATCCAATGGCCAGTAAGACCACTCCAAGGAGAGGTTGAAATCTACTTATCACCCTCCCTCAGGGAGGGTGAGGTTGATCCCTAGCTGGGATCAAAGGTTTGCATCCGTAGCCCCTGCCCATAAACCGTCATCCCTCCCACCGCGGTTGGCTGAACGGATACTCCTGTCAGTACAAGAAAGCCATGCCAGGAGCGATTGCAAACTGCTGCAGCAAAGCGATCGATGCCCACAAAAAACTCAGATAGACCCGATCATCAATTTCCACCAGACTCGTTTTCTATTGCCTGCGAAAACAGCATGACCACGAAGTGCCATTACAAAATTCACGTTCCGCGAGGCGATGGCACAATCCTGCCGATCACCTTCCAGAAGATTCCCGCATGCCTCCAAGGCTTTCGGATGGGCAGTCGGTATGGCCAACCTAATGAAAGACCCGTTCATCGAGTTTGCATCCCGTACGACTTCTGGCTATCAACCACGCCAGTCACGCAGCAGCAGTTCGCCTGTTGGACGGATACAGATGCCTACCAACAATGGCGGGAATCGAATAATGAGGATCAACATAAAAACGTATCCCCGGGACTACAGAAACCAGCCGACAGTGTGAATTATCACCACGCATCTGCCTTTTGCGACTGGTTGAATCAATTCATTGCAGTCAACGACGGCCTGAGCACGCGACTTCCATACGAAGCCGAATGGGAGTATGCCTGCAACGCCGGTGAGGAATCGGCCTACCACACAGGTGATGGCGAAATGGCTCTGACACAGGCGGGTTGGTACATGAATAACCGCTCAAATATGAATCACGAGGTCCAAAAGAAGGAACCGAATCACTTCGGACTGCATGATCTGCACGGCAATGTGTGGGAATGGTGTCAGGATTATTGGGACGATCGAGCCTATCGACGCCGGTGGGATGGCATCACCCCTGAGGACGCCTACAAACTGACGGAAAAGCATGGTGACAAATCGACTCGAATGCTGCGGGGTGGTTCGTGGTTCACCGACGCCGACAACTGTCGGGCCGCCTACCGCGACAGGGACTGGGCCCGCGGCATCAACGGCGACGGCGGCCTGCGTGTCTGCCTGGCTCCCAGTGCCGATCAGTCCAAATCAAGCGACGCATAAGCGAGCCGGTCAGAGACGCCATATTAGATAACATCCACTACGCAAAAGCGATTTGATCGATTCAGAGGATTTCGAATGAATCAAGCAGAAAAAGTACTCAACCTCCTGGATAGCTGCCCCGATTGGAACTCGATCAACCAAACCGTCGCCGCATCGATCGAGCGGATTGTGATTGGCAATCTGGAAGCGATCAAAAAAGGACCATTGCAATGGGCTAATCTGCCCATGCCTTGGAAGCAGATGTTTCCCAACCTGAAGCACCTACACCTTTGGAACCTAGTGGGGCTACAGAAGATCGCTGAATTGCCTGATGACCTGCAAACGCTGGAGCTGATTCGCTGCAACGACCTGGAACAAGTCGCTGTGCCGCCAGCACTGGAAACCCTCGATCTCGAAGATTGCCCTCGGCTGAAAGACATCAGCGGTACTCGCCTATCGTCTCTGGAAATTCTTTCGTTACGCAATTGCCAAGCCCTCAGCCAGAGCGCGATCGAGTCTGTCCTGAAGCTTCTCGCCGAAAATAGTTGCATGCAGGTCTTCGATGGCTCCCAACTTCCCGATCTGGAATCGATCGCATTGCTACCCAAATCCTGTCGCCGACTCCATCTATCCCACTGCTCATCGCTTGGAAAAAAAACCGACCTGGACCTCGAGCCATTCACGGAGCTCGACTTCATCGACCTTTCCGACTGCAAGTCGCTGCGAACGATCGCAAGTTTCCCAGACAAGGTCCGATATGCCAACCTTCGTGGCACCGATGCCTTGAATTTGTTTCTCACCCAATCCATCGGGGAAGTCGATCGCCAGCAAGAAGAAAACGCCGCCAAGCTGCTGCATTTTAGGAAACGCTTCGGCCATCAGAGAAAGATCGCTCCCTTTGCCAAACTGCTGCTTATCGGAGACGGCCGCGTCGGCAAAAGCACCCTCGCCTGCCGCCTGCAGAACAAAACTCTCCCGCACGCACCGACGCATGGAATCGAGTTCTGGCCATGGGAAACCAATTTCCAGTTAACACTTGAAGATGCCCAAAACCTGAAGGAACGCTGTCAGCCCATCGGCCTAACCCCTGACTGGCAAAAGCCAAACCAGCTTTCCGGCACCGTGCACCTTTGGGATTTCGGCGGACAAGCCTACTATCACAACACGCATCGCCTGTTCGCAAGCGCCGGCACTGTCTTTCTGATCTGCTGGAAGCAAGACCCAACAACCAAAGAGCAACTGAAAGCAGAGTACAAGAACCTTTTCACCGAACTTACAAGTGAGATGCCGGAAGAGCAGTGGATCGAATCCAATCGTCCACGAACTCTCGATTACTGGTTCGACTACGTCGATGGCGTTAGCAAGAATGCCAAAATCGCGTTGGTCTGCACCCACTGCCCAAAAGGTACGCCAAGAACCGCCTGGACCGATCGTTGCAGTCCTGACAATGGACTGCGCGATCTTCAATGTTTTTACATCGACTCGAAAAGCGACGGCGACTGGGCAGTAAATCCAGACGCCAACAAACTAGTCGCTTGGATCGAAAGCTCCTGCGGCAGCGAAGCCGTCACTTCCGGGATCGATGCTCCTGCCGTATTTGCCGACACGATCGCCCTGATCACGGAAATAAGGGCAACACAAGAAACAGCGAATAAAATTCTCTCTTGGCAAGACTGGGTTAAGCGGGTTCGCTCCAAACATGCTTCGTTGAACCTGCCGGACCACGACATCGAGACGATCACCAAATACCTCCATGGCACTGGCCACCTTTTCTTTCTCGATCAAGACAATGGCAAACGCGCCGTACTGATCGACCAGCAATGGGGAGCCCATCGCATCTATGACATCCTCGCTCTAAAAGAAGGAGGTGTTCACTCTCAAGTGAGGAAGAACGAGGGCTACCTGTGGATCGATCAAATTCGCGACTCGGGCGAATGGCAATTTCTTCCTGAGGAAGCCAAGGATCTGCTGCTGGAATACATGGAAAGATGCCAGTTAATCCACCGAATTCCCAACAGCAAACTGGTGATCGTACTGGAGCCCTGGTTGCTGCCACTTAGGAAGGGAGTGTCAGGTCTCGACGAACAACTTTCTACACTTCAATCAAGGATTCAAGACAGTTCTTTGACGCCCTGGTCCTACAATCAAGAAAAAGTCTCTGAAACCCAGTTCCGAAGTCTGATGAAAGCGCTTGCTGAAAAACTTCAGAAACAGTGCCGCTGGTTCCGTGAGGGGATGTACGCCTCCCGTGTTGACGAACAGTCGGAGGTGCATCTGTTTGTCAGATTGGATAAGAAACCAGATGACTACCATGGTCGCCTGCAAGTGCAACTCTTCACCAATGACGGTTCGAAGTCGACTCAAGGGAAACTATGCAATCTCCTTCGTGAGGCTGGCTTCGACCTTCCAGATTCCAGTTTCACCCAGCCGCTCGAAAGCCGATCCGATTTTGATCCCCACGTTTTCTTCGGCGACAAGCCGGAAACCCAATATCTGGTCGCCATATCCAGTAGTGGTGGCGATAAGGCCATCGTCCAGCAAATCCATGACGCACTGAAAAACGAGGGCCTGAAACCGACTTGGTACCGCGATGGCGAATGCCGGCTGGGTAACAATGCCAAAGTCATGGTCTACATGGATTCGCTTTTACAACCTCCGATCCTGCTGATCTGCCTATCAGATCATTACCTTCGCTACCAACCTGACGATGGTTGGTATTGCTCGTACGAATTCGCTCGCGGCGTAGACAAATACTATGGAAAGGGTCGCCCGCAACCGGGAGCAATCGTGATCTATATCGAAGATCGCAATCAAACAGCAAATGCGTCACCAACAAAAATGACCAATTCAGGCGGCAAGTTGAACCCTGACAACATGGCAGCAAAAGCCAAAAAGGTGTTTACCGATTATGCCATGTTTTTTCATCAGAGATTTATCACGGACAAGGCTGAAAAAGACAAAAAACTCCAAGCTGCATTTACAGCGACCATCGATGCCGAATGGGATCAATTGGAACGAGATTTCGGTAGCCCTGGACAAGCCTTCCACGTCATCAGAGACCAAAACCAAAACGTCGACTGCTCGCAGGTGATCAAGCTTGTGCGCGACATGACGAAGAACGTCACCCCCTAGTCCTGACCGACTGGATACCCCTACGAGATCCTGCGGAACGGAATCTCTTTTTCTTCGAAGTACTTCAGAGCCGCCTCGATCTGTTGGTAATCTTTCACCCAGTCTTTTTCGGTGAGATGTTTTCGAGCACACATCGAGGGGCGAGTCGGTGGATGATCGCTGCGCTGCGGGCTATAGCTCCATCCCATCAGCAGACGTTCGGCCATCCAGCGGTGATGCTCCATTTTGGCGGCGACGATTTTCTGATGGTCGCTAACTTGGTCAAAGTCGACAGGGTGGGTGGCGTGTTCGTTTCTTGTCGACGCCATTTTCCATCCCAAGGTCTGGATCGTCACGCGCTTGTGCTCCGCCGCATTCAGGTTCGAAACCTGCTCCCAAAACGGCTTCTGCAGGTAGTAGCATCGGTATGGATTCAGTGGAAAGAACTCCCACTCCTCTGTCGTCGGCGTCTGAGCGGCATTGGCTGGTTGGTTGTTGGCGAGCGCCTTTGCCTTACGGCGTTCCAACTCGGCGTCGCTCCAGTTTTTAAAGTCGTAATTGCGTGCGATCTCCAAAGCAACTTCGTCCGCGATGGCATCATGCGCTCGCCGCATCCCATGCTCCACCTCGCCGAAGGAGCGAATGGCATCTGGGTTCCCTGAAAGCGCCATTTTCAACGTTTGCCGCAACGGAGGGCTGTCGGGCAGGAAGCAGTAAATCGGAATCGCTTGGTTTGGGCCTCCACGATCATCGCTTGGCTGATTGATGCCATGCTGGTCCTGCAACAGATTCTCTAGCTTGGCGGCCCCGCGAAAGTTCTCGGCGTCATCATCGTGACAAAACAGGACCACCGGACAGACGCCGGGTTCCCCACACAGTCGGACAAGTTCCTTCACCTCATCGATCGAAAAGCCATCCTTGCTCTGCAACTGGCAGAACTGGACGTTGGCCGCATACTGCACCGCTTTCGGGTCGATGGCAACGCCTTGATCGATTTCGGGATCTGCCGCCTGAGATTCCCACGAATCACGATCAGGAAGAAATACGACCTCCGACAGCTTCGAATGAACCTTTCTGGGTGCCATTCTTGGCCACTGGGATATGCACTTTCTGTAGTCTTGCTCGGGATCGGAACCCAGCACCAGGATGCGACTGCGCTTCAGATTCTCGAAATGGGCGAATTCCACCAACTCCTTCACCATCGCCATTCCCATTTGGCCAAAGCCAACCACGACGTACAAGGCCACTTCGTCGGTGGTGCGCGGTCGAATCGGCGTCAGTTCGTCGATGATCAACTGGCAAGCCGTTTCGTGATGGATATTGAAGACCTGCACGTTCAGATCAGGGTCGTCATCCATCTGCCGATTGGCCTGCAGGAGGGCGAGGTTGTAGGCATGATGCAATAGCGGCCGCTCGATGTGGATATAGCAATCACACCTTCCTGCACTCTTCTGATGACGCTGCAGATACTCCTTTCGGATCTTCCGAATCGATTCCAGGGCGTTGAGATTCACTAGATCATCCCCAGTCACTAGGTGGATGCTGGTGGGTCTGCGCGCGATATGGCGGCGAAGGCTTTCCTCGTCTTTCGCATCTTCCTGGAAGACCATGCAACCGGCTTCCTCGGCCATCGTGCGATGCCAGTTATGTTCATCCCTTTCCTGCACAATCACCCGTTTGCCTTGCTGCCCTTCCTCCTTGGCGATGGCGACACCCAGTCGGCCTAGTCCGGAAATCAGAGAGACTTCACTTTGATCGACATACAATTTCAATTCGTCGAAAGATCGATGGAACAGTTTGCGGATCGCCTCAAGAGCGATCAGTCCAAAAAAGGCGGTACCGGCGATTCTGGCCAGTCCGATCCAGAAGTTGGACTCCCCAGGTGGCACCGACAGATTCATGATCGGAACCTGCACTGCCTCGTACAGGCAAATCGTCAGCAGATTCATCGATCGGCACAGGAGATCGAACCATCCGCCACTGGCTCCCTGGAAGATGGCGGACCACTTCTGCACCCCAACACCGATGGCCCCGAATAGCAACGCAAGAATACCGCTAGCGGGGATGAAGATGGCCTTGCGACCATCCAGCCATTTCAGCACGCGTTCGAAGCGGCGAATCCAGCTTGGTCTCTTGTTCGGAACGCTCTGAAGGATGGATGAAACGTCGGGATCGAACACAGGGCTCTCCTTCGTGAGCTGCCTTTTTGGGGCTCTTCAGGAATGATTGTGACCTGGGAGGATAACCTGCTAGTTTTGATCGTACTCGCACTCGCACTCAATGAAATGGCACTCGTACTCGACAAGAATCGTTGGGACACGGGAGCATCGAGCACGAGAAGTGAAAAGCAATGACCCATGAAATTTCCCGATGAACCTCTTTTTCCCATGGCGTTGGCTTGGCATCCATTCCTGATTGGCTTCGATCGCGATGCATTGCACTTTTGCCTGACAATCCAGGATAATCGATGGCACCCCCTAAATGGTATCTCCTGGAACACAGAAGGCTTCCGGCCATGGCCTACCTACAGAGAAACGTCATCTTTATCGCTTATGCCCGTCGCAACGCGGTGGAAGTGGAGGCGGTGTCGGAAATCTTGGAGTCGGTTCATCTGGAATTCTTGCGTGGGTAACGATTCATCTCATGAAGTGAAACCACGACGGAGTCATCGAGGGGCGGAATTCAAAAAGTGAATTCACCGGCCCATGCATTCTCCGTGGCTCTGTGCCTCCGTGAGAGACCAATCAGCGCGGCCAAGGTTTCGTCGCTGCTCCCTCGTGCGCTACGGAACGATTGAGCTATCGGATAGACCAATCGACTGAACGAAGATTGGGGATGATTTTCTACGGAACCGCTGCCTGCGGCCGTAGTCGATCTTCGACTCTTCCCAATCGATCCCTATGGCAAAGGAATGAATCGCTGCCAGATCAATGACTGGGTTGCCAGATTCGGAGGAATAGCTGCGCGAGGCTCTTGACCGAATCGCTCCGCAAAAGACTGGCGCGGTAGATCCTGCCGGCCATCCAAATCACCGCCAGGGTCGACAAGAGCAAAAAGACCATCCCCAACAATGGCTGCCAAATCGGAATCTGCACGTCGCTGCCCAGCCGCAGCACATTGATCATCGGCGCGCTGGGGGGGAACAGCGATAATCCAACCCCCAAAGCCCCTGCCGGATCGCGCAGCACCACAATCCAAACCATCATCGGTATCAGCAGCACAATCCAGACTGGCATCAGCATCGCCTGAGCTTCCTTCAGCTCCTTCACCGAAGCTCCGATCGCCACAAAAATCGAGCTATAGAAAAGAACACCCAAAACCTGGAAAACGATGAACCAGGGAAGCACGCGCATCGGAAGCAGGTCGGTCTTCCCCATCACCGTCAGCAGCACCGCGATGCCGGTGGCATAAAAGGCAAAAACTAAAAGCGACGCGGCGACATTCCCCAGCAGTTTCCCCAGAAGCAACTGCGTCGGTGTCAACGAACCCAACAGCACCTCCGAAATCCGCAACGTCTTTTCCTCCATGGCGCTCTCCAGCATGGGCTGAGCCGCCAGGAAGATCACCATGAACATCATCAGCGTTAGCACCACCGGCTGCAAAAACGACTTCAGCTCCGCCGCCGTCGACTTCTTGGCTCCTTCGGTCGCCGACGAAGACGCGGTCCCCGCAGAAACCTTTTCACCATAAAGCTCCAGCGACTCCACCTCCACCGACTGACTGGCCTGGGCGACTTTCTGGGGATCGATCCCCAGCCTCGTCAGCCGTTCGCGCCGCATCCAGTCGCTGAGCGTTGTTCGGACCCATCGCTTCCCATCGCCCAGCGCATTTTCCTGGCTGAACCAATGGACCGCAGGAAGGGAATCCGACTCATCCAGCAGTCCCTTGGGGATCTCGACAAACGCATAGAGTTTCTGCTGCCGAATCTCCTCGCTCCACTCCCGCCGCGTCGCATCATCCAGCTCGGTCCTTCCATCGACCTGAATTTCATAGCGATCCATGGCATCCAAACCACTCCCTTCACCTTGCTTGGGTGCCAGGGAGTCGGCGGTCGCGTCGCCGCGCGACAACTCCCGCACCATCTGCTGTTGCTTGGCCGCCGCTTCCTGGAGCGCGCTAGCTGCTTGGCCGGTACCATCGACGACGCGGATGACGCGCGTCTTGCCACCGGTGAGCACGGTCAACAGCGGCATCAACACCGCCCCACCAAACATCATGATGGGGACCAATAGCAGGGTGATCAGGAAGGTGCGAGTCCCTACCAGCGCCAGGAACTCTCGAACTGCGACTGCCCAGACTTTATGCATTGGTCACTCCCCCTGATCCTCAGGAGCCGGCCGCGCGATGCGAACAAAAATGTCATGCAGCGACGGCTGCACCGACTCAAAATGCTCGATGTCCCCCTGTCTGGCTAGGTGCGACAGGAGCGTCGCGCGGGAATCGTACGAATCGAGCGACACGTCGAACATGGGGCCACGCGGCAGCACCGCGCGGACCCCTGGCAGAGACCGGCACTCCGGTTCTTGACCACTGGCCATCCGCACCCGCACCTCGGGCCTTCCATACGACTGCCGAATCTCCGCCAGCGTTCCATCCAGCACCTTGCGGCCACGGTAGATCATCACAAAGCGATCGCATAACCGTTCGGCGATCTCCATGTCATGTGTGCTCAGCAGCACCGTTGTCCCCCGATCCCGCAGCCACAGCACCGCATCCTTGAGCACTTCCATCGCCACCGGATCCAACCCACTAAACGGCTCATCCAGGATCACCAGCTGTGGATCCCCCATCACCGCCGCGATGAACTGGATCTTCTGAGCCATCCCCTTGGATAGCTGATCGATCCGCTTGGTATCCCACTCTCTGGCCCCTAGCCGATCCAGCCACTGATCGATCGTTGCGTCGGGAGAGGCGATCCCCTTCAGCCGCCCGAAGAAACGGAGCACCGATCGGACCTTCATCCGGTGGTATAGCCCCCGCTCCTCCGGCAAATAACCGATGCGATCGTCGGCGATCCGCTGGCCTTGCGCCCCCAGCACCTCCACCGTCCCGACATCGGGCTGGTAGATCCGCAGGATCAACCGAATCGTCGTCGTCTTCCCCGATCCATTGGGCCCGATCACCCCAGAGATCGACCCGCGGGGGATTTTTAGATAGAGGTCGTCGACCGCAGTCTGAGAACCAAATTTTTTGGTGACTGCGTCCAGACGGACCGCAAAGGGGTTTGAAGGATCTTGCATCAATTCCAAACTCCACCGCGGACGAAAAGAGAATTCCAATTCCAGTCTAGTCGTCTTGAAATCATTTGGTACTCACCGATGGCTCAACGCTTGACAACGATTTGGAAAAAAATCGTGGTACCTCTGTCGAGTCCGTAGGAAAGTTGAAGAAACCTGCATGGCCCGGACGGCCATGCCACGATTCGGTCATACTGCCGGTTTGCCCCTCCAAACGTGGCATCGACGCGGCGAACGCAGGGAGTCGATTCCAATCGTTCCAGCGTGGCCGGGACGGCCATGCCACCATTCGAGGTCATGCTTCGTCTTTATCTCTTCGTGGATCCACAGGGAATCTTGCCAAGCGATCGACTCTGGCATCCCTTTTCGCTTCTCCGGGGGGGACCTGACCTATAGAATGACAAACCCCTGACCTTGCCAACCGCCACACGACCAATCGACGCAGGCTATCTTCAGGATCACCAACTCAGGGGGAATGGCACTTCGCCATGCCGTTGATCGGCTGGCTAGGCAAAGGATGCGGGGGATTTCATGGATCGAGAAGCTCTGCTGGCCCCATTGAATCCATCGCAGCGCGAAGCGGTGCAGCATGTCGAAGGGCCGTTGCTGACCTTGGCTGGACCGGGATCGGGCAAGACGCGTGTCGTCACCCATCGCATCGCCTACCTCCTCCAGCAAGGGATCCCCAGCTACTCCATCCTGGCGCTGACCTTCACCAACAAGGCAGCTCAGGAGATGCGCAGCCGACTGGACCAGATGGTGGGCCCCTCGCAGCTTTGGATGGGGACATTCCATGGCTACTGCGCTCGCTTCCTGAGACGCTACGGCCGCATGGTCGGGCTGCCGGAAAGCTATTCGATCTACGACCCCTCCGATGCCAAAGGAGCGCTGGAAAAGGCGATCCGTTTGGCCGGTGTGACTCTCTCTCACTTGAATCTCGACCAGATCGCTCGCGCCATCAGCCAACTAAAGAACCGGTTGGTGACGCCCGACCAGATGGAACGAGAAACCGGCAATCACCTCCAACATCTGCTCAAGCAAATCTATCCTGCCTACCAGTCGGTGTTGCTGCAATGCTCGGCGGTCGATTTCGACGACCTGCTGCTGCACACAGCAACGCTGCTGCGGAGCCATCCAGAGCTCCGATCCGACCTCGATCGGCAGCATCGATACATCCTGGTCGATGAATACCAGGATACCAATCAGGCACAGTACCTCATCCTTCGCGCGCTGTCGGTCGATTTCCCCAACCTCAACGTCACGGGAGATCCCGATCAATCGATCTATGGCTGGCGGGGAGCCAACATCGAGAACATCCTGAACTTCGAACGGGACTACCCCACGGTGCGCGTGGTGCGGCTGGAGAACAACTACCGCAGCACGCCGGAGATCCTGGGGGCAGCCGACCAACTGATCCGCCACAATCAGCGGCGCAAGCAAAAGTCGCTGATCCCAATGCGGGAAGGGGGAGCCCGTGTGCAGCTGCGTCGCTATCCATCGGATCGCGATGAAGCCAACCAAATTGCCGAACTGATTCAGCAGTTGGTGATGGCGGGCAAGCGGAAGGCAAGTGATTTTGCGATTCTGTATCGCACCAACGCTCACTCACGGTTGTTCGAGCAGGCGCTGCTGGCGCGCCGCATCCCCTATCAGTTGATCGGTGGCTTTCGGTTCTACCAACGCCAGGAAATCAAAGATCTGCTCTCCTACCTGAACCTGATCCAAAACCCAACCGACGACATGGCCTGGAAGCGGATCGTCAACGTCCCGACGCGCGGGCTAGGGGATAAGGCGATGGAGAAGGTGGAAACGCTTGCACAGGATTGGAGCATTCCGTGCCTAGCAGCCCTTCGCTACGCAGTCGCGCAGCGGCTGCTGAGCCCCAAGGCGTGCAAGGGAGCCGCCGACTTTCTGAAGCTTTACGATCAACTGGTGGAACTCTCCCGCGGGGCCATCGTTCCGATGCTCCAACACCTGCTGAAGGCGACCGATTACGTCACCTACCTGGAAAGAAAAAAGAGCGAAGCTCCTGACCAGTCGATCCAGTCGAACATCAACGAACTGCTGGCCGATGCCCAGCAGATCGATCTGCAACATCCGGATGGAGGGGGACTGACGCAGTTTCTGGAGCAAGTGAGCCTGGTGAGCGACGCGGATGCGTTTGATGGCGCGTCGCAGCGCGTGACCCTGATGACGCTCCATTCGTGCAAAGGTCTAGAATTCCCGCATGTCTTCGTGGTGGCGGTCGAACAGGAGGTGCTGCCGCACTCGCGGAGCAAGGACAATCCCGATCAGTACGAAGAAGAGAGGCGGTTGCTTTTCGTCGGGATGACCAGAGCCAAAGAGATGCTGCAGCTAAGCCTAGCCGACTACCGAGGATTCGGCCGGCAACGACTGAGCGCCGCCAGCCCCTTCCTGATGGAGATTCCGCAAGACCAACTGGAGTATGTCGACTACTGCGAGCGATCGCCGTACGGAGGAGACGACTTTGACAGCTCCCTGGCGCAGTGGCGACCCGGCCAGGACGCATGGGATCAGACCGAATCCCCCGTGCGCGATAACGCCTCCAGCTACCGTTCCCGCAGCCAGCAGGAGAGCTGGGACGATGCCTGCCAGTTGCCTCAGGACGAAATCGCCACGCGGCTTTCCGCCATGGTCGAAGATCGGAAGAAGGCAAGAAAATCGATCGACTCGGCCGCCAACCTCGATGGATCAACCGACGTGCGGCTGTTGCTGCAAGAAGGAGATCGAGTCCGTCATCCGCTGCATGGGATTGGAAAAATCGTCAGCGCCGAAGGACGGGGGCTGAAGCGGATCCTGCGGATCGCCTTCGAGAGCACCGGGCGCGTCCATTCGCTCTACGCCACCCGCGCCGATCTGACTCCCGCCGAGTGAGAAGGAGTCCTTCGAGCCCTATTGCACCAAGATTTAGGCAACGGAAATGGCATCACGAACGGATGTCACCCAGACTCATGCTCTCACAGAGTGGCTCTCACAGAGGCGCAAAGGCACAAAGACGCAAGAGAAGACTTTCGGTCCATTCCTTCTCCGTGCCTCTGTGACTCCGTGAGAGACAACTCGGCAAGATCAGGGTATTCTCCAAGAACAGGTCATCTGCACCGGGGCGTGACCGAAGGGAAGAGTAACGAGTGGTGGGCGGAGGGATCAGCGTGGCAAAGAAGTCGAGCAAAGTGGTACTTTTGTCGGGTGGCAATCCGCAGATCGCCAAAGGGGATGGTCCTGCACCCGTTAGCGCGTACATCGATGCGATGCCAGGCTGGAAACGCGATGTCGGCCTTCAGCTCGACCGACTCATCTGCAAAACCATCCCCAATGTTTGCAAAGCGGTGAAATGGAACTCGCCCTTCTATGGTGTGGAGGGACAGGGTTATTTCCTCAGCTACCACTGCTTCACCAAGTATGTGAAGGTGGCTTTTTTTCGCGGCGCCGAGTTGACGCCGATGCCCCCGGGCGTCTCCAAACAGAAAGAGGTGCGCTACCTCGACATCTACGAGGACACGAGGCTCGATGAAGCGATCCTGGGCGACTGGATCCGGCAAGCATCGGAATTGCCTGGCTGGCAGCCATGAAATGGCGACACGCGAAACCGCCGTCTTGAAGTCCCCTTGGTTGTGAAGGAAAGTCCAGCTCGATGATCTTCCATCGCGAAACTGCGAAAGGAATCTAATGGCAGTAAACCGTAGCTGGAACGATCTGATCAAAGAACTTCGAGGGTGCACATACCAGTTCGGTTGGATCACCGAAGAATCTCTAGTCCACAGGTTGGAGTTCGATGAAGGGCTCACCGATCCCGAGATCGCTTCTGTCGAAAGTCGCTACCAATTTCGATTTCCACCCGACCTTCGTGGATTCCTCCAGACCGCCCTTCCGAAAGGACCTCAATTCCCCGACTGGCGTGCAGGAGATGAACGGACCATCCGAGATTGGATGGATGCCCCGAAGCAAGGAGTGTTGTTCGACATCGAGCACAACGACTTCTGGCTGCCGCGATGGGGGCCACGTCCCTCCTCATCGGCGGAAGCAATTCGCAGGGTGGAGGCGCTACTGAGCACTGCACCGAGGTTGATTCCGCTCTTCAGCCACCGCATGATGCCGGACGAACCGCACCTGCCCGGCAATCCAGTCTTCTCCGTCCACCAGACAGACATCATCCCCTATGGGTTCGACTTGACCGACTATTTGCGACAAGAGTTTCAACTGCCGGGGCGGGAGCCGTGGCCGGAGAAGATACGCCCAATCCGCTTCTGGGGCCTCGATCCATTCCGGGAGGTGCACTGGCGTTCTGACGGCAGCTGCGTCATCGACGATTGCCGCGATCGCCTTGCGTAGCGAGGACGGATGGAACAGACGAGTGCACGTGAGCCGAGCCGCCGATGGCGGTAGACGGCGACTTCGGCGTTGCTTCTGGATTACGACTCGATCGTTCTCAGAGCGATCGCGGCTTGGTGGTCACCGACGTCGATCGCCTGCAGGTGATCGGCTGGTTCGACCCACTCCACCTTCTTCGTCAGCGTCTCTCCCATCCATAGCTCTTGGTGGAGATCCATCGCCTGACGGACTTCATCTGGAGCGGCGATCTGGAGGACGATTCGGTCGGTGAACCGGCATTGACTCTTTTTGCGCAGTTCCTGAATCGCGCGGATCGCATCCTTGACGATCCCCTCCTGTCGCAGGGTATCGGTGATTTCTGTTGCCAGAACGACGACGCACTGCTTGCCCTGAGCGGCGGCCCAGCCGTCGCGGGCTTTCAGCCGCACTTGCAGGTCATCGGCATCCAGTTCGATCGTTTGATCACCCAGCGTCATTCGGTAGGTGCCGTGCTGGTTCATTTCGCGCAGCACGCTGCCTCCTTCTAGCGACGCGAGCGTTGACTTGAGTTTCGGCAACTGGGAGCCGATTTTGGGACCCAGCTTTCGGAAATTCGGCTGGATCTGGTATTCGATGTAGGGGCTGGCTCCCGAGGCGTAATCGATCGCTTTGACGTTGAGTTCCTCGCGAAGGATTTCATCGTGGGTTTCCAACCAAGCTCGATGGGTGGCATCGGCCAGCGTGACTTCGACGCGCGACAAAGGCTGCCGCACCTTTAGCTTGGCGTCCATGCGCGCCGATCGTCCCAGGGAAGCAATTTCCCTAAGCAACCGCATCCGCTGGCTCAGCTGCGGATCGATCCGACTGGGATCGGGCGTCGGGTAATCGCTTAGGTGAACGCTTTGCGGCCCATTCAAGGAGAGTCCCTTTTGCATCGCCTGCCAGAGTGTTTCTGCTAGGAAAGGGGTGAAGGGAGCGATCAACTGGGAGATGGTGGTCAGGCATTCGGCCAGCGTCCAGTAGGCGTCCCATTTATCGGGCGACTGATGATCGTCCGACCAGTACCGGCTGCGACTGCGGCGCACATACCAGTTGCTCAGGTTCTCCACCAAGTCGGTCAGCGCCTGGCAGGCGGTGTAGTTGTCGAATTGGTCCATCGATTCGATGCAGCGCTGATTGGCCAGCGCTAATTCTCCCAGCATCCAGCGATCCAGCTCCGATCGCTGATCGGGAGCTCTCCTGGGCCGGGAGGCATCGAAACGGTCGATCTCGGCATAGATGGTGAAAAAGCTGAAGACATTCCAGAGCCGCATCAGGAACTCGGGGATGCTGTCGCGGATCGACCGTTCGCTGTAGAGGATCGAATTCCAGGGGGGCTGATTGGCGAAGAAGTACCACCGCAGCGCGTCGGCGCCATAGCGATCAAAAATCTCGTTGGGGCTACGGTAGTTGCGGAGACTCTTCGACATTTTGCCGGTCTTGGCGACAAAGTCCTTGCCGCAGGCGGCGCGAGCTTCCTCTTCGGTGAGGAAGCGTTGTTTGCCATCCTTGCTTTCGTACCACTCGGCTAGCATCAGCCCCAAGACGATGCAGTTTTTGAAGGGATGTGGGTAGGGATGATTTCCGGTGGAGGTTTTTTCCCCATCCTGCTTGCCGAAGAGCATCGTGCTGATGGCCAGTTGGCTGTAGAACCAGCCACGCGTCTGATCGATTGCTTCACTGATGAAGTCGGCGGGGAACTGATCGGTGAAAGAGTCGCGGCCGCGATGGGGATACCCCCACTGCGCGAAGGGCATCGCGCCGCTATCGTACCAGCAGTCGATCACTTCCGGCACGCGCCGCATGCGGGCTCCTGATGCGAACGGGGAGTCGTAGTGGATGGCGTCGATGTAGGGTTTGTGGACCTTCAGATCCTCCACTAGGTGCGGCTGTTTCGCCTTGGCTTCCAGCCAAACTTCCTGGCCTTGGCACCCTGGCTTAGCCAACAGTTCGTCGTAGCTGCCGATCGCTTCCATCTGGCCGGTCTTGTCGCAGACCCAGATCGGCAGAGGGGTCCCCCAATACCGTTCCCGGGAGAGCGCCCAGTCGACATTCGATTCTAGGAAGTTGCCGAAGCGACCATCGCGGATATGTTCGGGGTGCCACGCGATGTTGCGGTTGTTCTCCAGCATCGCCTCGCGGAATGCGGTGGTTCGGATGAACCAACTTTCGCGCGGATACTGGATCAGCGGATCCGACTCGGCTCGCCAGCAGAAGGGGTAGTCATGGAGGTACTGATCGAGCAGCAGGAGGGTGCCATCTTCCTTCAGGCGTCGGGTGATCTGTTTATCGGCATCCTTCACCCACAGCCCCTGGTAGTCGGGGGCTTCAAGAGTGAACTTGCCATCGGGGCCGACTGCACAGATCAGTTGCGGCCCTTCCCCCGGACAAAATCGCTCCTGCTCGGCGATCAGCACCTCGTAGTCGACTTCGCCGAATGCTGGGGCCAAATGAACCAGACCAGTCCCTGAATCGATGGTGACGAAATCGGCGGGGACGACGCGCCAAGCGACCGATTCGGTCTTTCCATCGCGTGTGGTACCGACGGCCGACGCCAGCTTTTGGTAATAAAGTTCAGGAAAGGGAGGTTGGTAGCGCCGTCCTACCCAGTGGCTTCCCGAATGCCGCTCGACGATCGTCCAAGTTTTCTTGGTCTTCTCCGCCAGCGACTCCACCAACCCCTCGGCGACCACCAGCTTCCCAGCGACTCCTTCGACCTCGCAGGTGGCATAGGTGAGCTGGGGATGGACAGCGGCGAACTGATTGCTGGGAAGCGTCCAGGGGGTGGTGGTCCACACCAGCAAGGAAGTGTCGGGCTGATCGACCAACGGAAAGCGGACAAACACGCTGGGGTCGGCGACCTGACGATATCCCTGACCAACCTCCCCGCTGCTTAGCGCGGTCCCACCCTGCGCCCACCACCAGACGATCTTGTGGCCCCGATAAAGCAGTCCTCGCTGGAAGAGTTGCTGGAGCGACCACCAGACGCTTTCGACATACGACTGGTGGTAGGTGACGTAGGCTTCATCGAGGTTGATCCAAAAGCCGATCCGCTCGGTCAGCTTCTCCCATTCCTGCATGTAGCGCCAGACGCTCTGCTGGCACTTCTGAATGAACGGTTCCACTCCGTACGACTCGATTTCCTCCTTGCCGTGGATCCCCAGTTCCTTGCAGACTTCCACTTCTACGGGGAGGCCATGGGTGTCCCAACCGGCTTTGCGCAGGCATCGATACCCACGCATGGTGCGGTAGCGGGGGAAGAGATCCTTGATGGCGCGCGTCAGGCAGTGGCCGGGATGCGGCATGCCGTTGGCGGTGGGTGGACCTTCGAAGAAAATGAACGGAGGAGCACCCTGTCGCTGCTCCTGGGATGTTTCGTAAATCCTCTCCCGTTTCCAAAATTCAAGCACCCGCTGCTCGAGGTCCGGCAGAGAAACATCGGTCTTCACCGCTTGGAACATGAGGGATCGATCCGGTGACAAATGGTGGAGAAGGAAACTTGGTCCGAACGCCGTCGATTATTCGTCGACGATGGCGTCTGGATCGTCCAGGTCGATATCGTCGTCGACGGGCGCTTCCAGCATGCCGTCGTCAGCCGGTTCGATCTCGTATTCCTCCTCCAGCTCGTCCTCAAAATCGTCATCGAAGTCATCGTCGAAATCATCTTCGTCGAAGTCTTCGAAGGGGTCGTGTTCGGTTTCGGGGGCCGGACTGCGGCGAGGGGCTGGGGTTTCGTCGCCGCCCTCCACGTCGTCGTCAACCTCCTCTTCCTCTTCGTCCTCGTCATCCCAACTGGCTCGCAGGGGAGGAGACGTCCGACTAGAACGGGCTGCCACGGAGGGAATCGGAAAAACCTGCCAGGCCGCGTGGGGGACTCCCTCGGCAATCGGAGCGATGGGGGATCGGAGCATCAAGATCGAAGGACCTCCAAGGCGGGGTGGCGACAGGGATCGGACCGGATTGCCCAAGTCACTTGTCAAAAATATCAGGCTACCCTGGAGCCTCTTTTTTCAAAAGGGGCAAGCGGCCAAAACTGCATCGTCCTAAGCAGCGGAACCGCCGCCAGAAATCGGAAGTCGTGCCACACTGCCCGCTCCCGGGCTTCTCTTCGCCGATCCCCTCAACCATCCAAATGATGCTATTCCAAAAAAACCAATCGGTGGGTGGCACCTTCCGATTGCTAGCTTTCCAAAAACGCCATTCGGTGGGTGGCACTTTTTGTTTGCTAGCTTTTGGCATCGCCTTCTGCGCCAGGCAGACGCCACCATCTTGCTGACCCCACCTGACACATGGCTAGCTTTCTAAAAAAACCAATCGGTGGGTGGCACCTTCCGATTGCTAGCTATCCAAAAACGCCAATCGGTGGGTGGCACTTTTTGTTTGCTAGCACTTGGAATCGCCGTCTGGGCCGGGAAGAAGTCACCACCAAGCAAGATGTCCGGGACAAGCTGTTTCCGTTTTCTGTTCTTGTTGCGATCGGGCCAATCTTCTATTTACTGCTTCGATGTCTCTGGCTTGGGTCAGGAGTTCCCTCCTCAGTAGTCACCCGATGCCAAGCAGTCGCCCGATGCCCGAGAAGCTCCCATGCTTGACTACCAGCTGCAACGCTGCACTCGCCGCTGTGCCCTGTCGGGTCAACCCCTGGCTCCTGGAGCCCCTTACTACTCGGCGGTCGTGCAGCAAGGCGATCAGCTGGTGCGCGTCGATGTCGGCCACTCCCACTGGCAAGGTCCTCCGGAGGGAGCCATTGGATGGTGGCAAAGTGAGATGCCCAAGACCATCGCGACGCGTCGCGAGCCAACCCCCAACTCCGTCCTCCTCGATCGCCTTGAAGAGCTGCTTGAATCCCCCGAACAAACCGCTTTAGCCTCGCTTCTGGCGTTGCTGTTGTGGCGGCGGCGAGTTCTGCAGATGGACTCCTCAGCGGCATCTGATCCCGATGCCACCATGCATCTGCATTGCCCTGCGGACGGCCGCAGCTTTGTGGTGGCTGCCCCTCCGGAATCCAACGACGCGATCGATGCTCTACAAGAAGGACTCCAGTCGATGCTCTTCCGCGATGTCGATGCGATGTCCGACGTCTCGTCCTCTTCCCCAGGCGATCCAGAACAGGGGAGCATTCGATGACTTCCAACAACTTCCACTGGTCCTGCCTCCTACTGATCGCCAGCATCCTCACCACCAGCTCGGGCGCCACCTGCGCGCGCCGCCAGCCGATCGCTGAATTTCAGCCCCCCATGCTCTTTGAGACGACGCCGACGATCGAGCAGGTGGCGGAGGTACTGGGCCGCTCGCAGCGGATCGAGCAGCTTCAGTCGAATGCCGTTTCCGTGCGACTTCCTGGCCTCCCTGGACTCTCCGCTTCCATGGTCTGGCAGCGACCCCGAGGCTTTCGCCTCCAAGGGGGGCTCAACCGGATCACCGGAACCGATTTCGATCTGGGCAGCAATCAGGAAGTCTTTTGGATGGCGACGCGCCACGGCCCCTCTCCCACGCTGCTCTTTGCCCGACACGATCAATTTGAATCGCTCCCATCCAAACCGCTCCTCCCCGTCTCGCCGCTTTGGATGGTGGAAGCACTAGGCATTGTGTCGTTGGATCCGAACTCCTTGGCCGCTCCGATGCAGCAGCGCGCCGACGATGCCCTGGAAGTGCACACGCGCGTTCCGATGGCGACCGGACCTGGCCTGCGAAGTTTGGTGATCGATCCCAAGTATGGCTATCCGAAGCAGATCTTTCTGCGGGATCCCACCGGTCGTTTGATCGCATCGGCGACGCTCAGCCAGCATCAACTCTACGAGTCGGTGCAGTACTCCCTTCCGCATCGCGTCGAACTGCAACTGACCCCCGAGGGCTCCGAACCTCTGGCGCTGCAGATGGAAGTCGGTTATTACGCGATCAACAACATCGAGGGGAATGATCCCCAGCGATGGACGATGCCCGACGCGCGCGGCTACACGGCGATCGATCTAGCCCGCTTGCCTGCTCTAGGGCCGGGCGCCGCGGTCGTCCCCACCTCGGCGCCTCCGTCGCCCACCGTCCCCGAAGTCAGCTATCGCGGGATGGAGAATATCTTTCGCTGAGCCATGATCTTCCGATCAGGCGAGCACCTGGTCGATGACATGCCCATGCACGTCCGTCAACCGTCGCTCGATCCCATTGTGATAGAACGACAGCCTCTGATGATCCAGTCCCAGGAGATGCAGGATCGTCGCGTGCAGATCGTAGATCGTCGTGACATCTTCGATCGCTTTGTAGCCAAAGGGATCGGTGGCTCCATGGGAGTGGCCTTTGCGGACTCCGGCGCCCGCCAGAAAAACGGTGAATCCAGCGGGGTTGTGATCGCGGCCATTGGCCCCTTTCTGAAAGGTCGGCATCCTTCCGAACTCGGTCACGAAAGCCACCGTCGTTTGCTCCAGCATCCCCCGTCGCTTCAGATCGGCCAGCAGCGCCGCGCAGGGTTGATCCAGAATTTCCCGATGCACCGAGTACTGTTCGCGCAGCGTCTTGTGTCCATCCCAGTTGCCCACCCCTTCTCCCATGGCATAGGAACCGTTGAACAACTGCACAAAGCGCACCCCTCGCTCCAGCAACCGCCTAGCCATCAGGCAATTCCGGGCGAATCCGGCTTTGTTGGGAGATTGAGCGTCGAGTGCCCCATACTCTTCGAGCAGATATGCAGGTTCATCCTGCCATCGTTCCACCTGGGCAGCGGCCAGTTGCATCCTCGCCGCCATCTCATAGCTGGCGATTCGGGCTGCCAGATCCGATCGCCCCGATCGCTGCTCCAGGTGCCGTTCATTGAGCCCTTTCAGGAAGGCCCGCGTCGCTCGATCGGCTTCCTCGCCCAGCGATTCAGGGCGCGCCAAATGCGGAATGGGGCGTGAGGCGCTGAACGGCGTTCCCTGGAAGGCAGCAGGAAGAAAAGCCGAGTTCCAATGATTGGAGCCCACCTGAGGGACACCTCGCGGATCCGGAATCGCCACGAACGCTGGAAGGTCCTCGCACTCCGAACCCAGCGCGTAGGTGACCCAGCACCCCATCCCTGGGAATCCATCCAGAGTGAACCCGGTGCTCATCTGGTTCTCCGCCGGCCCATGGGTATTGCTTTTGGCGGTCATCCCATGCAGGAAGCAGAAGTCATCGGCGAGCGCACCGATGCGTGGCAACAGGTCGCTGGTCATCTTGCCCGACTGGCCGCGTGGATGAAACTTCCAAAGAGGCTGGGTCAGATTGCCGTTCTCTCCTTGAAATGTCACCAGTCCCGCGCTATCCGGCATCGGCGTATCATGCAGCCGCTCCAGCTCCGGCTTGTAGTCGAAGGAATCGACATGGCTGAGAGCACCCGAACAGAAGATCATCAGCACCTGCTTTGCTTTCGGGTCATGATGCGTCGACCTGGGGGCATAGGGTCGCTGGGGATCGATCTTCGGTCGAATCGGTGTCCTTTCCGCTCGGAGCACCCCCGGCTCCAGCAACCCGGCCAGCGCCATCCCCTGAAGTCCCGTGGCAAAATCGCCGAGGAAACCACGCCTGGTTTTCTCCCCTGTCCCTGCCTGTTCCATGATCCAGTTCCTCACACGCCAACCGATCCCTTCTTGTATCCGTCAGGCTTTCTGCCTGCCTACTCCAGCCACTCTAGCCCCTCAACGATCGGATGCATGGGCTCGGGAATCCCCCTGAGACCCGCGAGCCACTTGGGCTGAAAAAGTGCTTTCAAAAATCTTGTCGGCATTGGTTGTCTCAAAGCCATCGCGCCGATGTTCCCGCCCCGCCTCCCGTTCCCCTAGATGCGCAAAGTCGGGTAGCACCTTTCGTTCGGCAAACTCCACATACGATCCCGGAATCGGATGCACCACTTCTTTTCCATCTTTCGCGAAGGGGGCTTCGATCGTCTGCGCGACGGTGGAACTCTGCAGCAGCAATCGGTCTTCGCTGATCTTGATCTTGCCACCCGCATCGTTCAGCACCACGCCGATCGATTCCAGAAATTCGTTGTACCGTTCGATCCGATTCCAGGGTGGTGGCAGGAAATGAACGCTGATGGTGAAGTGGTTCAAGTAGTAGCGGTTGTACAAAACCCATGCAGCATACTCGCTCTCCCCCGCCAGCCTCTGATAATCGCTCCATGTCGGCAAGCGCCAAAGCGGCTGATGAAGGAATCGGTCGATCGCCTCCCAGTCATCCAGATCGATATCCGCGACCGGGTCGCGCTGGATCCCTGCTAGGTAGGACCGGATGATCGACTGAGCTTCATTCGACAAGTCGGCAACCCGCAGTTGGCTGATGAAGATGCGCGGGTACTTGGGGGTGGGCGGAGCATACCAATAGGCATCCAGCTTCTTCCCCTCGAACGAGTAGAAGTCGCGACGCTGGTAACCCAAGTGCAGAAAGATCTTCTCCAGCGACGCAATCCCCAAGGGACTCGATCCCATGGTACGAAAAGCGATGTGGTCGTTCTCCAGATCTTCCCAGCCACCGATCATGCCCCGTTCGATCATCCCGTCGACCACGCGTTGGACGTCGGGAACGCGTTGACGGTATCGCTCCATCAACCCCTGCATGACCCGAGCCAGCGTGGATTCGGTTGCGGTCATCTCGACACTCCCAAGAAAATCGACTCTGACGGGTTCGTCGCACCTGGAAAGTATACCGCGCCGCTCCACAAAGCTCCCGACGAAGGCGTAGGACGCCCGCCAGCCAAGGGCAGCGCAGGTCGATCCGCCAACCTCTTCCCTTGGCGCACCTGCATCGGGAGAGGATCATGGCAGGCAAGATGGTGCCGCCTTTGATTGCTCAGTCGCCGAAGCGAGGATCCCTTGCCATGCCACGAATTGTGTTGATGCTGCTGTCGGTTCTCATGACGATGGCATCAGCCAGGGCGGCTGACGATGCCGCATCGCTTCCCGATGCACCAGGCCGATGGTCCAGGGAGCGAGCGGTGCAGTGGTACAGCCAGCAGGCGTGGCCGGTCGGGTGCAATTTCCTCCCCAGCACCGCCGTCAACGAACTGGAGATGTGGCAGGCGGAGACCTTCGATCCCGAGACGATCGATCGCGAGCTAGGCTACGCCCGAAAGCTCGGATTCAACTCCGTGCGAGTCTTCCTGCACGATCTTCTCTGGAAGCAGGACGCGAATGGCTTTCTCCAGCGAATGGAAAAGTTTCTAGAAATCGCCGACAAGCACTCGATCCAGACGATGCCAGTTCTCTTCGATAGCTGCTGGCATCCCTTGCCGAAGCTTGGCCCCCAGCCTCCCCCTATCCCCTTCACCCACAACTCCGGCTGGGTCCAGTCCCCAGGGATCGAGGTGCTGAAGAATCCATCGGCCTATCCGCACCTGAAGGAGTATGTTCAGGGAGTCGTCGGGCATTTCTCCCAGGATCGCCGCATCCTGCTTTGGGATGTATGGAATGAGCCAGACAATTTCGATGGGGGAGCGAAAGGCAGGCCGGGCCTGGAGCCGAGGGACAAGCCGCAGCTGGTCAACAAGCTGCTGCCCGAAGTCTTCGCGTGGGTGCGGCAGGTCGGTCCCTCTCAGCCTCTGACCAGCGGTGTGTGGCGAGATTCCGAGAACATCCAGCAGCTGGACGACTGCAAGAAAATCCAGCTGGCTCACAGCGACGTCATCAGCTTCCATTGCTATGGCGATGCCGCCTCGATGGATCGCTGCATCGACCGACTGGCGATCTTCGGCAGACCTCTGCTGTGCACCGAATTCATGGCGCGACCCAACGGAAGCCTCTTCGCGCCGCATCTGGAACGGATGAAGGCAAGCAAGGTAGCGGCCTACTGCTGGGGATTTGTCAGCGGCAAATCGCAGACCATCTATCCGTGGGACTCGTGGGAAAAGAAGTACCAGGCTGAGCCGCCTGTGTGGTTCCACGACGTGCTCCGCGCCGATGGCAGCGCGTATCGCAAGGAGGAAACCGATTACATCCAGAGCGTCACTGGCGCGCGATGAATTCGATCAGGTCATCGTCGCGGTGACCGACGGTGCGATCAGGATGGCTTGGAAGCGCTATCGGGAACCGCCGGCGACGACTGGTAATCGGTCAGCTCTCTGGGCAGGGACGAGGCGCGCAGGGCGTTGAGCACCGCAATCACGTCGATCGCTTCCTGCACGATGGCACCGGCGACTGGGGCCAACCAACCGGCCGCGGCCAGCAGCATTCCACCCAGGCTCAGCAGCATCCCACCCACCGCGCTTTGCAGCGCGATCCGACGCATCCGATTGCCGATATGCAGCAGCTCATCCACCTTGCTTAGGGAGCTGTCGAGGATGACCGCGTCGGCTGCTTCGCTGGTGATCTCGCTGCCGCTTCCCATGGCGATGCCGATGGTGGCTGCCGCCAGAGCAGGGGCGTCGTTGATCCCGTCACCAAGGTAAAGCGAATCGCCCTGCGAGGTCAGTCGGCGGACGATCTCCAACTTCTGCTCGGGGCTCTGCGAAGCATGCACTTCGTCGATCCCCATCTTGGTCGCCAGATCGCGCACCTCTTCCTCCCGGTCGCCGCTGATCAGCAAAATCCGCTCGATGCCATGAAGCGGTTTCAGATGGGAGATGAACGAATGCCCGTCGGGGCGGGGCTGGTCGCGGAACTGAAGCAGTCCCGCATAACGACCATCGATCGCCACGATGCACTCCATACCAGGGGCCTTGGCTGGCAGTATGGAAGGGCTTTCGGGATCGATCGAGGGAATCAACTTGCGGCTGGTCACATGGACGTTCGTCCCTTGGCATCGACCCCGCAGCCCCTGCCCAGGATCCTCGTGCACCTCCTCGCACGGCATCAGGGGCAGGTGAGCTGCCTTGGCCGCCTCCAGCACCGCTCCGCTCAAGGGGTGCTTGGAGTACTGCTCCAGATTGGCCGCCATTCGCAGAATCGTCTCCGGCGATTGTCCTGGAGCAGCCAAGATCGCAGTCACCGCTGGGCGGCCGTAGGTGAGCGTCCCGGTCTTGTCGAACATCGCCGTGCGGACCAGTTTCAGCCGCTCTAGGATCGCTGGATCCTTGATGATAATGCCGCGTCTGGCAGCCAGGGAGATCGCGCCGATGACAGCGACCGGGATGGCGATCAGCAAAGGGCAGGGGGTGGCGACCACCAGGACAGCCAGAAAGCGTCGCGCTTCGCCACTGGCCCACCAGGCCAGTAGCGCCACAGCCAGCGCCAGGGGGGTGTACAGCGTCCCCAGCTGGTCGCCCAGGCGACGGATGGTGGGGCGCTGCTGAGCCGATTCCTGCATGACGCGCATGATGCGGGAATAGCGAGAATCGGCCGCAGGCCGCGTCGCCTCTAGCTCCAGCACCGCCGCCCCGTTGATGGCGCCCGACAGGCACTGCGACCCGACGCTCTTGGACACCTGATATGGCTCACCACTCAAATACGATTCATCCATGCTGCCGTGTCCGGCTGTCACCGTTCCATCGACTGGACAGATCTCGTGCGGGTAGACCAACAGCCGATCCCCAGGAACGATTTGGTCGACTGCCACTTCTTCGATCGACTCGCCCCGTTTGCGATGGACCAGCGTCGGCATGCGCCGAGCCAGAGCTTCGAGGACCGAAGAGGCGCTGCGGACAGCGTATTCCTCCAGGGATTGGCCTCCCGAGAGCATCAGAACGACAATCGTCCCCGCCAGGTACTCTCCCAGCAGCACCGAGGTGACGATCGACACGGCAGCCAAAAGGTCGGCCCCGAACTTCCCCTGAATCGCCCCCCAGGCAAGCTCGGCCACCAGCGCAGTGCCGCCGATCGCCAGGGCCACCAGCAACGGCCAGGACCGCGGATCGCTCCCCGCATTACCACTCCCCGTGTTGCTGTCCCCCGTGTTGCTGCCCAATTGGGGAACGCTGGCTGGTCCCAGCCAGCCCACCAGCAGCAGGTGGACTGCGATCGCAAAAGCCGCCAGGAGGGCGATGCGGAAATGCATCGATCGCCAGGGCAATCGCTGGATCATGCGTAAAGTGGTGGTCATCACAAGCCGACTCCTCGATGGAAAATCTAATGGGTCGGGGCACCGGGTGGATCGATCCGGAAAGTCGGTCCGCGATTTGGTTTTCCCTAAATTTTGGCGACAATCGCTCTGGAAGCGTTCGTTTCGGTCTTCCAAGAGAATAACCGGGGCCGATAATTTCGCATTCCCTGTGGCATCGCCATGCGGATGACCTGACCGACCGATGGTCGCGCGAACTTGTTGAGTGCAGAGTAATGGGGAAAGAGGATTCCAGGAAGATGACCAGCCATCCGCATCATGCCATTCCGCTGGGGGCCGCCGATCGACTTCGCGCTGATCCGAGGCTGGCCGAGGCCAAGCGACTGCTGCAAGAAGTGCTCGACGATCACACCGCGCACATCGATTCGGTCTGCGGCCCCGATCCCGATCGCCAGGCATCCTACTCCGAATTGCTCGATCGACTCGGTCAAGCGCGCGGCGGTGCGCCCTACTTCCGCTACTTGGCCAGCGGTCTGGGACGCGGACCGATGGTGGAACTGGCCGATGGGAGTATCAAGCTGGATTTCATCGGCGGGATCGGCGTCTACGGGCTGGGTCACAGCCACCCACGAATCCTGGATGCCACCATCGATGCGGCGTTGGAAGATACCGTGATGCAGGGGAACCTGCAGCAAGGTCCGATGACGGTGGCGATGTGCGAGCGTCTGTTGCGGATGGCCAATGCCCATGGGGCCGCTTTGGGACACTGCCTGATCAGCACCAGCGGCGCGATGGCCAACGAAAATGCACTCAAGATCGCCTTCCACAATCGCCACCCCGCCTCCCGGGTGCTGGCGATCGACAACTGCTTTGCCGGCCGTTCGATCGCGCTGGCTCAGCTGACCGACCGACCTGCCTACCGCGCCGGCATTCCGACGGCTCTGGCTGTCGACCACCTGCCGATGTTCCATCCAGCCAGACCCAGGGAGAGCGTCGAGCAGGCATCGCGATCGCTCCGAAAACTGCTCGATCGATTCCCCGGCCAGTACGCCACGCTGTGGATGGAACTGGTGGCGGGAGAAGGTGGCTACTATCCAGGGACCGAGGATTACTTCCATGCGCTGGTGGAACCATGCCGGGAGCATGGCATCCTGATCATCTTCGACGAGGTGCAGACGTTTTCGCGATTGAGCCAGCCGTTTGCATTCCAGCACTTCCGACTGGATGAATTCGCCGACATTGTGACGATCGGCAAGATCACGCAGGTCTGCGCGACGCTCTATCGATCCAGCCTGCAGCCCAAAGGACCGGTGCTCAGCCAGACCTTCACCGCCAGCTCCTCCGCCTTCGCCGCTGGCCTCGCGACGCTGGACCACCTTCAGGAAAGCGAATGCTTCGGTCCCGATGGCTGGAACATGCAGCGGCATCGCTACTTCGCCGGCAAGCTGGAGTCGCTTTCTCAGAAATACCCGGGAAAAATTTCCGGTCCCTACGGCGAAGGGATGATGATCGCCTTCACCCCGGGCAATGGATCGGCGGAAGCTGCCAAGACGATGGTGGATAAAATGTTCCATGCCGGGCTGATGAGCTTCGTGGCGGGAAGCGAGCCGACGCGGATTCGATTCCTTCCGCCTCCCGGCATCACGACGCTGGCTCATATCGACATGGCCTGCGACATCATCGAAAAAGTGCTCCGCGAACTTTCGCACTGACACCTCTCGGAAGACCGCTCCTTCGCGCCCTCTGCAATGGCCGAAGAAAAAACACCACCCATATTTTGAGAACCAGGACAGACAGGATCTAAGGGACGATGCGAGTTGGACTGATTGGATGGCGCGGCATGGTCGGATCGGTGCTGATGGACCGCATGCACGCCGAAAGGGACTGGGAGGCGATCGATCCCTATTTCTTCAGCACGTCGAGCGCCGGTGGGAAGGCACCTCTCGGGGAGCGGCCTTTGCTGGATGCCAACCAGATCGATGCGCTGATGCAGCTGGACGCGATTCTCAGTTGCCAAGGAGGCGATTACACCAGCAGCATCCACCCGCGCCTGCGGCAAGCGGGCTGGCAAGGGTACTGGATCGATGCTGCCTCGACTCTCCGCATGGCCGACTCCTCCGTCATCATCCTCGATCCGGTCAATCGGTCGGTTATCGACCAGGCGCTGGATGCCGGAACCAAAGACTTTGTCGGTGGCAACTGCACCGTCTCGCTGATGCTGATGGCGCTGGGTGGTCTGTTCCGCGAAGGGCATGTCGAGTGGATCACCGCCATGACCTACCAAGCCGCCTCGGGGGCAGGAGCCGCGAACATGCGGGAACTGCTGGAGCAAATGCATGCGGCTCACCAGGCTGCAGCACCTCTGCTTGCCGACCCCGCCGCGTCGATCCTCCAGGTCGACCGCACTGTTGCTTCCGCCCTCCGCGACCCACTGTTTCCTACAACACACTTCGGTGTCCCACTGGCAGGAAGCCTCATCCCCTGGATCGACAAGGATCTGGGCAATGGCACCTCGCGCGAGGAATGGAAAGGGGATGCCGAATGCAACAAGATCCTCGGTCTGCCATCCCAAGGACCACAGCACATTCCGATCGAAAGCCTCTGCGTCCGGATCGGTGCCATGCGCTGCCACAGCCAGGCGCTGACGATCAAACTGCGCCACGATCTGCCAGTCGAGGAAGTCATCGCCACGATCGCCAGCGGCAATGACTGGGTGCGGGTGATCCCCAACGAGAAGGAATCGAGCATCCGGCAACTGACGCCGGCGGCCGTCACCGGCACCCTGCAAGTCCCGATCGGCCGCATCCGAAAGCTTTCGATCGGACCGACTTTTTATTCCGCCTTCACCGTCGGCGACCAGCTGCTCTGGGGCGCCGCCGAACCACTCCGACGCATGCTCCGCATCCTCCTGGAACGAAAAACCCCCAAGTCAGCAACCCTCTGACCAGGAACCTGCGGACCACGAAATCATCCCCGCAACGCCCGAGAGACTCCCACCCATGATCTTCGCCAACCACCTTCCCTTTCCCACCAGGAAACCATCCCGATGCGCGTAGGCACTGTGGTTCGCGTCGTGACCGATCGACACTTCGGCTTCATCCACTCCGATGAGTTTCGCGACGATATCTTCTTTCATTTCTCGATCGTCGAAAAAACCGACGACCCAGAAAAATGGCTGGAAGGTCAGATGGTCGAGTACGAACTGGATGAACTAGCCCGAATCGACCGCAAGGAGCTGAAGGCGATCCGCGTCCAAGCAGCCAGAAGGCCAATGCAGGTGACCCTCCCGGAATTCGATCCCTTGAGCAAGCCGAAGCATCATCCCAAGGCAAGGCAGCGCAAGCCGGGTTGGCGAGAGAAGCGAGAAGGGAAGTCCGAGTGAACTCGGACGGTTGACTTGCGCCGTACGTTCGCAGGTCAACCAGCAGGAGGCAACCATTTCGCCGGACGAGCGACGGGACCATCCAGCGCCACCGGATCCCCCAGCTCCTTCAATTCCCTCGCCATCCTTTCGCGCAACTCCCTCAGAAGCGGTTGATGTTCCGGCGACCCCGATAGATCCCGCCGCTCCGTAGGATCCTCCTGAAGGTCGAACAGCTGCGTCACATCGATCTTGGGATACCGGATCAGCTTCCAGCGTCGATCGCACCAGGCGCGCTGGTCCTCGCGATAGCCGAAGACCAAGGAATCGCGTCCCTGGGCGGCAGGGTCGCGTGCGCTGCGGTCGATGGGGTCCGAGCCGGTCGATGCGGGAGGGTGGAGCACCTTTGCCATCGCGATCCCTTCGCTTCCCTCGGGGGGTGGAACGTCACACAAAGCCCCTACAGTTGGCAGCAGATCGTACAAGTAGCCTAGCGCTTCGGTGGAAGCGCCCTTGGGTATCCCAGGTCCTGCAACAATGCAAGGAACGCGCAACGAGTGCTCGTAGCAGTTCTGCTTTCCGATCAATCCGTGGCTACCGCGAGCGACCCCGGAGTCGGCGGTGAAGATCACCAGGGTGTTCTCGGCATGAGGCGATTGCTGGAGCGCCTCCAAAACCCTTCCCACCTGGTGGTCCAGATAGCTGACGTAGCGCAAGTACTCGGCATTCATCTCCTGCACCGCCTCGGGGGTTCGAGGCCACGGCAGCAGCTTTTCATCCCGGATCGTCATCTCCCCGTTATCCCAAGGATGGATCGGCTGGAAGTTGTCGGGGAGCATCTTGGCGTCAGCGGGATAGCGCACTGGAAAATCTTCCGGGACGATATGGGGGTCGTGGGGAGCGGCGAAGGGGAGGTAGCAGAAGAAAGGTTGGTCGGCTGGGGCCTGTTTCAGAAAATCGATCGCCGCATCGGCAAAGCGTTCGCAGCAGTGTCTCCCAGCCGGCGCTGGTTCCGACAGTCGATCCCCCAGAAGCTGCCGAAGTGGCGCCCGCATCGGGTCGCTCATCCCACCCAGGAAGACATCGCGAGCTGTCTGAAAATCTCTGGCGATGACGCCAGGATTGTTGTGCCACTTGCCGGTGAGAAAGGTCCGATATCCCGCTCTCCCCATCGCCGCCGGCCAGGTAGGGGTCGATTGCAGCGTCGGGTCGATGCGAAACAGGCTGCGACCTGAAAGCAGCATCGCGCGGGATGGAACGCAGGTGGCCGGATTGCCGCTGCCCTGCATGTACATCCGACGGAACGACAGACCACTTGCCACCAACTGATCGAGATGCGGTGTCTGAATGTGGGGATTCCCCAGAGCCCCAATCGTATCGGCTCGCTGGTCGTCGGCGAGGATCAGGAGGACATTGAGTCGGGGAGAGGCGATTCGGGGAGAGGCGGCTTCCAGACGGCGGGTGTGGCCAAGCATGCCGAACGCCGCAAAGAGCACCAAAAAAACATTCAAGAAAGCTGGAACCACCGTGCGCATCATCCCAGCACCTTCTTTCCGCTTGCGGTTCTACTCTTCCGTCGGCTGACTTGTTCCATCGATCGGCGCACTGTCCTTTGGTTCGGTCCATTCCACTTTTCTACTTCCACCCTGGACCGCCTGCACCCGATCGATACGCGACCGAGCGGTGGAGAGGTGGACGGTGATCAGTCCAGCGATCAGCAGTCCGATCCCCAGCAATCTTCCCGAGGTGACAGGAATCGGTTGATAGCCCATCCAACCGTAGTGATCCAGAAGGAGCGCGATCACCAGTTGCGAGGAGACGACGAAGGCGAAAAACAGAGTGGCACCCATCTTCGGGCCTGCCAGCAGAGAGACGGTCACCATCCAGGCACCAAAGAAACCTCCGGTCCATCCCCACCAGGGAACGGCACGGACCTGCTGCCAACGAGGCCATCCCACCTGCAAGAAGATCGCCAATCCCAGCAGGACCACCCACCCGATCGTGAAGCTAACGACAGCGCCGCGAAGTGGATGCCCCAGCACCTTGGCGAGCGTTCCGTTGGCACCTGGCTGAGCGGCCAGAGCGCAACCGGCAAGGATGGAGAGAAGCACCAGCATGGCCGAAGGAGGATTCATGGGTGGGATGCCGTTCCCAAGATCCGTTCCAGTCGGCGGATCGTCTCCGGGGCCTGGAGAGCCAACTTGCCAAATCCCTCGACCGCGCCGATGGCCATCGCCTCCTGCTGCGCTTCCGGATAGTTGGAGACAAGCATCACCGGAATCTGACTTCCCTTAGGATCCGCCTTGATCGCGCGAATCACCTCCATGCCATCGCTGTAATCGATATCCAGTTTGCGATTGACCAGAATCAGATCGATGGCATTTTGAGCGATGGACTGCAGCGCATCGACTGACTGGTTGGCCTGCAGGACTTCGGCCTGGAAGCGACTGGTCAACAGCCTGCGGATGGCGGCGTGATCGGGGCCGCAGTTTCCAACATCGAGAACTTTCAACGGCATGATGCTTTCTTGTGACTTTGGATGAGGAATTGTCCACCCCCTACCTGACCGCGTTCGGGGGAGAGGCGACCGGGGTCGGCTGGGCCCTTCGCCCCCGACAGGCCACTTCTATCTTGCGTTGGGATGGCGGGATCTTCCAGTGCAATTCACTCGGCTGAATTTGAATGAAAAGCCCGATCGGCATCGAAAAAAATCGTGGTCCATCGGGAATTGGCTTGTCGTTTGCCCCCTTCGCACCAACCGACTCACCCCGCCGCGAGACCAAGTAGGCTGGAGCGGCCACCGACGCGACACTGTTGCGATTGAGCGCAACGTAACGAACAAACAGGATATGGAATTCTGGCAAACTTTACCAGCGACAAAGGTCGGCTCACCGGTCGCAGTTGGCAAGCTGCGAAGACTTTCCGGTCGCACGATCGCTACAGATTGCCTGAACGAAAAGATCCGTGCACGGCAACGTGGAAGCAGGATTCGCCTCGGATCAAAAAAGGAATCCAGCGATCTCAAGGAGGTTAAGAACCGTTCCGATACCCAGAGAGACCGAATGCCGACAAAGCCTTTTGGAGGGTGGAGTTGGAAGCGGGACGGGACGGAGTTAGCCACCGGAATGCTGATCAGGTTGAGGATGACTTGGCCGGTGCTGGATCTTCAGTAGCGATTACAGCGAGGGGAGACGCGGTTGCCTGACTTGACCCAAAGTCGAGTGGGCATCGAAGGGTAACACGAAGGGGCAGATTCATGGCGCTAGCCAGGAGCTGCCAGCCTACCGGGATAGGAGGGCGATTTCGGCAGCAGCTTCGTGCGTCGGAACCGGTCTTCACTCCAAACTGCACCCAACGCAAGAAGGTCCAGAATCAGAAATTCATCGTATAGGGAGATGTGGTTCGATGAAATGGAACATGTTGGTTGGTTCTTTGGTTCTTGGCGCTGGCCTCTGTAACCAAAGCTTCGGGATCGATCTGCTCAGCCGCATGCTTGGCGGCAAGGGCAGCGGATGTGACACCAGCTGCTGCGACACTGCGGTGGCCGGTTCTTCCTGCGGAAGCGAAGGCATCTGCGGTGGTGGGATTGGTGGCGGTTTGCTCGGCAATGGTCCTAGCTGCGGCAGCGAAGGCGGCCTGGGCGGACTTTGCGGCAACGGCCCAAGCTGCGGCACCGACGGCGGCTGTGCTGCTGGCGCTGGCTGCGGAGCGGGTGCTGGCATCGGTGGTCCTTCCTGCGGGATCGACGCCGGTTGTGCAGCAGCTGCTGGTCCTTCCTGCGGAGCTGAAGGGGGTGTGGTTCGCGCTCCTCGCAAGCGTCCTCTGCTGGATCTGGTCCGCAAGGTGGAAGCCCGCAAGAAGGCGATGCTCGCCGGCTTGCTGAAGCCATCGTGCGATGCGGGTGCCTGCGACAATGGCGCTGGTGCTGGCCTGTGCGGCAACGGACCTAGCTGCGGCAGCGAAGGCGGCCTGGGCGGTCTGTGCGGCAACGGACCAAGCTGTGGCAGCGAAGGCGGCCTGGGTGGTCTGTGCGGCAATGGTCCTAGCTGCGGCAGCGATCTGAGCGCTGGCTGCACCGGGATCGGTGGCGGATGCGCCGCTGCGGCTCCTTCCTGCGGAGCGGAAAACGCTGCTGCTGGTTGCGACGGCAACGGCCTGTTCTCCGGCAAGAAGCACCAAGGGCTTCTTAGCCGTCTGTTCAAGAAGAAGGCTAGCTGCGATGCAGCGGCTTGCGATACCTGCGCTTCGATCCCAACCAGCGGCTGCAGCAGCTGCGGAAGTGGCACCACCACCACCGCTCCTGCCGCTCCTGCCATCCAGGCTGCTCCGGCTCCCGCCGCTGCTCCTGCTCCTGTTGTGGATCCCAGCGCTTACCTGAACAGCAAGCGCCGCGTCATCCAGACCAGCTTCGTTCGCTAAAACGAACGGTCGGCTGAGTCGCTAGACGCGGTTCGTCGAAGCGGCTCGAGCACCTTCGGGATGCTCGAGCCGCTTTCTTTTTTTTTCCGGCGGCGGCTTGATGCCAACACGATTTCTTTTGATCGCTGCCCCCGAGCCTGCTAGGTTAAAAAGTCGCGTCGGCTTTCTTCCCCTGCAACACGCGATTCCCACCTCTCCCATGCGAAGCGATTTTCCGCTACCGATTCGATCGATCCGCAGGCATCAGGTGGCCGGCGTCTTGCTGGCGTTCCTGTTGGCCGCTTGCGGGCCGCCGCTGGATGCTATCGGTCAATCGCCCGTCGTGGAATCCACCGCCGCCGATTCGAAGGCTCCAAGCTATTCCCGACAGATCCAGCCCCTTCTGCGACGGCGATGCCTAAGTTGCCATGGCGCAGTGCAGCAGGAAGGCGGCCTGCGACTCGACTCGCTCCCCGCTGTCCACGCCGGTGGCGCCAGTGGATCGGTGCTTCCCGAAAAGACTGGGTCTCGTGGATCGTTGATGGAACGAGTCAGCTCGGCCGATCCATCGCTGAGAATGCCTCCGAAAGGGAGTCCATTGACCCCGCAGGAAATCCAGCAGCTTGGCGCCTGGATCGACGCAGGGGCGCCAGCCGATCCCGTCGACATGGCGCAGCCTCCATCGGTCGCCGCGCAGCCCGATCAGCACTGGTCTTTCCAGCCGCTCCAGCGTCCCGAAGTGCCTCAAGTCGACTCGGCCGCCTGGACCACCCATCCGATCGATGCCTTCATCGCCAAATCCCTGGAGGATCGGCATTGGACTCCCAGCCCTCCTGCCGAACCATCCCAACTGCTTCGGCGACTTTTCCTCGATCTGACCGGCCTGCCACCTTCCATCCCGCAGCAACTGCGATGGGAAGCCGATCCATCGGAGGCGGCGTACGAGCGGTTGGTGGATGAGCTGCTGGCCAGTCCGGGTTATGCTGAGCGGCAGGCGAGGCGCTGGCTGGATGTGGTCCGCTACGCCGATTCCAACGGGTACGAACGGGACGCGGCCAAGCCGGAGGTATGGCGCTATCGAGATACGATCGTGCGTGCCTTTCTGGCCGACCTTCCCTTTGATCGGTTGATTTTGCACCAAGTGGCTGGCGATGAACTAGACCAAGCCACCCCAGAGGCCATTTTGGCGACCGGCTTTCTGCGCCTGGGCCCCTGGGACGACGAGCCGGCCGATCCCGCCGCCGATCGGATGGACCAGCTGGATGATATCGTCAGCACCATCAGTCAGGCATTTCTTGGACTGACGCTGGGCTGCGCCCGCTGTCACGATCACAAGTTCGATCCGCTGACCCAGCGCGACTACTACAGCATGGTGGCCTTCGTCCAGCCACTGGTGCGTCCCCGCGATGGAAGAACAGAGAAAACGCTTCCTGTCGCCAGTGTGGCGCAGCGCCAGACCATGCCTCAGGAAGCAAAATTGGCAGCCATGCAGGGCTACTTGTTGGATGAGCCGCCTGGACCGGTTGCTCCCACTCATGTTCTACTGCGAGGCAACCCATCGCACCCTGGTGAACTCGTCACGCCAGCGCCTCCTGAAATTCTGCGATCCCAATTCACTTTGCTGGCCCCCGACGCGTCCAGTTCGCGCAGGCGACTTTCCCTAGCGCACTGGTTGATCGATCCGGATCATCCGCTGACCGCACGCGTTCTGGTCAATCGCGTTTGGCAATGGCATTTCGGCGAGGCACTGGTGCGCACCCCTAACGATTTTGGCCTGACCGGTCAGCCTCCAACCCACCCACAGCTGCTCGATTTCCTTTCCCACTGGCTGATCCATGATGCGGACTGGTCGATCAAGAAGCTGAGTCGACTGATCGTCACCAGCAGCACCTACCGGCAAAGCAGTGCCATTCGACCACTCCAGCAGAGAATCGACCCGGAGAATCGGCTGGTGTGGCGCTACCCTCGCAGGCGGCTGGAAGTCGAACCGATTCGCGATAGCATCCTTTCGGTTTCTGGACAGTTGGACCGATCGCTTTTCGGACCTGCTATCTATCCACAAGTGCCGCGCGAGGCGTTGGAAAGCCATGCCGACAAGACATCGATCTGGCCCCCCTACGATCCGGCGACCGCGTCGCGCAGAACCTTGTATGCATTCACTAAGAGATCGCTGATCCTGCCGATGCTGGAGGTGTTCGATCTGTGCGACACCACCCGCTCCAGCGGCCAGCGCGCCACCACCACCACCCCGACTCAGGCGCTCAGCCTCTACAACGGCGATCTGGTGATGGAACAGTCGAAGCACTGGGCGGAGAGACTGTACGATCAGCATGCCTCTTCGGAATGGGAGCGGATCGTCGCGGCATGGCGGACGGCGCTTTGCCGAGCCCCCAGCGAGGCGGAGCGATCGGCGATGGAGCGGTTTCTGGTGCGGCAGCGCCAAGAGTGGCATCGACTGCATGCCAACGCCCCGAACGGTCCAGAAACGGATCGGCAGGCCGACCTCTTCGCATGGCAGCAGGCCACCCGCGTGCTGCTGAACCTGAACGAATTCGTCTATCCAGATTAGATCGGAGTCGCGCGATGCGCTGGCGACGTTTTGCACCCAATCCGATGCCCTGTGGCCAGACGCGTCGACAGATGTTCTGGGAGACTGCAGGTGGATTTGCAGGGCTTGCTCTGCTCGATCGCCTAGCTCGCGATCACCTGCTGGCCACCGATGCACCCATCGCATCTCATGGCCCCCATTTCGCACCCAAGGCGACGCAAGCGGTCTTCCTCTTTATGAATGGAGGCCCCAGTCAGGTCGATACCTTCGATCCGAAACCGCAGCTTGAGAAATACCATGGCACCTCCTACTCCGGCGCTCTGGCCGTGGGGTCCAACGGCCGACCGGTCGGGCATCTGACCAAAAGTTTCTTTCCCTTCCAGCAGCATGGGGAAAGCGGACTGCCCATCAGCAGCATCTATCCCCATCTGGCTCGGCACGCCGACTCGCTGGCCGTCATCCGATCGATGCACAGCGACACCGCCGCGCATGCTTCCGGCTGCCTGCAGATGAATTCAGGCAGCGTCTTCATCGGAAAACCCGCTCTCGGTTCGTGGCTCAGCTATGGCCTGGGGACCCTCCAGGAGAACCTCCCCAGTTTCGTTGTCATGACCGATCCACGCGGAGGTCCGATCGGCAGCGCATCGAACTGGTCCAGCGGCTACATGCCGGCGAATCTTCAAGGAACCCTTTTCCGCAGCGGTAACCCTCCTCTGCTCGACCTGGCAACACCCCAAGGAACCACCGACCAAACCCAGCGCGATGGGCTGGACCTCCTCCATCAGCTCAATTCAATCCATCTGGAAACCAGGCCCGGGGAGAGCGAACTGGCGGCGAGGTTGGAGTCATATGAACTGGCTTTTCGGATGCAGACGGCGGCGACCGAAGCGGTCGATCTCCAGCGGGAGACCGCAGAGACTCGTCAGCTCTACGGGATTGACGACCCACGCACCACCGACTTCGGACAAAAATGCCTGATCACTCGAAGGCTGCTAGAACGAGGCGTCCGCTTCATCCAGCTCTATTCGGGAGGGGGCCATATCGAAGATACCTGGGACGGTCACAACGACTGCAGAACCAACCACCTAACGCATGCTGGGGAAACCGATCAGCCGATCGCCGCGCTGATCACCGATCTGAAACGGTGCGGACTGTGGGAGGAGACACTTTTGATCTGGGGTGGCGAATTCGGACGCACACCCACCAGTGAAGGAGTCGACAAGCCGGGTCGCGATCACGACTGGCATGGATTCACCATGTGGCTGGCCGGCGGTTGCATCCGTGGAGGCCAGGCGATCGGGGCGACTGACGAACTGGGCTTTGCGGCGGTGGAGGAACCCTGTCACGTCCGCGACCTCCACGCCACCATCCTTCACGCCATGGGCCTCGATCACCAACTGCTCACCTACTTCCACCAAGGTCTCGATCAACGCCTGACCGGCATCGAACAGGAAGCTCGTGTCTTCCACCAAGTCTTCGCCTGAACGTTCTCCTTAGCAGATGACTTTCCATGATCTCGACGTCGATCGATTTTTCCCGACCTGGCCGGCAGCAGGGATTTCTCCGAGTCCCCTACTCACACAACCTCGGCGGTTGGGCGCAAGTCATGATCCCCATCACCACCATCGCCCGCGGTGAGGGTCCCACGGTGCTGGTCCTGGGTGGCAATCATGGCGATGAATACCAGGGACAGGTCGCGGCGATGAATCTGGCAAGAACGTTGCGACCAGAAGAGGTTCGTGGTCGACTGATCTTGATCCCCTCCCTAAACTTCCCGGCGGCTCAGGCAGCCACCCGACTATCGCCCCTGGACGGAATGAATCTCAATCGGGCCTTTCCCGGAACCCCCGACGGCCCGGTGACCAGCCAGATCGCTCATTACCTGACCCACACGCTTTTCCCGATGAGCGATGTGGTGATCGATATCCACTCGGGTGGCCGCGGTATGGAGTTCGTCCCCTGCGCCCACATGCACGTCGTCGAGGATCTCGATCAGCGTCGGCGGATGATGGAGGCGATGCTGGCCTGGGGAACCGATTTCGCCTTCCTCTACGCCGATATCGCCGGAACTGGTCTGTTGCCGGTGGAGGCGGAGAACCAGGGCAAGCTGGTGGTGACCACGGAACTGGGAGGAGGCGAAGGCGTCTCGGCAGCCGTCCATCGCATCGCGCAGAAAGGTCTGCGGCAGGTGTTGGTCCACGTCGGTCTGCTGGAAGGGGAGGTGCCTGATCGACGGAAGCTGGGATTGCCCGAGACGATTCTGGTCGAAGCGCTGGAGGGGGACAACTACCTGATGGCACCCCAGTCGGGCATCCTGGAGATGATGGCGGACCTGGGAGCCTGGTTAGAGCAGAGCGATCCGATCGGCGCCTTGCATGATCTGGAACAACCCCAACGCCAACCGGCCCTGATCACCGCTCCGCGCGCTGGCTATCTGATCTGCCACCGGGTTCCCTGCCGCACTCAGCAGGGCGACTGCGTCGCCGTCATCGCCCAACCGGCCGACCCAAAGGAAGTCCTCTCCCGCACGATTCGCAAAGGTGCCCTCTGATGGTCGAGGATCTTGCGTCGACCGCCAGCAAGCCCCTGCCGGCATCTGCGATCGGCCTGGTGGTTGCCATGTGGATCGCCTATTTCCTGAACTACTGCGATCGCCAAGCCGTCTTCTCCATGTTCCCGGCGCTCCGTCGCGATCTGGGGATGAACGACGAGCAGTTGGGGATGACAGGTGCCATTTTCCTCTGGGTCTATGGCATTGGATCGCTGGTGGCCGGATGGGCGGCTGATCGCTGGTGCCGTCGGCGGATGGTGGTGGGTAGCTTGGCGATCTGGAGCCTAGTGACGTTGGCGACTGGAGCGGTTGCGAGCGGGATCATGCTGTTGGTCCTTCGGGGTCTGATGGGAATCTCCGAAGCGCTCTTCATGCCTGCCGCGATCGCCATGACCGCTTCGGCTGTGCCGGCCCAGTATCGATCGCGAGCCATCGCCAGCCTGACCACCGCACAGATCGTCGGCAGTGTCGCAGGATCATGGTTTGGTGGATGGATGACCGAGCAGGGGCATTGGCGATTGGCCTTCTACTCGATGGGTCTGGCGGGACTGCTTTATGCGATCCCCTACCACCTCGTGATTGGAAGCAAGACGCCGTCGACCGATTCCACCGAAAAGAAAGCTTCCTGGTCGCTGGCCTCCTTTCAGCAGCTCCTGTCGACCCGCATCTACTGCATGCTTTGCATCATCTTTCCGATCTTCGTCTTTGGACTCTGGATGCTCTACAGCTGGACCCCCAACTTCCTGCAGCAGAAGTTTCAGCTCTCCACCGCAAAGGCTGCCTGGGAGGCCAGCTTCTGGATGCAAGCCGCCACGCTGGTAGGGCTTTTCTCTGGTGGCTGGATCGCCGATCGACTGGCGCAGGTGACCCCTCGCGGACGCTTTTGGGTGCTGCTTGCCAGCCTCCTTCTGTGCGCTCCCTGTCTGCACGGGATCGGATCCAGCCAGACGCTGGCGGCGACTCAGATCCACCTGGCTGGATTTGGTCTATTCAGCGGTCTCCTGGCAGGCAACATTTTTCCCGCTGCCTTCGAAGTGGTCTCGGCTGAGAATCGCGCTCTGGCTGTCGGATTGCTGAACTTCTTCGGTGCGCTGCTATCGGGCTTTGCCCCCTGGTCGGTCGGCCTCTGGAAGCAGACACTGGGGATCCCCAGACTGCTGGATCTGGCCGCTCTAGCCTACCTACTGGCCGCCGCACTGATCCTCTGGACGCTGCTCCGTTGGACGCGCCATCCACCGATGGCACCGATCGGTGTTGCTTCGAAAGCGATCGGATGACCCCATCCATCCGATCCGGATTGGGGGGACAGGGAAGAAGAACGGGAGTTTCATCGATGCGTCTGCTGATCGCCGAATGCAAACAGGAGGTATCGACCTTCAATCCGCATCTCAGCCGCTACGAGGATTTTGCGGTTCGCAGAGGGGAAGCCTTGCTGGCCTACCATCGCCAAGTTCGCAATGAAGTCGGCGGTGCCTTATCGGTCTTCGACCAGCATCCTGACCTCGTCATCGTCCCGACCTACAGCGCGCACTTCATCACCTCAGGTGGCACCCTGCGTGAAGCATGCTGGCAGACAATCGCCGGGGAGTTGCTGCAGGCGATCGACCAAGCCAGCCGCCAGGGACCAGTCGACGGTATCTATCTCTCGATGCATGGTGCGATGGCCTCCCAGCAGCAATCGGATCCGGAAGGGTACCTTCTGGAACAGATCGCAGGAAGGTTCGGAAGTTCGACCCCGATCGTCGTATCGCTGGATCTCCACGGGATCCTCACCGATCGCATGCTGCGACATTGCGATGCCGTGGTTCCCTACCACACCTACCCTCACGTCGACTTCTACGAAACCGGGGCGCGAGCAGCCCGACTGCTGCTTCGCATTCTCGATGGCAGCGTTTCGCCCGTGACGGCCCGCGTCACGATACCGGCTCTGGTGCGCGGCGATGAACTGATCACCGAAACGGGGCTCTTTGGAAACTGCACGAGGATGGCCCAACAACTGGAATCCACCAGGCAGGGACTATCTGCCGGGATGTTCATCAGCAATCCCTTCACCGATGTGCCGGAACTGCAAACCTCCAGCATCGTCGTCGCCGATGGCGATCCAGCATGGGCAACTGAGCAGGCCCTGCGCATGGCGACGCTCTTTTGGGACCATCACCAGGCGATGCAGGTGCCCCTGGTCTCTCTGGAGGCGATGGCTAAACGGCTTTGCGAAGCCCATCGCTTGGGCGAGAGGGGGACATGGGGACTGGTCGACGCAGCCGATGCCACCAGCAGCGGGGCCTCTGGGGATTCCAATGAGATCCTGCGTGCTCTGCTGCAGGCGGGCTACCCCGGTTCGGTCCTTCTGCCGATCGTCGATGCACCGGCCGTCGCCGCCGCTTTTGCGGCCGGGGTCGGCCATAGATTGACGATTCCGTTGGGTGGTTCCCTGGACCCCGGGCGCTTTTCCCCAATCCCGCTGGAGGTGCAGGTCCGCATGCTTGGAGATGGTCGGTTGACCAGCGAATCGTTCGGCGAACGCTGGGATGCTGGCCCAACGGCACTCCTGCAATCAGGTTCGATGACCATCGTCGCCACCAGTCGCGCTGTCAGCCTCTACGATCGCACCCTCTTCCTGGCTCATGGGCAGGATCCCCGTCGCTTTGAAGCCGTCGTCATCAAAAGCCCTCACTGCCAGTTCCCGATGTATGCACAATGGTGTCGAGCGATGATCGGGGTGGACGCCGATGGCTCCAGCAGCGCCAACCTGAAACGGCTGGGGCACCAGCGTTGCCCACGCCCCATCTTCCCGCTTGATCCTGATGTTTCCTTCGAACCGAAAGTCCTCCTTTACCAGCGCAAGCTGCAACCATCATGAAGATCACTGAAGTCCGATGTGCCGGTCTGCGCGGCGCGACACCTGAAGGGGGCTGGAGCAACGAACTGCAGCCGGAAGATTGCGTCCATACGCTGGTCGCTGTCCATACCGACGCCGGGATGGTCGGTCTGGGAAGCGTCTTCACCAGCCAGTCGCTGGTCAGCGCCTCCCTGGAGATCCTGCGGCCGCTGTTGATCGGGGAGTCGGCGATCGAGCCGGAGAGGGTCAGCGAAAAACTGCATCAGCATATGTTCTGGCTGGGCCGCGGCGGCGCGATCACGCACGCCATCAGCGGCATCGACATCGCGCTTTGGGATCTTTTGGGCAAGGCGACTGGGCAGCCGATCAGCCGTCTGCTGGGTGGTCGCTACTGCGAGAAAGTGCAGCCTTACGCATCGCTATTGATGGACGAACCTGCGAAGATGCGGGATCGGTTGCTGGAGGTCAAGTCGCAGGGCTTTCGCGCTTTCAAGATTGGATGGGGGCCCTTCGGCAGGCGTCAGCCGTCGATCGATGAAGCGATCGTGCAGGCGGCGCGCGATGCGATTGGCAACGACTGCCAGCTGATGGTCGACGCCGGCGGGAGCGATGCCTACTGGCCAGGCCGATACAAGTGGGCGCTGCAGACCGCGCGGATGCTTGCCAACTACCAAGTCGCTTGGTTCGAGGAAGCCCTTCAGCCAGATGCACTGGAGGACTTCATCCGTCTCCGAGAGCTTTCCCCCGTCCCCATTTCCGGCGGCGAAGTGCTCACCCGACGCCAGTCCTTCTTCCCTTGGCTGCAACAGCGCGCCTTCGATATCGTCCAGCCCGATGTCACCAAGGTCGGCGGGATCAGCGAAGAACGGAGGATCGCCTGGATGGCACTCGACTGCGGCGTCGAATTCGTTCCCCATGGATGGAACACCGCTGTCGGCCTGGCCGCTGATCTCCAGTTGGCCTCGGCCATCCCCGGAACGCGCTACGTCGAGTACCTCACGGGATCCCCATTCATCGATTGTCTTCCCACCACTCCCTGGAAGCTGGACCAGCAGGGCATGCTGGCGATTCCCGATGCACCGGGTCTAGGGATCGAGCTCGATCCGGATGCCGTAGCGCGGTACACCGGCCAGCCACGCTTCCTCGAGAATTGAGCTCGTTTGTTTCGGTCCAACGGGAATGATTGCAGGTTGGAATCGCGACCATGCGTCCGCTTCGAATCGACAGGTGGAATCGCGGATGGAACCGGCTGTGATGCGCCTACGACGGATCGGCGGCTTGCTTTTCTTCGCCGCGTGAAGTCTTTGCGCGAAACCAAGAGACTGCGCCACTCGATCGAAACGGCCATCAGGGGGAAGAGATGTTCCCTTGCTGGCAGTCCATCGACCGGTTTTCCCTTGGCTGCTGCCGGACCATGGAAGTCTGCTCCTTTTGCTTTCCAGGATGACCGCCGACAAGGAATTGAGAACGTCCTTTTTTCCCAGCCATCCGGTGGAGTCACCCGATGCTGTGCCAACCTCGGGTGCCACACGATTCTTTCGATCCAAGTGAATCGTCGATCGGGAGTTCGGGCAATCCAGACAGGCCCCCGGTTTCCTCATGGACCGGGGAAGTTTACCCTGATGGGGCCTGGAAGAATTCTTCGAGGATCTACATCGATGGGAATCGAGCTATGGGAGGCATCGACCGTGATACGGAATTGGAATAGCCGCGTGAGACAAACCCTCCAGGTAGGAGGATTGCTGCTGGGGGGCTGGATCGCTGGAGGATTTTCTTGCATGTCGCAGGAACGCTGGTTGAAGGCGGACGAGGGAATGTGGCTGTTCAATCGGGTCCCCAAGGCACATCTGAAGCAGGTGTATGGTTTTGAAGCCACCGATGCGTGGCTGGAACACCTGATGAAGTCGTCGGTCCGCTTCAATTCAGGCGGTTCGGCTTCGTTCGTTTCCTCCGATGGTCTCGTGCTGACCAATCACCACGTCGCCTCCGATACGCTCTACAAGCTGTCGACGGCCGAACACAATTACAACGAGGATGGATTTCTGGCCAAAAGCCTAGCCGAAGAGATCCCCGCCCCCGACCTGGAGCTCAATCAGCTGGTGGCGATCGAGGAGGTGACGGCCGAGGTGAACCAGGCGGTCGATCCTTCGATGAGCCCCGCGGAGGCCGCCAAGGCACGTCAGGCGAAGATGGCGGAGATCGAAAAGAAGTCGCTGGAGGCGACCGGTCTGAGAAGCGACGTGGTGACGCTCTATGGTGGCGGCCAGTACCACCTCTACCGCTACAAGAAGTACACCGACGTGCGCCTGGTCTGGGCTCCTGAAGCAGGCGCGGCGTTTTTTGGTGGAGATGCCGACAACTTCGAATACCCCAGATACTGCTTGGATGTCACCCTCTTTCGGGTCTATGAAGATGGCAAGCCGGCGAAGATCGAACATTTTCTGAAGATGAATCCAGAGGGAGCCAAGGAAGGGGAACTGGTCTTTGTATCGGGCAACCCTGGCCGGACGCGCCGAATCTACACCGCCGATGCGATGCGCTACCAGCGCGATCACCGATTACCCGATACGCTGAACCTGCTGCGTCGCAAGGAAGTTCTGTTGCAACAGTATGGGTTCGGAGGCCCGGAGCAGAAGAGGCGGTCGAAGGATGATCTGTTTGGAATTCAGAATTCCCGCAAGGCGTACACCGGGATGCTGGAGGGGCTTCAAGACCCTGCATTCCTCAAGGAAAGAGAGGCGTATGAAGAGCAACTGATCGCCAAGCTGGAGGCAGATCCGAAACTTGCGCCCTTGGCCAGTGCCTTCGAGGAGATCACCAAGGTGCAGAAGCGTCGCCTGGAACTCCAAGGCCAATCGGCATCGCTGCGATCCAGCCTTTACGGGATCGCACAGAACCTAGTGCTGATGGCTGCGGAGGATGCCAAGGCCAGCACCGAACGGCTGCGGGAATTCCGCGATTCCAACCGGGAGTCGATGCTGCAGGCGCTCTACTCGCCAGCCCCCATCTACCCCGATTTGGAAAAGGTGATGCTGGCCGATGAACTGGCGCGCATGGTAGAAGATCGCGGCGGCGATGATCCTCTGGTAGCCACCCTGCTGGACGGCAAGTCGCCTCGCGCAAGAGCCAGCGAGCTGGTCGATGGGACCAAGCTGATCGATGTCGCTGCGCGCAAGGAACTGGCTTCGGGGGGCGTCGCCGCCATCGGCCGCTCGACCGATCCGATGGTTCGATTGGCTGCCGCGATGGAGACCGAGTACCGGAGACTGCAAAAGATCAGCGATGAGCTGGATGAGATCGAACGGCAGGCGTATGCCAAGATCACGCAGGCCAAGTTTGCGGTCGAAGGGGATAGCGTCTATCCCGACGCTACCTTTACCCTGCGTCTGGCATTCGGTCCGGTGAAGGGATACTCCCTGGATGGCCAGACCATCCCATCCTACACCACGATGGCGGGGGCCTTTGAGCATGAGGCGTCGCATGAATCGACCGATCCGTGGGTGCTGCCGGAAAGCTGGAAGAAGGCGAAGGACAAGATGAAGGGCCAGACCCCCTACAACTTCGTTTCCACCGCCGACATCATCGGTGGCAATTCGGGTTCGCCTGTGGTCGATCGCCAGGGGAATATGGTCGGCATCATTTTCGATGGCAACATCCAGAGCCTGACCGCCGACTACTACTACTCCGACACCGTCGGTCGCTCGGTTTCCGTCCATATCGCCGCGGTGCTCGAAGCGCTCCGTTCGATCTATGGCGCTCCGTCGCTTGCCGAGCAGCTGGGCAGGTAGACAAACTCCTTACCGAATCCCCCCCGAGGAAGCGCGTTGCGATTGTTCCTCGGGGGCGATTACGATGAATGGACGGGATCCATGCACCAGTTCTTCGGGTCATTTCGTCGATCATTGCTTTGATTTCTCTCAGCAACGCGGACTCGTTCTGGTACTCGATGCCCCGGTGTCCTAAGGCTTCATTTCGAGTCCCAGTACCATTTCATGGAGTACGACCACCAGTACGATAAAAAGCAGTAGCTTATGCTTCTAAGCCGCAATCACTTCTGAAGAGCCCATGCATCCGTCGTTCTCGATCCTCTCGGGTCGACCCCTCCTTCCTCGATCCTCCCTTCCAAGGTGACTCCTCCATGGCTAGATTCCCTCGCCCCTTCTCAATTTTTCCCCTGCTTGCCTTCTGCTCTCCCATGGTTTGGGGAGAGGAAGGGAGGCTCTACCGGCAGGCCTGGGAGGCAGCGGCCACTCAGGCATCGGTCCCGGCGGCAACCAACGACTCCCTGATGCGCAAGGCACTCCAGGAAGGGGAGAAGCCGAAGTGGATTTGGGGCGAGAATCCAGATGCGCGGTATGTGATCAGCAAATCGTTCCCCGCAGGAAAGGCTCAGGCAGCCTGGATCTCTGCCTCCTGCGACAACCACCTCATCCTGTCGCTCAATGGAAAAGTCATCGGCAGCAGCGACGAATGGTCTGAGGGAGTCACCGTCGATGTGGCCAAAATGCTGAAGGAGGGAGAGAACCTGATCGAGGTGGAAGTCTGGAATGATGGTGGACCGGCCGCCTTGGTGGTCAAGGGTGCGATGGTCGATGGCCAGGGGTCGGTCAGCACCTTGGGAACCGACAAGACCTGGACGGCGGCTCCCAAAAACCAGCGCGACCAGAAATCGCCTGCCAAAGAAGTGGCTCGCTATGGAGATGCTCCCTGGGGAGAGATGCTGGGAGGTGCTCCCAATTCCAACCAGAGTGCTTTCGCGATTCCCGAGGGCTTTGCGATCGAACGGCTGTTCCGCGTCCCCAAGGACGAACTGGGTTCATGGGTCTGTCTGACCACCGATCCGCAAGGAAGATTGATCGCCAGCGATCAGGGCGACAAGGGGCTGGTCCGGATCACTCCGCCGGAACCAGGTACGGATCAGGAGACGATCGTCGAGAAACTGGATGTGCCGATCACTTCGGCCCAAGGCCTGCTTTTCGCCTTCGATAGCCTCTACGTGTCGATCAATGGTGGGCCCGGAAGCGGTCTTTATCGACTGCGCGACACCAACCAGGACGACCAGTTTGACAAGGTCGACAAGCTGATGGAGTTTCGCGGGGGTGGTGAGCATGGTCCGCATGCCTTGCGACTGGCACCCGATGGGAAGTCGATCTACGTCTGCTGTGGCAACCATACCAAGCCACCTTCGGACCGCCAGCTCTCGGCTCCCCCTCAGACCATGGGAGGTCCGCGCAAGGAACAGCTCCGCGCCACCTTGCCCGAGGGCCACTCCAGTCGCGTCCAGCCGGTTTGGGATGAAGACCTTCTACTTCCCAGACAGTGGGACGCTAACGGCCATGCGGCAGGTATCCTGGCTCCTGGTGGCTGGATCGCGAAAACCGATCCGGAGGGAAAGACCTGGGAGATGTTCACTGTGGGATATCGCAATCAGTACGACTTCGATTTCAACTCTGCCGGGGAGATGTTCGTCTACGATGCCGACATGGAATGGGATATGGGAACCCCCTGGTATCGTCCCACCCGTGTAGTGCATGCGACCAGCGGTAGCGAATTCGGATGGCGGAGCGGCACAGGGAAATGGCCGAACCAATACGCCGACAGCCTTCCCACGCTGGTCGACATCGGTCCAGGATCGCCTGTGGGAGTCGCCTTTGGGACCGGCGCAAAATTCCCTGCCAACTACCAGAAGGCACTCTTCATCTGCGACTGGACCTTCGGCACGATGTACGCGATCCACACGGTTCCCGATGGCGCAACGTACCATGCCGTCAAGGAAGAATTCGTCTCCCGCACCCCGCTGCCACTGACCGACGTGACGATCGGCACCGACGGCCACATGTACTTCACGATTGGGGGACGAGGCACGCAGTCGGAACTGTACCGGGTGCGATACGTCGGCGATCAGTCGACCAAGCCGGTGGCGGCGGAAGAACCGACCGAACTGATGTTGCTTCGCAGGAAACTGGAATCGTACCATCGTCCTGGAGTCGCCAATCCGGAAGCGGTCGCAACGGAAGTTTTGGCTCACCTGGGGCACCACGATCGATACATCCGCTATGCAGCCCGCGTGGCACTCGAATGGCTCCCGATCGAACTTTGGAAAGAAAAAGTCCTTCGACAGCAGTCGCCCCTGGCCCTCTTCCAGGGCGCCATCGCGCTGGCACGCATGGGAGATCACGCCGACCGCGACCCGCTGATCGATCGGCTAGCCAGCGTCGATGTGGAGGCTCTTCCCAACTCCCTGCGACTCGATTACTGCCGTGCCCTGCAACTGGCGCTGATCCGCTTGGGTGCGATCGAGGATCGGCAGACGGTAACGCTTCGGGAAAAGCTCGATCGGATTTTCCCCAGCGACGATCCAGCGCTGGATCGCGAACTGGTCATCCTGCTGACCTTCCTTCAGTCCCCCACACTGGCTACCAAGACACTTCCGCTACTGTCCAAACAAAGCCCGCTGAGCGAAGCGGATTTCCGGGAGATCCTACAGCGCAACCGCGGCTATGGTGCTTCGATCAGCGCCATGTTGGACAATCAACCCGACCTCCAGCAGTTCGCCTACGCTTTCTCCCTCCGCAATCTCAAAGAGGGCTGGACCGTCGATCAGAAGAAAGAGTTTTTCCAGTGGTTCCAAAAGGCACAAGGATGGCAGGGGGGCAACAGCTACCAGAAGTTCCTTCTGAATGCGGCGGAGGATGCCTACACCAACAGCAACGACCAAGAACGATTCGTTCTGGAAGCGACCGGCTTGCGAAAGCCAACGCCGCTTCCCAAGGAACTGCCCAAGCCGCAGGGTCCTGGAAAAACCTATAGCACCTCGGAAATCGCCAACTGGGTAGGCGAAGGACTGAAGGGTAGGAACTTCGAAAATGGTCGCAAAATGTATGCCGCCGCGCGATGCGTTGTCTGCCACCGCTTCGGCGGAGAAGGGGGAGCCACCGGTCCCGACCTGACACAAGCCGCCGGACGATTCGCACCCAGCGATCTGGTCGATGCGATCGTCAGGCCCAGCCAGGTGATCTCCGACCAGTACAAGACCACCATCATCCAGACCGAAGAAGGTGCCGTCCACACCGGGCGCATCGTCAGCGATGTCGATGGCAAGATCACGATGGTGGTCGATCCCGAAGATGCCACCAAGACCGTGATCATCGATCGATCGGAGATCGAAACCGAAAAGCCCTCGCCCGTTTCGCTGATGCCTGCCGAGCTACTGGATAAGCTCAATCAGGACGAAGTGCTCGATCTGGTCGCTTACCTCCTGTCGCGCGGGGATGCCCAATCGCCGATGTTCAAGTAGACCCTACCGGCATTCGCCTCGGCTCGATCGACCAAGCGTTGCGTCGATCGAGTCGATTGCGGGGCGGGGAAGGGAAGGAGGCGGTTTCGTTGGATGACGCGTTGTGGAAAGAGCGGCTGACGAGACTGCTGCAGCATGTGCATGACTCTGGCGTCGCACACGATGCCGATGCGCAGGAGAGAGCCCAGAAGATGCTCTCCATCACCCCAGACACAGGGCAGTTCCTGGTCTGGATGATCCGGGCGCATCGGATCGATCGCGTCCTAGAACTGGGAACCTCCTGCGGCTACTCCACGCTGTGGATCGCCGGCGCACTGGTCGAGCGAGGGGGGGTGGTCGTATCGGTCGAAAGGCAAGCCTGGAAGCAAGACTTGGCCCGGGAGAATCTGCGCCAAAGCGGCCTTCCGCTGCAGACAGTGGAATTGCATCTGGGAGAGGCCGGGGACTTTCTGAAGGAGTGCGCCCCAAAGTCATTCGATCTGATTTTCCTCGACTGCGACCGCCATCAGTACGCTTTTTGGTTTCCGCAGCTTCAAGAAATCCTCAAACCTGGCCGATGGCTGATCGCCGACAACGCGACCAGCCATCCTGAGGAAACCCAAGGGCTGGAAAAAGTTCTGCAGGAAGCAGGCTGGCCGTGGGTGGTGCTTCCGATCGGAAAAGGCCAATTGGTCGCACAGGCCCCCGCCCAGTGACCGAGAGACTCGACCTAACCTTTCGTACTCGTACTCCTACTCCTACTCAGGCCAGACCGCCACAGGCGGACGGCCGGTAGTCGTGCTCGACTGCAGGATGCGGGACGAGCAAGATATGGAACGATCAGCCGTAGGACCATGCGGCGATCGAACACCTTGGTGTGTTCCGCCGTCGCGACGAACGGCATGGGGCACCTACGCTCCCCATCGATCCAGCACCTGGAATTTCTCTCACACGACCGACGGCCTCACACACCCTACCAAGATGCACGATGAGGGACGACCAAGATATGGAACGATCAGCCGTAGGACCATGCGGCGATCGAACACCTTGGTGTGTTCCGCCGTCGCGACGAACGGCATGGGGCCACCTACGCTCCCCATCGATCCAGCTCTTGGAATGTCTCTCACACGACCGACGGCCTCACACACCCTACCAAGATGAAGAGAACCGCCGAGGCGAATCCTATCCGAACGACTCTTCAACACCCCACTGGAGCGCCTCCCTTACCGAGGATTCGTCTTGCTGACGCGCTAGTTGGAAACCTCGGTGGGAGAGAGAGAAATCGTGATGCAGATGGTGGACTACCAGTCCGCCCTGGCAAAGCTGACGAAAGCCTTCCAGGAATCGAATCGTCACCTCGGGCTGCTCACGACTTCGAAACGCAAGCGTCCGATCTTCATCGACTTGCACATAGACGGCAATCCAGCGATCTGCCGGATCGAAGGCGGCGGGGACTCCCTTGATCTCGATCACACCGCGCGATTTGGCCGACACCAAAATCGCCCGCGCCTCGATCGACAACTGATCCAGGTTGAATGGATCGTTATCGACCATCGCCTGGCTGGCGATCTGCGCGAGGGCGACCAGCACAGGGGCTCCCGCGCCAAGAGCATCCCAGCTCCCGGTCAGATAGCTGTCGACTGGTTGGAGATGTCCCCTTTTCCTCGGCCGAAGTCCTTCTCCTACCCAGGGATCCGGGTTCGATGATTCCATGTTGCTTGCTGCTTTCCTCATGTTGGGTTTGGTGTCGACGCAGGCCACGGACTGATCTTGAGAGCTAGCGTTCGGCAGGGCAAGGGCTTGGACGGGGAATGTCGATCGACTGGAGCGGGATTGGCTTTGACTTGGACCAGCCAAACGGGTTGAAATGGGAGCTGTGGGGATGGGAAAATCGGAGGTCCGGCACAAGGAAACCAGGCAGGATGGGGCAACGCATTTTCTTTTCTGTGGGCGACCCCAGCGGGGATCTGCACGCGTCCAGGTTGATTGCGGCCTGGAAGTCGATCGATCCCATGATTGACTTTCGGGGTTTCGGCGGACCGCAGATGGAGCGGGCTGGGTGCCGCATCGACGTGCGATTGACCGATCATGCCGTGATGGGCTTTGCGGAAGTGCTGCCGAAGCTTCGCGATTTCTTTCGTTTTGCCGATCAGGCGGAAGCGATTTTCGCGGAGCGCGAGGTCGATGCTGTGGTGCTTGTCGATTTCCCTGGATTCAACTGGCACATCGCCAAGCGGGCGAAGGCTAAGGGGATTCCTGTCTACTATTATCTCCCACCCCAGTTGTGGGCCTGGGGGGGGTGGCGCATCGGCAAGATGCGTCGCACAGTCGACTGCGTGCTTGCTAGTTTACCGATGGAGATCGACTATTACCGCAAGGCAGGCATGCCGGTGGTATCGGTAGGTCATCCTTTCTTTGATCACGTCGCCCAGCAAACTCTCGATCAGCGGTGGATGGCCGACCATCGGCCGGTCGATCGCGTCCACGTCGCCCTGCTGCCAGGCTCACGAAGCCATGAAGTCCGTCACAACTGGCCATGGCAACTGGCCGTCCTGCGTCGGCTGTCGCAAACGGTCAAAACACCACTCCATTTTTCCGTCGCCGCGCTCAAAGAGGATCACGCGCGCTGGTGCCAAGATCAGTGCTTGGACCTCGACCGTTCCGTGTCGATCTCCTTCAGCGTCGGAAAGACCTCGGAGATTCTCGCCATGGCCGATTGCGCTTTGTCGAAGAGCGGCTCTGTCAGTCTGGAATTGATGGCAAGGGGCGTCCCGACCGCCATCATCTACCGGGTTTCGGCACCCACCTATCTCATCGGAAGGTCGCTCAGCCCCCTCCGCAGCATGACGCTGCCCAACCTCATCGCCGGGGAAATCCTGATGCCCGAGTTCCTCTCGGTGCGGCTGGGGGAAACGCAAATACGCCAAGTGTCCGATGTGATGACCCCGTGGATCGAAGACCCACAGATAAGGAAAAATCAGCGCACCCGCCTTTTGGAACTAACACGTCGAATCGGCGCGCCTGGGGCGAGTTTCCGAGCCGCTGGGGCTCTGAAGGCATTGCTTTCCGTAGCGGATTCCGCCTCCCAGCGCGTCGCCTGAATGCATGAAGGCCCTCCTACTCACCCATAAGATGGGTAAAATAGCGATTTTGAGGGGTTTTTTGTCGAAAAAATCGTTACAAAAGCTACAACTGACACACCCTTACGAACTAGAATAAGGCGCTCGGAATGGACCTCCGCTGGTGTGCGATGGATGCAACCTTAAGCCAGCCAAGTCCCGGAAAAGGGACTTGTTTTCCGATCGGCGGTGGCTTTGATGCGTCCCCTCTCCCTCTTTCTAGCGATCGTCCTTTCGCTGGCAAGCACAGGGAAGGTCTATTCGGCGATCATTTCGCTGGTGCTGCATAGCGACGGCGCCTCGGGTGCCTCGACCGTCAACAGTCTGCTGGCGACCGGACAGTTTGCATCGGTCCAATCCCACAACGTCAATAGCTCAGGGCTCCCCTCCCTGGCCACCCTTAGTGGCTACGATTCGATCCTGGTTTACACCAGTTTTGCTCCGTCGAATCCCGTTGGCCTGGGGAACCTACTGGCCGATTACGTCGATGGAGGCGGTCATCTGGTGCTGGGTGGATATGGATTCTCGACTCCTTGGTCGGTTAGTGGACGGATCATGTCGACGGGTTACTCCCCTTTCATTCCAGGAGCCAAGGGTCCAGGTGGAACCTCACTTTTGCCTGTCGCGGTGGCTGACCCCATGCTGCAATCGATCAACATGTCGGCGGTGCAGTACGGAAATGCTGCAACCAGTGCCAAACCGACGTTGGATGCAGGTGCGATCGTCATCGCAGTAGATAATCTTGGGGTTTACCGCCTTGCGCGCAGTGGAAGCCGCGCCGTGGTCGGGCTGAACTTCTTCCCTCGTGGTGGCAACTTCAACGGGAACAACGCGGAGTTTTACCGGTTGGTCGCCAGTGCGATGGAACCTTTGGCACCTGCGCCTCCTTCATTGATCCCCGAGCCCTCGGGCTTCGCGATCTACGCGATCGGTTCGCTGCTGGCGCTTCGGTGGCGACGACGGCGGTTCAACATCTCCGTCGATTGACCCGATCCGCTCTGACCCGATCGGCTCTGCAATCCAGTTGCACTCGGCCCTCCGAATCGGCTTGAATAGTGCTTGCGTTGCTCGATGAGCCCATTTCGAGTTTGACAGCCAACTAGCGGTGCTTTGGAGTCGACAATGCGATGACATGGACTCCCCGCTCGGGACACTTGCCAGCCATCGGTCTGCTGATCGCCTTCCTGGCCGCCATGGCGTGGTGGCGATCGGATCTGAAGAACCGTCAGGTATCCAAGCCAGACATCCAACTGCCCGCCGCCAGGATCGACCTGCCCAGGCCCGATCGGAGCGTCTGGTTTCAGGAGCATCTAGAGCCGCTGATCGTTCAGCAGACCGCCGCCAGCCGGGCTAGTGCCGACCGATGTACCGAACGGATTCGCGAGATCTTCCGGGGGTACCAGCGCGGCCTGGATCCTTTTGTTCGCGACATCACCTCCACCTGGACCCGGCTGAGTCTGCTTCGCCAAATGCCGGGTGCCTGGTGGTCGCAAGACGATCGGATGGAGCGATTTGTTCGCGCCAAATGGGAGCAGCACCTATTCAGCGAAGAAAGACTGAAAGAAGATCTTGCGGGGGCACTGCAGCAGTTTCAGGAGGACCTTCAAGCCGACCAGGCCCGGATGCTCTCCCAGGTGAAAGTCGCTGTTTCGATCGGCGATTTTCCTGAACTCGAGGTGCCTGGACAACCAGAGTTTCAGGGCGAAATCACCAAGCAGTTCAGCCGCTATGCCACTGGACGAGCCGAAGACAGCGTGTACCGAGGGTTGACGACGCTGGTTTCCAGCGAAGTCGCCTTTGCGGTGGCCAGTTCCCTGGTGGCGCGGGGAGCCGCTATGCTGGGGGCATCGGCGGTGACCAGCACGGCGGCTGCAGGAGGCGCGACGGCGGGGGGAGCTGCCGTGGGCGCCGGAGGCGGAAGCGTAGCAGGACCCGTCGGTACCGCCATCGGTCTGGTGATCGGACTGGCAGCCGGTGTCGCCGTCGACTGGTGGATGACTCATCAGTTTCAAGATCAGCTTCGCGACGAACTATCGACCTACCTGACCCGTCTCCAATCGGTAATCCTACGCGGCAGTGGCGATCAATTGGGCTTGCAGGATCAACTGGACGATTGGCTCCAAGATCTAGAAGAGGCCCAGCGCACCGTACTCCGCCAGAAAATCCTGGGAGCATCCCAATGACCATGCATCGCATCCAGCCGATATCTCTCGGGGCGAATCGGTCCTCCTGGATCCTTTCGATTCTCCTAGCCGTAGCATGGACAAATCTGCCCCCGCTCACCCTGCCACTGGCTGCGCAGGGCACACTGGTGCGAGAGGGTGGCGAAGCCGTTGTGCGGTCCCTGGGTGGCTACTTCAGCCGCAACGGCGGACGGCAATTGGCCGAAGAACTAGCGGAACTGGGTGGTGATGCAGCCGTCGGCAATCTGGCGCGCAAGGTCCTGGCAGAAAGTGGCGAAGAAGGGATCGAACAGTTGGCATCGCTGGCGGGCAAGTTCGGCCCCGACGCAGTCCGTGCGCTCCAGCAAGCCGACAACGTCGCCCCCGTTCTCAAGGCGATCTCCGACTTGCCCGAGGCGATGGCGGGCCCCGCCCTGCGCCGACTTGCCGCCGCCAGCGCCCCGAAGGAACTGACCGAGGCGGTTTCCCGATACGGTGCATCGGCGCTGAGAGCCGAAGTGGCGCATCCGGGGATGGGAGGAAAGCTGGTTGGCTCCCTGGGAAACGACGGCATCCTGCTAGCGGAAAAACTCTCCTCCGAGCAATTGCTTCAGGTCGCTCGGCATGCCGAGGACATCGCGAAACTTCCGATCGCGCAGCGCGAAAGCATCCTGCAAATGATGCGTTCCGATACCAAAGCGATGGTGTCGTTTCTGGGTCGCTTTGTCGAGAAGAATCCTGGCACCACACTCTTCACCGCCGCGGGGACCGGGATCATCCTGGCGGAATCGGAAAGGATATTGGGAGGTGATGAGATCGTCTTCGATAAGGATGGAAACCCGCATCTGGTCAGCAAACCAGGGACGATCGGTCGCAGCATCGATCAGGCCGCCGATCGGGTACTGAACCCCATCTTCAATTGGCTTCTTCCCATCGTCGCCGCCGCATTCTCCCTCTTTCTTGCCATCCGGCTCTGGTTCTTCTACCAGAGAAGCCTGATGCAGCATCGCCGCCGCGATCGCAGCCGGCCTCCGGCTGTTCAAGCGAAGCACTTGGTGCCGCCAGACAGAGCCGCCCCCGTCTCCCAATCCCCGGCAAACAGCGACTAATTCGCCAGGGCACCCTCGATCCTTCCTCCCGCTCCCGCTCCCGCTCCCGCTCGTGCTCGTGCTCGTGCTCGTGCTCGTGCTCAAAAAAACCCGATCGCCACTCAACTGGGTTCTGGTGTGTTCGCGGTCGGGCAGGATCAAGCCACCGTCTGCAACGACGCCCCGACGTCTTGCATCCCCATGAGGTCGTTCGGTCGACGACCGGCTCCCACACCCTACGGCTGCGTGCTCCATCTCCCGCTCCAACTCCAACTCCAACTCCAACTCCCGCTCCCGCTCGTGCTCGTGCTCGTGCTCGTGCTCGTGCTCGTACTCGTACTCGTACTCGTGCTCGAAAAACGCAATCGTATTTCAACGATCCGCGTCAGCCCATTCCTGATCGCTTGGATCACCCTACGAGTTTCTATCATCCAGTTTTTGGTCGCAGAAAATCTAGCCCATCCCAATCAACATTCTAACCATCTTTAGAATGTCGATCCGTACGCTCGATGGCTCTCGATACCTGAGCCAGTCAGGTCACCAAGGCGATCGGAGTCATCGCTGAAGCGATGGGTGGATCGTCAAGGAGCCAGCACTTCCAGTTTCAGATTTCGGAAGCGAACCACGGTTGGCCCGCCGGAATGCAGCTGGAGCCCAAAGACGCCTCGGAGCGCCCCTTTGGGATCTTCCAGATCGACGCAGGGCTGGCCGTTGATCCAGCTTCGAATCCGATGCCCCTTCGCCTCGATCACGTACTGATTCCAATCTCCCTCTCGCACGTGCGACTCTCCGCTTTGCTCCCAGAGCAGACCTCGGCCTTCTTCTTCGTACAGCTTGCCCCACCAGCCTTTACCGATGTCGGCCTGGTAGCCTTTCATACCTTCGGCGGTGCGAGTGCTTCGCAGCTGAACTCCACTGTTGCCTTCGTTCTTCTCCAAGAGCACCTCCATCGACAGCCGGAAATCGCCGACCGCCAGATCGCTGACGAGAAAATCGTTGTGCTCCAGTCCCTCCGAAGTCCCGACAATCTCTCCTTGATCCACCTTCCAAAGCTTGGAATCTCCCTCCCAGCCTGAAAGATCTTTCCCATTGAAAAGGGTTGCGGCATTTTCCACAGTCGCCAGCATTGGCACCTGGGAACTGGACCCCAGGTAGGCCACTAGGCTTCGGATCTCATGGGGCGAGAAGGGCCGCAGCTGATCTTCCGGCATCATCGACTTCTCGCTCAGCATCCGCTGCTCGATCTCCTCCTTGGGAATGACCTCCGTAGCATCGGCCGTCTGCAACGTCAGCGCCTGATCGGTCTCGGACCGAACGATCCCCGTCACTACTCGTCCATCCTCGGTGAGCACGATGGTGGGCTGGTATTCTTTGGCCATCACAGCGCTAGGATCGACAATGTTGCTCAGCAGATAATCGAGATTGGCGCGATTGGATCCGGTCAGTTCCGGTCCCACGTTGCCTCCCTTAGCAAACAGAACGTGGCATTGCTGGCAGGTCTTCGAATAGATGGTGCGTCCTAGCATCGGATCGGGTTTTGGTCCCTTCTTCTCTTCGACTAGCTGCTTGTACTGCACAATCATCTGCTGCTTTTCCTCTGGCGTCTCGCGCACGGTGCCCCAGGTTTTTTCCAGAAGCTGCTGGACCGTGGGATCCTTGAGGAACTGAAGCTGGCGGACCAAGTCGGCTCCCAGATCGGTCGCTGGAATCTGTTTCTTGGCTACGGCATCCAGCAGGGCGACTGCTGAATCCTTTCGAGCTGCCAGGGCGCTGAGCGCCAGTCGGCGATCGGACTGGCTGTACCCTTCGTAGGCTTTCAGCAGGATGGCGGGAGTCTGCGGATCGGCATACTGTGCCAATCCTGCCAGCGCCGCTGGCCTCATGGCCGGCTCTTCGATCAGCTTCTGAAGTCCGGCGGCCAATTTCGGATCGCGCGCGGCCAGGAGCGCCTGCAGCGCCGCGACGCGCGATTCCACAGTCGCTTCCTTGTTCATCGCCACCGATCGCACCGCAGCCAGCGCTGTCTCGTCCCCAAACGTCACTCCGATGGCTTGCGCCTGAAGCTGGATCGCTGGATCGGGCGACTTGAGCACCTTTCCTGCCACTTCCTTCCAGGAAGCAGGAGGATCGACTCTTCGGCGCCCCTGCAACGCAGTGGAAAGCGCTTGAAGGAAGGCAGCCTGCTGCTGGTTGTCGCTGGCGGTCCCCAGTCCACGCACCAGCAGATCGATCGCCTGATCGCCTTGCGAACCCAGCCGTCGCAGCAGATATTCCCGCAACTTGGGCAGCTTCGTTCCTGTCCGAACCGCCAGCGCCATCGCGCGGGCCGGATCGTCGTCCACCAAAGGTTCTGCGGCGTACCACAGCATCAAGGGCAGGTTGTGGTCGTTCGCCGAAATCCGATCGGCCAGGGCTTCGACCAACGGCCAGCGGTCTGCTGGAGTCAGTCGCTGTGCCGCCGAGGCGAGGTAGAGCTGAACGATGGGCGATGGATCGTTTTCGGCCAACGACGCCAGCTTGGCCGCCGTCCATCCTTCTACCGGCGCCTTACCTTCCAGCGCTAGCTGGATCGCCCAGCCCCGCACATAGGGACTGGAATCGGTCAGCCATCGGTCCAGCCAGCGGGGGCTGTCCGCTCCGATGGCATGCAGTGCCCAGATCGCCCTCAGTCGCTTTCGATCCTCCGGTGCCTGAGTGGAAAACTCTTCCAGCCATGCGATCGCTCCCGGATCGATCTTCCCAGCAACAGCTCGCTCCTGCAGCAGTCGCCTTGCATGTCGGACATACCAATCGTTTTCTTCCCCTGCTAGCTTCGCCAACTCCAGGTCGCTGATCCCCGCCAGATCGATCCCTTTCTGACCGGTCGATTCGCCGTAGACGATCTTGTAGATTCTTCCATTGCTGCGATCGTGCTTCTTCGCATCCCCGGTATGGCACGCCTGCATATCGTACCAGTCGATGATCCAAACATTGCCATCCGGTCCGTAGCGGAAGTAGAGCATCTGGGAGGCTTGATCGCCGGTGAGCAGAAAGTCGGGGGCGTGACTTCCGATGTAGCCCGACCCACTCGGCTTGAGCAGATCGACATTCAATCGTTGGCCATGGATGTTGTTCATGAAGAGCCGATTGCGGTACTCCTGCGGCCAGCGATCTCCCAGGTAGATCATCGCCCCCGCATGCGCGTGCCCACCTCCGGCCGAATCCGACTTGCCGTTGCCACCGTGGGGATTGCCTCCCACATAGTGCCTATGGTCGGCGATCGTCTTGATGTCGTCGTAGGTGTAGGGATTGAAATGATTGCCGGCTTGGCGTTCGTACCTGCCACCCTGGATCATGTGGAACAGGTGCGGGATCACGCAGGCGGTGATGAAAGCCTGTCCGTGGTCGTTGAAATCGACTCCCCATGGGTTGCTGGTGCCGTGGGCGAAGACTTCAAATCGGTGCTGTGTCGGATGGTACCGCCAAACACCGGCGTTGATCGCAGTCCGCTGGTCGGCCGGCGTCCCCGGCTTGCCCACTTTGCTATGTGTGAAAACTCCATGGCATCCGTACAGCCATCCGTCAGGTCCCCAGAGGAACGCATTGAGCGTTTCGTGGGTGTCCTCCAGCCCCCAGCCATCGAGGAGGATCTGAGGAGGGCCATCGGGCTGATCGTCGCGATCGGCATCGGGGATAAAGAGCAGGTAGGGAGCCGCACCGACCCACACCCCTCCGAACCCGACTTCCATACCGCTGATCAGGTTCAGGCCTTCGGTGAAGACTTTTCTTTGATCGAGCGATCCATCGCCATCGGTATCTTCGAAAATCAAGATGCGGTCTCGGCCCTGATCCCCAGGTGCTCGGTTGGGATACTCATACGCTTCGGCCACCCAGACCCTTCCTCGATCGTCCAGCGCCATGGCGATCGGCTGCTTCACCTCCGGCTCCGTCGCCCCGACCACCGCGCGAAAGCCATCGGGAAGCGTCATCGCCGCTACAGCTGCCGCAGCATCCAGGCCCTGATGCGGGTATTCATCGGGCACCAGCGGCGATTCGGCCGGTGTCACCGGCCCCGGGGGATCGGTGTGGAATCGGAAGTCGTCAAAATTGAGGTGCCCCCAGCCATTTCCTGATGCATCCGTCAGTTGGATCGCGACTCGCTTGCCCTGGTGTTCCCGGAGGTCGGCCACCACCAGTCGCATGTTCTCAGTGGTTCGCCCCATGGCTCGATAGATCGCCTTGCCATTGCTGGCATCGATCAATTCCATTCGGGTCTCCATCCCCGCTCCGCCACCGATGAGGAAGGAGGCATAGGGATGGGTTACTTCAAAGGGGACGCTTCGCAGTGTTCCCTGCGGCGCATCGCCATCGATCTCGTAGCTACCCACCCAATACTTCCCCTGGTGTTCGCTTCGCATGTCGGGGCGCCTAGCCGCGACGGCATCGCCTTGCACCGGTTGGCCTTCGAAGGCCTTTCCATCCACAACCCAGTCCTCAAGCGTTCCTTTTTCAAAGTCGAAATTCAGCGATTTGCCAGTTGCATCCCGAGGCAGCTGTCCCGCCCCCTTGCCCAGCTGCACCATATCGATTCCCAGCATGTAGCCAGGCACCGCATCGGGGTGCTTGCCGACGATCTCAAAGGCCAGCAGGTGATTCCCCTCAGCCAACTCCACTTCACCCAGGCGGATGTTTCCTGTCGAAATCACCTCCGGTGCATGGTACAGATCGATCGGTTCTCCCAGTTTCTTCCCATCCAGCAGGACTTGGACGATGGCGTAGTCGCGCGCTTTGGTCAGCGCGGTCCGCACCTCGTAGCTGCCTGACTCGGTCACCGGAAGCTCCAGTTCCAGACGATCTCCCGGCTTTGCACCGGTCCACCAGAGTTGCGAATCGTTGCTCCAGTGATCCGCGCTAAAGCCACCCATCGGCTGCTCCTTGGCGTCGCCTCCGGTCACCTGCAGCAGCTTCATCGATTCCCCTTCCAGCCTCCCTCCGACCTTCGATTCGGGCTTCTCGGGAGCCACATACGCCACCGGCTGAAAAGCGCCCCAAGCGTCGCGATCGACCTCCTGCCGTCGATGATGCAGCAGGTGCATCCCCTTCATCCCGCCGACGGCGATGTCGATCAAGCCATCTCCTTGCAGGTCACCTAGAGCGATCTGACGACCAATCCCTGTCTCTTCTGCCGCCAAGTAGGGGACCCAGTCGATTCCTTCGGGGCCGCGCACCAGACGGAACCAGTAGACGACGGCGCCGGCGTCCCACATGGGGCTCCCTTTGTGATGCGAGTAATAGGTTTTTCCAGTGACGATATCCTTCAGCCCATCCCCATCGATGTCGGCCAGTTGCACCGAATGCAGCTCGGTGAAAACCACACCATAACGATTGTCCTCGGGCTTCTTCCCCACAATGTCATGCCGCTGAAACGTCCGCTCACCACCCTCCTCCCGCTGCTCGTACCATGCAAGTCCGTAGTCATGCGCAGCGAGGCTGGTGATGATGTCGTTGTCGCCATCCCCATCGACGTCGTATGCGAACATCTCGGCCCCACCGTAGGCCGTGCTAAACTTGGCATCATGCTGCCGCCATGGCTTGGCATCATCCAGCGTCGGGGGCTGTTCCAACCATCCCCCTGCATGGATCAGATCGATCAATCCATCGCCGTTGACATCCCCAGCTCCCAAGCCATGGCCAAATCGCTTGTCGGCCACTTGCGCGCTGACCGGATGGAATATCCATGCCTCCAGCGGCTTGTCCCTATCGACCGTCGCATAACCAAAAAACCCATCTCGCGTGCAAATCAGCTCCGGCGTCGCGTCGCCGACAACCTGCAGCCACTGCGGTGCCTCGTTGGAGACCCAGTCGAGCACTTGGTGCTTGGACCAAGGCCCTGCGGTGCGCACCTGCTTGCCGGGGTTCTTGTAGACATAGGCGGCCGTGCCGGGGAAACCAGCAACCAGCAGGTCGCGAAAACCGTCGCGGTCGATGTCGTGGGCCCAGACGAAAAAGTGGTCGGCGTATCCCTCCCGATTCTGCGGCTTGGGGGGATAGATCTGGAACTTCTCCCGAAAGTCCGGACCCGCATACCAGTGGGGGCCGTAGATGGCATCGGCATTTCCATCGCCATCCAGATCCCCGATGGCAGCGCCCTCGGAAAAATATTCCTCCGTCAGAGCCTGCACCTCGAAACGGTCGATGGTCCACTTTTCGCCAGGCGCAGCCTGCCATGCCGCCGCCCAGTTTTCTGGTACGCACACCACCGCCAGCCAAACCAGCTGCAGGTAGAGATTGGATCGTGAAGGTTTCATCGGACAGGATCCTGGAGAGGGATTTTTTCTGGAAAGAATGCAACTTGGAAGGTGGGAAATCCAGTGGAGAACATGGGCTACCCCACCGGTCGCAGAGGAGATCGGCAGGCTGGGCCATCTGCATCCAGCACCCTCCTTCGATTCAAACCCTCATTGTACCGCAAGGTGGCGACGGAATTCCAACCGAACCGCCACGGCTTCCTGCTAGGCGAGCCCCGTGTTCTGCCAAGACGGCTCAGGGGACCGCATCGGTGGGAGGCTGGCTGTCTTGATCCAGCCCCAGATCGATGATCTCCACGCACGCATCCAGCATGGCGTCGATTTCCTGGCGAGTGGTGTAGAGCCCCGAGACGCCAAGACGCAGCAGGTTGGGAGGTCGAAAATCGGGAAGGACTCGATAGCGATCGATCAGGCAGCGCACGATCCCCCAAGCCCTCGGGTGAGCGAGGCTGATGTGCGACCCGCGCTGCGACCATGGCCTGGGAGTTGCCAGGGAAAAGCCGCGCGAGGCTAGACGCCGATCCAATTGCTCGATGAGGTACTCCGTCAGCCGGCGCGATCTAGCCGCCGTCGCTTCGATCCCCGCTTCGATGGCTAGGTCGATTCCCGCCTCCATCGCCGCCAGCGCCAACACGGGTGGCGTCCCGGCGGCGAATCGATCGATCGATGCCGATGGCTGGTACTCCTCCGCGAATTCGAAAGGTCGGGCTGCGGAAAACCATCCAGCGATCGGATTGAACAGCCGAGGCTGCAGCGCGCGTCGGACATAGAGAAACGCGGGAGCCCCAGGACCGCCGTTGAGGTACTTGTAGCTACAGCCAGCCACCAGATCGACCTCCCATCGATCCAGTTCCATCGGCAGCGCTCCAACTGAATGACTCACATCCCAAAGCACCAGCGCCCCAGCCTGGTGGGCTCGCTGTGTCCACCTCTCCATATCCCATCGCCGGCCGCTGCGGTAATCGACATGAGACAAAAGCAGCAGCGCCGTGGTGTCGTCGATCTCCGGTGCGCGATCGGGATCCGCATCCTCCGATAGTGTTACCACTTCCATCGCTGGCGATCGTTCTGCAGCGATGCGATCGACAAGATAGCGATCGGTCGGAAAATTGCCTCGCTGAGTCACAATCCGACGGCGCGTCGGTTGCGCGTCGATGGCCGCGCGAGCCAGTTTGAAGAGCTGCACGGAAGTCGAATCGCCGACATGGATCTGTCCGGCTGCAGCCCCCATCAGCTGCCCGATCTTGTCTCCAATCCGCTTCGGCAGATCCAGCCATCCATCGTTCCACCCGCGAATCAGTCGGTTGCCCCATTGAACGGTGATGACATCCGACATGCGAGCGGCAACTGCCTTAGGCAAACGCCCCAGACTGTTGCCATCCAGATAGATCAGCCCCTCCTCGATCACGAATCGATCGCGATAAGGAGCCACCTCCCAGGAGTCCGGGGCCGACTGGTCTTCCATCCGACCTCACCTTTTTCCTTCATCGTCATCCAGAACAACAACCCGACTTGCCACGGCAGACCAATGCGCCTCGATCAGCCAGCACCCTCAACCAACGCCTCGAATCGCTTCCGCTGCTCGTTCAGCGCAGCGATCTTATCGGCCGGATCGGTGCGCGCCTCCAGAAGAATCCAACCGGAGTAATCGATCTGCCGGAACAGCCGAAACAGCTGCGCATAGGGGTAACTCCCTTGATCCAGTTCGCGCACATGGCAGGTGGCTCCGAATCGATCGGCCACCATGCGGAAGTTGGCGTTCAGTCCATCCCCCTTCAGATCTTCGTCGTTGCTGTTCCAGCAGACGGCGACGTTGGGATGATCTGCGATCTTGAAGATATCCCGGATCACCGGCAGATCCGATGTGCCTGCGCCATGCACTTCCACACGGATCTGCTGCCCATACTTCTCGCCGTAAGCTGCCACCTCATTCAGCGATCGCCCGATCTGCTCGATCGTCTTCTCGCGAGCCACTCCCTCGGCAAATCCATTCGGCTTCACCTTGACGCCGCTACCGCCGCAATCGTGCATCAGGCGGATGTACTCTTTGGTCTTCTCGATATTGGATCGGACCTTTTCGATCTCTTTCGCATGGTACTCGCAGTTGGAACCATAGCCCACCAGTTCGATCCCGCTCGCCTCAAACTGCTTGCGCACCTGGGCTCGCTGAGCCGTCGATAGGGTCGGTTCGACTCCATGCTGGTGCTCGGTCCGAAGCTCCACCCCGCCCAGCCCCGATTTCTGGCATGCCTCCAACAGCTCCGGCAACTGCATTTTTTGCCCCCAGAGATAGGTCACCAGACCAAACCGCATCGACGATGGATCGGCCCCCTGCAGCTTCCCGGCATGAGCCAACGAGAGCGCCCCCAGCCATCCGGCCTGCATCGCCAGCCAATCGCGCCGCTCAATCCTCGAATCGGCCATTTTGCAAAATCCTTGTCGGAGGAACGAAAAACAGAAGCAACGATCTGTCGTGGAGATACCCGAGCGCAGCAACCACAGCGATTGTAGTCGATCGGGCGCACCGGCCAGACACCTTGCAAACGACCTCCAACCCAACCTCCAGCGGAAGCGTCCCTGCCGATCAGGTAGCACCCTTCTTGGAGTACGATATCTGCAGGGTAGGGGAGCGGTTCAGAAGGACATGGGGAATCGAACAGGAGGGGTGGTTTGAGCGATCGGAAGAGCTATCGCGTACTCTGCTGCAGCAGTTCGATGGCCGGTGGGGGCAGTGAGCGGCAGTTGCTGCAACTGCTGCGCGGACTGGATCGTCAGCGATTTGGTCTCCAGCTTTTCCTGCTTTATCGTTCGGGTGAACTGCTGGGGGATGTACCAGATTCCATTCCGATCACCGCTTGGCGAGGCCCCTTTCCCGGCCTTCCTCTCCCAGGGCGCTTCCATCGCGATCAAGTGAAGGCGATTCGGGCTCTGGTGCAAAGCGAACAGATCGAACTGGTGTACGAGCGACTCTTTCATATGGCCTTGCTGACCGGCCAGGCGCTGCGTGGATCCCGCACGGCCCGTGTCACGACGATCGTCAGCCCCCCATCGCAGGATGTCGTCAAAACCGAACGACGCTGGCTGGCGGTCAAAAAGCGCTTGCTGAGGCAGTCGTACCAAGAGGCCGATCGCGTCCTGGCCGTCAGCGGATCGACCGCCGAGGATGCCAGCCGCTACTACGATCTCCCGAGCGAACGATTTGAAGTGATCCCCAGCCCGATCGACTGCGAGAGAATCGACCGGCTTCTTGCGGCCGAGGATGATGCGGTGCATCGCTGGATGACCGATCGATCGATGCCGCAAGTCGTTTCCGTCGGCAGGTTATCGCATGAGAAAGGACAGCGCTTTCTGATCGAGGCGATCGGGCGGGTGGAACAATTGGCAGGTCGCAAGCTGATGCTGCATCTGGTGGGGGATGGCCCCATGCGGGGCGAACTGGAGGAACTGGTCGCTCGGATGGGCCTGGCCAACCGCGTCCTTTTCCATGGCTTTCAGGCCAACCCCTATCTCTGGATTCGCCAGGCCGATCTGCTGGTCCTCCCCTCGCTCTACGAAGGCTTTCCCAACGTCCTGATGGAAGCGATGTACTGCCAAGTCCCGGCTCTGGTGACCGATGTCTCGCTGGATGTCGGCCAGATGATGGAGGAAGTGGGTGGCTACCCTCCTGTTCCAGGAGGATCCAGCGACGCCCTGGCCGCCGGGATCATCGATCGCTTCGAATCCCCCAGTCGATGGCTGGCTGCTGCAAGCCGATCGAGACAGCGGATTCTCGATCGCCACCAGTTGCCTCAATGGCTCGACCGCATGGCAGGTCTTTTCGCGGAGACGATCGAGCGGCGGCGCGAAGGTTGAGTTAGCCGCCCGCCATCATCCAGCCGCTCAGCGTTCCCCATAGAAGACCGACTCCACATTGCCGCGCAGCACCTGATGCCCCAGCGCTACAGCTCGCTCCTCCGGCCACTTGCGATCCATCACAAACTGCTCGGCCAACTGCCGCGCCAGCAGTCGCTTGTACATCGCGAATTTCGGCAGCGCAAACTCCAGCTTGTACATGTCGCTGTAGTAGCCGATCTGTTTGTTCGCAGGAATCGCCTCCAGCCGGGTCGCCAGGTCGCGGGCGATCCAGCTGGGCGTGTTGCTGTACCACCAATGCCCATGGGTGATGACATTCGGAAAGATCCAAGCGTAGTCGACCAGCTCCTGGTTGGTGACACTGGCCAGCACCGAGATCGGGAACTGGACGCTGGGGAATCGATTCAGCAGAGCCGCGTATTGGATCATCGAGACGCGGCTGTCGAAGAGGTCCTGCCCCTGATAGACACCCCCAGGATAGACTCGGCGATTGACTCCGATCATCAGATCAAAGGGGAGCCGATACCGCTCGCAATGCTCGGCCAGCGTCCAGAACACCCAGTAGGCCAGGGTGCGGCAGGCACTCGAATCCAACTCCTCGAACGCGACGCCCTGATCAGCAGATCGGATCACGCGATCCCATGCGGATGCCGCCGACGCGTGCGAGACGGCAACTGGAGCGAAATCGGGGGGCAGGGAGATCGCGCACGCCCTGGCTCCCTTGCCGACAAAATGCTCGAACAGCCGGCCAATCCCGTCGCTCACCTCACGAATCCCCCCTGGATCGATCCCCGTCGCCTTGGCCAGCCGGCCGCGCACCTGCGGCTTGGCCAGATGAAACACCAGATCATCGGTGCGCAAGCAAGGCACATACCTTCGCGTCGAAAAACCCTCCAGCGGATCATCGAAGTCGTTGGTCAGAAAGACCGCTTCCAAACCCGATCGCCGCAGCACCTCCTCTTCCCACCCCGGCTGGCTCATCCTGCTGGCCGCCAGATCGTAAAGCGATTCCCAGTTGGACCGATCGATGCGGTCGGCGGGAAAATCAAGCAACCGCTGGCAGAGTTCCAGCATCCATGACCACTGCACCGTATTTTCGATCGGCCCCAGCCCTTCAAAAAGCCGCGCTACCTTCTCCTTCGGATCGATCCCCGGCTGCTCGATCCGCTCCCGTGCCAGACCGGCAGAATGAGCCAGCTCGGTGTAATAGTGGTATCCCAGTAGATCGGCAATCGTCTGGCTGGAAGGCGATAAGGGGTTGATGTGGGTGTGAGGATCGATCAGCACCAGCCGGTCGAGCGCCTCGAAAAGCCGTTGTTCCAATTCGTTTCGAAGCGCTACCAAGATCGTTTCTCCAGGAGTTTCGCAAGCATTCACCCTCTCTGTTGTGTTCCAAAAAATCGTTGGTCGCAACGGGGCCAGGCGGTACAATGAGTCGGCCAAGCGATCTCCAGGCGACGCAGCGAGGTACGGCGATGACCGAATCGACAGATCCCCACCAGCCGGTCCGACTGCATCAGGTGGAGGCCGAAATCGAAGCGATGGAAGCGCAGTTGGAAGGAATAGATGACCTTCCCTCTGAACCCCCAAGCGCTGCCCCAGCACCTCCAACTTCCGCCAGCAACGACCAATCGCTCAAAGCCCTCCTCGTCTCCTCGCTGCTCAGCCTTCTAGTGGTCCTGGCCCTCTTGGCGGCGGTTCGCTGGACCTTGCCCGCCATCCTCGAAGGATGCCGCTACGCCTGGACGCGCGGGCAATTGCGCGCCCAGTATGAGAGCGCCGGAGAACAACTCCAGCAGGTCTCCCTAGAGAGTCTCGGCAAGGTCTCGCAGTGGATCGGACAGCGCGTCCAGCCCAGCGTCGTCCACATCAGCCTCCAAGCTGCCGATGGTCAGGGAATCATCGGTCAAGGAGGATGGAACGGCTGGGACACCCTGCGACTGGATCAAGGGAGCGGTGTGATCGTCGATCCAAGCGGATACCTGCTGACCAACCTCCATGTGATCGAAGACGGCGACCAAATCGAGGTGAGGCTGAGCGATGGTAGGCGGCGGATGGCCAAAGTGGTCGGCACCGACCCAGTCACCGACCTAGCCGTTCTGCAGATCGAAGCCGACAACCTGATGCCAATCCAGTGGGGCAACAGCGACCAGATGCAGGTGGGCATGCCCGTCTGGGCCGCCGGCAGCCCCTTCGGCCTCGCCGGCTCCATCACCTTCGGAATCCTCAGCGGCAAACACCGCATGGACCTGAGCTCGACGAAACTGCGCGGTGCGGTCAAGAGCAGCGCGGAGTACAGCGATTTGATGCAAAGCGATGTGGCGGTCAATCCAGGCAACAGCGGTGGCCCCCTAGTCAACGCTCAAGGAGAACTGGTGGGGATCAATACCGCCATCATCGGCGAAAGCTTCCGTGGCGTCAGCTTTGCCATCCCCTCGAATGTCGCTCGACGTGTCTTCGACAAAATCCTCGCCACCGGAAAAATGGAACGTGGCATCCTGGGCGTCTTGCTGGAACCGATCGAATCGCAAGACGAAGCATCGACCGGAATTCGCGTCCGAGGCTTCTTGGAAGGGTATCCGTCCCCCGCCAAGCAAGCGGGGATCGCCATCGGCGACCGAATCGTCTCCATCAACGGCCAGCCCGTTCAGGACATCGCCAGCCTCCGCCGATTGGTTGGCGAAGCGATGATCGGAGACCAACTGAAGGTGGCGATCGAACGCGATGGCAAGCCGATGGAGCTGGTGGTTTCCGTCGCCGCCAGCCCACCGGTCAACTGACCTTGCTATCGATCAGCAACTCTACTTTTCATCGCGGTTGGGTACCTGCTCCCGATCAGGTTCTCCCTCTACCCGACTCCCAAAGGCGGGTAGCGCCGCCCCCTTCTGCTCTGCTTTCACTTCTCGGCTCTCGCGAAGCCGCGAAGGCACGAAGCTATGGAGAACCCAACCCCATTTGCGATTCCTCCCTGGGTATCCAGTCAACTTTTTCCGTGGGCGGTAAACTTTCGTCGCCAATCGCCTCGAAAGGTTCAATGGCAGATAGAAAGAGGCGTCGTGTGCTGACGCACGATCTGCATCTTGTCGTCTTTCGCGTTTTTTCTTTTTCGCGTTTTTCGCATCTTCGCGTGAAACCAACCACTCTCATACCCGATCGAAAGAGCCATCAGCTAGCGAAAACTGCCCCGCCTAGTAGGCAAGTGATAAGCTTTCCGTTAGCTGTCTTGGACATCACCCACAATCATCCCGGCCGCACCTTCACCTACACCTTGGAAAATGTAAAAACTGGTTTGCTGGTGAATGTCCCCCATAACAGCAAGCAGGAAAACTTGGCGTTCATTCCCTGGGGTAATCAGCGTGGTGCAGACAATGAAATCTGGGGGATCCGAGGAGAAGGATCTGTCGTCCAGTTTCTGTCAAAAAACCAAATGGCGATTTCAATCGCCAATCCAGCGCCAAACTCGGAGATCATCCAAGTCAATCCGCAGGCGACACCTGAATTGTTATGGATGACTCAGCGATTGAAGGATCGCTGAATTGCAGGTTGTTCACTATCAGGAACTTGTGATCCCAACTCTATCAAGGATGATGCTCCAGCACCCGACCGAGGAATTGGTAGGCTGCCTGCCGCGAGCTATCTGGAAAGTCGTGCGCCGCGTTCGGATAGTCGGCCTGCAGTTGACCAGGGGCTTTCAGCAGTCGATAGATCTGCGCGGCAGCGAAAAGCGACTCTTGGACGCCCGTCACTTCGAAGTTATCATCGCCCAGCGGCGCGCAAACGAAAATGGCTCGCGGTGCCAGCCCCGCGATCAACTCAGGAAAGTCAAAGGGCACCCGGTCGGGATCGTTCCCATGCTGCGTGGCGATGCGCGGCATGTAGCGATCGCTAGTCCACCCTTTCAGATTCCCTTCGTAGTAGCGATGAAAGCGCGTGAAGCCACAGCTGGTGACCACCGCTCGAATCCTCGGATCGTGAAAAGCGGTGAAAATCGCGTGGTGTCCACCCAGTGAATGACCGATCGCACCGATCCGATCGGCGTCGACTTCTGGGAGCGAGCTGAGCAGATCGACCCCACGCATCGCATCCCAGACCGCTTTCAGCGTCCCGCTGGCCCACTGCGGATTCTGATCGAAGGCATAGGGATGCTCCCCGAAACTTGGATAGTCTGGCGCCAGCACCACATACCCTAGCTCGGCCAACTCCTTCGCATAATGCAGATGCGGATTGCCTCCCATACCCGCCGGTTCCTCTTTGCCAATCGGAATCGTTTGGTGGAGAGCCAGCATCGCAGGACCGGGTACGGTCGGCCCCTGCGGAACCAGCAGCAGCGCCGTCACCCAATCTCCCTCTTCGCTTCGATATCGAAGCTTCTTTCGGACCACCGAACTATCGACCGACTGATCGATCCACTCCACTTCGGGAGGCGACCGCTTTTCGACAGAGGGGAGTGACCCCATCACCGAAGCCACCTGCTTTCGGATGTCGGTCAGGCGCACCTCCCAATCCGCAGGCAGGGTGATCGGTCGCCAGTTCCCGGCAGCATCTCGGTAGCGATCGACGCGCGCATGCTCTGGAAATTGGTCGATCGATGCCAAGTGCCGAATCTGTGCCAGACAGGGATAGCTCAGATGCAGCAGGAAGATCACTGTCCAAACCCAAAGTCGAATCGATCGCTGGCGCATGGTTGGTCGCTCACAGTATCCAGTTAGGAGTTCTCACACGATCCTCGATTGCAACCGGATCCCGCCCGGCGTCTTCTGGGAGTTTAGCTCTGGAATGGCCCACCGGGGAAGGTAGTGAAAATGTTGCGATGCATCGCGCGGCGCGGTAGCCTGACAAGGGAGGGAATCGGTGACGGTTTCCCACCGCGCGTCGGCCATCCCTCCTGCACCTGCCGCCCATCCTCCCTTCTGCGATCGGTTTCGCTTCCATGCCTGCAAGAACCTGCCGCATCCTGATCGTGCTGCTGCTCCTTTTCCGCATCGGCGATCCCTCGTCGATCCTGCTAGCCCAAGAGAGCAATCGATCAGCCGATTGGCAACGGCTGGATCGAGACTTTCGCGATCAAATCGTTCCCATCCTGCAAAGCCGCTGTTTCGAATGCCACAGCGATGCTGTGGTGGAAGGGGAGATCGATCTGAGCGTTTACGATCAGGTTGAGACGATACGCAAAGAACCATTGCTGTGGGAGCGGATCTGGCAGGTGGTACAAAGTCGGCAGATGCCGCCCAAGGATTCCCCACAACTAGACGCTAGCCAGCGCGAAAAGCTGCTGGGTTGGCTGGATCAGTATCTGCGCGACGAGGCGCGATCGAAAGCAGGTGATCCCGGCAACGTTGTCCTCAGGCGACTGAACAATGCGGAATACACGTACACCGTACGCGACCTGACGGGCATCGATTCGCTCGATCCCGTCCGCGAATTCCCGGTCGATTCCGCCGCAGGGGAAGGATTCACCAACGTCGGGCAGGCGATGGCGATGTCCCCCGCGATGGTCACCAAGTACCTCGATGCTGGCAAGGCAGTGGCCGACCACTTGGTGCTGCTTCCTTCGGGGATTCGTTTTTCTCCCAGCACCACCCAGCGCGACTGGACGGACGAGTATCTGACTGCGATTCGCGATTTCTACGCGAGATACTCCAGCAGCGAAGGAGCCATGGCGGTCAATCTCCAGGGGATCCAGTTCGATACCAACCAGGGGGGCCGACTGCCGCTGAAGGAATACCTTCAAGCAGCACTCGATCTCCGCTCTCTAGACAACCCAGCAACTCGATCGCAAACGCTTCGCGACCGCCACCTGACGGCTCGCTATGCCAATCTTCTGACACAAACCCTCCAAGCCGATCGCTCGGCGCAATCCCCCCTTCTTCAGCCATTGCTCCGGGATTACCGCGATCCGAAGGTTTCCGATCCCTCCGCAATGATCGCTTGGATCCACGCCTGGCAATCGGCGCTGTGGCGTTTCCAACCGGTTGGGCAGATCGGTCGCCTGGGTGGCCCCAAGGCATGGCAGGAACCATTGAGCCCACTGGTTGGCCAGAGCCCCGTGGAGCTTCCGATACCGGAAACAGCGGAAGGCCAGGCGATCACGATCCACCTGGCAAGCCACGATGCCGGGGATGGCGCTGCGGACGATACCGTGCTTTGGACCAATCCTCGCCTGACCGCCCCTGGACGCCCCGACCTGCCGCTCCACCAGATCGCCGCTGCAGCGCAAATCATGACGCAGGAAACGGAGCGATGGGAAGGGGAGACGCAGCGGGCGCTGGATGCCTGTGCAGAGGCGATGCAGGGAGGTGTCGCCCAGGCATCGACGCTAGACCAGCTGGCAAGCCGTCATGACATCGACCCCATCGGACTGTCCGCTTGGCTTGACTTCCTCGGTATCCAGGTCGGTGGAGCCGACGCGGCGATGGGTGAACTTTTGACCCAAAAAATGGAAAGCGCCGAAGGTTACGATTTCATCAAGGGCTGGGTGGGTGCCGATGCGCTCAGCATCATCGCCAACCGTTCGGACCAGCATGTCCGGATTCCCGGCAACATGAAACCGCACTCCATCGCCGTCCATCCCGCCCCCAACCGATCGATCTCCGTTGGATGGCGAAGCCCGATCGAATCCCAAGTGCTGATCCAAGGTGCCGTCCAGCACGCTCACCCAGAGTGTGGCAACGGAGTCGTCTGGGTGTTGGAACTACGGCGCGGCAATACCCGCCAGCGTCTGGCCGAAGGGGTCAGCCAGGGATCCGCCGTCATCCCGATTCCCGATCAGAAGGAGATCGCCGTCCGCAAGGGAGATGCCGTCGTCCTGACGATCCTTCCACGCGATGCAAATCATTCCTGCGACTTGACCGCCATCGATCTTGCGATCACCGGCGGAGATCAGAAGTGGGACCTCGCCCAACAGCTCTCGCCCGACCTCCTGGCAGGCAATCCCCACACCGATCTGCAAGGGAACCCGGACGTTTGGCATTTCTTTTCCGAACCAACTTCGGGCAGCAGCGCCGTTGTCCTCCCTGCGGGATCGCTGCTGGCGCAGTGGCAGGCCGCGGTGGATCCCGACCAGCGTCGCGTTCTGGCGCAGCGGATCGCTCAACTGGTGAAGACCGATCCGATCGACCTGCCCGCCGATCATCCCGATCGACTGCTCCGAAAACAGCTGCGATGGTCTCAGGGTCCCCGCATGACCATGGTGCTCAAGAAGATCGCTTCGAATGCACTGGCATCCTCCGACGACAAGCAGGCATTGCCCGAGTGGGGGCTTCCCGCTTCGCGATTCGGCGTTTTGCCAGACGGATCGGCGACCGATCCATCGACGCTGGTCGTCCCGGCGCCTCAGTCGCTGGAGATTCGGATCCCTGCCGAGCTGGCGGCGGGGCGCGTCTTTCAGTCGCTGGCGCGATTGGCTCCCGAGACTATGGGCCGTGGGTCGGTGCAGGTCCGCGCTTCTCTGCAAAAGCCCGATTCGGTCCCCCTTCAGCCACAGCTTCCCTTGCTGGTCACAGAAGGCAGCCGGGCCGAAGCTGACTGGAAGGAACGCTTCCAGCAGTTTCGAGACCTCTTCCCGGTGGCGCTCTGCTACACAAAAATCGTACCGGTCGACGAAGTGGTGACGCTGAATATCTTCTTCCGCGAGGACGACCAGCTGAAGCGATTGATGCTGGAGGAAAGCGAACAGAAGGAGATCGATCGCTTGTGGGACGAACTGCTCTTTGTCAGTCGCGAACCACTGCAGATGATCGACGCACACCAGCAGCTGCAGGAGTTCGCCACGCAGGATCGCCAGGACCTGGTGCCTCAGTTCGCCGCGATGAAGGAAGGAATTGATCGTCGCGCTGCCGACTATCGCAGGCGGCTGGTGGAGGTGGAGCCGCTGCAGTTGGAGGCGCTTCGGCCGATCGCCGCCAAAGCGTTCCGGAGGCCGATCACCGACGCACAGTGGAAATCGCTGGTCGATGGATACCACAAGCTGCGCCGCGATGATCTTTCGCACGAAGAAGCGATGCGCCTGTCGATGGCGCGCATTTTGGTATCCCCCGCATTTCTCTATCGCGCCGAACACCCTCAGGGACAGCAGCCAGTTGGCCCGCTGGACGATTGGCAACTTGCCAGTCGACTCAGCTACTTCCTCTGGTCCTCGCTGCCGGATGAGGAGCTATGGCGAGCCGCTGGGGAGGGGAAGCTGCAACAGCCGGAAGAGCTTGCTTCGCAGGTCCGCCGCATGCTGAAGGATCCCAAGGTGCGGAGGCTGGCGATCGAGTTTGGATGCCAGTGGCTGCATGTGCATGGCTTCGATCGACTGGATGAGAAAAGCGAAAAGGCATTTCCCGAATTCGCCTCGCTGCGTTCGGCGATGTACGAAGAAACGATCCAGATGTTCCTCGACTTCTTCCAGAACAATCGGCCGATGATCGAACTGGTCGAAAGCGACGCAGCGATGGTCAATGAGCCGATGGCGAGGTTCTATGGAATCGAGGGAGTCGAAGGGGACCAGTGGCGGCGGGTGGAGGGCGTGGCCAAGTTGCATCGCGGCGGTATCTTGGGACTTGCCAGCACCCTGGCTAGGCAGTCGGGCGCTTCCCGCACCAGCCCCATCCTCCGCGGCAATTGGCTCAGCGAATCCCTCCTGGGCGAGAAACTCCCCAAGCCACCCAAGGGAGTGCCACAGCTTCCAGAGGAACCTCCTGAAGGATTCTCGGAACGGCAGCTGATCGAGATGCATTCGTCGCTGGAATCGTGCAGCGACTGCCATCAGCGGATCGACCCGTTTGGGTTTGCGATGGAGCAGTTCGATGGAATTGGAAAATTCCGCCAAGTCGATCTCCACCAAAACCCCATCGATTCCCGCGCTACCCTCTTCGATGGAACAGAGGTCAACGGCATCGATGATCTTCGCCGATACATCGCAGGACCCCGGCGCGACGATTTCCTCCGTCAGTTCCAACGCAAGCTGCTCGGCTACGCCTTAGGTCGCTCGGTGGCTCTCTCGGATCTTCCCCTGATCGACGACTTCCGCGAACAGACTCCCAAAGACCAGCAGACGATTGGACGATGGATCGAGTCGATCGTGCTCAGCCCCCAGTTTCGGAATATTCGGCGGACCGAGCCGGAGGTGGTGGCCAAGTGATTGCGCGACGATCCCACCTCCCCAGGTCCGATCGATCGACTTTCCGCACGAATCGACCTAAGATGCCCCAGAGAGTTTGAAATTCTTCTGGGATCATGACGAGAAAATAGAAACCGACTGCACCCCACTCCTTTAGCAGCGAGACAACCACCATGAATCGACACCAATTCCAGCGGCGCACGTTTCTGCGGGGCGTGGGGGTCAGCATGGCGTTGCCATGGATGGAATCGGTTCGCGTCTGGGGGGACGAAGCCAAGTCGACGGCCGATTCGGCCAGCCAGGCACCGGTGCGCGTCGCCGTTCTGTTTGCCGGCAACGGTTTCCACAGCAAAGAGTGGTGGGCGCGTGGCGAAAAAGCCGCGATGGAACTCGGCCAGGTGCTCGCACCCCTCCATCCCCATCGCGAAAAACTGCTCTTCGTCCGAGGGCTTTACAACGCGGAAGCGACCAAAGGCAACATCCACAGTTCCCAGACCGGAAATCTTCTTTCCGGTGCACCGCTGGCCCCCGGTGGCGACATCCGATCAGGGACCAGCTTCGATCAACTTTTGGCGCAGACCTACGGTCGATCGACCAAGGTCCCCAGCCTGGTGCTAGGCTGTGAAGCCCCCAATCCGTCCGTCCATAAAAACTACTCGATGCTTTATAGCTCCCACATCTCGTGGAGTTCCCCGACGACGCCGACCCCACTGGAAATCTATCCGGCCTTGGCGTTCGATCGACTCTTCAAGGAAAGCTCGCAAGCCGGTGACCGCAGTGTTCTGGATGCGGTCCTTGCCGACGCGGGAGATCTCAGGCGTCAAATCAGCTCAGCCGACCAGCGGAAGCTGGACGAGTATCTCGATTCGGTGCGGGACGTCGAGCAGCGGATTGCGGCTGCAGGCGAAAAAGGGGAACTGCAAGGTTGGCGGCCGACGCTGACCGAACCCAACATGCCTCGGCCCGCCGACGGTCTTCCGCAGAATATCGCCGATCACATGCGACTGATGGCCGATATCCTGGTGCTTGGTTTCCAGACCGACACCACTCGCATCGCCACCCTCAAACTCAATAACGATCACTCCTCGCTGCGATTCCCGCACCTGGGGGTCGATTACATGATCCATCATCTGCTGAGCCATTCCGATACGGCCGACTGGCTGAAGGTCAACCAGTTCTTCCTGGAGCAGCTGGCGTACATCGCTACCCGACTGGATGCGATCCAGGAAGGCGACCGTACGGCGCTCGATAATTCCATGCTGATGCTCTGTTCCAGCATGATGACCGGAAGTCACAACAACGACGAACTGCCGGTGGTGATGGTGGGACGCGGAGGCGGCCGGATCGACACCGGAAGAGTGCTCAGCTATCGAGATCAGTCCCAGCGACAGATGTGCCGACTGTTCCTGTCGATGATGGACAAGATGGAAGTGCGACCGGATCGATTCGGCGACGCCGCCGAACAGCTGCAGGAAATCTAACGTCCATCCGACATTTCTGTGGGTCAGCGGGACGTGCTAAAAAGCGGTTGCACAACGGCGCTATGCTGGAACTGTAATGCCGTTTTCGAGGAACGGCGCAAGCCGTCTGGTTCTTTGGGATCCGGCATCGCACACCGGTGGGCATGCGCCCTCCCGCGCCTGATTGGGAAGACTCCCTTCATCACGGCGTCAACCGTTCGGCCACCTTCCGCAGGTGATTCCATCAGGTTGCCAAAAAGCGATCGCTACCCACCATCATTCCCGATCGACCAAATCGAACCGTCTCGCAACCGATCAGGTACGCGTTGGGTCCGAAGGAGCCACCGCACCCACACCGGCAGAGCGAGGTGCCAGCCCTGGCTGGTGTGGGCTCCGCCGCGCTCGACTCTGCTCGATCTCCTCCCGCAACTCCTCATCGGTCATCCACAGCGATCGTTCGATACGAACCCACTGCCACCCATAGTCGGCAGCACCCAGCAACAGCAGTGACGCTGCCAACCAGCGACCGAACAGCGGAAACAGTTCCATCAATCCAGCGGCGGTTTGCTCCGGTGCGATCAGTCCCAACTGAGCGATGCGGTGACGGAGCCCATAGAGCAGCAGGAGGCCGATCGCTGCCAGCCCCATCGCCATCCCACCGCTCCAGAGCTGCTGCAGCCAGGTGGACCCTTGCATCGGACGTTGCCAACGATCGATCCAAGTTGCATCGCCTCCAGGAGCTTGCCAGCGAGCGATCCATTGGCGGCGAATCAAGAAGGCCCCAGTGAGCGTCAGCAGCCAGACGGCACCCATCGCCAGCGCGATCACCAACCAACCGCGCAAGGCATCCGAAAGCCACTCGAGCGACAGCGCTTGGCGCCGGTCCAGCCAGGGCTGGGGAACCGATCCCGAGGGATCGCGCCAGAAGGGATGCCAGGGATGCGAGAGCACCTGGCTGGCCAGTGAAGCGATCGCTGGCAGCAGCAGCGTGAACCCCAACAGAACAATCGCCCCCAGCAGCAGTCGGCTCTGCGGCACCCGCCCTTCCTGCACTGCGCGTCGGCGACGTGCCGCAGTGGGTGGATGCTTCCGCTCCTGTTCACTTGCCATGGCCCACCCCCGCCATCCAGAGGTCGACCCAAAGAAAATACTCCTGCCATCCCTCCACCGCCGATCGCTCCATCCCATGGACCATCGCCGCCAGAGATCCCAGCAACAGCGCGAAACGGATCGGTGTATTCGATTCGGAAGAGGACCAGCCCGGAAGCACCTTGGCGATCAAACCAGAGGTGGCCTGAGAGGCCATGACCACAAAGGCGATCGGTGCAACCAACCGCAGTCCCATCAGCGCGCTGACTGGGATCAGCTCAAGGACTCCCGCCACCCAGTCCGGATCGACCGACATTCCCCCGGGCGCATAGCGTTGGAAACTCTCCAGCCACATCCGCACCAGGGCTTGGTGAGCCCCGATGCCGAGGAACCAGGCGATCGAACAAAGCCCAAGCAGCAGGTGAAAGGCGGTGGTGCCGTCGCCATGCGATGAGGGGCCATGGAGAGCATGAGAGGAAGAGCTGGTATCCAGACCTGCCGAGTGCGCTAGCCAGTCGGCCCCTAGCTGCACCAAGTGAAGCCCGAGGAAGGCAGCGCAGGCGATCGTTGCCCCCAGCAGCAATTCCACCCCCAGTGCGATCATGGCATGAGCCCAGTCGTTCGGAAGGGCAGGGGAGTCTGGCTGTACCAGAGGCACCAGGCATCCGGCCAGCAGGATCGCCATCAGCCCCTGCATCCGCATCGAGATTCCCTGCAGCAATCCCTGGGGAATCACGATCGACATCGGCAGCAAGCGCACCACGATGCACAGCGCCGTCCAGACCGACGCCAAAGAGGGAAGTGAATCACCGCCGATCGATTCGATCATGGCCGCTTTCCGGAGTGGCAGTACAAGGAAACCATCGCTTCCTCCGAGTCGCCTTCGGTACCTCTAACGACCGATCGATGCAGGGATGTTTCGGTACAGGTCTTGTGAGAACTCCACCAGTCGCTCCGTCATCCAAGGCAAGAGCAGCATCGCCACCAGAAGCGTGGCCAGCCACTTCGGGATCGCCGAAACGGCGCTGTCCTGGATCTGGAATATCCCCTGAAGAAAGCTAAAGAGGCCACCGACCAAAAGCGCTACCAGCAGCAAGGGTGAGGCGAGCAGCAAGGTCGTCAGCAATGCCTGCTGCACTCCATCGGAAACCGATGCACCATCCATCGAATCACTCCCTGTCCGTGACCTTCGATCTTCCGATCGCTACCGTTATCCAATCGTTCCGAAACTTGCCAGCAACAGCTCCACCACCAGTCGCCAGCCATCCAAGAGCACAAACAACAGCAGCTTGAAGGGGAACGAAATGACGGTTGGGGAAAGGGTCGACAGCCCCATGGCGACGACCACCGAAGCCACCAGCAGATCGACCATCAGGAAGGGCAGAAATATCTGAAACCCAATCAAGAACGCCGTCTTCAATTCGCTGATCAGGAACGCCGGCATCAAGACGCGAAACGGAACCTGATCGAAACTCTGAGGCGCCGTAGCGGCCGGGTTGTCGTATCGCAGGAAAAGATGCACTTCGTCGTGGTTTCCCGCCTGGTCGATCTGCCGCTCCATGAACTCGCGGATCGGCTGAACCCCTCGCTCCCACGCCGTCTGCCAGCGATCGCCCATGGCAGACTGTCCATAAGGTTCGATCGCTTCGCGATACACACGGCTCCATACCGGCGCCATGATGAAGAAGGTCATGAACAAGGCGATGGCAGTGGTGACGTGCGCGGGGGGCAATTGCTGGGTACCCAAAGCCGACCTCAAGAGTCCAAAGACGACGACGATCCGCACGTAGCACGTGGTCAGCAGCAAGGCCGCCGGCACCAGCCCCGCAGTACCCAGCAGGATCAACCATCGCACACTGGCCATCGATCCGCCCAGCAGCTGTTCGCTGGACTCTGCGATGGAGTCCGCTTTGCCATCTGAATTCGTTGCGTCCGACGCGGCAACCGTAGGCTCCGACTTCAGCACCTCACCTATCAGCCGATGCAATCCTCGCTCGATCAACTCCGGGGGGCGATCCAAAGCATCGCGGTCGTTTGCAGTCGCCTCAGACTCCCTCTCCTGTGCCGATACGATCGAGACATGACAGATGCTTAGCAGCATCGTCCCAAGAACCATCAGCAACCGGATCGGTATCTTTTGGTGCATCATCCCCTCCGATCCAGATAGGGATGTTCCGAGGGATAGCGCAGCAGGGGATCCAGCGTCGATGGGTCGATTTTGGAGCTGCCATCGCGACGCCCGAAAAGCCCTGCCGTCGCTGGGCGGCGGTGCATCTGAATCATCCGCTCCACTTCCTCCGGATCGTCGATGACATCCAGGGTCCGCAAGTTTCCAGGTTCCTTGGCCACCAGCAGCAGACGATCACCAAACCGAACGACGTAGCAATGTTGCTGAGCTGCCAGACGGCAGGTGCCAAGGCACTCCACCCACGGCGATTCCTGCGGTGGATGATAGGCAGTTTGCCGACGTCGCCACCACCAGAGCATTCCTAGCGAAAGACCCAACAGCGTCGCAGCGCTGGTGCTCCAGGGAGCCCATCCATTGCTTGCTGAGGTGGAGGCAGCGCCATCCTGGCCGATCCGTTTGGAGGAGGGAGGTGCCAGTGGCCGCGCCGTTCGTGCAGTCGATAGCGATGAGGCCAGCTCCGGCGCCTCGTGGGCGGATGCGCCGACGCTGGATGCCGCCGATGGTCGATCGGATGTCTGCTGTGTGTTGGGCCGAAGCAGCATCGGTGGCCGATCCTCTGGCTGGGTTGCACCGGCCTGCGCGCCGCAGAGAAAGCTCAGCGATAGCCAGATCGCCAGCACCCACAATCGCTGCAGTCGATCACCGGGATCCAGCTGCCTGTAGGTTGGGAGCGTCTGCATTCCTTCCATGATCAGGCCGCCTTCCTGGTCGCCGGCCGACCAGCATGGGAGGAAGGGGGCTCGTTAGGAAGCGTAGCCGACAAGGGTTCGTCGATCCGCACGGTGCACGATCCATCACGTTGCAGCAACGTGCCGTAAGCCGATGGGAGGTGATCGATCCAGATGACCACCGGTGCATCGATGCGTTGGTCTAAGGTAAGGATGGTTCCCGGCCGAAGCTGCTTCACCTGCGCTGGGCTCAGCGAGATCGAGCCGACGGGGATGCGCATGGAAACTGGCGAATCGCTTTGGGAAGGCTCCAAGGGATCGTCCTGAGAGCCGGCCTGCGGCGCAATTGCTGGCTCGACTGGCTCCTGGAAGGTTTGCCAATCGACCAAAGCCAAAGGGGGCGATGGAGTGGGTTCTGCGGGGATCTCGATGGCAGAAGAGCGATCTGCCGGCGGCCGAGTTGCGGCGGCAGCAGTGGGAGGAGCGAACGTTGGCCGGGGCGACAAACTTTTTCCGGTGTTTTTGGAGGGGCGTCCCGCCCGTCGGTGCGACATGACCACCATCCTTGGAACCACGCGACTGGGGGCAGCTGGTCCAAATCCGGAAGCTGCCAGGTAGGAGGATGAAACTCCTGAGCCGACTTGTCGCGAAAATGCCTTCTATTTTCAAGGTCATTTTCCTTGGGCTAGCAATCTTGCGACGGATGGCTACCTCTTCGATAGCCACCGCGGTCACGCGGTGGATGGCTGCGGGAAGATGGCACGCTGGGATCTCGTAGGGTGTGTGTAGCGGTCGTTTCGACCGCAAACACACCAGAACCAAACGCTCCTAGGGATCGATGGTGTGTTCCGCCGTCGAGACCAATGGCGAGATCATTTCGCGCCGCCAAAAGCGATTCAACTGCGGAACCAGGTTGCCATCACGACGGCCTCACACACCCTACTTTCTTGCTCGTGACCACCAACCAACCACCGAGTCCACCAACTGGCGATTGATGGCTTCGGGGAGAAGGCATGCCCACGCCGCGCGGTCGGCTTAAGGTATACTTTTCGGTCGCTGCGACCTCCAACATACCTTAAGCCGACCGACTTGGATGGATGACAAATCGCGTTGCGGATTGGTCGCAGGCCGGGATTGGTTACACTCCAGTACGGCACGCCAGCAGGGATCCAGTCGTTGCGGATTGGTCGCAGGCCGGGATTGGTTACACTAGGACCGCATCGAGGAGCGGCGATGAGCTAGTTGCGGATTGGTCGCAGGCCGGGATTGGTTACACTACATGATTCAGCAGCAAAGAAGCAGGCCGAGTTGCGGATTGGTCGCAGGCCGGGATTGGTTACACTTTTACGCAAAAGCTCGACGACCTAACCGCAGTTGCGGATTGGTCGCAGGCCGGGATTGGTTACACTTTCCATCAGAGGGCGAATGGTGCTGGGTGCGTTGCGGATTGGTCGCAGGCCGGGATTGGTTACACTACTCAAGCGGATTCGCGAACGCTTCCAGATGTTGCGGATTGGTCGCAGGCCGGGATTGGTTACACTCCCAAGAGGCGATGCTCGAGATGTTCGAATGTTGCGGATTGGTCGCAGGCCGGGATTGGTTACACTACTGGGTTCGATGAGCGGAATTGCATTTGGGTTGCGGATTGGTCGCAGGCCGGGATTGGTTACACTGACGGGTTCGATGAGCGAAACTGCATTTGGGTTGCGGATTGGTCGCAGGCCGGGATTGGTTACACTGACGGGTTCGATGAGCGAAACTGCATTTGGGTTGCGGATTGGTCGCAGGCCGGGATTGGTTACACTTGGCGACGAATCGGAAAGATCCAGGAATCGGTTGCGGATTGGTCGCAGGCCGGGATTGGTTACACTCGCAAGGATCTTGTCGCCCCGGCTCAAGTAGTTGCGGATTGGTCGCAGGCCGGGATTGGTTACACTTGCAGGAGGCTAGTCAGTTCGGTTTCGGTGGTTGCGGATTGGTCGCAGGCCGGGATTGGTTACACTAACGTGTTCCGATCCAACAGATCCACCAAGGTTGCGGATTGGTCGCAGGCCGGGATTGGTTACACTAGATAAAGAGGGACGTATACAAGGCGATAAGTTGCGGATTGGTCGCAGGCCGGGATTGGTTACACTCCACTGGCGCAGCGGTGACAACTGCAGTTGGTTGCGGATTGGTCGCAGGCCGGGATTGGTTACACTACAGCGACACCTTACCGACTTGATCATGGGGTTGCGGATTGGTCGCAGGCCGGGATTGGTTACACTATCCACAGTGTCGATGGTCACTGTTCGATAGTTGCGGATTGGTCGCAGGCCGGGATTGGTTACACTTACATTAACGATGCTGGTGGCGTTGTGGAGGTTGCGGATTGGTCGCAGGCCGGGATTGGTTACACTACCTCCACCCCGAAACCCTGACGCGACAGGGACTTGCGAACAGCCCAACTAGAACAAAAGCAATTGAGGAGGTGCCGTTTCCGGGCTTTGACGTATCTTTCCAAGAAAAATCTCCATCCGCTCAAACTGCTTGTCAGTGATCGACATGATCCGAACCTCCCCCTCAGGCGGCAGGTTCCGCTCCACCCTGGTCGCATGGACCTCGGCATTCTCGATGCTTGCGCAGTGACGTAAGTAAACCGAAAATTGCATTTTATGAAAGCCGTCTTCCAGCAGGGACTTTCTAAAGAGAGCATACTCTCGCCTAGCCCGTTTCGTATCGGTCGGCAAATCGAACATCACCAGTAGCCACATGCTTCGGTACCCCGTTACGAACATGCAACAGGTACCTCAAGCGTCTTCGACTCCCCGGCATAGCATCGTACCAACGATCCCACAAACCGATGCATCGCAACCATCAGCGGACCCTTCTCACCGCCCAGCATCACCGACATTTCCAGCAACTTCAAAAGCTCTGCCTTCGCGGGCTGGTTCAGCGTGTCATACCCTGCGCGCCACATTTCGCGCACGCGATCATCGACAAACGGACGCCACGGTTCGATCAAATCATCCGCGAGGCAAAAATGATTCGACCGATTGCAGTGATGCAGCCCAAGACAGGGCGTCAACCCGGCACTCACGATGGCGCGCGCCACTGCAGCCCGCACGATCGCATACCCATAGTTCAAAAAGCTGTTGACCCCATCCTGATCACTATCCCTACGAAATTCCTCAGGCCATAGCCAGTTGGACCAGTAGGTTCTTGCTGCCTGCGCCTCGAGGTTCTCCGGGTCGCCCGATTTCACACGACGAGACATCGCCAACAGAGCGGACCGTGCAGGGTATTCTTCTGGAAGATTCATCGCCTGATTGAAGATCTTTGCCACCACCAGTTGTCGCCACAACTGCTTGCGCATCGGCTTGGCTAGTTCGATCTGATCATGGACGCGCCAAACAATCTGTGTGTGGTCGGACAGCGGCAGCATCATGGCGATCGGCATGTGGTTGTCGCCACAGATCACCAGCACGGCATCCGATGCTGCGAGTTGCGAGAGCGCCTGATGGGTGTAGGTGGTCTGCGGATGGTCGACAACCACCATCCCCACATCCTCGCAGGCTGTCTGCCCCACCACCTTATCTTTCCGCTGGAAAACCAGTTGGCCCATGCGACTGGCCAAATGCACCGGTTCCGCCGAGATCTCCACCGTCTGCTTGATCATCGCACCACCAATAGAACAGGGCAGAAAAAAGCACCGCTTCTCCCTGCACCCTAATTGGGGCTTCGGAAAAATCAATATAACATTCAGTCATTCGCCCAACGGACGCGGCCAAGCAAGTCAACTGTGACCTTACGCCCTACAAGCCTTCTCAGAGTAAATGTTTTTATTTTCTTCTTGTCATTCTCATCACGATCACTGCTCGTCACTCGTCGAGCATCGAGATGACTATAAAACCTCAGCTCATTACGTGTGGACGGCGCTGTGCTGAAAATATACAGATGCTGGACTCCGTTCTTTTCAGCCAGGAATGCTTCATTTGCCGATAGGGAAAAAAGAAATCTAGCATTTGCCGGAATTACTGAGTGATTTTGCGGGGGATCTCTCTCAATAACCGTCTTTCCGCTTTTCAATCTCCTAGTTGCCTCAAGCATTGATACGAAAACTGCTCCTCGTTCATTCTTCCCATTTTTGCCCCATTCAAAAACAGTCAAATGATGCATCGAACCGGTTTTAACGTATGCCCTCAGGCAACCAGACCGAATCTGACGAATTGTACCGTCTTTCTTGACTATCCGAACCTTTCGTATTCGAACTCCGCTAGGCATCATCAAATCACATAGCAGCTTTTTAGGCAACTTTTTATCTTTGTCTTTTGCGCGGCCTACTTCGATTCCGTTCGCAGCTAGCTTTCGTATTACCGCTTCGCGAATCACAGCATCACGAATCTGCGGAATCTCCGAGAGACTCAGCAAGTCGATCGACTTACGGACTACCCATTCCCCTGGCTTTTTGGTCGGACCATAAAGCGTCTCTTCATGCAACTTCCCACTGATTTTTCTTTCGACGCGATGCGATACCAAGATCGATGCGACCTTTTCCTTGATCTGCTGCCGAAACCCCTTCCACGGCAGTTCCAACTGTGTCTCTTCACGCGCCGCAAGCCGATCGCCCAGTGTTGCCGACAGCTTTTGCAGCGTGGATCGATCGGTCAGGGCAATGACCAGCGCATCGATCGCATGATGGCGATGATCGGCGCGGTTCTTCACACCCGGTCGGAGTTTCTTAGCTGCTGCCCAGGCAGGACTATCGGGAAGTTCCTCCAGCAACGTTTCCAACCCCCATCGCCAACGCAGTTCGGATGTCAGTCTTCCCTTCAGCCCCAGCACATGATGGTCAGCATCGAACATGCACCGGAGATATTCGGCCGTCGCGCGTGTGATGTACGCAGTATCGACGAGCTGCCTTGCAATAAAATCGTCAACCTTCAATTGCCTTATCAGAAATCGGTCGGTTTTGTTTGAGGTATAAAAATCAGATTTCCTAAGTGATAAGACGCGTGCTATCAAACTTTCATAACGTTCAGGATGATTATCTGCCAGCCATTCGTAGGGCGTGCGATTGCCTTTTTCTGCATTGACATCGCGAAAACAAAGCACCTTGTTCGCCTGCGAATCGTCCAGGGTTCTCGACCTCGGCAAAATGTGGTCGATATCGACGCCACCGATTTCGCTAAATAGCTGAGTCTGACTGATGGGACGTCCTGTATAGATACACATGCGATTCTGCTCTTCCCATAACTGGTACCGCAGAATGTTTTCGCGCGTCGGACGTTCATCCGCCTCCTTGATGCGATCGGCAATTTCCTCTCGCTTCGCTTCCCTCTTCCGCATATCAGAGGAGACTTTCTTGCGTTTCTTACTTCCCATCTGCAGATCGCGAGCCATCTCGACGTGAATTTCACTTGGCTTTCCGTATTCCCTTACGACGGCATTGACCAACTTGCGCACTTCCGTCAGCGTCCTTTTGACGACAGGGTTTGGGATGTTTCCGATCGGCGTATTTTTGGTCCGCGCGGGCGAGGGTAGAAAGTCGAACAACCGCCGCTTTAGCTGATCGCGACGAAGGTAACCGGCCGCGCCCAGCGCAGAGTTTTCCGGGTTGCTGGACGAATAGATCATCCCCTTTTGCAAGTAGGGCAGCATCTTCTCGATCGCCTTGGTGGACAGGCTCCCGTACCCGGTGGGCAAATCAACCGCCAAAAGCCGCTCGATCTGCTGTGGCGAAAACTTCCAGGTGTTCGATGCCTTTTCAGCGAATTGGAATTCATCCAGATTCGGATCCAGCAGTGCCTCGACGACTTCGGTACGCACCCCTTCCTCCAGGTCATACCAATCTGGCCCAAAGTATTTTTTCTGCGCTATCGTGGAATCTGTCCGATGGCCTTTCAGATTGCTCCGTTCCCCCTTCTCCAAGTTGAATCGTACCCCATCCAGCTTTCCGAGAGCTTTTCGGATGTCATCGAACGGCATCTTCTCCTTCATCATCAGTTTGGCGATCAAGCGTTTCCGCTGGCCATCGTCCAGCAACGTGGTTTCCTTCGTGTTGGGATCGATGTAGGACAGGTTGTTGACTTCCTGAAGAATCCGGAAAAGCTGAACGCGTCGATCGGCGATAGGGGCTCGCTTTTGTTTTGGTTCCAATTCGCATCGTCCAATGACACTCGTGCGCCAATACATTTTTCTCTGGAAGAAGATCAGGCCATGTAGGCCGAATAGATCCAGCAATCGATCCCCCGGCTTAGGACGCGCGGTTGGCACGACCGGATACCGATTCTCGCCTGCCATACCATAACGCAAGCGATCGGTAAGCAACTGTGGGTGTTTTGCCTTCTGCGTCTCCCAAACCTGATCGAATTCATCGAGGTATTCTTTTCTGGAAAGGTGGCGCCGCCTGACATGGTCATTAGGAACACGATGGCGATGATCGAAGGCGATCGACTTCTGATGAAGCCACGCGCCCAGGGTCGGCGCACCGGAAGCTTCCCGTTCTTTTTCGTTCTCCGATATCTCCTGCAATAGGTCTCCCGCTTCCTTGCCTTTATCGGTCTTCTTGTTTGACTGAAAACCACGACGGCGGGACAGGCTCAAGAAAACCCTGCCTAGCTCGTATGGAGATAATTCGCCAGCCGGATCGACGGCTCGGCTTCGCAATTCGTAGGGATCTCGCTGCAAAAGTTCGTTTTGCTCCGCTGGATCAGAGGGCCATAGTCCAGCCGAAACAAGCGCTTCGGTAAGGCGTCGGCGGCGAAGGGTGCGGCGTTTGGTTTGCCGTCGCATGGCCCTGGCGGTGCGCCGGCCTTCGTTACGCGAAACCTCTTTGGCGCTATCAAACGCGTCAACTCCCTCCGCAAAGACACGAACACCCATATCGATCAGGGATGCCTCGGACTTGGAATCGCCAACGTCGACCAGTGCCCAGCCGATGGAGTTCGGGCCTAGATCAAGGCCAAGAACTTTTTTCCCCATGGAAATACCCTCAGGAATTGACAAAGCAAGAATAGGAGGTTAACCTTTCTTTCAGTGTAACCAATCTCGGTCTGCGCCTTTTCGTAACAAGACGAAAAATTCGCAGGCAACACTCCACGGAGTGTCCTTGCCACGCAAGTGGCTTTGAGATTGAAAAGCCGCTTCGGGTCGCGACCGAAGCGGCTTTTTTTGTTTCCACATGCTGATGAGAACGAAGAAAATCGTGGAACAGAGCATCGCGGTTCAATGAACCAGGGAAACAATAACAGGTTTCGCAGTCGCAATTCGGGAAGGTTGGATTTTCAGGTCCGCGCGATGCAGTTGAGTTCCTTGGCCCTTCTCTGGGACGCAGATCCTATCGATGATTGAGACCAAATCAAAAACGTCGACGAAGTCTCACTGGCCACCGCGGCCACGCGGGGGATGGCTACGATCGAACTCCAACCAGATCCTTCCACCATCTGGCGATGGTGGCTACGGGGAGATGGCAGAGGATTCATCCACCACTTGGCGATGGATGGAGGGAAACAAGCTACCAACAAGAGATTGACCGACAGCCGAATCGCTACGAATGGCTTTTCTTCGGCTTGTAGATCTCGGTGGCCGTGCCGAAATGGACTTCCCCGGCATTCATCAGCGTTTCGCTAAGCGTCGGGTGGGGGTGGATCGATTCGGTCAGGTCGCGCACCTCGCACCCCATCTCGATCGCCAGCACCGCCTCAGCGATCAGCTCCCCAGCTCCCGATCCAACGATCCCGCAGCCCAGGACCCGATGCGTCTGTGGGTCGACCAGCCACTTGGTCAGCCCTTCGGTGCGGCCTAGAGCCTGAGCCCGACCGCTGGCGGCCCAAGGGTAGACTTCGACGTCGACTTGCCGCCCCTCTCGCTTGGCCTGATCTTCCGTCAGACCGGCCCACGCGATTTCGGGATCGGTGAAGACGACTGCAGGAATCGCCTGTTTGTCGAAGCTGACCGGCTTGCCCATCACCACCTCGACCGCAACCTTCGCCTCATGGCTGGCTTTGTGAGCCAGCATCGGGTCACCGGCCACATCGCCGATCGCCAGGATGTGTGGGTCGCTGGTCCGCTGCTGCTTGTCGCAGACGACAAAGCCGCGAGGGTTGACTTGGACCGATGTCTTTTCCAGTCCCAGTCCCGCGCTGACGGGCCGTCGACCAACGCTCACAAGCACCCGGTCAAATCGCTCATGGCCGTACTTCCCCGGTCCCTCGAACGTCACTTCGACCTGGTTGTCCACCTCGGCCATCGAACCGACCTTCGTGTTCAGGTAGATTCGTTTGTCGAAGAGTTTTTCCAAATGCTTGTGCAGCGGCTTGACCAAATCGCGGTCGGCCCCAGGCAGCAAGCCATCGGTCCATTCGACGACGGTGACCTGGGAACCGAGATTGGCGTAGACCGTCCCCATCTCCAGGCCGATGTAGCCACCCCCTACCACCAGCAGCCGCTTGGGGATATCGGCCAGGGCCAGGGCCCCGGTCGAGTCCATGACGCGATCGCTGCCGATCTGGAAGGAGGGGGGCATGGCAGGGACACTGCCGGTGGCCAGAATGCAATGGTCGAAGGTCAACGTTCTTTCGGCCGGGATCGAAGGATCGTCCCCTTCCAGTCGCAGCGTCGTGCTGTTTTCGAAAACACCCTTGGCTCGGATCACGGTGACATTGCGCCGCTTGGCCAGTTGCGCCAGCCCTCCACTGAGGGTGGCGATCACCTTCTCCTTACGGGCTCGGACGCGATCGACATCGATGCTGGGGGCGCTAAAGCCAACCCCCCACTCGTGAAGCTCCTGTGCCTCCGAAATCACCTTGGCCACATGGAGTAGTGCCTTGGAGGGAATGCATCCGCGCAAGAGGCAGGTGCCGCCCAAACGCGACTCTGCCTCCACCAGCACCACCGGCAAGCCTTCATCGGCCGCCAGAAAGGCTGCGGCATACCCACCAGGACCACCACCCAGCACCACCAAGGGACTGTGCATCGCTCAATCCTCTCCTGCTGTCCGACCCGTTGCCAGGATATGTTGTCAACCTGCCTCGCTTAGCGAGACAGGAATTCGACCACGACGTTCGCATTGACCGGCAGACTGATGTCGGACGGACCAGGAGCCCCCTGCATCGTCACCCGAAGGCCTTCGCTGTCGAAAGCGATCCAATCGAGCGGAATGGAGGGGTTGTTGGCGATGACACCCTTATAGAGATTCCGCACCGCCTCGCGATTGGTCACTTCGATCACATCACCCGGTCGCAGCAGATAGCTGGGGCTGGTCACCTTCACGCCGTTGACGCGGAAGTGCCCGTGAACGATCCCTTGGCGAGCCTGTGGGCGGGTCTTGGTCAGGCCAGCGCGACGGACCACATTGTCCAACCGCCGCTCGCACATCAGCAGCAACGTCTCCCCGGTGTTCCCCTTCTTGCGAACCGCCGCATCGAAGTAACGCCGCAGCTGCCGTTCGCCGAGGCCGTAGTAGTATTTGATCTTTTGCTTTTCCGCCAAAGCGATGCCGTAGTTGCTGGTGCGGCGACCTCGGGGATGCATTCCCGGTGGCTTCTTCCGCTTCTCCGATGCCCGGGTCGCTCCCGCGTTCTCGAACAGCATCACCTCCAGGCGACGGTTGATCCGCGCCTTGGGCCCTGTGTACCTTGCCATCTCGCTGGTTCTCCTTCAATGAGAATCTCGAATGCGAATCTTCCATACCTCCAGCCGGCTCTGCGTGAGGCAATCACCTCAGCATGCCAACCGTCGAGCCAGACCTCCCGGCCCTCAAATCCCCAAAAACCAACTGTCCTATGCAGCCCCGGTCGACCCAAAGGCTTGCCGGAAATCCCCCCAGCTTCTCTCTCTTACAACGGCTCAATACCAGATCCCTGGTTCCGGTCCGTCGCTCAAGACGTCGCCACTTGCGGGGCGGGGAAGCCTTTCATTGTCGGGAATTTCGTCGATTTCAGCAAGGCCAACCGTCATCCAAAGGGGTGCGACATGGCTCCTATTGCAGCCCCGGTCCACCCCAGAAGCTCGGTCGTCGCAGCCACCAAGTCACCCTACCCCATCCCGATTCGGGACCAACCCAGCGACGCATCATCCACTGGACAGAAAAATTGACAAAGTTTCACTAATCCCTACCATGTACACCGGTTCGTTCATGCCCTTTATCTGTTCGTCCGTGAGGTAACTAGCAGATGGAGCGGAATGGGCCACCGACATCAAAGGGGTCACCACCCCCACCCGATCGCGGTGATCGGGAACCGGTTGACGTCGCGCAGGGATCGCCGGCGCCGATCGATCTGGAAATTGCTCAAAGGGAGTCGCGATCGATGGCACGCAACAGGATGGCAAGCAACAGCATGGGACTGAGGAAAAAGAAGGCCCAAGGAAAAAAGGCAGCGCTGGGAAGAAAGGCAGCGCTAGGAAGAAAAATGACTCTGCGGAAATCCGCAGGCAGGGAAGGAGCCATGTCTGGGGGAGCGGGATTCGAGGGGGCAGTTGGAAGGAACCAACCGGTGCGTTCGTCCGATACCCGGCGGATGGTGCATTCGCGGGAGACCAGGATTTTTGCTCAGGTGGCCGATGAGTCGCAGACGCTGGCGGGGGTGATCAACCAGGAGGATGCATGGCTGTTGCTGTCGGCTCTTTCTGCCGACCCGGAATCGCTGGAGGAAGTGGAGGCGGCCATAGGGCACTTGTGTTCGGAGGGGGTTTGCCAACCGGCAAAGGGGGAAAAGGGGGTGGTGGGGCTGGAGTCATTTGGGATGCAGATCCAGACCGCGAGGGTCGATCCCAGTGGTTGCGATCTGGCGATCGATTTGCCGGGACGAACGGTGGTTGTCAGCCGACTGTGGGCAGAGTCATGCGGGGAGTCGGTGCAGCGTCCGGGTAGCACGAAGCAACGGGATCGAATCGACGATGGCCTGAAGATGCTACGTGCAGGCGCGGTTCTGGTCGATCGGTCCGGGCAAGATCGGCCCGTGCGCCTTCCCTACCACATCGATCCCCGCTGGGAAGTGACGATCGGCAGGAATGACTGGGATCAGTCGGTGCGCCAGCGACGGGCTTTGGCAGCTCAAGACCCTGTCCCTACCTTTCGCCGCATTCTCTACGGCTCGGCGATGCGGCAGTTTCTCGCCGAAGAACTCTGGAATCTATCGACCAGCCGCCAGGATTGGTCGCGCAATCCGGTGGAAGGCAGCAACGATGTCGACGGCGCGGTGGTTGGACCGCAAGGGAAGGAGGAAGCGATTTCGCTGATCCATCAGAAGTGGCTTTTGCGAAGGCGAGAGGATTTGGGATGCCGAAGCCCGCGGCAGGTGATGACCGAAGCGATCGGCGCGGTCGATGCCATGATGGAGGACCGTCAGATCGCTTGGTCGGCCACCACCCGTCAACCCGCATCCGTCCCCCGCGCCTCGCGAGCATTTCGAGAAGCGCTTTTTGGATCGAACGAATGGATTCTCTACTACGACCTGGTCCGCTGCCTTCTAGAGCTAGGATGGCACTGGATCGATGGATCGCTTCAGGAACTGGAGCGGGACGATGGGAAAAAAGAGCCAGGCTTGTCTTCGGCGAGCTGGGGAGCGGAGTCCAAATCGGTGGAGGCTTTGGCGCGGTGGATGGAGCAGTTGCAGAGGTGCTGGATGGAAGATCCGCAGCCCCATCTTCTGGATCGATCGCCCAGGGAGGTCATCGAGCGGGAGAGGAGGCGATTACCAGATGCGGTACCCGTCGATCAGCAGGATTGGTTCAGCTGCGATTGCCCCATGTGCCAGTGGATGAAGGAAGAGAAAGCCATCACCTTCTGGCGGATGGACGAATGCCACATGGAAGATGCGTACGCCTTCCAGATCGATGCCTGGAGCGGCCGGGAGGAGACAGAGTCGTTGGTGCTGGGATCGATACCAGCCTCCCACCGCAGCAATAGCCAAGGGAGCGCCAGCAGGGGAAGATTCGAGGACGATGATCGTAGAGAGGATTTGATCGGCAGCCAAATCTTCTCGGTGACCGTTCCTCTGGAAGATCTCCCCTCGAAGCGGCCGGGATCGAAAGGAACCTCGGGCGCCATTGTCCGGCGGTTGGGGGGCGATTCGAATCGCTCGGAGGAGCTTTTGCCGTTCCCTTCGACCGAGGTTGCCTGGTTTCGCGACCTGCCCGGCGGATGGCAGCTTTTTCAAGTCGGAATTCAACTGACGCACCTTCTCGACCGACTGGATCACTCCAGCAGCCAGGGGTTCAGCAAAACCGGTCAGTTGAGCCAGCAGTTGTCGGGGGCCTGGGAGCAGCTGCAAAGGGCTTCGCGTGGCGATCCTCGTTCGGCAACAATCCGCGAAGCGATCCTCCGGATGCAAGTACTGCTCAATCAAGAAGCCTTCAAACATCCAGACTACTTCGTCGATGCCGATCGACTTTACCGAAGCCTCCAACGAATCGCTCCTAGCCAACCCCTCTCGGTCGCTCGCTAGTGTTTCGTGGCGTGGTGACCTCTTTTCGTAGCCATCAAACGCCAGATGGTGGATGACGCGGGATGGAGCGCAAACGAAGCCATCCACCGCGTGGCCGCGGTGGCTACCAAAGAGGAGGCATGCATTTTCTACGTAGCCACCAAACGCCAGATGGTGGATGACCTGGGAGGCAGCGCAAGCATGGCCATCCACCGCGGGGCCGCGGTGGCTACCAAAGAGGTGGCTACCAAAGAGGTGGCTACCAAAGAGGTGGCTACCAAAGAGGTGGCTACCAAAGAGGTGGCTACCAAAGAGGTGGCTACCAAAGAGGTGG
>JBILTR010000020.1:0-100749 GCA_044371425.1 Pirellulaceae bacterium | reverse complement strand
AGGGAACGTCTTGTAAAGAGGATTTGCCCTCAAGACTCTTTTCTATCTCATCGAGTTGCGCGATCAGTTGCGGATTATCGACATTGCCTTTGACCATCTCGTTTTTCATCGCGACAGAAGCGTCACGGACTTCCCTTGCGAGTTCCGGATGTCTTAGATCCATCGCGTAGTAGGCAGGAAGAAATCCAATCAGTGCAAGTAGGACCAGCCCCATTCCTTTTTGCCCGTCATTCGAACCGTGTGCCATGCTGACCCCACCACAGGTGGCGATCAAGACACCGCGGATCCAAGAGGGAGGATTATCTCCTTCTCCAGGCGGATGATACAGGTTCGGATTCTTCAGGAATACCTTCATTGCCAGAAGCATCAGGCCAGCGGCAAGAAATCCGATCAAAGGAGATAGCAACAAGGCTTTGCCCACATCCAAAGCTTTATTCCAGTTGACACCCTGCAGATCTCCGTTGGTCATCAAACTATTGGCCAACCCGACTCCAAGAATCGATCCAATGAGTGTATGAGAGCTAGAGACTGGCAATCCCATCCACCAAGTTCCAAGATTCCAAATCACCCCCGCCAGCAACAAGGACATCACCATGACGATTGCTCGCGAACTACTTCCCTCGATGAGCAAATTGACCGGCAAAAGATTCACGATGCTGAATGCAACCGTCGTTCCGCCGATGAGAACCCCTAAGAAGTTCATGAAACCAGAAAAAAACACCGCCGGAGTCGGCTTGAGCGTCTTGGTGTAGATGACTGTGGTGACAGCGTTGGCTGTATCATGAAAACCGTTGATGAATTCAAATGCAAAAGCGACAAACAACACCAGAAAGAACAAGACCTGTTCCCAAACACTGAGGTTTCCAAGTGCTTCCCAAAACGGAGCGTTCATTCGTTCCCTGCTTCCAATCAAACTTGTGAGTAAATCGACCGTGTCGTACTGAGTTTCCAGGGTAATCCTCAACGAGTGCCTGCGAAAGCATGTCGTTGGAATCCACGCAGGTTCTTCAACTGAAATTCACATTCCGCCCCTTTTTAATAGTTCAATTGACACTGCAATCGAAGCACCGAACCATCAAAGTACTGGTAAGAAAGAGCCCCTGGTTGATTGATCGCTTGAGTGTTCACACGGTCAACCAGAGAATACTCAAGAGATAACTCAAGCTCCTTGAAAGCCTGCCACTCAATGCCCGAAGACACTTCGAAGCTGTTTCCGTAAGGAGCGTTCTTTTGAGTGGAATATCCGCCGTGGAGCTGTGACCATCGACAATAGGGTATCCATGTTCCATGTTGGTCCGTTTCGATCGCGTACATGGCCATTGCATAGCCACCATAAAATGCTCTGCTCAAAACCCTGGTCTGATCATCGCTCAGACCCGGAGCCTCTCCGACATGCCATTCACTTTGGAAACCGAGATCCATGGGGTACCACACAAAAGTCCCTGCAAGCCTCTTTTCCCAAATACCATCCGCTCCACCGTTTTGATAGGTACCCTCTGGAATCGTCTCCGGTCCCGTACCGAGTGGTCGTATCTTGGTACCATCGACCACCAATTCCCCACAGAGACCTTGAACAGATACTTCGCAAATCTGACCTGCCCAAATTTCCCAAGGCCAAGTGACTCGCGCAACGGCATGAGGCACACTGTTGAGGTCCAATAGCGATCCGCCTTGGCCGTTGAATATCCCTAAGCCAACGACCCCAAAGTTGCCCGATCCTTTGTAGCGGGCGTTCTGTAAGTCGTGAAACATCGTTTGCTTGTCTGTTGGTGTCCAGTAATAGATCACCCCAAGATCCCGTTCATTGGGCGCCACGGAGATGTTAATCGGATCAGATCTGTCCATTGGAGCCCGATTGGAACTCGATTGCATGTTCTCAAAGCCATAAGGGATTTTCGATTGTCCAACTCGAAATCGATGCACCTTGTCGTCGTCGACGTAGATGTCTCCATACCAATCCCGGATTTGGGCAAAATAAGTCGCGGACGCTTCAGATCCACCAGGAGGAGCAACACCGAAGTCAGGTTGGATGTAGATCCCCAGATGCGGGGCCACATCTCCCTGAATTTTTAATCTTGCACGACGAAGCGTAAAACTATCGACATCACCGATCCCTCGATCACCAAGGAGCTGTGGTGGAGCTCCATCTCCAGCATCGGTGACGACTCCGTAGCGGACCTGCGCGTACCCACCAAGACTCAACTTCTCCCACCAGCCCTTGGACTTTTCACCCTTGGACTTTTCAACAATAGCGGGAGCAACAGTCGGTGTCGTGTCACCGGATTCCAGAACCTCCTGCGATGCAGAAACGAGGTCGAAGTCCTGACCATATGCCACTTGAATCTCCGAGCATAGAATCTCCGCGCATAGAGTTGGCAAAAATCCAACCAAAAGGAGCCTCAAGACTCGCAGAGCTGGGAATTCAAAAGGCGCAACCATGGGGATCATCAGGCCACTCCGAATCGAGTTTTCAGGAGGTAAAAATTGCAAAAAGGCTGATCGATGCGAATTGGTTCCGCCTGCAACGCTTCGTGACTGAAAAGAGGTATCGACTTTGACGACTAGGTAAAATATTAAGATTACCAATTTTATTGCTCCCAATCGGTCGGGACGATTGCAACGCGATTTCCTTACGCCAAACTTCCTGGATAGGACTTGTAAGAACCCTTCAATAGCAAACTTCGACACCCTAGGAACCTTGAAAAAGCTAGCAAAGCATGCAAATGACGAAAGATCAGGAAAAACAACTGGAACCTGTTTGGTTGCAACGCGATCTAGGCTGGCTTGAATTCAACCGTCGCGTTCTCCGCGAAGCTCAGGATCCGCGGAATCCGATGATGGAGAGACTGAAATTCCTGGCGATCTTCTCGTCGAATCTTGACGAATTCTTCATGAAGCGTATGGAATTGATCAAGTCCTTGATGACCGCGCGTTCCGTTGCTCCATGGGAAAGCCATCTGCCCGAGCAGATACACAAGCAACTGAGCCCCCTGCTAGAACAGCAGCACCAAACCTTCGTGGATCTTCGTCGCAAAATGGCTAACGAAGGTATCGATCTGCTTGATTTTGACCAGCTTACCCAACCTCAGCAGCAGTCCATTCGCGAAGGCTTCCGAAAAAACATTCTGCCAATTCTTACTCCGCTCGCTGTCGACCCTAGTCACCCCTTTCCCTTTCTTTCCAATCTTTCGATCTCATTGGGTGTTCTCCTCAAAGATTCAAGATTCCCTGATGGCTGCTTTGCTCGACTCAAGATCCCCAGTTCACTTCAAGGCTGGATCCCCCTCGAAGAGGGGAATTCGGATCGAATCCAGCTTGTCAGCACCGTTTCGACAATTCAAGCCAACCTAGCCGACGTCTTTCCCTGTCTAGAAATCGTATCGACGACGCTCTTTCGCGTGACACGCGATGCTGAGGTGGAGCTCAATGAAGAGATGGTTGACATCAAGCAACTGGTCAACGATCAACTGAAACTCAGACGGTTTGAACCGGTAGTCAGGCTCGAAATCGATGCACCGCACGACCCACGAGTTCTAGAGCTGCTCCAGCGTGAGTTCGCACTTTCGGACAACCAGATCTACATCGTTCCAGGGCTCATGGAGTACGAAAAACTCTGGGAACTGACTCGCTTGGGCCCAGACCATTTGCGTGTCGAAGGTTGGGAGCCAGTCTACCCAAGAGAGCTCCCCGGACCGCAGGAGGATCTCTGGGAGTCTATCCGTCAACAGGACATTCTGGTCCACCATCCCTACGAGAGCTTCGAGCACTCCGTCGTTCGCTTCATCGACCAGGCCGCTGGGGATCCCCTTGTTCGAGCCATCAAAATGACCGTGTATCGAGTCGGGGACGAAACTCCATTTATCGAATCCCTCATTCGAGCTGCGGAATCTGGCAAGCAGGTCGCGTGCCTAATCGAAGTACGAGCTCGATTCGATGAACAACGAAACTTGCAATGGGCTGCTCAACTCGAAAGGGCTGGTGCTCATGTCGTCTACGGAGTCGTCGGCCTAAAGACCCATTCGAAAATCGCTCTGGTTGTTCGTCAAGAACCGAACGGACTTCAATGCTATGCACACATTGGCACCGGTAACTACCACGTCAAAACCTCAAAACTCTACACGGATCTAGGTCTCTTTACTGGCGACCCATTGATCACCCAGGATGTCGTCGATTTATTCCATTTTCTAACCGGTTGCTCTGCGAAAAAAGAGTACCACCGCATGCTGGTTTCGCCAGTGAATATGCGTTCGAAATTCATCGATTTGATCGATCGGGAAATATCCAACTCCAAACAAGGACTCCCGGCGAGAATTGTCCTGAAAATGAATCAACTCGAAGATGCTCAAATGATCACCAAGCTCGTTGAGGCCTCTGTCGCAGGTGTGCGTGTGGAACTCATCATTCGTGGGTTTTGCTGTGTCAAACCTGGAATCCCCGGGTTCACTGACAACCTCAGTGTCAGGTCGATCATCGGACGATTCCTGGAGCATTCTCGTATCTTCTGGTTCGCCAACGGAGAATCAGACCCCATCGAAGGAACCTTCTACATAGGATCCGCCGATTGGATGAACCGCAATCTCTCCGGACGGGTCGAAGCAGTCGCGCCGATCCTACTGAAATCCCACCGAAGTAAAATCTGGGAAATCCTGGAGGTCTCCTTGAAAGACCAACGCAACGCTTGGTTGATGCATTCGGATGGTTCTTATGATCAAATCACTCCCGAACCGGATTCGAATCCGGAGTCACTAGTCGGTACCCAACAAACGCTCATGCGTCGAATCAAATCCTCCTAGTAACCGCAAAAACCATAGCGAGAGAGAAAAGGTGTCAGATACCTTTTTCGTCGTTCCTTCTCAGCGACCCTTCCCAACGGAGGGTGACTAGGTACTGTGGCCACCGGTAGTTCGTGGGGTGAAGTCCTTCATGCTCGTTGAGCAATTTTACATTCATGCTCTCAACTCCAACTTGAAAGACAAAAAAGGTACCTGACACCTTTTTGCCCCCCAGTTGTGTTTTTTTAGTGCTTCTATCAGATCAATGATTTTGATCGAACTGGCAATCTCTCGATGGGCAAACGCAGCTGTTGGATGACAAGCATCGGAAGGGTACAGCACGCCATAGAGAAGCCAATTGCCAGTGCAATGCCGGCTGGCTTCGGGCTACCTAGAAAAAACCACATCCCGGCGGCAGGGATCAATCCGCTGGCTACAAAGAGCCCCATGAACAGTACGAAAACACCGGAGAGAGAAAAGGTGTCAGGTACCTTTTCCGGAGAGAGAAAAGGTGTCAGGTACCTTTTCCGTCGTTCGCCCCTTCCCAACGGAGGGTGACTAAGTACTGTGGCCACCGGTAGTTCGTGGGGTGAAGTCCGTCATGCTCATGCTCCAATTATACACTCATGCTCTCAACTCCAACTTGAAAGAGAAAAGGTGTCAGGTACCTTTTTCGTCGTTCAGGATGCCGACCTCGCGACGGAGCGCAGTAAATCCGAAGGCTATCTCCAGCAGGTCAAAGCCCTCAGCGCTACGGTCGAAGATCAGCGGAAGAAGATGGAGCAGCAGGAGCGGCGGTTGCTGGAACTTCTGCGCTCGCTTCGCGGAAAGAAACGCGAATGGGTCAATCCCGACCAAATGTTGCTCTTCGAGATCGGGGACCTGGAGCAATTGCTTCAGGAAGTCAGGGAGCAGGAAAAGCAGACCACGAAGCGCACACCAAAGAAACATGGTCGCCGACTGATCCCCGACGGACTGCCCCAGGAAATCATCGAACACACCCTGCCCGAATCGGACATCGTCTGCCCAGTCGATGGCAAGGTGATGGAGCAGATTCGGTGGGAAGAGAGCAAACAGCTCGATTACATCCCAGCAAAACTCAAGGTGATCGTCCATCGCCGAGCGGTTTATGCCTGTCCTGAAAAACATGACCAGGCGGTGCTGGTGACAGCACCCAAGCCACCGCAGCCGATCGAAAAGGGACTGGCCACCTCAGGGCTTCTAGCTCAGGTGGTGGTCAGCAAGTTCGGAGGTCATCTGCCAGGGTACCGGCAGGAAGATATCCTCTCCCGCCATGGAATGGAGATTCGCCGAAGCACGCTGTATGACTGGATGAGCGGTGCAGCGATCTGTGTCTGCCTCAGAAAAAAATCCCACTCTAAGGATCGATTTTCTCCATGGCGGACAAATAGGCTTCAAGGACCATCACGTTCCTCGTCTTGCGAACCATGATTTGGCAGCGATCGGTCTTGATCAGGTCGCCACCCTTCGGTGGTCGTCCGAGCGATTCGAAGACCCAGTCGTTGAGTGTGTAGAGTGGCTTGTCACCAATCGGCTTCAGATCGATCCCAGCCACGTCGCGCAGCTGATTGAGAGAGACAAAGCCGCCGGCGATCCACCCATCACCTGCTTTGTTCAAATGAGTCGGTATGCGATCGAACTCATCATGAATCTCACCGACCAGCTCTTCGATGATATCTTCCAATGTGATCATTCCAATGATCCATCCATTCGAATCCTTGACCAAGGCAATGTGACTTCTTTCGCGGATCAGTCGTTCAAGGCAGTCGGAAATGGGTGTCTCTGCATCGAACGATCCAAGGGAGCGAATCAGCTTGCGAAATGAAGATGAATGTGGAGCAAATCGCAAGTTGGCGACGATATCCTTAAAGTTGACATAACCAATAATCCGCTGGGCATTCCCAGCTTCTTCGGTCACTGGATACCGTGTATGCATGTTTTGATGAGCGGCCAATAGAGCGTCCGAGATTGCTTGGTCGGCAACCAGCATGTCCATGTGCTCGGCGGGCAGTGCGATTTTCTTGACGGGTGTGGTCGATAATCGCGAGGCACTCACGATAATCCCTTCCTGCCGCTGACCGATCAGCCGGGAGATGCGCGCGTAGGCCGCAGCACCGTGCAACTCCTGTATCGCTGCTTGATTTTCGCTGCCCTCGTCACGACGCCCCGCCATGCGCATAATCCAGCCGACAGAGCTTTCCAGAAACCAGACAGCTGGCCTGACGCTAACCGCGAACCATTCCATGATGGGTGACAAAGACAGGCAAACGAGCTCCTTGTTCCGCAACGCGAACACCTTGGGCACCAACTCTCCCCCTACGATGGTCACGATGGTTAACGGCACCACAACGAGTGCGATCGCAGCGATCTGAGAGATGCTTTCCGGAACTCCCCAGCCAAGCAAAATTGGCTCAAATGTCTCTTCTGCTCCCGCACCGCCAGTGGCGGCTGCGATCACACCGACTAGGGTGATGCCGAGCTGAACGACGGCTAGGCTACCTTCGATATTCTCCTTCATCCGTACCGACGCCTCTGCGCCTCGAACCTTCTCATTCTGCAACGCATGGAGTCGACCAAGGCCGATCGAGGCTAGCGAAATTTCATAGGCGGCAAAGAGGCTATTCAGGCTGATCATGAGGATCATGACTGCCAGTTCAATCGTCCACATGGGGTTCTTTCCAGGTAGTCCTATCCAACGGCAGCATTCGAGCGGCGACGTGGTCGCTCAACAATCACTGCGCGGGCCAAGCTCGGTCCTCAAGGAAATGCGAAGTAGAACACAAGCCAGTGAATTGTACCGGAGTTCGATTCCCCAAGCACCGCGACTGGATGACGTCTCCACCGGCTCTTCATCACCAAAGCCTTTGCACTGCGACTGGCAGATTGACGGCGAGTGGTTCACCGTGTGGCTGTGCTACGACGCGCGGTTAGCTCGCTGGTTCGAACGGATGGCGGGTGTCAAAAGGTGTCAGGTACCTTTTTTGTTGCACGGTGTCGGTGCACGATCTTCACGCGACGATGCTGCATCTTTTGGGGATCGACCATCAACGCCTGGTCTATCGCTCCCAGGGCCTCGATTTCCGCTTGACCGGCGTCGAGTCGTCGCGAGTGGTTCACGAGATCCTCGGTTGACGTGCCGTGCGCCAGCTTGACTACGCGCTCGATATTCTAAAGGGCGTTAGAATGTTGGAGAGGTCACCATCCGCGTCGGGCGCACCGACTAGATTCTCACGGAGGCACGGAGTCACGGAGAGAGTGCAGCGGCCTCGCTTGTAGGGTGTGTGAGCCGGTTTGGGTGCGATTGGCCGCATGGCGCCAAGCGACAAAAGATCGCCGTGATGGTTTGTGGCGGGATACAACCGACCGCGAACAGACCAGAACCAATCGCTGATGGGCGATTGGTCTTTTTGGAAAAGCGCACGAGCACGAAAGAAGACGGTGCGACCTAGATCGCTTGATCCAGTCTACCGCCGATCAATACTCGTGCGAGGAGCTGCTGGTTGGTTCGGGGGCTGGGGTCTGGGGGGTGGCGACCTGACGGATTTTTCTTTCGGTCACTTCTTGCGACAGCATGGCGATCACTTCGCTGAGCGGTTTGCTGCCGAGGTCTCCTTCCAGTCGGTCGCGGAGGGCTACTGAATCGCTTTCAGCTTCCTTGGGGCCGACCACCATCATGTAGGGGATCAGGTCCAGCTGGGCGTCTCGTATCTTGGCCTGGACCTTTGCGCCCCGCATGTCGCTGGAGACGCGGAAGCCGGCGGCCGTCAATCGCTTTTCCACTTCCATTGCATAGTCGTTGGTTTTCTCGCTGAGCGGCATGATGCGGATCTGTTCGGGGGCCAGCCACAGCGGGAAGGCACCAGCGAAATGTTCGATCAGCATGCCGACGAAGCGTTCCATCGATCCAAAAGGGGCTCGGTGAATCATCACCGGCCGATGCGCCGCATTATCCGACCCGATGTACTCCAGCTGGAAGCGTTCGGGTAGGTTGTAATCGAGCTGGACCGTTCCCAGTTGCCACTGGCGGCCGATGCAGTCGCGCACCATGAAGTCGGCTTTTGGCCCGTAGAACGCCGCTTCCCCTTCAGCTGCTTCGAATGGCAATCCTGATTCGACCAGCACCTTGCGCAATGCCGCTTCAGCCATCTGCCAATTTTCTTCGCTGCCGACATACTTGTCGCTGGCTGGGTCGCGCAGCGATAGTTGGACTCGGTAATCGTTCAGGCCGACGCTGGCCAGGACGAAACGGGTCAGTTCGATCGTGGCGCGAAACTCCTCTTCGACCTGGTCGGCGGTGCAGAAGATGTGGGCATCATCCTGCGTCAATCCGCGGACACGAAGCATGCCGTTCAGTTCGCCGGTCTGTTCAAAGCGGTAAACCGTGCCGAATTCGAAGAGCCGCAGCGGCAGCTGCTTGTAGGAGCGTGGCTGGGAGCGGAAGATCTGCGCGTGATGGGGGCAGTTCATCGGTTTGACGAGGTACCGTTCCTGCTGTTTTTGCCAGGCGTTAAGGAAGGCAGCTCGATCCTCTTTCGATCCAGCCCAGGGGTAGCCTTCCAAGGCGCAGCCGAGGACCAAAGCCGCTTCATGCAGCTTCTTCTCGTCTTCGGAGGGTAGTCCTTCTTCCGACTGAAGTCTTCGGACCCAGGCATCGACCAGGGCACCGGCGTCAGCGACAAATAGCGGTGGGAATTGGCTGTCGCGATAGTAGGGAAAATGCCCGCTGGTCTCATAGAGTTCCACCCGGCCCATGTGTGGGCTGTAGACCGGCTGGTAGCCGCGCTTCAGCATCTCGGCTCGCAGAAAGTCCTCCAGCAGACCGCGGACTCGGGCTCCCTTGGGTAGCCACAAGCAGAATCCCTGACCGACTTCGGGAGCGATATGAAAGAGCCCCAGTTTTTTGCCGAGGACGCGATGGTCGCGCCGTTTGGCTTCCTCCACTTGGTCGAGATGGGCCTGGAGATCCTTGGGGCTGAAGAAGGCGGTCCCGTAGACACGCTGCAATTGGCGCCCCTTGGCATCCCCCTTCCAGTAGGCTCCCGCCACCGAAAGCACTTTAAATGCTTTGATCTTCCCGGCGTCGGGCACGTGGGGTCCGCGGCACAGGTCGACAAATTCCCCCTGCCGATAGAAACCCAGATGCTGATGCTCGGCCAAACCCGTCTGAATATGTTCCACCTTCAGCGACTGACTGAGGTCTTGGCAAAGCTGGACCGCTTCGCCGCGTCCCAGCGTGAAGTACTCAAAGGGTTCCCCCTTGGCGACGATGTCGGCCATTTCCTTTTCGATCGCGGCGAAGTCGTCTTCGTTCAATTTGCGAGGGAGATCGAAGTCGTAGTAATAGCCACCCTGAGTGGTTGGGCCGAAGGCCAGCGAGACATCGGGGAATAGCCGCATGATCGCTCTGGCCATCACGTGGGCGCAGGAGTGGCGGAGCACATCGAGCGATTCGGGGTCTTTTTCGGTCAGCAGGCGCAAGGGGACGGGCCGTTGGTCGGTGTAGGAAGCGATGGGGCGTTTGGGATCGATCACCAGGTCCCCGACTTTGGCAGCCACGACGGCCTTGGCCAGTCGACTGCCGATTGTCTCGGCCACTTCCAGAGCGGTGACCGAATCAGGGTGTTGGACCAATGTGCCATCGGGGAGTTGGATGTCGATCATGCGTAGCTTCCTGCGCGGATGGGCCGAGGGATCCCGAGTCGGCCGCAACGGATGGCCGAAAGTCCCGGCCCAACTGCAGGGCCCCCTGCAGTTGGATCGACTTAGGATGGCAATCCTGGCGAGTTCTGGCAAGACGAATCGACGGGCGGCCTGCTTTTCAACCCGATCCGCCTCTGGCGGCTCACGGCGTCTGGGGGCCCCAAATCTCCCATTCGGTCAGCCCCGTTTTGGATTCCCCACGGTGCTGAAAGGTGGCGCGGACCTTGGAGAGGGTGACCGGTTCCAGGAGGACTTGGTTGGACCGGCCACCCGAGGGCGAACGAGGGGTGCGGTCGCGTTCCTTTAGCGGCTGCCAGTCACCATCGATCCAGCCTTCCAGGAGGAACGATTCGGGGGGCTGCACACCACCGCGATCGTCATAGAAATAGAACTCCATCCGAGCGATCGTTTTTGGCGCGCCGAAGTCGATTTCCAGCCAGTCGCTGGGGGTCTTGGACGACCAACTGGTCCAGCGATTGTGTGGTTTGGCATCGAGGCTGTAGAGACCGTCGATCGCCAGTTCGGCGCGATCGTAGGGGGAGGTGAAGGAGGCAGAGATTCTAGGGAACTCGGCTCCCTCAACACGGACCGCTAGGTTGCCTGGACGACCTGGGGCAGGAGACCATGCTTCCCCCGAGCGGCTCCAGCACTCCACTTCCGAAATGCCGACTTGTCGGCCTGGCCGAGGGGTCATCGCGATTTTCACCCTCTGGGCCCGTTGGGGGCCCAGTTCGATCCACAAAGGGCGATGGCCCCAGGAGGAATCGGAAGGGGCGACTTGGGTGGCAGCGACCTGCCATTCCCCCGACGCCGACTGAACCTCCACGCGCACTTCGGCTGGCGCCTGGATCGGTTGGTCGGGGCCATCGTCCAACAGATACAGCCCCACCGTCTCGAAGGCTCGAGGCATCCCAAAATCGATCTGCAACCAAGCGGATTGGTCCTTTTGGGCCGGATCGCTTGCCCATCGATTGGGCGGATGCTGCAGGTACCAGTAGTTGCCATCGTTCAAATCGTTGGCGCGGGTACCTGGAGCCGAACTGCTGACGGTGATTTCAGGGAAGGGGCTTAGGGAGTTATTGACGGCGACGTTGATCGGACGAGGCGGCTTGGGGGCCTTCCCATTTGCAGCAGGGCTAGTGGCATCCAGTCGGATCGGTTCCACGCGATCGCTGCGATGGACCAAGTTGCCGTCTCGGAAGATCTGCCATCCCTTCCCTTTGCCATAGCGGGTTCCGTCGCGATCCCAGAGGATCGACCATTGGCTGCCGTGGACCACCAGGTTGTCGACAGCCCACCAGTCCCATTGCGGGTCGGCAAGCGGATGGAGGGCGATCGCGTTTTCCTCGGGGAGGATTCCGATGAGATCCGACAGAATCAGGTCGACATAGCAACTGTGAAAGTAATGCTCGCTGTGGTTGTAGCCGTCATGCCCTTCCCAAGATCCGGTGTCTGGATTGCATGCTTCGGCTAGGTAGGGCTTGCCGTCTTTTCGATGGGTTTTCGCGTAGGTGCGAAGCAGCATGCGGTAGTCTTCGGCATCGATCACCTTAGGATCGTACTGGCGGAGCACGTTGGCCATCGCCTGGAGGGTCTGAGCGGTGGCGTAGGGCCAGGACTGCCCCGACCAGAAACAGCACGATTTGGAGAGCAGGTACATCGGGTCGTTCCGTTCGACGCTTCGTGGTCCGAAGGGAGCCTGGAAGTACTCTGGGTCGACCAGGAATCGCCAAGCATCTTCATATCCCTTACCTGGCTCGGGGATCGAAAACTGCCAGGGCACGTAGCCGATCAACTCGCGACCATGGGGGCTTCCTGCAAACCGGCCAGTCTGGTGAGTCAATGAACCAGCCTGGATGTTGTGGCCTTCGTGCTTTTCGTCGCGCAGGAATCTCTGGAGGAAGAACGATCGGTCGGGGTCCCAGAGTCGCTGCTGGATGTTCGATCGGACCCTGGCGGCCTGTTGACGCAAGGCTTCCGCTTGATCGGCGCGACCGGCCCAGTCGCACACCGTCGCAATCGCCATCGCGTCGGCGTAGAGATACGAATTGAGAGTGGGGCGGAATCCTGGAGCACCTCGCAGGGGATCGGAGGTCTGCCGGCTGTTGATGTTCAGTTCCATGCCATCGTCGTGACCGGTCTGCCAGAACATCCCTTCGCTTTCGGACCAGTGTCGGTCGACCCAGCCCTGATGATTCTTCAGAAGGTCATCCAACAAGTCGATCAGGAATTCGCGGTCGGGATGGACGTGGTGCAGGTCCAGGATGGCGGCCGCCAGCCAACAACTGTAATTTCGTGGCTCGGCACCCGGAGTCCGAAACCAGTAGCGTGCATAGTCTCTCGCGATCTCAGGTGATCTCAGCCAGCGAAGTTCCTGGATCTGGTGTCCAGCCGGGCAGCTGATCGCTCCGTAGGTGCCCGACCAGAAGGGGCGGTCGATGAACTCCGTCGATGCGTAACCGTCGAGCGGTGATCCATAGACGAGGTGCTTGGTCACTAACTCCCAGCGATAGTAGTAGATCTCCGTCAGATCGCGATCGGGGCATTCAAACAGCGGAATCTGCCAACCAAACCACTTCGAATCGCGATTGTCCCAAAAGTCATATTCATCCAAAGCCCGTTGGATCTCCAGCACCTGGTTGCCAGGCTCCGGAGTGCTGCTGGACAGGTTGGCGGGGCGATCGAGCGCATCGGGCCGCTGGGCCAGCAGTTGGTCGGCTTTCACAAATAGAAAGACGACCAAAGCAGGGAGTACGCGGTGAGCGAAGCGACCTGGGTTCAGGCGACGGAAGAGCGCCGGGAACTGAACCTTGGAGCGAATAGGGGTTCGGAGAGCGGGCATGCCAAAGCGATCCTAAGAAACGTGATTGCGGGAGAGCGTACGACGTGCAAAAGGTGAGTGTAGCCGACAGGGCGCGGGAAGTTGCTTGCCAGCGACTCCCATTTTCGATTGGATTTCATCGACCGACAAAATCCGGGGCTCGGCGATGGGATACAATTTTCTCTCGTGGCCAAATGTGCGCAGCGGAGTTTGTCCATCCATGCCCGGGGACGGGGGATGGACGATGCGTCGCCGAAGGCCAGTGGATTGGCTGCCCCGCCATTCGTTTTTTCTTTTCTGTTTGCAGGCCCGGAGCGACTATGAGCCAAGGGATCGAAGAAACCATCCAGCGTTTGCAAAGCAACATGGAATCGGTGGTGCTTGGCAAGTCGGAGGTGGTCAAGTGGACGCTGGTGGCGTTGCTGGCCGGAGACCACTTGCTGTTGGAGGATGTGCCGGGCGTTGGGAAGACCCTGTTAGGAAAGGCATTGGCTCGCAGCATCGAGGGGAAGTTCAACCGCATTCAGTTCACCCCCGATCTACTTCCCAGCGATATCGTCGGAAGCAGCGTGTTTCACGCTTCGGATGGAGAATTCCGATTTCATCCCGGTCCTATCTTCGCGCACGTGGTCCTTGGGGATGAGATCAACCGCGCCCCTCCGAAGACGCAGAGCGCGCTGCTGGAGGCGATGAGTGAGCGGCAGGTGAGCGTGGATGGGACGACGCACAAATTGCCCGATCCTTTCCTGGTGATTGCAACGCAGAACCCCTACGAGTTCGAGGGGACCTACCTGCTTCCCGAAAGCCAACTCGATCGATTCCTCCTGCGGATCAAGGTTGGGTATCCACCACGAGAGGTGGAGCGGCAGGTCTTCCGATCGCATCAGGCGGGAGAACCAGTCGATGCGCTTCCCAGCGTTGCGACGGTCGCCGATGTGCTGAAAATTCAAGAAGCGGTCCGGGCCATTCATGCGGACGATAGCGTCCTGGATTATCTGCAGGATATCGTCGAGGGTACCCGCAATCACCGCCGCATCTCGGTGGGGCTGAGCACGCGAGGGGCGCTTGGGCTGTACCGCGCTGGTCAGGCCTTTGCGCTGCTGGAACGACGCAGCTACATGATCCCCGATGACATCAAGAGACTCGCCGTGCCGGTGATCGCTCACCGATTGATCCCCGAGGGATTCAGTGCGGGGACGGAGCGAGACGCGACCGAATCGATGGTGGAAGAGATCCTTGCGGGAATTCGGGTTCCCGTATGATGGATGGGTCGGCTGGATGCTTCGGTACGGTTTTCCGTCGAGGAGTCCAAGGCAGTCGCGGGCTGTCCCACGCAGTCGCGGCTGGGGGCTGAGGCGAGGAGTCTGATTTTGGCGGTGGGTGGCGATCGGATCTGCGGATCGAAGGTTCAGGGTGATGCCATGGCAAGCGACCGGGACCGACGGGAGGAAGAGGGCCGCGATGCGCTCCTGGAAGTGGGAGTCCCCCACACCCGATGGACCAGGGAAGGGTTCAACTTTTCTGCCTTGGTGATATTCATTTTGGTGGGAGCGATTCTCCGGGACGTCAATCTGCTGGTGGTGCTGGCAGGGATTCTCTTCGCCTTTTTTCTCCTGCAGTGGCGGCTTGGCGTGAAGAACCTGTCCTGGCTGGTGATGGAACGGCGGGTGGAACCTCGCCCGGTCGCTCGCAAGCCCTTTGAAGTGCGATGGGAGGTCCATAATCCCCGCCGCTGGATTGCGGCATCGATGTTGGAGCTGCAAGACCGGCTGATCCCGCCGCAAAAGGCCGGGGAGGAAAAGCCACGTGAAGTCTCGATGCGACTGTTCCTCCCCAAGGTGGTTGGCGGGGGCGTCGAACCGATCGCATCGCAATGTGTCTGCGATGAGCGGGGGCTTTATCGATGGGGGCCGATGGAGATCCATTCGCGTTTCCCGCTGGGATTGCTGTATGCCAAAAGTCGTAAGGGCGGGATCGATGTCCTGCCGGTCCGTCCTCCTTTGGGGATGGTGAGAAGCGGTTGGCAGCGGGTTCTTGCGGCCGAGCAATCGGCGGGATGGAGTACGCGGCGAGCGACCGCGGTGCAGGAGGGGGATCCATCGGGCTTGCGCGATTTTCAGCCGGGGGATCCAAGGAAGTGGATTCACTGGAGGAGTTCCGCCAAACGCGGTACGCTGCAGGTTAGGCAGTTCCAGCGCGAGGATTCCTTCCCCGCCGGAATCCTGATCGATCTGTGCGACGCTGGAAGCCCTGCGTCCGCGCTGGATGAAACTTTGGAGTTTGCTGTGACGCTGGTCAAGCACCTGGTGGATGTCGGGTCGAACGGGCTTCAGGTGGTCGTGGCCGACCGGGGGCAGGTCCGACATTTTGCGGTCGGAACCGGGAGAGGTTTTGACCGATTCTGGGCTTATCTGGCGGAGGTGGATCGAGCGGATCCCGAGGCCTGGCGCTTGGGGTGGAAGGAGTTGATCGGGCGTGGCGTGTCCGCTTCGAGAATCTGGGTGATCAGTCCTCGTTCCCTGGCGCAGGGAATTCCCCAGCTGCAGGCTACCGGGAGCGGGCCGCCGGCGACTTCCGATGGACCGTTAGGTGCCCAGCGGCCAGCCGCTTGGATTCATGGATCGGGAGCAGTCGTCCATTCGATCTTTCAGAGATACATGCCATGAGCGACGCGGCCGTCGGATCAAGCAAACCATACGATAGTCGCCATTTTCGCTTGGCGATTCTGATGGGATCGCTGGCGATACTGGCGGCGGTGCTGGTGGGCCTGGGGGCTGGTGCTTTTGATTTGACGCTGCAGGTGATTGTGGCGGTCATCGCATCGTGGATTTACACCGATCGCCTGCAGTGGATTCGGCTTCCGAAACTTCTCGTCTACGTCTTGATGAATGCGGGGGCCATTCTCGCGATTCGAGAGTACCTGACTGCGGGGGAACAATTTCAACTGGTGTCGGTGGCCAAGTTGCTGATCTACGCCCAGATTCCACTCCTATTTCAAGCCAAGTCGTCTCGCACTTTCGAGCAGATCGGAGTCTTCGTCCTCCTGGAACTGGTGGTTGCCTGCCTGCTGAATGAGCGGCTGATCTTTGGGATCTTTCTGATTCCGGCGATCGCATTAAGCGTCACCTTGCTGCTGCATCAATCGCAGTTGATCGCGCAGGAAAGGGCCGTTGGGATGAGAGTGGAGCCTCGGGGATGGAAGGAGCGATGGAATCGCTGGACAGGTCGGGAGCGGCAGCCGTTGGAGACGACGGTGCGGCTATCGGCAGCCTCGCCGGCATCCTCGCAGGCCGTCTCGTTGGGGGGCTCGCAAGGCAACCGAATGTCGGCCAACTGGTGGTTCGATCAGTCGTTGCCGCTGGCCGCAGCCACCCTGCTCTTTTCGGTCCTCTATTTCTATGCGTTCCCGAGGTTGAACCATGGCTTTTACTCCCATCGCGGCATGGGGGAGGCATCGATTGGATTCAACGATTCGATGACGTTGGACCAGGTTGGGGCGTTGCTGCAGAACGACGCGGTGGTGCTGAGGATTGAATTTGAGACGCTGCAAGGGGAGCCCTATGAGCCGACGGAGCCGCCTTATCTGCGAGGTGTGAGCCTGTCGGAGTATCGGCCCAACGGGGATCGGGGCTATTGGTTTCAGGGGGATTTGAGCGAGTACTTGATGGACCAGCGCGAGAAGCAGCTGCCGCCGGAGTCGCTGGTGAGGGAGGCTTTGCGTGAACTGGCCGACCCGGTGGTGGCCAGGATTCACGATTCCGGTTCGACAGGTGCCTATTCGATGGTGGTCGCTCCCTTCTTTCGGCACGACGATTCGGTGCAGTCGGAGATGATGCGCAAGGTGTGGCAGTTGAGCGACCGGCAGATTTCGGGCTTCCAGCAGAAGGTGCGCCGCACCTATAGCTTTCGGACCACGGCCTTCCAGCGCGGTATGCAGACGCGATGGATGGCCGACAGCGATGAGTATTTCATCGATGACCAGCAGCACAGCGCTGGGAACCCCGAGGACCCTCGGCTTTTCACACGTCACCAGTGGAGCCAGCTCACCAGGTACCATCCCAGCCGAATGCGCGGTGTGCTGGAGTGTCGGGACCGAATCTTGAAGCTGGAGGAAATAGTCGATTCGAGTCCGGTGGAGCAGGCTTTTGCGATCGAACGCTATTTGAGCTCCGGGAGGGAGTTCCAATACACCACCGATTTGAATCTGCCTCGCGATCCACTGCTCGATCCGATTGAGGATTTCGTCGTCCATCAGAAGCGAGGGCATTGCCAGTTCTTTGCTTCGGCGATGACCATGATGATGCGATCGCTGCAGGTTCCCACACGCGTGGTGGTTGGATTTCGACCGAATGAATACAACGACGTTGGGAACTATTTCCTGGTGCGACAGAATCATGCCCATGCGTGGCTGGAATGTTTTTTCACCAGGAGTCAGCTGGAGGTCAGCGAGCGGTATCCGGAACTGCCGGAAGAGTTGACCGGGGCTTGGGTCCGATTCGATCCAACCCCTGCTGGATCCGGTTCCAATGCCGGGGTGGCGATTCGGGAGCCCCAGCGCGCCACGTTCGACTTTGTCGAGCATCTTTGGAAACGCTATGTGATCGATATGGATCGATCGCATCAGACGCCGCTGATGGAGGAGTTGAGTCGTTCGTCCAAGGGGATGTATCGCCAGTACTATCAGCGGCTGCATGAGTGGTTGGAATCGAGTTTGCCCAAGATAGGTGGGGGATCCAATGCGGTTTGGATCGATCGAGCGATTGTGGGAGCGTTGTTTCTGTTGGTGCCAGCTGCCATCGGTCTGGTGCTGCTGGGCTGGATCGCGTCGCGAGTGCTTTGGAGCAAACTGACTGGGCCACCCCCAAGGCAACTGCTTTCCGATCAACGCGTGCGCTGGGCCTCCGGAGCGCTGCCGCTGATGGAGTTGATGGATCGGGAAGTCTGCAGGAAAGAGGATTCGGAGACGCTCGCCGAATGGATCGATCGAGTCCTGGAAGCGTGGCGTAGCCAATCGGTCAGCCCCTCCAGCATCGATGCGGTTCGCAGCTTCCTTGCCAGCTACCTGACGGCACGTTACGGTGTATCGATTCCGCCGGAAGCGGCTCCTCCCTCGCAGTTGACCACTTGGCTTGAGGAGATCGGTTCGGGGCTGGATCAGTTCAAGGCATCGCGGGGCTCTGGGGCCCAGTCGGCAGCTCATGGGACATGACGTACGGGATTTATCGCTTCATGGTGATCACCATCGATGGGCCGGCTGGCGCCGGAAAGAGCACTGCAGCCGCCGGACTAGCCAGGAGGCTGGGCTTCCAATTGCTCAACACAGGTCGCATGTATCGTACCGCCGCTGCTTGGATGATTGCCCAACAGATATCCCCAGCAGAGATCCAGTGGCGATGGAAGGATGCCGTGGTCAAATGGGAGGGTGACGATCTAACGATTGATGGCCAGCGGTTCGTGGCTTCGGAGCTATCGGATGCGAGTCTTGGACCGGCGGCGATCCAGGCGGTTTCCGCCAATCGAGCGGTGCGAGAGTCGATGGTGATGTTGCAGCGAGCCTGGTGCGAGGGAAAGCGAGTGGTGTCGGAGGGGCGCGATCAGGGATCGGTGGTCTTTCCCGATTCGCCCTGCAAAATCTTCCTGACCGCTTCGGTGGAAGAACGGGCGAGGAGACGTTTTGAAGAGCTGCGACGAAGTGGGCATGACCCCAGTCTGGAGGAAATCGTCGCGGCGATCCAGAAGCGGGATGCCGATGACCGACAGAGAACGATAGGGCCGCTGGTACAGCCCCCTGACGCGCGCGTCGTTACGACCGACGGAAAAAGCCCCGAGGATGTGGTCGAGGAATTGGTGCAGGTGGTCTGCCAGGAGTTATCGCGAGGGATGCCAGCGGCCGAGTGAACGGGGCTGGGATTCGGTGGCATGGGGCGGGAGCCAGCGGAAGGACCGGCGCGGATTGACCGCTCGGAAAGAGGGTGACTACGATCGAGTTCCAGGGTGCGAGCGACGGGGCTGGAGTGGGGGATCAAGAGTTGCACAGAGAGCAGGGGCCGTTTTGAGCAGGAACGACGCGAGTTTGGTTCGGTTCGATCCCACCTGGGGCCAGCGGTGGCTTTATCGAGCCATGCACCTGACGGCGCGCTGGACGGCCATCGGCGCGCTCGATTTGCGAGTGGAGGGGAGGGAGCATCTGGTGCATCCCGCATTGATTGCCTCCTCGCACCAGTCGTTGCTGGATCCTGTCCTGGTAGGGCTGATCGCCAACCACAAGATTCTCTATTTGGCTCGCAAGAGCCTCTTTCGGAACCCTCTCTTTGGTGCCTTCCTGCGCTACAACGGAGTGATTCCTTTGGACCGCGAAGGGGGTGGGCTGGCCGGGCTTCGCCAGACGCTTAGCGCCATCCAGGGGGGCCAGAGTGTGCTGATGTTTCCTGAGGGCACCAGGACCCCCGATGGCAGTCTGCAGGAGGTCAAGCCAGGGTTTCTGGTGCTGGCGCGTCGCGCTGGTGTTCCTGTGGTCCCGATGGCAATCGTGGGAGCCTACGACGTACTGCCGCGCGGGCGATCGGCGCCGGGTTGGCATCCGGTAGCGATGGTGGTTGGCAAACCGCTGCCTCCTTCGGCTTTTCAGAAAGGTTCGGATGGCGAATCGATCGCACGGCTGCAAAGTGCACTAAGGGAATGCGACCTCCGGGCTCGGCAGCTGTGCGGTTGGAAGTGCCGTCCTGAAGCGAACGGATCGGCAATCGCTATGCCAGGTCGCTCGGAAGTCTGATCGTGGTTCTGTACGTTCCACGTCGATGGGAGCAGTGTCCCTCCTAGCGGCGCGGCATCCTGAACCGGGGAATCGCCCTGAAGCGACTTAGGGGAAGAGCGCCGAGCCGATGCGGATCATGGTGGCACCCTCTTGGATCGCTTCGCGATAATCGCCGCTCATCCCCATCGAAAGATGAGGCAATGGCAAGACCGAACCGAATCGCTGCGCCATGGTATCGCGGAGCGTTCGGATCGCGGCGAAGGTTTTTCTTGCAGCGGCCGGCCCCCCTTCCAGCGGTGCCATCCCCATGAGGCCACCGACATGAAGCGACTTCCATTGCAACGCGGCTTCTAGCAGCGATGGTGTGTCTTCCGGGGTCGCCCCCGTCTTGGCCGGTTCACCGGTCGCGTTGACCTCGATCAGGAGATTCAGGGGAACACCTTGCGTCGTTGCCTCTTCCCCAAGGGCATCGATCAGACGGATGGAATCGACAGAGTGGATCCATGCCAGCAAAGGGAGAGATCGGCGGACCTTGTTGCGCTGGAGATGGCCGATCAGGTGCCATCGGATGTGCAGATCGTTCAGCGCTTCGGCTTTCTCCCATAGCATCTGAGGGCGGTTCTCCGCCAAGTCCAGACATCCCGCCTCTGCCAGCAGGCGAGCCGATGCGGCATCGACATACTTGGTGACGCCAAGAATGGTGACCGATTCGCCGCTGCGACCGGCCTGGGCTGCGGTGGAGGCGACTGTCTGCTGTAGTTCACTCCAGCGATCGGCAATCAGCTTGCCGTAATCCTCATTCCTTTTCGGATCTTCACTCATGCCGATTCGGCTTCGACCTCCACCAGGGCATCGAATGTCCCTTCGTCGTGATCGAATCGACCTGCATAGAATTCGGCGGTTAGATGAAGCCCCAGCATCGATCGGCGGCAGACGGGTTCCAAAGACCGATAGAAGGCCCACTGCTGATCGCCCAACTGCAGGCGATAGCCACCGGCGATGTGGGGTGGCTGAATCTTCAGGTCCTCTCCAATCGTCAGCGATCGCCAAGTGTAGGGTGATTGAAGGTGCTTCGATTTGAGCGCCAGGACGACTGGGTTATAGAGTCTGCGACCGTTGGCTTGGTGGGACAGTACGATCGAGTCGCCGCGCTTGGAAAGCTCTCCGGACGAGGGGGACCGTTTCCATTCCGGAAGGCCCAACGGCAGCAGGAGACCTCGGGGTTGTCCCAGCGACCCATCGTCGGTGACTTCCGAAATCCAACCTTCGTGATTCTTGTTGTTCTGGACGAACTCCATCCCAGCGCCGATCGGCAGCACCGATTCCATCTTCCAGGAGGCGGACTGATCGGCCAAAAGCGCGTCGGCAAGGAAGCACCAGCCACCTTCCCGTTCCAGCATCACCTGGCGCTGCACGCGGCATTGATCGGCCACTTCGCACTGCAGTTCCAGGTAGTCGACATCGCTGTCGCTGAACCAGCAGACGTGGGTCCAGCCGTGATCGATCTCCACCGGCTTTCCATCTTTATGCAGCCGGATGTCCCACAGACCGCTCAGCACGCGCCTTCCGCTGGAACCGGTAACATCCAGCCACATCGGGTCGCAGGCGAAGTCGACCGCCACCCGACTCGATTTCGCTCGGTCATCTCTCCGCATCACCGCCCACTCGTTGGCTTCCTGATACAGCCCCAGCGGCACCTCGACGGCTCGTCCCTCACGTCGAATCCGTGAGTCGAGACGTGTTCTGGTATCGGGGATGGAACGAGCGACCCTGCGTGCCATGCGGGTCGGGTGTGCGACTTGGTTGGTCAAGGCGACCCAAAAATCTGGCTCGGCACTGGTGGTCGATCCGTCCATCAGGAGAGGGCGTCCCGCCGGATCGCTGCAGGCTAGCGCAAGAATCGCCAGGCGTTCCAACGCTTTTCTTGCCTTGCGGTCCCAGGAGGGCAGTCCAAGTCGATCGGCAGCCCAGCGGCAGCGAAGGACCGACGCGATCATCATGCGCAAGTGCTGACCGCCCGACTCCGACCAGAGGTCGGAGTTCTCCGAGGAACGGAGCAATTGCTGGTTCAATCGTTTCCATGTATCGGTCACCATCCGATGATGGGACCGGACGTTGGCGACCTGCAGAGCCAGGGCCAGTGGAACTTCGCACGACCAGAGCAACCAGCAAGCCAGCGACGATTCGGGAGGATCGGATTCCCACGCGCGATCCATCTGGGTAAGGATCGATTGCAGCGTTCCAACCCACTGGGCGGGATTGAGCGATCCTCCTAATGGAGCCAGTCCATAAATCCACCCGCAGGCAGCCATCGCCACCATCGGATCGTCACCCCGTCCGGGAAGTGCCTGTTGGAGCCATTTGCTCACCGTCTCCGCGGTGTCCGATGTCGATGGACTCTCTGACGCTTTGTCCTCGTTGGTTTTTCCGCGTCGCGTCTTGCCTCCCAGCCCCTCTTGAGGCGCGACCAATGACTCCTGCGATGGACTGGGCGCCTTGTGGTGAAGGATGGTCAAAAGAACCCAGCGATCGACTGGATCATCGATTTGCAAACCATCCAACCCCCAGCTCAATGGCTGCTCGGACACAAACCTTGCCCCATCGCTGCGAATGGGCAGAGGCACCTGAAGGTTGTCTTCCGGCAGGGTCTCCTGCCATCCCTTCAATTGGTCTTCACCCAGCGATTCCAGCCATGCTAATGGATCATCGATCGAGTTGCCCGAAACGCCGGCTTGTTTGGAAGCGAGCGATCGGTCCTTCTTGCGACTTGATTTGGGGGGGACCCACTTCATACCACGTTTCCGAACTGCAGGCGGTGAAGATGTCCGAAAGGTGTTGGAGCCGTTGTCGCCAACGGTATTGCTCGACACCTTTCTAGAAGGCCTCTATTGTTGTCCCTTCCCCATCAGATGCAAGGATGAACCGAACAAGACGAAGGTGGGGGGTGGTTGCCGCCGAGTTCCTGGGAAAAGCTGGGGCCGTTTCTTCAAGGCCACGCCAACCCGCGGTACGTGGAAAACTGCCGTCAGGTGTGGTAATCCTGTTGGCAGTTGAGGAAACTAGCTCAGAGATCTGCCCCATCGACCTGGCCCATCGACCTGGCCCATCGACCTGGCCCATCGACCTGGCCCATCGACCTGGCCCTTAGATCCAATAAAAAGTGATGGCTGAGGCTTGGGGGTTCTTCGAGCGATGCGGATTGTTCCATGCGGCGAGGGCCCAGCCTGTCGACAAGTGAAGGGGGCGGCCGATGAAGAGGGAACAGAGGCTGATGCGAACCATCTGGGTTCTAGCTGCCGTTTGGAGTGCCGTCGTATCGACTGGCATGCTGCCCGATCGAGTCGCTGCGGCCGGAGTTGCCGACCTCCAGGTGTCACATCGGCACGGGCAGACATTCCTGACGTGGAAAGAACCGGAAGAGTTGACCGGGGAGGAGCCGATCAGTTACGAGCAGTTCAAGCAGTTGACTACCGTGTGGTCGAAGCGTCGACACTATCGGATTTACCGATCATCCGAACCGATCCGGGGACGGAATTCGAATGGAGCAACGAAGGACTCGATCGATTGGTTCAGCAGGGGCGGGTTCGGGCAGAGGAGTATGGGCTGGTGACGGTGGAACAACTCCAAGTGACCAAGCGCGGCAATCGACTGTGCATTTGGAAGTCTGAATCTGGAGCGTCTGGATCGCACCCCACTGGTGCGTCGGATACGTCCAGTCGGCGGTGAGAGCCGATCCTTGCTTCCTTCTGCAATCAAACTTCAGTATGATTCGACGGCGTCACGGTCGGAGGAAGCGTTGAGTTTGATGGCCCAGCAGGATGTCGTTCGACATCGGCTGCAATCCTGAGGATGAGGGCTGGAGGCGAAGGATGCTGCAATTTTCCATGGCGAAAGAACTGGATGCTGGGGCAAAGCCGCGAGCGGCCCGAAGAGGGCTGCGAGGTTTCTCGTTGGCGATTCTGCTTGTGGGGGCCATGCTGACCGGAATGTGGCCCTTCGAGAAAGTGTCGGGGCAGATCCTTTCCAGCGAGGAGCTGGAAGCCAAGATCTCTTCCACCTTCGGGGCTCCCCCACAGATGAAGCTGCTCGACGAAAAAGGGCGGGTATGGATCGACCCGAAAAACCACCGGGTGGTGGTCGATGGATACATCGCAGTGAGGAAAGGTCAGCTGGAGATGTTTGCTTGCCTGCAAGGGACCAAGGAGCATGAATCGGTGGTCGCCGTATTGTGCAAAGCCGCCACGGTCCATGCCGCCCTTTTGGCTGTTGGAGCCAAGCGTGGGGCACCGACGAAGTTTGAGCCCTATGTGCCGGCAACGGGAAGTACGATCCAGGTTCATGTGCTCTACCGGCAGCCTGATGGATCCAAAAAGATTGTTGATGCTCGTTCGATGATCCAGCATGCCGCGACCGGCAAGACGATGACCTACGACTGGGTCTTTGCAGGAAGCGGTTTCTACAAGGATCCTGAGACCGGGACGGAAAGCTACTTGGCAGAGGGAGGCGATTTGATCTGCGTTGCCAACTTTCCTTCGGCGACGATGGACCTTGCGGTTCGCAGCGCCGACAGCAATTCAGGTCTGGTCTTCATGGCCAACACCGAGGCGATCCCAGAGCAGGGCACTCCGGTGCGGCTGGTGCTGGAGGTGGTCGATCGGCCCCCTGCGGGGCTGGGCCAGTCGTTGGAACCGGCAAAGGGCCTGCCAACGAAAGCCGCCGAGGGGCCAGGCAACGCTGCCGACCTCCAGCAGGCAAGTCCGGGGTCTGTCCAGGGCAAGGAGTCTTCTGCTGCAAGTCAAGCAGGCGAGGGGACCAGCCAAGCCGACTCCAAGCGATCCCCTTCGCCCTCGGTCGCTTCTCCACCATCGTCTCAGTCGACTTCCGGTGACTCCCAGGGAGGTAAGGGGGGATGAGCTTTCAGGGGCCGGAGGAAGACTCTTTCGTGTCGATGGACTGGGAGGATCCTGAGGAGGGGTTGTCGCTGGAGCAATTGAGCGAGGCGTATGCCAAGTTGCTTGCATCCAATGAGTCATCTGCAGGGATTCCGGTCGCTCCTGCGTCATCCAGTGCGGAGGTACCGGAGCTTTTTTCAGACATTGGCGATACCGAGCAGATCGAAGAGTCGCTTCAGGCCTGTCCGGTAACGCCCTGGAGTATTCTGGAGGCGGTCCTGTTTGTAGGGCATCCGGAGAACCAGCCGATCACCCCGGAGAGGATCGCCGGATTGATGCGCGGCGTCCGTCCTGCCGAGATCGATCAGTGGGTTCTGGAACTCAACCAGATGTACCGGCGACGTGGCTATGCGATGGAGATCGCATCGGCCAGCGGTGGGTACCGGATGCAGTTGCATCCAGCGCTACATCGCATCCAGCGGTTGCTTGCGGGGGAAGCCAAACCATTCAAGTTGCCGCAGGTTGCGATCGACTGCCTGGCGCTAGTCAGCTACCAACCGGGGCTGACGCGTTTCCAGTTGCAGGAGCAATATCCTCAGGCGACGGCCAATACCTTGGCCATGCTGGTGCGCCGCAGCCTGCTGGAGCTCAGGATGGATCCCGAGGGGCCGGTGGGATCGGGGCGTTACTTTCCTACGCAGAGGATGTTGGAGCTGTTTGGGCTCAGTTCCTTGGAGGAGTTGCCTCAGGTGGAAGAGGAGTGACTTGATGGGGTGGGCAGCTTGCTAGAGCCATCCGACCCACGGTTGCGTCCGTCGGGCAGGAGCCACCCACTGCGCCACAACGATGTGAAGCAGTGAGGACGGCCTGATCCTGGCCGGCTAGCTATAGATCCGTCGGGTGCCCGTCCAGGGGCGCATGCAGCCTGATGCAGTGAAGCGATCGGCTGGCACAGGAATCCCGGATGGCGCATTTCAGGTGGTGGTGACGCGAAGAGGGATCGCGGCAGTGGCCGTAGGTCTGGCGAGTCGCTTTTGGTGTGGTCGATTTCGCTATTTTTTGTCGAGCCGGATGATTCCATCCCAGGGGCCGGATGTGGCTTGATCGAAGAGGTGCCGCAGAAGAAACCCCGCGGCGCGATCGCGTGTTTGGAGAGGTTCCAGCCATTCCCTGGCTTCCTTCCAGCGGCCCTGTTGAAACGCGTCCCGGCCCTTCGCGTAGGCAAGCAGGTCGCTGTGCAGTCGGTCGATATCCTGCTGGGCAGTCGGGATCACTTCAAACGCCTGGATGGGCTGCGACATTCCATAGGGGAGCACACTGGCGATCTCCCTCAACCGGAAGCCCATCGATGACTGGAAGGGAGAGACAGATTCCGCTGTGGCGTGATCGATCAGCATGGGCGCAGGGATCATCTTGGTGATTCCTTCCAGCCTGGCGGCGCGATTGACAACGGGTCCAAAGGCGGTCACTTTCACTTGGTCGGACGACCCAATGCGACCGGCGACCGCATTGCCTGATGCGATGCCGATCCCCACCTGAAAACCATCCATTCTGGAGTCTTTCATCGCATCGCCATGAAAGTCTCCAGCGATCGCCAGGGCGGCTTCCAGAGCCCGCAGTGCATCCTGCGGCGTGGCTAGCGGCCAGCCCCAAAATCCCATGGCTGCATCGCCGTGAAAATCGCCGATCACCCCGCCGGTTCTCAGGATATGGCGGGTCATGACCCCAAGGGCTTCGCTGACCCGTTCCAGGAGTTCGCGCAGGCGCCCCGTCGCCTGTTCGCTCTCCCGGCTGAATCCTCGCAGGTCGCAAAAAAGAATCGAAAGGCAAGACTCCTTCGGGGCCAGTACCACTTCCGGGTCGCTGCCCGCCAGGGCCTCCATCACCACCGGAGAGAAGAACGATCTCAGGCAGTCTTGCCGCCGCTGCAGATAGCGGTTCTGCCGAAGAGCCGCTAGGGTCGTCGCCACCAGTTCGGCAAACTTCAGTTCCTCTTGCAATTCGCGTGCGATGCGAGACGAGGATTCGGACGGGAGGGCTCCAGGGATCACTCCATAATCCCCCGCGACGTAGACGGACCACCCCGGGCAGGCGTCGCTGTCGATTGGCGTGCAGAAGGCCCAATCGACCTGCTCGCTTTGTGTGCTATGGCTGTCGAGCTGCTCGATTGGCATGCCCCACACGTGGAGAATGCTTTGCTCCGACTCAATCGCCTGGCGGATCAGTGACGCGGAGGGGGAGAACTGAGCGCCGGTGAGCAGGCGGGAGTCCCAGTGGAGAATATCGATCCCCAGAGATTTCCCGTCGCTGGCCGTCGGTGTCTGATCCTCGATCCGCACTGTATCCGAGGGACTGGGAGGGGCGTCCATCGACGATCGAATGATGGCGATAAAACGGGCCGGTTCGATTCCGATCATCAGCAGATTCACCAGCCGGCTAAGTAGCTCCTGATCACTAGTTGCCCCTCGGATCAGATCGGGGAGTCTGGCGAGCACATCGATCCGCCGGTCGGCATCCCGATATCGGATTTGCTTCAGCGTGGATGGCTCAAAGCTGTGTTCCGCAGCATGGATCGATTCGGGTGCGATCACCCGCACCCGTTGCTCTACCAGGCTGAAGGTGGTCTGACCGATGACAAAATGGTCGCCGACCTGCAGTTTCAGCTGATCGGCCCGACCGCCACGCCAGAAAATCGGATTTCGGGCGTCCGCAAGCCGCTCGACCACCAGCGTCCGACCGTCCCAGCGCAGCAGGGCATGCCGGCGACTGATGCGGTCATCCCAGGGAGTGCTGAAACGGCATTCCCCACGTCCCAGTTCCATTGCGATCTGGGAAGCTGTCAGCCTTTTTCTCCAGCGATCCTGGGGTTGAGGCCCCTGTGCGATCAAGTCTGCCATGCCCTTCCATCGCTCCTTCGCCTGCGATCCAGGTTCGGCTCCCCGAACCATCACGTTGTTGTATCATGCAGGAACCCGAACCTTTTCGGAAGCTCCGATGGACTTGGATTCTCTTTGGTGCTGCCCGGTTCCCTCGCTGATTGCTCGCTAGAACAGCCGCGACAGGATTCGTGGCCTCTTCTGCTGTTGCCTCATGGAGTGACTTCATGAATCTGCCTCAACCGATCGACCCCCGCGACCTGATGCAGGCAATCGACCAGCAACTGGCTCACATCTGGATGGTTCGCACCTTTCTGAAGCATTCCGATGAAGCGGCGGAAGATGAGGAACTGGCAGAGGTGCACCGAGCCCTCTATGACTTCATGCTGGCGTTGGGGCCTGCGTACGAGGCGGAGGATGCGGAGCAGTACCTGAAGCTTGCAAGGAAGAAGTGGAGCAAGCTCAAGGGGGCCACCGAAACGTTTGTCCAGATCCAGCCAGAAGTCTCGGGGCACACCAATTTTCGCATGGCCTCACGCTCGCTTCAGTTGGCGGTTGCCGCCATCGGGCGACTGCTGGAATCTACCCAGTAAAATGAGATTCCAGGAGGCTGCTCCTCCAGCCGCTTCGTGCCTTCCCAGTCCAACGCATGGTATATGCTATGATGCATATCGAGCCGATTGGGGGGCGATCGATCGTCGCTGGGATGCCTTTCTTGGAGGGGACCAGCGATGCAAGAGTGGGGGCCGGGTCATGTTCCATTTCGATCCGGCCGATGGTAGCGGCGGCTGGCTCCCCAACCCCTAGCATCCCGGGCAATCGAGATTGTAAGAGCTTTTTTCGGAGGCGTGGCGGAAGCCATCATGTCCCAAGACGCGGTGATCCGGACGGCGGGCCTAGTGAAGACCTACCAGGAGGGTTGGTTCCGACGGCGAGCCTATCAGGCGCTGCGAGGAGTCGACCTGGAGGTGCGTCCTCGCGAAATCTTTGGCCTGCTGGGGCCCAATGGCGCGGGGAAGACGACGCTGATCAAAATCCTGCTTGGAATACTCCATCCCACGGGCGGCAAGGCGACGGTCCTGGGGCAACCGGCAGGAAGTCTCGATGCCCGACGTCGCATTGGCTATCTCCCCGAAAACATGGTTTTCCCCCGGCACCACACCGGTCACTCCGCCCTCCAGTTCTACGGTCGGCTCAATGGCCTTTCGGAAGATGAGATCCGCCAGCGCGAGCCAGGGTTGTTGGAGATGGTCGGTCTGAGGGGACGAGAAGGAGAGCTGGTGCGCAAGTATTCCAAGGGGATGCGACAGCGTCTGGGATTGGCTCAGGCGATGATCCATCAACCCGATATCCTGATCATGGACGAACCGACGGACGGGCTGGACCCAGTAGGGCGATCGCAGATCCGCGAAGTCATCGAACGTTTGCGTGAGATGGGCAAGACCGTCTTCCTCAACAGCCACATCCTGCAGGAAGTCGAACTGGTTTGCGATCGAGTCGCCATCATGGCGAAGGGGAAGCTTCGGCGCCTGGGGACGGTTGCAGAGTTGACAGACGTCTCGGGTAGCGGAGCGGGGGCATTGACGGTACTTCGCGTGATGGCCAGCCCGGAGCAGGTGGCAGCGATTGGGGCCAGCGGCAGTGCCGCGACGCCGCCAGTCCGCGTCTTGCCCACAACGGGCGGGACGATGGGGGAGTTGTTGCTGGAGCTGCCCGACGGAAGTCAACCATCGCTGGACCGCTGGATCGATTTGCTCAGAAGCCATTCGATATCGATTGTTGCAGTCGAGCGGAAGAAGCCTCGCCTGGAAGATGTTTTCATGCAGACAGTCGATCGATCCTCCTTTCCCGAATCCTCCTTGGAAACGATGCATGCCGAAGGGGAAGGGGGAATGCGATGAGACCCTATCTGGCGATTCTTTACGATGCCTTTCTGGAGGCGATTCAGTCGCGTGTGCTCTGGGTGCTGCTGGCGGCATGGGTGCTGCTGCTGGCAGCGATTGCCCCTTTCGGCTTCATCGAAGAGAAGTCGTATCAGCTGCGCAGCGGTGATATCCTGCAGCGATCGCAGCTTCTGGAACAGCTGCAGCAGGCTGCCCAAGGGAAGGGGAAGCCGACTCAGCAGGCCGTTGTTGCCGCCTTGCCCGAGTCGGCTCGAAAACTGCTGGTCGAGCAGTCGGAGGATGATCCCAAGAAGTTCTCCAGTGGCCGACTTTCCGATTGGCTGAATGAGGCAGGTCGGTCGCGATCCCTCTATGACCCCCAGCTGTGGCCTCGTGTCGCCTCTCGAGCCGAGTGGAAGCAGATCATCGAGAAAGATCCCAAGCTCCGTTCCGAAGAAGAGATTCAGCAGCTCAACCGTCTTCTCCTGGAATGGTCGTTCCCCGGACAACTGGCCCCCCTTTCCTCTAGCCAGGCGTGGGTCGGGTATGCTGGCTTGAAGGTGGGTGAGCCGCTGCCGGTATCGATCAATCAGGCACGTGCATTTTTGGAGCTGTTCGTCCTGCAGGGCTTGATCAAAATCGGCTTGGGAGTGGTGGCGATGTTTGTTGCCATCATCGTCACCAGTCCGATGATCCCCGACACGTTTCAGGCCGGCTCCCTCCATCTACTGCTCAGCAAGCCCATCTCCCGCACATGGTTGTTTCTTTCGAAGTTTGCGGGCGGGACGATTTTTGTGCTGATCCATATCGCCTTCCTGCTCAGCGGCCTCTACCTGATCGCTGGATGGCGTCTGGGGATCTGGAACGAGGGTCTGTTTCTCTGCATCCCTCTTTTTCTGTTTGTCTTCATGATCTTCTACAGCGTTTCGGCATTGGCGGGGTTGGTCTGGAAGAATGCGATTGTTTCGGTGGTGGTGACAGGTGTCTTCTGGGCGATCTGTTTCGCGCTGGGGTTGGTGGAGACGGTCATGCAGCCGATCGTCCGAATCCAGCCCGAAGTGACGCACGTCCAGACGCTCGGGGATCAACTCCTGGCCGCTCGACAGGATGGAGCGCTCGTCGCCTGGGATAAAACGGCCAGCCAGTGGCAGCAGGCCTTCGACACACGGGGAGGCAACCGGAAGATACTGGGGCCTTTCTGGTTGCCCCGGCATGGCGAGTTGTACTTTGGTCGAGCGTTTGTGGCGCCTTTTGGGATCAATAGCGATGGGGTTCGATTGGGATACGCCAATCTTCCGGAGTTCGCGGCGGCCTCGATCGCCACTCCGTCATCTGCAGAACCTTCGCAGCCCGATGCCGCGCCAGCGACCGATACCGAGCCGAGCAAACCGGCTGGGGAGAGTTGGTTCAGCGGACAGAGGCTGGAATCGCTAGAGAATCTGCCGCCGCGGACTCGGCGCGCCATCGGCGGTCTGGGCACCTTTCTGGTGCTGACCGACCTGGGGGTCTACGCATTCGATCGCACTGCCGCGCAATCTCGCAGCAAACCCAAGCAGGGGCTGGCGGGCATGCTGCGAAATGCGATGGAGCGATTGCAGTTTCAGTCGCGAGAGAGCTACCGCCGATTGACTCCAGAGGATTGGCAAGTCGCGCCTCCAGCCGACCTGGCGCTCAGTGCGGATGAAGCTACGCTGTGGGTCTACACCCAGGGGAAGCTGATGGCGCTGCGGCCCGAGGGCGATCTATGGAAGCCGGTGGTGCAGCGGGAGGTGAGCGATGAGGAAGAATCGGTCGCGCTGATCGCCGCCAGCCCCGCAGGTTGCCTCGTAGTTCCTGCCCAAGGGAATCGGTGGACTTGGTGCCCTGCCCCCGGGAACTCCCCAAGCAGCACCGATCTGGCTACCGGAGAAGGAGGGGCGTTGGAGCCGCTTTTCTGGGACGCACCGGTGCAGCACCCGCCCCGCTCCCTGACGGCTCTTTCCGATGGGCGTTTTGCGATGGTCGACTCCAAGGGGTTTCTCTGGATGATCGATCCTGTAAAGCAGTCGTGTTTGCAACCACCCCTCGGGATTCAAGGGAAAGTCGTCAGCGCAACTCCAGGTGACCAGTCCCTTCTGTGGGTAGCACACCACATTCAAAATGTCTCATCGCTCAATCTTTCCACCGGCCAGCTCACCCCCCTTCTAACGACCAAGCCGAAACGAGTGGAGTGGATTTACGAATGGCTGGTCCACCCGATCTACTGGATCTTTCCCAAGCCATCTTCGGTCGACGCGACGATTCTCTACTGCCTCAAGCTAGGCAACGACAACAAACTCTCGCTCGACCCAGCCCTGCTGGGGCAGACCGAGCCGACGGGGGATCCGTGGCAGCCGTTATGGAGCAACGCGGCCTTTGTTGCGGTGATGCTGACGCTCTGCTGCGTCTATCTCTACCGACAGGACCTTTGATCGATCGATCAGCAAGCGGCTCGGATCATCCGCCGCCGCTGCTGGCAGTCTGAATCTGTTGGCCTATCTGGAAGAGCTCTTCGGCATCCAGAAACTGGTCGGCGCGTTCAAACAGTTGCCGAATGGCGGCCTTATGGATCTTCATCTTGAGCCCACCGACGCCGATGGCGCCATAGTCATACCGCGCGCCGCGAGTTTTTCCCTGGTCCATCACCCCGATCGGTTCCAGCCCCAGAGGTGGGACTGCATTCAGGTCGATCGCCACTTGGAGCCGGGTTAGGTGGTTGAGTTGCTGGGATGTGGCCAGCACCGCACCGGCAGCTCCGCAGGCGATCACTCCCTGAATGCGTTCTAGCGAAGGCTTCTGCCACTGATCCCAGGGGCCGGCCACCTCGATGCGATCGACATCGAAGCCTCGGTCCGCTAGCGACTGCTGGACGGCTCGACCTCGCTCCAACGATCGAGACTGGAGGATCACCGAAGCACCTTGACCCAACAAAAGTCTCGCCACACGCTGACCCACCGGACCGGTTGCCCCCAGCACGGCGACCGCTGCGCCTTGCAGGGGAAGGTGTTTTGCGCAGCAGAGCACGGCAGCTGCGGCGGTGGAGTTGGCGCCATTGGAATCCAGCAGCACCGAGACGCGCATTGGACCAAAGAAGGTCTTTCGAACCAAATCGGCTAGCCTTTCTCCTTGATCCAAATTCGATCCACCGACGAAAATCGCAGAGCGATGGAGGTCTGGGATTCCCCGAGTGAAAATCAGGCCATGGACCAAAGGAGCTACATGGCTTTCCTGGACGCCGCTTCGAGAGAGCAGGACATCGACACCGGCATCGATGGCGACGAGCGCATCGAAGCTACTGGCTTGAATGTCCGGGTCCAATTGCAAAAGCACGCTCTTCTTTTGGCTCATAGTGCGTTCCCGGGGAAGTGAGTCGAAAAAAGGGAAACAGTGGGGTGGTTTTCCATCCGATCGATCGAAAAAAAAAGGCAGAGTTCTGCAACTCTGCCTCGTCGAAAACTCTGCTCAAGTTTTCCCTAGAAACCTTTGAAGGGATGGGATGCCGCATCCTTCTTGGCGACCATTTCGCTGGCCGAGGGCTTGTTGCCCATCGCATTGATGATCGCCAGTTTTGTCGCTTCGTAGTTGTACTGGTAAATCTTCTTGTCGTCTTCGGCCTGTGGATGGATAAAGACGCCGCAGACAATCACGAGATCTTCGGCCTTGTCGGCTGCGATCACACCGTCGGCCACCGAGTCGGCGACGGCTTTGGCGACGGCAAACTGCGCCGGGCCAAACATCTGGACCGCCTGCTTCATCCCCTTGATTGTCACCTTGGTGATCATCACCGTGGCCGGCTTGACCGCCAAATTCGGCTCCAGCACCGCCAGAAGGTTCGTGTGCCCAGCGCTCTGGGTCGCCAAGGCGTTGGCGAATGCCGTACCGACCGGACCATTTTTGTCACCGATCAGCAGGTCAATGTGTGCAATTTCATTCCCGTCGCCCACCAATGCTTCGCCAATGTACATGCTCATCGCGTGCTATCCTGTTTGCTCTCTGCCGAACGTTCGAAGTTCCAGGCTGACAATCGACCTGACTGTTGAAAAAGCCTACCAAAGTTGCTGGCCAATGCAACGACAGGACAACCTGCACCAGGAAAAATAGGGCCTTCCACCGGAGCAGCGGAAGCCAGGCGGAAGATGCCGATCCAAGCGATCCTGCTGGCCGTTTCTTCGGAAATACCGATAGAAAGCTGTTTTTTCCGGAAGGGTTCGATTATTCTGATCGCTTGTTTCGATGGTAAATAGAATACGCGATTGGCATGCCATCTGCAGTTTACGGAATCCGGGGCACGAATGCCTCGTCCGTTGCAAGATTTTGCTGCATCGCACGCTGGCGGTGGAGCATAATGGCACAACGACGGGCCCGTCTCCCCCTGTTGCGCCCGTCCCTTTCATCGCATTTCTGCCGTCGCCGAAAGGACCTGATGATGAACGTTTCAATCGAGTCGATCCGCCGCCGAATTGTCCCCCTCCTTCTGTCTGCTGCTCTCGGGCTTGGTGGTCTGACCGCAGTCGGTAAGGAACCCTCCGAAGCGCAAAAGCCCGCGTCCAAGGGCAAAGTGGCGAAGAATGCGGAACCAGTGGAACAGGTGGAATTGTTCGACGCCATGGATCGCGAACTGGTGACGGTCGATTTCATCGCCAAGGATGCTACGGAAGCAAATCTCATTTTCCGCAACAAAACCGGCAAGCCGATTCACTTGAAGCTCCCTGAGACATTTGCTGCCGTTCCTGCCCTGGGGCAAGGCATGGGCGGGATGGGTGGTATGGGCGGGATGGGTGGCATGGGCGGTGGAGGGATGGGTGGTGGCGGCATGGGCGGGATGGGTGGAAACCAAGGCATGGGCGGCGGTATGGGTGGTGGCGGGATGGGTGGCGGCGGTATGGGCGGCATGGGTGGCATGGGTGGCGGCGGCATGGGTGGCATGGGTGGCGGGATGTTCCGCGTCGAACCCGATCAGCCCCGCAAGATGAAGGTTGCCACCGTTTGCTTGGAGCATGGCAAGAAGGACCCCACGCCGCGTGTCAAATACAAGCTGATTCGCTTGGAAGAGTTTTCGAACGATCCGCGAGTCGAAGAAGTCTGCCGGCAGCTGGGCTACAACCGGGTCGATCAGAATTTGGCTCAGGCAGTGGCTTGGCACTTCACCAATGGTTTGACTTGGCAGGAGCTTGCCAACAAGCCTCGCGTGATTTCGCAGTATACGGGGATCGAGCTTTTCTTCTCGCCCTTTGAGATTCAGGGAGGGATGCGTTGGGCTTCGCAGATCGAGCGGCAGGTGGCAAGTCAGGAAGATGCGACGGCTGGGACTTCGTCCTCCAGCACTTCCAGCGGCAAGTGACCGACTGGTCTTGCATTACCCAACTCGTCATGACCTACCAACCGGAGCCCATCAGGCTCCGGTTTTTTCTTTAGGCAGCTCCAAGGGCAAGCGGCTGGATCATGGAAGATTCGATCGGTCGATTCCCTCTTCGATCCAACGCCTGAGAGGGGACGCAGACGCGTGCCAGGAATAACGTTCCAGGACGCACTGGCGAGCTGCCTTTCCTAGATCCAACCCGTCCAAGACGCGACCGCACTGCGCAGCGAATTCCGCTGGGCTGGCTCCTAGCAGCAGTTCCTTCTCGGGGGTGGCATGAATGCCGTGGAGGCACTCAGGGGTTCCGACAACCGTTTTCTCCATCGCCATGCCTTCGAGGACTTTGTTTTGGAGTCCGCGAGCGATTCGAATTGGTGACACGACGACTTTGGCGTGTTTCAGATAGGGCCGGACGTCAGGCACGCGCCCCGTAACGACGATCTGGTTGTCGACCGCTAGGCGTTGGACTTCGGGACTGGGTTTAGAGCCGACGATCCAGAAAGCAGCACGCGGGTATTTCTGGAGAATGATGGGAAAGATGTTCTTCACGAAATCGACGACCGCATCGATGTTGGGTTTGTAATCCATGGCACCGGTGAAGCAGATCGGAAGAAGGTCTTTGGGATAGGGGCTGTCCCATTCGAAAGCTGGATCGAAATAATCGGAATCGACGCCGCAGGAGATCGTCGCGACTCGATCGGCCACTTCGGGGGCGCGAGCCCGAAACTCGGCCGTCTCCGCCTTGGTCACAAAGTAGCCGATGTCGCAGGCGGCAGCGATCCTTCGTTCCCAGTCAAAAAGGAGCTTTCCCTCGCGCGAATAGATCCAGGAAAGGGGGAAACGGCTGTTCTTTGAATACTGGGTCCATTTGTCGGAATCGATGTCGGCAAAACCGATGATGCGTGTTGGGTAGTTGCGTTTGCCCATGATGAAACGGGCGACTGCCGAGGAGCCGGCGATGATGGCATCGACCCCATCGTCAATTTTTTCATCGATCCATCTCTGCATGGCTGCATGACGATAGAACGCCGTGCTCAGCGGAGTCCCTGCGAGAATTCCATGGAGCGCGTAGATCTTGCGCAACCTCGTGTTGATTTCCGGCGCAAAGCAGGAATCGAATTCCTTTTCGAGCACCTGGCGATACTGCAAATCTTCGGGATCATCGATGAAAGTAGCCAAATGGATCCGATACCCTGCATTCTTCAGGAACTTCAGAAGATTCCACTGATAAATCTTGTCCCCTTTGACTGGAGGATAAGGGCATCGATTGGTGATTGCGAGAATAGACTTCATAGAGGATTTCATCGGTTTCCTATCGATCGCAGGCTTTGTCCCGTCATGTTCGATCACTCGCCATTATGTCTGGATGGCTTCCTGCACTCTAGAGCTGCCAGAGGGGGGAATGGAGTGGGGGCGCATCGACGGCAAAATCAGGCGCGGTGGACTGGGAACGCGACCACTTGATCGATCGAATCGACACCGCAGGCGATCATCACCAACCGGTCCCATCCTAGAGCGCAGCCGCTGCAGGCTGGAAGTCCGATTTCCATGGCATCCAGCAACCAGTTCCGTTCGGGAAGCGGCGACTTGCCATGCATTCTCCGCCACTGGTTGGCGGCCTGTTGCCGGCTCTTCAAGATCGCCGGGTCGAGCAGTTCGTGGTATCCGTTAGCCAGTTCCACTCCATCGACAAACAGCTCGTATCGCTCGGCAGTTCGCGGATCCTGATCGCTGATTCTGGCCAGCGCTGCCTGGCTGGCTGGGAAATGGGTGACGACGGTTGGGGCCGACTGCCCGAGTGTGGGCTGGACTTCCATGGAAAAAAGAAGGTCCAGCCAGTCGTCTCGATCGGTGGCCCAGCTAGGGCTGTCGGCATGTCCCATTTCGATCGATCGGGCGGCCAGATCCTCCGAAGACGCCTCCAGTGGATCCAGGCCAACCGCCCCTAGAAATGCCTCGCGGTAGGTGACCTGTACCGGTTCCGGGCGCAACAGCAGATGACCGACCAGCTGGGTAAGTTCATCGATTCCCTGCTGATGTCCACCGGGGGAGCTGTACCATTCCAGCATCGTGAATTCGGGATTGTGGAGTCTCCCGGATTCACCTAGACGAAAAACAGGACCGATTTGATAGATCCTCTTCATTCCGCTGGCCAAGAGTCGCTTCATGTGCTGTTCGGGCGAGGTCTGGAGAAACCAGAATGGGGCGCTATCGAGCGCGGGGTGCGGCGGCGTGCAGGCAATCGGATCCAGGTGCTGGTCGATGATGCAGTCTCGGGAGAGCACTGGGGTCTGAACTTCGTGAAATCCCTCCCTTTGAAACCACTCGCGTGTTGCTCCTAGCAATCGGGAGCGACGGATCAGGTGATCGATCGGGGCAGATGCCAGGGCGAGCGGTGACATGATGGTGGTTCCAATCCAGAGCGGTCAGTGATCGGTCGACTGCTGGCGTGGGGATCGGCCTAGAAGGCTCGCAGCGCACGTGCGTCTTGGGCCGGTGCGTCTTGGACCGGAGCGGCTATGATACACAGAGACATCGGGGCGCTGTCGGAGCGGCCTGGACCTTTTTCTTGATCGTACCCAGGGGTGGGTGATGGAACGAAGACGCCTTGGCAGGACCGACCTAGAGCTTCCCGTGCTTGCTTTTGGAGCCTCCTCGCTGGGGGCGGAGTTTCGATCGGTGGGGCTGGAAGAGGTTTTCGCTTCCATCCGCGTCGCTCTGGAGCTGGGGATGAATCTGATCGATACCTCGCCGTTTTATGGTCGCGGCATGAGCGAGGTGTTGCTGGGGATCGCCTTGCGTGGCGTTCCCAGGGATTCCTACCTGATGTGCACCAAGCTGGGGCGCTACGACGTCCAGCACTTTGATTTCTCCGCGAGGCGAGTCGCTGAAAGCATCGATGTCTCTCTGCATCGACTAGGGTGCGGGCACCTGGATATCGTCCTCTGCCACGATATCGAATTTGTCCCATTGGATCAGGTCGTACACGAGACGATCCCAGCGCTCCGCCGGCAGGTGGAGGCGGGCAAGGTGCGTTACATTGGGATCAGTGGGTATCCGCAGAAGATTTTTCATGAAGTCTGCCGCCAGACATCGGTCGACTGCGTGCTCAGCTACAACCAGTACACGCTTCAAAATACTCGCTTTGCCGACGAAACGATTCCCATGCTGCATGCCAAGGGGATCGGCATCATGAATGCTGGCCCGTTTAGCGCCCGGCTTTTGACCAACGCACCCCTGCCGGTGTGGTTCCGAGATCCGGTGGAGGTACAGCAGGTGGCCCGCACCGCGGCGGCTCATTGCCAATCGCGGGGCGTCGATATCGCCCAGTTGGCTTTGCAGTACTCCCTGCAGCACCCGCTGATTTCGACGACGATTGCCGGAAGCGCCAACCCGAACAATGTTCGTAAATGGGCCGAGTGGGCCAGTTTGCCGATCGACAAGCAGTTGTTGGAGGAAGTGCTGCAGATCCTGGCTCCCGTACACAACGTCGGCCACCAGGAAGGACTTCCGGAAAACAATGGACCGGTCGGTTAAGCCGTTTCCTGATAGGGGCAACCGCCCCTATCCCTGGATCGTTTCCGCATCCGTGGGTTCGTCATCGGCAGTTCGTAAGAGCTAAATGGCCCCACTCGTCGGATTGTCCTCGGCGTCTGCCAACCCGATCTCCGCTTGGCTGCTCAGTCCAGTTCCAGGACTTTGGATTCCAGAGGCGGCGGGGAGGGTGCCGAGGGCGACGCGAGGCCCCTGGAGGGTGCGGTCGATGATTTCCTGGAGGTCATCGCTGTCGATCACCTCCTTTTCCATCAGTCGCTGGGTGACTGCTTCGAGAGCAGCACGACGTTCCCTCAGGACTTGCATCGTTTTTCGGACTGAGTCGTCGATGATGCGTTTGACTTCGAGATCGATTTCCTGTGCCGTTTGTTCGCTGTAATCTCGGGCGGCACCACCACCGCCGCTACCTCCGCCAGCCAGGAAGGGGGAGCGGTTGCTTTCGCGATAGTTGATTCTCCCCAGTCGGCTCATCCCATAATCGGTGACCATCGACCGCGCGATATGGGTGGCCCGTTCCAGGTCGTTCTGCGCACCGGTGCTGATGTCGCGAAAGACGATCTCTTCAGTAAGCGTTCCGGCCAGAAGCACCTGGATTTGGGCTTCGAGTTCCGCCTGAGTCATCAGGTAGCGATCCTCTTCTGGTCGTTGCATTGTGTACCCCAGAGCGGCGATACCGCGCGGGATGATGGAGACTTTGTGGACGGGGTCGGTGTGTGGGATGCTACAGGCGACCAGGGCGTGACCGGCTTCGTGGTAAGCGACGCGGCGTTTTTCGTCGTCGTTCATCACTCGTTTCTTCTTCTCAAGGCCAGCCGTCACCCGCTCCACTCCATCGTTGAATTCCTCCTGACCGACCGAATTCTTGCCTTTGCGAGCCGCCAGGAGGGCCGCTTCATTGACCAAGTTGGCTAGATCGGCACCGACGAAACCGGAGGTGATGGCAGAGATTTTTCTCAGATCGACATCGGCAGCAAGTTTCACGTTTTTGACGTGAACGCGAAGGATCGCTTCGCGGCCTTGGATGTCGGGGCGATCGACCAGGACGTGGCGGTCGAACCGTCCGGGCCGCAGGAGGGCAGGATCGAGCGTCTCGGGGCGATTGGTGGCCGCCACGACGATGACTCCAGCGTTGGCATCAAACCCATCCATTTCGACCAGCAGGGCGTTGAGCGTCTGTTCGCGTTCATCGTGGGAACCGACGATATTGCCCGCCCTGCTCTTCCCGAGAGCATCCAGTTCGTCGATGAAGATGATGCAGGGGGCTTTCGCGGTTGCTTGCTGGAACATGTCGCGCACGCGGGCGGCACCCACGCCGACGAACATTTCCACAAAGTCGCTTCCCGACAACGAAAAAAACGGGACTCCCGCTTCGCCAGCAATTGCTTTGGCCAGAAGCGTCTTGCCGGTTCCCGGGGGGCCTACTAGTAGGACTCCCTTGGGGATGCGTCCCCCCAGGCGTTGGTATTTATCGGGATGTCTCAGGAAATCGACGATTTCTCGAACTTCCTCGACCGCTTCATCGATCCCCGCGACATCCGGGAACATGATGCCGATTTCTTCCTGTGCATACAGTTTGCCTCGGCTCCTTCCGAAGGACATTGGGGAGCCGACACCGCCCAGTCGCCGCATCATGAAGGCCATCGCCCCCAGCACGATCAGAAGGGGAAGGATGAGCGGTAGGTATTGCGAGAGGATGCCGGGACCTTCGGTATGATTCCAGGCGACCTTGGACTGATCGAGCAGCCCTCGCAGCTCGGATGCGGTATTGTCGCTAGCGTCCTTGGGGGTCCGGAATTCGATCGTCTCGGTGCGGTGGATGACTTTGTCGTTGGCATCGAGCAGTCGATAGGTCGCCTTGCCGTAGACATACTTGTCGTCGACACGGACATTGCGAATCTGGCTGAGTTCTTCACGGCGGCCACTGGTGCCACTGGAGGGGAGGACGATTTTGCCGCTGCGGCCTTCGACCATCTGGGTGGCGCCGCGCTGGGAGTACTCCGTGTTTTGAAGGAGTGCGATGAGGTCCGGGTAGGAAAGCCGGAAGGTGGCGCCCTGGATCACCATGGCGCCTAGCAGAGCGGCCAGCGTGCCTCCTAGCAGAAGGTACCAGATCCAATTGCCCTTCGATTTTCCATCGGAGTTCCGTCGTTCCGCATCACCGCGATCGGGCATGGCCAACCTGCTGCTTTCCCAGAGCCAAAAACACCGGCTCGGGCTGACGTTGCCGAACTAAACCGGATATCCTGATTATTGTCGCTCGGCTACCTCCGCCGGGCAAGCGGAAAGCGTTGGACTGGCCGGCTCGGGGTACCCCCTCTGCTGCTTCTCCAGTGCAGGCTGAGCAGTACAGTTTCACCCCCTCTCGGCGAATCGATGGCGTCCAACAACCTGCAACAGGTGGCAGTATTCGGATCGACCGGAAGCATCGGCCGGGCGACTCTGGATGTATTGAGCGGTCTGAAGGACCGATTGCAGCTGCATGCGATCTCCGCTCATCTGCAGCTGGACCTGCTTTCCGAACAGCAGCGACAGCATGCCCCCTGCTTGGCCATCGCCACCGATCCGGCCACCGCAGCTCGCTGGGGTTGGATGGAGGGGCCGCAGCGAGAAAGGCGGCGCGTCGGGGAAGAGGCGATACTGGATGTGGCCAGCCATCCGGATGTCGACATCGTTGTGGCGGGGATCGTCGGCATGGCGGGATTGATGAGCAGTTTGGTGGCGGCCGAGTCGGGGAAGAGGCTAGCGCTGGCCAACAAAGAGGCGTTGGTGGTTGCGGGACCGCTGCTGACCCGAGCGGTGGAGGCGCGGGGTGGAGAGCTGCTCCCTATCGACAGCGAGCACAGCGCGATATTTCAGGCATTGCACGCGGGGCGCGGCAAAGAGCAGGTGCGGCGGCTGATCCTCACTGCCAGTGGAGGATCGCTGCGGGACTGGCCGATCGACCGGCTGGCCGAGGCAACCGCCGAAGATGCGCTGCGACATCCCAACTGGCAAATGGGCAAAAAAATCACAATCGACTCGGCCACCATGATGAACAAGGCGCTGGAGGTGATCGAAGCAAGGTGGCTTTTTGGGATCCCTCCCGAAAACATCGCCGTCGTGATCCATCCCCAATCGATCATCCATTCGATGGTCGAATTCGTCGACGGTTCGGTGGTCGCGCAGTTGAGCCCTCCGGATATGCGACTTCCCATCCAGCTGGCGCTGACCTATCCCGATCGCTTCACCTGCCCGGCCGCTGCTTTCGACTGGTCCACCTCCCTCTCGCTCGACTGGCGGCCGCTCGATCCTCAACGCTACCCTGCTCTGGAGCTTGGCTACGAGGTGGCTCGGCGCGGCGGCACCACAGGGGTGGTGCTGAACGCAGCCAACGAAGTCGCCGTAGAACAGTTCCTCAACGGAAAGATCACTTTTCCAAGAATTGTCGAAGCGTGCCGAACGACGCTCGATCATCACCATTACGACCCCAATCCTTCGCTGGAGGAGTTGATCCGACTGGATCGCTGGGCCAGGCAGGAGGTACTTGATTGGACACAAAGGCAATGCTCATCGGATCGTTGATCACATTTCCATGGGATGGTCTCCTCGCGGCGCAGGGCGATCCTGTTTCGTTTGTACAAGGATTGCTGAGCAATCTTTGGTCGATCGTCCAGGTGCTGCTGGGGCTGGGGTTTGTCATCTTCGTGCACGAACTGGGGCACTTTCTGGCGGCCAAGTTCTTTGGTGTCAAATGCGAGAAGTTCTATGTCGGCTTTGATGTGCCGATCCGCCTGGGGCCGATTCGGATCCCTGGTTCTCTGGCGAAGTTCCAATGGGGCGAGACCGAGTACGGCATCGGCGCGATACCGCTGGGCGGCTACGTGAAAATGCTGGGACAGGAGGATGATCCTAGGAAGGCCGAGCAGGAGGCGGAGAGGATTCGAATCGATGAGGATCGAAACCCGCTGACCCCTCCCGTTCTGGATCCCCGATCGTTTCCAGCCAAGCCGGTCTACGCGAGGATGGTGATCATCAGCGCGGGCGTGTTGATGAATTTGTTGTTCGGCGTCTTGATGGCCGCCTATGCCTTCCGAAGCGGTGTCCCCTACCAACCGCTGATTCTCGCTGGAACGACGCCGGGGGACCCCGCTTGGAAGGCGGGGATTCAGCCTGGTGATCAAGTCCTGCAGATCGGATCGATGAAGGAACCGGAAGAGCATTTGCAGTTCATGGACCTTGCCGAGCAGGTCATGGTCAGTGGGCTCAAGCAACCAGACACTCCCTACCCGGTCGTGGTGCGCCGAGATGGAAAAATCGAAACGTTTCAGGTGGTCGGGACGCAGCGCCACGACCCCGATCGCTTCCGGAGCATGATCGGCGTCAGGCCCGTCAGCCTCAGCCAACTCGATCGCAAAATGCCGTTTCTCGATCCCCCCGGGCTGGCCAATGCAGGGGAGTCGAACGAGTCGACGTTGCAGGCGGGCGATCGGATCATCGCGGTCGATGGCCAGCTCTTGCCTGCCGATGAGCGATTGGGGCAGCCGACGGAAACCGAGTTGATGCGGGCGATCCAGGCCAAGATTCATCAACCGGTCACACTGACGGTGCAACGAGCGGAGGATCCCCGAAAGGCGAATTCGCCCACCAAGGAACTGACGATCCAGCTGCCTGCCAGATCGGTTCGTTCTCTGGGGATTGGATTCGAGGTCGGTTCGGTGTCAGCAGTCGCCGACCAAGGATTGGCTCACGATGCCGGGGTGCGGGAAGGGGACCGTCTGGTTGCCTTCCAGGGCAAGCCGATTGAAGACGCCACCCGGCTGCCGCTGATGGTCCTCGATGCCAAGGGGACCGAGGTGGTGCTGACGCTGGAGCGGGAATCGGGGCAGAAGGTCGATTTTCGCTGGCGCGTGCCGGAAATGGCCCAGGTCCAGGAGATCGGTCCGCAGCTGAATCCCGTCGGCTACGAACTGCTTGGCAGCGGCATGACCTTTGACATCAAGCCCTTCGTCTCCAGCGTCGACCCCGAATCGAGTGCGATGAAGGGGGGCATGTTTCCTGGTGATCAGATTCAGCAGATCCAATTGCTGCCCAGTGCCAAGCAGCGGGAGGCGATGAAGGATTGGTTCACCGAGGAGTCGTTCCAGCCTCGAGCGATCGACGCCATGTACAGTCCGATCTGGCTGCATGAATTGCTGCAGATCGTACCGGTGGGGACACCGGTGAAAGTGCACTACCTGCGCGACCAGACGGTGCGGGAAGCGATGGTGGAGGTCACCGAGGATTCCAAATGGCATTGGACCTCGCGAGGGCTCAATCTGGAACCTGCCAGCAAAATGCACACCTCGCAATCGTGGTCCGAATCGCTCAGTCTGGGTGCCAAGGAAACCTGGAAGCGGATGCTCGGGGTCGTCGACTTTCTCAAGCTATTGACCACCGGCAAAGTCTCTCGCAAAGCGGTCGGCGGCCCCGGAATGATCTTCTACCAAGCGTCGTCGGCGGCTGCCGAAGGAATCAGCAAGCTGCTGATGTTTTTGACCATGTTGAGCGCCAATCTGGCGGTGCTCAATTTTCTGCCGATCCCTGCGCTCGACGGCGGCCATATGGTGTTCCTGCTGGCGGAGTGGATCCGTGGCAAACCGGTCGATGAACAGTGGCAAGCCCGACTGACGATCGCGGGGGTCCTTTGCCTGCTGGCCCTCATGGCCTTTGTCATACTCAACGATGCATCCAACCTAATTCCTCTCCTGGGGCGATAGGTCGGGCCGGACGCGATGGTTGGGACGCCTGGAAGTGTCCAGCCGGATGGGTGGTGCGGGCGAAGCAAAATGGCGGGAGAAGTTTTTTCAGGGAGTGGCGGAAGGTGCTGGAGTGGCGATAATAAAGGAGCGGCGTTTGGTTGTTGATTCTTCCAGACACTCCGCAAGCTTCAGCGAACCCACTCCCCACCCCCCCACCCCGTAGCCGATCCATGATGCGTTGCTGGAAGACCCTTCGGGCTGCCACCTTCGGGCTGGTGATTTTTCCGCTCTTCGTCTCTTCTTGGCTGCGAGCACAAGACGCTGCCGACCTGACGCTAGCTCGCAATGTCCAAGCCATCCTGGCTCGACGATGCTTCGCCTGCCATGGTCCCGATCATGCCGAAGCGGGTTTGCGACTGGATGATCCTGCGTCGGCGACCGCTTTGTTGGAATCGGGTAGTCGCGCGATCGTGGCGGGAGATCTGTCGAAGAGCCATCTGTTGGAGCGAATCGCATCGGAGGACGAGGCAACGAGGATGCCTCCGGAAGGAAAGCCGCTGGGGGAGCAGGAGCGGCAGTCGATCGCCAAGTGGATTGAACAGGGGGCGGTCTGGCAGCGGCATTGGGCTTTCGAGCCGGTTGGTCGAGTCGAGGTGCCTGCGCGACGGCCGGAAAGCCAGTCGGATCATCCGATCGACGCCTTCATCGATCAGAAACTGATGGATGCCGGTTTGCAGCGAGCGCCCCGAGCGACCAATCCGCAGCTTTTAAGGCGACTCTACCAGGACCTCATCGGACTGCCTCCGACGCTGGAGCAGACGGTAGAGTTTGAGCAGCAGGTGGCGGAACTGGGGTTTGATCGAGCGTACGAATCGGTGGTCGATCGATTGCTGGCCAGTGAGCGGTTTGGGGAACGATGGGCGCGGCATTGGCTGGATGTGGTGCGTTATGCCGAGACCAACAGCTTTGAACGCGATGGCAGAAAGCCCCATGCATGGCGATACCGGGATTACGTGATTCGGTCTTTCAACGAAGATAAGCCGTACGATCAGTTTTTGGTGGAGCAGTTGGCGGGAGATGAACTCCCCGAGACGACTCGGGATTCCCTTGTAGCCACCGGTTTTTATCGGCTTGGGATCTGGGACGATGAGCCGGCGGATCGGGAACTGGCGATGTACGACGGTTTGGACGATATCCTGACGACCGTCGGCCAGGGCATGCTGGGGCTGACGGTCAACTGCAGTCGCTGCCACGACCATAAGATCGATCCGATCCCGGCAGCCGATTACTACAAGCTGCTTGCCTTCATCCGCAACATCACCCCCAACGGCAATGGCCCCTATACCGAGCGTCCGCTGGTGGCTAGCAAGGCCGATCGGGAGCTTTTCCAGCAACGGGAAAAGGAGATCCGCCAACGAGTCGATGCGCTGCAGTCTGAAGTCAGTCAGCTGGAGAAATCGCTACGCGACCAGTTCACTGCCGCCACGTCGCAGGAAGCCGATGTGCAGGATCTGGATGACCTGGAATTTCGTTTCTATCGGGACACCTTCGAGAAGCTTCCGGATTTTGATCAGTTGAAGGCGGAAACAGTTGGACCGGTTCCGGCGAAGAAACTGGATATCGGTCTGGCGACCCGGGAAGACCATTTTGGTTTCGTTTTCACCGGCACGTTGATCGTTCCAGAGGATGGCGAGTATATCTTCGCACTCGATTCCGACGATGGATCGAGGTTGTCATTGGATGGCAAGACGCTGATCGAGTACGACGGCATCCATGGCGTGGGACGACCCCAACGCACTTCGGCGACGATGAAGGCAGGGCGACATCCGCTGCGCGTCGATTACTTCCAGGGACGATTTGGCAAAGGTCTGCAGCTCAGTTGGTCCGGGCCTGGATTCAAACGTCGCAGCTTGTCGGTCGAGGACAAGGCCAAGAATGTCGACCTGAATCAACTGCTGCAATCGGACGATCCAGGGATGCTCGACCCCCAGGTCGTCGCACGCTACAAGCAGGTTCGAAGGGAGCTCGAGGAGGCGAAGCGGCAGAGGCCCTGGGAAGAGTATGGGCTATGTGTCAGCGAGTCGGGGACCAATCCTCCTGAGACGTTCATATTGACTCGCGGACTGCCGCAAGCGAAGGGGGAAAAGGTCGAACCGGGTGTGCTCTCCATTCTGGGAGGCGAGATTCCCCAGATTGTTCCCGATCCTCAAAGACAGACCTCCGGTCGGCGTTTGGCCCTAGCCCGGTGGATTGCTTCTCCCGGCAACCCGCTGACCAGTCGAGTCATCGTCAACCGACTTTGGCAGCATCATTTTGGACGAGGCATCGTACGGTCGGCCAACAATTTTGGGCAGCTTGGCGATCCTCCCACCCATCCCCAATTGCTCGACTGGCTTGCCGGGCAATTGATCGATCATCAGTGGCGTTTGAAGCCGCTGCACAAGTTGATGGTGATGTCGCAAACCTACCAGCAGAGTTCCCTGGCCAGCGAGGAGGCAAGGCGAGTCGATCCAGCGAACGACCACTTCAGCCACTTCAACCGGAGACGCTTGAGTGCAGAAGAACTCCGGGACGGACTGCTGGCCACCAGTGGGCAGCTGAACCTTGCGATGTATGGTCCAAGCATTTTTCCGGAGATATCTCGTGAGGTGCTTGCAGGTCAATCGGTTCCAGGAGCGGGATGGGAGCAGTCGAGTGAGAAGGATCGGGCGAGGCGCAGCATTTACATTCACATCAAGCGATCGCTGATGGTGCCGCTGATGGCAAGTTTTGATTTCCCCGAGCCGGATACTAGTTGTGAGGCACGGTTTGTCACCACCCAGCCAGGTCAAGCCCTCGGGATGCTCAATGGTGATTTCCTGAATGAGCAGTCGGAGCGACTGGCTGGACGGGTGAGCGAGGAAGTGGGGGAGGACCCGGCTCAGCAGGTTCGGCGCGCCGTGGAGTTGGCTTTATTGAGACCGGCTTCGGACAAAGAAGTCCAGCGCGGCATCGACTTGATGGCAGCGCTCAGAGAACAGCACCGCCTGACGGCAGCTCAGGCGCTGCAGCAGTACTGCCTGATGATCTGCAATAGCAACGAATTCATCTATATCGATTGATCGAATCGGTCGCCTGGGAGCCTCTCCGCGTGAGGGGAGATTCAGGTCCCGAGCCATCCAGTGGGGAAGCCATGCAACGCAACTTTTGTGGTAGGACACGTCGCGAGTTTCTTTGGCAAGCTGGTGGAGGGTTTGCGGGGACAGCGCTGGCAGGACTGCTGGAGGGAGATGGCTTTTTCGCAAAACGTGGTTTGGCCTCAACGCCGGAAGGGGAGTTGCCCCAGCCTCATTTTGCGCCGAAGGCCAAGAGTGTGATCTTCCTTTTCATGTATGGTGGCCCAAGCCACATCGATACCTTCGATCACAAGCCTCAAATGAAGGGCCGCGATAACCAGACCGTGGAGGTCAAGACGTTCGGCCGAGGTGGGCATCGCAACACGGGCCGGATCGTCGAACCGCGATGGGGATTTCGTCCTTATGGCGAGTGCGGCAAGTTGGTCAGCGAACTATTTCCCCACGTCGGTCAGTGCGTCGATGATATCGCGTTCATCCATTCGATGACCGCCGATTCCCCGATCCATGGGTCGGCGATGTTGATGATGAATTCCGGGCGCGTGCAGAGCGGACATCCGTGTCTGGGATCCTGGGTCAACTATGGACTGGGCTCGGTGAATTCCAATCTCCCCGGTTTTGTTGTGATGTTGGACCCAAAGGGAGGGCCGATCTCGGGTGCGAAGAATTGGTCAAGCGGCTACATGCCTGCCAACTACCAGGGGACGATCTTCCGAGCCCAAGGAACCCCGATACTCGATCTGAAGGCCCGCGAAGGGGTCTCGCGGCAGCAACAGCGGCTGCTGTTGGATGCTCTCAAGGCACAGAATGAGGAGCATTTGGCGGCAAGGCAGGGCGATTCGGATCTGGCAGCTCGCATCGCCAGTTACGAATTGGCCTACCGGATGCAGGAACACGCCCCCGAAGCGGTCGATGTCTCTCAGGAAACCGCCGAAACCCACAAGCTCTATGGCCTGGATGGAGAGCGAACGCGAGACTTTGGGACCAAATGCCTGCTCGCCCGAAGGTTGGTGGAGCGAGGGGTGCGGTTCATTCAGATCTATTCGGGCGGGGCACATAACGATGACAACTGGGATGCCCACTCGGATCTGGAGAAGAACCATAACTACCATGCGTTCAACACCGATCAGCCGATCGCGGCACTGCTCACCGACTTGAAGCGACGCGATCTGCTGAAGGAAACGCTGGTGGTGTGGGGGGGCGAATTCGGGAGGCAGCCGACCGCCGAGTATGCCGAAGGAACTGGCCGCGACCACAATTCCTATGGCTTCACCATGTGGATGGCAGGGGGGGGGATCCGTGGTGGGATCAGTGTAGGCACCACCGACGAATTGGGGGCGGCTGCGGTCGAAGACCCTTTTCACGTCAAGCGGCTACACGCCACCATCCTGCATCAATTGGGAATCGACCCCAATCGGCTCTCTTACTTCCACTCCGGTCTGGACCAGAAGCTGGTGGGAGTCGAGCCGGTGGAGCCCATTCAGAAGATCATCGCCTAATTGGGGGCAGATTCGCCGCCAGCATCGCCCATTGGCCACTGCCTGGATGGGAGATGAACTGGCGGCCGATCCCTTGGTGGTCGATTGGCACCTGCCAACGATGGGTGACCGCGCCAATGCAGCATGGGCTGGGGATCTGCCGGGTCGCCCCCTTCAACTCTCAAAGGGATCTGTCGACGCCAACAGGCTTATGCACTCTTCCCTCTGTTGGCGGTCTGGTGAGAGCTAGCTGGGCCCATCGGGCCTCCTTTCACGCCCATCGCGGTCGCATCTTCGGCAAGTTCCTTGAACCGGCCCTGGCGGAAGGGGCTCTTAGCGATTGCTGACTCCAAAGCCTCTCCTTCGCTTCTTCGCCGCGAACCGATCTATCCGAAGCGTTGCATTGAGCCACATCGCCTGCTGGAGAAAATGCCAGCAAACCAGCAAAAGGTGGCTGGCACCGATTGTGGGGAATGCCAGCAAACCAGCAAAAGGTGGCTGGCACCGATTGTGGGGAATGCCAGCAAACCGGCCAAAAGGTGGCTGGCACCGATTGTGGGGAATGCCAGCAAACCAGCAAAAGGTGGCTGGCACCGATTGTGGAAACCAGCAAAAGGTGGCTGGCACCGATTGTGGGGAATGGTAGCAAACCTGCCAAATGGTGGCTGGCACCGATTGTGGGGAATGGTAGCAAACCTGCCAAAAGGTGGCTGGCACCGATTGTGGAGAATGCCAGCAAATAGGTTGCTTGAGGTAGTAACGATAAGAAAATTCGATCGCCCCCTTTGGGATGGCTCTTTCCGTTCCAGATTATCTGGTTGCGATGCCGATACCGAAGAAAGGGACGGAACCGCCTGGGCAAGATGCACCGGTTTTTCGTTGGTCTTGGGCGACGGGCAACGCAACCTGAGGGATTGGACACGATGGCGCAGCAACATCGTTGGTGGCGATGGATGGTGGGCATGGGGCTGGGAGGAGCCGTGCTGGTGGGCTGCGCCCCAGCAGCTCGTTTCAAGGCCTGGAAGTCCGAATCGGATTTGTCTTACTACCAGAATCGCGCCACCAGCCTGGAATACCCGGATGTGGCGACTCACGTGCAAGGTGAGATCCAGCAAGCTGCCAGGCCGTGGAGCGTGGAGAATCCGTCGGAGTTGCCGACTTGGGATTTGACGCTGGCCGAGGCGACCCAACTGGCGTTGCAATCGAGCGAGGTGCTTCGAAGTCTTGGGGGTGCCGTGGTACAGGCTCCTCAGGGTACCGCGACCGTGCTGGACCCGGCACTGGCTGACTCCAATCCCTTCACCGGTGTGGAGGGAGCCTTGGCGGCTTTCGATACCCAGTTGGGAACGCGACTCTTCTGGGCCAAGAACAACCGACCCAACAACAATTCTTTTCTGCTGCTGTTTCCTTCGACGGTGGAGCAGACGACGAGCAACTACGAGTCGTCGATCTCGAAAACGACGGCCTTTGGGACGCAGTTCGCGCTTCGGCATAACGTCGTTTATGACAACAACAACAGTCCATTTCGACTTTTCCGAAGCGACTTCGTTGGCTTCATGGAAGCAGAGATGCGTCAGCCGCTGCTTCAGGGCGCTGGCACCACCTACAACCGCATCGCTGGTCCAGGCCGTCAGCCAGGCAACTACAACGGGGTGTTGATCGCGCGGATCAACAACGACGTTTCGCTGGCGGACTTCGAGAATGGCGTGATCAATCTGTTGGATGATGTCGAGGACGCCTACTGGGAGCTCTATTTTGCTTATCGTTCCCTGGAAGCGCAGGTGTCGGGGCGCGACAACGCCCTGCGTACTTGGCAGTTGGTCAATGCCAAGTTTGAGCTGGGGGCGCGTGGAGGCCGAGCCGACCAGGAAGCTCAGGTGCGTTCTCAGTACTTTCTTTTCGAAGCGCAGGTGAATGACGCTCTTGCTGCCACGCAGGGGCTCTACGCCGCCGAACAGCGCCTAAGGTACATGCTGGGGCTTCCCCCCAACGATGGTCGCTTGATCCGCCCCGTCGAACATCCAACGCAGGCCGAAGTGATGCTCGACTGGGAGCAGGCGGTCGGAGATGCCCTGACGCAGAGAGTCGAAGTGCGACGGCAGAAGTGGCAGATCAAGCGAAGGGAACTGGAATTGGTTGCGGCTAGGTTGGACCGCAGGCCTAGATTGGATGCGGTGACGACCTATCGATGGCGAGGCCTTGGCGACCATCTCATAGGGGGGCGGGATCCCGATAACTCCTTCGAATCGCTTTACCAGAGCATCTTCGAAGGGGATTTTCAGGAATGGGCGGCCGGGATGGAATTGAATCTTCCAGTTGGCCTTCGCCAGGCGAGCGCTGCTGCCCGCTTCGCGCAGCTGAACCTGGCGCGCGAAGTCGCCTTGCTCAACGAACAGGAACTTCGAATCAGCCACGATCTGAGCAATGCATCCCGCCAGATCGATCGCTCGTACCAGCAGGTGCAGAACAATTTCAATCGTGTCGAGGCTGACAAGCGACAGGTGGAGGCCTTGAGGGCTCGATTCGAATCCCAACTGGATGACATCAACTTTCTCCTCCAGGCCCAGCAGCAGCTGGCGCAAAGTCAAAGCAGTTACTACCGGGCCCTGGTCGATTACCAGATCGCGCTCAAGGATTTCCACCGCCAAAAAGGGTCTCTTCTGGGCTACCACCAGGTGCAGCTCAGCGAAGCGGGGTGGCCATCGGATGCCTACGGCGATGCGTACCAGAGAGGTCGATTCTTCCGACCGGCGGATATCCCAGCCGAGGTGCCGGCGCCGATCAGCCGAGGCAGTTTCGACCCATCGCTGGTGGGGGGAGAAGCGGTTCGTGCTGAGTTGTCGAGCCAGTCGCCTGATTCGGGCGAGGTGGTGGAGGAATTGGTTGATCCGCCGCCCCAGATCGTTCCACAGGGAGACTTTGGCGGGACCGGCCAGCCACTGGAATCCTCCCCGGGAAGCTGATTGCAAGCCTGGCTCCTTCCTGCCGGCGGCGAAGGGACAGGTCGGGATTCCAAGGATTTTCGCCCCCTTTTGCTCGAGGCAAGCGGCACCGAGGCTCTTTGCCATCCCGTTTTACTGAGGCGCAATCCCCCTTTTCCTTCAGCCAGAGAAAAAACCGGTGTGGTTTCAGGATCGCCTTGGTCGCGGTTCTTGCTTCCTTTCCGCCGGTAGGCTTGTCCTAGTCCGACCCCTCTTTTACCGACTGGTTCGAGTCGCTCCTCCAGCCCTTCGGTCCCGTTTTCCGGTTCCCTGGGATGACGCTTCTAGCGTTTCTTCGGGTCGTAGCAGCCGCCGGTGGCTCATTTTCGGTCGGTTCCCCAACGCGTGCTGTTGCTTTCGGTTGGCCACGGACGAAACGGGATGGGTGGAAAAAAGTTGCGGAACGACCGGCCGCAATTACATTGAACCGGACAGGGCAAGTGCCGGGAAATCAAAGCGGCCGGGGCTTGCTCCTGTTTGGAATCTTCCTCGCTTAAATCCTGTTCGCTGGTCAGAGGATCATTTGTGATGAGACGGTCTGGAAGCTGGATCTTGGCGCTTGCCATTGGATGTTCGAGCCCATCTCTCTTTGCCCAGGATGCCCTGGATGAGATGTTTGGCCAGGCGGTGCATGCCTTCAACAAAGGTCAGTACCAGTGTGCGTACGACCTGCTGTCCTCTGCGATTGGCAGTGGGTCTCAGGATCCGCGGGTCTATTTTTTCCGAGGTCTGGCGACCAATGCGTTGCAGGGGCCAGGAGCCGGTGCTGATGACCTGCAGCGGGGAGCCGATCTGGAAGCCAATGCGACGCGCGTCGTCAACGTCGGTAGGGCCTTGGAGAAGATCCAGGGATGCCAGCGATTGGAAATCGAAAAGTACCGCCGGAACGCTCGTATCCAGGCTCGAGCGCAGCAGGAAATGATCCAGAGGGCTCGCATCGAAGCCGCTCAGCAGAGCGGCCTGACGCCGCTTCCTCCCACCCCAGGCGAAGGGGTGATCGCCGACCCGTTTGCCAATGGGTTGATCGAAGGGGAGCCACGGAGGATGCCAGCCGAACCGCCCAAGCCATCGATTGAACCGAAGGTCGAAGAGGTGCCGGCACAGCCCTCCACCGAACCGGCCGCCGATCCCTTTGGCGGCGATGCCAAGCCAGCGGACGATCCTTTTGCCGATCCTCCTGCCAAGAAGGAAGATGCGGGATCGGATGACCCGTTCGGAGGCAACTAAGGCGGAGTGTCTGACACAAGGCCCCCCGACCGCTGAAGACGGATGCAGCCCAGCAAGCCTTGGATCGAAATCGATCCAAGGCTTTTTTTCATCCCATCCGTAGGTTCGACTGCGCCCTATTGGGCTACGAAAGCTAGGCCGATGGCCCTACACTAAAGCCATCTTCCCAGCCTCCACGTCGGGAAGTCGAACTGCTTTTTGCTGCCAGCTGCGGAAGCCACCCCATGCGCGTTGGATTGTTCATCCCCTGTTACATCGACCAGTTTTATCCGGATGTCGGGATGGCTACGGCGGAATTGCTGGAGCGATTCGGCTGCCAGGTGGAGTTTCCGGAGGGGCAAAGTTGCTGCGGGCAACCGATGGCCAATACTGGGGTCACCACGGCGACAGCCCCGCTAGCCAAGATGTTTGTCGAGATCTTCGAATCGTATGACCACGTGGTCTGTCCCTCAGGCAGTTGCGTTTCGATGGTTCGCAACCATTACGAGGACTACCACTGCGGACCCAGGTGGGAATCGTTCAAAGGCAGGGTCTGGGAACTGTGCGAGTTTCTCACCGACGTGCTGAAAGTGGAGCAGTTCGGTGTGCGTTTCCCTCATCGTGTGGGGCTGCATCGAAGCTGCCATGGGCTGCGAGAGCTGCGTCTGGACGGATGTTCCGAGCGGATGGATGCGATGCCTTCGAAGGTGGAGTCGCTGCTTGGGAGGGTGGATGGGTTGCAACTGGTTCCCCTGGATCGACCCGACGAATGCTGTGGCTTTGGCGGAACCTTTGCGGTCCAAGAAGTAGGCGTTTCGATTTTGATGGGGAAGGATCGTCTGGCAGACCACGCCAAGCAGGGTGCAGAGGTGATCACGGCGACCGACATGAGCTGTCTGATGCATCTGGAAGGACTTGCCAGACGAATGGGGAATCGAGTTCCCTTTCTTCATGTCGCACAGATCCTTGCCGGTCGTGCCCTGCCCTCGGCCTCGAACATTGCCCAGATGCGGAAGTAAAATCTCCCGGTGACAATTGCCGGGATCACGGAGAGATCAAGCCATGATCGCCAAAGCCAAAGGGCATGCCCAGCTTGCCGATACATTCACTGCCGACGAAGCACGCGCACGATGGCATGACGGAGCGCTGTGGTTCATCCGGCAGAAGCGGGATCGCCAGGCAGCTGCCCTACCCGAGTGGGAATCGCTCCGGGAGATGGCTCATCAGATCAAAGCCTACACGCTGGAGAATCTGGCGGATCTGTTGGAGCAGTTTGAGCGGGCGGCGACGCAGGCGGGGGCGGTGGTGCACTGGGCGGCCGATGCCCAGGAGCACAATCGGATCGTGCTGGACATCCTGCAAAAGAACAACGTGCAGCGCGTCGTCAAAAGCAAATCGATGCTGACGGAGGAGTGTCACTTGAACCATCACCTGGAGCAGGCGGGGCTTCAGGTGGTCGACACCGACCTTGGGGAGTGGATTGTGCAGCTGCGCAATGAACCGCCCAGCCATATCGTCCTGCCTGCGATTCACATCAAGAAAGAAGAAGTGGGGGAGACATTCCATCAACATATTGGGACCCCCAAAGGGAATGCCGACCCGACCTTTCTGACGCGTGCCGCCAGGGGGCATCTGCGGCAGCAATTCCTTGGCGCCCAGGCAGGCATCACCGGCGTCAACTTCGCGATTGCTGAAACGGGCGGCATCGTCATCTGCACCAATGAAGGCAATGCCGACCTGGGGACCAGCCTGCCCCCGATCCATATCGCCTGCATGGGGATCGAGAAGTTGCTCCCCCGATTCTCGGACCTCGCGGTCTTCACTCGGCTTTTGGCCAGAAGCGCCACCGGGCAGCCGATCACCACCTACACCTCCCATTTCCACGGTCCGATGGCAGGCGGCCAGTTGCATCTGATCCTGGTCGACAATGGCCGGACGGCGATTCGAGAGAGCGAGGAATTCCACCGATCGCTTCATTGCATCCGTTGTGGTGCATGCATGAATACCTGCCCGGTTTATCGACGGAGCGGCGGGCATAGCTACCAGACTACGGTACCGGGTCCGATCGGGAGTATCTTGGCACCGGCGAGGGACGCCAAGGAGCATCAAAGCCTCCCCTTCGCGTGCACCCTGTGCGGTTCCTGTACCGACGTCTGCCCGGTCAAGATCGATCTGCACCATCAGCTTCTTGCCTGGCGAAAAGAGATTTCTCAGCGGCGACTTCTTCCCGCCACCAAGAAGTACGCGATGTATGGACTGGGCTGGCTGCTCCGCCATCCTCGACTTTACGCTCTCGCCGGATGGATGGGGCGAAAAGCTCTTCGCTGGATGCCGCGATGGATGATCTACCACCGTGGTAACGCCTGGGGAATGGGACGCGAATTGCCTGTGCCTCCTGCCGAGAGCTTCCGGGCTCAGTGGCGCAAACGCGGCAGCGCAAATGGCCAAGCAAACTCCAGCCGTTCGGAAGGGGCGGGACGAACATGAGCGATGCATCGCGCCAGCAGATCCTCAAGCAACTGCGGCGGCGGCTACCGACCGCTCGTTCCCTCCCAGAGACGCTGGATGGCGACTGGATCTGCTATCCAGACTTAGTGGACCAGCTGGGCCGGATGGTCACTTCCGTCGGTGGTTCCTTTGAACAGCTTCCAACTGTCCAGGATGTCTGGCAGCGATTGCAGAGTTTCCCGGAAGTGCAGAGCGCCCAGAGAGTGGTCAGTCTGGTCGACGGAATCCCCGGCAACGTCGATTTGGCTCAGACGGAGGACCCGCATCTCCTGGAAGATGTCGATTTTCTCATCAGTTCCGGGGAGATTGCCGTTGCGGAAAATGGCGCGGTCTGGGTGACCGATCAGCAACCAAAGCATCGGGTGGTTTACTTCATCAACCAATACTTGGTTTTCGTCATCCCCCGCTCCCGCATCGTCGCCACCATGCACGACGCCTATCGGATCCTCCTTCAGCGCCCTCTTCCAGGATTTGGCTGCTTCGTCTCAGGACCGTCCAAGACAGCCGATATCGAACAGTCGTTGGTCATCGGAGCTCACGGTTGTCGGTCGCTGCAGATGTACGTCATCGACGCTTGAAGCGAGCGCGCTGGCTGTTCCGATCGAGCCCTAAAGATCTAGTCCTTTCGGGTTAGGCTGTCTTTCGATTCGTCGCGTGCCTATAATGAAAACCGAGTCAAGAACTGGTGGCTCCACCGAAAAATTCGTTCCATGGCGACTTGTCCCGGCAGCGATTGGCCAGAGTCCGGTCTCGTCCTTTTTGGGGGGCGGGGTTGGGGTTCTTTGGTGCGCGCGGTCGGTGCACCGCGCTAGGGTTGTCGATCCGTCTGGAGGGTCGTCAGTAGTCCCTTGCGCAAACAAGTGTTCATGGCACTCTTGAAGAGGGCTCGGAGTGTTTCTCGACATTCCGAGAGAATTAGGCCAATTGCATGAGCGACGATCCAAGAAGCCAACGACCGCGGTCGGACCGGCCGTTGCGGCGCTTTGGCAAGTCGTTCACTCGTCGTCCCGCTCCTGGCGAGGATGGGGTGGAGGAGCGAATTCGCCAATTGGACTCGCAGGTGGAGCCATTGTCGCTGGCCGAAGAGATCGCCAGGGAGCAGCGTCGCGGCGGGGAACCGGGGATGTCGCCACCGGAGATTCCCCCTTCGCTTGCCGAGATGCCGATGGGGGTTCTGCAGCGTTTGTCGCTGGAGGAACTCCGCGAGCTGGCCAAGGCAGACCGATTGGACGGCTACGAAGCGCTGGAGAAGTCCGATCTGGTGATTCGGATTCTCAAGGAGCGACTGAAATCGAACGGACTGATGTTCGGTGAGGGGACGTTGGAAGTTCTCCCCGACGGTTTCGGATTCCTTCGCAGTCCATCGCACCATTACCTGACCTGCCCCGACGACATCTACGTTTCCCCATCGCAGATCCGTCGCTTTGGGCTCCATAATGGTGATACGGTCGCCGGGCAGATTCGGCCACCGAAGGAGAATGAACGGTACTTCGCGTTGCTTCGGGTGGAAGCGATCAACCGCGAAGATCCCTCGATGCGATCCCAGCGGCGGGGGTTTGAGCAATTGACGCCGCTGCATCCAGACCAGCGGATCATTCTGGAAACCGATCCCAAAGTGATCGAAACCCGCGTGCTGGATCTGGTGACGCCGATTGGTTTTGGACAGCGGGGACTGATCGTCAGTCCGCCACGCGCTGGCAAGACCGTGCTGATGCAGAAGATGGCCAAAGCGCTTCTGAAGAACTACCCCAAGGCGTTCGTCATCATGTTGCTGATCGATGAGCGGCCTGAGGAAGTGACCGACATGGAGCGGGAGGTCAAAGGGGAGCATTGCGAGGTGATCAGCAGCACCTTTGATGAGCCGGCGGCAAGGCACATTCAGGTGAGCACCATGGTTCTGGAAAAAGCCAAGCGGTTGGTGGAGTACGGAACCGATGTGGTGATCTTCCTCGATTCGATTACGCGACTGGCCAGGGCATGGAACAGCGAATGCCCACAGTCTGGGAAGCTGCTGACCGGCGGGCTGGATGCCAACGCGCTGCAGCGGCCCAAGGCCTTTTTCGGGTCGGCCAGGAAAGTGGAGGAAGGCGGTTCCCTGACCATCCTGGCAACCGCGCTGATCGATACGGGCAGCAAAATGGATGAAGTGATTTTTGAAGAGTTCAAAGGGACCGGAAATCTCGAAATCGTGCTCGATCGAGGTTTGGTTGATAAACGGATTTGGCCCGCGATCGACATCAGTCGTTCGGGCACCCGCCGTGAGGAAATGTTGCTGGATCCTGAGGAGTATCGCCGCATGTCGATCCTCCGTAGGACGCTCAGCGAAATGAGTCCCGCCGACGGGATGGAGATGTTGTTGCAGCGTCTTGGCAAAACCAAGACCAACGCCGAGTTTCTGATGAGCATTCGCAACCCATGAGACGTCTCGAGCTAGCCTGAGCGGTTGGGCGGGGCGACAGGAAACGAGGAAACCTGATGAGTGGCACCAAGGAGTCGGGGCTTGCCAAGGGAGCGAAAGTGGCCGTGGTCGTCTCCCGCTACAACGAATCGATCACCCGTCGCTTGATGGAAGGGGCCCTGGAGACGCTCGACCTAGAAGGTGTCTCCAAGGAGCAGATCGAAGTGCACTGGGTTCCGGGGGCATGGGAGCTGCCGCTGGGAGTGCAGCACGCCTTCAGCGACCCGAAGATCGTCGGTGTCGTCGCCTTGGGGGCAGTCATCCAAGGGGAGACCTCTCACGATCAGCACATCAACCGAGCGGTCAGTCAGGGATTGATGGAGTTGTCCTTGGGGAGCGGAAAGCCTGTGGGATTCGGACTGTTGACGGTGCAGAACTTGGAGCAGGCGCTGCAGCGGGCTGGTGGGGCGGTCGGGAACAAGGGACAAGAAGCGGCTTTGGCGATGATGGAGATGGCAAGGCTGCTTCGCAAGGAGCCTGCCACGCAGCGACAGCCAATCGGCCTGGGAGCTTCAGGGAATCACTCCAGACCGTAAAGACCTGCCGGAGGAATCAACTGCCCACCGACAGCCCCTAGGCGTTTGGTCGGCAGGAATCGCGGTTCCAGGTTGAACTGGAAGGAGACGTTATCCCGGCCACTGTCGACCTGAATGCCAAAACGGGTCAGGAACGATTCGCCGATGCGAGTGACCGCTAGCGATTCTCCGACATTGCCGACATCGCCCAGATCGACTGCGATACCACCGGTGGCGATCCACTTGTCGTTCATGCGGTAGTTCAGCGTGGTGGAGGCGATGAGGCTGCTGATCGGCCCTTCCAGCGATGTCAGGCCGACATACCATTCGCCGCGCCCTGGTCGACTGGCCATCGCCCCGATGCTGACCAGCTTCAGTCCCTGGCTGAAGACATCGAAATAGCCGTCGCTGAGGAAGGTCAGGCGATCGCCAATGTGGTAGCGGTAATCGTACTGAAAGCCACCCGTCTCCTCGCCAAAGTTGTCCCGATCGGCGTTGGGAAAGACCAGCATCTCCAGATCCAGTTCCATCAGATCGGTGATTCTCTCTCTGCCCGGTCGGCCGCGTTTGGTCTGCCAACGCTGATTGATCCCAAGTCTCGCTTGCACCAGATCCTCTGCCACTTCGGTGCTGGTAGCCGTTACATACCGCTGCATGCCCGATCGGACCGCGAAGAAGCGATTGTCGAATTGTGGGGGAAGCGTCCCTTCAAAGGTATTGAAGACCAAACGGCGCCGGAAATGCTCCTGGGCGTTGTCATCGAGTGGATCATAGAGCGGTAGCCGATCGAGATTTTCACTGGCATCGGCATAGAACAGATCGCTTTCGAAAGTCACCTTGTGGGCGATTCCCTGCACGTTGAACAGTCGACTTTGTGCCTGCGGATAGAGCGCCCACATCGGGAGTGACGTGCGAACCCCACCCTGCCCCAGGAATCTTGTCAGGTCGTCGTTGCCGATGTCCTCTCCCCAGTAGGCGACTTCGCCGCTGAGATAGGGAACGATCTTGCTGGGGCCAAGAGCGATCGGCAGATCGATCTCGTGGCGCGTCGCTGCGCGGATCCCTTCGGCGTCGACCTCCCAAGGCTGCAACTGGAATTTGGCGGCATCGGACGGATCGGTGGGGGTCGATGCCGCTCGCTGAATTCCATACCCGGCGTGGGTATGGCTGTACCACGTCAACCAACCTCCCAGGATCGGCTGTCCCAACCAGTAATGGTCGGCGCGGGGTAGCCACGATGTCTCAGTGAAGAAATCATTCAGCTGCACCTGACCCCACAGGTCGAGCATCCTGTTCTCGCGATAGCGCCGGAAGCGGAGGGCCGTGGCCAGATCCTTTTCCAGATCCCACTCCCTCTCGAAGTACTGCTCCAGAAAGTTTCGATCGCTGACCCACCCTGCTTCGGCCAGAACCTCCCACTGCTGGGAGAGGTATTTGCGCTGGCGAAAGAAGAGTCGGCCACGAGTCGATTCCTCTGGGATCATGTCCCAGCGGTCGCTACCCAGGCGATCGAGCCCTTCATCTTGGATCCCCCAGAAGTCGACGAGGCCGGCGGTGGGGCCGGGGAAAAGGCCACCAGGGAGATCGTAGGTGAAGTTGGTCCCTACCGCGAACCCCCGCTCGCTCAGGTAATCGGTCGACAAAATCCAGTCGGTCCCATTGGGGCCTTCCATTCCGAGGATCTGGAAGAGATCCCAGTCGAGCATCGCTTGGGTGCCGAAGATGCTGTCCTGACGGAATTTGATTCCCGTCAGGTAGAAGCTGGGTCGCTCGATGTTCGAATTCATGATCGGCCAAAAGAAGACCGGTACCCCCGCCAGGTAGACAAAGTTGCTTCTGGCGTCGGCCTCCATGTTGGTGCCACCCGGGGTGGCAATCGTCATCGGGGCTCCAGTCAGTGGATCGCGAGTCGGTTGTCGGTCATCTTGGAAAACGACTTTTCCCGACTGAAGCCAGTAGCGAGGGATCCCCAGTCGACTGCTGGTGATGGCGGCGTCGTGAGCGACAAAATGACGCTCGGAGTGCTGCTGGATCATGTCGGCTTTCAATCGCAGCAGCCCTTCGTACTGCGGAACCGGAGTCAGCATCTCGGCATCCAGCACCATGCCATAACGGTCTTTGACGTTGTAGTACATCCGGTTGGCGTAGATGACTCGCTGGCCCTGCTGAAAGACGATGTTTCCTTCGAGGTAGATTTCAAGCGGTTCGTTGGTGATCCCGTTGGAGACGATCGAGCTGAAGTCGCTTGTCCACAGCACCGCGCGATCGGCTTCCAGGAGGATCGAACCCCAGTCGGTCACCGAACCATCCGATTCGGTTACCTGGATTCCACCGATGCGGATGCGCAAACCCCCGGTCACAGTCGCTGCGGTTCGACCAAGTTGCTGGCCCGGCGCAAAGCGAATGTTGGGGTTGAGGCTGGATCGGCCGGTGATCTGGAAGGACTGAGCCTGTACTTTGGTTCCGCCATCAGGGCCGCCCGGAAGCAGAGGGTCGCTTGGGGGCTGCAGCACGGAAACGGTCTGACCTGTCTGGGCGCCGCCGATGGCACTCGTCGCCCCATCCGCTGGCTTGGCCGCTCCCTTCAGTTCCCCTTGCTCGCCGATCTCCCAGCCGCCATACGGGCTTTGCGTTTCCAGCGGTAGTCGCTGGGTGGCATCGGCCGGCGTCGATAGAACCGCAGGTGGGGAGGCCGTGCTCTGCTGAAACTGTGCCGCAGACACCAGCGGACTGGGTGGTGGAGGCAACGTCAGCGGATAGGGGCTGGCCAAGGCGGGCGGCTTGGGAAGCAGACTGGGCTGCAGCCACTGACCGGTGCGCGACTCCAGCGTGGGAATCCGCGTCGTCTTCCCGTCGGTGTGGATTTCCAAATCATCCAGGGTGCTGAGCCGATGGACCCAGTGCTGGTCTTCGATCCTCTGCGTCGCACTCCATTGAGCCGCGACGTTGCCGTCCAGGTAGAGGGTGATCTGGGCTGGTTTGGGTTCGTTGGAATCGACCTTCCCCGGCTCGATCCATAGCACCGCTTCGTTCGACTTGGCAAAGAACGGTTGCTGCTCGATCCGGACACCGCCCTCCAAATGAACGACATGGTAAGCGCCTCGTCGGTATTCGGTCATCGAGTCGGCGCGCACTCGAATCGTCTCCCCTTGGCCTTCCTGAGGGAACGAGATCGAAGGATGTTGACCGTGGAGGGTGGGGGAATTCCAACGCACCGCGAGAATCAAGAGGATCGAGGTGAGCACCCGTCGCCAATGGCTGTGGCTCGCCGGTTTTTTCGATATTCGCTCAAGTTGCTCATCGCCCCCATCCGAAACTTTTCGCGTACCACTCGGGTTCCCTGGGACTTCCGCCAAGTCGGTGCGCGCAGGGCGAACCGGCGATGCGCAAGCGCAGCGTCGCGATTCAGCCATCGTGTTGGTGGAAGGCCAACAGCGCAATCGAGCGATCCCATGCTGGAAGTGGTGGGCTGGTTCTGGGGGCGTACCGCAACCCCGGCGCAACAGCCATCGCGCGGGGCGGGCGGAGTATAGGAAGGCCCCGACAGCGTCTCAATGGGGATTCCCCCCCTAGCAACTGAACCAGGGGAGATTCCAACTTCTAAATGCAAGCATTGCGGCTTCCCTTGGTAGTCGGTCCATCACCGAGGGAAGTGGTCACCAACGATTCATCTGGCAATTCTTTTCGGGGAACGATCGCAGCCCGGCATCTGCATGGAATCGCCGTTCGAAGGCACCGGGCGAATCGTGCCTCCCCTTGAAGATTGGGCCGCTATGACAGCTGGCAGCACGGTGGCAGGCATCACCGATCAGCCCACAGCAAGATTGCATCGACCCACCAGCAGCTTCGAAGCAGATTCAGGCGTGCTGGGCTCATTGCGACCAGCAGCCGCGAAGGGGCAAAAGAACTTCGCGGCGCCGAAGGGGGTTGGCAATCCAAGAGTACTTGGACAGCTCAACACTTCTTCTTAGAGGGCACGAGTCTGCGAGGCGCTGGAAGTTGCGTTTCGAGTCGCTAGGGCGAAGGCGCCGAAGAACAGCCCGCTCATCAGCAGGTCGCTAAGGAACGTCGCGCGATAGAAGGGAATACCCATCAGGTAGCAATCGGCCAAGCCCTGGACGGTGGGAGCGTAACCCATGCGGGGATCCAGCCATGCTCCAAAATTGCTGACCAGGAAGAACAGCACCGAGCCAGCGACGGCTCCAATGGCAACCTGAACTGGCCTATGGAATTGAATCCATCGGCCCAGCATGGCGGCGGCTAGGTAGGCTAGGTAGACCATACCCATGGTGCGGTAGTCGTAGAGGCCCATGTCCGAGACCTGAAACCAATGGCCCACCAAATCGCTAATCGCCAAGGCAGCCAACGGCAGCATCAGACCCAGAGGGGTTTTGATCACCGCGCCGCAGAAAAGGCTTAGCGCCCCGAAACAACCCAGATTGGTTTCGACAGGCAAAAATCGCACAGCGATCGCCACGGCTGAAAGCACCAAGGCCCACATCCACCCGCTTCGATTGTCCATCAGTGTTCCCCAGCCTTCTCAACCGTTTTCTCGACACCCATCCGCGTGATGAGTCGGATACAAATCCAACAACTGCCTACCGATCCTGTCGGGCGTCGCACCAGCAATTCCGGGCTCCACCAAACGTCTCAACAGGTTAGGGGATCCCGGCGTTTTGTTCCAGTGGCGAGTCCTTTTTCTCGCATCGATTCCCACAGAATTTGGGGGGGCTGAGGGCTGGCTTTTTGGTGCTCCTTCGGGTGGCAGTCGCCAAACAACCGTTCTCTAGGGAATCGCGACGGCAGCAGCGCCGCTGGTAAGCACCATGGTCTTCAGGGCATGGTGATCGTAAGGGGCGCGTTCCACAAGGCAGGGTGCCTGCGAACCGGGGCGCCAGTGGCCTAGGGCATAAACGTTTTCGCAAGGCGGATGCAGCGTGATGAGGTAGGGCAGAGTCACCGTGGTGGCGACAAATCGGACACCGCTGGCAAAGGGCTGCATGCACGGAAATCGCTCGTGCCCATGACGCTCCAGCATCGCATCCTCAAAATAGAGCGGATTGTGGCAAATGGCGGTGGGAGCCCAGAACTTGGTGGTGGGAACGGGCGGCATGTCGCGAGACGGTCCCCAGGGTAGTGCTTCGGGTTGGGGGGCTGTTGAACGAGCCTCGTCTTTGGGCGTTTTGCCAGTTCCCACCTTGCTGGTCGAAAGATTAGGGGCCCGCAACTCCGGTAGCGATCGCACTTTTCCAGCCGCCGCAGCCGACGCGCCGGGGTTGGAGGAAGGGCGAGCCATCGGGGACTGGGACTGGTTGGTTTCCGTCGTTCCCTTCGTATCGGCCGGGACTTGAGAAGTCGCGGGTGGCTGCGGTGTCTCGGGGCGCTGTGCCACGATCGGCAGATCGACCGGAGAATTCTGGCCGTATGCCGCCATGGAAGTGGCTAGCCACGCGAACGCACCGAGCAGGGATGGGGAAAGGACCGAGCGAATGAGGTTCGTCTTGGCACCAAGTCGCATGTTCGCCTCCTGGAGTTTCTGTCCCGATCGACATCGCCGGAGTGGCTCAATGCCCAGATTCCGGCGACAAGTCGTCTCCTAGTCATCGATTCGTCGCCGTGGAGATCATCAGCGATCCTGCCCTGCGATGGAACGGAATGACCGGTACGACCCTTGGGACCGCTAGAATCGGTACAGTTTCGCATTGCTGTCTTTCGTTTACGTTTCCGTCTGAGATCTTCATCATGCTGGAAGCCCAAGAGGTCTCCGTCGACTTTGGGAAGTCCCCAATCCTGCGTGCGATTTCCTTTTCGCTTCACCCAGGGGAAACTGTCGCTTTGCTTGGAGCGACGGGAAGTGGCAAGTCGACGCTGCTACGCGTCTTGATGGGGCTTCAGTCGATTCGTAGCGGAAAGATCGTGTGGAACGGCACCCCCGCCAACGTGGCCGACTTGGCTTGCCAGGGAAAGCTGGCCTGGGTTCCTCAGCAGGAGGGCTTCTATCCCCAGTGCACGGTCGAAGAAAACCTCCGGCTAGCTCAACAGTTCCAGTCGAGATCGACGAGGCGGATCGAACCGTGGCGTGAGGTGCTTGCTCGCGACATTCCGGATTTGTTGCCATTGCTGAGCCGTCGTCCCGGTGAATTGTCCGGGGGGCAACAGCGACTTTTGGCCCTGGCCCGCGCGCTGGTCAAATCGCCCGAATTCCTGCTGCTGGATGAACCGTTCAGTCCATTGGATCCCCCGTTGCGGCACGCGATGCGCGAGCGGGTGTGGAGGTTGCAGAAAGAGCGAAAGATCGGACTTCTCCATGTCACTCACGACCCACTCGAGGCGCAGATGGTGGCCGATCGGGTGGTCTTTCTGGATCAGGGGAGAGTTCTCCAAGAGGGGGCCCCGGAATCGCTTCGGGAGGATCCGCAGCATCTGGAGGTGGCTAGGTGGATGCGCCGGATGTCATCGCTGTTCTTGTCTGTTTCTCCGAGCGATGATCCAGGCTGTAGGGAGCTGCCGGAGTGGAATCTATCGGTTCGGATCGAATCGTCTCAAAAGTCCTCGTCGGCAGGCGTACCATTGGAATTGATCGTGCCCTCGGAGGCTTGGGCCCCGTTGCGTGCCGAGAGGCCGGAGGGAAGGGAGCGGGACAGCGTCTTGATTTCGATGAAACCGATGGAGCGAAGGTGGATCGACGGGCATCGATGGCGGCGTTGGGAAACTCCGGGGGGGCAAAGCTGCTGGCGGAACGAGTTGGAGGAGGGGTGCTATGTGGCTGGGGAGTCGGTCGCTTGCAGCCTGGAATGGAGCCGGCTTCGTTGGTTCCAGCCGGATGGGGAGCGAATGCGGTGTGAGGTGGTTGGCTGTTGGCGGGACGGGAGGGCAGAGGCTAGTTGAGCCAGTGGACGGCTCACGGCTCCTTGGCAATTCGGCCTAAAAGAGGCTTTTCGGTTGATCGACGACAGGGCACCTGCCGGACGGAAGGTGCCTCGATCGAGGGGGTGGCTCGGGGACAGCTATTGCGGCCAAGGGAGTCGGTTTGGGCCGCTGCGGATTGCTTAGGATTTCGAAAAACTCTTCGAAAATGCTGGTCACGAAGCGTCGGAGTCCCTATTCTCTTGAAGAATCAGGGAACTTCTGGGGCGGATCGGTCGTCCGATTGGCATGCCCAGGGATTCCTGGAGCGATGGCCGAGAGGTCAAGTATCGACGAGTTCACTTCCTATAGCGACCAGTGCTTGGTCGCATCCTGGTAGTCTGGTTCCATCATGTCCGCCAAACCTTTGCCACCTGAAAGCGTTCAGCAGTCGCTTTGCGACCTGTTGGATGGCCGGTTGTCTCAGTCGCAGAGAGAGGCGGTTGAGCGGTTGATTGCCGAGGATCCGATCGCCTCTGATTTTTGGAAGGCGATCGGGGCGCAGCGGCGGGCCTTGAAGCAGGTCCCAGTGCGCCGGTTGCCGGCCGATTTTCAGGACATTCTGGCCAAGCGTCTGTCGGAGGTCGACGGGGGATCCGATGATCGTCTTCCGATCGACCCGCCGGGACCAAAGGTGCGTCCAGCCTCCAATCCCTCAGGTCGATCGATTCCCGCCTGGGTGTGGGGTTCGATGATTGCCGCAGCTGCGACGGTGGCGATTGTCGCGGTCCGATGGCGGCCCGAGTCGCCACTGAAAGGCCAGTTGGGAGTTGTCGCTTCCTCCGATTCTCGGCCTTCGGATCGAAGGACACCGGGAGAAAGCATCACGCGTCCATCGGTGGAAGGGGTTGCCAAAGGTTCTCCGCAGCCTAGCGGAAAAGAGCTGCTCCAATCGACTCTTCCAAAAGAGTCACCAGCGTTGTCGGATGGAGCCAAGGGGCAGATCGCCATGGCGGATCGGTCTGATCGGTCTGCGGTGGATGCGGGGGGCACTGGCAAGACGCCGTCGATCGAAGGGTTGGCAGGGGCATCAGGGGTGCCGTCGACGGAGCCGGATGGGAGTCTGCCGGAGCTGGGGCTGAAGCAGGCCAGTGAGTTCCTTCTGGTCTACGACATTTCCGTCGACGATCAGGCGCTGGATGCCAACGCTTTGGAGGAGATCTTTGAGCGGAACGACATCGCCTTTGAAGATCCGGTAAAGGTCGATTCCGAGGATGTGGATCTCCTAAAGACGCTGAAAGTGATCGGTCCTGGAAAGCCGAAGTCGAGCGAATCGGTGGGGCTCATCTTCGTCAAGGCGAGGGCGGAGCGATTGGATCGAGCGATGGGTGAGATTTGGGATCGTCATGAAGATTTCCCCGAGGCTTCGTTCGACATGGCTTTCGATCCACCGGCGATGGTGGCGTTGCAGGAATTGAAATCGATCGAGGAGTTTGGTGAGTTTGAGCCTGGTCTGGGGGCGAAGGACGATCGAGCCGATGGGGTGGCTCGCCCATTCCTGCCACCGGCATCCGGAGGATCGGATGCGCTGAGTCAGTTTGTTGGCGTGGAGCGTCGGGTGAAGCCTCAGACGACTGCCCAGAGGCGTCTTCTGGCACAGCGTCGCAAGGTCGAGCGGGTGCTTTCCGAGGCGATGAATCCGGTAGCCTACGCGCTTCTGATCGTCCGCCCCACACCCGATCGCTGACCGCCATTTCTTCCCGCGAAGTTTCGCAGCAGATCGGCGGTTAGGCAGATCTCTAGGGTGCACTGGTTGGGGAGGCTTGAAACCGGGGATTCCTGCGCGGGATTGGGGAAAATCGTTGACAGATCTTTCCTGCAGATCCTATTCTGAATAGGGAGTCGCGGCGACCGACAGATCGTTCGATCGGTCCGGAGTGGGCTGGTTGAATCGCTGGTTGGAACCCTCGGTGAACTCCTCGTCGTCCCGGGCTGCACCTTTGAGCCGCTTGTTGTGTCGGGACGCCAACAGTTGCAGCCCTCGTGAATCAGCGGGAGTCGGTGGAATGATGGATCATTTGCGATTGGCAGCCTTTTGGAAGCGCTGGTCCCTGGCAAGTGGAGTGGCGTGCATTGGTTTGATGGCCAGCCCGATGCAGGTGATGTCCCAGGAAGAGGCTCAGCCCGAAGCCCCGGCAGCCGCAGCGCCGCCAGCCTACGATACGAGGCCGATTGGCGAAGCATTCCAGAATGAACGCGCGGTGCGAGACTTTCAGAAAACGAAAAAGGAGATGCTCCGCGGGGAGGCAGAATACAACGCCGACCAGATTCGGCAGTATTACCAGCAGTACCTGTTTCCCAAAATGGTCCAGGTCGATCATCTCGAAGAGATCAATCTGGTGCGGATAGAGATTTTCGATGATCTCTTCCAGATGCGAACTCCTCAGACGCGGGCTGAAGACCGTGCTGCCCACGTGAAAATGGTGGCCGACTTGATGACCGGGATTATCGAGCGCGGCAATTTTCATCCGTCGGCCAAAGTCAACGCAGCGCTGATCCTGGGAAGCCTGGACAGTGAGTTTGCGACGACCAAAACGCCACCGGTTCCCTATCGAGCCGCATTGGGGCCCCTGGTGAGGCTGGTGCAGAATCCTCCCTCCGACGGACTTCTAGTAGCCGCTCTACAGGGGTTGGAACGGCATGCTTCGGTCAGTGCCGTTCGATGGGACGAACGGACGCGAAGCAACATGACCAATGTGATTGTCAAGGTGCTGACGGCACCGCCACCCGTTCGCCGTTCGGTCGCAGCCCACAGCTACATCCAACGGAAATGCCTTCAGCTGCTCTCGCATTACAGCTCGCCCGAGCATGCTGCAGCGAAGGACTTTGTGCTCAGGGCGACTACAGACACGAAAGCCGATCCGATGTTGAGGTTGGCTTGCGTGAAACTCATCAGCAACTCGTTTGGCGATATGCCGATCGATGCCGATCAGGCCGCCAAAGGAATGTCTGGGGCAGTGGAGCTGACATGGTCGCAGACACGGCAGTGGATTGCGGCGATCAAATCCCAGTTGCAGAAGCCTGGTGAGGGAAGTCTTGGCGGCCTAGGCGGCATGGGTGGCCTTGGAGGGCCTGGGCTGGGAGGCCCTGGTATCGGTGGTGGGGGATCCGCCGGTATGGATGGAGGCTACGAAGGGATGGCCGGTGGTGGAGGCCGAGCCGGGGATGCTGGATCGAGCAAAAAAGAGTATCCCATCGATACCCAGCCACCCGAGGTGCGCATTTTGCGCCGGCACCTGAACCAGATCCTCGAGTTTGTTCATCTCGGGATGGATGGCAAGCCTAAGGGGGAAGGGGAGGAATCGCCTGCTATCGGTTTCCTTGCGGCACTCAAGGACCATGAAACCAAGGCGCAGGCTCAGGAGGTTCTTCAGCGGATCGGGGAACTGCAGGAAGCGGTCAATAGCGACAAGATCAAAGATATGGAGTCGCTAAGGAAAGCGACGGAAACGAAGATCCGCAACTTCGGAAAGATGGCTGCGGAGTATCCGGGAGTCGAAGAGCTAGTGGGAGATGAACCGCCCGTCGAAGAGGATTCCGCTGCACCGGCCGACGCACCTGAAGCGCCGGAAGGGAATGCCGGTGGCGAAAACGCTGCGGCGCCTGGTGATGCTTCCGCACCTGCCGAGGGAGGCGAGGCACCTGCCGACGGTGCTGCCAGTGGCGAGGCACCGCCTGCCGGCGAGCAGCAGGGTGGTCAGCCGCCGGGAGACCAGGGCCAACCGGGAGATGGCAAAAATGACGGCCAAGCCGGCCAAGGGGCCGCTGGCGGCAATGGCAACTAACCCACAGATACTTTCCCGAGTGTAGCAATCGCGAAACGGGGATGTAGGTGATGGCAATCGCCTTCCGAGCGGTCCAGTCGGAGTGTAGCTCTCTGTGGGATTTTGGTTGGCTGGATCGCACTCTCTTTGAGATCGAGAGCCAAGAGCCGTCGCTGGCTGGCCAAGCGATTCTCGGTGCGTTGGTCCGAGATCCCATCTTCCAACGTTCGTTCTGTTCACCGGGGCCATGGGGGGAGTCGATCGGTCGGCATGGCCCCTGTCTTCATGCAGCGATGAGCGAGGAGTGGTTCCATCCGATTTCCCATCGCCAATTAGAAGAGCGGATCGATGCTTGCTTGAACGATGCACGCTGGACGAAGCCGGCGACTGGGGAGCAACTGCAGGCCGTCGAAGGGTGGTTGAAGCAGGTTGGTAAGGAGGCTGAGCAAGTGTGGGAACTCGCGATTCCAGACCGAAGGGAAGTTCGGGTGGAGTGGGACTTTATCTGGTGGATCTTCTTGGAGTTCGCTTGCCTTTGGAAGGACCGCCAGCAGATGCAGATCGCGGTCTTGGGGTACGACTGATCGACCGAGGGTAGGCGGCGATTGAAAGCCTGGGCCAGAGGAATGCGGCAGCTTTTTTGGTCGTTACGGGATCGCTTCCCATTCCGGCTTTATCAGTTACCGACCCAGCGGGCGAGCAGGGAGCGGGCGACGGCTGGATCTTCGGTACCGCCGACCACGGCCCGTCCATCGCGAAACAGAGTGATGCTCCATGCTCCCTGCTGCCATCGGACTAGGAAGGGATTGCTGCGATCCAGTCCTTGCCCCTCCCATCGCTTCGCGATTTTCCCCAGATCGGTTTCCTGGGGATGGGTGGGGGTGATCTGGACGGCGTTGCGACCGCAAAGAACTGCTACTTCCCCACCCGCTTTGCCACGAAGGAAATCGCGACTGCCTTGGCAGCTGGGGCAGCCGACGGAACGCAACCGATCGGTTGCGATCGACCGGAAGATGTGTCGCCAGCCATCGATCAGCAGCATGTCCATCGGCATCGGGTGATCGGGATGGGAGAGATACTGGACGGCCAGCATCGCCTGGTGCGCGGTGATCATCTGGACGGCGGGCAGCAGGACTCCCGCCGTGTCACAGGTTGGCTGGTCTTCGGGGCGGGGTGGTTCCGGGACCAAGCAGCGGAAGCAGGGAGTTTTCCCCGGCTGCAGGAAGATGACTTGCCCGGAGGCACCGACGACACCTGCATGAACCCAGGGGATTCCCGTTTCCAATTGGCACTCGTTGATGACGTAGCGCGTCAGAAAATTGTCGGTTCCGTCGATCACCAGATGGCAATCTCCGAGCAGATCCTGCGCGTTCCGCCAGGTCAGATCGGCGACCTCTATCTCTGTCTTCAAATCGTTCCAGATCGCCTTCAAGTGGGTCGCAGCGGCGACCGCCTTGGGGAGTCGTTGTCGGGCATCGGAGTCGGTGTAGAGGACTTGCCGAGGGAGATTGTCTGTCTCCACCCAGTCGCGATCGATCAGCTTCAGGTAGCCGACGCCGCAGCGGGTCAGCTGCATCGCTACCGAGGAGCCTAGGGCTCCCAGTCCGACGATGGCAACGCGCGCCTCGAGGAGCCTTTTTTGCCCGGTGGGTCCAAGTCCCGCGAACGCCACCTGTCGGCGGAAGCGGGGATCGAGCGGATTGCTAGCATCGTGATCTTGGCGCGGATCCATCGAAAATCCCATTGCCTCCCGTCGGCTGGCTCCCCTACACTCCCGCTTCGTTTGGTGGGCGTGGTCCACAGACACATCTTCGCATCCTTGAGCGGTCCGTCCAGGGCGCTGGACGCGAAGCGCTTGGTAGACGCCCCATTGGTAGAGCTCCCCACAGGTCGGAAGGAATCCCGCATGTCTCCCTCGGTCACCCTGATCGTTCCGGTGTTCAACGAGCAGGACAACATCCAACCGCTTTACCAGCAACTGAGACCGGTGATGGACCAAATCGGTGATGTCGAGCTGGTGATTGTCGATGATGGATCGACCGATGCCACGCCAGAACGCCTTCAGGAGATTGTGGCGCGCGATCGCCGCGTGGTCGTCGTCCAGTTTCGTCGCAATTATGGCCAGACGGCGGCGATGCAGGCGGGCCTGGAGCAGGCTCGCGGGGAATACCTGGTGACGCTCGATGGGGACCTCCAGAACGATCCGCAGGACATCCCGATGATGCTGCAGAAGTTGGACCAGGGGTATGACCTCGTCCATGGCTGGCGCAAGGAGCGTCAGGATACGTTCTGGACTCGACGCTTACCGTCGATGATCGCCAATCGGTTGATCAGCGGCGTGACACGATTTCCGATTCATGACCTGGGGTGCACCCTGAAGGCGATGCGTCGCGAGATCGCCGACGAGCTGGAGCTTTATGGGGAGATGCATCGATTCATCCCGATCCTGGCGCATGGTCGCGGGGCGCGATGCGTCGAGGTGGAGACCCATCATCGGCCTCGTATTTATGGCAAGACGAAGTATGGACTGTCGCGTACCTTGCGCGTCGTGTTGGATCTGATCACCGTCAAGTACCTTCTGGATTACTCCACCAGTCCGATGAAGTTCTTCGGACGCATCGCCGTGGGTTTGGTCGCTTTGGCGATGGCCGCCATCGCAGCGGTGATCGGCATGAAAGTGCTGGGGGGAGTCGATATGACGGGCAATCCGCTGCTGTTGCTGGGAGTGATGACGGGTTTGATGAGCATTCAGGCGCTCAGCATCGGACTACTGGGCGAAGCTTCGACGCGGCTATACTACAGCCGAAACCATCGCCGTCCCTTCGCCATCCGCAAAGTGACTGGGGGACGAACCGAAACGATCCCGATGCGTCGCACGGGCTGACAAAAGTCCAGCCATGGTGGCTTGGGGGCGATGAGCCAGAGGCGATCGACCGATCGATCGAAGATCTTAGTCCGCCGATACCAATCATCAAGAGAAGGGATGGGCCGAGCGGTGGAGGGAAAAGAGCCGATCGACGTGAAGATGGCCGAGCGGCTGACGAAGCTAGAGATTTTGGTCGCGCACCAGCAGAAGGCTCTGGAGACGATGAACGAAGTGGTCGTCGACCATACCAAGGCGATGCTGAAGATGGAACGACTGCTGGCAAGGATCGAAAACACGGTGCGGGAGATGCGGCGTGAGGCGACAGAGCGATCGCGAGATCCACGCGACGAGAAGCCACCGCACTACTGATAACCGGTCGCTTGGAGATTTCGGACGCTTCTCCACTTGGCGCCATCGGAGCCGAAAGTGGCTCCATCGCCAGGGCTCCAGAGTCGCGCCAGGCGTTCGACGCGTTCCGCGCGAAAACGCCGGCGGATCGGAACCGCAATCGACTCGCCCTTCCCCCCCGCCTATGGAACGCTCCTTCGAACCACCCCTGTGCCCACAAGCTGCCGGTGTGCCCATTAGCTGCGCGGTGTACACTGGTTCGAAGAAATGGTGTGGAACGATGGCTGACGAGATGGGGGGAATGGCATGCTGGCTGGCAGGAATGCGGTGGTGACAGGGGGAGCTTCTGGAATCGGTCTGGCCGTGGCCAAGGCGCTGGTCGCCGATGGGGCTCGCGTGTTGATCGGCGGACGCAGCGCCAGCAAACTGGATGAGGTGACCGAGTGGGGAGGTACGTCCCTGATTGGTCATCCTGTCGATGTGGCCGACCGCCAGTCGGTGGCGGAGTTTTTCCAGCGGGCGCGTCGCGACCTGGGGCAGATCGATATTCTGGTTCATGCCGCAGGGGTCAATATCCCCAACCGCAGCATGGACGCCATGCGGCCGGAACAATGGGATGAGGTGATGGCGATCAATGCCACTGGCCCCTACAACTGCCTCCGCGAGGTGCTGCCAGAGATGAAAGGGCGGCGTGAGGGGACGGTGATTCTGATCTCCAGCGTCACCGGGAAGCGAGCGTTGGCACTGGGTGGAGTCGCCTACTGTGCCAGCAAGTTCGCCATGACCGCACTAGGGACCTGTGTGGCCAACGAGTGTCTGGAGGCGGGGGTGCGGGTGACCAACGTCTATCCGGGCGAGGTAGACACGCCGATTCTGGAGCAGCGGCCGACGCCGATCACCGCCGAGCATCGGGCGCGGATTCTGCGTCCAGAGGATGTCGCATCGATGATTCTATCGATCATCCGCCTGCCGGCTCGGGTGCACATCCCGGAGATCGTCATCAAGCCGATCACGCAGTCCTGGTTCTAGGGCATCGAACCGATGCCGTTGACCGAACTCGGTCGCAGTTGCCTTTGGCCAATCGGTCGTCCTTTGGTCGTAATCGTGACGGAGGAGGTGCCAAGATGGCCGATCCAGTGGCGTGGGGGCTGGGGATCTGTCTGGTGCTCTTTTTTGGCAGTCTGATCCGCCTGACATGGCGTGACCGAAACCGCTTGGAAACGGTGGAGCAGTTTGTGGTCGCGGGCAGGACGTTCGGGCCGTGGACGTCTGCGGGGGCGATGATCGCCGTCTGGTTTGGTGCAGAGTCGTTGATGTCGACGGCCAATCAAGTCGCCCAGCAGGGATGGTCTGGTGCGATGCTGGACCCGATCGGATTTTCGGTCTGCCTTGTCTTGGCGGCTGCGACGATTGCGCCAAAGATCTGGGAGCGAGGTCTGCTGACGGCGGGAGACCTCTTGCGGCAGGCGTACGGTCGATCGGTGGAAATGGTCGGCTCCTGGGTGCTCGCTATCAGTTACCTCGGATGGATCGCTGCGCAGTTGGTCGCCTTTGCGACCTTGGCTGAAGTGGTTTTTGGAGCCCCGAGGTTGGTTTCCGTCTTTGCGATCGCATCGCTAGCGGCGTTTCTGGCGGCCATTGGCGGTCTGAGATCGCAGGAGGGAAGCAACGCCTTTCAGTTGGGGGTGATTTTGATCGGGCTGGTGGTGCTGTTGGCCAGTGCCCTGGTGGCCAGTGCCTTGGGAAGTACCCAAGCCGATGTTTTTTCGCGGGGGATTCCTTTTCATCGGAGCGGTTGGTCGGAAGGGATGGCCCCTGCCGTGGCGGCACTTCTGGCCGGGGCGCTGGGCAACCTGCCGATGCAGGACCTGGTGCAAAGGATCGCAGCCGCTCGCTCCCCCCGCGTCGCTCAGACCGCCTGCCTGATGGCGGCAGGGGGATACATGGCGATCGGGAGCATCCCGATGTTGCTAGGGGAGCTATCCAACGACTTGCTGGCGATCGACGCCTCCTCGGCTACCGATCGCCTGACAGGGCTGAGCGATCGACTGCTGCACCCGATCGCGCAGGTCATTTTCCTGATGGCGATTGTCGCCACGGTGACATCGACGTTGATTGGTGCCATCCTGGCTCCCGCTAGTCTCTTGGGCTGCAATCTCGCGCAGCCGCTCTGGGAGCGATTGGTTCAAAGACCGATGGAGGAGCGTATCGGTGTGGCATTTCAGCGGGTGGCGATTGTCGCGATGGCTTGGATGAGCGCCTGGGTGGCTTGTGGTAGCGAGACGATTTACGAGCTGCTGGAGAGCAGTTATTCGCTGGGGTTGGTGGGGTCCTTCGTCCCGTTTGTCGCAGCGCTCTATTTGAAAAATCCCCTTCCTCGCCAGGCGGCCTGGGGGTCGATGGTGTCGGGGATCTTGGTCTGGGCCTCGTGGCAATGGGGGCCGGATGTCGGATGGAAGTCCCATTGGCTGGCGACACCCGCGCTTTGGCGAACGATGGTTGGGGAGCTGGTTTTTGATCCGGCAGTCGGTGGGTTGATCGCGGCGATGTTGGGGTTCTTTCTCCCCCTTGGGCTCGCCCGCCGCACCCGTGGATGAAGCGCTTGGATGGAAGCGGCGAAACGGCTTGGCCACAAGCAGCCACGACGACTCGGTTTTCGGCTACCATGAAGGGGAGTTCGGCGTGCGGTGGATTTCCGACACGCCGAGGTGGACACGGAGCTGGCCACATGCGATCCAGCAAGCGGAATCAATGAGGGAGATCCAACAATGAAGCGAACAAAGCAATGGAGCTGGGCGGCACTGGGATGGCTGACCTGTGCCACCTTGGCTCCGATGGCGGTTGCCGATGACTGGCCCACCTTTCGTGGCGCCGATCGATCGGGCGTAGCGGCCGACAAGAACCTGCTGGATCAGTGGCCCGCCGAAGGGCCGGCGATGATCTGGGAGGGGACCGGAGCGGGGCGTGGGTATGCCAGCGTCGCTGTGGCCGATGGAAAGCTGTTCACGCTAGGCGATGGATTGTCCGATGCGCCGGATGCAGAGGAGTATCTGAGCTGTTTCGATCTGCAGTCGGGCAAGCGGCTTTGGATTGCCAAGACGGGAAGCCCTTGGACCGAAGGCCAGCCATCCTGGCAAAGTTCGCGAGGCACTCCGACGGTGGATGGGGATCGCGTCTATGTGATCACCCCGTTTGGTGTCTTGCTCTGCTGCAATACCGCCGATGGCAAGGAGAAGTTTCGCGTCGATTTGAAGGGGACCTACGGCGGCAAAAAGGGAGACTCCTGGGGCTACAGTGAGTCGGTATTGATCGATGGCAATCGACTGATCTGCACCCCAGGTGGCGAGGATGCCACCATGGTGGCGCTCGACAAGCGAACCGGTGAACTGGTTTGGAAGTGTTCGCGAGCCGGGGATCGCGGAGCAGGCCATGCGTCGATTGTTGTCTCCGAACCGGCGGGACGCCGCGTCTACGTCCAGACGACCGCCAGCGGAGCCCTCGGGGTGGATGCCGCAAGTGGCAAACTGCTCTGGGAGTATCCGATCGATCAGACCACCGCAGTCATTCCAACCCCGATCGTTCGGGGAGACTTGGTCTTCTTCTCAGCCGGATACAAGCGAGGCGGTGCCTTGCTCAAGCAGGCCAAGGAGGGTGATGGAGTCAAGGTCGAAGAGATCTACGGACTGAAGACCGAACTGGCCAACAAGCATGGTGGGATCGTTCTGGTGGGGGATTATCTCTATGGCGATTCCGATGACCAGGGAATTCCGTTCTGTGCCGAGCTGATGACGGGCAAGGTGGTTTGGAAGAAGCGAGGTTCCGGACGTGGCTCAGCGGCATTCACCGCAGCCGACGGGCACATCTATGTCCGTTTCTCCGATGGCACACTGGCTCTAGCGAAGGCCGATCCAGGCGATTACACCGAAGTTGGGTCGTTCAAGATTCCCAACAGCAGCGAGCGGCCCAGTTGGGCACATATGGCGATCGTCGACGGCAAGCTGATTCTGCGCGAGCAGGACAAGATTTACTGCTACGATCTTCGGCGGCCCTGATCGCCGACCAGTGCCTGACGGTTCATCCCAAGAAGACTCCATGACTTAAGAGGTTGTGGAGTCTTTTTTTGTCGACAGCTGCCTGCGAATCTGCGAAGCTGTGATCGCAGGATAGGGGCGGCGGTCGAGGCAACTGAATCGGTAGTGTCAGCAAGAAGGAGAGGATTCTCATGGCCGATTGCAGACAGGTGGGCGCAGCGAGTCTTGGAGGCAATGCAGTGAATCCACCGAGTGGGCATTCAGTCGATCGCACCCATCGGCGCTGGTTCGGTCCGGTTGGATCGGTCGATCGTCGGGCCTTTGGCAAAAGACTGGTTGCTGCCAGTGCGATTCTCTCCGCGCCAGCCATCGTGCGGGGACGCAATCTCAACGAGAAGCTCCGCCTGGCGATCATCGGCGTAGGAGGCGCTGGTGGATTCAAGATGGATCAAATGAGCCAGACCGAGCAGATCGCCTGCCTTTGTGATGTATCGGAGAACGCTCTGGGCAGCGCGGGATCAAAGTTTCCCGAAGCGAAGAAGTTTACGGACTACCGCAAGCTGTACGACCAGGGCGATCTCTTCGACGCCGTGGTGGTCAGCACCCCAGAGCATACTCACGCCTTTGCGACCCTCCCTGCTCTGCGCCTGAAGAAGCATACATTCTGCGAAAAGCCGTTGGCCTACAACGTCTGGGAGACGCGTGTCATTCGGGAAGCGGCAGCCGCAGCTGGCGTCGCAACGCAGATGGGGATTCAGATCCATGCGGGTGAGAACTATCGGCGAGTGGTGGAGCTGGTGCAAAGTGGATTCATTGGGCCGGTCCGCGAAGCGCATGTCTGGGTGGGGCGCGCTTGGGGAAGGCAGTCGTCTGAGGCGGCCGAGCGGAATGGAGATTTGGTGAAGGTCCAAGAGCGACCTGAGGGGGAAAGTCCTGTCCCAGCAGGGCTCGATTGGGATCTCTGGCTGGGGCCAGCTCCCTATCGCCCTTTTCATGAGGTCTATTACCCTGGCCCCAAATGGTATCGCTGGTGGGATTTCGGCAATGGAACGATGAGCGATCTGGGATCGCACTGGAACGATCTGGCCTTCTGGGCGCTGCAGCTTCATGCACCGACCTCGGTCGAGGCGTTTGGTCCGCCAGCTCATCCCGAACTGGCTCCTGCGTCGATGAGCGTCGTCTACCAGTACGGGGCGCGCGGGGATCTGCCTCCCGTGCAAGTGACGTGGTATCAGGGGGAGGACAAGCCACAGCTTTGGAAAGACCAAAAGATTCCACAGTGGGGTAGCGGCGTCCTGTTCGTGGGAACCGAAGGAAGGATGGTCCTTGCCGATTACGACAAGCATGTCGTGCTCCCCGAAGAGCAGTTTCGAGACACCAAGCGTCCTGATCCCTATTTGCCCAAGTCGATCGGTCATTACGCCGAGTGGTTGCATGCGTGCAAGACAGGGGATCCAACCACCTGCAATTTCGAATATTCCGGATGGCTGACCGAAGCGAACCATCTCGGCAATGTGGCTCATCGCGTCGGGCAGAAGATCGAGTGGGACAGCGCAGCGATGCGCGTCACCAACACCGACCGGGCCGAACCCTTTCTGAGACGAGAGTACCGCCCCGGATGGAAGCTGATCTGATCCGATTGGCTGGCGGCCGCCGACCGCTCACCAGTGCGATGCCGCAACAGCGGCCAGGCGAGGGATGACGCCAGATGGAGGAATCCGCAATGCCGATGCAAAGCAGTTCACCCGAGGGGGACTCGGGAAGTTCCAGCGTCTGGGCGGGCATCGACGTGGGGGGCACCAGCATCAAGCTGGGGCTGGTGGCCGATGACGGTTCCATCCTCGCCGAGACGCAGATCGATACCGAGGAACCCAAGGGGCCTGCGGATGCGATGCAGCGTTCGGCCCAGACGCTGCGATCGTTGGCAAACCAGAAGAGCATTCCCTGGGAGTCGATTGTCGCCGTAGGCTTGGGGACGCCAGGCAGTCAGGATATCGCTCGCGGGTGGCTGATCGAGCCTCCCAACCATCCCCACTGGCACCACTTTGGCATCGTCGAATGCCTCGTCCAGCAGGTGGGCAAGCGCGTTCATTTCGCCAATGACGCCAACGCGGCTGCTTATGGAGAATTCTGGTTAGGGCTGGGGAAGGGACGCGACAGCATGGTGCTGCTGACGCTGGGGACAGGTGTTGGAGGGGGCATCATCACCGATCATCAGCTGGTGGTTGGGGAGAATAGTTTTGGTTCCGAGTGCGGGCACGTCATCGTCGACGGGACGCCAGGGGCCAGAGATTGTGTTTGGGGGGGTGGGAAGGGGCACTTGGAGGCGTACTGCAGTGCCAGTGCGGTGGCGGCGATTACCGAAGAGCTTCTGGGGAAGCATCCGACCAGTCTGCTGCATGCCCATCGCGGATCGGTGACCGCAAAAAAGATTTTTCAGGCAGCCGTGCAAGGGGACGCCTTGGCGCGGGAGCGGATCGCTCAGACGGCCTACTGGCTGGGGATCGGTATCGCTTCGATCGTTCACATGATCGATCCTGGGTTGGTGGTCCTGGGAGGCGCGATGGATTTTGGTGGGGCTCAGTCCCCCATCGGGTCCAAGTTCCTGGACGACACGATCGCTTCGTTCCGCCAGCGCAGCTTTGAGCATGTCTTCGCGGGGACCACGATCGCCTTTGCAAAACTTGGGTCGGACGCCGGTTTCCTGGGTGCCGCCGGGATCGCTCGGCATCAGGAGCGATACCCACGTCGGGGCAAGCAGGATAATATGAGCCTGTAGGACAGGTGGCAGTGGCTTCTGTGGTGAGCCGTTTCCCCTGGTCGGTATGGATGGCTCTCCCCCTCGCCCAGGGGATGGCTTGGCTCTCCTGGGCCTAGGATACGCATTGATGGCCGACATTCCCATTTCCAACATTCGCAACTTCTGCATCATCGCGCACATCGATCACGGCAAGAGCACCCTGGCCGATCGGCTGTTGGAGCGGACAGGGACGGTGGAAGTCCGAAAGATGAAGGAGCAGTTGCTGGACGGGATGGACTTAGAGCGGCAGCGGGGGATCACCATCAAGGCCAAGGCGGTGACGCTGCGGCATCGACTGGGTGGCCAGGAGTACGAACTGAACCTGATCGACACGCCCGGTCACGTCGATTTCCAGTACGAGGTGTCGCGATCCCTGACTTGCTGCGAGGGGGCGCTGCTACTGGTCGATGCGTTCCAGGGGGTGGAGGCTCAGACGGTCGCCAACGCCTACGCGGCGATGGAGCATGACCTGAAGATCATCCCGGTGATCAACAAGATCGATCTGAATCACGCTCGAGTCGATGAAGTGACTGAGGAGATGGAGCAGATCTTGGGGATCGACCCCAAAGAGATCATCAAGTGCAGCGGCAAGACCGGGGTGGGGGTGGACGACCTGATCGCAGCGATCATCGAGCGGGTGCCGGCGCCGTCGGGTGATCCCAACGCGCCGCTTCAGGCGATGGTTTTTGATTCCCACTACGACGATTATCGTGGTGCGATCACGTACGTGCGGGTGATGCACGGGGCGGTCAGCAAGCAGCAGAAGGTGCGATTTCTGAGGGTGGGTGCCACCTACGATCTGCTGGAGCTGGGGCATTTTGCTCCGGAACGCAAGCCAGCCTCTTCGCTGCAAGCCGGCCAGGTCGGCTACCTGATCTGCAACATCAAATCGCTTCAGGATGTACGGATCGGGGATACGGTGAGCGTCCCGGGAGACCATGCCGCTCAGCCACTCCCTGGCTACCAGCCTCCCAAGCGGATGGTTTACTGTGGCCTGTATCCCAGCGATGGTCAGGACTTCACCGAGCTGCGGGATGCTCTGGAGCGACTATCGATCAACGATCCCAGTTTTGAGTTTCAGCCGGAGACCAGCGAGGCGCTGGGGTTTGGATTTCGCTGCGGTTTTCTCGGGTTGCTGCACATGGAGATCATCCAGCAGCGACTGGAGGGGGAGTGCGATCTCGATTTGGTGCAGACCGCGCCCAACGTCACCTACGAAATCATCCGCCGAGGCGGCGAACGGCTGGAGATCCACCGTCCGCAGGAGGTGCCCGATTCGGGAGACATCGAAGAATTCCGCCAGCCGATTGTGCGAGTCAATTTCGTGTTGCCCACCGAGTACATCGGCACCGTGATGACGCTCTGCCAGGACCGCCGTGGAGTGCTCAAGGCGAATGACTACCTTTCGCCGACGCGAGCTCTGGTCAGTTATGAATTGCCGCTGGCCGAGGTGATCTATGACCTCCACGACAAACTCAAGAGCTCCACGCGCGGCTACGGAACAATGGACTACGAACTGATCGGATACCAGCCGGCCGATTTGGTCCGTATGGACATTCTGGTCAACGGAAAGCGGGTCGATGCGCTGAGCATCATCTGCGACCGCAAGGATGCAGATCGGCGAGGGCGAGCGGTAGTCAAGAAGCTCAAGGAGGAGATCGATCGGCACATGTTCGAGATCGCCGTCCAGGCGGCGATCGGTTCCCGCGTCATCGCGCGGGAAACCGTCCCTGCCATGAGAAAGAACGTGACTGCCAAGTGCTACGGCGGCGACATCACCCGCAAGCGAAAGCTATGGGCCAAGCAGCGTGAAGGCAAGAAGCGGATGAAGTCGATCGGTTCGGTCGATATCCCCCAGAAAGCCTTCATGGCGGTTTTGGATACCGGCAGCGAAAAGTAGAGGCTCCGCGGCGCCCCATCACATCGCGATCCCAATGCGGTTTGGGATCGGGCAAGGGGCTTTGCGAGCGTCGTTTACGTCATGGCGATGATCGCCTTGATCACCTTGCTTGCCGGGTCGACCCACTCGGGAAACCGCGCGGCTGCCTCACGGAAGGTCGCCTGGTGCGTGATCCAGGGGGCTGTGTCGATCTTCCCCGACTCGATCGCTCTCAAGATCTCCGGAAAATCGCTTGAACGCGCATTGCGGCTTGCCAACAGGGTCAGTTCACGCCGGTGCATGATGGGAGCGTGCGGGAACTCCAGATTCGCCTGGGTGATTCCGACATAGACCAGTCGCCCACCGAAGGCGCAGTACTCCATCGCTGTCGACATGCTGGCCGCACTTCCCGTGGCATCGATCACCACATCGGCCATTCGGCCGTCGGTCCACATTCGGACCTGATCGAGTGCCAGTTGAGGTTGGGATGGTTCGAGCCGGATGGTGGTGTCGACCCCCATCCGTTCCTGGACGAACCGAAGTCGATCCTGGCTGAGATCGAGGACCGCGATACGGGTCTGTGCAAGTTTGGCGAACTCCAGGACCGACAGACCGATCGGACCTGCACCGATCAGCAGCAGCGATTCCTGGGCGCGGCATCCACTCCGATCGACTGCATGCTTGCCGATCGCCAGGGTTTCCACCAGCGCCAGCTGGTCCATCGTCAGCGTCTTGGAAGGATGGAGTTTCCTGGCTGGAAGGAGAATCGTTTCGGTCAGCCCCCCATCGCACATGACCCCCAGCGTCTTGTGATGCTCGCAGCAATTGGTCAGCCCCCGCTGGCACGAATAGCATCGCTGGCAGTTGAGGTAGGGTTCGACCGCGCACCGGTCACCGACAGCATGGCTTGATACGCCTTCTCCCACGGCGATGATTTCGACCCCCAGTTCATGGCCAGGGATACGCGGGTAACTGAAGAAAGGCATCTTCCCGAGATAGCCTCCGATGTCGGTGCCGCACACCCCCACACGGTGCACTCGCACCAATGCTTCACCGGGCCCCGGTTGGTTGGGAGCAGGGATATCGATGTAACGGAATGTCTTGGGGCTTTCCAGTTGCAGCGCTTGCATCGGATTGGGTGTCTCTCATTTCATTGAAAACCAGAGGGATGGTCACTGGCCGGATCCTCACCGGGTGGTAGCGAGGGGGCCGCTTCGACTGAGTAGGGCTGGGGCCAAGTGGATGGAGGATCGATGGGGTCCACCTTGACGGCAACCTGCATCTGCTTCAGTTGTCCCCCCAGGTAAAGTCCGTTGATGGGAGTGACGTCCCGAAAGTCACGACCCCAGGCGAGCGTCACATGATCGTGTCCCACGAGGGTGCGATTGGTGGGATCCAGATCGATCCATCCCAGAGGGCCGGCGTGGATGGAAAGCCATGCGTGAGAGGCGTCGGCGCCGATCAGTGCGCGGGCTTCTTTCGGTGGATAGGTCTTTAGATAGCCGCTGACGTAGCGAGCGGCCAAGCCCACGATGCGAGCGCAGCCGATGGCGACATGAGCAAAGTCCTGGCACACCCCCCTTCGCTGCTGGAGCACCTCGATCAGCGGCGTGTCGATGACGGTCGACTGCGGACGATACTCGAACGATCGATAAATCAGCTCATAGAGCGCTACGATGGCCGATAGGATGGGGCGGCCCGGTGTGAACACCTCGCGGGATATCTCCCGCAGTTCATCGATCAAAGGCACATACCGAGATGCGAACGCAAATTGCCAAAAGTTCCTATCCCCGCCACCCTGATCTGCGGCGACTCCATGCACGCTCGCGCGGAAAGTGGCGGTTTCCCAGGGCGGACTGTTCTCGATGGCCTCGTTGGGCAAAGGAACTCGGTCGATCTGGATCAATGCCTGATGGAGGATCTCCAGCGATTGATGCGGCTGAAGCAGCTCGAAGTAGGAGACGTCGTTCCCGAACCAGTCGTGGCGGTGAAACCAATGCTGCGGCTTGGGATCGCTAAGAATGGCGTGCTCCAGGAGTTTCTGGGACGCATCGGATCTGGGAGTCAGCCGCAGTTGATTCTGCGAGTAGGAGACCGGGGAGGTGTACTCGTAACGGGTTCGATGTTCGATGCGGTAGGTAGTGGACAACGTCGCTTCGATCCTGCGCTATTCGATGCGGCTAATCGGTGTGGCTAATCGGTGTGGCTAATCGATGGATGGGTCGGTCCATCGCCGCTCAGGTCCCCTGAGGTCGGGTGGCCTGGGCATGTATCAAGTACTGAGCGTTGATCAGGTGAAACAACTGGTGCAGTCGCGACATCAGCGACCCAGACCACAGGTGCAACGACCCATGCTGCCAGGATCGATCGGCGTGCGCCAGTTGATGAGGCGTCAGGCTCTGGATCTCGCGCTGCATCGCCTCAGCCAGTTGCATCCCCTCCTCCTCATCGGGCAATTCACATGCTTCGGCCAGTTGCCGTACATGCTCCACGATCCATTCTAACTGGTAGGCGATACTTCGCGGATTGGTATCGTCGGTGACCAGCAGATCCAGCACCCCCTCGAACGACCATGCCGCCAAGTAGCGGGCTCGGTAGGTCAGCAGGCAATCGCTGGCGTCGATCATCGCCTCCCATTCGGCAGGGATCGGCAGCTCCTGAGCGGTCAGCTGATGGACTACCGCCGCCATGCCAACCGCTCGCTCCAGACGCCGCCCCAGATCGAGGCTTCGCCACGCCAGCGTGCGCGTCATGCTTTCGGCGACCATCCCGAAAAAGGCCGAGACATCGTGAACGATGGCGTTCAGTCGATCGATGCTGTCGCGATCGACCGGTTCGGGATGATGATCGGCGCGAGCGGATCGGTCGAGTCGACCGAGGGTGTGCCAGGCGTCGATCGAGAGTCGATCCCGGAGCATCGATGCGATCCGACGGATGTTGGCGATGTCGGACAGCAGCGGCTGCCAGGGGAGTTGGTCGGCGTGGAACTGCTTGAGTTTCGGGGCCAGCAACGGCAGCGACGCCGCCAGCTCGGGAACCGCATAACCGGGGTCCACCAACCCACGGTTGGCCAGCTGGCGAATCAGCCCCGGCCACTCGGGGACCTCCGATGCATTGGCTTCGCCAAAGGATCGCTGGAGGGTGGTCCTCAGCAACCTAGCACTGCCATCGATCCGCTCCACATACCGCCCCAGCCAAAGCAGGTTGTCGGCGACGCGACTTGTCAATTCACTTCCAGCGCGACGGCGTGAGGCTTGCGAAGGGAGCGTCGCCGAAAGCAAGGTGACGGGTGGCTGAGGTGTTTGGGCGCAAACCCAGACATCTTTGCTGATCTCTCCCCCCAGGCTATCTCGCTCCAACTGCTCCAGGCTCCCCGCAACCCGCGCCAGCCCTCCTGGCATGACGTGGTAATCTCCTTGGCCGTCGGCCACCAAAAAGACCCGCAGAGCCACCGGCATCGCTTCGATCCAACCCTCCCGGCAGCAGGGGATGACCGAACGGGAGATTTTTTGTTGAGCGACATACTTGCGAGGCATCTGGCAGGCCAATTGCTCCACCTGATCCCATGACTCCACCTGCGGGCTGGCGGCCGCGCGGCTTCTCCCGACCCGGTAGGCGCTGGCGATTTTGGGAGCTGTCGGTTCCCAGTGGATCAGAGGCCTTGAGCCATCCAGCCATTGGGTAGGAACCGAAGGGAGCTGAAGTGGCATCCCGGTCCAAGCTTGGCAGATCGAGTCGAGGAAGGGGGAGAGGACCGCCGACTCCACCAAGGAACTACCCAGCGAGTTGATCACGCGCACGTTCCCGCCGCGCACCGCTTCAATCAGCCCAGCCACTCCCCAGCGCGGGTCGCTTTGCAGTTCCAGCGGATCGCAGAACTGATCGCTGAATCGCCGCACCAAGACGTCGACCGGAAGCAGGCCTCCCAGCGTCTTGAGCATCACTCGGCGATTGCGCACCGTGAGATCGGCACTCTCGACCAACGCGTAGCCAAGGTAGCGAGCTAGATAGACATCTTCGAAGTATCCGGGGGTGTCAGGGCCCTGCGTCCAGATGGCGATGCGAGGATTGGGGGCTGACCATGGGGACTGTTCCGCCAACAAACGCCGCATCGTAATGAAGAAGGGGGCGTGCCGCTGGACATGACAGTCCTGAAACGCCTGGGGATAGACCCGCGAGAGGACGACGCGATTCTCCAGTGCATAGCCCATTCCCAACGGCGCATCGGTCCTGTCGGCGACGACGTGCCAACGCCCCTGGCGGTCGCGCGCCAACTCCGCGCTGTAACAATGCAGCGCCGTCGTTCCCTCGTGCATCAAGCCATGGAAGGAAGGGAGATAGCCCGGATGAGCAAAAAGCAGGTCGCGAGGGATCAGGCCCTCGGACAAAAGACGCTGGCGACCGTAGAGGTCGAGGATCAGTCGATTGAGCAATCGAGCGCGCTGGCGAAGCCCGTTGGCTAGGCTCTCCCACGCCTCCTGGCTCCATGGCCATACCACCGGATCGACTTTCCATGGCCGTGCCGCGTCCCCCGAACCAGTCGCCATCCAGGAGATGGTGCCATGATCGCGGACCAACCGTTCGATTCTCCGAACCGCTTCCGACCACTTCATCTGCCGGACTTCGGGGTGCTCTAGAAATCGCTGCCAGGGACTGGAAGACCCCAAGGTCTCCAGGCCAAGCTCATCAAACTCACCGGTTGGAGGTCGGTAAGCGACCTGGAGCTGTTGCCAAGAATCGTCCTGGTCTCCAAGTGGCTCCATCGACAATCTCACCTCCCCCGTTTCCGCCCTGAAACCGTGCGCCTCATCCAGGACGTCGGGAATCTCCTAAACAGCTTGCGGCAGCGATCCGCGGAGGCAACCGCCAGCGGCATCTAAATCCAGAGACTTGCCAGTCCCAGCAACACACCGATGCCGACCATGAAGCCAGTGATCCACACTCCGGTCTGCCACGCGTAGCGAAGGATCAAGTCCCGTCGTTCGTGTCGCGTCGCCGCGATGACCAAGGAGATCGCCACCACCAGTGGCAGGTACCAAAGCATGTAACTGGGACTCATCGTGATCGACATCGATCGACTCCTTGTACCGACCTCTCCCATCCATCCGATCTGGTGAGATGGAGCTTCATGCAGGCGGCGACACTCGATGGGTAGAGGCTGTGCGGGCTGCTATGGACAGCACCTCGATCAGGAAAGATCGCTCTCCTGCAACGCTCCCGTGCTGCGTAAAGCCTGGGAGAGATCGAGCCGTTTTGCGTCGCCCCAAAGGCCCTCTAGATCATAAAAAGCGCGGCTCTCCTCGTCGAACAAGTGAACCACGACTCCGCCGTAATCGAGCACGATCCAGCGCCCATCCTCGACCCCGGAAAGCCCCAGTCGTCGCTCCCCGAGCTCCTTGCGAAGCATTCGGTCGATTTCTTCGCTGATGGCGACCAGTTGTCGACGGGAAGTTCCCGTGGCGATCACAAAGCAATCGAAAATCGGCGTCTGCTCAGAGACATCCAAAACGACGATCTGCTGGCCACGCAGTTCGGCGGCAATGCGAGCCGCCGCCATCGCGACTTTTCGACTCGCCTCGCGCTGTTCGGCCAAGCTGGGGGCCAGTGACGGCGCTCCCCTGGAACCGGCCTCAGCAGGAATTCCATCCCGCCCGTCATCCCCCTGCGTAGTACTCATGCAACCAATCAACCTCTGGATCTCTTGCGTTGAAGAATGTTTGTTCAAGGGGCGACCCAAAGTCGCGTCGCAGACTCACTTCCAACCTGTCAGCCCCTACCCAATCTTCGCGATGAACCCCCCTCGCATCGATTGACCCCATGTCATCATACCCGAGAAGCCCCCAAGCCGAGAAGCTTTCTCGAGCGATCACCATCGCGAGCTTGACTCTCGCGATGGCATCAGGCCAGGTATTCCTTCCCGGCGGGCGCACGGCCACCCAAACCCCCGAGTCGATCATTTGTTGTCTTGAAATCCTTCGGAGTCCCACTCATGGCAGATTGGATTGAACCTGGCCAAAAGGCCCCCACTTTCTCTGCACCCACAGATCAAGGAAAAGTCGCCAAGCTGAAAGACTACGCTGGCCAGTTTCTGGTTCTCTATTTTTATCCCCGAGATGACACCCCAGGGTGCACCAAAGAGGCATGCGCCTTCCGCGATCAAGCGAAGGAGTTTGCCAAGCTTGGGGCGTCGGTGCTTGGCGTCAGCACCGATTCGGTCGCATCGCACCAGAAGTTTCAGAAGAAGTTCGAACTGAACTTCCCCCTGCTGGCCGACGAGGATCACGCGATCGCCGAAGCCTATGGGGCGTGGCGCGAAAAGAATTTGTACGGAAAAAAATCGATGGGAATCCAACGCTCGACCTACCTGATCGGCCCCGACCAGAAGGTGGTTCATGTTTGGAAGAAGGTGCAGGTCGATGGCCACGACCAAGAGGTGATCGAAACGATCCAGGCCGCTAAAAAGACATAAGATTGAGCCAACCTGCCGGTGTTCGACCAGGACGATATCCCCATTGTGGGGGTTTTGGCGCAGCCTGTGGCGGCAGGCTGCTGAGGCGAGGCTGGCCAAGAGGCGCAGGAAAAGAAAAATGAAGCCGCCACTTTGATTTGCGATTGACGATGTTGCACGTCGATCGATATCTTCTTACCTTCCCTGACCCGGCGACCTGTCATCCGTGATAGGTAGTTGAGGTCTAAGGTTGCGAAAACATTGGGTTTTTTGGGCAATTGCCTTCCTTTGGGGTGCGCGAACGTGTCAACTGGATCGCATGAAGTCATTCGGATTCGAATGGAAGCTTATGACCATGCCGTGCTCGACCAGAGCGCCATGGAGATCGTCGAGACGGCTAAGCGGACTCACTCCGAAGTGCATGGCCCGATTCCTCTCCCGACGCGGGTGGAGCGGTATACGGTTCTTTCGGGGCCGAATATCGACAAAAAGGCGCGGCAGCAGTTCGAGATTCGGACTCACAAGCGTTTGATCGACATCAAGCAGGCGACTGCTAGGACGATCGAAGCGCTCAATAAGTTGAGTCTTCCTGCTGGGGTCGATATCAAGATCAAGGCGACTGCCAGATAGTGTCGATTACTGGGTTTCCGGGACCAGATGTTTGGGTGCTAGCGAAATGAGACGGAGGTCACTGAGGTAACTTGCTGGGTCGAACTGCGGAGCGTGGTTCGGCGGTTGCGGCATCTCCTCGGTGGCAAGCGCGATTCATACGGGATAATGCGATGACTAAAGGTATACTCGGCCGCAAGGTCGGAATGACGACTGTATTTCAACAGGATGGAACGGCAGTGCCGGTAACGGTTCTGGAGGCCGGCCCCTGCTCGATCACTCAAGTTCGCACCCTGGATCGCGATGGCTATTCAGCCGTCCAGCTTGGATTTTCTGACAAGCCTCGTCGCCTGGCGCGACGTTCTGAGCGGGGGCATGTGGCCCCTATTGGCAGCATTCGCAGCAAGAAGTTGGCTGCTGCTGGACTCCCGGTTGGGGAGCGTGCTGGGTGTGAGCCAAAGCGGTTTGTTCGCGAGTTTCGGCTTGCGGAAGCGGCGCAGTTCCCTGTCGAACTGAAGGTAGGTGGAGCGGTGACGGTCAATATCCTCGATGGGGTAGCGGCCGTTGACGTCACTGGAATCACGAAGGGTTGTGGTTTCCAGGGGACCATGAAGAAGCATGGATTCAAAGGCCAGCGTGCGACGCACGGGGTCAAGAAGGTGCATCGTCATCCCGGGGGCACCGGTGCCGGTACCTACCCAGGCAATACGATCAAGGGAAAGAAGATGGCGGGTCGCTATGGCAGCGATCGCGTTACGATGCGAAATCTGAAGGTGGTGCGTGTCGATACCGACAACCACCTGCTTCTGGTACGCGGGGCGGTACCTGGGCCAGCGGGTGCTTTTGTGATCATCCGCGAAACGAACAAGTTGGGCTAGGAAGCGTACGCAGGACGATTTGTCTGCCAGTCGTTGAAGGAATTGTGAGATGTCATCGGTGAAGTTGCCTGTTTACAGCCAGAGTGGCGAGAAGGTTGGGGAGTATGAGATCAACCCCAGCGAGATCGCGCCGACGGTCAACAAGCAGTTGTTGCACGACGCTGTCGTGATGTACCTGGCCAATCGCAGACAGGGATCGGTGAAAACCAAGTCCCGTGGCGAGGTTTCAGGTTCCACCAAGAAGATGTACAAGCAGAAGGGAACGGGCCGGGCTCGTATGGGGTCCAAGCGGACGCCTCAGCGACGAGGTGGCGGTCACGCCAACTCGCGGCAGCCCCGCTCCTGGTACTATCGACTCAACCGAAAAGCGGTCCAACTCGCCACCCGCATGGCTCTGGCCCACAAGCTGCAGCATGGTTCGGTCGTGGTATTGGATCGCCTGCAAATCGATTCCCCCAAGACCAAAGTCATGGCTGAAGCGTTGCGGAAGATGGGGCTAGAGGGAAAGACGGCGACGCTGGCGACCGCTTCGGTCGATCGCAATGCGTACCTGAGCGGCAGGAACATCGCCGGTTTGTCGGTCTCGCCAGTGACCGACCTGAATGCTCTTTCGATTCTCGCACCAAAAACCTTGGTGATGACGCGAGAAGCGATCGAGTGGGTTGCATCCAAGTCGAAAGCCAAGGTGTCGGCCTGATCGATGGTGACGGGGCTGTAGATCAGCCATCGCGTCCAGGGCGAGTGGTTGAGTGGCGCGGTAGGCGGAAAGGGTATTGGGAAGATGACGACCAAGCAAGCAAATGCAAAGCACAAGCCTTTCGGTATTCAGTTGCAGGCCCACCAAGTGGTGGTGCGTCCGTTGCTGACCGAAAAGGGTATTCATCGCGCTTCACGCAACAACCAGTACGCGTTCGAAGTCCATCCGAACGCGACCAAGGATGACGTGCGATCGGCCATTGAAGAGCTTTTCAACGTGAAGGTCACTCGTGTTGCGACGCAGAACAAGCATGGAAAGAGTCGTCGGTTTCGCAACCGCGTCACACCGGCTCGGCCTTGGAAAAAGGCGATCGTGACGCTGCATAGCGAACACCGGCTCGATTTCTTCTAAGCCACACCACCTTGCAACGACAACTCAGTCACGTGGGACTTCGAAACCACTGGGGAAGATAAGACGATGGGGATTCGAGTTTACAAGCCAACATCCGCAGGGCGTCGCAACGCTTCGGTTAGTGATTTCGCGGAACTGACCGAAGGGTACACCCCTGAAAAGTCGTTGATGGTGCGATTGCGCCGGCCTGGTGGAAGAAACAACCAGGGCTTCATCACCGCTCGGCATCGTGGTGGCGGACACAAGCGGCTGTACCGAGTGATCGATTTCCATCGCACCAAGGATGGCGTGCTGGGGCGAGTCGATTCCGTGCAGTACGATCCGAACCGTTCGGCTCGTATCGCCCTGGTCCACTATCAGGACGGCGACAAGCGATACATCATCGCTCCCGATGGGATGAAGGCCGGACAGGTCATACAGAATGGGCCGGATGCTCCACCTGTGATGGGCAACTGCCTCCCGATGAAGAACATTCCTCCAGGGACCGAAGTCTGCTGCGTGGAGATGACTCCAGGTCGCGGTGCGGCTCTGTGTCGCTCGGCTGGCGTTGCTGCGATCTTGATGGCACGCGAAGGAACCTGGGCTCAGTTGCAGCTTCCTAGTGGGGAAGTCAGGCGTGTGCCAAATCGATGCCGAGCTACCATTGGCAAGATTAGCAATACGGATCACGATGCCATTTTGATTGGCAAAGCGGGCCGCAACCGCTGGAAGGGGATTCGCCCCTACGTTCGCGGTACAGCGATGAACCCACACGATCACCCACACGGTGGTGGTGAAGGTCGAACCAAGGGTGGGCGACACCCGGTGAGCCCGACTGGTAAGTTGGCCAAGGGTGGTTCGACCCGCCGGCCACGCAAGCCGTCCAACAGTGCGATTGTCCGTCGACGACGGTCGGTGCGTTACGGGCAGCTGAAGTTGAAGTAGTGAGCGAAGGAAATGGATAGGGTGAGTCGCTTGAGTTGTCGAACGAGCAAGCGGTGACCCGGTAGGCGAATCGACGACCGTTGAAGGAATAGGTGCATCGGATATGGGAAGGTCAACAAAAAAGGGGCCGTTCGTCGACCCCAAGGTCTTTGCCAAAGTGATGAAGGGTCGGGAATCGGGAGCTAGCGCGCCGATCACGACTTGGGCGCGTCGGTGCACGATTGTTCCGGAATTCGTTGGTGCCACTTTCATGGTGCACAACGGCAAGACGCACATCAAAGTCTTCGTCACCGAAGACATGGTTGGACATAAGCTGGGCGAGTTCGCTCCGACACGGACATTCCGTGGACACGGTGGCAAGGGGAAGAAGTAGGCTGAGGTTTGGTCAGGAAGTCAGGAACATCCAAGATGTCATACCGAGCAGTCCATAAGTACGCTCGCATCAGCGCTCGAAAGGTGCGGCCGCTGGCGGATATGGTCCGCGGCAAATTTGCCGACGAGGCGCTGGAAATCCTGCGGTACCAGCCGGCTCGCGGGGCCCGAATGCTGGAGGCCGTGTTGCAGAGCGCGGTTGGTAGCGCTCGCGACCCCGATCAGAATCAGGGCCAGTCGATTGGTCCGGAGGAACTGGTGGTGGTGGAGGCGAAGATCGACGGGGGGCCGACTTTCAAACGGATTCGGCCGATGTCTCGCGGTCAGGCTTTCGGCATTCTCAAGAGGACAGCTCATATCACCGTCGAATTGGAGCGGATCTCGGATCTGTAGTGGTGCACCATGGGACAAAAGGTTAATCCGGTCGCGTTTCGAACTGGCATTGTTATTGGCTGGAAGAGCCGATGGTATGCGAGTAAGAAGGAGTACGCGGAGCTTCTGGTTGAAGATCAGAAGATCCGAAACTTCATCAAGAAGCATCCCAGCAAGTCCCAGTATCGGGCAGCTGGAATCGACCGCATCGAGATTGAGCGGACTCGCGACGAGGTGCGCGTATTGCTCTACGTCGCTCATCCTGGCCTGATCATCGGCAAGAAGGGGCAGGACGTCGAAGTATTGCAAGAAGAGCTTCAGAATTTGATCGGCCGCAGGGTCAATCTGAAAATTGAAGAAGTTAGTCGTCCTGAGATTCAGGCACAACTGGTCGCAGAAGATTTGGCGCAGCAGATCGCGAAGCGAGCCAGTTTCCGAAGGACGATGAAGCGAGCCATAGAGCAAACGATGGAGGCGGGGGCCAAGGGGATCAAGATTCAGATGGCTGGACGTCTGGGGGGAGCCGAAATGGCTCGACGCGAGAAGGCGAACGCGGGAGCGTTGCCTCTGAGCACCCTTCAGGCGAAGATCGACTACGGTTTCGCCGAAGCATCGACGCCGCAAGGCAACATTGGAATTCAGGTTTGGATCAATCAGGGTACTTACGCGGGAGATGGTAGCGATGGCGCTGATGCCCAAGCGGGTCAAGCACCGAAAAAGCCAAAGAGGACGCATAAAAGGTAATGCGACGCGCGGCAATAAGGTCGTCTTCGGCGATTTCGGACTTCAGTGCGTACAGCCTGGTTGGATCCGAGCCCAGACGATCGAAGCCGGGCGTATCGCAGCCAACCAGTATGTCCGAGGCGAAGGCCGCCTATACATTCGGATTTTCCCAGACAAGCCGGTTTCTTCGAAGCCGCTTGAAACCCGAATGGGTAAAGGGAAAGGGGAGCCGGAGTATTGGGTCGCAGTCGTCAAGCCGGGAACGGTTCTGTATGAGCTGGCGGGGGTCAGTGAGCAGCAGGCGAAGGTCTGTTTCGCTCGGTTGGCCGCCAAGATGCCGGTGAAAGTCAGATTCGTTCGACGGCGGCCGGCCTAGCCAGCCGTTGGATCGGTTGGATAGGACTGGTCCTTTGGCTGCATGCGGTGGTTGCAACTAGGTAGGGGAATGGAAAATGAAAATTGCAGAGCTTCGCGAGATGAGCGACGAGCAGCTGGAGCTGACGGCGAAAGAGGCGGCAGAAACGCTCTTTCGAGTTCGGATTCAGGCGCAGACCGAGCGGGTTACGAAGCCTAGCGTGGTTCGTAGCAACCGTCGTTTGATCGCTCGGGTTCGGACGCTTCAGCGAGAGCGGTCGGGCAAGAGCAGTTAGTGCAACTGGATGCGGACTTGAGAGAGTCGGCTTCGAGTTGATGGTGAGTTCAGGCAGTCAAACAACGCAACTGGATCAATCGGGAACAGTCAAGATGCCAAGGCGCGTGTTGGTGGGTGTTGTCAAGTCGGATCGCGTGTCGCAGTTGCGGCGGGTGGAGATTGAGCGACTTGTTCGACACAAGAAGTACAAGAAGATCATCCGAAATCGGACGGTCTGTCACGCGCACGATGCCGACAACGTATCGTCCATCGGCGACCGGGTAGAGATCGAAGAGACTCCTCCCATGTCGAAACTGAAGCGTTGGCGGGTGGTCCGCGTGGTGGAGAAGAACAAAGAAGTCGACCTCGCCTCCATGAAGGCGCGGCGTAGCGAGGCGGCTGGCAGCGACGAGCTGACGGCGGTCGTAGGGGAGTAAAGCAGCGATGATCCAGCAGGAAACCAGATTGCAGGTAGCCGACAACACCGGCGCCAAGGAAGTGATGTGCATCAAGGTGCTTGGGGGATCGCGTCGCCGATTCGCCGGCATCGGGGACGTCATCATTTGCTCGGTCAAGAGTGTGATCCCCGGCAGTGAGATCAAGAAGAAGGCGGTTGTCCGGGCTGTTGTGGTGCGATGCAAGCAGCCGAGCCGCCGGCCCGATGGTAGCTACATCCGCTTTGACAGCAACGCCGTGGTGATCATCGACAAAGATTCGAATCCTCGCGGAACTCGTATTTTCGGCGCCGTAGCGCGAGAATTGCGGGATTTGAATTTCATGAAAATCGTCAGTTTGGCGAGCGAGGTGGTTTGATGTGGATTCGAATCAATGACATGGTGGAAGTGATTTCTGGGCGCGACCGCGGGCAGCGCGGTAAGGTCCTGAAGATCGATCGCGAAGGGAATCGGGTCGTTGTGGAGGGGATGCAGCGGGTGTACAAGCACGTCCGCAAATCGCAGCGCAATCCACAAGGTGGCCGTTTGTCCAAGGAATCGTACATTGATGCATCGAACGTGATGCTGGTCTGTCCCCAGACCGGCAAGCGGACTCGCGTCGGTGTGCGGATGACAGCGACAGGTGCCAAGGAGCGATTCGCCAAGAAGAGCGGTGTTTCGCTTGGGGAAATTTCACCAGCCAATCGTTCGTAGTTCCTATTCAGCACAGGGTTTGGCAGTAGGTCTTCAACCTGGTCTCACGATTGTCTTAAAGCTCGTGGCAGACGAGACCTGAATACTAGAGGGAAATGAGTAACTCGATGGCTCCTCGATTGCAACTGAAGTACCAGCAGGAAATCGCCCCGGAGTTGGCGAAGCGGCTGGAGATTTCCAATGTGATGGCGGTCCCTCGTCTAGAGAAGGTCATCATCAACATGGGCGTCGGTTCGGCGATGCAGGACAAGAAGAACCTGGATATCGCTGCCGATGCACTGACCGAGATTGCTGGACAGCGTCCTGTGCTGACGAAGAGCCGTGCGTCGATCGCCGGATTTCGTCTTCGGGAAGGGGTTCCAATCGGAGCGAAGGTGACGCTTCGACGTGCGAGGATGTATGAGTTTCTCGATCGCCTGATCAGCATTGTTCTGCCGCGTGTTCGCGACTTTCGTGGAGTCAGCCGCACGGCGTTTGATGGCAACGGGAACTATTCGCTGGGGCTCTCGGAGCAGTTGGTTTTCCCGGAACTCAATCCGGACAAGTTCACCAAGCCTCAGGGGATGAATATCACCGTTGTGACGACAGCCAAGACGAATGAAGAAGCATTCCAGTTGCTGGAGTTGATTGGGATGCCTTTCCGTGCACCACGGAAGCCCAAAGGTAGTTGAGATCAGCCAATTGAAGTGTCAATGAACGACAGGTTCCTGGTTTTTGAATTGGAAGCGTAAGCTGTGGCAAGCAAAAGCAAGATCGCGAAGGCAAATCGCGAACCGAAATTTTCGACGCGGCGGGAGAACCGTTGCAAGTTGTGCGGACGCCCCCGCGCCGTTTTCCGCAAGTTTGGAATCTGTCGCATTTGTTTTCGTAAACTGGCGGACCAGGGGTTGATTCCCGGTGTTCGCAAGGCGAGTTGGTAAGGAGGGGATAGCACCATGATGACCGACCCAATCGCCGATATGTTGACCCGTATTCGCAATGCGGTGCGCGTGGAGCGACCGTTTGTGGAGATGCCCTTGTCGAGTGTTCGACGCGGTTTGGCTGAAGTGCTGAAGCGCGAAGGATACATCTGGGACGTCACGGAAGTTGATGGCGAGACGTTTAAGCAGCTTCGGCTGGAATTGAAGTATGGGCCTAATGGCGAGCGATTGATCCAGAGCATCAAGCGAGTCAGCAAGCCTGGTCGACGCGTTTACGCCAAGAGCAAGGAGTTGCGTCCGGTCCTCAACGGTCTGGGAATCTCCATTGTCAGCACCAGTCGAGGTGTGCTCAGCGATCGCGAAGCGAGGCAGCAGAATCTCGGTGGCGAAATCCTTTGTGAAGTTTGTTAGTGGACTGGTAGCAACATGTCACGCATTGGTAGAAAACCGGTCTCTGTGCTCGATGGCGTCAAGGTCAGCGTCGCTGGCCGCACGGTCAGCGTCGAAGGCCCCAAGGGGAAGTTGGCGCTGGAGCATCGGCCGGAGTTGAGTGTCGAAGTGTCCGACGACGGGAAGAGCGTTACGGTCACCCGTCAGGATGACGAGCGGATGAGTCGCTCACTGCATGGTTTGACCAGAGCCTTGATCAGCAACATGGTTGCTGGCGTCAAGAACGGATATGAGAAGCGGCTGGAGATCCAAGGGGTTGGATACCTTGCAGCCATCAAGGGGAAGGTGTTGCAGCTTCGCGTTGGTTTTGCCAACGAACTGCAGGTTGATATCCCGGATGGACTCGAAGTGACCTGTCCCGACCAGACGCACGTGGTGATCAAAGGCTGCGATAAGCAGCAGGTTGGGCAATTCGCTGCGGCTGTCCGGTCGCTGCGCAAGCCTGAGCCTTACAAGGGTAAGGGGATCCGCTACCAGGGTGAAGTGGTGAAGATCAAGGCAGGTAAGAGCGCGAACTAAGACGGCGATTGGCTGTCGGCGTTCGGTCCGATCGGGCGTGATGATCCAGGCGACAAGAGAGAGAGTGTGGGACTGTGAAGATTCGAAAGATTGTCAACGGACAGCGGCTTCGAAGGAAGTATCGAGTTCGCAACAAGATTCGTGGAACCGCCGACCGTCCGCGGCTTACAGTCCACAGGACGTTGACCGGTTTTTCTGCACAGCTGATCGATGATTTGGCCGGAAAGACCTTGGTTTCCGGTTCGACGCGAGAAAAGGATCTGCGTGGCTCGATCGGCTACGGTGGAAACTGCGCTGCGGCTGCGAAGCTAGGGAAGGTTGTGGCGGAGCGAGCGAAGGCTGCCGGGATTGAGCGGGTGGCGTTCGATCGTGGCCACTGTCGCTACCACGGGCGCGTCGCCGCGTTTGCGGATGCGGCTCGCGAGGCTGGACTAGATTTCTAACACGGAATATGAACCAGGGCTGTGGCCCGCACATTTTGTACAGCGAGTGGAGCATAGCGTGTCAAAGACTACTGAGACCGGCACACAGCAGGGTGATTTGATTGATCGGGTGCTGAAGATCAAGCGTTGCGCAGCGGTGGTCAAAGGGGGCCGGCGTTTTTCGTTTGCTGCCTTGGTCGTCGTGGGTGACGGCAAGGGGAGGGTTGGCTACGGCTACGGAAAGGCGAACGAAGTTCCGCCTAGCGTCGCGAAGGCGCAAAAGCAAGCCATGAGGGATATGGTCGATGTTCCGGTGATCGACGGGACCATCCCGCATGCTGTCTGGGGCCACTATGGGGCCGCTCGAGTCCTTCTGATGCCTGCCAGTCCCGGTACGGGGATCATCGCCGGACAGGCGGTACGTGCCGTGTGTGAAGCGAGCGGTATTCATGACATCCTGACGAAAAGCTTCAGTTCGAACAATCCAACGGTTTTGATCAAAGCGACCTTCGATGCGCTCCGTAAATTGCGGACGCGTGAAGACGTTGCACGTTTGCGAGGAGTGAGCGTCTGATGGGACTCCATGAAGTCAATGAAGGTATTCAGACCAACCGGAAGCGAAAGCGTCTGGGGCGCGGTTTGGGGTCGGGTTTGGGAAAGACTGCCGGTCGCGGTAGCAAGGGACAGAAGTCCCGCAACGGTTACTCGAGGCACCCCACGTTCGAAGGTGGGAATTTGCCGATGGTTCGCCGTGTGCCCAAGCGTGGGTTCAACAACCGTTTCGCTCGCACCGTCTACGCGATCAACGTCGGAGAATTGAATCGTCGATTCGATGGCACACAGCCGATCACCCCCGAATTGCTGCGGTCTAGTGGCGTTGTCAAAGTCGTTTGCGACGAAATCAAAGTGCTTGGAGATGGCGACGTCACCAAGAAACTGCAGGTCGTTGCCAACCACATCAGCCAAACCGCTCGCGAGAAAATCGAGAAGGCGGGCGGCACAGTCACCGTCGTGGCAGCGCGCCGAACCCCTGACGAGCGGGTGGAGGCTTTGCAAGCCGGGCAGGGTTGATCGATTGGGGTCGGTCGTTCCGTATGGACAATCGGCCTCGACGTGGCGACAATAAGGCCGACCTGAGTCGGTAGCCTAGTATTGCCCGGGCCGCTAGTCAGTGGTCCGGGATTTTTTTTGTCGATACTCCCCCGCGATCCGATCGCGGGATGCTAGAAGGATCGCCAGCATGTTGGAAAAACTCCGAGTTGTTTTCACCATCCCAGAGTTGCGGCAGAAGATCCTTCTGACGCTGCTGTTGCTGGGTGTGTATCGCATCGGCTATCAGATTCGATTGCCCGTTGTCAAAAACACGTTCCAGCAGTCCGCTAGCGACCTAAACTCATTTCTTGAAAAGGTTTCGGTCTTCGCTGCGACAGATTTGCGATCGCTGACGATTTTCGGGCTCGGAATCATGCCCTACATCTCGGCGTCGATCATCTTTCAGTTGTTGGGCACTTTCTGGCCGCCGATTGAGCGATTGCGTAAAGAGGGCGAGGCGGGGCGGAAGAAGATCAACGAGTACACGCGATATTTGACCGTCTTGATCTGTGTCATCCAGAGCTGGGTCTATTTGAGATACATGGGCATGGATGGCCAGACTGGCCGGGTCGCTGAACAGTTCTTTGCCGATGGCACGCAGACGCTTTCCTTCGGATGGCAAATTGCTGCGGTGGCCATTATGACGTGCGGTACCGTCTTTCTCATGTGGCTCGGCGAGCAGATCGACGAGTATGGGATCGGAAACGGCATCAGCCTTTTGATCATGGCGGGGATTGTCGCTCAGATGCCCAAGGCGATTTGGGACATCCGCCAGAATATGCAATCCTCGCTGTCTGGCCTGACGCAAGGAAAGATCGGTCCCGATGTGTTGTTGGTGCTTGCCGTACTCTTTGTCGCCGTCGTCTTTGCGGTGGTCTTCATCACATTAGCGCAGCGCCGCATTCCGACGCAGAGCGCCAAGCACGTTCGCGGTCGACGTGTCTATGGAGGCACCAAGCAGTATCTGCCTCTGCGTCTGAACCAGTCGGGTGTGATGCCGATTATCTTTGCCAGCAGCTTGCTCATGATTCCCGGTGTGCTTTTCGGAGCGTTGGCGGCTTTGGTGGCCGGACGGTCGGATTGGTGGACTGCCCTCTTCAGCGGTCTGGCATCGATGTTTCAGGGCGGGACTTCGTTCATGTACAACCTCCTGTTCATCGCACTGATCTTTTTCTTTTGCTACTTCTGGACTTCGATCACCTTCAACCCGAAGGAGATGTCCGACAACCTGAAGGATCACGGGACCTTTATTCCTGGATACCGACCTGGAAAGCGGACGGCGGACTACCTCGAAAAAGTGATGGTCCGGATCACCTACGTCGGGGCGGCCTTTTTGGCAGCCATTGCCATCATCCCAACGATGGTTTCCTCTCAGGTAGGTGTCCCCTACAACGTCGCCGCCTTTTACGGCGGAACCGGGCTGTTGATTGCCGTTAGCGTTGCCTTCGATTTGATACAGAAGATCGACAATCATCTGCTGATGAGGAATTACAAGGGACTTTTGGAGTCGTAATCGGACTGTGCCTGACTGAAAGGCTTGGCCCCCTGCCTTCTTGCGATTGATCTGGTGCGCTGCCGATCAGCCGGTAGGGTTGGGACAAAGGGGTAGACCCAATCGGCCATTCCAAGGGAAATACCCATGCGCATTGTGTTCATCGGGCCCCCAGGAGCCGGCAAGGGGACCCAATGCAAAAAGCTGATCGATCTCCTTGGCATTCCTCATCTTTCGACCGGGGACATGCTGCGTACCGTGCGCGAGCAGGATACGGCGTTGGGAAGATTGGTCGGATCGTATCTGGATTCCGGGCAGCTGGCGCCCGATCATCTCGTGATGCGAATCGTCACGCTTCGGCTCCAAAAACCTGACTGCATTCCGGGAGTCTTGTTCGATGGGTTTCCCAGGACCCTGATCCAGGCCCAGTTGCTGGACGAGTACTTTGAGCAGCATGACCAAGGACTTGACTTGGTTCTGCAGCTGGTGGTTCAGGAACCGGCACTAATCGATCGCCTCGTGCGACGCGCCGCAAAGGAAGGGCGACGGGATGACACCTATGAGACGATTCAAGCCCGATTGAACGTCTTCAACCATCAGACCATGCCATTGATCGATTACTATCGCAAAAAAAATCTGCTAGTACCGATCGATGGAATGCAAGATCCAGAAGCTGTTTTTGCAGCGATTCAGGTGGAGTTGCGGAAGCGAAGGAATGCATCCATCGGCTAGCTGATGCGTTGTCGAGAGGATCTTGCTTGCAAATGCTTCTGCCTTGTTTCTAAGGTGTTCCCTACTGGCTGACCTGCGCTAGTTTGTCAGCATCTCGTAGCGATGGACGTAACGCATGGGGTGGTTGGCGCTCGGTGCTGTATTGCTTGGTGTTTCCGAAAAGTGGCCCCTCTATCTACCCCTCGCACTTCGATCGACGAAGGTGCTTGTCAAGTCACGACACCGGGTAGGAACCTGGGCGTCGATGGATCTTTTTCTTGCGATAGGTGCGGGCGATGAATGATCGGCAGGCCGGCGGGAAGGCGACCGGTTGATGGCGGGACGATGCCGACAGGTTCCTTTGGAAACTCAAACGATCCACGTCGTTAGCCAGAACAGCAGCTATTCGAGAAGCCTCTATCGGTAGGTTTTTCCAATCGGTGGATGGCACCAATTGAAATGCTGCTATTTCTGTTTCTTGTGGCATCGCCGTCCCGGCATGCAGACCTTCTGCCGAAAGTCCCTGTTGCTACCTGCAACAAATTAGCTAGCGTCCAATCGGTGGATGGCACCAAATGAAATGGTGGATGGCACCAATTGAAATGCTGCTATTTCTGTTTCTTGTGGCATCGCCGTCCCGGCATGCAGACCTTCTGCCGAAAGTCCCTGTTGCTACCTGCAACAAATTAGCTAGCGTCCAATCGGTGGA
>JBILTR010000019.1:0-104052 GCA_044371425.1 Pirellulaceae bacterium | reverse complement strand
CGGTTGAAGCAGCAAATTCCGCCTGGCGGTGAATCGAAGGAGCACTGGCCGACCTTGGGTCTAAACACGCTCCGATGGGCCAAGCGTCAGGGGGCCGTATGCGGTCCGGCACATTCGGCCAATGGTCTGACTCGATTTGTCGATCGCGTCCCCAACACCGAAGGGCTGGACGGCCCTGGTGGGCTGCCGACCTTCAACGTTCCGGCGTTCGATGGGATTGGAGCGAATGAATTCATCATGAATGTCGCTCATACCGTCGAAGGACCGGCTGGATTGCAGGTCCCTGCAGTCGACTTCATCTCCACGATGGATACCGACCGCAACGCGGAATTCAACATGTGGTACCACGTGCTCAACAGCGGCTTTCAAGTTCGCGCTAGCGGGGAGACCGATTTCCCTTGCATCAGTGGTGAGCGAGTTGGGCTGGGGCGCGTCTATGTTCGGCTGGACGGTCAGCTCGATTTCGATCGTTGGTGTGATGGGCTGGCGGCGGGGAGAAGCTATGTCAGCGATGGTCGAGCTCATCTGATGGAGTTCATGGCTCGCGGAGAATCCCAGCCTGCTTTGGAGATCGGGACTCAGGACAGCACCTTGCGATTGGAAAAAGGAGAGAAAGTCGGATGGAGCGTGTTGGCTGCGGTGGCGCCCGAGCCGGGGAGGACCGCGCAAGTGGAGTTGGTGGTCAATGGTTTTCCGGTGGCAAGCCAGGAGATCCCTGCCGACGGGAAAGAGCATTTCCTCCATTTCGAGCAGCCGATTGAGAAGAGCTCCTGGGCGGCCATTCGCATCCTGCCATCCGCTCACACCAACCCCATTTTCATCGAAGTGGCTGGCAAGCCGGTGCGCGCCAACAGGGATAGCGTGCGTTGGTGTTTGCACAGTCTGGAACAGTGTTGGAAGGCCAAAGTGGGGACGTATCGAGGCGAGGAGAGGGAGCAAGCGCGGGCAGCCTATGAGCTGGCGAGGGAGCGCTTTGAAGCGATTCTGGCCGAGACGCAGTGAGGTTGCTGGCGCGAAGGCGGCTGGATGGCGTTCCTCGACTTCATTGCGGATGGACTTCGTAAGGGCCTTTGCGTTTGGGGAAAAGCGTGCGGCAGATCTCGCACCGAGTGCCATCACAGCCTCGTGCCGTGCAATGCTCTCTGCCATAGAAAATGATTTGCAGATGCAGGCGGCCCCACGAATCGGGCGGATAGAGCTTCTTCAAATCCCGCTCCGTCTGTTCGACCCTAGGGCCACTGGTCAGTTTCCATCGCTGTGCTAGGCGGTGGATATGTGTATCGACTGGGAATGCCGGGATCCCGAAGGCCTGCACCAGGACCACCGACGCGGTCTTGTGACCAACGCCGGGAAGCGATTCGAGCGCTTCCAGCGATGCGGGAACCTGGCTCTGGTACTTGTCGACCAGAATCGCCGATAGCTCCTGAATCGCCTTTGACTTCCTGGGGCTTAATCCGCAAGGACGGATGACCTCCTGAATCTTCTCGACCGGGACCTTGGACATCGCCTTTGGAGTCTTGGCCAGTTTCCATAGTTTGGGGGTGACTCGGTTGACCATCTTGTCGGTGCACTGAGCGCTCAGCACCACGGCGACCAGAAGCGTGTAGGGATCCTGATGGTCTAGGGGGACGTCGGTCTGCGGGTAGAGGGAATTGAGTTTTTGATCGATCCAGGAGGCGCGCTGCTGACGGTTCATGGCGGAGTAGTCTTTTTCGTTTCGTATCGTAGGGTTGCTTGTTTTCGACCGGCTGCCTGGACGTGGTATGATAGAGGCCCGCCGAGATCTGGCTGTGGCCTGATGCCTCGGAACCTACCTTCGCTGTCGCCATGCGATGGCGATTCTCTCCATCTTTTGCCAAGGAGTCCAACATGTCGAGAAGTTCGCGACGATTGTTCCTGGAGCGGTCGATGTGGGCTACGGCTTCCGCTTTCGCTTTGCAGCATGCGTCGGTGGGGCGCGCCAGTCCATTGCAGGAGGGGGAGAAGGAAGCAGGGCCGTCGGAGCGGCTGTCGGTCGCAGTGGTAGGAGTCAACGGTCGCGGTCAGTCGCATGTGCACCATTACGTCCGCAATCCCAAGACGCGCATCACGCATATCTGCGACGTCGATGAATCGGTAGGTCAGAAGGTGATTGAAGCGATCGCCGAGAAACAGGGTGGGGAGAAGCCTGCGTACGTGCGGGATATGCGAGCTGTTTTTGAGGACAAAACCGTCGACATTGTCTCGGTCGCGACCCCCAACCATTGGCACGCTCTTGCGTCGCTTTGGGCGGTGCAGGCCGGTAAGGACGTCTACGTCGAGAAGCCGGTCAGCCATAACGTCAGCGAAGGGCGACGCTTGGTGCAGGCTGCCAGGAAGTACCAGCGCGTCGTGCAGACTGGGACGCAGTCACGTTCCAACCCCGGCATGCGGCAAGCGATGGAGTTCATCCACCAGGGAGGGATTGGCGAGATCAAAATCGCCAGAGGGCTCTGTTACAAGCGCCGCAATGCGATCGGCCCCAAGGGTACCTACGACGTACCGGCAGGGGTCGATTACGATCTGTGGCTTGGCCCGGCCCAGTTCGCCCCGGTAACCCGCCCTCGTTTCCATTACGACTGGCATTGGCAGTGGCCCTACGGGAACGGCGACCTGGGCAATCAGGGGATCCATCAGATGGATCTTTGCCGCTGGGCATTGCAGAAACAACAGTTGAGCGACTGGGTGATGTCGTATGGCGGTCGCTGGGGGTACGAGGATGCGGGAGAGACGGCCAACACGCAGGTAGTGGTCCATGGTTACGGCGAACAGCAGCTGGTTTTCGAAGTGCGCGGACTGGAGACGAAGGATTACCGAGGCGCCAGCGTCGGGATCATCATCGAAGGCACCGGTGGATATCTGGTGATGACTTCCTACTCGGCGGGGATCGCATTTGACCCCGAGGGTAAGGAGATCAAGCGGTTCGAACAGGGCGGGGACGATTTCCATTACGACAACTTCATCAGCGCGGTCCAGTCTCGCGATTGGAAGTCGCTGCAGGCGGAGATTGAAGATGGGCATCTTTCGAGTGCTCTTTGCCACACCGCCAACATTTCGCTTCGACTGGGAAAGTCGGGCAATGTGGCGCAGTTGGAGGAATCGCTAAAGGAATTGGCTGGACCAGAAAACTGCCAGGCGACTCTGGAGCGGACGCTCAACCATATCGCCGACAATCAGGTCGATCTGGAGTCGTTGGCGATTTCCGTAGGTCCCAAGCTGGTGATGGATCCCATCGCGGAGGTTTTCCCAGGGAACGACGCAGCCAACGCCATGCTGACTCGCGACTACCGGGCTCCCTACGTCATCCCCAAAGAAGCGGATCTCTAGAAAGCCTCTCTCAAGCCATCGTTCGGATGGAAGGTGGCTTGAAGGTGGTTGGACCGCGGGCTTGCAGGCGAGAGGGCTTCCAGTGAAGTGGCGATCTCGGTGCATCGAGCCGGCGGTTTTGTTAAGGTAGAAGGGGGCTTGGCGATCTGTGCCCGGTCCCCCTCCCGTATTCTCTCCTTCCCATGCCCAGACTCCCTCCTTCCAGCATCAGGTGCATTCCATGATCACAAGATATTCCCGTCGTTCCTGGTTGGTTGGTTCTTCCGCCGGACTGGCTCTCTGCGCTTCCGCGAAGGCGAAATCTGTCTCGGCGGCAGAAAAGCTTCGCGTGGCAGCGGTGGGGGTCAAAGGGATGGGGTGGTCGGATTTATCGAGTGTTGGATCGCATGCGGCGGTGCAGTTCGTCGGCTTCTGCGATATCGACACGCAGCGGTTCGATCAAGTCGACGAGAAGTTTCCGGGGGTGCCCCATTTTGCCGATTATCGCGAGATGATTGCCAAGCTGGGGGCGGGAGTCGATGCGGTGATCGTTTCGACCCCCGACCACATGCATGCGCCCATCGCGACTCTCGCGATGTCGCAAGGGAAGCATGTCTATTGCCAAAAGCCCCTGACCCACACCGTCTGGGAGGCTCGGCAAATGCAACTTCTGGCCCGGCAGCATCAGCTGACGACTCAGATGGGCAATCAAATCCATTCTGCCAAGCCGTATCGTATGGGAGTGCGTTTGGTTCGGGACGGTTGGATCGGCAAAGTCAAGGAAGTTCATTCCTGGGTGGGAGTGCAAGGCCGCCAGCACTGCAATCGCACCGACCGTCCAGCCAGTGGCCCGGTGCCAGCCAACGTCGCCTGGGATCTTTGGCTGGGGTGTGCCCCCGAGCGGCCGTTTGCTCCTGACGTCTACCATCCTTTCAAGTGGCGGGACTGGCAGGCTTTTGGTTCGGGAGCCTTGGGCGACTTTGGATGCCACATCTTCGACCCGGTCTTTGGCGCACTCAGCTTGACGGCTCCCACGTCGATTGTGGCCGAACATGCGGGGACCAATGACGAGGTATGGCCGGGACCCGAAACGGTGCGGTACCTTTTCCCCGGCACCAAGCATACGGCTGGCGATACGATTCAGGTGACTTGGTATGACGGAGGCCTGAAGCCATCGGCCGATCTTTTGGTGGTCGATGGAAAGAAGGTGCTACCCGAAGATAAGAAGCTGCCTGGCGCTGGTTCGGTGTTCATCGGCGAGGAGGGGGTGATGGTGCTTCCGCATTATGCCGATCCCCAGCTGTACCCGATCGAAAAGTACGAAGGCAAGGCGCTGCCCGATGTGCAGGGGACCAATCACTGGCATGACTGGGTGGATGCCGTGTTGGCAGGCAAGCAAACGACCGACGGATTCGATTACGCGGGGCCTTTGACCGAGGCAGTCCAACTGGGAAATGTAGCGGCTTTGGTACCGGGGACCCCTTTGCAGTGGGATTCGGCATCGATGCAATTGACTGGTGCGAAGGACGTCGAGCGGCTGTTGAGCAAGAAGTACCGCAAGGGATTTGAGGTGATTGCTGCCAAGTGATGCGGCCGCGACCTACCCGAGTGGACCTCTGGGGGTGGGTCAAGATTTGTTGCGGGAACCACGGGAAGTTTTTCGTCCTTTGGTCCCGCGAGTCGTCTTGGGTTTGGATGCGATCTCCTCGGGATCGTACCACTCGCCGATGCGCTCCTTGAGCTGCAGGTAGACGTCTCGCAACTCCGCTGCCCGTTCGAACGCCAGTTCCTCAGCGGCTTCCAGCATCTCCTTTTCGATTCGCTTGAGCAGTTCCGGCGTGATTCGCTCCCTCGTGCCGGTGGGAGCAATCGCTTCCTGGACGCGCTTGCGAAGGCGTGTGGCATCACGGATGTCGCTGTGGACCGCCTTGAAGACAGTTTTCGGGGTGATGCCGTGGAGGCGATTGTATTCCTCCTGGATCTTCCTGCGGCGGCGTGTTTCGTCGATCGCCGCCTGCATGGAGGGGGTCATGGTGTCGGCGTAGAGCAGCACTTTGGCGTTGGCGTTTCGTGCGGCGCGTCCGATCGTCTGAATCAGCGACGTTTCGCTGCGCAAAAATCCTTCTTTGTCGGCATCCAGAATTGCCACCAGGGAGACCTCGGGTAGATCGAGCCCTTCGCGGAGCAGATTGACGCCGACCAGGACATCGCACTTCCCTTCCCGTAGATCCTGAAGCAGTTCGACTCGTTCAAACGCATCCAGTTCACTGTGCAGCCATCGGCATTTGACGTTCTGCTCTGACAGGTAGTTGGCCAGGTCCTCCGCCAGTCGTTTGGTGAGCGTCGTGACCAACGTCCTTTCCTTTTGGCCGATCCGCTGACGGATCTCCTGCAGCAGGTGGCCCACCTGGCCTCGCGCAGGAAGGACTTCGACGATGGGATCCAGCAGCCCGGTGGGGCGAATCAATTGCTCAACCACCTCGCCTCCGGTTTTATCCAGTTCGTACTCGGCGGGGGTTGCCGATACAAAGATCGTCTGAGGGCAACGAGCTTCCCATTCGTCGAATTTCAACGGACGATTGTCGAGCGCGCTGGGAAGTCGAAAGCCATGTTCAACCAGCGTCGTCTTTCGGCTGCGATCCCCCGCATACATGGCTCGCACCTGAGGCACCGTGACGTGCGATTCGTCGATGACCAAGAGGAAGTCGCCAGGGAAAAAACTGTAAAGGGTATCGGGTGGGGCGCCGGGCGGTTTTCCGGAGAGAGGGCGAGAATAATTCTCGATCCCAGGGCAATGGCCGGTCTGCTCCAACATCGTCAGGTCGTAGCGGGTGCGCGTCGATAGACGCTGAGCCTCCAGCAATTTCCCTTCGCTTTCGAATTTCGCCAACTGCTCCTTCAGTTCCTTCCGAATCTCCGCCACCGCCGAATGGATTCGCTCTTCTGGTGTGACGAAGTGCTTGGCGGGGAAAATCGTCACCGTATCGACACCCTCCAGCCACTCCCCCGTCGTGGGATTGATGATGCCGATCCGCTCGATCACATCGCCCCAAAATTCGATGCGATAGGCGAACTCCTCGTAGCTGGGCCAGATTTCGATGGAGTCGCCCATGACGCGGAATCGTCCTCGTTCGAAGGCGATATCGTTGCGTTCATATTGGACCGCGATCCAGGCCAGTAGCAGTTGGTCGCGATCGATCGTCTCCTGGCACTGAAGAGTGACCACCATTTTCACGTAGTCTTCCGGCGACCCCAGCCCGTAGATGCAGGAAACGCTGGCGACGATGATCACGTCGTCGCGTGAGGCGAGTGCATGAGTGGCTGCCAGACGCAGCCGGTCGATTTCGTCGTTGATCGAGGCATCTTTTTCGATGTAGATGTCGCGCTGGGGAATGTAGGCTTCGGGTTGGTAGTAATCGTAGTAACTGACGAAGTAGTGGACCGCATTGCGAGGAAAGAACTCCTTGAACTCCGAATAGAGTTGCGCGGCGAGCGTCTTGTTGTGGCTGAGGACCAGGGTGGGACGCTGCAGTTTCTGGATGACGTTGGCCATCGTGAAGGTCTTCCCCGACCCCGTCACTCCCATGAGGACTTGGTGGGACCGGCCAGTCTGCAATCCATGAACCAGCTGGTCGATCGCCTGAGGCTGGTCTCCGGAGGGAGCGAATGGACTGGTCAGCTGAAATGGCCGCTCAGGTTGTCTTGTCATCGTCGATCCTTGATTGGCAGATCGGTCGGCAAGGCGGCCGGTGCGACGTAGTCGCGCATCCCCCGCAGCCGTTCTGGACCGACGCCGGGAACGTCATCCAGTCGATCCACTTCCTCGATTTCACCGTATTCCTCCCGCCACTGCTCCATTTGCTGAGCCATCGTGGGCCCGACTCCCGGTAGCAATTCCAGTTCCCTCGTGGTCGCTCGATTGAAATCGATCCGAAATCGTGGCGGATGAAGAGGGGATTGCGAGCGGTCGCTGGCGGAGGGGGTGGCTAACCAGAAGGAGGAGAAAAGCCAACCCGCCGCCAGCAGGCCAGCCCAAGCCGTCAGGCGAGTCCATGCGATCGAGCGTTGCTGGAGATCCATTCCACCACCTAGGTTTGCCTTCGCGAAGCTGCCTTAGACTCCCGGGAATCACACGATCCGCCCCAAAGGCAACGTTGCTTGCTAGGCTATTGTAGGCGGTTCCCAAGTCGGTGGGCCAGGACCAGCCCACTTGCCTAGCCGGTGGGGACGGTACTTTTTCAGGAGTTTTCTAGCGTATGGACAGTGCATCGAAAGAGCGTCGATCGCAGACCATCGATCCCAGGTTGGAGGAAGATCTGAGGATGCTGGTCCGTCTGGCGATTCGCGAAGACCTCGACCGAGGGATCGATCTGACAACCGTCGCGCTTGTCCCTCCAGCGCATCGCGGAAGGGCCCGTCTGGTCGCAAGACAACCTGGGGTTGCCTGTGGGATCGATCTGATCGCCATCATCCTCGATGAATGCGATGCGAAGATCGCGGTGGAGCCCCATCGATGCGATGGCGATCGGTTCCAGGCTGGCGACTGTCTTGCCGTTCTCTCGGGAGATGCCCGAGATCTTTTGACATGCGAGCGGACGGTGCTGAACTTCCTGGGCCCGCTGTGTGGCATCGCGTCGCTGGCGGATCGCTTCCAGCAGAAGATCGCACACACTTCCGCTCGCCTGCTGGACACCAGAAAAACCACCCCGGGCTGGCGAAGAGTGGAAAAATATGCGGTGCGGTGCGGGGGGGCGTGGAACCACCGCATGGGTCTTTTTGATGCCGTCTTGATCAAGGACAACCATCTGGCAAGTCGCGCCAGCAAAACAGGGCAGCTTTTGGATCCGGCACAGGCCGTTGAGGAAGCGAGGCGTTTTCTCGATCAGTCCCAGCCGGCCGAGACACGGCAGGGAATTTGGATTGAGATTGAGATCGATTCCCTGGAGCAGCTCCCTTCGGCACTGCAGGGGCGGCCCGACTACGTGCTCCTGGACAACATGAATACCGACCAGTTGCGTCAAGCGGTTTTGATTCGAAACCAGCTGGCTCCCCAGGTGCTTCTGGAAGCTTCGGGTGGAGTCCGGTTGGAGACGGTCGCGGGAATTGCAGAGACGGGGGTCGACCGGATCAGCGTCGGTGCTCTAACCCACTCCGCCATCAATCTCGATATCGGCCTCGATTGGAGCTGGGAGGCGGGCGAGTAAGCTGGACAACCGGCTGTCAGGGGGCAGCGGTTTCCATACCGGGAATCGATCGGCGGATTTGAGGATTATCGATCGTTCCGTCGACGACCAGATGCAGCAGCGATGCGCTTTCGTTGTGCGTGACCAGTGGGCCAAGCACCATGCCCAGCGGGCCTCTTCCCCCGACATACGCGTCGAGGTCTAGGTGGAGATCCCGCCGAAGCGACGTCGACCCCTTGCCGCTCAGTCGGATCACGTCGCCGTCGAGGCTCAAGTGATCGATCTCAATGCGGTCGCCGTCGACGCGAAAGAGGACATCGGAGGTTTCGAAAGCCCCTTCGTCGGGCATCTTGAGACTCAAGGTGCGGAACATTTTGGCCATCACCGGCAGCTCGTAAAGCGATGCTTCCCTCAAATGAAAGGATCCTTGCCCAGAGAAGGTTTCAGGGTGATTGAGCACTCCCTGTAGTTCCAGCCTGGCTGTCGCCCGGCCAGAGGCTTCCCCTCCACTTACCCCCGCATCGCGCAGGAGCATGGCGTATTCCGAATCGGTCAAATAAGCTTTCCCGGCGATACGCCCTGTCTGCCAGTGAAGCACGCCAAAGGCATGGAGATGTCCTCCCAAGGCATTGGCGGTGAGGTCGCCGGTTTGCACCGGCAGAAAGAGATCCTGTCGCTCCAGGGGGTTGGCCGTCAGCGCCGGCCAGTTTTGTAGCATCCCGATCGGACTGGGTAGGTTGGGTGATACGGGAACCCCAAGCCAATACTCCTGATGCGTTGTGGAGGGAGGAGTCGCCAGCTGGGTGAGGTTGTTTTGAGCCAGGATGTTGGGGTCGGGTGCAAGGCTGTTGGGGTGTTGGGCCAGCAGCTCGGCCGAGGCGGGTTGAACTGCGGCAAGCGAGGTCCCGGGCCGTACCAGGGGCTGAAGTTTCTTCTGGACCGCCGCTGCATCGCGACCGAACCAAAGCCGATGCCCTTCCACCGCGAAGTCGCCTCGCAGATTGGTCACTGGCACGCCGCGGACTGCGAGGGAATCGATCTGAAGATTTCCAATTGCGAGGGGGCCTTCGGATGTCATGTGACCTTGAAGGGCCACCGATCCGCGGATGGCCGATGCGCTTTGACCGCCCCGCATGCGACCATCTTCGATATCGAGGTGGAGATCCCATGCTTCCGCGATGGGAGTCCGGTCATCGATCCGGGTGCGAAACTGCGTCCAGCCATCGACGCTTAGTGGACCTTGGAGATCGATCGCTTGCATCGGCGATCGCAGGGCGGCGGGGAGTGCCGCAGTGAACGATGGTTCGACGACAACCCGCGTCGATGGCAGCCATTGCAGAAGAGCCGTCCAGGTGCCGTCGGGCATCGCGCGGCACGACCCTTCGGTCTTGACCAAACTGGTTTCGTGATACCCTTTCATCTGAAGAATATCGAGGCTACCAGGGCGATAGAGCAGATGGCAGGAAACATCGTGTAGCAGGTAAGGTAAGGCTAGAGGTCGTAGGGTGACGCGGTGACCCGATCCAGCGCGGTCCATCCCTGTTTCACGGATCTCTACCTCCATGCCCAAGGGCTCGCCCGGTTGCTGTAGCGACAGCTTCACCTGGACCGAATCGAGCGTGCCGCTGGGCTGAACCTGTTCCCAAAGGTCTCGGACAGAATCTGGTAGCGCACGCTGCAGTTCTTCTTCCAGCGGCAGATCGGATGCGTCGAATTGAAGCTGGAGTTCATCCAGGCGTTGACTGGAAAGAATGCAGCGACCTTGGGCGACGATACGGGCGCTATCATTTCGACCCTGCAGATCTTTGAGGATCAGGACTTCGTTGTCGACGATCACTTGGCCTTGAATGTCGAAGACCGGATACTGAAATCGATCGTACCGAATTGCACCATCAAAGCACTGCAGTTCAATCCACTTGCTCAACCGCTCCGGCGCCTCAGGTCCTCGACGGAACCTAGCACCCTTGAGGTGGACGCGGCCTTGTGGGTGAAGGGAACGGACGAAGGACTCCAAGCGTGTTGCCGGTTGGCCTCTCGGGGTCAATGCCGCCAGGAGAGGTGGCGTGATGGGGACCGCGGCATCCGACCGCAATTCCAGATCGATCCACCATTTCGGTTCGGCTCGCTGCATCAGGATCGATCCGGTCAGTTGCTGTCCATTTGCGGAGGCAGTGAGATGCTGAGCGATTACCACGCCATCCCGATAATGAAAAAGACCGGCTAGTTGTTCGACGGGGTAGGGAAAGACGTCGGCCATCATCGCCCCTTCGTTCAGCTGCACCCAGGCCTCCGGATGCCACTGTTGGCCATCGAATGAAGCGTCCCCCTTGGCATCGATCCACCCGGTCAGCTGCAGGCGCTGGAGTGTTTCCTGGACTTTGGCAGGCAAGGCGGCAGCGAGGTTAGGATCGATTCGGAGTTTTTTCAGGTTCCAGCGCGCGTCGATGGGGGCATTCGATTGCCAGCCCTTGCGATCCAAATCGAGTTCGAAAGTGGTTTCGCCAAAGCGAGCCTGGAGGGATCGGAGTTGCGCCAGTGATGGGGTGAGGTGGAACTGGCCTTGAATCGATTCGAAGGTTCCCTTCAGCAGGGGATCGCGATAGCGACCTTGTTCGATAGTGCCCTGCACGAGAAAGTCCTCTACCCTACCCTGCTCCATCGCCAGTTGCATCGTCCCGTCGCCCATCGCCTCGAAAGCTCGCAACCTTTCCCATGAGGCATCTGGAAACTCCGGGGCGGTTTGCCATAGTTTCTGGGTGATCGACAGTCGGTGCCATTGGCTGGTGAGCTCCAGACGCTCCGTGGCGGGGATCCAAAGAGCATCTCCCGATAACGACTCGGCCAGTCCGCCTCCCGACGCATAACGGACGCGCAACGCCGAGCGAGATGGCTGAGTTGTTTCCGTTGACTCCTCAAGCGAAGACCATGCTTCCAGGTCGACGTCGTGCGCGACCATCAGTTCCCGTTGCCTGGGGCTAGAACCTCCCAGCCTCAGGCTTCCCCGCCGTACCTTGATTTTTGGAAGCGATGCACGATGCGATCGGGCTTGCATCAGTCCATGGAGACTCCACTGCCCGGGAGCCCCCCAAGGAAACAGCCACAGGTCGGCCCCGTCGATGTCGACGGAAGAGATGGGCAGGGTTTTGGAGCGAAGGATTCGATCGATGTCCCAGCTACCCGCCACACTCAGGCGATGGATGCGCAGTACCTCGCGATCCCCTTGATGGCTGGGAAGTCGCAGCACCAAGTCGCGAAGAACCAGAGACCTCCCCTGTTCGATCGTCGCGTGGCCCAGCGAGATTCGGTAGAGCGGAAACTGAGGGGCCAACCGGAGTGCCACTTCGCGTCGAAGGAAGCGATCGACCCGTCCGTGGCCCCAAAGGTAAAGCGCCAGAATCGCGCATGCCAAGGCGGCCATCGCTAGAATTTTCACCATCCAACCAGACCGTCGCCTGGTTGAGGTGGGCAATTCAAGTTGTCGCCTGGCTTCCATGCTGGCTGTTGATCCTATACCGAGTCCATCAAGTGACCGCATCCCAAGGTCTGGGTGCGAAGATGGATAGTTTTCTGGGGTAAGCCATCCTTGGCCTCACCGCTGGCTTTGGGAGTTTTTTGCGTCCTCTTTGGAGATTGCCGACTTCCGATTGACAAGCGTTTCGATCAAAAAACCTAAAGCGATACCTGCCAGGACACAGGCTGCCAACACGGCCGGCTGTCGATACCGAATCGATCCAACAAACACGGCATGGATCGCTGCGAAGTAGGCGATGGGGAGCGCATAGATCCAAAGTCGATGTTCTCGAACAAACGGCAGTATCGATCCAATCAAAGCCAAGCCAACGATCCCCAAGTACGCGATCGCTTCACTCCATCGGATGAAGCGATTGCCCAGCTGTGGCGCCTGGGGCAAAGGCGACCATGTCCGCCGTAACTTTAGCAAAGCCAACCGGAGGAAGTCACCCCGATTTGACCAAGCCCAGTCCAACGACTCATCCCGCATTCGACGATCGAGTCGGTATTCGAAGGAGTCGGTGGGTTTGCTAGCACTTCGCGCGTCCTCCTCTCGCTGTTGCTCCGCAAACTGGTCGACGAAGTCCATGTTCTCGTCGCTACCACCGGTTGCTGTGGCATGAAGTCCGTCGTACAGGCTGGCGCCAACCTGTAGCGTGGTGAGGACGAATCGGCCCGACACGGTGTAGTTGCGGTACCACCAGGGGGCCAATGTCACGGCCATGGCGAGGGCCAGGATTGCTAGACCGGAGGCGAGTGATGGGAGGTTGGCCATTCGGCGACGCGGCTGGCACATGGCCAGAAGCACGACGGTCAAGGCAACGGCGATCGGCCAGAGGATCCAGCTTGGCCTCGCCAAGGTTGCTAGGCCGGTCAACAGGCCCGCCCAGCCCCAGCGATCCCATCGAGGGCGATCGATGGCGCGGCACAGTTGGTCTAGGCCAGCGATCATCAGCGGGCAAAAAGCTGCCTCGCTGAGGACGAATACGCTCATTCCGATCGCCCCTGGGTAGCAAGCGGCCAAGAGCGCGGCAGACCTCGCGGCCAGTGGGCTGCACCAGTATCGAGTGGCTCGATAGATCAGTGCCACTGCAACGGTGCCCAGAAGGCAGCCCAGGAAACGTGCTGCAAGGACTGCGTGCCTGGGGTTTTCGATGGTGGTCAATGGGGCCAGCAGCAAGGGGTACAGCGGGGTTCGAAAGATGCGAGCGTTTTCCGAACCGTACTGGTAGGGTTTTCCATCCGCGATCGACTCAGCTAACGTCCAGTAACTGACGCTGTCTCCAAAGCGAAAAAGCTGGTCTCCAGCCAGTTGCTGCCAGTAGATCGCTGCGACACAGCGCAGCGTCAGGGCTAGCGCGAGAATCGCAAGCAGCCAGCCCCAGCCCCCTGACTCGTTACCCGGCAGCTTCGATCTGTCCATCCAATCATCTCCCTTCCGCGAGGATTTCCTTGGGAAGCATCCCTCGGTTGGCTTCATCGGCTCGGCACAGGCTTCGTTCCTGTGGTACCGTCACCATGGCATGCGTGTGGCAACTGCTGGAGCATGAAGTGGGTGGGAGCGCACGGGCATCAGACGAGTTGGGGCTGGCTCAGCCTGAAAGACTGATCAGCCCCATGCTATCGATTTGGATCTTTCGGCGACGAACCAGTTATCGCTGAGAGATCGTGGATAAGTCGACGATGGATCAACCCTTGCGATCGCGTTTGGCTTGCGCGCGTTTGCCTTTGCCCGACACATGCCCGAGGATATTCGAGGACTTGTTGGAGGCAGCGATGCGGTTGGCCTTCAGGCGATCGGCGGCGGGAACTGCCTTGGCCTTGCTGCGTGACGCTGCGGTACCGGCGGCCTTCCGCGACGCGGCGCGATTGACGGGAGCCGAAGCCGCAACAGGGGCAGCAGCGGCACTAGCGATCGCTCGCTTGGTGGGACGTGCAGCTTTGGCTGCCTTGGCCACTGCCTTCTTGGCCGGCTTCTTGGCGCGACTGGCCACAGCCGCTTTGACCGCAGTGGCTGTCTTGGTTGCTACTTTACGCCGTGGCGTCTTCTTGGCCACTGGCTTGGCGACTTCTACCGGTGCATCGACGACGCGTGCTGGAGCCGGCTTGGCGGCTGCATTCATTCCCTTTTTCGCGACGTGTAGGTTGCGGCGTTCCTGGGAACGCGCCACTCGCGACTGCTTGGCGCGCACCTGCTTGGGAGTCCCCTTGGGAACTGGCGTCTTGCTCAGAGTCGCTGACTCTAGCTCGGACAAACGCAGTTCGAGGGCATCCAGCGTTTCGCGGAAGAGAGCCGTTTTGGCGTGGCTTCGGCTGTCGAGATTCGATGATCCAGTCGCGCGGTTGGAAGTGCGTGCCTGAGATCGCGACTGATCGCTCCACTTGTCCATCAGCTTGCGAGCAAGCGTTGCGTGTCGCTTCACCTGCGCGGCGGTCAGTTTGCTCAACTCTGGATGTCGGCTGGCCTTGACTACCGCCAACTCTTCCTTGGTGCACAACACCTTCGCTTCCGCCAAAGGAACCACCATCGACCACACCCCTTTCTCAACAGGCAACTCTTAGGAGATCGGCACTGGTCCCTGCGCTTCTTCGCGCGTCAGGCCGAATTGAATGCAAAGGTAGCGTATCACACAATTCGACGCAATTCGGCGCATCGATGCAAATCGCTATTTTCTATCCCGTGCATCGCTCCGCCGTGAAGGTGACTTCTCATGGCTGACTTTGGATGCAAGAACAGCCATCGATGGTCGCTACCGGTCTTGCAGGGTGTCCAGGCCATGCGGATGCTGAGTCATCGATCGCAGTCGTGTGGGTGTTGATGGCACCGGATGGCTCCCCATGTCGCGGCACGATGCACGCCATCGATCGCCCTGGAACCCTTGGATCTCCTGCGGGGCGTTTCGCTTCCACCGCACCTCGGAAGATTCCCAACGACTTGCTACCTCTACCGCTCCATGCGTCCAGGCGAACTGGCTCATCAGTTGGGTGGGGCTGAGCGGCTGGCGGAGGGTACCGATCGGTCAGCCGAAGGGGATGGGGGTTCCATGGATTTCGGCTAGTGCGTTTCCAGCAGCTCGCTGTTCCGCCTCCTTCTTGCTTCTGCCCCAGGCTGGAGTGTGCTTTCGACCTTCCACGACGGCAGCGACCAGAAAAAGCTTGTTGTGGTCAGGGCCCTTTTCTTCCAGCAGCTGGTAGGAAGGGGAGTTGCCGTTGTCGCGCTGGGTCCACTGCTGGAGGGTCGATTTATGGTTCCCTCCCGAGAATCCATCGACAGCGCCTTGCAGTTCTGGTTCCAGCCATCGCAGGACACGGGTTCTTACCGCCTCCCAACCGCCGTCCAGGTAGATGGCCGCGATCAGCGATTCGAACACGTCGCTCAGCAGCGACCTGGGTACGCTGACCGCCCCTTGCATTCCTTTTCCAACCACCAAGCATCGCTCCAGCCCCAACGTGATCGATACCTTGGCGCATGTCCGTCGACTGACGACGATCGACTTGATCTTCGTCAGCTCTCCTTCCATGAATTCCGGATACCGCTCGTAAAGGTACTGGCAAACGATGGTGCCAAGCACCGAGTCGCCTAAGAACTCCATCCGTTCGTTGCTCTCCAGGCGGTTGGTGGCGCTGGAAGCATGGGTGAGAGCGGATAGAAGCAGTTTCTGGTCTTGGAACTGATAGTCGATCGCGGACTGGCACCGCTGCATCTTGGCTTCGATCGACTCCTCCTCCCCATGCAGTTCCATCCCCTCTTTCGATCGCTTACTGGCCATGACGCCACTCGCAGGGCTGGGGAATGAGGAGGGGGGAAATGGGGCGCGGGTCGGGAAGCGCGTCCCAGACGTTCCCTTTTGGTATATCAGATCTCCCCGCCGTTTACCAATCAGGAGGCCAGCCGCATTCGGCGGAAGGGAGTCGCTCAGCCTCCCAGCGAAGGGGACGCAATCGCATCGGACAGTTCCCTGTTTTCTTCGGGGCCCACCGATACGATCACCGAAGGCGCCGACAGAAGTTTCTCCAAAGCGGCTTGGCACTGGTCGACGGTCACCTGCTGGTACTTGGCGACCGATTCGGCCACCGTTTCGTAGGTCTGTCGAAGCGTCCAAGCGTTGCCGACCGAGAAGAGTCGATTTCCTGGTCGCTCGGCGGCCAGTGCGATGGACGAGCAGACTTTGTTCTTTGCCTGCTGCAGTTCGCTTTCCGTCAGCTTGTCCCTGAGCGCCTTTTTCAGCTCGTCGCCGATCGCCAGCCAGTTGTTGGAGCTGGCGGGTGGCTGGCAGGAGAGAAAGATTCCCACCACGCCGCAATCCTGATACTCCTGAGTGAACAGGGAAGCTGCTTCGGCATCGCCCGTATCGACCAGGCGCCAGAAGAGGCGGCTACCGGTGTCGTCGCCGAGGATGCTAGTCATCAGTCGCGTGGCATGCTTCTCTGGATCGCTGCGGCTGGGGCCTGGAGCGAATGCGACGGTGTATTGCTGGATGGCAGGTGGATGAACCAGCAAGCGACGACTGGTCTTGGGCTGATGAGCTTGCGTCAGGCGATGGCGGGGCCGAGGCTGCCACGACTGGGTGGCCGCACGGGCCTGTTCGACCAGACGGTCGAAGTCGACCGCGCCGGCGGCAACGAGGCAGAGGTGGTTGGGTGCGTAATGGGCGTCATGGTACCCTCGCATCGCATCGGTCTTGAGCTGCGATACCGACTCACAGCTCCCCAGCACGCGACCGGCAAGGGGGTGTCCCTGAAAGTAGTCTTCCATCAAGCGATCGATCGCGCCGTAGGGAGGCTGATCATCGTACATCGCAATCTCTTCCAGAATCACCTGCCGCTCGGTCTCAAAATCCTCCTCGCGTAGCGCTGGTCGCATCATGTCGGCCAGCAGTTCCAGCGCCTGCCCCTGAAACTCCGGAAGAGAGCTTAAGTAGTACACCGTCTGCTCTTCCGACGTGTAGGCATTGGACTGCGATCCGAGGTCATCGAGCATTTGGTTGAGCTGTTCGGCGCTGCGGGTTGGGGTCCCTTTGAAGAGCATGTGCTCCAGAAAATGGCTGACCCCAGACAGCTCGGGCGTCTCATCCCTTGCGCCGGTGTTCACGAAAAAACCGATCGACATCGAAAAGGCTTCTGGCTGGACTTCCGCGATCACTTCCAGTCCGTTAGGCAAGGTTTTTCGCTTAAATTCCATGGCGCAGCTCCAGGGGATCGCCGCCCAAAGTGACCAGTGCCCAGCGCGTCGGGGGATGGCGGCGGAAGTGATCGATCAGGGAATCCGGCGTGATCGCTTCGATCAGCCCGGCGACTTCCGCACGGGAAGGAACTCGCCCCAGGTGATACCAGTCGCTTGCGATTTGCGAGCTTCGCGCCATGCTCGATTCCTGCTCCATCACCAGCATGGTTTTGATACGGGTCTTCAGGCGAGCCACCTCAGACTGGCTGATCGATGCCCCAAGCGACTCAACCGTCTGCAGGACCACATCCAGTGTCTCCTGCGCCCTCTCGCGCGTTGTGCCGGCGAAGCAGAGGACGTTTCCTGCTCCGGGAAACGACTGACTGGATGCCGAGACGTGGTAGGCCAGCCCTCGTTTTTCGCGCACTTCGGTGAACAGCCGCGAGCTCATCCCATCGCTTAGCACCCCGACCAGTCCACGCGACTGATAGTATTCGGCATGCTCGTAGGGAACCGCATCGTAGGTGACAGCGATCTGAGTCTGCTGGCTGTCGTGTGGGATATGCTGAACCCCGGATCGCACGTTTACCTCGGGGCGATCCCAGTGGGAGCCTTTGGTCCAGTCGCCAAAGAGCTGGTTCACTTGTTCGATCAGCCGTTTCCAGTCGAAGCGCCCAGCCACGGCTAGGATCGCTTGTTGCGGACCGTAGAGATCGTGATGCAGCGTGGTCAAGGAATCGCCATCGATCGCTTCAATCCCCGCCAAGGTTCCATAGGACGATCGTCCATAGGGTGTGCCGTATCGCAGTTCCTTCATTCCTCGAAGGCAGCGGTGAGCTGGGTCGTCTTCGGCAGAGTGCAATTCCTGAATCGCAACAGCCTTCGCGTCGTCCAGTTCCTCTTCTGGGAAATGGGGTTGCCGGACGACTTTCGCGTAGATCGACATCGCTTCCTCGAACGACTCGGCGAGGGAAGCGACCGAGAAGATGGCATGCAGGCTGGAGACCGAACTGGATCGTTCGACACCGAGGAAGTCGAGTCGGTCGACGATCTGTCGACTGTCGAGATCCCCAGCCCCTCTCTGCATCCACTCCTGCAGCACGCCAGCCGACCCAGGAAGCGACTCTTCTTCGCGTACGGTTCCTGCAGGAATCAACAACGTGAAGGCGGTCGATTGCAACCAGGGCATCGGTTCACCGAGAACCGTCAGGCCGTTTTTCAGAGTCTCGATAAAAACTTCGGGAGGTCGGTTGGTCATTCGGCGGACTTCTTGGATGCGTTGGTGTTCTTTTTTGCAGCCGGCTTATCGGCCCCCGCAGTCGACTTGGAATCCGATTTGGAGCTGGATTCCGACGCACTTCCGCCTCCATCCGATGGCTTGGAATCCTTGGCCGCAGACTTCCTGTAGCCTTCGCTACGGTAGTCGGTTTGGTAGAAGCCGCTTCCTTTGAACACCACGGCCGCTCCCGCACCGATCAACCGACGCAGTTTCAGCTTTCGGCATTTAGGGCACTTCCTTTCGGGATCAGCTTGGATGCTCTGGAAAAGATCAAACTGATGTCCGCAGGCGTCGCACAAGTATTCGTAGGTTGGCATGGTCTTGCAAATCTCCTTCGTTTTCTCTGAGGCTCATGCCCTGCGGGCCAAACGTCGCTCGGGCCCCGACTAGGGTCTTGGTCCTCTCTCGATGTGGGCAGTGCCACTCATCCGTCCTGTGGTGCATCGGACGCAGGGGGCGGGGTTGGATCGGTGGCGGGAGGCCCCACCGACACGATGACCTGGCTTGGGCGAATGACTCGATCGTGCAACAGGAAACCGGCTGAGGCTTCCAGAAGGACGTGGCCGGCGGGGACCTCCGCGCTGGCCAACTGAGCGATCGCCTGATGGAGGTTCGGGTCGAACGGTTTCCCTGTGGCGTCGATTGGTTTGCAATGAAACTTATCTAATGTCCCCATCAGCTGGGTGTAAACCATCTGAACACCGCTGTGCAGCGTCTGCTTGACCGCTGCATCGGGCTGTGAGGCGTCTAGGGCCCGCTTGAGATTGTCGACGACATCCAGCATGTCTTTGAGCAGCGGGAGGTGTGCGAATCGCATTTGTTGCTCTAGATCTCGCGCCAGCCGCTTCCGCATGTTCTCCATCTCAGCGAGCGTCCGCAGTTCCCGTTCCTTTACCTGCGTTAGCTCCTCGCGGAGCTGGTCGGTTTCGGAGCGGGTAGAGGGATCGCCGTTGGGCTGGGCACCGATTTCCGATGCGAACTGGTCAGCTCCGGCTGCCGCCGTCGCCTCGTCGCTCGAATGATCGATTGTCCGATCGTCATGTTCATTCTGTTTGCTGTCGTTGCTCATCGATCCAATCCTTGTTTCGTCCCAAGCAGTCTTTTGAGTTTTGCCGCGCCTTACCGATCGGCTCAACTACCCGAAGGGGAAGAGCTGTCGGAGGCGCCAAAGTATTTTTTTAGGCGTTCCAGGAATCCTTTGCGTTCCGGGGTCACATGTTCGTTCTCGGTCTCCGCGAGTTCTCGGAGCAGTTCCTGCTGACGTTTGGAGAGTTTTTTGGGAACTTCGATCGTCGCCTGAACCAGGAGATCTCCTCGGGATCGCGTTCGTGGGTCGGGCACCCCCATACCGCGAATTCGAAAGACGGTGTCACTTGGTGTCCCCGCTGGGATGTCCAGCGGCTTTTTGCCATCGAGCGTTGGGACCTCTAGGGTGGTGCCCAAGGCGGCTTGGCTAAAAGTGATGGGCAGGTGCAGGATGAGATTCGATTCGTCTCGCTTGAACACCGGATGTGGGCGGAGATGAACGAAGCAGTAGGCATCTCCGGGAGGCCCTCCGTCGGGGCTAGGCTGTCCCTCTCCGGCCAGACGAACCCGCATGCCGTCATCGACCCCTGCGGGAATGGAGACCTCCAGTTTTTGTTCCACGGGGGTCATCCCCTGCCCGTCACAGGTACCGCAGGGAGTCGAGATGGTTTTTCCAGATCCGCGGCAGACCGGGCAAGCGGTCTGCACGCGTAGGATGCCCTGTGCCTGCACGATCTGGCCACGGCCATTGCAGCGTCGGCATTCTTCCGGCTGCGAACCTTTGGCGGCTCCTGTTCCCTTGCAGTTGCTGCAGGGGGCAAATCGCGTCAGGGAGACCGTTTTCTTGACACCTTTCGCTGCCTCTTCGAGATCCAGCGTCACGTCGCAGCGAAGGTCGGCACCGCGGCGGACTCGCTGCCTGCCTCTTCCTCGCCCGAAGAAATCTTCGAAGATCGAACCGCCAAACACATCGCCGAAGGCTTCGAACAGGTCGCTCATATCGGCCGATCCCGCACCGGCCGCTTGGGGATCGACTCCCGCATGGCCGAATTGGTCATACCGGCTGCGTTTGGCCTGGTCTCCCAAGACTTCGTACGCCTCGGTTGCCTCCTTGAACTTCTGCGTTGCACTGGCGTCATCCGGATGGCTGTCGGGATGGTACTTCAGCGCCAACTTCCGATACGCCTTCGCGATCTCATCCTGAGTGGCAGTCCGTGCCACGCCGAGCACTTCGTAGTAATCACGCTTGGAAGCCATCTTCGATCCTTAGAAAAAAAGGCTACCTTCCCGCCGGGAAAGTAGCCTTACAATCACACTTGTCGCTACCAGCCCGGGGGGCCGTTACGAGACGACACCTTCAGGCTTTCGCTTGCTGTGCTCGTCCTTATCGATGTTGGTCACCATCGCCTCGGTGGTCAGCAGCAATCCGGCGATGCTGGCGGCGTTGGTGAGCGCTGTCCGAACGACCTTGACCGGGTCGATGATGCCCGAGGACATCATGTCGACATACTGGCCTTTGTTGGCATCGTAGCCGGTGTTCAATGGCTTTTGACCCACTTCGTCGGCGACGACACTGCCGTCGATGCCAGCGTTGTCAGCGATCTGACGCAAGGGAGCTTCGAGGGCGCGGAGAACGATTTCAACACCGATTTTTTCGTCCCCCTTGGCCGAATCCTTGGCCGCCTTGACCGCGTCGCGGCAACGCAGCAGAGCGACACCGCCACCCGGCAGGATCCCTTCTTCGACCGCGGCTCGCGTGGCATGCAAAGCATCTTCCACTCGCGCCTTCTTCTGCTTCATGTCGGCTTCCGTTTCCGCGCCGACGCTGATCACTGCAACGCCACCGGCCAATTTCGCCAGTCGCTCCTGGAACTTCTCCTTGTCGTATTCGCTGTCGGTCTGTTCGATCTGCGCCCGAATCTGCGCGACTCGACGGTCGATCTCCACCCGCTCTCCAGCCCCTTCGACCAAGGTGGTGTTGTTCTTGTCGACCACCACCTTGCCGCAGCGGCCGAGGTGATCGATGGAGACGTTTTCCAGCTGGACACCGAGGTCTTCGCTGATGAATGTCCCACCGGTCAGAACGGCGATATCCCCCAACATGGCTCGGCGTCGATCTCCGAACCCCGGCGCCTTGACGGCACAGACATTCAGAGTTCCACGCAACTTGTTGACCACCAGAAGCGTCAGCGCTTCGGCGTCGACATCTTCAGCGATGATCAGCAGCGGCTGCCCGGTCTGGCTGGTCTTCTCGAGGATCGGCACCAGGTCGCGAATGTTGCTGATCTTCTTTTCGTAGATCAGCACCAAGGCGTTTTCGAGCGTGCAGGTCATGTCGGACGGTTCGTTGATGAAGTAAGGGGAGACGAATCCCTTGTCGAACTGCATCCCATCGACATACTCGACGGTGGTGTCGCGGGTCTTGCCTTCTTCGACGGTGATGACGCCATCCTTGCCGACTCGCTGCAACGCTTCGGCCAGCAACTCACCGATCACCATGTCGTTGTTGGCGCTGATGGCACCGACGTGAGCCACTTCCTTGGGGTCGGTGACCGGTTTGGCCAGTTGATGCAGCTTTTCGGTTGCTGCCGCAACAGCCTTATCGATCCCGCGACGAATCGCCGTCGGGTTGCTGCCCGCAACGATGTTCCGCAGACCTTCCTTGAAGATAGCGCGAGCCAGAACGGTAGCGGTCGTCGTACCGTCACCAGCCAGATCGCTGGTCTTCTGTGCGACTTCCACAACCAATTTGGCACCCATATTCTCGAAGCGGTCTTCGAGTTCCACTTCCTTGGCAACCGTCACCCCGTCCTTGGTGACAGTAGGGCCACCAAAGCTCTTGTCAATGATCACGTTGCGGCCGGTTGGGCCCATCGTGACCGCGACGGCATTGGCCAATTTTTCCACGCCCGCCAGCATGCGCGCTCGGGCATGATCGTCAAACATCAATTGTTTAGCCACGCTCTTTCACCTTGTATTTCAGTGCTTGTGAATCAGGGAATTGTCTGCAGACAAGCAAGCCAGCGCGGATGGCGACCGGCTTGTGTCAGGCATCAGCCAAGCTTGGCCAGGATGTCGCTTTCACGAAGGATCTTGTATTCGACCCCATCGACTTCCACTTCGCTTCCGCCGTACTTCCCGAAGATCACGTGATCGCCGACTGCGACGCTGAGCGAACCACGGGTCCCGTTGTCCAAGAGCTTTCCTGGTCCCACGGCCACCACACGGCCACGCTGCGGCTTTTCCTTTGCCGAATCGGGCAACACAATGCCGCCGGAAGTCACCGCTTCGGCTTCCATCGGTTCCACAACGACGCGATCATCCAAGGGACGAAGATTCAGCTTTGCCATCTGTAGTATTCCTTCCTGAAACGATTGAACTTTTGTTTGTTTTGATCGATCGCACGCCCGCCAAAAAAAACGGCATGCGTCGCTTCACGCAGCGAACGTTGGACTGGCAGGCATTACATCATGCCGCCCATGCCACCCATTCCGCCCATGTCCATGCCGCCCATGCCGCCCATGCCACCATGGTCGTGATGACCACCTGCGGCGGGTTCTTCTTCCTTCGGAATCTCCGTAACCAACGACTCGGTCGTCAGCAGCAGTGCCGCGACGCTGGCCGCATTCCCCAAAGCGGTTTTGACCACCTTGGCAGGATCGATGATGCCGGCCTTCACCATGTCGACGTAGGAGTCGCTGTTGGCGTCGTAGCCTTCGGTCGCGGTCTTGAGGTTCCGAACCCGATTGACGATGACCGCACCATCGACACCGGCGTTGTTGGCAATGGCTCGCAAAGGATCATCGAGCACATTGCGGATGATCTTGGCCCCCAGCGCTTCGTCGCCGGTCAGATTCAACTTCTTGAAGGCCGGTTCGCAACGAAGCAGCGCGACGCCACCGCCGGGAACGATCCCCTCGGCAAGTGCCGCCTGGGTGGCGGCTTTGGCGTCATCCATCAACGCCTTGCGTTCCTTCATTTCCGTTTCGGTCGCAGCGCCGACCTGGATCTGAGCCACACCGCCGGCCAGCTTCGCCAGTCGCTCTTGCAGCTTTTCGCGGTCGTAATCGCTTTCGGTGACGTCGATCTCACGGCGAATCTGAGTCGCTCGCCCTTCGACTTCGTCTTTCTTGCCAGCGCCGCCGATCACAATCGTCTCTTCGCTGGTGATATGGATCTTCTTGGCACGTCCCAGGTCGCTCAGTTTGACGCTCTCCAGGTCGATCCCCAGATCCTTGAAAATCGGCTTGGCAGCCGTCAGGGTTGCGATGTCTCCCAGGATCGCCTTGCGGCGGTCGCCGTAGCCAGGGGCTTTGACGGCACAGACGCTGAGGATCCCGCGCATCTTGTTGACCACCAGGGTCGCTAGCGCTTCGCCTTCAATGTCTTCGGCGATGATGAGCAATGGCTTCTTCGCCTTGCTGATCGCTTCCAGCAGAGGGATCAGCTTCTTGTTGCTGCTGATCTTTTCTTCGTGCAGAAGGATATAGCAGTCCTCCAGTTCCACCGTCACCTCTTCTTGGTTGGTGACGAAGTGTGGCGAAAGGTAACCGCGATCGAACTGCATCCCCTCGACCACTTCGACGGTCGTTTCGCTGCCGCGACCCTCTTCCACCGTGATCACGCCGTCCTTGCCCACCTTCAAGAAGGCTTCTGCAAGCACGTCACCGATCTCTGGATCGTTGTTGCCCGCGATGGTCGCGACCTGCTTGATCTCCTTGCGGCTCTTTTCATTGATCGGAATAGCCATCTTCGTCAGATGGTCCTGCACCGCCTCCACCGCCTTGGCGATGCCTCGCGAGAGAGCCATGGGGTCGGCACCAGCGGCGATCATTTTGAGGCCTTCGCGGAAAATGGCTTCCGCAAGGACCGTCGCCGTGGTCGTCCCGTCACCCGCGACGGTGTTGGTCTTGCTAGCTGCTTCCTTGACCAGTTGGGCGCCAAGATTCTCGAACGGATCTTCCAGTTCGATTTCTTCGGCAACCGTCACCCCGTCCTTGGTGATTTTGGGAGAACCCCAACCTTTGTCGAGCACGGCGTTGCGACCTCGAGGCCCCAAGGTGCTTCGGACCGCTCTCGCCAGTTTCGAAACCCCAGCCAAAAGCGGCTGCCGGGCTTCATCATCAAAGACCATCTGCTTCGCCACGTTGAACTCCTTTTGGAACACACCTCTGAGCCGATCGGACGCATCGGGTCAGCGACCGGACACCATCGTTGCTTGGTTTCTGCTGCCAGATCCAACCGTTCGAAGCCTGGAAACAATCCGCTTCGCACTTCCAGACCAAAAGCCCGGATCCGGGAATCCCGGCGATCTCCCAGCAGTTCCCGAACCACTATGCCGTCTTGGCAGTCATCACGAATGGCTGCCCTAAGCTGCAAAAAACGTGCCGAATTGGGTCGCGGCTTTCCCGGGAGCCGTTGCCAAGCCGCTGCACGGTGGATTTCACCGCGTTTCATTCGCAGATCGGTCGACTCTCGCAACGAAACCATGGCGTTGGTGTCATTTTGGCAGGAAGCTTCGGGTTGTTTGCTGGCATCCCCGTTCGGGTGGTTTGCTTGCCGATTCCGGAAAATCGCTACAGATTCGCAAACCGGCAGGGCCAGCCCTCGCCGATACCTCGAAAACGAACTGTTTTTGCCGGCAAGAAGATCCCTGGGGAGGGAGGTAGGGAACGATGATCCTTCGATCGCTCTTGGCGCTCGCGCTGCTGACTCACCTCTCATTGGTTGCCCGGGGCCAGTCGCCGGAAACCCCAGAAAAGCCGAATCCCCTGAGGCTTCAAGAGCCATCCTCGCAGGCGTCGGAAGCGGCGCAGCAGCCGACGATGACGTTCCGGCAGTGGCGAGCCCTTTACGAAGCGCAGCAGCAGGTGCTTCGCCAGGAATACTATCGATCGATCGGTCACAACCCTGCCAGGCCGACTTGGAACGCCCTTCCCTACTACCGTCCCGGACACACCATTCCCGCTCAGCGAATGACGGTTCCGGTGGGACGCACCATCTACTACCGTCCCTACCTAGCAGCACCTGGATACTAAGCGGCAAGCCGGGCGCAAGAGGTGCTTCAGCCCTCCAGAAGGCTGGACCCCAGTCCAACCCACGCGAGGGCTTTGCTTGGTCGCTAGAGGGTCGAGGCAACGGGAGCGAGCCGGGTCGGGAGCCGTTGGCTGTCGGCGGCTTCCCTTGCTGGTAGTTGCCGAAACAAAAAAAGCCGAGTCCGTCAAAGGACCCGGCTGGCTGATTCGAAGTCTGCGTGGCTGCCTAAAGTCGCCTAAAGTCCGTCCACTAGGACGTGAAGCGGAAGACGTTCCTTCGGCCTGGCCGCTGCATCAGGTTCTTGGCTGTGCCAGGAACTCGGTGACCATCGGCAGGCGAGCTCCTCGGAAGGCGTTCAGGCGTGCCAGCATGTTGCTGACTTCGGCCTGCGAAGGTTGTTTGCCACGGACGGCCTGGTACAGCTGGCGACAAAAGAGCGTTGGGTCGTTGCCGCACAGGTCATAGAACTGTCGGCTGGCGAGCAGTTCCGCACGGACTGCTTCGATCGAATTCCCCTTGGCGACGAAGGAAGTCCATGCCTGGAGTTCGTTGGCATCGGGGATGCGCCCCAAATACTGCTGGAACATGGCAGTGATGGCGTTGGTATCGGGAACGTAACCGACCTGCGTGGTGGTCCCGGGCTGGGATGGATTGAATCCGGCGTTGGTGACGGGGACTGGCTGTCGCAGTGCCAACGAGTAGGTGGCGGGGCGGCCAGCCACGGGGGCCGGAACATCCTGAAATCCTTCCAGCAACGTTTGGCCGAAGGAGTTGGAGATGGTGGCGACCAAACGGTATTGATCTCGGGGATCGATGAAGGCAGGGTTGGGCTGGATAACAAACTGATGAGGGCCTGGACCAGCCACGGTGCGCAGATCGGTTCCGCGATCGATCGACTGGTACGGTTTCGATACGTTGCGAAGTTCCACGCGGAGGATCGAACCGGCGGGAACGGCGACGGGGGATGCCACCGACGCGGTGCCCGAGATACCGGGGACGGCTTGCGTGGCGGCGCTGGCGTCAAAAACGATCGGGACCAAGCGACGGTCCTTCCCGTCAAAGATCAGGATGGGAACGCGGCCCGAAACATCGACCCGTTTCTGGATTTCTTCCAGGACGTCATACACCTTCCCTTGGACATTCCCGACCTGGTAACCGGAGACGGCCACGATGATATCGTTGGCTTCCAGTCGGTTGCGTTCGGCTAGGCTCCCCGGCTGAACGCTGGTGAGGATCACCCCCGCTTCGGTGTTCTGAACGAATGCACCCAAGGTGATCGGAGGGCGTGAGGGGGCTAGTCGCGGATCAGCAGCGGCGGTGGTGCTGTTGAGCGTTGGGGGCGGCAGCTGGACCATCGCTTCCGAGAAGCCGTTGGTCCAGCGGCTGGCGGTGCCGAAGGTGCTACCGGCGGGAGCTGCGGCGGGGGTGCCGAAGCCGACCTGAGCGATTGCAATAGGAGAGGGGAGCAAGGCTGCCAGCCCTCCGGCCAGCAGCAAGGTATGTCGGATCGATGAGCGGAAGGGAGACATGGGGTTGAGTTCCTTAGGGAAGGCGATGAGTTGAGATTGGGTGGAGTGGAAGGAGGGGCGATCAGCGGAGCTGTTGGCCGCTGACCTGATCCAATTGCTGGCGGATGAAGCTGGGGTTCAGCGGATAGAAACCGGCTTTCATCACTTCCATCTGTCCATCGCGACTGAGCACAAATCGCAGCACCGCTTCACGGACTCCGCCTTCAGCGGCAAGAGATTCTTGGTCGACCACCAGCATCAGAGGACGCATCAGCGGGTAGCGACCTGCCAGCACCGAAGCCGACTCGGCAGGCACCGCAGAGCCATCGATCAGCAAAGGGACCTTGCGTGCACTTGGGTTCTGAGTCGACAGCTCGCCAATCGCGATCCCCAGTGGATCCTTTCCGATCGCTGCGACGATTTCAGCATTGGAGGTGATGGGCGCGTTGCCTGGATTGACCTGGTTGGCGGTGCGCCCGCCCAGCAGGGTTCGCGAGACGAAGACCTGGCTGGCGCTACCAGCTTCCCGTTCGTAGAGCTTGACCGGTTGGTCGGCGATTGGGCTGCCGGGTGCGAAGGTGCCCCATTTGAGGCTACCGGGAGCCGCCGAGTAGATCTGCGTCAGCTGTTCGGGGCTGAGCGAAGCGATGGGGTTGTCTTTGTGGACGAAGACCGCCATGGCATCGGTGGCGACGACGATCGCCATCGGCTTTTTTACCTTTCCCGACTGCAGGATCTTCAGATCCTCGCCATCCACTCCACGGCTGACGCCAGCGATGACCGTCGGATCGTCGGCCAATTGCCGAATTCCCTTGTCGGATCCCTCGGGGGTACCGGAGAACTCGACTTCCGGGTGGAACTTCTTGAAGAGCGCCACCCACTGGTGCCCTAGATCGGCCATGGTGGTCGATCCCGAGATCACGACTTTCCCTTTCAGCGTTGCCGTGGGGCGATAGGGAGGGATTTGCTCCAGAAGCTGCTGGAGCTGCAGTTGCTGGGCGGCGGCGAGGGCCTGAGCTGTTGCGGGGGCCTGAGCAGTTGCGGCGGCGCCCGGAGCGGCGACAGCAGCCTGTCCAGCGGCGGCCGGTGGAGCGGCAGTTCCTGGGGCGGACTGAGCGAAGAGCCCAGGGGACCCGAGAAGGGCTGCGGAGGCGAAAAGAGTGACAAAAGAACGGAACCGAAACGAAATCGACATGGTTTCCCTCCCTGGTGCGTGCGAATCGTGGCGGGTCAAAATTCCTAACAGAGACCCGTCCTGTTGGCTGTGAAAGCCAAGCGTCTTGGAATCAGCGCGACGCATTCTAAACCGGGGGCTTGGGAACCACCTACCCCAGTTTTCCTATCGTTTGGAGTGATGGAACCAAGGGGCATCGAGGGAGGGAGTCGACCAATTTTTTGAGAAATCGGGCAGGAACGCGAACTGCCATTGGCCGGACTTGGTCTATCGGTTAGATTGTTTTGCCTACGGGGTGTAGCGCAGTCTGGCTAGCGCATCTGCTTTGGGAGCAGAGGGTCGTAGGTTCGAATCCTATCACCCCGACTATTTTGCAGTGGTATTGCAGCAACGCTGGGGGAGCGTAGAGATTCGATGCAGCGGCGGACAAAGTCTCTGACGACGATTCCAAACTGCTTACATCGACAACTTAGAATTACGATTTCACTGAAACTATTCCTGTGTCTCGGACCGAAGCATGCTGCCAGAATCTCAAAGTCGATAGTTTGATTTCGCTTTTGCTATTCGTTAGCCTCATGCCAAATTGACCTTACTCGACATATGTACGATCGTAAAACTGCAATTTTCGATTCATGACGATAAAGATCAGAGGAAAGTGTTGCTTGCTATCGCCTACTATCCTCGCGATCCATCTCCTCATTAAGCTTTTTTCGCCGTTTAGCGAGGCTCTCCGAAAGACGGAGTGCCTGAGCGGGCGTTATGCGAAGTCTGACTTCTTCTAGCCATGCGGGGGCCGCGTCTTCTGATCCGGGGTCGGAGACTGAGACGAGGGCGTCGAGAAGTACCCAGCGGTGGGGAAGATCGGTCTCCGCTCCGATAGCGGACACTAGTTCGCCTACGGTGCGGCGACGCAACAACCTCTCGTGGGCTTCGACCGCCGCGTCAGAGACAAGCTTGTCCGCGTCCGCCGCACAGGCTCGAACTTCCGCGTCCAAAAAGTCCGTGTACGGTAGGAACCCGGCAATACGGCACGCTGCGAGCCGCTCCTCTACGATCGAGCTCCGGAGCCACTGTAGGACAACTGCGTCTGCGGCGAGACGCCCCAGCTCTCGCCCGATGGCCTGAATCACACGCGTCGGCGGCTCCAGTCGAACGATGTCCATGAGCACCCTGACTGTGTTGTCCCCGGCGAAAGCAGTAACGACCGGGATGTACAACTCACGGTCCGGGGTGTCAGGGTGACGTAGCCTAGCGAGTGCCATTCGCACTGCAGCATCCGGTTGCTTGCTCCCGACGATGCGAAGCGCCGCCGACTTCTCGCCTTCGATGCGGATGGGTTGGTAGGGGCTGTAGCCGACTTCCTCGGCAAGTGCGAACAACTCGGGGCTATCGGCGATCGCAGGGAGTGCATCGGGACGTGCGAGGGCGACGAGGTTCACGAGCCCCGACTCGAATCTGAACTTGTACCCGTCGGAGGCGAGCTGGCGAATCGCCGCGATACCCGCGTCACGGTGCCGAGGGTCGTTGGCAAGGATGACCGCGAACTGCAAGTCAGCACGCCGCCGAAGTTCGTTGCCGAGTTCCTCGTCGGCAGCCGGGCTCCCGTTCGCGAGGAGCGCGTTCGTTGCGTGGTGGTTGTGCGACTCGAGGTGCCGGGCGATCAGCGGAACGACATCCGGATCAGCATCGCAGAGCCACTGCAGTGCGAGCAGGCAGGCGCCGGCGAGGTCCGAACCGGCCTCGGCGTGACGGAGGGCGGCGCGGACCTCTGGGAGCAGGTCGCGGCGAGACGCAATTCCAACGCATAACACTGAACCGGGAGTCGGCCTGTGTTCGCCCCGGAATTCCGCCAACACGTCCGTGAGGATTGAGTCATTGAGTGGTGGGTCGATCTCTGGGCAACAATCTTCGACGATGGTCAGTCCTCTGAGCCCGACACGCAGGTAGTATCGGAGCACTGGGCCCCAGCAGCAATGTGTCGCAAGGGCTGACGCTGCGTACCCACTCAGAATCTCCGATTCCTCGTCATCATCATTCCCGCCTGTATCGCACAGCGCGGTGAGAATCTCCCTCGTCCGGGGCGAGGCTCGGCGCTGGGCCATCTGAACCGCGTGCATTTTGCCGCCCCAACTTGCCCGCTCGAGCCACAAGTCGATGACGCGATTGAAGCCGTCCCCGCCGATCCGCGCGAGCGCGTCCAGTGCGTCGAATTCTTCGGGGACTTTCCACTGCCCTTCTTGAGGGCCGAGGGCGATCGCCCATTCCGTTAGGTTTTGTTCGAACGGCTTTCCCCGGCGGAGGCGTAGTCGGTCGAGAAGTTCCGGGCGTGCGACATTGTTGACGAACGACAGACCCGTTCGGCAGTCAGCGGTAACGTTCGGCGGACGCTCCGATACGAGTGATTCGGCGAGCTCCTCCGTCAGCCGGTCGAGGAGGAAGTCGAACGATGCCGCATCAATCAGATCCTCCCTCCCCTGGAGGACGAGCGCGTACTTCAGCGGTTGTTCGTGGGTTCGCAGGTTGGCGGCAAAAAGGGCCATCACCTCGGCGGGGAGGTGGAGGTGCAGTTCGGCGAACCAAGATCGGCGGGCTAGGTAGAGTACCGCGTCTTCCATTCGGTCCAGTAGTGCGAGGGCGCGCGGAGGCTCCATCACGGTGAGCGCGCGTAATGCGACCATCCCGACCAAATCCTCCATCTTCGCGACCCGGGATTCCAGCCATTCGAGTTCGCTACTATCGCGGAAAGTAAGAACGCAGCTTGCGATCGACCGTTCGTGCGCGGCGTCAACCTTTGCGAGCAGCGCCTGCTTACAGCGTCGCCAGGTCCCCTCGTCGCCCGCTGCGGACACCAGGTAAGCAAGGTCGTGGACCGGAACAGCAGCAGAATCAGCCTCGTGTATGGTTCTTTCGAGCCATGGGAGACCGAGAGGCACGCATTCCTTTAGCGCATTGAAGGTGTCTTCGTAGAGGTTAAACTTCGACGAATGCTGCCACAAGTACGGGTCGGGCTTCCTCACCCCCTCGACATGTATCGCCCAGAGTCGGTCGAGCGCATCCGCCGTCGGCGCCGCCGTCATCAACCGAACGCCGGCGCGTCGGACCTTCGCGGCTGGCGAGTCCAGGAGTTCCGACGCGTAATCGCGGAGTTCCTTGTCGCCCGTTGCCATGAGACCGTTGATCACGTTTTTCACCAGATACGACGGACCCGAATCGGCGGCAGAGCGTAGACGTTCGAGTAGGAGTGGTACTGCGCGACTCCCGAGTGTCGGGAGGAGTTCCTTGTAGAGGATTTCCGACGATCGCCACCCGAGGGTGGCCTCGCAGGCACTGACCAGCCGCGAAAAGAGTTTTTTGTTCCCCCTTCCGGTCACAAGCCACATCACGTCGAGTGGGACGTAGCCCAGGACGTGGCCGCTGCCGACTCTCGGCTCCTGAAGGAGCCTCGCGATGCTCTGGATATGAGACTCCGCGTGATCGGGGTCGCGGCACAGTTCGTGCGCGAGCGCCTCGGCGACCGTCCAGTTCAGCATGCGGTCGTGCCAAACCTCGAAGTCACCGCTCGTCGTCTCGCGTAGCCAGCCGGCGTTCACCAACCGTTCAACGGCCTCGGATTGTAGATCGTAGTCGCTGAGAACGCTCGGTAACCACGGGTAGCTGCTTACACCCGTCAGCACACCCAACGCCGCCCGGCGGAGCCCGTCAATGTCGAACGCCCCAACACCCCGGCTGCGGAGCGACTTCCACGCCTGCTCGTAGAGATCGTACTCGTTCCGTGGTAGCCAGCCGACGTCCCCAACAAGACCGCCGAACAGGTCGGCCAAGAGTGGGCGCCTGAGCGTCTTCTGAACGTCAAACGGGACGTCCTCCCAGGCGATCCCCACCACGCGGGAAATGAACGCCTGTAGCTCCTGGAGCGAGTAGTCCCGCACCTGAACCTCTCGCCCTCGGTCTCCGAGAAGAGGTCGAACGATATCGGCAACTTGGGGGGTGCAGGTAATTCCGATGCGAACACCGAATGCCTCCCAGTCCTCCTCGAACAGACGTTGTGCTTCCCGGTGAGACGAGACGTTGTCGATAAGAACTGTGACCTGCCGCGATTCGTTTCCCGGACTGATTTGTCGGAGGCGTGCACGCAGTCGGCTGAGCGGCAGGGTGTCATCGACCCCGATGATCCGGTGCCAGAGGGTTTCTTCCGCTTCGCGCAGGTCTCGGTCGGCGTCCCCACGTGAATCGACGAGGATCGCCACGTCCCCACCCGCGGCAGCGGTGAGCAGGGCTTGATACCCGTGCCACGTCTTTCCACTGCCGCTTTCGCCGGTGAGCATGAGAAGCGGCCTTTGGGTCGTCCATTTCGAGAGAATGTCCTCTGTCAGACCGGGACGAACGTCTTCGGACAGCTCAATACGCTTGCGTCGCAACACTCCGGTCAGGTGCTCGTGCGTCTTCCGTGATATCAGAGCCCAGTTTGTTAGCGGAGTTTCAGCAAGACCCTTCGACGCAAAGAAGGAGCCCGCGTCGATGAGAGCGTCCCCGGTGCACGCCCGGCGGCCGAGTTCCAGAAGCAGGTGGTCTCGCTTTTCCGACAGCCGCTCGGCCGGCCCGATCCTGGCGAGCAGCCAACGGTCGAGTTCGGTGCGGAACCCGTCGTGCGTGGCCCGTCCGACGAACCGGAAACCCCGGAGCAGTACCCATGTTTTCCGGCAAGTCTCCTCGTAGGGCTCTTTCGCGACGTCTTTCCGTTCTCGCAGCGTTTCGACAATCTTTCGGACCAGTCGGCGCGCAGTATACCGCCTGTCTCCCCAAAAGCTGTCCGACGAGCTGGCGGTCGCCCGAGCACTGCCGAATTTGATCTCCTTCGAGTCGTCAAGTGCGTCGAGACAACCTCCGGCCGGGATCGTTGGAGGCAGATTCCGGAAGAGCTCTTCTGCTTGTGTCCACCGGCCCTTTTCGCCCTCGGTTACGAACTGGTAGTCACTGTCCGGCCAAGCGAGATCAACGGCACGGTAGAGGTCGGGGAGCACGCCACGCACGATCTCCTGTAGCGACCACGAGCCGCCCGTGCTCCTCGCTTTCAGTTGCGTCACCACCCGGACCCCGGGGTAGAGTGCCTGCTGATCCCCACCGCTCGACGGCTCGAGGATGAGCGTCACCTGCTCGAGCCGGCCGTTGCCCAACCGGGGCCCAAATACCCGATAGCCGCCGAGCGTGAGCAACGAGAAGAGCATCTGGTAGAGGACGCCGTTGACTGTGCTTGGTCCTCCCGGGGGAACTAGTGACATTCGCAAACTCCACACATAAAGATTGTCCGCTTCCTATATGCCAAAGTACCCTCTAGCTGTGCTACTTGTCAGCGCAAAGGTTTTTCTCCGTCGAGCGATTGCTGGCTGATTTTGAGGGATTTTGGGGTTCAAAAGATTCGGATTCATTGTGACGCAAATGCGCCCGATTGCCGCAACTATCTATCGAGCGGTAGTGTAGGCGGTTCAAATCTCGTCGTCACTTTGGCTGAGGCTGCTGAGTTCCAGTCCGTCTCGGGGAGTTTCCTGGACGGTTATGCAAAAAAGTGGGGTAAACCGTCGTCCTTTCGTCGCAGCAAATCAGATTCCCAGCCCCGAATTTCCCGTAGAAAAAGTTCAATAGCCGTCCTGTCACCCCGACTACCGCCTTCGGCGACCTTATAAGGCTGAGGAGAGTGAGAGCAGCAGAGCGTCTAGGTCCGTGAGATTACCCAGAGGCCAAGACTCTAACGGAAACTCGATTTTCGCTCTCTACCTGGTCTAGTATCGCCTGCTCTACTTTTTTCTCCCATTGCAGTCGACCGACCTCTTCGTCGCCACCGTCGCCAGACGGTGGAAAGGGGCGTGGGTTGCGAGAGGACGATCCCCCTTCTTCGTTTCCACCGTCGCCAGACGGTGGAAAGGGGCGTTGGTTGCGCGTGCTACGATCCATCGCGTGGTCGCGTTGGCTACCTGTGTTCGCGCAGGACTTCTTCGTAGCCACCGTCGCCAGAGGTCTCATCCATCCAGGTCGGAGGTTGTTGTGGCGTGAAGCAGGGCGTGCGTCGATACGTATCGCTGACCCATCGTGAAAGCTGTTGGCTTTCCACTTTTTGATCGCTTGTCGTTCGCAATCGGCTTGTCCAGTTTCAATGTCTCGGGGGAATCCGGAGCCGACAGCATCATCACCTTATACGAATTCCCCTCGATCCGCTTGCCGGTCGACACCAAGTGATCCACTAGTTTGCCGAGCGATCCTTTGTGGGCACCAGTTCGCATCTGCACTTCGTCGTGAATTGCCAAGATCTTCGGTACCAGTGGGTAGATCGTCCCCTTCGAATAGAACCCCATCCGCGCGACGAGTTGAAAAGGTCGGTTCGGCTGGCAAACGTAGGCATGGAAATCCTGGTAGTCAGGCCAGGCGCTGCGAGCTGCCACGATGACGACATCATTCGGGTTGGCCAAAAGACCTTCATTGGTCAGCATGCTCTGAAGCTGCCTCAGCAAATACGCCTCCCGCTCGGAAACCACTTCGTACTTGTCGTCCAGGATTTCGTCGATCGCTTGATCGAGCATCGAGAAAGATGCCCATACAACGCGCTGGTCCTTTGTTGCGTCTATCTCTTGGGGGCGCGAGTCATCGGGTGTGAGCACCAGCAGTAGGGCGACGGCTTCGCTTGCCTCATCGAGTCGGGCTAGATGCCTTTTCAGTTGAGGCAGGTTGACAGTGTTGCGTGCAATCTTGGTTTCTACCAGCAGTCGGATGCTACTGTGGATCAAAGCGTCCGGGACGCCAGCACCCCCCTTGGATGGCTGGTTTTCAAAGCGGATCAACTCGAAATCCGATTGCTCCATGAGGTTCCCAAGCAATCGCTGCATGCGATCGAGCGACAGGGCGCGGAGAACTGCGAGGAAGGAAGCGGTCACGCGATTTTCGCCGGTCGAATACGTCGAGAATATGCTGCTCATCCCCCGCCCTCCCTTTCGCTTCTCTCTGTCTCGGCGACAGAATCCATCTCACTTCATGTCGATCGAATGGCTCTCAGTTCACCGATTAGTTTATTGCGAATTGCCATGCGGGAGAACATGGGAGGGAATAGGATCGCCCTCGGCGTGCGCGCAGGACCTCTTCGTAGCCACCGTCGCCAGACGGTGGAAAAAGGCGTTGGTTGCGCATGCTACGATCCCCCTTCTTCGTCGCCACCGTCGCCAGACGCTGGAAAGGGGCTTGGGTTGCTAGCCGGATGCCCCACCACTTCGTTGGGGCTAGAACTTCATCTGTTTTTCTCGCGCGAACCTATCGAGCCTCTCGCATTTTAGGCTCGCTTCGATCAATCTTTTGAAGATCGAATTGCATCGTTCGGATGCGACCTACCCCTCCCTCTTTTTGGATCGAACATGTCCTGGATGCCCGTGGTGCTGCGCGGAGATTGCCATGCAGCCGATCTCGACGACCCGATCGCCATGGTGCGATGCTGCGCGGAAAACCTTTGGTCGACCTGGGATCCCGAATTCCAGCAGTACTTTCATGGACTCGATCCCCAGGGAATGGCCTCTTGCGAAGGCAATCCCTGGATATGGCTGAAACGACTGGATCCTCCCCAACTGGAATCGCTCCGGCAAGATCCTGCCTTCGGTCGCGCGGTGACCGCCCTGCACGCGCGGTATGAAGGCTACATGCAGCAATCGCTGCTTTGGAGCCGACGGGAGGCAGCCGCGCTTCGGGCTCGGCCTGTCGCCTACTTCTCCGCCGAGTTCGCTCTCCATCCTTCCCTTCCGATCTACTCGGGTGGGCTGGGCGTGCTGGCCGGCGATCACTTGAAGACCGCCAGCGATCTCGGAATCCCGCTGGTTGGGGTGGGGCTGCTTTACTCTCAAGGCTACTTTCAGCAGGAGATCGATCCACATTGGCTGCAGCGCGAAATCTACAGCGATCTACCACTGGAACATCTTCCGGTTTCGCCGATTCGCGACAGCGACGGAAGGCAAGTGGAGGTGCGCGTCGATCGCCATGCCGGGCCGCTCTACGCTAGGCTTTGGAAACTCCTGGTCGGCCGAGTGGTGTTGGTGCTGCTGGACTGCAATACCCAGTCCAACAGCCCCTCCGATCGGATGATCACTCAGCGGCTTTACGGAGGCGATCGCCAGACCCGCATCGCGCAGGAAATCGTCCTGGGGATCGGAGGCGTGCGAGCTCTCCGGGCGCTGGGCATCCAACCCTCGGTGCTCCACCTCAACGAAGGGCACAGCGCATTTGCCAGCCTGGAATGGGCTCGTCAGGCCATGGAGGACGAGGGTTGCGGGTTTGATACGGCATGGGAGCAAAGGCATCCAGGAATTGTTTTCACCACCCACACCCCGGTACCGGCAGGACACGATCGCTTTAGCGGCGACCTGATGGAAGAGTATCTGGGGCCGATGCGAAATCAGTTGGGGATTCCGCAGGATCGCTTCGTGAATCTAGTCACCGAGTCTCCCCCGCATCCTTATGAACCACTCTGCATGACCGCTCTAGCGCTTCGCGCGGCGGCTCGCACCAACGGCGTCAGCGCCCTGCATGGCCGCGTCTCTCGCTCCATGTGGCGAAGCCTTTGGCCCTCCAGGTCCGTCGATGAGGTCCCGATCTCCCATATCACCAACGGCGTCCATCTGGGGACTTGGTTGGCCGAGCCTTGGCGGCATGTTTGGGATGGTTTGCTGAGAAAAGGGTGGCAGGAGTGGATCGATCGGCCAGAGACTTGGGAGCCCGTAGCCGATCTTGATCAAAGCCAGTGCTGGAAAACGCATCAGCAGTTGAAGCAGCAATTGCTCGACTTCATCTCCAACTATCGCATGCAACTGGCAACCAAGGTCGCGATGGATCCGACGGAGCTGCTGCATGAACATGCCGAAGTGGGGCCAGGAGACTGGAAAAGCGATCGGCTGACGATCGGTTTTGGACGACGTTTCGCATCCTACAAGCGGGCTCATCTTCTGTTTCAAGATTTGGATCGTCTGGCGGAGTTGATCGGAAATCCAAAGCGTCCCGTCCAATTGCTGTTTGCGGGGAAAGCGCATCCTCAGGATCATCCGGGTAAAGCGATTTTGCAGTCGATCGCGCAATTGCAGCAAGACCCACGCTTTCGAGGTCGCCTGATCTTCCTCCCCAATTACGACATGCAGATTTGTCGTGCGATGGTTCAAGGTGTCGACCTTTGGCTCAATACGCCTCGAAGGCCGCTGGAGGCGTCGGGGACCAGTGGCCAGAAGGCAGCTATCAATGGCGTTCTCCATTGCAGCATTCTCGATGGTTGGTGGGCCGAAGCGTACGACGGCACCAACGGATTTGCCATCGGGAAAGGGGAAGGGCATGCCGACGAAGCGGCGGCCGATGCGAGAGACGCTCGGTATCTGATGGAGCTTTTGGAGTCGCAGGTGGTACCGCTGTATTATCGCCAGAGCGATCTTGGGATTCCGGAGGGATGGATCGAGCGTATGAAGGATTCGATCCGGACCTGTTCTTGGCGATTTAGCAGCCATCGGAGGTTGGCCGATTATGTCCGGCATTCGTATCTTCCAGCCGCCGGTCTGGTTCAGTCCCCCAGTCGGATTCCTTGACGGGGGGATGCATCCAAGGCGAGGTGCGCCCTTAGATCACTTGGCGTTCGCGCAGGACCTTTTCGTAGCCACCGTCGCCAGACGGTGGAAAAGGACGTTGGTTGCGCGTGCTACGATCCCGTCTCTTCGTAGCCAACGTCGCCAGACGGTGGAAAAGGACGTTGGTTGCGCGTGCTACGATCCCATCTCTTCGTAGCCACCGTCGCCAGACGGTGGAATAGATCGTTGGTTGCGAGCCAGTACGATCCCGTCTTTTGGTAGCCACCGTCGCCAGACGGTGGAAAAGGACGTTGGTTGCGCGCGCTACGATCCCATCTCTTCGTAGCCACCGTCGCCAGACGGTGGAGAATCTGGCGACCGCTGCACACTCCCTACTCGACTTCCGAAAGAATCACGGAGGTCACCCCTGGATCACTTGCTGGATATAGTCCTTCAGCGCCTGCTTCCAGGAATCGATGCGGTTCCTTAGCTGACGGCGGTCGCTGGCGAGATCGGCGTTGGAAGTGGGAAGGACTCCAAAGAAATAAAACTTCACCTTGGGCTCGGTGCCGCTTGGCCGGACGGCCACGGCGTTTCCGGAGTCTCCCAGGTCCAGCATGACCATATTCGACTTGGGGGCGTCAAGCGATTGGGATTGGCGGCTTGCCAGATTCAGACTCTGAAGCGACTGGTAATCCTTCATTTCAAGGACTGGGGAGTCGCCGAGTTGTTTGGGCGGGGAGGCGCGGAAGGCTGCCATCACCTTCTTCATCTGCTCCATCCCTTCGCTTCCTTCCATCTGGACATTGAGGAGATCTTCCAGGTGAACTCCATGCTGTCGGTGGAGAGCATCGAGTTGATCGCAGAGCGATTTTCCGTTGGCTGCAAGTTCTGCTGCCAGTTGAGCCATCAGAAGGCAGGCGACGGCACCATCCTTATCCCGTGCGTACTGCCCGACCAAGTAGCCATGAGATTCTTCGGTCCCGAAGACGAAGGCATCGGGGCCCTGGGCATCGATCAGTTGAGCGATCCACTTGAAGCCGACGTGGATGTTGCCTTCGCAGCGGGCATGATAGGCTTCTGCGATCTTTCGCGTCAGGTCGGTGGTCACAAGCGTTTTGATGACATAGGAGCTGCGAGTCAGTTTTCCGAGTTCCTGGAACTTTCGCAGCACAAAATCTGTCAGCAGGGCACCGATTTCGTTGCCGTTGAAGATTCGCCACGGGCCAGCGGTATCCATCGTTTCCGGGGCAGCGCAACCCATGCGATCGCAATCGGGGTCGGTTGCGAGAATCAGGCGGTGTCCCTCACGCTTTGCGTGCGCGATCATCGCTTCGAAGACCGGAGGGTTTTCTGGGTTGCTGACATGTCCAGGGACGTTGGGGAAATCGCCATTCGGTTCCGCGTGTGGGCCAAACATCTCGATCTGCTGGAAACCGGCTTGTCTCAGCAACGGAGGGACGGCGAACGACCCGACGCCATGCAGAGGGGAATACAAGAGTTTGAGATTGCGTGAGCCAGGCAGTGCGAACTCGCCAGCAGCCTTCAGGTAGGCGGCATCGACTTGGTCGGTTACCATCATCACTTTCCCATCGGCGCAGGCTTGGGCGAAATCGACCGATTGGATTTCATCGACCTGCATCACGCGATCGATGATGGCCGCATCGTCGGGCGGGACGATCTGGCCACCTGTCGACCAGTAGACCTTGACTGCATTGTCGCTGGGAGGATTGTGGCTGGCGGTGACCATGATGCCGCAATGGCATCGGAACAATCGGACCGCCAGAGACAATTGGGGCGTGGCGCGGTAATCGTCGAGGAAGTAGACGGTAAACCCGTTGGCTACCAAGATCGACGCGCACAACTCTGCGAAATGTCGCGATCGATGTCGGGTGTCATACGCGATTGCACATCGCAGGGGACGGTCAGATACTTTTTCAAGGACATATTCGGCTAGTCCCTGAGCGCTCTCGCCGATGGTTCGATCGTTGATGGCATTGGATCCGATCGGATACATGCGACCACGTCGGCCGCCGGTTCCAAACGGGATGATGGTCCAAAACGCGTCATCCAATTCCCTCCAGCGTCCGCCTTCCAAGTGTTCCCCAAGGATCGCTCGGTAAGCCAGATAACGAGGCTGGGTAAGCCACTGACGAATGTTTTCTAACGCACCCGCAGTGATCTTCTTTTCGACGCAGGCCGATTCCGCAATTTTCAGCCAGTTGGAGATCGAGTCATCGGAGGGAGGCGTGGGGCCCGAGGGAGCTGAAGAATTCATCGTGGAACCGCCCTTTTGTGGACGAGGCAATTTAGGGAGATTGAACGCATCTGAGTTTACGCCAAGGGGGGCAGATTGCCCAGAAGGCCAAAGGTCTCAGGACGGCAATGCCATCCTTTTGCGGGAGAGCCACAGGCGAATTCGGATTCGTCGGGCATGGCCTACCGGGTGCGGTGAAGTAAGATAATGTCCCTTATCTTCAGTGGCACATGCTGCGAGCTGCCGTGCCACGCCATCGACATTCGTTTCGCTTTTGGGAGTGGTGGTCCGGTTATGTCTTCTTTGATTATCAGTGTCAGCGGTCTTCGAGGGATTGTCGGACAGTCGCTTCATCCTGCGGTGGCTGTCGATTATGTTGCCGCCTACGCCAGTAAGTTGCCGGAGGGCCCGGTGGTGGTGGCTCGGGATGGACGAGCCAGTGGGAAGTATCTGAGCGATGCGGTGAAGGCGACGCTGGTGGCCAGTGGTCGACTGGTTCTCGACTGCGACGTGACGGCGACGCCTACGGTAGGGGTGGCTATACGCCACTGGAAGGCGGTCGGGGGGATTCAGATATCGGCCAGTCATAATCCTTCAGAGTACAACGGAATCAAGCTCTTCAATTCCGAAGGGCGTGTGATTCCAGCGAGCGAAGGAGCTGCGGTTAAGGAAGCCTATCAGCGCCATGAGACGGCGTGGGTTCCCTACGATCGGCTGGGGCGCGTGGAAGGAATCGAAGATCCGCACGCCGCCCATCTGGAGTCTCTTTTGAAGATTGTCGACGTCGAAGCCATTCGACAACGCGCGTTTTCCGTTTTGCTCGACAGCAACCATGGTGCCGGAAGTCGGCTTGGTCGACGATTGCTGGAGTCGCTTGGGTGTCGCGTGACGGTACTCGGGGAACAGCCCGATGGGGAATTCGAGCATCCGCCCGAGCCGTTGGCGGAGAACTTGCGAACCGTTTCGGCCGACATGCAGCAAGCTGACTACGACATCGGTTTCGTTCAGGATCCGGATGCAGACCGCTTGGCGATTTTGGACGAGCGGGGGCGATACATCGGCGAAGAGTGGACGCTGAGTCTCTGCATCGCTCGACGGCTCAGCCAGCAGCCGGGCACCGTGGTGATCAACGGGGCTAGCAGCAGTGTCAATGAAGCGATCGCAGCCGGTCACGGCGTCCAGTGCCTGCGCAGTTCGGTCGGCGAAGCTCATGTGGTCGATCTGATCCGGCGGAGCCATGCGGTGTTTGGGGGCGAAGGGAATGGTGGACCAATCGATCCTCGGATCGGTTGGACTCGCGATAGCTTTCTTGGAATCGCAATGGTGCTCGATCTACTGGCCGCAGAAAAGCGTCCGCTTTCCAACTTGCTCACCGATTTTCCCCAGCCGCAGATGATCAAATCCAAGACGACGATGACGGCCGAGGAGCTTTCTCATTCGATCCAACGCTTGAAGGAGCGACTGCAGCCGGAATGCTTGACGGAAACAGATGGGGTGAGATTGGCGTGGAAGAATCGATGGCTGTTGCTGCGGGCCAGCAATACCGAGCCGATTGTGCGGCTGATTGCCGAAGCGCCGGACGCTCCATCGGTCCAAGGGCTGATTGATGAGGCGCTTGCGGCGTTGCAGCGCTAAGTGGCAGATGTGTTGGGAATCCCGCCAAGTGGACCTAAGCTGCAGTGGGGGGCGAACAGCGGATGCGAGCCTGACTTGCGAAGGCGCCTCCGGAAGACGCTTTGCCTGGAACGGCAGTTGGACCGAGGTGCTTTGGACGTGAATTGTGAAAGTTCGCGAAGGCAGATGATGGGATGGGGGCTGAGTGCGGGTGGCGTGCTATCGCTTCAGCGTGCCCTAGCAGTTCATCAAACCCTTCCTGAAACATCATGGCGTCGATTGCCTGACCTGCCCGACCCGCTAGGAGTGGCGGGGCCCTTCGTCGGGCTGTTTGGCGAGCGATTGTTGGTGGGAGGCGGGGCCAATTTTCCGGACGGCATGCCATGGCAGGGTGGGAAGAAGGTTTGGACCGATCGGCTTTGGTGTTTGGATCTGAGCCGTGGTCAGTGGCAAGCGCCCCGCGCGATCGACCAGCCTTTGGCCTATGGGGTTTCCATTCCTTGGCGGGGCGAGTGGTTGTGGTTGGGTGGCTGTGATGCGGATCGGCATCGATCGACCGCTTGGCGATTGGATGGGCGAAGCTTAAGTGGGGATTGGACGTGGTCTTCGATTGCCCGGCCATTGGTTGGCCTGCCCCGGCCGCTGGCCTACGCTGCGGCGTGTGCCGTTGGCGATGCCGTCTACTTGGTAGGTGGAACGGAGGATCCGGTAGCGACGGAGGCTTCCGAGGAGCTTTGGCGGTGGCGGCCGGATCAGCCAGGGAGCAGCTGGGAGCGGCTTGAGGACCTACCGGGCCCTGGCATGATCTTGCCGGTCATTGCAGCCGACTCCCGTGGTTTTTTTCTCTTCAGCGGCGCATCGCTTGATCCTGACAGCCAGGGCAACCCGGTTCGCACGTACCGAAAGGAAGCGTACCGATACGACATCGAAGGTGGCTGGCGATCCATAGCGCCGTTGCCGAGAGCGGTGGTGGCAGCTCCTTCACCTGCACTGGCACTCGGAGGCGGATCGTGGGGAATTTTAGGTGGAGATGATGGTTCGCACGTCGGTTTTCAGCCACCGTCGCAGCACCCTGGGTTCCGCGACGACATGCTGGTCTATCATTCGCGAGAAGACCGTTGGGAGTTGTCTCAGCGGCTCCCGTTCGCTCAGGTGACAACCACCACGATACAGGATGGTTCGCATGCCATCGTTGCCAGTGGGGAGGTGGCTCCCGGAAGGCGAACTGCCGCGATCTGGATGCGTCCGAAAGACGCTCCTTAATCGAAACAATCGACCTGTGAGCCGATGCGTCACCACATTATGGGACAATGCAGGGTTGCAAGCTTGCGATCGAATTCTCACGGTTTTTGCAACTGAGTCGATCGAGGGGCGGTGTGGGTCGATAACAGACCCAGGAACAGCGACGCAGAGTTTCTGGGGACCTACTGCCAAATCCTTGGTTCGTGATTGGTCGAGAGTATCCGCGGGGATGAAGGATGGAACTTGGTTGGTTCCTTGCACAGGCTCGTGGGGCATGGAGTCGTCAAGCGATCGTGCCTGTTGCTTAGGGAAACAAGGCGAAGCGCCGAATGGCTCATGGATTGCTTGTTGGCTGAAGGAGTTGGCTGGAGTGAAAACCAAGTCCAAGATCGGTGGAGCGATTGAGTTCGAGGAAGAGTTCGTGTGGTGTGCTGGCGGAAGAGGCATTGCCGGATGCGACTGCCAGAAGGCTCTGGGGTTTGTCGCGACTCTTGAGGATCGCCAAGCGGACGTTGGGGTGCGTCGAGGGGATGGGCTGCAGGCGAAATTGGGGCAAAAGCCACTGGGTCATCGGCCAGGGGTTTCCGGAAGCAGCGGACAGTTCCATCCGCTGAAGTTGGTCTTTGGAATCAAAATAGTAAGTTAATGTACCTGTGAGGTCGTGCGGTTGGAGTCCCGTGGTGAAAGGGATGCGATAGCCCAGCAGGTTTCGTTCGGTTGGGACGATCGCCGCGTTTGGATGTTGCCAAATCAGATAGCCTCTGGGCAGATCCCACCTCAGCCAAGCTCGCAGATCGATGGTCGCGGGTCCTGGAGTCGACGGGTAGGATTCAGCGGCCGGGTCGGAAGGTTCGCTACGTTGCCGACTATCTGGAGTGGTTGGGGTGCTGAAGGGGGACGTCGATACGAACTGGCCGGGAGGCGGGTCGGTGGGTGTATCGCGATCGCGGAGCGGCGGGGTGTTGCTTGAGATGGATTGCCAAGCCTGTTTGGTTGCCCAATTCCACAGATCGCGGCCGGTCTGTGTCTCCTGCACCATGTAGGGCCCAAAGCAAAGAGCGCCAATTCCTGCGACGGTGGTCAGGGAGGTCTTGGGGAAGAGCGACAGCATCAAGGGGGCCTTTTAGCCTGAGGGGTACTGTTCGATTCGGTATTCTGAACTTTATGCGTCTTAAGCGGATTCCACCGTGCCACGGCGATCGAAAATCCGGCAACTCCAATCGGTGGGTCCCGTATCTTCGTTTTGATCGTTACATCCAATCCGATGCCGTTAGCATGGACCGGTTCAAGCGGCATCGGGATCGCGGGATTTCGATTCAGGGGGGGGAGTAGGGGGCAGCGAGTCGACCTACCGGGATCGGGAGGATCTGATCACAATGAGCCGAATTGGATGGCAAACAGAAATGCGGTATGCAGCCACCGAAGTTCATATCACTTCGTGGGGCCGGCAGCAGAAATTTTGATCTACAGGAAGATGCATCGTGATCGATTCTTCGGGGTTGGGGAAATTGAAGACCGAGGAGTCGAATTCCGAGTCGGAGCGACTGGATGCGATGAGTCCCTTGGAGATCGTTCGGCTGATGAACCGTCAGGATCATCTGGTGGTTGAGGCGGTGGCGGCGATGCAGGAGGTGATTGCGCGGAGTATCGAGCGGATTGCAGAGCGGTTGTCGAATGGGGGAAGGTTGGTCTATACCGGGGCTGGTACATCGGGACGATTGGGGGTGTTGGATGCTTCCGAGTGTCCCCCAACATTTCGGACCGATCCCGCGATGGTGGTCGGAGTGATTGCCGGTGGGCGGGATGCATTGACGCGTGCGATTGAGGGAGCTGAGGATTCGCCAGAACAAGGGGCTGCCGATCTACGGGAGTTGCAGGTGGGGGCTGCCGATGTTGTGGTAGGGATCGCCACCAGCGGTCGGACACCGTATGTGCTGGGTGCCCTGCAGTGGGCGCGGCAGGCGGGAGCTTGCACGATCGGCATTGCCTGCAATCACGAAAGTCCCATGGAACCGCTGGTGGATGAGATGGTGGTGTTGGATGTGGGGCCGGAAATCCTGAGCGGATCGACTCGGTTGAAATCGGGCACGGCTACCAAAATGGTGCTCAATATGTTCACTACCGCCACGATGGTGAAGCTGGGAAAGACATTCGGACACTGGATGGTAGACCTGAAGCCATCCAACCAGAAGCTTAGGGCGCGAAGCATTCGAATGATCCAACTGCTGGGGCAAGTGGATGGTGAGGAAGCAGAAAATCTGCTCGACCGATGCGATGGCGAGGTGAAGACTGCCATTGTCGCAGCTCGGGCCAATCTTTCTCCTGAGATCGCTAGGCACCGACTGAGAGATGCAGGTGGGCATCTACGTCAAGCGATAGCTGGTGAGTGATCTGACGGCGAACCGGCTGGGGGGATGGAGGTCGGAATTCGATGAACATGCAACGTATTTCAGGGGCAGGAGCGACCGGTGATGGATGGTGATTCTCTGATCCTGGGCATCGATGGAGGAGGCAGTCATACTCGCGCTTGGCTGGGAAGGATGGGGTTGGAACCCGACGGTGCCCTGCGAATCGATCGACTTGGGATAGGCCGGTCGGGTGGCAGCAATCCGCGAGTCGAGGGAATGGAGTTGGCGTGCAGGAACTTGATGGGCGCGATAGAGGCAGCTTTCGCGAGTGCCCAATTGCAGCGGAGGCCTTTGGACGCTTTGTGTATGGGGCTTGCCGGCGCGGGGCGACCGGAAGAACAGCGAGCGGTAGGAGCCTGGGTTGACAGTCAACAGCTGGCCAAGAGGGTGGAAGTCTGTGGTGACGTGGAGTTGATTTTGGATGCGGCGGGGGTCGAGGTGGGATCGGACGGCGATTCCTTTCGGTTGCGGCCCACGGACCTCCTCCCCCGGATCGCCGTACTTGCGGGAACTGGGTCGAATGCATTCGCCGCGACTAGCTTGGGAGAGCGTTGCAATGTAGGTGGTTGGGGGCCTTGGATCGGTGACGAAGGAAGCGGCTACGGCATCGCATGCGAAGGTTTGCGATTGGCGACTCAGGCAGTCGACCAAATCGGGCCAATGACCGGGATGGTCGATGCCTTCAATCGACATTGGGGAGTGACTGAGCCCCGCGACTGGATCTCCAAGCTCTATGCGATGCCGCGTCAGCAGGTTGCCTCGCTTGCAGTCGTCGTGTTCGACCAAGCCGCGCGGGGGGACGAGCTTGCTGGCAGAGTGATCGATCAGGGGGCGATGGCTCTGGCGAAGTTGGCGCGATCTCTGGCAGCTCAACTGGGATGCGAGCGATATCACCTGCTGATGGCGGGAGGTTTGCTGGTGGGGTATGAGCAGTACCGACAGCTACTGTTGAAGCAATTGAACCAGCCTGGTGCGATTCCGGTGGTGATTGAGGAACCTGTGGTTGGGGCGCTGCGGCGAGCTGGTCAGATGCTTGTGGAAGGGAAAAGCTAGCTCCCTTTTGGCAAATCGATCCCATTCTTCTCCGGAACTCGGAAACTTGCTCGGCAGTTTCTCCCAGAGGCTGGCAGGCTCTAAAGCGAGCTTTGAAAGTCCAGGCTACAAAACCCAACCCCCTCTTTCGGGGTTGTTTCTCCAATTAGTGCCTGGCACCGATTGAAAAAGTGGCTGGCACCGATTGAAAAAGTGGCTGGCACCGATTGAAAAAGTGCCTGGCACCGATTGAAAAAGTGCCTGGCACCGATTGGAAAAGTGGCTGGCACCGATTGGAAAAGTGGCTGGCACCGATTGAAAAAGTGCCTGGCACCGATCGAAAAAGTGTCTGGCACCGATTGAAAAAGTGGCTGGCACCGATTGGAAAAGTGCCTGGCACCGATTGGAATGCTGGCTAAGGAGTGGCGTGAGTGGAGTGATACCGAGGAGTCGGTGGGATCGAAGCTTGGCCGGTGGCCCGAAGTGGGGGGTGGTGAGATTTCCGGGTCAACAGTTCAAGTCTGCCTAGCCGAACGGGCGAACTACTGCTAATCTTTTGTGCTTTGCATTTCCAAGTTTCGTCCGAGATTTTTCGAATCCCGGCGAAAAAACGATCCAAGATGGGAAAAGACGATGGTTAAGCCACACCGGAAACTGAAGAAGGCCAATCATGGCCAGCGGCCCGCGAACAGCAAGGCTCGGAAAGCCAAACGCAAGAAGATCCGCACCTGAGCGGTTTGAGATGATCACGACTCTGGCGGAGTTTTGAAACTCTTCCGATGGGTGCCTTTCAGTTGTCCTGAAACTCCCGTTCCTGGGATTTTCTGAGGGTTTTGCAGAGAGCGTGTCAGGTTGTTGTCTCCCTGTGATGTTTCATGGGATGGACGCTGAACGCGAAAGTGGAATATGACAGCGCCAGGCAAAGACTACATCGTCGATCCCACCACGCTGGACTTCGGCAACATCATCGCAGACATCGACGAGATCCGTCGGTTCAACGCTCAGCGTTTCGAGATGGAGCAGTTGACGGCGGTGATTTTTGAAGACCGCGAGAAGTTTCGTTGCGCGGGCTTCAAGGATGTGACGCACGACGAATTCTGGGTACGAGGGCACATGCCTGGGATGCCACTGATGCCCGGGGTTGTGATGCTGGAGGCGGTGGCACAGCTCTGTAGCTACTTCGCTCACAAATACGATCTGCTCGGTGAGGGCATGGTTGGGTTTGGTGGCTTGGAGGAAGTTCGCTTCCGCGACCCCGTGCTCCCTGGCATGCGACTGGTTCTGATGTGTGAGCTACTGAAGGCGAGGCGGAACCGCATGATCGTCTGCCGTTTTCAGGGCTTGGTAGGGCCAAACATCGCAGTGGAGGGGATTCTGAAAGGAATTCCAATTCCGACCGAAGCCCTCGCCAAGATGATTTCCCCGGTACCACCGCAGGGATCTTGATGGTTTCCACTGCGTCTTTGGGCCTTCGTCGCTGCTGAATCTAGGTCCCTGGGTGCGCGAATCAGGTCTAGCAGAGGTGAGCCACCGGATCGGGACTGGCGACCTGATCCAACAGGTCGGCGCCCTGATCGGTTCTCAGAGTTTGAGTGTATGCCTCGCTTTTGTGTCGACTCACGACTAGTTCCTGCCTCGACCTGGCTGCGTTCCGTGGGGCTCAGTCCAACGGTGCCCATCTTGAGCAGGCGAGTTGCGACCTGATAGACTTTCGCCTCGAGCTGCTGGGTGACTGGCCCCACCGTCCGATCGGATAAGATACGGCAAACTGAGACTTCCAAGAGGCCAATAAGCTGGGAGAGTGTGGCATGCTTTCGCGTTGCATGGCGTGTGCGGGATGGATCATCGGATCGGGCTTCATCTGCATTGCCAGCGCACATCCGGGCCATGGAGTGACCCAGGCGGCCCCTCATTCGGTGCTGCATTACGCAGTTGAACCGGTCCATGGCATCTGGCCGACTCTTGCGATGTTGCTGCTGATGAGCGCAGGGTGGTTTTGGAGCCGTCGCCAGTCCGCGAGGAGTGTTTCCGCCAGAGCGGTCCGCGACAAGTGAAGTTCGATCCGTAGGATCGACTTGGGGTACGGTGCGGAGTCGCATCGCGACACCGTCAGGGAGTTTGATCTGAATGGATGATCCATCGATCGCGCATCCTCTGTTTCGCAACTGGGATGCCTACAGCATGATCATTGATCGCAATTGGATGATGCATCAAGAGATCCAGTTGTCGGTTGCCGATTCCCTACGGATGTTGCCGCGTCCGCTGCGGGTTCTGGATCTTGGCTGCGGGAATGGCTGGATGGCTCGTCGTTGCCTATCCGGTCGATCGGTCCGCCACTACGTTGGTATCGACTTGTCGGACCATGCGATTGAGCAGGCCAAGCTAATGGCTAGGGATACAGGGTGGCTGGAAGGTGCGAGAGCCGACTGGGTGGTGGGCCGCATGGAGCTGGAGGTGGAGCGACTGGCGGATTTCGGCTTTGACGTCGTATTGACTCATTACGCACTCCATCATCTCTCCACCGCGCAGAAGCGATCGATGGTCCAGGAGCTGGCCGGGAGAATGGTGCCAGGTGGGCAATGGTACTGGAGCGACATCTTCCTTGCGGAGGGGGAGTCGCGAGTTGGTTTCCTGCGACGAATCCAATCGGAAATCGAGGGATGGAAAGACTTGCCTGAGTCGGAGGTGCAGAAAGTGATTGCCCATATCTGGGAAAGCGATTTCCCAGAGTCGGTTTCGCAGATGAAGTCCTGGTGTGGAGAAGCTGGGTTGATCATGGAGCCGAGCTTTCTGCAGAGTCCTTTTTATGGAGCTTGGTTGATTCGCAATCCAATCGATGTTGCGTCGACTGCCCCTGTGGGAAGAGGCTGAGCTGAATCCATCGATCTCGCGGCATGCCAGAGTGCCCTTTGCAAGAGAGATGCTGCGATGGGGCTGGATCCAAAAGCGTCATCGCACTTCGGAGACCGTTCGCGATAGGTTTGGCGTCAGCGCAGCGGGTTTCGAGTTGATCCGATTCGTTCCAGATTTAAGGAATCGCCGATGCCTGTTTGGCACCAAGTCTATGTGCCGGTTGGCGGTAGTGTGCTGTGGTCTGCCCTGGTCGCCAGTCTCCCGGTGGTCGTTCTCCTCGGCTTGCTTGGTTTCACCCGAATCCAAGCTCACATCGCCGCCTTGTTGGGGCTGCTGGTTGCCATCGGTGTAGCGGTCGCTATCTACCAAATGCCGTTGGACCTAGCGGCGATGGCGGCTATTCACGGCGCCTTGTATGGGTTGTTGCCAATCGGCTGGATCGTACTGAATGCCATATTTCTTTTCGATTTGACGGTGGCATCGGGTGGTTTCCAATTGGTCCGACGATCGATCGCGTCTTTGGCATCGGATCGGCGGATCCAAGTCCTTCTGATCGCGTTCAGCTTTGGAGCCTTCATCGAAGGGGCGGCCGGATTCGGGACTCCCGTCGCCATCTCGGCCGCCATGTTGATCGGCCTTGGTTTTCGACCTCTGGAAGCGGCCGGTTTGTCGCTCTTGGGCAACACAGCTCCCGTTGCCTTCGGAGCCTTAGGAACCCCACTGATCGCTCTGGCGGCAGTCACCGGCCTTCCACTTGAGCCACCTAGCGCTGCCGCGGGACGTATCTTGCCGGTGTTTTCGCTGCTGGTTCCTTTCTGGTTGATCTGGGTGATGGCCGGTGCGCGCGGGGCGCTCGAGGTTTGGCCGGCATGTTTGGTCGCGGGAGGCAGCTTTGCGTTGGTGCAGTATCTGGTGAGCAATTTCCACGGACCTTGGTTGGTCGATGTGGCTGGTGCGATCGCATCGATCGCCGCTCTGGTGTTGCTGCTTCAGATTTGGAAGCCCGAGAAGGCTTGGCGATTTCACTGGGAGCCGGAGGATCAAGCGGCCGAGGAAACCGTGGCTGACGCACCCTGGGCGGTACTTCGCGCCTGGATGCCATGGATTTGGATGACTCTCTTCGTTTTTGTCTGGGGGACACCGCAATTCAAGCAGTGGATTCAGGGAGGGAAGCAAGGGTCGGCGAGTTTCTTGGCGAGTGTCAGCAAGTTTGAGATCCCCGTTTGGCGGTTGCATGAAGCGGTGATCCGGGTGCCGCCGGTGGTTTCTAAGCCGATGGCCGAACCGGCGATCTTCAAGGTGGAGTGGTTGGCCGCGACGGGTACCAGCCTTCTGTTGGCGGCATGGGTCAGCGGTTTGTGTTTGGGATTCGGGCCTCGTCGACTTTTCTCGATTTATTGGGGCACCTTGCGGCGAGTCCACATCTCCCTGGTGACCATTGCAGCCATGCTGGCTCTTGGGTTCGTTACCAAGGCGGCGGGGCTGGATGCCACGATGGGGCTGGCCTTTGCGTCGACCGGAGTGCTCTTTCCATTCTTCAGTGCGATGCTTGGCTGGCTGGGGGTGGCTCTCACCGGCAGCGACACCTCGTCGAACGTTCTCTTTGGAGGGCTGCAGCGCATCACAGCCGAACAACTGGGGCTCAATCCGATCCTCACCGCCGCTGCCAATACGACGGGCGGCGTGATGGGGAAGATGATCGATGCACAGAGTCTGGTGGTGGCGTCCGTTGCGACGGGGCATCAAGGCGCGGAGGGGCAGATCCTGCGTTACGTCTTCTGGCACAGCATCGCCTTGGCGGCTTTGGTGGGATGCGTTGTCTTTGCCTATGCCCGAGTCCTTCCGTCGGGATGGATGCCTTCCCCCTAAACTCGGCGGCGGTGGTGGAGCTGGCCCGTAGGAGTCATCCTTCCCCGTCCTGCAGCGTGGGGCGGATGGCTAGGACCAGAGCGACCGAAACCACCGCGAGGCTGGCGAAGGCGGAGAAGATCCCCCAGAGTGGAACCTGCCAGTCCTGCAAAAGCCCGAAGCCCCAGTCTGCCAAACCTCCGCAACTGATGCTGACAAGATTCATGATGCCATAGCCTGTGGCTCGTTGATGCTTGGGAACGATCTGGCAGAGGATTGGCATGTTGTTGCAATCGAAGAATCCCCATCCGATGCCGAAGAGGCATAGGAAAGCAACTGCCATGGACAGGGAGCCGACCGATGGCGAAAAGCCGACTCCGAACATGGCTGGCACGATCAGGCTCATCCCCAGAGCGCTCACCCAGATCCTGCCTCGCGCAGAATCTCGCATCCAGCGATCTGCAAGCCAGCCTCCAACGATCGCTCCCGCGATAGCCGCCACCTGCCAGTAGACGGTCGCTGAGACTCCCGCTTTCCCTTGGCCGATCTGGAACGACTCCTTGAGGATCGCCGGCATCCAATCCCTCACCACCCAGCCAGCGATTGCAGGTAGGGTGAAGTAGGTCACTAGCAGCCAGAAATTTCGATTCGAAAGAAGGCCACGCGCGAAGGAGTGATTCGACGTGGTTTGGTCCTTCTGGAAGTTGGGTGGGGGATGGAGCCCCAGCAGCCAGACTAGCGGTAGCGCGTAGGCGATCCCAATCCAACCACAAGATTCAAATGCCCAGCGCCATCCCAGTTCCGGCTTCTCGGCGATGTAACCGCTGAAGCCACCCAGGATCACCCCCAGGTAGATCCCCATCTGGTGCAATCCGACCGCTCGGGAGCGGGTGGATGCGGGATGGTACTCGCTGATGAGCGCCAGGGCTGTCGGGATGTAGAAGGCCTCGCTGATGCCCATCATCGCACGGGCAGCGAGCAATTGATTGTACGACTGGACCTGTCCGGTCCCCCAGGTGACCAGGGACCAGGCAAGCAGGCTGAGTCCCACGACCCATCGTTTGCTGTAGCGATCGGCAATCCATCCGCCGAGCGGACTGAGCAAGGCATAGACCCACTTGAAGAGCGCCAGGATCATGCCCCACTTGGCTTGTTGGTCGATTCCCGGGACATCCGCCATCACCGACCCCTTCATCGATGCCAGCATCTGACGATCGAGATAGTTCAGCAGGGCAACAGGAACCAGCAGACCGACGACAACCCATGCAAACTGTCGCTGCGCTTTCCAGTCCCCTTGGTTATCCACATCCATCCCCTTCGGCAGCTGGAATTCCCAGGCGTTTCATCTTTTTGTAGAGCGTAGCTCGATTGATGCCAAGCGACAGGGCGGTAGCGACACGATTTCCATCATGTTCGCGAAGGGCATTGAGAATGAGCTGACGCTCCGGCACAGCTAGAGCTTCCTTAAGCGAATGGGAGGGATCGATTCGCGCGGCGGGAGATGCGTGCAGGGAAGAGGCGACGGGTGGAAGGGGGGAGCCGATGTGCCCTAGGCTCAAGTCGCTTGCGGCGATCCGTGGACGCCGCGCCAGCAACACCGCGCGTTCGATTGCATTGCGTAGTTCCCGGATATTGCCGGGCCAGCGATAGGACGTCATGGCATCGAGGGCATCTTCGCCAAACCCATCGATCTGGCGTCGGTGCTCGACGGCAAAGCGCTGAAGGAAGAATTCCGCCATCCCTGGAATATCGTCGCGTCGTTGCCACAGACTGGGGACGGTGATAGGAACGACATGGATCCGATAAAAGAGATCTTCGCGAAAACGCCCCTGGCGCACCGAAAGCGCTAAATCATCGTTTGTCGCAAACACCATCCGAACGTCGACTTGATGCGTCTGCCCTCCACCGACCCTTTCAAACTGAAGATCTTGTAGCACTCGCAGAAGCTTCACCTGCATCGCAGGGGACGCAGTGGCGATTTCATCCAGAAACAATGTGCCTCGGTCGGCCTGTTCAAAGCGACCTTTGCGAGCTGCCAATGCCCCGGTGAATGCGCCCGCCTCATGCCCAAATAGCTCGCTCTCCAACAACGCCTCCGTGAGTGCTCCGCATGCCACTTCCACAAAAGGATCTGCATGGCGAGGCGATTGCTGGTGAAGGGACCGCGCCAGCAGAGTCTTACCTGTCCCGTTTTCGCCAACGATCAAAACGGGGACTCGCGATGCGGCCACCGAGGCGATCTTCTGACGCAGCTCCTCCATCGCGGGGTGATCCCCCCAAAACAGCTCACTGTCCCCAACGTTCCGGGACGACCGGCCGGGTGCAGTCTGCGTGGAGCTGGACGATCGAGTGGGCTTGTGTGTCAGCTCCTTCAACCAATCGCGCAGTTGCTCCGGGCGTTCCAGCACGGGAAGGGATAGTCCCGCGATGGCCTGCCGCTGGGAGTGGTGGTCGATGTGGATCGCCAGACGCTGAGGCCAGGGGTGCTTAGCGAGTCGCAGATCTGCGGCGATAGGGGGTGCTTTGGGATCGAGCGAAATCACCGCCGCCGATTCGCTGCCATGCTGGATGTCGGTGTGGGGGGCAACCTGGAGATGGCTTGGGCCGCGCGAATTGAACTGGATGTCCCATCCCAAAGTCAACGCTGCGTCGACCCAAGCCGCCAAGGGCTGTGGCAGCCTGCCGCTCCATTGCAATTGACGAGGCCGAACTGCGGACACCGTTGGCTGCCTCCAAGAGAACGATGGAAATGGAACCATGGGACCGATTCCGCAGCAAACATACGTCGCGAAAATGCGACAGCGCCTCCAGAAAGTCGATAGATTGAGACAAGAAAAACAACCCAGTCGCTAAAATCGTCAAAAATCGTGCTATCGGTAATTCGGTAGTGAACTTTGGTGCACGAGCCTGGTTTCAATGGAATTTTTTGTCCTTTGCGAGTTTTCCTGACATTACCTTGGTGTGCGGTTGGGTGAGAAAAATAGGGAAAAACCGTATTCAACCCTTTTTGGGGGATTATTTTTGGGTTACACTCTAGTCTCACGACTGGGAAATCGTCTACCCTTCGGCAGGATCTGCAAGGCTTGTTGGTGCAGATCCCCTTAATGCAGGGGTTCGATGCAGGGGTGTTTGCTGCTCATTGTGTCTTGTCGTCCCCGCTCTGTTTTTGTGAAGCGATTGGGGAGCCTTTGGGAATCAAAGAAGGAGGGGTGAGATGTCGATCCGAGTGGTGTTCGTTGATGATCATGAAGTGGTGCGCCAGGGATTGGCCGCCATTGCCAAAGGCACGGAAATCGAGTTGGTAGGGAGCGCCGGCAACGGGGATGAGTTTCTCCGGATGGTGGACGAACTGAAGCCTGATGTGGCATTGATCGACATTCGGATGCGGGACGAAGACGGCCTATCGATTCTGGAAACGCTTCGCAGGAAACACGAGAAATTGCCGGTGGTGATGATTTCCACCTACAACAACCCCACCTACATCGCTCGAGCGGTCACCAAAGGTGCCGCCGATTACGTGCTGAAGGGATCGGCCCCAAGTGAACTGCTGGACGCGATCCGGAGGGCTGCACGTTTCGAGCAGGCGCCGGAGACGAGTGTCTTCCACGAAGTGCAGACGACCATGGAGCGAAAGAAGGAACGAGGGGGAGAGTACCGGGAAATGCCTCTGACCAATCGCGAGCGGCAGGTGCTCCGACATATCGCTCTTGGTTTGAGCAACAAAGAGATCGGAATGTCCTTGAACATCAGCGTCGAGACGGTCAAGGAGCATGTGCAAAACATCCTCCGGAAGTTGAATGCTCCCGACCGCACTGCGGCAGCGGTCTGGGCGGTCAAGACAGGTGTGATTGAGTAGTGGACAGAGCGATCCTGAGATCGCACACATTGGTGCGTGTTGGACCCGTACGGAACAGGGTTCCAACCTGATCGAAGAAAGAGTAGGCATCGCAGCGGTCGAGAAAATCAAAGGGGTTGAGCCCCCGTTGCTGCGCGGCATTCCAAGTGGTTCGGTCGATCCAAGCACCCGCCGCATCGGTGGGACCGTCTTCGCCGTCGGTTCCTGCACTGAGGAACGTGCCGCGTCGCAACAGATCGATGCGGCCAAGTTCGAGTAGCCGGCAAAGGACTCCCAGCGTTAGCTGCTGGTTGCGGCCTCCCTTACCACGACTGTTGGGTGGGATCGTCACCGTTGGTTCCCCGCCCGAGAGGACGCAGCGGTCCGTTCCATTGTCTTGACTGTCGTGAATCGCAATCCAGCGATCGACCAATTGCCTGGCCACCGATCGCCAGTCCCCTTCGTCGCGATCGGGAGGCAGGGCGTCAACGCGAATCGCCAAGCGATCGGCATGGCGGCAGGCGGCTTGGAGAGCCGTCTGGTTGTTGGCTAGGAGGACATAATCCGACTGGATCGCTCCTTCTGGCTGGCGCGTCGCATGGAGCAGTGGCAGGGATTCGGCCCATTTTTTTGTAGCCTTGGCTACACCCATCGGCCATGGCTCTTCCTTCCGTTCCATCGCTGCCAGCACCGCCATGGCCTTCTCTCGCCAGTCGAATGGGCGAGGGATGGTAGGTCCAGAAGCGAGGGTGGGAAGATGGTCGTCGAGCACATCTGAAATCGCCAGCGTGATCCATCGCTGGCCCGGTGCCTGGAGTAGCAGGCCGCCACCCTTGACACGGCTGAGCGCCGTTCGGACCGCGTTCAACTGATGGATGTTGGCACCTCGGCGACTGAGCATCTGGGTGACCTGCAGTTTCTCTTCTAGCGAGACCTCCTGGATTGGATCGACCAAGAGTGCCGAACCGCCTCCGGTCAAAAGGCAGATGCAGAGGGTTTGGGGAGGTGCCGATTGGAGCATCTGCCGGATTTGGGCCGTTCCTGCCATCGCTTCGTACGTCGGTTCATTCCTGCCGGCTGGGCGAGCGGCATGGAAATGGATCGGTCCCGAGGTTGGCTCTGGGAAGCTCTGCTGGGGGACATTCAGCCAGCCGGACATCGTCCATGGGCAGTGAGCCTGCTGCTGCAACGAGAGCCAGAGGGCATGGCCCAGCCAAGCGGCCGCTTTGCCGCCACCGACCACCAGCACCTGCTGGTGATCGGTGTATCGCACAGGCCGTTCGATTCCCCGAATGCACAGTCGATCGGTTTGCCAATCGAGGCAGTCGGAGATCGTCGTGTCGGCTTGCACCGCGCGGACGCCCGACCACCACAGGTCAATTGCCAGTTGGGTGTTGGAATGGAAGGGTGGCAAGTCTGCGGTCCCCATGAAAAAAACCTTCCCCGTTTCGAGCGGGGAAGGTTTGAGATTCGCTTCCGTTCCTGCGATCCAATCGGATCAGTAGGAAGGTTTGCTGGAGAAGTCCAGGTACCACAGGCCGTCGTCCCATTCGAGGCTGACTCGACGCCACCCCAGCGGCACTTGCGGGTAGGGATAGAAGGGACCGATGTATGGCCAAGCGGTCGCCGAGTACTGCTTGGGATAGGTCACAGCGGCGTAGTTGGGATAGGCAGCGTAGCTGGGCCAAGCGTAGCTAGGCATGTTCGGCTGGTCGTAGCGGGGTACCCCACCACCGTAGGAAGGGCCGGCGGCCATTGGGACTGGGCCGGGCTGTCCCACCATCCCACCAACTGGCCCACCGACACCCGCGACTGGCGACGTGCCGACTGGGGTGCCGATGGTGCTGGGAGCGAAGGCTCGCGGGGCAGCGATCGGGGCTTCCACCCCAGGGATCGCAACGCCCGGAACTGCCACACCTGGAATCCCACCATCCTGTGGAACCATGCTGCTGGCTGCCTGCACGCGGCTAGCAGGGACGATCGAGATATCATCGATCACCCGCTGGACGCCCGAGGTCGATTGGATCGCCTGGAGAATCTTCTGTTTGTGCTGAGGATTGACCACCCAGCCTCGGGCCCAGACTTCGCCACCCACGGTGGAAACATCCAGGTCGAACTTGCTGAGAGCCCCAGCGCACTTCTCGACGGTCAATTTGTCGATGATCTGATCGGTGATTGCAGCATCGCTAGCCGAAGCTGTTGGCTTGGTAGCGGCTGTCTGGATGGCACCACCAACATCCCCTTCGCTGGTCGATGCCGGCTTCACGGCAGGCGAGACCGGAGTGGGAATTGCTGGGGGAGCGGCCATCTGGAGAGCCAAGTCCTGGGCTGGCTGGAGCGTCGTGGCGGTGGTCACCTTCATCTGGTTGACCACTTCCTTGACGTCCGTCACGGATCGTGCAGTCGCCAACACCATCGCCAGTTGGTCCTCCGATCCCACCTTGCCCGACAGGATCACCTGACCCTGATTGACTGTCAGATCGATGTCGAATCCCTTGAGGGACCCTTCGGTCTGCTTTTGCTTGAGCGAGGTGACAATGGCGTCGGCAATTTCGCGATCCCCCGCCATCGCGGTCATCGGCGCAGTTGCGGTGATCGTGGCGATCGCCAGGCCGAAAAGAAAACGTCGCATGGAAACTTCCTCCGGTATTCCTTCGATTAACGTATTGGGCATCCTGCCCAGGCTGGTCATCGACCAATGTTTCCAAGCCCTGTTCCCCAACCGATCGCTGACGACTAGGCTGAAGTTCGGACGTTGCGGGGAAACGTACCGGACTGCCCCCCATGGACAATCCAGCGATTGTCATTGCTGGCAGCCGCCTGGAACCCACGGAGCCGAAAGGTGCCTGCTTCCCTGCGGGCGCCTCCGTGCTCCAATCGGTCCGAGGATGCGTTTGCAGCAATCCTTTCTTTGTTTCGGCTAGTGCCTCGGTTCAACCAAACGTTTTTTCCGATTTTGACGCCCTTTGAAGCCGATCGAATCGATCCGACTGCTGGTACAACCGTTTCCGAAGGCAACCTCTTTGCAGGCTTCCTATTTGAGGATTGCTAGCGACCGTTCGTGCGGGGCGTTGCCTGATTCGCAGCCAGTGTCCTCTCCAGTCGGCTCGAAATCTCTCCCATCGACCATCTCCCTTGGCGGGCGATCGCCTCTTGGAAGAGCCACTTTTTCTTGGAGACCTTTCTATAGATTGCTCCGGGATGGGTGTGGGTTACGATCGCTTCACTGCCGCGACTGAAGAAGTGCCGGTGGCCACAGCACCCATTCACCCTCCCAAGGAAAGGGCGAGATCCACAGCCCCCCGAGCATCCTTATCCCTTGCCCCTGGAAATCCATCCTGCCTACTCCGGGTGATCGCCACCCAATACAAAGCCAGATGGTCCTTTCTTGATGGGAGATCATCGCGATCAAGCCAACTTCCAGATTGCGGCTGGCCTCCTGCGGCGGGTCGCCGGGGTAGTCCAACCCCCTGGGTCTGACCCAGCCTCCAGAGGTTGGCTGTCTCCAGGCTATGGCACCTTTCGCTATGGCTCCTTTCGCTAAGGTAAACTGAAGGAGGTTGGCGGGAGTGCCCGATGTGTGGCATCGACGATTTGCATGAGAGAGCAAGCGAACAAAAGAAGGGTAGGTAGGGAGGTCGTTTGGCAGTTTGATGGGGGAGATGGAAGAGCGGTATCGATGGATGATCGACTGGTACGGGAATGCCAGTTCGCGCGGGGCGCTGAGCGGCAGCCAGTGGATGGATGCGGTGGGTTCGGCATTGGCTCCCTGGCAGCGTGCGATGCTGGAGGAGCAACATCGACTCCAGGAGAGGGCTCGCAGAAAGGTCATTCATCCCCATCAGTGGCTCTGGACCGCACCTCTGCTGGAGCAGTCGAGCGATCAGTGGACGGCAGAGATGGTAGGGGAGGCGGTACCAGAGGGAGTGGCTTGCATCGATTTGTGTTGCGGCGTGGGGGTGGATGCAGTCGCTTGGGCGCGAGGAGGTTCGCGCGACCTAGTGGCTGTCGATCAGGATCCGGTTGCGGTGAGGCTGACAAAGTTCCACGCCAAGCAGCACGGTGCATCGATCGCGGTGGAGTTGGGGGCAGCCGAACGGTTTGAAGCTTCGGCGAATCAATGGGTCCATGTCGATCCAGACCGACGGCAGGATGGGTTTCGGCACAGTCGGGCCGATCAGATGAGCCCCACCATGGATCAGTTGGTTTCCGTCCGGGATCATTCCGCTGGCGGGTCGATCAAATTGGCTCCTGCGACGGTGGTGCCGGATGGGTGGCGAGACTCCACGGGCAGCCACTGGATTTCGCTCGATCGTTCAGTGCGGCAGCAGCGATTGTGGTGGGGTAGCGAGCGATATCCGGTCGGCACCAAGACGCTTTCTCGGGGGCGCTGGATGCAGCGGGGATCCAGCGATTCACTCCAGGTCCAATGGATTCATTTGCAGATCCCATCGGCTTGGCATGGCCCTGAGCCGATGCGGGACGCAGGTCCGCTGGATCTTTTTCCTCGCTATGTGGGTGACTGTGATCCGGTGGTTCGCGCCAGCGACAGCACGATGGAACTGGCGGGGCATTTTGGCGTGTCGATTCTTGGCGATCGGAACGGATATATGATCGCAGATCGGCCGGTGAGGACTGCCTGGGTGGATTGGTTTGAGATCGAGGGGGTGATGCCTTGGGATCGCAAACGGGTGAAGCGATGGTTGCGGGAGAGGGGGATCGGAAGGCTGGAGATCAAGACGCGAGGGGTGAAGGAACCTGTCGACTCGCTGCGATCGCAGTTGGCGCTTTCGGGCGACCGGGAAGCCACCTTGCTGCTGACCCAAGTCAACCGCAGGGTGCTGGCCCTTCTCGCGCAGAGGTTGCCTTCCGAGCCAGAAGTCCCACAAGTCTGAAGGCCCTTATCTAGGCTGGCCCGGCCGCTGGGGTTGATAGGGTGTGTATGGGGAGCCTTTCGCGGTCAGGATGTCGGTTGCAGAACGACCTTCATCGCGCCAGCCTCTCCAGCATAAAGCCGCTCGAACCACTTCGGGCCATCGGTCAAGGGAGCAACTGCGGTGATCAGCGGTTCGACCTGGATCAGCCCGCGTCGCATCAGATCGATGCACTCGGGGATTTCTCCATTGGATGCGCAGCTTCCGTAGAGTGTCAGTTCGCGGGTGACGATGGCCTGTAGAGGGACTTCGACCTTGGGGGCAAGGTTGCCGACCAGCGTGATCGCGCCGCCCCGTCGGGTGCACTGGATCGCCATCTGGACGGTCGCCGCGATGCCGACAACTTCGAGGGCGACGTCGGCGCCACGGCCATCGGTTGCCTTCATCACTTCGGCGACCGGATCGAGTTTGGAGGAGTCGATGGTGATGTCGGCCCCCAGTTTTTTTGCTAACTCCAGCTTATTGGGATCCAGGTCGATCGCGATGACGCGGGAGCAGCCGGCCAGTCGAATGGCCTGGATCACCAGCAAGCCGATCATGCCACTTCCGACGACGACGGCAGTCTGTCCGAGCGACGTGGGGGTGCGATTGGCAGCGTGGACGGCGATGGAGACAGCTTCGATCATCGCTGCATGGTGGAAAGGAAACTCGTCCGGCAGACGATAGACGATGTTCTGTGGCACCACCACATACTCGGCGAATGCGCCATTGCGTCGGAATTCCTGGCAGGAAACGCCAAGCACCTGCCGTCGCTCGCAAAGGTTGATCCTCCCGGCTCGACACGCCGGACAGGTTCCACAGGAGACGGTCGAATCGAAGGTGACGCGATCACCTGTTTGGAAGCGATCGACTTGGCTTCCCGCTTCCGCGACCACACCGGCCGCTTCGTGTCCCATGACCAGAGGAGGGATGCGGCGGCCGGTCGACCCATCGTAGCCATGAATATCGCTTCCGCAGATCCCGCAGGCTCTTACCTGCACCAGCAGTTCGTCCGGGCCAATCTGTGGCTTTGGCAGTTCCACCAGTTCCAGTTTCTTGTATTCCTTGAGCAGCATTGCCTTCATGACTTGGACTCCATTTCCAGAATGCTGGAGATCAGCGGCAGCAGTTGTTTCTTGCGGCTGACGACCTGTTCGAGTTCGTAAAGGTGCGAATCGACCTGTGGATAATTGATCTCATCCCAATTCTTCGGTTCATCGGACAGCAGCAGCAGGCTGCTTTGCTGGACGATATCCGTGACCAGGAGGGCGGAGAAATCGAGTTTTCTTTCGCGGGATAGATCCTTCAGCGACTGGCGCAGTTCATCTTTGCGCGCCCAGAAAAGGTCCCATCCGATTTCCTCGATCTGCGAGATGGAGAACCGAATGCCGTGTTCCTCGAATTCCTTGCAGTCCTCGCGAACGACGTCGCGCGCCGCACAGACGCGGAGCGCTGACCCGATTCCGAAGAAGTCCTTCGCAAAGGCTTCAAGATCGACCGGACAAAGTGGCCGGACCCATTCGAGAAGGTCGCGATCGACCTGCGTGGCGGTTGGCGAACGAAGGAAGAGGGTATCTGAGATGATTCCAGCGGCCATGCAGAGGGCGATTCCGGGGGTAGGTGTGATGCCGCTGTAGCGAAACTGCCTAGCGACCAAGGTGCAGGTCGACCCGACCGGATCATTGATGAAGCGGATCGGCTGCGATGTTTTCAGGGTACCGCCAATGCGATGGTGGTCCAGCACCTCAAGGATGTCGGATTCATCGGCCCCCAGAACTGCCTGCCCCAATTCGTTGTGGTCGACCAGAATCAGTTGCGGTCGTGGTGGATTGAGCAGATCGGATTTGGAGAGCACGCCGATCAGGTGTCCTTCCGGATCAACAACCGGAAAAAGGCTTTGGCGCGTCCGGTCGATCGCCAGCCTCGCTTCGGCCAGCGGCATTTTGCTGGGTAGGGAAAGGAAGTCGTTCTTGAGGGCGGCGTGAACACTGCGAGCTGTCTTCAGTCGCATCGTGGTCGAAGCGGTGTCGAAAGGGCTGAGAATCACCGTCACGTGGTTGGCTTTGGCTAGCTGAAGAAGTCCCGGCGACAACTGGTAACCACCGGTGATCACAATGGCGCGTACCCCATGCTCCAGTGCCGGAAGCTGGATGGTGGGGCGATCGCCGCAGACCACCAGAAGTCTTTCCGCCGGGAAGCGCTGCATCCGCTGAGTGAATCCCTCCGCGCTCATCGCCCCCACCATGATGAGGACCGAGCACAGTTGGTCGATACTTTCCTGATGCTGGAAGGTTCCTTCGAGCACCTTGCACATTTTTTCGAGGGAGCTTTGGACCTGACGGGCTTGCAGGGGGTCGGAGTCCCCCTCGAAGATGACGTGCATCAAATCGAGAAGCGTCAACATCCCTTCGACGCGACGGTCGTCACCCAAGACCGGGATGTTGCTCAGCCGGTGGGACTGCATCTTCTCATAGACTTCGTAGAAGACTTCCGTCCGGTGCGCGGTGATCGCCTCCCTTTTGCACAGGTCGTCCACTTCCGGACGAACATCCATGATGATGCGAGGCGGGGGCAAGCCAGCCGTCTTCAGGACGAACTCGGTTCGTTTGTTGAGGCTGCCGCAGCATGCAGCGATCGCATCGGGTCTGGTGGTCTTCTGCAGATAGTCGGCGTATGCGATCGCCGAACAAATCGCATCGGTATCAGGATTGCGATGACCGAAGACGAAGACGGACATAGGTGAACCAGGCTCCTTGAGGCGACTTGACGTCCGGAGCACCTGCCCTTGCGTCCGGGATCCCGGCCAGCGATTCTCGTGCCATCCATTGTCGGGACATGCCGATTATAGATGGGGAGTACCGATCCGGCGACGCCACTTTGCGATTCCCAGCACTGGCGGGTACCGATCCAGGCTGTGCCTAGTGAAAAGAGGCTACGATCGCGGTAGCGGTTGCGTCGATCGATCAGGTTGGGCTGGATCCATTGCGAATGAATCGCAGCGGCATTTCGTCCAGCGGATCGACCAGGGCCAGGCCCACCTTTCCCTGAAGCAGTTCATCCAGCCGCTCCCCGACAATCTTCTTCCTCCAACCCTGAAGGAGTGCCGGCGGTTCTTGTTGCGAATTTCGCTTGGCATTGATTCGAAAGAGGGCGTAGTCGCGCAGGTCATCGGTAGTCCCGACCAGCGCCGGCGACAGCGACTGCTCGCGGCATACATAGGCCAGACCCGCATGCAGGAACTGAGTGACCATGCTGGAGATCGTCTGGTAGCCAAACTTGGTTCGTTTGGGCCAAGCAGGACAGGGTTGGCTTGCTGAGGCGTCGACGACGTCGATGATTTCATTCCAGGAATTGCGGAGCAGTCGCTGATTCATGCCGCGGACGGAGTCCAGCCCCAATCCGCCTCGGGGGGCCTGTTTGGCGATTTCAATCAGCAAATCGTCTCGAAGAAGCCGACGGGCTGGTTGATTGCGTTGCCGCGCCTGCTGCTCACGCCATTTCCAGAGTCCATAGGCCACCTGCAGCGCTCTGCCATCCAGGGACTGAATGCCTGAAACGCGAAACCAATTCTCCGAGGTTTCCGATTCGATCAGCTCGGCCTTCCGCCACTCCATCTCCTCGTCCATCCAGCTGCGACGTCCCAGCCTCACCATCTGCTCTTCCATCGCTCGATAGATCGTCAACAGATCATCGACATCCTGAATGGCATACAGCAGCTGGCTTCGGGAGAGAGGGCGTATGCGCCAATCGGATCGAGTATGCCCTTTTGCCAGTTGTCGGCCAGTGTAGCGCTGAACGAGGTTGGAGTAGGAAGATGGGAATTCCAGCCCCAGCAGCCCTGCCGCGACCTGGACATCGAAAAGGTCGGGAAAGCCCCGCCCGGCGGCACGGAACGCAAAGAGGAATTCCTCGCGCGCTGCATGGACCACCACGCGGCGGGAAGGGGCTAGCACTAGCTCCCAGAATCGGTCCAACGGGCCGCAGTGAAGCGGATCGATCACCGCTTTCCATTGATCGGTCGCCAGCTGAAGGAGGCACAGCTGAGGTCGGTAGCTGTCCTCCGAAACGAATTCGGTGTCGAATGCCAAAAGGTTGGCTTCTTCGATGCGTTGGCACAACGTCGCAAGCGCTGCGCCGCTTTCGATCAATTCGAATTCGTTGGAAGACACGGATGGGCCAATCTGCTTCTTGCAAGGTTTGGCTTTGCTCGTTTAGCACACCAAACCACCTGCCAGGGCATTCGATCACCATGGCGGTAGATGGCCGGTACGGCCGAGGGGGTGCGACGGCGGGAAATCGGACACCACGATCTTTCTTGTAGCGGTTTGCCATGCCAAATGCAACTGGCCGCCAGCGATTCAGCGTCGAGGATCGACTTTTCTTCGTTGGACCTTCCTGCCTGGGGCTCAGAATCTGGCTGGTCAGTCAACCGGTGGGCGGGGCTTCTTGCCAAGCGACTCGATCGACTCTATCGTTCAGGCTGTCAGCCCGACGGAGGGGGCGAGTCTTCCAGTATCGGCCCCTCGCCCGGCTGCCCTTTCGGGCATCCTTGTTGAACGGATTCCCATCCGATCTTCTTCCCCTCAGGGCTCGCCGATGAGTCGTTCAGAACTTCCAACGCCAACGTTCCCATCGACCCAATTCCATACGGAGGTGGATCGGACCAAGGGGAGCGAGCTTTTGGTGAGCGTTCGTTCGGTTGACGAGCTGTCGTTGGCTGTCGAGGCGGGAGTGGCCTGGATCGACTTGAAAGATCCGGAAAGCGGTTCGTTGGGCCGACCCTCACCTGAAGTGGCGCGGGAGTTCGCCAGTCGCCTCAAGGCCATGCGTCAGCAGCGCTCATTCCATGGGGTTTTTAGCGTCGCATTGGGAGAATGGCAGGAATGGGTAGGATCGGAGGCGCACCAGGACGGCTCCCTTTGGAGTCAGTTCGACCATTGCAAAGTCGGTTTGAGCGGCCAGGCTGACTTGCGACCGGTATGCGAGTCGATCGAGCGAACGATGCCGAAGGCGTTGGCAGGCAAGTGGATTCTGGTGCACTATGCCGATCAGGATGCAGCACGGGGGCCATCCTTTGAGGAGGTGATGCAAGGAACCTTGCGGCTTGGTGCAAGGCATCTACTGGTCGATACGTTTCGGAAGGATGGAAGCAGTTTGGCTGACCTGGTGTCCGATGAGACGATTGCGGGGTGGGTGGACGCTGCTAGGCGGCACCAAGTTACCCTCGCGCTGGCCGGGTCGCTGCGCGTCGACCAACTGGCTCACGCCGCCTCCTGGGGAGCCGACTGGATCGCGGTGCGGTCTGCGGTTTGCGAAGGTGGGAACCGAAGGTCGCATGCCAGTTATCAGAAGATATGCGAAGCTCGCAAATGGTTGGACCGTGGGACGACCCGGCGAGGGGATTGAGGTTGGCAGGAAAATCGGATCGGCCTTTTGCAAGTCAACTGCTTGTCTGCGGGAGGCGCTAAGCGAACAGCAGCAGGGAACTGCATCCGTTTCGATTCAGAGTGAATGGCTTTCTTCGGATCCGGTCCAGGTCTGCATGAGTGCTTTCATTGTTTCCAGCGGCATTCCCAGATGCCAGGCGGTTGCGATCCCTGCCAGCCACCCGAGAACGGTGAGCCGATCGGATGGCACAGCAGGGGAAATGCCCAGCAGTGGTAGGATGTCTGTGGGATGAGCCCCGTCAAGGAGGCGAATCGTATGATCTTGCACCACCACGGCGCGTCGTCCTTCTTCTGTGTGTTTGGCGATTGCATCGTCGATGCCGTTGCAGCCCAAAAGGATGGTGTCCCCCGGGCAAAGGGGTTTCATCGCGATGCAGGCGGGGTCGTCGGCCGGCAGGATGGCGACCCCCTTGGGGAGCACCATGTCGACGGGGGTGCGATGAAGTGCAAAGTGGCGATCGGGGTCTTCGAGGTCGAACTCCCGCATCATGTCGACAGGTACGTCGACCCCCAGCACCACCGCCACTTCGACGCGATCGACTCCCAAACCATGTCGCAGGATCGATTCAGCAGAAGACTCGATCACGAGCGCTTCGACATCGGGATGAAGTAGTAGACGCTGGGCGACGGGTTCCGCATGAGCTGGGGGAAGGCCCAGTTGTCGGTCATCGAGAAAGAAACCATCGCTGGTGGACCAGCCGGTGCACCAGCCGATGCGATGAAGGGCGTGGCGAATCAGTCGAACAGTGGGGCTATTGTTGGAAGCCCCTGAGACGGTGACGACGGGGACGCGCGCGTTGGTATCTGGTGCGAACATCGAATCGACGATCGCCTGTCCTACCGGTCGTGGTTTGCCCACGGCTGGTTTCAAATGCATCAGGAGCCCCGGCCCGGCATTGACTTCAACAATCGCGGCTCGCTGATCCTCCAACGGACAGGAAATGTCGAGGGCCACCAGATCGATACCGGCGATATCGAGCCCCACGGTTTTGGCGGCCAGAACGACCTGGGCTGCCACATCGGGGTGGACTTGGTCGGTGACATCGTAAAGCAGATTATCGGTGCGCTGAATGAGGACCCGCTTGCCGCTGGCCGGGATGCTTTCGAGCGTCAGACCTTGCTGTCGCAAGACCGAGTCGAGCAGGTCATTGAACTCGATCAGCGAAAGGGGAATGTCCTCGTCTTCTCCTCGGCGGGGATCTGCGTTAACCACTTGGTCGATCAACTGGCGGACGGTACGAATTCCATCGGCATCGACCACCACCGGTTCCCCTTTCGAGGCGGCAACGCATCGATCCCCGACGACCAGAAGGCGATGTTCGAATCCGGGCACATACCGTTCCACAATGACGCCACTGCCTTCTTTCATCGCCAGATCGTAAGCGATTCGAATCTGAACCGGATCGGTCAGATTGATCATCACCCCGCGTGCGTGGTTGGCATCGACCGGTTTGACGACTACCGCTCCTTCGATTTCTTCGGCCGCCGCCACCGCGTCATCGGCATCGGAGACCCGGCGCCCCTCAGGTACTGGGACACCAACCGACTGGAGGAGTTGCTTGGTGAGCTGTTTGTCCTGCGCGATCGACTCGGCAATGGCGCTGGTTCGGTTGGTTTCCGCGGTCCAGATGCGGCGCTGGTGGATGCCGTGGCCGAAGAGGACTAGGCTGCCTTGGTTGAGTCGCCGGAAGGGAATCAGTCGATCGGTGGCGGCTTCCACGATGGTACGTGTGCTGGGCCCCAGCATCCGCCGCTCGGCAATCTCATGCAGTCTCGCCACTTCCGATTGAACGTCGTAAGGAAGATCGTAGACACAGGCTTTCAGCAGGTCGCGTGCTGCATGGAGGCTGGCCACCCCCAGCGTCTCTTCTTCAAAGCGAACGGCCACCTTGTAGACACCTGTTCTCGACATCTCCCGAGCGCGGCCAAACCCGACGTTGCTACCGGCCAGCGTCTGTAGCTCCAGCGCCGTATGCTCGAGGATGTGAGCCAAATAGGTGCCGCGATCCAGTCGCTGGAAAAAGCCTCCCCGTTCACCGACGCTGCACCGATGCTCGATCACCGTGGGCAGCCACGCCTTATAGCGTTCGTTGAATCCCGGGATCAGCTCGCTAGAAAAATCGTTCCATGGGCCAAGGTCGACCCAGACCTCCAAGCAGGGGCGGCGCGACCAGTAGTTGGGACCGCGCAGGATCATCATGCGTTCGAAGGGTAGGAATTCCTGGAGCGAATCAAGAGATGGAAAGGGAGGGGAATCGGTCACAATACTGCGTCCCTCTGGGGCCGATGCAAGTTTGGTTCGTACGTCGATTCGATTATGATACAGCGCCGGCTTCGGCTTCCCCAAGATCAGGAGGGGGAAAGGAGCCAGGGAATCGCGACGGTGGGAGCGATGGCAGGCTTTCGTGGTAGCGGGAAGCATCGTCATTTCTAGAAAAGGCGGGGCAGCATGGCTGTTGGATTTGCGATCGTCGGATGTGGCATGATTGCCAAGTTTCACGCGCGGGCGATCCAGGAGATTCGGGGGGCCAAGCTGATTGCGTGCTACAACCCAACGCTTCCCAAGGCACAGGGGTTCGCGGAGCAGTTTTCGTGCGATGCTTATGATTCGATCGAGCGGATGTTGGAACGATCGGACGTCGATGTGGTGACCATTTGCTCCCCTAGCGGAGCTCACCTAGAGCCGGGATTGATGGCGGCGCGTGCGGGGAAGCATTTGCTGGTGGAAAAGCCTCTGGAGGTGACGCTGGCGCGTTGCGACCGACTGATCGACGCTTGCCACAAGTACGGAGTGCGACTTGGAACCATCTTCCCCTCGCGATTTCACGAGGCGGCAGGTGTTTTGCGGCAGGCGGTAACGGACGACAAATTTGGCGCGATCGCTTTGGCCGACGCCTACGTCAAATGGTTTCGAACCCAGCAGTACTATGACAGTGGAGCTTGGCGAGGGACCTGGAAACTGGATGGTGGTGGGGCGCTGATGAATCAAGCGATCCACAGTGTCGATCTGCTCCTTTGGTTGATGGGGGATGTGGATCAGGTGACCGCCGCCACCGGAATTCGGGCTCACGAGCGGATAGAGGTGGAGGACACCGCCGTTGCGACGTTGCGATTCGCTTCGGGAGCCTTGGGGGTGATCGAAGCGACCACTGCTGCCTACCCTGGTTCGCTCAAGCGGATCGAAATCAGCGGCAGTCGAGGATCGGCGGTGCTGGAAGAAGAGAGCATCATTCGGTGGGACTTTGAAAAATTATCGCGGCGCGATCAGAAGATTCGGGAGCAATTCCTCAACGCCACCAAGACCGGTGGTGGTGCGGCGGATCCGGCTGCCATCGGGCACCAAGCGCATCGCAAGTTGTTTCAGGATTTCCTGGTAGGCCTTTCGCAGAAAAGGCCTTCGATCACCGAAGGAGCGGAAGGGAGGCGGTCGGTCGCCCTGATTTTGGCGATCTACGAGGCGGCAAAAAAAGGAAAAGCGATCCGCTTGGCTCGCCCCTGACCGTTTTTTTCACTCGCAATCCACCGGCTCGGGGCTCTTTTGCAAGACCAAAAGAGTCGATTTCGCCGGGGATGGTCGAGCCAGCTGATTCGTCTTGGATCGGCGGAAAGGGTCTGCTATTCTTCGCCCCACGTCGATGCAACCGCCTAGCGGTTCTGTCGATGATGCGTTGCGACCGCAGCGACGCCGACCTACCAAAGCGTGAAAGGAACTAGCGGCATGACCAGTGCCAGCCACAGCCCCTGTTGCGTCCATATCCGCTGGATGATTCGCCGAGACATGCCCGAGGTGCTCCAGATCGAATCGGGCAGCTTCGAATTTCCATGGTCCGAGGAAGAATTTGTCCGCTGCTTGCGGCAACGCAACTGCATCGGCATGGTGGCGGAGTGGAACGAGCGGATCGTGGGGTTCATGATCTACGAACTGCATCGATCTCGACTCCATCTGCTCAATTTCGCCGTCCACCCATCCTTTCGAAGGCAGGGAGTGGGTCGAGCCATGTTGGGCAAGCTGTTTGGAAAACTTTCCAGCCAGCGCCGCAGTCGCATCCTTCTGGAGGTGCGGGAGACCAACCTCGAAGCCCAGTTGTTTTTCCGGGAACTGGGATTCCGCGCCATTCATGTGCTGAGGGCTTACTACGAAGACTCCCCGGAAGATGCCTACCTCATGCAGTATCGCCACCGAGCCTCAAGTGAAGTGGTGACGGAAGATTCGGTGTCCGACGGCGTGCGGAAAACAGGTTGATCCCGATGACCTCCCCTTCGCGGATCGTCTACCGAGCTTCCCGTTTCCATGTGGAAAAGGTGGAACAGCGTTTGGAGGATGGAAGCACGCTGGTCAAACAGATCGTGCGCCATCCCGGCGCTGTGGTGGTGCTGCCGATCGTGTCCGATGATGCGATCTGCATGATCGAAACGTTCCGGCCAGCCATTCAGAAGTGGCTTTGGGAGCTGCCGGCGGGCACGATGGAGCCTCCTGAGCCGGCCGATTCGCTGGCGCGGCGCGAGTTGGAGGAAGAGACTGGGTATCGGTGCCAGAAGATCACCCACGTCCACAGCTTTGCCATGTCACCGGGCATCCTGGATGAACGGATGCACTTCTTTGTTGCGACCGAGTTGACCGAAGGGCCTGCGAGGCGTGAACCCGGGGAATGGATCTCCAATCGTCTGGTGACCTGGAGCCAAGTGGACCAGATGCTGCGCGATGGAAAAATCATCGATGCCAAGACGCTAGTTGCTCTCCTCTGGTATCTTCGCTATCGGACGCATGCCTGAAGGTTCCGGAGAGCAAGGCGCAGCGATCGGCCGCAGGCTATCGATTGGGACAGGGGGGCGGCTGCCGTTGAGCTTTCGTGGCTGGCTTGAACTTTGCGAGAGTCATCATGCTGGAATCGAACCCCGCGTGGGATCCGGTCGAGACGCTGTGCGAACTCATTCTTATTCCCAGCCAGAACCCGATGGGCCAACAGGTGTCGGGCGATGAGTGGTTGGAGCATCGGATCAGTGAGTGGCTGGAAGGGCGTTTGAGCGGGTTGCAGGGCCAGTTGCACCGTATGCAGGTGACAGGCCGCGGCGCGAACCTCTTTCTTCATCTGCCCGGTCGACCTGGCGCCAAACACCTGCTCCTGGAAGCCCACCAGGACACCGTTCCCACGACGGGGATGACGATTCCTCCCTTCACGCCAGCGATCCAGGGCGGTCGAGTCTACGGGCGCGGTGCCTGCGATGTGAAAGGTGGGTTGGCTGCGATGCTCTGCGCTGTCGCAACAGCGGCGACTTGGCCGGTTGAACAGCGTCCTCCGTTGACTCTTTGCGCGACCTGCGACGAGGAGTATGGCGTCCTGGGCATGCAGCAGTGGATGCGATCCTGGTCGAAGCAAGGAGCTTTCTCCGATGGCATTCCCATGCAGGTGGATCAGGTCATCGTCGCCGAGCCGACATCGTTGAATGTTGTCGTCGCCCACCTGGGAGTCGTTCGTTGGAATGTTCACACCCATGGCCTATCGGCTCACAGCTCCCGTCCCTCCAACGGACGCAACGCCATCTACCGGATGGCTTCACTGGTGCAGTGGTTCGAGCGACAGGCGAAGGAATTGGAACAGTTGGGCAAACGAGATGCTTGGTGCGGAGAACCTTCGATGAGCGTGGGTGTCATCGGAGGGGGAGTCAGCGTCAATGTCGTACCCGACCATTGCCGGATCGAAATCGATCGCCGATTGATTCCTGGAGAACAGGGGGCTGAGGTCTGGAGGGAGATCCAGCGGAGACTGATCGAGGATGGGTTTTCCGATTGTACGATCGATCCTCCCTGGTGCGATCACGGTCCGCTGACCCCAGGGGATAACCTGGCATTCGCCAAGCAGCTCCTGGCAGCTGCGTCTCGAGAGTGCGAAAATCGCCAATTGATCGGGGTTCGCTTTGGTACCCATGCAACCCATTTTGCCCGCCATGGCATCCCTGCCGTGGTCTTTGGGCCCGGTTCGATCGATCAAGCCCACACCGCCGACGAGTGGATCGACATCGATCAGTTGCGGGCTGCGACGCGCATCCTGATCTCGACCATCGCGAGAATGGCTCAGACGCCAAGCTACGATGGAAATGAGAAAAGTCGATGAGCTTTTTCGATCGACGGTTGTCGATCGAACTTCCACCCGAAACCCATTGCATCGGCCCTCTCCAGATGGTCGCCGAATCCATCGTCAAACGGAGAATAAACGCTGTTCTCCAGTTATTCGGAAGTGTCGATTACCTGGATCGATCCTGAAAGTTCGCACCATCGGTTGCCGTAATTGTCGGGAGGTCGCCTTCCGGCTACACTGCATCGTGGAAACTGCTGGGCGGGGTCAGGCCGGCCAGCCCAGCGGCCTTTTGATGCACCGAGGGCGAGCGGAATTCAGGGGAGTCGGTCGATATGTCCAATCAGGTGGGCAACGTGGTGGTCGAATCGGACAAAGCGGTGCTTCAGGCGGGAGGGAAGACGCTGGAGATGCCGATCGTCCGAGGCAGCGAAGGGGAACGAGCGATTGATATCGCCGAGCTTCGCAAGGTCACTGGAGCGATCACTCTGGATGAAGGCTACGCCAACACGGGATCGACCACCAGCGCGATCACCTACTTGGATGGCGATCTGGGAGTGTTGAGGTACCGAGGCTACCCGATCGAGGAGTTGGCGGAGCACTGCGATTTTGTCGAAACTTCTTACTTGCTGATCTATGGCGAATTGCCGACATGGCAGCAGCTGGAAAATTTCCGGCATCAGATTCGCCGCCATACGATGCTGCATGAAGACATGCGGTCGTTCTACAACGGTTTCCCTCGCGATGCCCACCCCATGGCGATTCTTTCGTCGGTGGTGGCAGCTCTATCGACCTTCTATCAAGACTCCCTCGATGTGCACGATCCTGAGGAAGTGAAGATCAGCATCCACCGGCTGCTCGCCAAATTGCCCACCATCGCGGCCTACAGCTACAAAAAGTCGACCGGTCAGCCCTTCATCTACCCACAGAATTCGCTCGACTACTGCGAAAACTTCCTTCGGATGATGTTCGCAGTCCCCAGCGAAGAGTACGAACCGGATCCCGATTTCGTCAAGGCTCTCAATCTGCTGCTGATCGTCCACGCGGACCACGAACAGAACTGCTCGACTTCGACGGTTCGCATGGTGGGCTCATCGAACGCGAACCTCTTTGCGTCGATCTCGGCAGGGATCTGCGCCCTCTGGGGGCCGCTGCACGGCGGGGCAAACGAAGCCTGCATCAATATGCTGCACCAGATCGCTCAGGATGGCGGCAACGTCAAAAAGTACGTCGACATGGCAAAGGACAAGAAGAGCAATTTTCGTTTGATGGGATTCGGGCATCGCGTCTACAAGAACTACGATCCTCGAGCCAAGATCATCAAGTCGGCGTGCGACAAACTGCTTGCAAAACTGCATTTGAACGACCCGCTCTTCGAAGTGGCTCAGCAATTGGAAGAAGTGGCGTTGAAGGATCCTTACTTCATCGAGCGGAAGCTTTATCCCAACGTCGATTTCTATTCCGGGATCGTCTACCGAGCGATGGGGATTCCGGTCCAGATGTTCACGGTGCTCTTCGCAATCGGTCGACTTCCTGGATGGATCGCGCACTGGGTAGAGATGCACCAGGACGCCAATACGCGAATTGGTCGACCTCGGCAGATTTACACGGGACATACGACGCGTCAGATCGTCCCGATTTCGGCTAGAGGCTGATCGCCTTCGCGTCGGTTTGCCCCAAGCAGCCATCGGTTGCGCAGTGTGGCTTCCAGCAGAGGCATCCAGCAGATGGGCAGTTGGAGTGAGAGGCGAAAGCATGCGAACCGTCGCACAGGCATCCATCCCTGTGCGGCTCTCTGTTACCGAACGCGGTAGGGCAGATCGATGACGGCGCAAACCGAACCAACGCCTCCCGGTCGCTCCTCCCCAAGATTGTCGCGACGTTCTGTCGCCGTTCGACTGCCCCAATTGGCAGGCTGGTCCGACATTCCCGCTTGGCTTGTGAGTTTGGCTTTTCATCTATTGGTCTTCCTCGCTCTGGTGCTCTGGTGGCAACCGCTCCCACGAGGCACCGGCGCCATCCAGGATCGTCCTGCTGGGATTGCGGTGGTGCACGAGGTCAGCGAGGGAGCTGAGGTCGAGATTCTCGGCAGCAATAGTGAGCAAAATGCGGAAGCCGCCGCTGGGATGGCGGAGCCATCGGATGCGGCGCTGGCGGATGCACTTTCCAACCTGCCTCTGGGGGCCGAACTTCCTGATGGGGCTAATGAAGGCGCGGCCGCGGGAGCGTCTAGCACCGGGGGCGACCTGGAGGATGCAACGGCCGCTGGGAACCTCAGTGGATTGGGGGGATCGGAGGCGGCCAGTGGTTCGCAGGGCGGAGGCAAAGCGAAGACGTCGGTGTTCGGAGTCGAAGGTTACGGAGATTCGTTCGTCTATCTGTTCGATCGCTCCGACTCGATGAACGCGGGGCAAGCGGCGCCCTTGCGTGCTGCCAAAAGGGAACTGATGGCCAGCCTCGATTCGCTGACCTCCGTCCACCAGTTTCAGATCGTCTTCTACAACGAGGCGCCTACCCCTTACCGCAGCAGCCTTTCCCGAGCTAGGGGTATGCTGTTTGCGAGCGATGCTGAGAAGCGGCAGGCGATGCGATTTGTCAGCAATGTCGTGGCGATGGGGGGGACGGAGCATCTAGACGCTCTTCGGCTTGCTATCTCCATGTCACCCGACGTGATTTTCTTTTTGACGGATGCGGATGAGCCGGTTTTGAAAGCAGACCAATTGGCTGATTTGGTCGAACGGTGCCAGCGCGCGGGGACGACGATTCATGCGATCGAGTTCGGCAAGGGGGACAATCCCCGTTCCGGACGGTGGATCGAAGCCCTCGCCGACCGTACCGGTGGAGAGTATCGCTACTTGGATACCATCGGACTAACTGTTCCATGAAGAAGAAATCGAACTGTTCGCAGAGGGCTGCCGGTAGCCATCAGGCAGATCGATCCGCATGGCAACGACTGTGGTGGTTCTCATCGCCTGCATGGGGATTGGATGCGGGAGGCTCCATCTTTCACCACAGGATTGCTTTCGGTTTGTTGACGGCGCTCATTCTGCTCCATGCGGGATCTCCGGTGCTGAGCCAACCGGTGCAGCAGGGCACGGAGTCGGAAGCGTCGCTGGTGGACATGGAGCGATTGGAGCGATGGATGCGGGAGCGACCGCAGCCGGAGAGTCGATGGATATGGGGGGCTCCACCCGATCAGGAGGGACCATGGCGGTCGGATTCCGGGGATTGGATGGAGGGAAAGATTATTGATTGGAACGCCGACGGATTGATCCATCGGATCGAAGGGGATCCCGAGATTCGCCGGTTGCTGGGGGATCAATGCGCGGCGATGGAAGTGGCTTGGTCGACGCCACAGGCTGAACAGGCGGACCAAATGTATCGTCGGGGGGAGTGGTTGGAATCGGTCCGATCGGCGCAGCAAGCGATGGGGTCGGGGATCCTGCCCTGGCAGCGACGAGTCCTGGCAACGCAAATCGTCGATGCGTTGGTGCAGGAGGGAAAGATGGATCTGGCGGTGAGCGTCTGGGAGAAGTTGGTTCAGGAGCGACCTCCCCTGCTCCACTACGCCTTCATGCCGTTGGTTTGGAGTCGCGACGCGATCACGATGGATATGCCAACGAACGCGCTTTCTTGGCTGGATTCCGAAGAACCTTCGGTGCGTCTGATCGGTGCTTCCTGGCTGCTTGCTTCCCGAGATCGGCAACGAGCTTTGGAGGTGCTTCAAGCCTTGGCGAAGGACTCCCATCCAGCGATTCGGCAATTGGCCAGCGCCCAGCAGTGGCGCGTTCTTTCGGCATCCCAGTTTGCTGCAGAGAAATTGCCCGAGATTCTGGCGGCGCGCGACCGAATGCTCTTTCCTCTGCAGATTGGGCCGACATTTTTGATCGCCGATCGGCTTGAGGAAGCGGACCAGGCCGTTCTGGCGCTCTATCAGTGGCAGCACCTAGTGACGCTGCATCGCCAGACGCGAGTTGCTGCGGTAGCTGCGCGACGTTGGTTAGCGCTGCTGGCGCAGTTGCAATCGGAGGCGACTGAACCGACGAGCGCGTGGTGCGCCCAGCAACTGCCTTTCTGGAAGGCCACGCAGGGAAGTGCGATCAAGGATGGCAAAGGCAAGTGACCCGATCGCTCGAAGGGTGCTCGATCAGGTACGATATCGATTCCTGGGTGTTGTGGCATGCAGCGCGCAGGTCCCCGTGAACCATTAGGTATGTGAAATCACTGAGGAAGCGTCGATGTTCCACCGTCGAATCGGGGTGCTGCTGGGATGCTGGTCGCTGGCCGCATTCCCCGCCGTTGTTTGGGCGCAGGGGACACCAGAAGCACCAGCAGATGGTGGTAGTTTTTGGTCGGTGGTTTTCAGTGGAGGTCCCTTTGGAATCGGCATCATGCTGGTGCTGATTGCCATGTCGATCTTGACCGTTTATTTGATCGTCGATCAAGCGCTGCTTTTGCGTCGCTCCCAATTGCTTCCCAAGTCCTTTGCAGAAGAAGTCCGGCAGATGCTGCTGGCAGGCAAGTGGAAGGAGGCAGAGGCGCTGTGTCGGGAGCGGCCGAGCCCTTTGGGATGGGTTCTTCACAGCGGTCTGGGGGAAGCTGAGTTTGGTTGGCCGGCCGTGGAAAAGGCGATGGAGGAAACGCTTGCCGAGCAAGCTGCTAGGTTATTCCGCCGGGTAGAGTATTTGTCGGTCATCGGGAACCTAGCACCGATGCTTGGATTGCTGGGGACGGTTGCTGGGATGATCATTGCTTTCCGGCAGGTAGCGATCAGTCAAGGTTCGGCAGGGGCTGGGGATCTCGCGTCGGGTATCTATTCAGCACTGGTCACCACGGTAGCCGGACTGCTGATCGCCATCCCGGCGTTGGGAGCTTTGGCGATCTTTCGCAATCGGATCGATCAACTGATGGCCGAATCGGCCTACGTGGCTCAGCAGGTCATCGCGCCTCTGCGTCGTCGTCTTTTGGCCAACTTGCGCAGTCCGATTCCAGGGGCCTCAGGATCGGGGCGAGGTGTGGGTGGTGGTGGGAACTGAGAATCGGGAGCGATCATGAAAGTTCCGCAGTACCGACCATCCGGTGGCACCACCATTTCGATGACGCCGATGATCGACATCGTTTTCCTGCTGATTATTTTTTTTCTGGTCAGCAGTCACATGGCCAGCCGAGAGACGGCTCAGCCCATCAACCTGCCATCGGCCGCGACCGCTCTTGCCTCCGAAGCGGTTTCGCCCGATGCAACTCTGAATATCCTCAGCGATGGTGTGATGCAGCTGCAGGGAGAGGCTATCCAGATCGAAGGGCTGGCACCGGCACTCCAGCGGATTGTTGCCATCGATGGTCCAATCCAACTGAGGATCAGGACCGACCGGACGCTTCCGTACGAACAAGTTGAGAAGGTCTTGATCGAATGCTCGCAGGCTGGGGTTACCGATCTGCTATTTGGGGTTTTCGGAGAGCAGACGCAGCGATGAAAATCCCAACGCGATTTGGTCCAGGTGCGGCTTTGCGACGCCAAGGAGCACTGGACTTGATGATGACACCGATGATCGACGTCGTCTTTCTGCTTCTGGTTTACTTTATCGCGACCACATCGTTTCAGAAGCCTGAGAGTCAATTGCCGACCGCTGTGACGAAGCCTCCAGGTGGAAGAGCCGCCGATGCGAAGCCTCCCGAACCGATGGAGGTGATTCCCGAGGAGATTCTGTTGCGTGTGCGACAGGACGATGGGGGTGGGATCCTCTACCAGGTCAATGGTTCGCCGGTGGGCAATTATCAAGAACTGGTGGAACGATTGACCCGAGTCGTGTCGGTGCGAGCCGACGTGCCGATCGTGGTAGCGCCGGAGAAGAGAGTGGCGATGCAGGAGGCGATTGCGGCCTACGATGCTGCGCGAAGAGCTGGGGCGTTGAGCGTTTATTTCGCGATCCGTGGGAAGGGGAACGAATGATGAACGAAACGGTCAGGCAACCCAGTCCGCTACAGCGGTTGGCAAGCATCGATGTGTTCCGCGGGATGGTGATGTTTCTGATGTTGGCCGAGATGCTTCGCTTGGGAAGATTTGCCGACATGCGGTTTACCAGTTCCTGGGGGAAGTGGATGACCGAGCATCATGTGTGGGATTGGCTGAAGTTTCATACCACGCATGTGGAGTGGTCTGGCGGATCGCTGCATGACATGATCCAGCCTGGTTTTTCTTTCCTGGTCGGTGTGTCGCTCCCATTCTCCCTGGCGGCTCGTCAGGCCCGCGGTCAGTCGCGATGGTCGATGCTTCTGCATGCGGCATGGCGAGCGATGGCATTGGTGCTTTTGGGGATTTTTCTGCGCAGCCTGGGGCGGTCAGCGACTTATTTCACTTTCGAAGATACTCTTTCCCAGATTGGCCTTGGATACTTTTTTTTGGTCGTTCTTGGGATGATGCCCAGCAAAGCGACCTGGATCGCTCTAGGGACGTTGCTGGTCGGCTGCTGGCTCGCCTTTTTTCTCTTCCCGCTGCCTGGAGCTGATTTCTCTTATCCAGCGGTTGGAGTCCCCGAGGACTGGCAGCACCATCGGCCCGGCATCGCCGCTCATTGGAACAAAAACAGCAATCTCTCTTGGTGGTTTGACCGTTGGTTTCTCAATCTGTTCCCTAGGGAAAAACCATTCGAATTCCATCCAGGCGGTTACGCGACGCTTAGTTTTGTACCCACCTTGGCGACGATGCTCATGGGGGCGATTTCCGGTAGTTGGCTGAAAGGGATTCCGGAAGAGAAAGGTCGAGCGGCTCGTTTGCTGCTGCTGGGGGGAATCTCCATGGGGCTTGGCTGGCTGCTGGATCTCGCAGGGCTTTGCCCGATCGTCAAGAGAATTTGGACCCCTTCTTGGACCTTGTGGAGCGGTGGGATCTGCGTCCTATGGTTGCTGGCTTTGCATTGGATCTGCGATGTTGCTCAATGGCGATGGTGGGCCTTTCCCTTTTCCGTGATCGGCGCCAACAGCATTCTGGCCTACGTGATCGACTGGACGATCCTGGGGTGGATTCGCGACAACTGGACGCGACATCTGCAGTGGCTTCCGCAGCGCTGGACGACTCCGCTGCTGACCGACTTTGGACTCAGTTGCCTCACCTTTGCCACCGTCTGGCTGGTGCTCCTGTATCTCTATCGGAAGAGAATCTTCATTCGCCTCTGATCGACGAACGATGCTGGAGCTCCTTTGTTCCCCTGGAGCTAGGTCGTTCCCTCCCATCCAACTGAAAATCACTTCATACGCCTGAGCTAAAAATGAACATCTGGCACGCCTTTGGATCATTGGCCTTGGTGACCTGTTGCTGGCTGGGGGACAGTTTTGGGTGGCAGGAGTCCCCGAGGACGGTGGCGGAGTCGTCGGGATTTCTACGAACTAGTACCAGCCAGGAAAGCCTTTCGTTTTTGGAAGAAGTGACGAAAGAGCATCCGCTGGCGACGCTGGAATCGATCGGCGAAACGGTCGAAGGTAGATCGCTGATGACGGTGCGTTTTGCCAAGCCAGGGACTTCGCTGCCACTGGCTCCTGACGACCCTCGCCTAGTGGTTCTGCTTTTGGGAAATATTCACAGCGGGGAGTGCGATGGCAAGGAGGCGTTGCTGGCGATGGTTCGGGATTGGTGCAAGGATCCGCCCGGCGATCTGTTGGAGCGATTGGTGGTGGTTTTCCTTCCCAACTACAACGCCGATGGGAACGATCGATTCGGCAAACTGCATCGACCTGGGCAGGAAGGACCGATCGATGGTATGGGTGTTCGCGAGAATGCGCAAGGATTCGACCTGAATCGGGATTTCGTCAAATTGCAAAGCCCTGAAGCGCGCAGCTTGGTTTCCGCGATCGATCGATGGCAGGTCGATGCGTTGATCGATTTGCATACGACCAATGGATCTTTGCATCGGTATCCATTGACTTACGATGTCCCGCACAATCCGGCCGCCCCAACCGATCTGGTGCAGTGGCTGCACGATACCCTTCTCCCGGAAGCGACAAAGCGTCTGAAAGCGGAGGGGATCGATTCGTTCTATTACGGGAACTTTAGTCCCGATCACAAGAGTTGGGAGAGTTTTGGTTTTGAACCACGCTACAGCACCGAGTACATGGGACTGCGCGGCCGCATCGGGATCCTCTCCGAATCGTACTCGTATGCCGGCTACCAGGAGCGAATCGATGTTTCGTATCGCTTCACCCGACATTGCCTCGACCTGCTGGCCGAGCACCATCAAGAACTATCGGAGTTGATCCGGGAGATCGACAACCGGCATCGGGAACGTCAGGAGCGTCCGTATGAGTTGCCTGTCCAGGCAGTGGAATCGGGGACTGGGCCAATTCGCAGCGTGTTGGGATACAGCTATCCGGAGTCGGAATCTAAGGGTGAGGATGGGCGGCAGCCTCGCTTCCCTTCGCCCCGCGATCGCGATCGCCGTGACACGTTGCTACCTGTCGAATACCGCGTGGAACTGAGAAATCGGTATCGTGCCACGCGGACCATCCAGCTACCCGACGGTTACTATCTTCCCGATTCGCTCGCCTGGGCCGTCGATCTTCTAAGGATGCATGGAGTCGCTATCTACCGTTGCGATTCGTTGCCGCTGGGGGATGGAGAGGGCTTCGAGGTGGGGATGGTCAGCGAAGTGCGGGAGCAGCCGTTTCAGGGGCTGTCGCTGAAACGGATCCGGTTGAGCCAGCAGGTGGATGACGCGAAGGCGCGTGGGGCTTGGTTGCAGCAGTTTCGCGAGGAGGGAGGTTTCTGGATCCCGACACGCCAACCTCTGGGGGCGTTGGTGGGGTATCTGCTGGAAGCGGAGTCGGAGGAAAATGTGGGAACCTGGGGGTACCTGGACGGCTACCTCGGGGCAGGTCGGCCATTTCCGATCGTTCGAGTGATTCGGGAGGGAAAGTTGCTGTCGCGGTTGGCGGCGGAGCAGCCGAAGTGGTCTGGGGTGCCCAAAAAGGAACCGCTGCGACTAGAAACGCTGTTTCAGCCCGGAAGGATGATGCAGCCGGCAGGAAAGGCCATCACCTCGGATGCCTTTCCGCGCTGGCGTTCCGGCAGCACCCTCTATGAAATGAAACGCGGACCAGGGGCATGGGTTGCCGTGGAGGCGGCCAGCGGGGCGATGGAGCCGATGGAATGGACCAACCGCATGGCGGCTCGCCTCAGACAGATCTCGGGTCTGGATGGATTGGAGGTTTCCGACTCCATCCGTCCGGAAAACTATCATCCAGGTACTGAGCAAGCCTTCGCATCGATCGCCAAAGATCTCTACCTCTATGACCACCGTTCTGGAGAGATTCGTCGGTTGACCGAGTCGCCGGAGGTGGAAGAAGAACTGCCATCGATGAGCCCAGACGGAACTGCGATTGTTTTTGTGCAGGGGAATGATCTGCATGGGATCGATTTGAAAAGTGGCAAGCAGCGGCGGATCACCGAGGGAGGTTCGGCGACGAGAATTCAAGGCAAGTTGAATTGGGTCTATCAGGAAGAAATCTACGGTCGTGGGAATTATCGGGGCTACTGGTGGGATCCTACAGGCAAGTATCTCTGCTGGTTGCGGATCGACTCGGCTGGAATGGACCGACACTGGCTAACCGATTCCAATCCTTCCTTGCAGACTCAAGAGTCGGAGTATTACCCACAGCCGGGCCGTCCTAATCCGGTCGCGACGCTTTGGTTGTACGATACGACCACCCAGACCCATCGTCAGATATCGCCTCAGGAGTATTCCAGCGATAGCTTTCTACTGGTTCGGGTCGACTGGAAGCCGGATGGATCGATGGTCACTTTCCAGGTGCAGGATCGGGTCCAGAGCTGGTTGGAGCTTTGGGGATATCGCCCGGGAGACGAGCTGGCGCGGAAGTGGTTTCGGGAATCGAGTCGGGCATGGATGGAACCGTTGGGTCCGCCATATTGGTTGGCCGATGGCAGCGCCTACTGGCTGACGGACCAGCCACTGGGATTCCGGCATTTAGCACGTGTCGATACGGAGGGGCGCATAACGCATCCCCAGGTCGACCTGCCTAGCGAGATCGAAGCCATCCACCACGTCTCACCCGATGGGCTCTCGGTGCTGGTGGAAGCGGCCGATCAGGACCCGGTGGGGCGGCACCTCTGGTCGATTGCCTTCCCGGAAGGAAAGGCAACGCGTCTGACAGCCATGGAAGGAACGCATCAGCTCTCCGTTCACCCTGATGGAGAGTACTTCTTTGATCTCCATAGCAGTTTGCAGCAGCCGCCAACGCTGTACCTAAAGCAGCGCAGCGGAAATCTGGGGCGCGCGATCGAAGTTCCCAAGTCGGATCGCCACAGGACATTGAAAGAGGTTTCCATCAACAGGTTCACGCTTCCCACAGAAGATGGGGCGTCCTTACAGGGACTGCTGATGCTGCCGGCCGACTGGACCGCTCGGGAAGCCCAGGGGAGGCTGCCGGTGATCTATCACGTCTACGCGGGACCGCGTACGCCGACCGTGAAGGATGCGTGGGGCAACAGCCTCTACTGGTGGCACCGATTTTTGGCGCAGGAAGGGTACGCAGTGGTCTACTGCGACCATCGTGCTGCGCGCGGGAGATCGATCGCCGACACCTGGGCGATGCATCGACATTTGGGGGAGATCGAGATGGCCGATACCCGGCGTGTGGTGGAGTGGATTGGTCAGCAGCCTTGGGCCGATCGCGATCGCGTTGGGATATGGGGATGGAGCTACGGTGGCTACATGACAGCCTACGCCATGACTCACAGCGACTGGTTCCGCGCGGGCATCGCCGGGGCTCCAGTCACCGACTGGCGGCTGTATGATTCCATCTACACCGAGCGACTGATGGATACGCCGGAAGCCAATCCCGTCGGGTACTCCAGGAGTTCCGTCCTGGAGGCCGCCGACCGTCTTCATGGACGGCTGATGCTGATTCATGGTGAACTGGATGACAATGTCCATCCTTCCAATTCGTTGCAACTGGCGGCTCGGTTGCAGGCGCTGGGCACCCCCTTCGATCTGATGGTCTATCCCGGAAACCGGCATGCGATCACCAATCCGGCACAGAAGTATCATCTCCATCGCACCATGCTGGAGTTCTGGGATCGGCATCTGCGGCGGGTGGAATCGGCAGGTCCCGAGGATCGTGGGGGCGTCGCCCGGCCGAACCGTTAAGTCCTTTCATGCCGATACTTGATCGCTGAGGAGCGATCACGGAATCAAACAGGATGCTTGCTTTGGGGAAGCTACCCGGCGATCGGCGTCCATCGATACAACTTCGCTACTGGCAGGCTGGCTATCGAAAACATTCGACACCCGCTTAATCGTCCGATAGCCCTTCTAGGAAATGGAGCATGCTTCGGATCGCAAATCCGGACCCACCTGCATCCATCCAGGCGCAAGGGCTTCCGGCGAAGGCTGGGCCGGCAATATCGAGGTGTGCCCAAGGTTTGCCTGCGACGAATTCCTCCAGGAATTTAGCTGCCGTGATGGCACCTCCCCATCGTCCTTCGCCGACATTTTTGATGTCACCCACCTTCCCGACAATCTGGTCGCGGAAGAAGGAATGCATCGGCATGGGCCACACGTACTCGCCGGCTCGCTGCGCCGCTTGCTGGATCTGCGAGGTCAGCAGGTCGTTGTTTGAGAAAAGTCCTGCGATATCGTTCCCAAGAGCCACGACGCAAGCGCCGGTCAGCGTCGCGAAATCGACGATGCGAGCCGGTTTCGAATCGAGTGCGACGTTCAGGCAATCAGCCAGTACCACCCTTCCCTCGGCATCGGTGTTGTGTATCTCGATCGATTTGCCGCTTCGAGCCTGAATCACATCCCCTAGTTTGTAGCAGTCATCCCCCAGCATGTTCTCCACCAAGCCGACCAGTCCTACCACCGGCTGTCGGATTTTCAGTTTCGCCGCAGCCTGTAGGATGCTAGCGACGGTGGCGGCCCCAGCCATATCCGCTTTCATCGTCAGCATGCCATCGGTCGGTTTGATCGATAGACCACCACTGTCAAAGGTGACTCCTTTGCCGACGAGCGCCGTTGGGGGGCTCCCTGTCGCTTGGCCGCGATGCCGCAGAAGGATCAATCTAGGTTCTCGGGATGACCCACGACCTACCGCCAATAGCGCATGACAGCGTTCTTGCTCCAGCCGCTTTCGATCCCAAATTTCAACTTCTAGGCCAGATGTGCTGGCCATCTCGACGATTTCCTTAGCGAACGATTCTGGGTAGAGGTGATTGGGAGGAAGGTTGATCCAGCGCCGCGCCGATAGCATCGCCTCCCCGATGATCTTGCCGCGCTGCAGAGCACTCTCCCCAAGTCCCTCCCAAAAGATGGTTTTGGGAGGAGTCAGCGCCTTCTCCGATCGAAAAAGATCCTGGCCGACGGCGCCGTTGATCAAGCCAGCGATCGCTGCCTCCTTGGCCTCCTGGCTGGCTGGAAATCCGGACAGCCGCACGGTACCGCGAGGCTTGGAGCCGATCGACTTGGCGACCGATGCACCCAGCCGAAAAGCGACTCCCTCTTCCTCTATCGAAGCAGTATCGATTCCGGCAATCAGCAGTGCGTTGCACGGCAACTGGGGCGGAAAGTGATGGAGCGAGGTTGCGAAAAGCGAAGTGCTCACCTGCTGGGAATCTAGCAATTTCGCGAGCCATCCGCCGCTGATCTGATCCCAATGCCTAAGGTCGGGGCGATCCCGCCATTGCTTGCCCGCTACCAGCACCAAAACATCGCAAGGATCTTGGCGATCTTGCACCACGTCGACAATGTCCATCCACTCTTCCTCCCTCAAAACGGCTGAGCAACCCACCTATTGTAGGATGGAGACGAATCCTTTCCTATCGGACTGATGGCTCGCAGTCCCTCTTGCGAAGGCAGGAGCCGGGGGGAACTGTTCGCGCGTCTAAAGTAGGGTCGGTGGCGATTTTGCCATCCTTGGTTTTCCAGTCGCTCCTTCGGGAAGGTCAATCGATGCGTTATCGAAGCACGCGTCAAGTCGTCGAGGATCTGCGACGGCATGGGCGACTGGTGGAGTGCGATGAGCCTTTGGACGCGAGGCTGGAGATTGCGGAGGTGCAGCGGCGGGTTTACGCCAGGGGAGGACCTGCCGTCTATTTTTCCCGACCTGCCAACAGTCCTTTTCCGATGGTCAGCAATCTCTTTGGGACCATCGAACAGGCGCGGTTCTTGTTTCGCGATACGATCGAAGCGGTCCGCCGAGCGATTGAGTTGAAGGTGGATCCGTCGGCGCTGGCGAAAAATCCCTGGCGTTATCGCAGCGCCCCGCGGGTTGCCTGGACGATGTTGCCACGTCGTGGGCGCCGTGCAGCGGTTCTGGAGCAACGGATCTCCCTGAGCCGACTGCCCCAGTTGGTTAGTTGGCCGCTGGACGGTGGGCACTATGTCACCTTGCCCCAGGTGCTCAGTCAGTCCCCGGAAGCCCGCGGCCTCCAAGGCCTGAACCTGGGGATGTACCGAGTGCAACTGGGAGGAAATGTCTTCGATCCGGAAACGGAGGTGGGGCTGCACTACCAGATTCATCGAGGCATTGGAGTGCACCATCAGCTGGCACTGCAGCAGGGAAAACCGCTTCTCGTCGCTATCACGGTCGGAGGAACTCCGGCGATGACTCTCGCGGCAGTGATGCCGCTTCCGGAGGGGATGAGCGAACTGATGTTTGCGGGAGCTTTGGCGGGCGGTCGCATCCCGATGCACTTGGCCCCAAATCAGGCTCCCATCTACGCCGACGCCGACTTCGTGCTCGCAGGTCAGATCGACCCTGGGGCGACCAAACCAGAAGGGCCGTTTGGCGATCACCTGGGTTACTACAGTCTTCGCCATCCCTTTCCTTTGATGCGGGTGCAGGTGGTATCCCACAGGAAGGATGCGGTCTGGCCCTTCACCGTGGTTGGACGTCCCCCCCAAGAGGATACAACCTTCGGTCAGTTGATCCACGAATTGACAGGGCCGGTCCTACCCACGGTGTTGCCCGGTGTGCGTGCCGTGCATGCGGTCGATGAGGCGGGGGTCCATCCGCTGCTGCTGGCGATTGGATCTGAGCGATACACACCATTCCGGCGAGCGGACCGACCACAGGAACTGCTGACGCAGGCCAATGCCATACTCGGGCAAGGGCAGCTCTCGCTCGCGAAGTACCTTTGGATTCTCGATGGGAATTCGGCACCTCAGGTTGATCTCCACGACACTTGCAAGTTCCTGCAGGAGATGCTTCGTCGTGTCCAGTGGCACCGCGACCTTCATTTTCAGACTCAGACTACCATCGATACGCTTGACTACTCCGGCGATCGTTTTCAGGGGGGTTCCAAGGTGGTGATCGCGGCCAGGGGACCTGCCGTTCGAACACTTGGCAGTACCCTTCCAGCCGACGCAGCGTTCCCTGCTGGATTCCGTAATCCTCGCGTCGCCGCGGAAGGCATTTTGCTTCTTGAGGGTCCTTCTCAGATCGTTGGGGGGATGGGGAGTGCCGATCTGGAGGAGTCGACATGGCCGACGCGCGACGAGGCGGACAGCGCGATGCAACGACTATCGGAATCGTTGACCGGATGCCACTGGCGCGATGCGTTCCCTCTGGTCCTGGTTGTCGATGACGCCGATTGGGCGTCCAAGTCGAACGATCGATGGATCTGGCTGGCTTTCACCCGAAGCGATCCAGCAGCCGATCTGCATGGGGCAGGCCAGAAGGTCATCAACAAGCACTGGGGATGCGATGGTCCCCTTCTGATCGACGCGCGAAGAAAACGCCATCACGCACCTCCCCTTTTGGAAGACCCGGAAGTCTCCCGAAAGATCGATGCTCTGGCAGCCCGTGGTGGCCCGTTGGCGCGGTATCTCTAAAGCCAGCGCATCGGAAAGCTTGCAAGCGATGTCGCTGGAACGTTCGCTGCTTGGTGATAACGAATGCCCAGGTCACCAGCGAATATCATCGATGACCTGGCGCATTCCACATCCCATTGTCGTTCGATGGCGATCTCGTCGCGCTGGATCCGACGGCCCATCAGCCGTCGCCATCAGCCCTCGACATCGTCGTCCAGGGGACTGACATCCATGCCATCGTAGGATTGCAGCCCGCGAGCATTAGCGAACTGCTCCAGAGCCTCATTCAGCTCGGTCAGGGAGTCGACCGTATGCGACTCGGCTCGCTCCACATGCAGAACGAAGAAATACCCTTCCTGCGGCTCCAGCTCCTCCGATTCCTGATCGTCTTCGTCCGATTCTTCCTGTTCCTCGGATTCGCTTGCCTTCAGCATTTCTACAAAGTCGAAACCTTCTGCTTCCAGGTCGGGAATGACCTCTTCCAGCTTGCGAGGATCGGGATCGACGAAGTAGTAGCCCCAAAGCATCTCCTTGGAGGTGTCGACTCCATCTTCCTGCATCTCCTGGAACAGATCTTCTACCAATTGACGTTCGATCATCCCTGCCATCCTTTACCTGGAGGTGTTTCTTCAAGCTTCCTTTGGGCTGGGAAGCGACCGATCGATCGTAGCCCAAAGCGGCCGGGTTGCCTATCGGTTCTAGGTCTCTAGGCGCAAGGAAGCGATACTTTTTGCAAACGGGCCTCAAACAATCGTCGGGGTGTTCCGCATTGCGATCACCGATGGGTTTGCTTCCTATCGGCGGCTTGCCGGCTTCCCTGGGCGGGTGATGAGCCGACCGGCGGCGGCAGAAAAGCTGGCCTGCAGCAGGTGCCGAACACGGGAAGGCAGCTCCAGGTTGCAGGCAGAATGTGTGAGGCAGGGACAACGAAAAAGCGGTTGCGGCCAATCGAGAACGCTGTTTTCCGAATGGACGGCGACCTTGAGCGGCTTGCTTTCCCCTTCCCTGGCTCTTCCCCTCGATCAGAGCTTTGGAATCGGACGCGTCTTTGGCTTGTTGAGCATCATCGCTTCCTCATCGACCCCGGGAGGAGGTGGAGGCGGCGGCGGAGGCGGGTTGTTGCTGGGCGGGGGTGGGGGGGCTAGGTCGGTGAACGATTCGACCCAGGACCAACCGATGGGGCGTGCCAGTTGCTGCTTGGCAAGCAGTCCCCAGGGGGTTCCCTCATGCTCTTCGGCTACGCGGGTCAGTAGTTCCGTCGCCTGTTGAGCCTGTTTTTCCAGGGCGCTATTGATAGAGACTTCGCTGGATGGACGTAGCGTCCAGGTGTTGTTCTTGGGGTCTTCGAAGTTGATGCCACGCTTGGCCTTGGCGAGCATACCGTTGTAGCTTTCAGCACGCACCTTTTCGGCCAGGGCGGTCCCCAGCGACAGATCGAAGGAGGCCAGCCAGCGTGGACTGAGTTCCTTGTCGCGGTGCTTGAACCCCTCTTGAAGCAGGTCGCACAGTCCCTGCAACTTCGGCTCCAGCCTAGCTGCCTCTCTTTGGGAGTCGGTCAGTTCGTTGACGAACTGGGCTTCATCCCGCTTGATGAACTCCGTGCGTGGGCGATCGAGTGTGCCGACGCGGGAGTTCCTGGCAGCTTCCAGAAGGGCTTGCCGAAGCGGACTGTCCTGAACTGCCTTGAGGTATTTTTCTTCAGAGAGGTAATCTGGACGGTATCTCTCCATCACTTCGGGATCGAAAAAATAGGCCAGATGGCTGGCAAACGCGTCGGTGTCGGATCTCTGAATCCGTTCGTTGAACTTGCGATTGGGGTGGACGGTGAAGTAGATGCCCCCCGTCTCGACGCACGCGCGGGAAAGAGCGTACGGACCAAAACCCGAGTCGATGATTGGCTCTTCGAAGTAGTCGTCTTCGTAGCCTAGTTGAATCCGTTCTGGAAGGATCGATTCAGGTCCCTGATCGATCTGGGCCCATTGAGGGGTTTGGTCGTATTCCGGGTCCGGATCGACGTACTTGATGTAGCTGAATTCGCGACCAAATGGAGCCGGGACGCCCATGACGTAAATCGGCATGGCATGTTTCCGGCAGAGTTCCAGCGTCTGTTCCAGCCCCTGTATGTCGTCGCCTCGTTCGTCGGTCACAGTGATGAGAAGCACATTTCTCTGCGGGCCGCGCGACGACTTCAGATTCCGGTAGTTCTTGTATTTGTCGGCAGCCAGGTAGAGCGCGGAGAAGACCCGTTCGACACCCGACACATCGGTTTCGATCCGATCGATAGCGGCGGTGATTTCCTCCAGATCGGCGGTGGGGTTCTCGGTCAGCAGTTCCACTTTTTCCCCGAAGGAAATGACGCTGGTCAAAAGAGGCTGTGCCTCCCTTTCCTCTTTCGCTGCGCGGGAGTTTCTAGCCAGATTCGATTTGGCTGCCTGGACAATGCCAAGCTCTTCATAGATGCGTTCAAACCGCTCCCGTATTTCGGCTCGCCGCCGCGTGAGACTGGCGGACGCATCGAACAACCACACGACCAACGTCGGCCGCTCCTCGATCGACTGCAGAATCTCGTAGGTGATCCGATCGACGGCTCCATCGGTGCCGGTAGCCCCCACTCCAGTCATGCCACGAACCGCCTTGGGCGCTTCGGTCAGTCCGACGGCCTGCTTGATCGATACCGAAACATCGAAAGTCGGCCTTTCGGTCAGATTGGTTAGTTGCATCGACGGGATTTCCGAGACGTCGGCGATCACCGGCGCGGCGCTGAGGGCCACCGATTCTCCCGCCAAAGAATTGGCACCGATCGCTTCGCTGGGGGCTTCCGAGTAGGCGATCTGCGTCACCTCAAACTCAGGTGCAGGTTCTTCGATCGTCGGGCTGGCCTGGATCAGCATGGCGATCTGTTCAGGAACCTTCAGGATAGGGATCATCGCCAGACCGACCACCACAGCCAGGTGAGCGAAAAAGCTGATGGCGAGCGCCTGGGAATCCTTGTCGATCCAGTGGGTCCAACTGCTCGATCTCGAGTCGTTGGGTTCCTCGAGGGTCGGATCACCCCCTACTGGAAGTTCTTCGTAATCCCCGGATGGTTCGTTGCGGAACTCAATCGGTATCGACATGCCGAGTCCTTCCAAGGAATCGTCACCGACAGGCATCTTGGGGGCTCGGAAAAGCACCCCGCCCCGCGGTGGGACAGTCATTCAATCAACATGGATGCCATGCTGTCCTTCACTATAAAGGACATCGAACGCCGAATGTATCCAGAAATCGCATTTTCCCAGGTCGAAAATGCGATTTCAGACGATGGATTCCGGCGGCTTGCATGACTGACCAGCGAGCCCCCAGGGGCTCTTCGGTCCCGGACACTTGGCTGATCGACGAGATGGACTTCTGGGGTGCGTCTGGATAGCGTTCGCTTAGCCGCCTCCGATTGGAATCGCCCGTCGAAAGTCACGCCCTGGCAGCGGCAGTGCCGACAGGAGATGTCGAGTCGGTCGCGACAGGGCCAACACCTACCGGTGGGTGTCCATTTTCGCAAAAGAGTCAAACGGCGGGCGCTCTTCCGCAGCGACGTAGGTCACTGCAGCATGGCTTGGCTGTGCTGCTGTGGGGGCCCTTTGACATGCTGACCTACAAAAACTTCGGACAGTTCAAAAGAAACGGCCCGCCTTGGACCGGCGGGCCGTAGATTCAAGCGATTGAGTTGAGCCAATTGGATCAGGTTCCGTTCCAGCACCATGCGGGGGTGGACGGAAGCTTGGGACGCTGCTGGGAGAGTTCCGAAGCAACCGATTCCTTGGCGACTACCGTCCAGGCATCCACGTAGACACCGCCGCTGGTGGAAACCACCCAGCCGCCGCTGGTCTGGATGAAGCTGCACTGTGGAGGCAGTTGCTTGGGGACCCCCAGGCTGGCCGATTCCACGGTGCGGTCGCCATCCCTTAGATCACGCAATTCAAATCCCGCCAACTGCTCAAGGCCCTTCGCGTCGATCAGGGCAGCGACGACGCACAGGTCGATCACGTTGCGCAATTCTCCGAAAACCGGATCCTGAACCGAAAGTTCGTCTAGCTTCTCGGTGAACAGGTCTGCCCATTTCTGAGCGATGCTGCCCTGCTTTCCGGTCTGCTTCCGGTTCCCTTGGGCGTCGACGAACTCTTCTTCGGTCATTGTCTTGATGCCACGTCCGCGAAGATGCCAGCTGAGTCCATCGTCCGAGCGTTCGATGGCATCGTAGTCGCACGCCATCCACCAGCGCGACTGCTGGTAGGCGTTGGGACGGTTGCGAATCATCTCCAAGTAGCTAGGAAGGTTTTTGACGGGCGCCTGAGCCAGATCCATGCCGTAACGCTTCATCTGGTAATCGGCGGCAACCAGCACGCGCGCCATGTGGCTATCGGCTGGGACACCCTTCAGTTCCACCGTCTGCGGACCAAAGGCGTCTCGCATCGCGGGTTCCATCCGCTTGGGGTTCTGCCCCGGTGCCAGCGAGACATTTTTCATGAGGTTCTGGAGTCGCTGAATGCCTTCGGAAGTAGGATCGATCGAGACAGAAATGCCTTCCTTCTTCGATGCTTCCGTCGTGCGAAGCGCCACTAGAAGGTCGTCCAAATAGAGAACGGGCCGTCCCGACTTTTGCCCGACGACCGATCCACGTTCGGAAATCGACCACGGCTCAGCAGGGCCGCCAATCACAATATCGTTCAGCTCAGGGTAGACAAAAACGTACTCCACCCGAGTCAGCCCACCGAGGAAAAACATCTCTTCGGGAATGGGGCGATCCGCTTGCTTCAGCTCGGTGATCTGCCGCTGCAGTTCCTTCAGCGAGATCCAGCGCTGGTCGGTAGGCTGCCGGAAGTCCGCCTGAGGTCCGCGCACCAACTGCCGCATCGCCTGCAACGTCTCCTGGCGATCGGCGATCTCCGCATCGCGCACGACGCCGTTGGCATCGACCATCACCCCACCGACAACACGTTGGAGGAAGCCTCCATTACCGAATTGAGCCGCAGCTTGCCCGATCGACAGGATCGAGGCCGATGCGAGAAAAAGGCAACGGCTAGCCGTCGTCAACAACCATCGACTACCATGAAGTCGCGACCGACTCTGGACCGGCATAGTGCAGCTCCCGAAAACAAATGTCCGATCGATCCGCCCGAATGGGTCGTCGGAGGTTTTGGTCAACCAAGGGCAAGGGGATTTTGGCCAACAAACGGCAACCATTCCAACAGAATGGCTGCCGAGCATGGCGCATTTCTTCCCCGTCGGACAGCAGCGGAATTCTTCATGACGTTCCACTGCCATTCTCGACGGAATTCAGAATAATTGGGCGTCATAGACGATGCAACCAAACAAATCGAATGGCTATTTGATTATTCGGCATGGTGGGAGGTGGAGCGACGTGTTGCGGCTCCATCCGACCCAACGCATCGCTATCGGGCGGGCTAGCCAAAGCCATGTGGTGGTGGCTGACCACCTCTGCAGCCGATTTCACGCCGAACTCTACTGGGATCAGGATGGGTGGTGGATCCAGGACCAAAACAGCCGCAATGGAACGTTTGTCAACGGATTGAAGATCGAACAACCGGTGAGGTTGCGACCGGGCGATCAAATTCAGGTCGGCTCCTGCTCCATTCTTTTTTCTAGCCAATTAGGGGGGGCGATCGAGCCGGTGGGTGTCCCGACCGAGGGGGCTGGCGGTGCCAAGGGGCTGGGTGCCACGGGCCCTTCGGGACCTCTGGAGATCCTGCATCAAAGTCACACCGCGGCATTGCTATCGCCGCTGGCAGCAGAAGGAAGCGAAGGCGAGTCGAGGACGGTGGCAGCGTCGCACAACCGAGTGGCCAACGACGATGCTGTGGCGGCAGACCTCTTTCGGCTGGCTTTTGATCTGGCGGGAATGGGGAGTGAGGAGGAGGCCGCGCAGGCCACTTTATCGCTTCTGAGGAAACGGACAGGGGCCAGTGCGGGTGCCGTTCTCATCGTTCGTCGCGGCGTCGATCCCCTGCATCCGGCCACTCATGATTTGGTGGCGTTGGCTACTGAAGAAGATGCTGGCCGCGTATACCGACGGGTGGACGATGGATTGGTCGAGCAGATATTTCGGGATGGGCAGGCAGTCCTCGCTAGAAATCCGGCAGCGATGCCTGAGTCTCAGGATTCCTTCAGCGCGGTTCGGAGTGTATCGAGTCTTCTGGCGATTCCTTTGCGGGACGGCGACCGCTGGCTGGGGCTGGTTCACCTCTACTGCGGGTGCGATCGGCCGATGTTTTGCAAGGAGGACCTGGAAGTAGCTCTTGCGGCGTCTCAAACACTTGGGCTGGCCATCGTCAATCTCCGCAATCAAGACCGCTTGCTCCACCGTCTTCGAGACAGTCAGCGAAAGATCCAGCGACTGCAGAAGGAGATACCGCCCTCCCCCGAGTGGATCGCCGTCTCTCCCGCGATGGACCGATTGATGGCACAGCTTCAGCGCCTCGCGCAAACCCGTTCGGTGGTGCTCATCCGCGGCGAAAGTGGAGTCGGGAAGGAAGTGGTGGCTCGAGAACTCCATCGCCGAAGCCCCCATGCCAAAGGCCCATTTGTCGCCGTCAACTGCGCGGCCCTCGCTCCCGCGCTGCTGGAGAGCGAGCTGTTTGGGCATGAGAAAGGAGCGTTCACTGGCGCTAGCGAACGATCGATCGGTCGCTTTGAATTGGCCGAAGGGGGGACGATTTTTCTCGACGAGATCGGGGAGCTGCCATTGGAATTGCAAGCGAAGTTGCTCCGCGTCCTGGACGGCCATCCGTTCGAACGGGTCGGGGGAAGCAAGTCGATCCAGTCCAACGCTCGAGTGCTCGCTGCAACCAATCGAGATCTGGAAGAGGCGGTACGCGAAAGGGACTTCCGAGAAGACCTCTACTTTCGTCTCCGTGTGATCGAATTGACGATACCACCACTACGGGAACGGACTCCCGACATACTGCCGCTTGCCGAGTATTTTCTGCAGCGGTTTTTGCAGCAATCGGGTCAGGGACCGAAAGGGTTTTCTCCCGAAGCCATCGCCGCCATGACGCAGCATCGCTGGCCTGGTAATGTACGAGAGTTAAAGAATGCGGTGGAAAGAGCGTGGGTGCTTTGCGTCGATGACTGGATAGCTCCAGCCGACCTGGCACTCGATCTGCGGACTCCTGTCGCTCCTTCCACCGGTCCCTCCCACCTGCCTGACCCCACTGCCATCGCCGACATCCTCCCCAACGAACTGGTTCCTTTGGAGGAAGTCGAAAGGAAGTACATCCTGCGGGTGCTGGAAGCGACGCACGGCAACAAGTCCAGAGCCTCCGCGATCCTGGGCATCGAACGCTCCACGTTGGACCGAAAGCTCAAACGCTACACCCCTGGAGGCGACGCACCGCCATCGCTCGATGATCCACCTTAGGAAGCCGTGCTAAGCGCTGCGGATTGGCCCAAGCGACAAGCGGCAAGAAGGCTTCATGCGATGCAGACGCAGGATGCAACACGAGGCACTACGCCTTTCCGAAAGAGGCTCCAAAATCTGTTGGCTCATTGGATTCACGGTCTTTTCTTCGACCGACAGCGGCGGTAGGAAACCGATCCAAAAACAAAGCGGGTAGAAGGAGGGCGACCGATGTGGCTGGTCGAGTCGTTACGATGGAGCCGATGCCCGCAACCGCTGCGGTGCTGGTAGCAGATCTGTCCCATGAAGGAGGCAACGGTGCAAGACCCCGATCATCGAACGATGGCTCGCCCCTGGCAACTGGAAGAGTGCACGCTGGAGACCGTACGCGAGCAGTTGCATCAGGTGGCGATTTTGCCACTGGGGGCAACCGAACCTCACAACCTTCATCTTCCGTACGGAACCGACAGCATCGAGGCGACCTGGATTGCCGACACCATGGCCCGTCGCGCCTGGCAGCAGGGAGCCAAGGTGCTTGTCCTCCCCACGATTCCCTTCGGTACCGAAAGCAATCTTCAGCAGTTTCCTCTCGCGATCGATATTTCTCCCATCACGCTGTTTCGATTCTTGGAGGAAGTCGTTCAGTCGTTAGTCCGCAGCGGTATCCATCGGATTGTCTTGCTGAACAGCCATGGAGGAAACGACTTGAAGCCGTTCCTGCGTCAGGTCTACGGAAAGCTGGACGCCGACCTTTTCCTTTGCAATTGGTATCAGGCGATCAAAGATCGCGCCCTACAGATCTGCAAGCATCCGGATGATCACGCTGGGGAGATGGAAACGTCGCTGATTCTAGCCTGTCGTCCCGATCTGGTTGCTCGACATCCCGATGGCACTCTTGCGGCCGATCTGGGCCAGGTGCGACCGCTTCGGTTTCGTGCGTTGCAGGAAGGCTGGGTCTCGTTGACGCGTCCCTGGCATCTTTTGACCACCCAGTCGGGAAGTGGAAATCCTCACCAAGCATCGGCAGAGAAAGGGGAGCAATTGATCGAGGCGATCTGTGAGAGGCTAGTCCCTTTTCTGGTGGAGCTTGCCAACAGTCCGCGCGATGCGTGGTTTCCTTTCGATGCACCGGACCCGAACCCATCGTCCGTCACCGACCGTCCGAACTAGCTGGTCGTTTCAGCGATCGAAGGTGCGGCCTTCCATCGGCGCAGATGGGGATGGTTGTTCTGTTTTGGTCTCGCAAGTGCTGGCCTGTAGCGACTGAGGGAGTAGTCGACCATGTCCAGCGGGTGGTCTGGAAAACTCTGGGATTTCAGAACCGGGGGAAGCTTGCGGCCCTTTGGAGCAGTCCATCGGCCGCAGGATCGCAAAGACTGGATCGCAAGTGGTAGGCGAAAGTCGGCTCTTTGCGCGTCGCGTAGCGCTCGGCACTGGTCTTTGGCGACGTCCCGAATCATCTCGATGACCATTCTCATCAGGGCGCTGGCCTTGGGATTACCGGCTCTCGGGAGGCATTCGGTCAAGCGATCGCTTACGATGGTTGCAAATCGATCGCCTCATCCTTTGGGAACTCGAACCATGTCGATCTCATCGTACTCGCCAGTCGCTCTTTGCCTTTGGTTGGTCTGGAGTCTTACGAGGATGGCTGGAGCCCAGCAGCCAATTCAGATGTTTGTCCTCGCGGGGCAGTCGGATATGGAAGGACACGCCGTGGTCGATCTGGATGACCCTCGCGATTACAACGGAGGCAAAGGAAATCTAGTCTGGTCGATGCTTCATTCCGAAAGCAAAGACCTGATGGCTTGGCTTCGGAAACCCGATGGCACTTGGACGACGCGTGAGGATGTGGCGGTGCGGTATCAGACCGATCAGGATCTTCGCCTGGGGCCGCTGACCATTGGAATGGCAGTCTATCGCGACAAACATCACTTCGGACCCGAGTTGGGGATTGGCAAGCGTTTGGGAGACGCCATCGATGCACCAGTCCTTCTGGTGAAAACCTGCTGGGGCGGAAAGAGTCTTCGAGTCGATTTTCGGCCACCGTCCAGCGGTGGAGCGGTCGGTCCTTTTTATGAAAAAATGATCGCGGAGGTGGAGACCGCTCGGAGGCAGGTGGATCAGGAATTTCCCCAGTGGCGCGGACGCGCTGTCGTGCTGTCGGGATTCTTTTGGTTCCACGGATGGAACGACATGATCGACGAACAGGGGCGCCGAGAGTATCCCCAAAACTTGAGGAATCTTGCCGCCGACCTGCGGCGCCAGTGGAAGGATCCCACGCTTCCGATGGTGGTCGGTGAGCTAGGGAATCTCGGAGAAGATGCGGATGAAAGCCTGCGCAACTTTCGCAGCGCCCAAAGGGAAGGCGTGGCCGGGATGGAGCCCCCCGGTTCTGCCTTGCTGGTAGAGACCGTCCAGTACGCTCGACCAAAGGAGCTGTCACCCAACACCACGCACGGCCATCACTGGTTTGGGAATGCGGAGAGCTACTATCTTTGCGGGGATGCGATGGGGGCGGCGATGGTTCAGTTGCTGGAGAGGACGCGGGCGGTGCCGTGAGCGAGTCAGCGGTGGGGCTGTTGGAGCGCGGAATCCAGTGGCAACAGCGCCGCTCGCCTCAGTGCAACCAGAAGGCTTTAAGAAGGGCCGAGCGAATCCGGCAAGCGATGTCCCAGTTTATCTCTCTTGGTCTGAAGGTAGGATGCGTTGTGCTGATGGACCGGCGGGACGATTGGGACCTGATCGACGACCGTCAGATCGAAGCCGCGTAAGTTGAACGCTTCGGTCTTCTTTGGGTTATTCGTCAGCAGCCGAATCTCGGAGAGCCCGAGATCTTTCAAGATTTGGATTCCGACTCCATAGTCGCGCATGTCGGCCTTGAAGCCAAGCGCGTGGTTGGCTTCTACGGTATCCATACCCTGTTCCTGTAGGGCGTACGCGCGGATCTTCTGTGCCAGCCCAATGCCTCGGCCCTCCTGTGGGAGGTAGACCAGCACGCCGCGTCCTTCACCGGCGATCTGTTGGAGAGCCATCTGCAATTGATCGCCACAGTCGCATCGAAGCGACTGAACTAGGTCGCCAGTAAAGCAGCTGCTGTGCATGCGCACCAAGGGCGCCAGTGTCCCTGGCGATGCGACATCCCCGTAGACCAGCGCGATCGGTTCCTGCGACTCATGCCGGACCCCATAGACTTTGATTTCGAAGGGACCATAGCGGGTTGGCAGTTGAGCTTCGGCGAGTCGATGGACCAGCTTTTCGTTGATTCTTCGGTGAGCGATCAGCTGTTCGACCGTGATGATTTCCAGACCATGTTGACGGGCGAGAGCCATCAGTTCATCCCGGTTGGCGCGGTCTCCCCCATCGTTGAGGATTTCGCAGAGCACACCGGCAGGCTTTAGGCCTGCCATTCTCGCCAGGTCGACAGCAGCTTCCGTATGTCCCGCTCGTCGAAGCACCCCTCCCTCCATCGCGACCAGAGGGTAGACGTGGCCTGGTCGGACAAAGTCCGCCGGAACGCTGTCAGGGCTTGCCAGCCGCCGAATCGTCTCCGCCCTTTCCCCCGCCGTGATACCGGTCTTGCAACCGCTGTGATCGACCGGCGTCATGAACGCAGTCTTCAGCGGGGCGGTATTGGAATCGACTAGGGGGCGCAGATCCAATCGCTCGCAGGTACTCGACAGCACGGGGCAGCATAGCTGGCCATGTCCCCGCAGCATGAAATTGATCGTCTCCGTAGTCGCCAGCTCCGCAGCGCAGATGAAGTCCCCTTCGTTCTCGCGGTCTTCATCGTCCAGAACGATGACAATTTTTCCGCGGCGGACAGCATCCACTGCTGCCTGTACCGAACTAAAGCCCTGATGAGGCATCCAGCACTCCCCTCGTGATCCCGATGGAATCCAACGACACGGCGAAACCAAAAATGGACCGGTAAACCGTCTTATTGTAGAAGCTTGTCTGCGCCTGTCATTGGCTGGCGATGGCCTTGGCGACTTGGTCTAAAGCGGCGGCGAAGCGATCGACGAGCCGTTGGGTTGGTTCGACACCGCAGGAAACACGCACCAGTCCCTCACGAATCCCCAGCGCTGCCTTGATCTCCAGCGGAACGGTTCGGTGGCTGGTGGTCCAGGGATGGCTGACCGTCGTTTCGATTTCCCCCAGCGACGGGCAAAAGGGCACCTCGGGGCTGAGACTTCGAAAGAAATGGGGCACCCTCGATGCATCGCCCGCCAGTTCCATCGCAAGCATGAAACCGGAGAGTTGGTTGCTGAACAGTTGCTGGGCGATGGCATGCTGTGGATGGTCGGGAAGTCCGGGATAGTCGATTCGTGCGACGGCGGGATGGTTGTGAAAGCGGGATGCCAGCGCCATCGCATTGTGGCTGGCACGCTCTAACCGCAAAGGCAAAGTCTGCAGACCGCGGCTGGTAAGCCAGCAGTCCATGGGGCTGCTGGCCATACCCAAGGTGCTCACCACCCCGCGTAGTCGTGGGGGAATAGGTCCGTTTCCGGCAATCATCCCTACCATCGCATCGCTGTGTCCGCAGACGATTTTTCCGAGACTTTCGACAACCCAGTGAGCACCATGCTGAAGCGGTTGGCACAGCGATCCACTGGCAAGCGTGTTGTCGATCAACAGCGAAGTACCTGCATCGAGGCAAAGTTCTGCAATGGCGGGAATCGGTGGAATCGTCATCCGCGGATTTCCGACCGTCTCGGCAATCGCCATTTTGGGTCCCCTCCCCAGCGCCTCTTTCCACTGGGGAAGGTCGACTGAGGGGACAGACAGGGTGCGGATGCCAAAACGAGCCAATTCGGCTTCAAAAAGGGTGGCGGTTCGACCGTAGAGGGGCTGCGCCAGCAGGACCAGATCACCGGGTTCCAAGGTCGCTATCGCCAATGCAGCAAGGGAGCTCATCCCCTGAGCTGTCAGGATAGCCCAGTCGGCTTGATGCAATCTCTTGAGTTGCTCGACCAGCTGATCGGCGTTGGGATGACCATCCCTCCGGTAGGCGTAGCCGTTCGCTTGCCCTGCAAGAATGCTGGCTGCCTGTTCGGGGGATTCCATCTGCCACACCGACGCGAGGACCAGTGGAGAGGCATGAGGCGTCGGAGGGAGGGGGCTGGGAGAGGGCTGCGGCGTCGAATCGGCGGAAGCAAGCTTGGCGGAGGGGACGCGATTTCCTCTTGGGTCGGTTTCGTTCATCAGCGTTTCGACTCCCCGGCATCGGGCCGAGTGGTTGGTTCGAGTGGAGGGCAGATTGCTATGGTAGGTGAAGGAGTCAGGGAGCTTGGAGCCACGCAGATCTGAGGGAAGAGCCCCCGCCGGTATCTGGGCCAACAATCGCCATCGTGCCGCAGAAAACGATCAAGGAATCTCGAGTCAAGTTTGCCTTGTCCCTGGCCCACTCAGCTTCTACACTGCACCCGTCGCTGGCCGGTCGCGGACTGGAACGATTTGCATCGCTAGCGTTTTGACCGTCAGGGCTCATTTTGTCTCTGAAGAAGCACGAGGTCCGGCATGATGGCCAAACACGATCATGGGCCAAAGCACTGGATTCAACAAGGGTTGACCATCCTGATGGCGATCTTTTTGGGAGCCCTTGGGATTGAAGGATTCCTGATCCCTAACGGTTTTATCGATGGGGGCGTCACCGGGGTTTCGATGCTGGTGTCCGGCTTAGTAAATGTACCGCTTTCGGTGCTTTTGGTGCTTTTCAACATTCCATTTATCTTCATGGCAGCGCAGCTGGTGGGGCGTGGCTTTGCTTTCCGAAGCACTCTGGCGATTGCCGGGTTGGCCTTGGCGCTTCAGTTGGTGCACATCCCGCACATTGTCGAGAACGACAAGCTGTTGGGGGCAGTCTTTGGGGGCTTTTTCCTAGGGGCCGGGGTAGGGCTAGCGATGCGAGCCGGTAGTGTGCTGGATGGAACCGAGGTCTTGGCGGTCATTCTCAGCAAACAGACGGCGGCGACGGTTGGGGAGGTGATTTTGATCCTCAACGCGATCATCTTTTCGGTCGCCGCTTTGGTCCTGGGCGTGACTCCTGCCCTCTATTCGGCTCTCGCCTATTTCACAGCATCCAAGACGATCGACTACCTGATGCACGGGATTGAGGCATATCAGGGAGTGATGGTGATTTCACCACAGCAAGATCGGATTCGGCAGGCGATTCTCAACGACATGGGGCGCGGGGTCACCACATTCCTTGCTCGAGGTGGGATGAGCATGGAGGATCGAGAGGTGCTCTACTGCGTGGTGACGAGGCTGGAATGGAATAAATTCCAGTCGCTGGTGGAGGGAATCGATCCGCAAGCCTTCGTCGTGGTGACGCCAGTTCAGGATATTCATGGCGGTACCGTCAAGCGGCGTTCGTACGGCCACTGACCGGCTCGCTGGAGATGGGAAATACCCCCTTTTCTCCCCGTGAATTTGGGGAGAAGATGTTTTGAGAGCGGGGGTTGTCTCCCCGTGGGCTGCGATGTCCTTTGTATTTGCGAGTTGCCAACGAAGATGTTTGAATCACTTCCTGTCGCTCCCCCCGACTCCATTCTTGGACTGACCGATGCGTTCCAAAAGGACCAGCGAACCGACAAGGTGAATTTGACGGTGGGAGTGTATAAGGACGAAGCGGGGCAGACTCCCGTCCTCGCATCGGTGAAGAAGGCCGAGCAGCGGTTGTGGAGCGACGAGAAGACGAAGGGGTATTTGGGGATTGATGGCCTGGCCGACTTCAATCGTCTGGTACAGGAGTTGGTTTTTGGTGACACCGTCGATTCCAAACGCGTCGCGGCGGTGCAATCCCCCGGCGGCACAGGGGCCCTGCGCGTGGTGGCTGACACGATCGGTGCGCATTATCGAGGCGGTACCGTCTGGTTGACTCAACCGACCTGGCCGAATCACCCTTCGATTTTTCAGGCAGCCTCGCTTCAGACGCGTTATTGCCCCTACCTAGATGCAACCAAGACCGGCCTGGATCTAGATGCGATGTTGCAGAGCCTACAGCAGGATGCGCGGCCTGGGGATATTGTTTGCTTGCATGGTTGCTGCCACAACCCAACCGGGATTGATCCGACCGCTGCGCAGTGGGATCAGATCGCCGAACGAACAGCAAAGCTGGGAATGCTGCCGCTGGTCGACTTCGCCTACCAGGGATTTGGAGATGGTTTGGCAGCAGATCGGGTGGGATTGGAGGCTCTGCTGAAGCACCATACCGAGCTGGTGGTATGTGCTTCGTTCTCCAAAAATTTTGGGCTCTATAGCGAGCGGGTTGGGGCGGCGATGATTGTGGCGCGCGATCCGAGCAGCGCGACGGCCACGTTGAGCCAGATGAAGTTGGCGGTTCGCGCCAATTACAGCAATCCACCACGCCATGGTGGTGCCATCGTCGCCACGATTCTCGGAGACGACGCCCTGCGGTCGCTTTGGGAGTCGGAGGTCGATCAGATGCGAGGTCGCATCAGCTCGATGCGGACCGCTCTAGTACAAGGGATGCGTGATGCAGGTTCCACGCGAGACTTCTCCTTTCTGCTCGATCAGAAAGGAATGTTCTCCTACACAGGGCTCAATGCCATGCAAGCCGACTGGCTGAAAAGCCAGAAGGGGATCTATCTGGTAGGCACCGGTCGCATCAATGTCGCCGGGTTGACTCCCAAGAATTTGCCGGGAGTCTGCCAGGCGATCACCGAATGCCTGGAATCGACCATTTCTTCGTGAGCGGTTGCCAGCATCCCGTCCATTCTCCAACGATCGATCGCAGGGCCAACCCAGTGGGTACGCGGTTGAACTGCTGGAGTTGGTGTCGGTGGACCTGAGCCGCATGCTTCCAGAGTCAGCCTCGAGGGATCTCAGGGTACGAGAAGCGAGGCAAGTTCGACACGTGGCACCGCTGCATTCTTAGGCCTTCAGGTATTGGGCCGTCAGGCAGCGGGCGGAATGACCAAGCTGTCTTCGTCTTGGCGACGGGCGGGAGATTTGTTTTTGCCAAACTGACCTAATGGAATCACCATCGTCATGGCAGTGCGATCCTCCAGATTGGGACGAAAGATCGTCAGAAGTACCAGAGGTAGGTACCAAGCCATATACAACCCGCCTCCGTAGCCATGCCAGAACTGCGCTGCCGCCATGATGGCCGCAGAGCAGCAGAGCAGTGTTCCCAAGTTCTTTTGCGCCGGCCAGAAAACGAAGGAAGCGGCAAGTAGAACGAAGGCGACCAGCAGGGGGAGGCGGAAATAGGGGTGCCAGCCAAGTCCCCAGACCCCTTCCAATCCCTCTAGTGCGGGAAGAAAGACACCATACATCTGCCTCAGATGCGAAAGAAGGCTGGAGTCGCCGCCGAAGAAAACAAGCGCAATGGACAGTCCGAGCAGAGAGATGCCCAGCCCGGTGAGGAATCGTTTCAGCCCATTCTGCCAGTAGAAACTGCACCAAAGCGGAAGCAGAAAGAACGGATAGTAAACCAACCCTGCGGCGCACCCAAGGAAGAAGCCGGACATTGCAGGCCGTCGATAATGGTAAATGGCCATCACCAGCAGAGCCCCTGGTAGCACATGGTCGACGCGACCGCACATTTGAGCGGTGTAGGGAAGCAGCAGCATCAACAGAGCTGCCCCGACTCCCGTTCGAATATTGCTGAAGTGACTGTGGGCGACGAGGACCATACCGGCGATCAGCATCAGATTGGCTACCAGGGCCAAAACCCGAGCGATCACCAGGGGCGCGGCCTGAATGTCTTCCATGCCGCGTCCCATGGCCTCTTGTGATGATGCGTGTTCTCGCGAAGGAGTCGTCGGCAAATCGGGCAGCATGTTCAGCAAGACATAACCTGGCCCCAATTGCTTTCCAGTGCGCTGATTGGGGGCGCTGCTGGTCAGGACGTTGGTCATCAGAAAGAGAAACAAGCAGACTCCCAGAAAAATCTGGCCGCCGATCGTCAAGTTGGATTCCAGTAGTGGGCGACGCACCATGGCGGTATCCACCAGCATGCGAATCGTCCAAAGACCGCCAACACCTAGTAGCCAGATAAAGCCGTAGAATTGGGTTGTCCGCGCTTGGAGCAGCTTGGGTGATGGGGCTTCATCGCCGCTCGCGCCAGATGCCTCGGCCGAACCGGTGGACTCGTCTGTTAAGATCGCTTCGATCTCTTTGTCCTGCTTCTGGGGGTCCCCTTGGTTCAAGTTCACCAGGGGAGAGAAGGCATAGCGTTCCTGGTCGAGAAAAGGGCGTAGGGCTTCATTTGCCCCGGACACGCGATGTGTCGAGCGAGGTTGTGGCAGCGACCTTTCCTGCTCACGCCCCTCATAGACCAGCAAGAGCCCTGGGGTCAGGAGGATGATCAAAAGAAGATCTAGATTCCGAAGGCTCCAGAACCGGTGGAACAGGAAGAAGATTCCAACCACCAAAAACGTCGACATGTATGCCCATGTCGATGGTTCAGGTCGCTCGTAGAAAAACAGGAACTGCCCCATCGTGCCGCCACCAACTCAGAAACGACTCGCCGGTGAATGCTCCCGCAAACTCCCCGCCAAACCGGCGGAGATCGAACAAGGGTGATCGGGCCTGTGACAAAGCTCCCCGTCGCTCTTTGCAAGCCAACCAAACACGACCGATGGTCGGATGGCGAGGCAAAGGGAGAAACCCCCAAATCGACCAATGTTTTAATGGAAATGACCACCAAGAGATATGGTGAAAAGGAAGAACAACGCGACTTTTCCCCTTTTTTGAGAGTGGACCTGCAGGCCAATTCGCGCGGAATTGGGATCTCGAGAGCTGATAGCTATGGAGGGAAGAGACCGCGTTGGATCGCCCCCATCAGTTCGCGTCTCCAACTGTTCTCTGGCCAGCCAAGATGACTCGCGAATGCCTAGCGGAGGGGCCGAATGCAAGGACTCGCTAGCGCTTCTCGAGAAGGCCGGATGCAAGGACAGGGCGCGTCCCCCTATTTGGGTTGTTTCTCGCGATCTTGTATTGCCACCTCATCACTGCCTGACCCTGTCCTCTTCCTTCCTCGCGTCGCCGCGTTTGCGGATGCGGCTTGCGAGGCTGGACTAGGTTTTCATCAACGCCTCTCTCTGTCCTCTTCCTTCCTCGGGCATTTCCCTAGCCTCGATTTACCCAAATCCCTTCTCCCATTCTTTCGAAGATAGCATTTCCCAAAATCCGAAATTGGTGCCACCCACCTTTCGGCCGCGATTGGAGTTCTGGGGTGTCGGGGGACTTTAGGTAAATTGCAATTGGTGCCACCCACTTTTTGTAATTGGTGCCACTCACCTTTCGGCCGCGATTGGAGTTCTGGGGTGTCGGGGGACTTTGGGTAATTTGCAATTGGTGCCACCCACCTTTCGGCCGCGAATTGGGGTGTCGGGGGACTTTGGGTAAGTTGGAATTGGTGCCACCCACTTTTTGTAATTGGTGCCACCCACCTTTCGGCCGCGATTGGAGTTCTGGGGTGTCGGGGGACTTTGGGTAATTTGCAATTGGTGCCACCCACTTTTTGTAATTGGTGCCACTCACCTTTCGGCCGCGATTGGAGTTCTGGGGTGTCGGGG
>JBILTR010000004.1:0-281791 GCA_044371425.1 Pirellulaceae bacterium | reverse complement strand
CGATCATGGTCATCACGATCATGGTCATCACGATCATGGTCATCACGATCATGGTCATCACGATCATGGTCATCACGATCATGGTCATCACGATCATGGCGATCACGATCATGGTGAAGGGCGGCCTGAATCAGGGCGGCCTTGAGGCAAATTGGTGGGCTAAGTTTAGGCCGAAGAACGCCTGCGACGACGGGGCGCATCGTAGGCAATCTGGAAAAAGAGAAGACTCCATCCTCAGAAGCTCTGGGGATGGAGTCTTGGCGCTTGGAATCGGTTTCGAGATCGCTCTAGCGAACTCGAATCACTGCCGGATGCATCGCCCAGATCTTTGGTGGCCCTGCGCGTCCGGAGATCGATTGCTCCAGGCAATCACTCAGGATCCCAGCAGGCAGTCCCCGCTCGCTCATCCATCGCCACTGGGGGCTCTGGGTGATCACTCTCAGCGACTCTTCGTCTGATTCCCCGAGCAGTTCCAGGAGGTCGATTCCGCCGGAGGCCTCCGGACGTTGGATCTGCTCGTACTTATCGACGCCAGCCTTCTTGGCGACCATGGCCAGGGCTTGATCGAGTCCACCGAGTTGATCGACAAGTCCAGCCTGTTTGGCTTGAGTTCCCGACCACACTCTGCCACCTGCCAAGGGCTTCACTTGTTCCAGGGGCAGGGAGCGGGACTGGCTGACCAGTTTGAGGAACCGGTCGTAGATCTGATCGATCGACTTTTGCATCAGTTGTTCGTCGTGGTCATCCCAGGCACGGTCGAGGGCATCGAGACCGGCGGCGGAATCAAGCGTGATCGACTCCAGGTGGACGCCGACGCGACGCATCAGCGAACCGGCGCTCAGCTTGAGTGTGAAGACGCCGATGGAACCGGTGATTGTTCCTGGTTCGGCCAAGATCGGAGCCCCGATGCAGCTGATCCAGTAGCCGCCTGACGCGGCGACTTCTCCCATGCTGATCACCGTGGGTTTGGTATCGGCCAGCTTCTTGAGTTCCTGCCGGATGGCTTCGCTGGCGGTCGCACTGCCGCCGGGAGAGTTGATTCGCACCACGACACCAATGACGTTTTTGTCGTCGATCAGTTTGCGGATCTGTTCCACGGTGGGGCCGGAGACGATGGAGCCGCCGCTTGGCTTTTTGCCATCTTCAATCGCGCCGCTCAGGTGCAGCACCGCAATGGTAGAGGGCTTTGTCTTTCCCCCCATATCTTTTGGGCCGGCCATCATCTTGCCCATCAGCTCGAAGAGGCTGACATCTTTCTTCGGCTTCTTCTGTGGATCGACCCATTCGACCGGCTTGCCTACCAGTTGTTCCATGGTGGACTTCATCGAACCGTAGGGTGCCAGTTGGTCGACTAATTTGGCTGCCAGGGCTTCTTCCGGCAGGAACATGCGCTGCTTTTGGAGTTCGCGGACTTTGGCAGGAGGGATGGCGCGTCCTTTGGCGATGCGATCGACCAGAGCATCGTTGATCGACTGGAGCATCGCCACGTAGTGTTCCCGCAAATGTTCGCTCATTTTCGGGTTCATGTACGGCTCAACCGCCCCTTTGAAGTCCCCGGCGCGAACAACCGATGCCTTGACGCCGAAGAGGTCCATCGCTTCTTTGTAGAAGATGGTCTCCATCGACGCCGACGGGAAGTCGATCGAGCCTAGATCGGCGAGCACGACTCGATCGCACTGCGAGGCAATGGAGAGAGCGATGGAGTTGGCGCTTTCCAGCCATGCGACGGTTTTCTTGCCGGCCTTTCGTACCAGTTCCATTCGACGCGCAAGTTCCTCCAGTTGAGCTGGGTTCATCGAAGTGGAGCTATCGGACAGATCGAAAAGGATCCAGGAGTCTCTTGTGTCGTTCGCGTATGACTCGAGGTTCTCGCATAGCTTGTAGAAAGATTTCGTTTTGCCAGGGCCACCTCCAAGAATCAAAGCGGTAGGGTCAAAGGAGACGCCGGAAGGGTAATCTTCATAGCTACCGGAAAGAGCGATCCAGTGGATTTTGGTCCGTGGCGATTTGGCTTCGCTTGATTCCTTCTTTTGATCGGAAGCAGGTGCGGGTGTCGGCGTCGGGCTGGTCGAGTCGCTTGTCGCAAGTTCGGCCGGTCGCTCGACAGGGGCCTGGCTAGGCGCTGGCGGTTCCGTCGGCGAAGGCTCCGTGGCGGTGGCGGGAGCTTCCTGCGAAGGCGGGTCAGAAAAAAATGCATCCAGCAGGTCGCTGTTTTGAGCGATCAGGGGTTGCGCCCAAGCGACCAGCAGGATCGACAAAGAGACTCGAAGAGCTGCCATCGCAACTTCCTTTCCAAATGAACTGAAAGACTGGCTGGGTGTGTGGGGGCATTTCATGCGAACGAATTTTCGCCGTTGGCGACCGTTTACGAGGCGGATGGTTCGGATCGGGTATCGCCAACAACCCTCCCCATTCTAGTTGGGTTGGCGACGGGGTAGTCGGGATCGCCCACAATCGCTTCATTTCGCCGAAGCGTTAGAAATCTTGGAAATTCCCTAATCCAATCGGTGAAACTGTTGCGGGTCATGGTGGGATTGCGTGCCGGCGCCACGGCTCGGTTGCTCGTCGATGCATCGGAAGGGCGGGGTGACTGGAAGAAATTTAAATTCCAGCTAAATTCTAGAGCGTCGGACGCGGGGTACGATAGCGTTGCTGGAATCGGCATTCGTAAGGCGCAATTCACAGGTCGACATTCAACCGGAGAAAACAGGTGGCCAAAGGCAAGTATCTTTTCACGAGTGAATCGGTAAGCATGGGGCATCCGGATAAGCTGGCCGATCAGATTTCGGACAGCGTGTTGGACGCACTTTTTGCTCAGGATCCTTACAGCCGAGTTGCTTGCGAGACCCTGGTGACCACCGGGTTGGCGCTGATTGCCGGTGAAATCACCACCAAAGCGAACGTCAACTACGCGCACATCGTTCGCGATGCGATCAACCGAGTCGGATACGTCGATGACGAATGGGGCATCAATGGTTCGACCTGCAACGTCATGGTGGCTTTGGACGAACAAAGCAAAGACATCGCCATGGGAGTGGACGAACGGAGTGGCGAAGGGAAGTCGATTGGGGCGGGCGACCAAGGATTGATGTTTGGATTCGCCTGCAATGACACTCCCGAGCTGATGCCGCTGCCGATCGCACTGTCGCATCGAATCATCAATCGCTTGACCGAAGCGAGGTTCAAGAAGGAGGTCGATTGGCTTCGCCCCGACTCCAAGAGCCAGGTGACGGTGGAGTTCGATGGGTATCGCCCTGTTGCGGTCGATACCGTGGTCGTTTCGACTCAGCATCACCCGAACGTGACCAACGAACAAATCAAGGATTTCGTCATCAATCAGGTGATTCTGCCTTGCCTTCCCAAAGAGCTGCAGACCCGCCCGATTACTTACCATATCAATCCAACCGGCAAGTTTGTGATCGGTGGCCCGCATGGCGACTGCGGTCTGACGGGGCGCAAGATCATCGTCGACACCTATGGCGGGTGGGGACGCCACGGTGGTGGTGCTTTCTCCGGCAAGGATCCGACCAAGGTCGATCGCTCGGCAGCTTACATGGCCCGACACGTTGCCAAGAACATCGTGGCGGCCAAACTGGCCGACCGTTGCGAAGTCCAGTTGGCCTACGCGATCGGCGTCAGCCAGCCGGTCAGCGTGCACGTCGACACCCAGGGCTCCGGTGCCGTGCCCGATGATCAGATCATGAAGGCTGTCCTCGATTCCTTCGATTTGTCCCCTGCCGGCATCATCAAGTCGCTGGACCTCCGAAGACCGATCTTCACCAAGACCTCTTACGGTGGGCACTTTGGGCGGAACGAACCGGAGTTTACTTGGGAATCGACCGCCAAGGCTGCGGAGCTTGCCAAGAAGGTCAAAGGTTGATCCCTAGGACGGCGGCTCGGTCGATCGATGTCGCAGGTTCGAAAGAAATCGAACAAGCCGGGGAGGAGACTTCTCGGCTTTTTTTGTTGATCTAACTGGTGGTCAGTCCTCGGCTATCGCGATTGCCGAGTGCTTGCCGCCGATTTATGCAAAGGGCCAATGGGATGAATTGCATGCTTGGGGTGGTGTGGATGATGGCCACTGTTTTGTTCTGGCCCGCAGGGCTCTGGCGTCCAGAATCGCTCGGGAAACTTTCGGAGAAGTACGAGTCAGGGGGGCGGGGACCGGCGACGGTGTCGAGTGGAGAAGGGGATCCGGGCGGGGTGTCGTACGGGACCTACCAACTGGCATCGAAGATTGGTCGAGCCGATGAATTTGTGCGGGAGTTTTATCCTAAAGAATTCGAGGGCCTGAAGGGTGGGACCCCAGAGTTTACAGCCAGATGGAAACAGTTGGCGGAGGAGCAACCGGAACGGCTGCGGGAGAACGAGCATCGGTTCATCCGCCGGACCCACTACGATCCTGAGGTAGCGAAAATCGAAAAAGGGTTGGGGCTGAAGGTATCCGAGCGGTCGGCGGCATTTCGCGATGTGATTTGGAGCACCGCTGTCCACCACGGCCCGAACACCGACGTGGTTTTGATGGCAGCAAAGGATCTGGCGACGCGGTTCCCGAATGCTGGGGGAGTGTTCACCGATCGGCAGTGGATCGAGGCGATCTATCGCGAGCGGGGGCGGATGGATGACCAGGGGAAGTTGGTTCGGTTCCGTGGAGTTTCAGAGCGATGGATACCGGCCTTGAGGAAGCGCTTCGAGCGGGAGTGCGAGGACGCCTTGGCGATGCTGGAAGAGGGGGAGTGAAAGAATGCGAGCCCCAGCGATTTTTCTGCGGTTGATTTCGACTCCCTGAATCGATGGTGGAGGGTTGGGGGGGCGCAGCGAAGTGATCAGCGGTTGCTGGCTAGTCGCTCAAGTTGTCTTCGCATAGCCGCCAGTTGCGGCTTCTAAAATTCGCTCCTGTGTCGCTTCGGCGATCTCCATCTGGTCGGTCAGTCGTCCTTCGCTGAGCACCAGGATGCGATCGCTGAGCGCCAGCAGTTCGGGTAGCTCACTGGAGGTGAGGATGACCGAAAGGCCTTCGTCGCAGAGTTGCCGGATGAGTCGATAGAGTTCCGCTTTGGCTCCGACATCCACGCCTCGCGTTGGGTCGTCCAGGAGAAGGATTTTGGGATCGGTCAACAGCCAGCGGCCGACGATGCACTTCTGCTGGTTCCCGCCGCTGAGCCCCGTGATCATCGCGTCCAGGCCGGAAGTCTTGACTCGCAGTTTCTCCACCATCCGGTCTGCCATGGCGGCTTCCTTCCGGGGCGATAGCGATCCCATCGATGTGGCTTGATCTAGCGAACTGACGCTGATGTTCTGACCGACGTCCATCGTGGGGAAGATTCCCAGTCGCTTGCGATCTTCCGTCACCAGGGCGACCCCCGCCCGGCAGGCATCGCTGGGGTGACGTGGTGCATAGGGGGCGCCGAAGAGGGTCATGGAGCCGGAGGGGCGGACTGAGGAGGCACCGAAGAGGCATTCCAGCAATTCGGTGCGACCGGCGCCCATCAGCCCCGCGATGCCAAGAATTTCTCCTTCTCGAAGGGAGAAGGAGATCTCCTTGAGGCGATAACCGCGAGCGTGGCCGGGCCAGGGGAGCGAGAGTCGATCGACCTGGAGAACCTCTTTGCCTTTGGGGCGGTGCCCTTCCAGTCGGTCCATGGTCGCCAGTTCGCGACCGACCATGTGCCTGGCCACCTCCGACGGATCGGTCTGGCTGGTGTTCAGGGTGGTGATCCACTGCCCGTCGCGCAGGACGACAATTCGGTCGGATAACCGAAAGACTTCGTCCATCTTGTGAGAGATGTAGAGGATCGTGGTTCCGCGTTGTCGAAGTTTGGCGATGACTCGATCCAACCGCTCCACCTCCGCCTCCGTCAGCGCGCTAGTCGGCTCATCCATGATCAGCACCTGGCGATTGGTGCAAAGCGCTTTGGCGATCTCCACCAGTTGCTGGTCGCCGACTCGAAGCGATCCAGCGAGGTCATCGGGCGAGGCGTTGCATTCCAGTTCGTGGAGAAGCTGGCTGGCGACTTGTGACATTTTGGCGTTGTCGATCATCCCGAACGAATTCTTCAGCTCCCGCCCCAGGAAGATATTGGCGGCAATCGAAAGTTGCTCCACCAGATTCAACTCTTGGTGGATGATGCTGATTCCGGCATCTTCGGCGTCCCGGGTGCCCAGGAACTTTCGCAGTCGGGATGGTGTCGCCGGATCGGGTGCCATCCAGAGTTGGCCGTCATAGTCGGTGAGCACGCCGGAGAGAATCTTCATCAGCGTGCTCTTGCCGGCTCCATTCTCACCGCAGATCGCCACCAGCTCGCCGAACCGCACGTCGAACGAAACGTCGCTGAGGGCTCGTACCCCCGGGAAAGTTTTGCCGATTGAGCGGAGGGAGATGACGGAAGGGGAGGCATTGGAGGACACAAGGACAACCTTAATTGAGGTGTGAAGTCGATTGGTCTACCAGGGGCAGATCGCTTGGAACTGGAGCAAAGTGCCGAATTCGGCCGCGATGGTCATACTAGCGATGCAACGCGTCCCGAACGTGTTCAGGTGGAGGGTCTGGGGCGACTCTCCCAGTTACGATAGGCCGCCAGAAGGCAAAAGCCGATGACTCCTATGGCTCGAGAGGCATTCAGAGACGTTCCTGTGCTGACTGCCACCAGGAAGGCCAGAAGGCTGAGTCCCACGATGGCCCACCATCCGATCATTCCGGAAAAGAGTTTGCGATCCATCTGGCGCCACTGCTTTAGCTGGCTGAAAGTGACTGCCAAAACCACCACCACACCGACGATCAGACCCTCCCAGATGTCGGCATTGGACTCGATGATCTTCGCGACCGAATCGATGACGATGCGCAGAAACAAAGCGCCCAGCATCGTTCCGGGAACGGTGCCGATGCCACCCTGAAGGCTGCATCCGCCGACGACAGCGGCCGCGATGGCGTTCAGTTCGTGGCCTCGGCCCTGGTTGACCGGAGCCGAAACGCCTTCGTTGGCGATGTAGAAAAGTCCCGCTAGGCTGGCGGTCATGGCGCCAAACACGTAAGCGAACCACTTCAGTTTGTCGGTCCGAATACCGCTTAGGCGAGCGGCCTGTTCGTTACCTCCCAAGGCATATAGGTGCCGCCCGAGAACCGTCCTGGCAAGAATGAACCAAGTGACTGCGGCCAGCGCCAAGAAGACGACGATCCAGACCCAGATATGGGACCGAAGCCAATCGAAGAAGGGCCCCTCGATCGGGATTTGCGCCTTTCTGGCGCCTGTGAACGTGGTGGTGACATACTCGCCCATGATCCGAGCTACAGACCGTAGCCCTACCAGTGTGGAGAGGGTGGCGATGAAAGGTGGAAGGCCAATGGCGGTGATCAGCCACGCATGGAGTGTCCCGACGAGGAAGCCCATACTGAGCCCTGCGGCGATGCCAGTCGCAAGAATCGCAGGTTCGGAAAGTCCCCAAGGAAGACTTCGAACCGCGATCATGGTGCAGGCGATCGTGGTACCGCTGAAGGCGATCATTGATCCGGCGGACAAATCGATGCCGCCTGAGATGATGACCATCATGGAACCCAAGGCAAACATCCCCAGAAGGCTCCATTGCCTAGCGATTTCCCAAGCGTTGGTGCGCGCGTCGAACCAATACGACCGGTTGTCGTCGGCAAGAAGGGTGACCAGAACGATCGCAAGGATCGCTCCTACCAATGCCAGTTCGTTGGACCTCAAGCCCAGTCGGTCCCCAAGCCGTTTCAGAAGGGAGCTCATGAGCTGGTCAGGTTGTACTTGGCCAACCACTTCTTGAAATCGTCCAGCTTCATGAATTCCACCACCTTGGGGTCAAAGTCTTCCGCCTTCAGTGGACTGCCTTCGTTGGGGACAACCAATCGAAGTCCCGTGGTGTAGATGTCTCCCTCGGGCGAACCCGCATTGGGAAACATCTCCTTTTCGACTGAAGCATCGCCCGTTGCCATCGCCTTGAGCAGTCTAGCGGTCTGGTATCCCATGTCGAAGGGATTCTGCACCATCATGGCATCGATGTTCCCTTTTTCCATCTCCTGAATCGCAGCAGCCTGCGCATCGAAGGTGACGACGGCAATGTCTTTCTTGAGTCCGGCGCCGGAGACGACTTTGGCGATGGCGGGAGCGTTGTAGGCCCAAATGCCCACAAGAGCAGCTAGATCCTGTTTGTGATTGCTGATGGCGTTTCGCACATTCTCTTGAGCACGACTCAAATCGGTCTCATCGCTGGCTCGATCCTTCTCCGTGAATCCCTCGCCGATTCCTTTCTTGAAGCCATCCATGCGGCTACGTGCGTTGTCGTTGTCGGTGTAGCCCGCGAACTGAACGTAGCCTCCCGACGACTTGCCGCTGGCTTGAAGAATCTTTGCAGCGGCTTTGCCCAGAAGTTCGCCCGCCGTCACATTGTCGGTGCCGATGTAGTACTTTCGCTTGTCGCGAAAACGGCTTCGCAGCAGATCACCGTCGACCGTGATGACAGGAATGCCCTTCTTCTGGAACCCCTCCAGTTCTGCGGCAATCGATGCATTGTCTGCGGAGATCGCGGAAAGAGCGATGCCGGCGATGTCGTTCTGGCCGGCTAGCTGCCGCAACTTGTCGATTTGGCCCTTGATCGTTCCGTCCGGAACTTCCATTTGTGCTTTCAGACCGGCCTTTGCCAGTTCGAACGCCTTGTCCCCTTCCAGCAACCCCTGGCGGCAGGCATCCCAGAAGGGATCGTCCGTGTTGACAACAAAGACCACCCGCTTCAGGGCGGTGGAGGTTGAAGATGGAGCCGAAGGGGTCGTCGCCACACCACCAGAGGGAGCGGAGGGAGCTGGTTTGCCGGCTTGCCGCGAGTCGCAACCGGTAAGCCCCAAAGCGAACAAACCAAGCGTTCCAAGTCCCTTGGCAAGGATGTTACGTCGGTCCTGCAAGGCCGGATTGGGGCGGGGCGAGTCGGGGCGATGCATCGATTTCTCCTGGCGGCGGAGGCCGGCGGTGGTGGAGGGAGAGAAGGTGAAACGAAAGGCACCAGTCAACGACTTGTTTCGGGGACTCGGGCCGCCTGTAGGCGAAGGCCCGGAATCAGCGTCCCTGTCATGTTCGACCGTCCCTATGGCAAACCACTGGAAGATTAACCAAAACCCAATGCTATCTCAAGAGTACTGCACGAGGGCCGGTGGCAACTTTGGACTTCCAGGCCTTCCGATCGGCGACCTAGATCGATCTTGCGATCCTATCCTGAATTTGAAAATATCCCCCGCGGTTGTCGCTTCCATCGCTAATCCGATCGCAGTTGGGAGCCGGCCCGAGCTGGCTCATGGATAGCCTCCGCGAATCGTGGAATTGCAAGCTAGGCGGAAACCGCATCACCACTCCCGGCGGAGAAAGGGCTCTGAGCGATGAACAGGGGCTGTCTGCAATGTGAGTTTCTGTCCAATCCCGAAAAATCTTTGCTTCATCGGCTTTCGCGAGTGGGCCTTTTGTGGTTCGGGATGGTCTTTTTGGTCTCCCTTCAGTGGGGATGTCACTGGAAAGTTCCTGGATGGCAGCAGTTGCCTGCACCTCGAGCACTCCCCCAAAATCGCTGGGTCTCGAACCCACTTCAAGTTCCTAACCATCCAGCCGATTTCGTTTGGAATCAAGTAGTCGATACCGTGGACGACTACTTTCAAATCGATAGCGAAACCCGTCCCATGAAGACCGGGGAACAGTGGCTGGAAGGGAAGTTGGAGACGTTTCCGGAGATCGGCTCCAGCTATTTTGAACCATGGCGGCGAGACACGGTGATGGGATTTCAACGATTGCAAAGCACCCTGCAGACAATGCGAAGAACCGCCAGGGTCCAGGTGGTTCCAAATAACGCTGGGTATCTGGTCGAGGTAGTTGTCAACAAGGATATCGAGGAAGTCGATCGATCGCTGAGCGGAGCAGATGGTGCGGCCGCCGCAAGGCACGATGGATCCGTCGTCCGAACCGATCCGACGCTCCGCGGCCAACCCATCACTCTGGATTGGATCGAGCAAGAGCGGGACAGTGAGTTGGAGCAGCAGATCCTTCGAGAGATCCAAGGGCGACTTTTGGAGGTAGGCCCACCCGCTCGCAAGCATCTAGACCATCCATAAGCCGTCGTCGCTATGCCAGCAAATCCAACTTCCGGCGAAAAAGGTGGGTGGCACCTTTTGAATTGCTGGCATTCGATTGCCCCAGTGGCATGGCCGTCCAAGTCATGCTGGCACCCAGCCGGTCCCGACGAAGGTGGGTGGCACCGATCTAAAAAGGTGGGTGGCACCTTTTGAATTGCTGGCATTCGATTGCCCCCGTGGCATGGCCGTCCAAGTCATGCTGGCATCCTGCCGGTCCCGAGAAAGGTGGGTGGCACCGATCTAGAAAGGTGGGTGGCACCTTTTGAATTGCTGGCATTCGATTGCCCCAGTGGCATGGCCGTCCAAGTCATGCTGGCACCCAGCCGGTCCCGACGAAGGTGGGTGGCACCGATCTAGAAAGGTGGGTGGCACCTTTTGAATTGTTTTGAATTGCTATGCCAGCAAATCCAGCTTCCGGCGAAAAAGGTGGGTGGCACCTTTTTGAATCGCTGGCATTTGGCTGACCCAGTGGCATGGCCGTCCCGGCCATGCTGCCTGCTTTGGAGTTCGCCATGGCTTTCACCAAGACTTCTCCCATCGCTCGCGGCAAGCGGACTCCCATGCGATCTAGCCCTTAGGGGCTCGAGCCAACCCTAGCTGCAATCGAGCTACTGGCCGATATTCGCCTCATCTTTTTCCTGGCTTCCCCGACTTCTTCAACTCCATTTTGCCTCTCCTACCAACCGGACAAATCGCTACCGGTGCACCTTGAGCAGCGGTTCTGAATGTCGGTTCATCTTGCGTCGATAGTCTATTTTGCCTGAGCCGCAATCTTTGACATAGCTTGCAAACGGATCTCGGCTTGGGCGCGGGGAGTCGGAAGCGGGGAGGGCTGAGCCGCGAGGTCCAGACCGGCCCCGTTTGCAGCTCCATGGGTCTCGTCGCCTATCGCAAGCTTTTGGGGAGTCTCTAGGAGACATGGGCAAGCCATCGCCAAATGTACCTTCCAGTGTTCGTGCTTACATCATCGATCAGCTTTTTCAAAGGAATCATCTACTTCACAACGCATTTCCTGTCACCGAACGGATTCTGACTCGTTTCGGGGTGCCCTGTGGCGTGCTGTTTTGCCTGCATGGGCCTCGCAGTGTTCGCTACACCGCGGTGTACGACCTCAGTCGGGAGCAGATCTTTTTCTACGATGCACAGGGTCAGCGGGAGCAGTCGGAGAGGCTGCCGCTGGTATTGGCAGGCAATTCTCCGAGTGCTCGGTAACTAAGGTATTTTTCTTCAGGAACCAATTGGAATCGCGAGAACGCCAGCCATCCGACCGGAGGCTGGCGATAGAAAGGACTCTTTCATGTTAGTGCTGGCTCGTCGTGAAAACGAACGCATCGTCGTAGGAGATGACATTGTCATCACGGTGGTGCGATTAGCGAATGACAAGGTGCGCATTGGGATCGAGGCACCGGATCACATCAAGGTTCTCAGAACCGAATTAATGGACAGGGAAGGGGTCGATCTGGAGGAAGGGAGCAGAAGGCGCCCCGAGGAGACCAGCGACGTCATTCCTATTGGCCGCAGTATGGGGCCACGCAGGAAAACCGGCTGAGTCGCTGTCGGTGCTCTTTTGTTCAGTTTTCCTCTTTTCCGACGACGGCCGCAAAAGGCTCTCGGCCTCACAGCCGAGAGCCTTGGGGAGCGACCAAGTGGAATCGACCTCGTTCTCGATCGACCAAAATGAAAAGAGTTGAAAAGCTGGCGGAAAAATTGACGCTGGTTTGGAATTCGGCTACGATTATTCGCAAGAGGGGCCTGGTTTCGCCAACGCCGCTTGTTCGACACACTTTGATTTTGGGTGACCGCGAAGCTAGCTTCATGCCGCTTCACGAATCCTTCTAAGGTGTGACGGAAGAGTGGCACGCACAAGTCAGTCCCCTTCCCCGCCTCCCTCCCCGCCTTCAAGTTGAAACGACGAATTGGCCTCATCTTCTCCCAGAGGCTCAGTTTGCACGTGCTACCCAGTGGCAGGGTGCATGGCGGCATACCGTTTCGTTTTGGTCCGCGTTTGTTCGCTCCGTGACGATCCACGAGCGGCACGACGCGTCTGCTTCCAGAGGTTCGCGATCCTTTTTTAGACAGCTTACAGCAACGGAGTTGCACACCATGAAGTGCCCTGGCAATCGTTTCGAGCGTCGCGGATTCCTGACGGTGGGGGCCTTGGGAGGGCTTGGGCTATCTCTTGGCGATTACTTCCGCATGCAGCAAGCACGCGCGGACATCAAGAATTACGAAAGCAAGGAAGGGGTAGCCAAGTCGGTCATCTACATCTTCCTGCCAGGTGGGATGGCACATCAGGAGACATTTGATCCCAAGCCATTCGCACCGGTGGAGTACCGTGGTCCTTTGGGAAGCATCGACACCAACGTGACAGGTGTGAAGCTTGGGGAATTGTTGCCACATACAGCCAAGGTGGCTGACAAGCTAGCGATTTGCCGTTCGATGACTCACGGGGAAGCGGCCCACGAACGCGGCACGCACAATATGTTCACGGGCTATCGCCCCAGTCCGGCACTTCAGTATCCAAGCATGGGCGCCGTTGTCTCGCATGAATTCGGGCCGCGGAACAATCTGCCTCCTTACGTTTGCATTCCCAACCAGCCCAATGAGTTCGCGGGAACCGGGTATCTGAGTTCCTCCTACGCAGGCTTCAGCCTGGGAGCCGACCCGGCAGATGGGAATTTCAAAGTGCGCGATCTGACTCTACCAGGCGGTGTCGATTTTGAACGGTTCGACAAGCGTCGCCGTATTCTGGACGTGGTCAATGATCACTTCCGGACGTTGGAGAAGTCTGACTCTCTCGATGCACTCGATACTTTCTACAGTCGAGCTTACAGCTTGATCAGTTCCGAGAAGGCTCGCGAAGCCTTCGACATGACCAAGGAGCCCGATGCACTGAAGGATCAGTACGGCCGCAACACAGCCGGCATGCGCATGCTTCTGGCTCGTCGTCTCGTCGAGTCGGGGGTTCGCTTCGTGACGCTCACCTATGGTGGCTGGGATATGCACGACAACATCGCTGGCGGGATGAAGTCGCAATTGCCGGCATTGGATCAGGCCTTCGCGACATTGATTCGCGATCTGGATCAGCGCGGCTTGCTGCAATCGACACTGGTCTGTATCGGATCGGAGTTTGGTCGCACACCCAAAATCAACGGAACGGCAGGTCGCGACCATTGGCCCAAAGTATTCAGCGTCGTGATGGCAGGTGGCGGTATCAAGGGAGGGATTGTTTATGGTTCCTCCAATGCCACCGCTGCTGAACCTGAGGATGATCCTTTGACGGTGGAAGATTGGGCGACGACGATCTACGACCGTTTGGGAATCGTCGCCGACAAAGAATTGATGGCTCCCGGGGATCGGCCGATCGAAATCGTCGACGGCGGCCAAGTGCGGAAAGAGCTACTCGCCTGACCCAGCTTAGAGTCCCTGCTTTTCCGTTCCGAAAACATTCCCCTGCCATCGCGGGCTTCCTCTCTTCGGTGGTCGGGCGAGCGGGCAGGGGGCAGGGCCGTCCACAAAGAGCTGCAGGTTGTGAAGTCATCCGCTGAGTCGTCGGGGCTTAGGTTGGGGTCGAACCTGTTCCCAGGTGCCCGTCTGCTGCGAGCGAATGCGGCTAGCGCGAACAATCGATTAGGCATTGGAGGATTCGATGAGAATTAGGTCTTTGGCGATCGGTTGGTTGGCCTGCCTCTTGGTGCTGTTGGAGGTTCGAGGAGCCCTTGCGTCGTTCCCTCAGCTGAACCTGATTTTGCCTCGAGGCGTTCAACGCGGTGGGGAGCGAGAGCTGGTTTTCCATGGGGCGCGATTGAAGGATGCGGAGCAGATTTTCTTCTACAGTCCGGATCCTTTTGAAGTGCGGAAGTTGGAGGCGGTCGACGACAACACGATCAAAGTGCTGTTGATGATTCCGGACAACGTATCGCTTGGGGAGCACCTAGTGCAGATCCGTACTCGCTCCGGAATCTCCGAGTATCGATCCTTCATGGTCGGTGCACTGCCTGTCGTCGACGAAAAGGAGCCAAACGGATCGCTGGAGGAAGCGCAAGCGATCGAAATGAATGTCACAGTCCATGGGACTTGTGAGAATGAGGACGTCGACTTTTTCGCAGTCAAAGCGACCAAAGGCCAGAGAATTAGCGTCGATATCGAAGCGATGCGGCTGGGGAGTTATCTGTTCGATCCTTACATCGCCATTCTCGATAAGGATCGTTTTGAACTGGCGGCGGTCGATGACAGCCCCGCAGCACTGCAGGATGGAGTTCTCAGCGTCCTAGCCCCCGAAGATGGCACCTACTACGTGCAGGTGCGCGAGACCAGCTACGGTGGCAATGGGGAATGTCGCTACCGACTGAACGTCGGGCATTTCCCACGTCCCACTGCGGTCTATCCAGCGGGTGGGAAGGCTGGGGAACCGACGGCCGTACAGTATCTTGGAGATGCCGCCGGACCGCTGGCTCAAGACATCGCGGTGCGCGCTGAGCAAGGGATGATGAAGCTGTTTCCGTCGGACGCCAATGGGATCTGCCCATCGGCGATCACCTTCCGATCGTCGCCCTTCGGCAATGCGTTAGAGCAGGAGCCGAACCAGGAGATCGCTACCGCCAATCCCGTCGATGCGACTCTTTCTTTCAACGGGATCATCGGCCAGCCGGGAGACGTCGATTGCTTCAAGTTCGCCGCAAAGAAGGGGCAGGTATTCGACGTCGAATGCTTCGCTCGCCGCATCCGATCGGGTTTGGATCCGGTGATTAACATCTATTATGCCGACGGCCGCAGCATCGCTGGAAACGACGATTCTCGAGGGCCTGATGCCTACATTCGATTTCAGGTTCCTGAGGATGCTGAGTATGTGGTTCGAGTCGCAGATCACTTGGGGCGCGGTCAGGTCGATTTTGTCTACCGCATCGAGTTGCAGCCGATTGTCCCATCGCTGACGCTTTCGATCCCAAGGATTGATCGCTACTCGCAGACACGGCAGACTATTTTTGTGCCCAGGGGCAACCGCTTCGCAGTGCTGGTCAATGCATCGCGCAGCAATTTTGGTGGAGAGCTGAAGCTGGACGATTCGGTGCTCCCGCCAGGCATGAAGATGGTCGCTCAGAACATGCACGCCAGCCTTTCTCAGATGCCAGTGGTATTCGAAGCAGCGGCCGACGCTCCGATCGGCGGCAAGTTGGCGAAATTCGAGGCTAGCCATGTCGATCCGGCCACGGGAATTCGAGGTCATTTCCAAAACAATGCAGACTTCATTCTTGGGCCACCGAACAATGCGGTCTACTACAACGGACAGGTCGAACAACTCGCATTCGCCGTGATCGAGGAGTTGCCCTTTCAGGTGGAGATCGTGCAACCCAAGGCGCCGATCGTCCGCAACGGGACCATGCAGTTGAAAGTCCAGTTGAAGAGAGCCGAAGGCTTCAAGGAAGCCGTGACCGTGGAGTTTCCTTTCCGATCTCCGGGGATCGGTGCTGGCAGTTCGATTCAGATCCCAGCAGAACAGAACGAAGCCGTCTATACGCTCAACGCTGATGGCAATGCGGCCATCGGCACGTGGCCCATCTACGTCATCGCTCAAGGAAACATCCCCGGTGGTCCCGCTTGGGCATCCAGTCAATTGGCGACGCTGGAGGTGGCAGAGCCGTATACGAATGCGTCGCTAGCGCGTGCCGCCTGCGAGCAGGGGGAGACCGCACAGATCGTCTGCACGCTGGCTCCGAACAAGCCGTTTGAAGGAGAGGCGATCGCAAGGCTTCAAGGGTTGCCCCCGAATGCGGTTGCTACCGAGATGAAATTCACAGCGGAGACGACGGAACTGGTGTTTGAAGTGAAGACCACTGGAGAGACTCCGGTTGGGAATCACAAGACGGTATTTGTGGAGCTGGTGACGACGGTGCAGGGCGAACCGGTGCAGATGCGTGGAGGAGGCACCGAGTTCCAGGTCGCAGCGCCCTCAGCGCCGCCCCCGCCACCTCCGCCAATGCCTGCAGCTGCCGCGGCGCCCATGCCGATGCCAACGCCAGAACCTCCCAAGGAAAAACCGCTGACACGTCTGGAGAAATTGAGGCTCCAGAACAAGAAGCCCGGGGGCACGCCCTGAACCAGCTTGTGGAATGCTCAACGTAGATACTCAATCGCCGACATGTGTCGCTTCATGCTAAGGATCGCTGCGATGAACCGATGGTTGCGTTACTGCCAAACTGCCGCCGTGATGGGACTGGTCTGTGTTCCGTCCGGAATGCTGCCTGCTCAGGACAATCCACTGACCAAGATCGAAGTCTTTCCTGCAAACGTCCAATTAACCACGGTTCGAGATCACCAGACCCTGGTTGTACAAGCGACTTACGCTAACGGCATCACCCAAGATGTCACCGGCCAGGCCCAATGGACGCTCAGCGATCCCGCAGTGGCTAAGCTAGAAGGAGCCAAATTGGTCCCCGGACACGACGGCGAAGCGCAGCTGACCGTCGCCTTCGGCGGGCAGACGCTGCAGGTGCCGGTCCATGTGGAGCGATCTGCGGAGGATCCGGCGATCAGTTTCCGTCTGGATGTGATGCCTGTTTTCATGAAGACCGGGTGCAACACAGGAAGTTGCCACGGTGCCGCTCGAGGCAAAGACGGGTTTCGACTTTCGCTCTTTGGCTTCGATCCGGAAGGAGACTATCAGCGACTGACCCGAGAGATCAACGCCCGTCGCGTCAACCTGGCGCTGACTGAAGAGAGCCTTTTGTTGGAGAAGGCCACCAACGCAGTGCCGCATTCAGGTGGAGCGAAGATCAAGAAGGGGGACGTCTATTACCAATCGTTGCATCGATGGCTGGAAGCGGGGGTTCCCAATGATCCAGGTCCCGTGCCACAAGTGGTGGAACTGGAGATCTATCCCAAGGGAGCGGTGCTGGATGGAGAGAACTCCACCCAGCAATTGACGGTGCGGGCCAAGTATTCCGATGGGACCGATCGCGACGTCACGCATTTAGCGTACTTTAGCACCAACAATGAAAACTCTGCTGCGGTATCCCAGGAAGGGGTAGTCACCGCCAAGAATCGAGGCGAAGCCTTTTTGATGGCCCGCTACGATACGCATACGGTCGGCCGACATTTCATCGTTCTCCCCAAGGGGCTGCAGTTCACCGTCGAGCCACCGCCGCAGCTCAATTACATCGATGCTCTGGTCGACCAGAAACTGGCCAATCTGAGAATCAACGCTTCGCCTCTCTGCACCGACGAGGAATACCTTCGCAGAGTCTACCTGGACATTCTTGGAACGCTACCTACCGAGCCTGAGTACCAGGCGTTCATGACCAGCCAGGATCCCAAGAAACGGGATGCGTTGGTCGATGCGCTGTTGGAGCGTAAAGAATTCGTCGAGATGTGGGTGATGAAGTGGTCGGAACTGCTGATGATCCGATCTTCGCAGCAGGTTAGCTACAAAGCGATGTTGTTGTATTACAGCTGGTTGCAGCAGCGGATTCAGAACAACATCCCGATCGATCAGATGGTGCGTGAGCTGCTATCGGCCAAGGGGGGGACGTTCGCCAACGCAGCGACCAACTACTATCAGAACGAAACCGATACCCTCAAGGTCGCTGAAAACGTCGCGCAAGTCTTCATGGGGATGCGGATTCAGTGCGCTCAGTGCCACAACCATCCATTCGACCGCTGGACGATGGATGACTACTACGCCTTCGCCAACTTCTTCTCGCAGATCGGTCGCAAGCAAGGGGAGGATCCACGCGAGACGATCGTCTTCAATTCGGGTGGTGGCGATGTGCGGCATCCCGTTGGAGGGAAGGTGCTGCCGCCCAAGTTCCTGGGTGGCAATGCTCCGGATCTGGCAGGAAGAGACCGACGCGAAGTCCTCGCTGGTTGGCTAGCTTCGCCGGAAAATCCATTCTTCGCACAGAACCTAGTGAACATTGTCTGGGAGCATTTCTTCGGGCAGGGAATCATCAATGAAGTCGATGATATCCGCATCAGCAACCCACCCGTCAACAAGGAGCTGCTGGACACGCTGGCTGCGAAGTTCACCGAGTACAAGTATGACTTCAAAAAGCTGGTCAAGGATATCTGCACGTCGCGGACCTACCAGTTGAGCACCAAGACGAATCCGACCAACGAGTCGGATGACCGCAATTTCTCACATGCCAAGTTGCGGCGAGTTCGATCGGAAGTCCTGCTCGATATGATCACCGCGGTGACGGGCACTCGCAACAAGTTCGCCGGTCTGCCACTGGGAGCCCGCGCTGTGCAGATCGCCGACGGAAACACCAGCACCTACTTCCTGACTACCTTCGGGCGAGCCTCCCGTGCCACCGTGTGTTCGTGTGAGGTGAAGATGGAGCCGAATTTGTCGCAGGCCCTCCACTTGCTCAACGGGGAGACCGTGCAGCAAAAGATTCAGCAGGGCAATCTGATCAAGCAATGGATGGATGGCGGGAAGACGCCCGAGCAGATCATTGACTTGATGTACATCAGCGCGCTGACTAGGCGGCCGACGGATAAGGAAAAAGCTGGAATCCTCGAGCTGGTGCAGGCAGAGAAAGATCCCAAGGCAGCCTTGGAAGATACCTTTTGGGCGATCCTGAACAGCCGGGAGTTTGTGTTCAACCACTGAGCCGCCGGGATCCAGGAGAGGGCTTGAGCGATTTTTGCAAAGTAACGGTCGTGGCAATGTTGCCGCAAAGCCACCGATCGCTTCCGGGTTCCAAACAACATTTTGTCTTTCAGACGGCGGTTGGCAGGATTGGCAGGGTACTTTTAGGGATGGTGAAAGGGTAGCGGTAGTAGCGCCTGCGAGGCTTTCCAGGCAATCGGATCAACGGACTGTCCCCGGCAAGAGGGATGATGGGAAAGGTGGGAGGACGATGCATCTGAAGCGATTTTGGATCAGCGTATTGGGATCGACCCTGTTGTCGGGGATGGCGTTTGCCGAAGAGGCAGAAAAGGTCACCTACGACGATCATGTGCTACCGATCCTCAAGCAGCGCTGCGCTACCTGCCATAACCCAGATAAGAAAAGTGGTGGATTTGACGTCACCAGTTACACCCAGTTGATGCAAGGTGGCGGATCGGGAGCGTCGATTGAAGCCGGGGATGCGTCTGCCAGCTACATGATCAAGCTGGTGGAACATCAGGAGGAGCCGACGATGCCTCCTGATGCCGATCCGATTCCGGAAATGGAGCGATTGCTCTTGCGGAAGTGGGTTGATGGAGGCGTTCTGGAAAACAAAGGTAGCAAAGCTGCCGCACCCAAGAAGAAGAAGGTGTCGATGGCGATGGATGCATCGCCCACCGAACGGCCTGGCGTCGTTACCGTTCCCGGACACCTCTCCCTCCAGCCACTGGTGCGGACTCGTGCCACCACAGCAATCCCTTCGATGGCCACCAGTCCATGGGTGCCCTTGGTGGCTGTGGCCGGACAGAAGCAGGTACTGCTTTATGATTCCATCACTGCGGAATTGAAGGGGGTCATCCCGTTCCCTGAGGGACAGCCGCAGGCGCTGCGATTCAGTCGCAATGGATCGCTTTTGATGGTGGGAGGGGGGCGCGGAGGAGCCACTGGGAAGGTGGTGATCTTCAATGTGCGCGATGGTCGAAGGATTGCGGAAGTCGGCGAAGAACTCGACACGGTGTTGGCCGCCGATATCAGTCCAGGGCACGATTTGGTCGTGCTTGGAGGGCCGCAAAAAATGGTGCGTGTCTACTCCACCGATTCCGGCAAGTTGCTGTACGAGACCAAAAAGCATACCGATTGGATCTACGCTGCGGAGTTCAGCCCCGACGGGGTGCTTCTAGCTACCAGTGACCGCAACGGCGGGCTGTTGGTGTGGGAAGCGAAAACCGGACGCGAGTATCTTGTCCTCAATGGTCATACCGCCGCCGTGACGTCGCTTTCTTGGCGCGGAGATTCGAATATTCTTGCCAGTGGAAGTGAAGACGGAAGCATCAAGCTTTGGGAGATGGAGAATGGAGGGCAGGTCAAGTCCTGGGGGGCGCACGGTGGCGGCGTCTCCGCGATCGAATTCACTCGAGACGGCCGCATCGTCAGCAACGGGCGCGATCGCGTCGTTAAGTTGTGGGATCAAAACGGCGCTCAGCAGAAGGCGATGGAGGCGAGTGTCGAGCAGGGGACGGCGGTTAGCTACTGCGATGAATCGGACCGAATTTTTGCCGCCGATTGGACAGGGGAGATTCGGATTTACCAGGGGTCGGACGCCAAGCGACTGGGGAATCTGAACCCCAATCCGGAACGAATCGAGGAACGGCTGACCGCAGCCGAAGGGCAACTGGCCAGTTTTCGAGCCGCCTATGACCCGCTGGCTCAAGCGGCTGCGACCATGACGCAGCAGTACGTCGAGCTGGAAGCCAAGTACCAGCAGATGATCAAGTCCAAGGGGGAATTGGAGCAGGGCTACGCTGCCAAAGTGGCGCTGGTCGAAAAGTACACAGGCGACATTGCAGTTCACACCGAGAACTTTCAGAAGATCTCGCAAGCCGTGGTGAAGTTGGAGCAGGCCATTCCGCCGCTGGTCGAAGCCCAGAAGCAGATCGGAACAGCAGCCGCCGCGATGGAAGATGCCGCAACGCAAGAAATCGCTAAGATGCTCGCCCAGAAACTGCAGGAACATCAGACGATGTTGGAAACGCAGAAGGGGGAGATGGCCAAGCTGGCTACGGCTCTGGAGACGATGAAAGGGGAGCTGACTAAGGAGACCCAAGCTCGCGATGCGATCAAGGCACAGTTGGACCCCTTGGTACCCATGGTGCAGCAGACCGAACCGATGGTCGCCGAGGGGCTGAAGAAGAAGGGCGAAGCCGACGCCGCCGCAGCAACCGCCAAGGGGCAATTGGACGGTTCGGCGGCAGCCGTGGAACGCTGGAAAGCCGAGTTGGCTTTTCTGGCGCGGTTAGGGGAACTCGAAGCCGATCTGAAGGGACGCGAAGAGGCCAATCTGAAGACGCTTGAGCAGCTTGGGATGCTTGAAGCGGTGGCCGCCGACTGGGAGAAGCAGAAGGTGGCTCTGGAAGGACAGGTCGCGAAGTGGAATGAGGAGAAGGGGGCAACCGAAAAGGAGGTTGTCGCACTGGATGCATCCTACGTCGATTTGACCGGAAAGATCCAGGCCCGGGTGGCCGAGCTGACGGCGCGGCAAGCGGTGATTGCGCAGCTGGGTAAGTCGATCGAGTCTTCTACGGCGGCTCGGGATGCCGCTAAAGCGAGTCTTGATCTGATGGCTGGGGATGCTGAATTGACCGCGGCGGTGGCTGCCCTTCAGGGCGCGCTCGATGGTCAAGCTCAAAAGGTGAAGCTGTTGCAAGAAGGTGTCGTGGCCATGTCGGCAGAGAAAGACGCGTGGGAAAAGATGGCGGCTGAAATGATGGCGACTGGGGTGGCCAAGAAGCAGTCGGTGGAACAGCTCGCCAAAAACATCGCCGACGCAGCCCCCCAGCTTGCGCAGATTGTTGCGAAGTGGAACGAATCGGTGGCAGCTGTCGTTCCCGTGAAGCAGCAGGCCGAAGCGGCTGAGAAGGGCATTGAGGAAGCGCTTCGCGCGATTGCCACTCACCAGGGTGTTATCGATCCGGTCCCAGCAGAGGCTGCCGCTCCGGTCGCCGCAGCGGCTGGGAACTGATTCGAAGTCGTGTGGTTCGGATGCATTCCGAACGCGGGCTGGCAAGAATCGTCAGCGCCGCAGTTCGACCGATTCCCCGTTGGCCTGCACCCCCTTTGCCTGCGATTGTTCAGCAGGTCGGATCGTCAGAGGCTGGCTTGCCAGCGACCAGCCTCCCGCATGTTCCGCGCGAGCCCGAAGGATGTACTTGCCTCGCGGCAGCGGAGGAAGTTCGATCTGCAGTTGGTGTTCACCCGCTGCCAGTTCTCCCTGTTGTCGCAGCAGGCAGGTCTGCTGGGCCGCTTGGTATCTCATTCCAAGGCCTTGGCAAAACTCTTCCAGGTTGCTGTCCTGCTTTGGTTGAGGCAGATTGCCCGGTAGTTTATCGCGACGCAATGCCAGCTCGATTGTCACCTTCGATGCCGAGGGGAGCTGCAGTTTGACTGGTAAGGGGGATTCGCTGGAGAGTTGCGTGGGACAATCCAGACGCAGCGAGTTGGGGTGGGACAATCGCAAAGTGGGGTCGCCCAGCAGATGAATCAATGCCAAGTGATCGATCCGTTCATCTTCCAGTTGATGTCCCTCGGGGCTGAGTGCTTGTGCGAACTGCTCTAGCATCGGACGCAGGGATGCCAGTTGGGGGTTGGAGTCCTCGGGAGCGATGGATCGGATCTTTGCCTTCAGCAGCAGTTCTCCGATCGTCGCGCATTGCTGCCCGTAGCATTCCGACATCAACTCGGCGCCCAAGTTGGCCATGCCGTAGGGCATCGTGACGCGCGTCGAGGCGACGACGGCGATCGGTCCTTGCGGTTGCAGCAAAAGCGACTCGGCAAGGCAAGGCTCCCGTGCGTCGAATGCCCCGGTGTAGCAAGCGAAGAACAGTGCGATCGTTTGGCTGTTGGGAATCTGGACTCGGTCGATGGATCGCCGATGGAGAATCTCCAGAGACTGGTCTGCGATTCGGAAGTTGTCCAAGGTCTGAACGTGGCCATGTCCGATGTAGATCCAGAACGCCGGTCCTCGATTGAGTCGTTGGAGAACGGTGTCCTGGAAGCGATTGGGATCGGGGCAGTGGGGACTGTTGACGCTGGCATGCACCAGTCCAATCGCTCGCGACTCAGGGATCCCGACTCCCAGAAGCCTTCGAGTGGCCAGTTCGATCGCTCCGTCGGTAAGCACACCGAAACCACCGAGACCAGCGACCACCTCCAGGCGGTCTCGCCATTCGGTGTAGTCCTCCAGCCGCTCATACTGAATAACGCGATTCAGATAGGACGCCAATTGGTCCGGGGTGGCGGCGGGGATGCGTCCAATCGCAAGATCGGGAATCCCGTTCAGGTCTCGATCCGAAAAATGGAGATCCGTCGCGATCTGTTTTTCCGGTCCAAACCTCTGGATGGCTCGCGCAGGAACATACGCCGTAGGCACCGTGGTTGCCGCTGCGGGGAGTTCGGAAAATCGCGATGCCATGGTGGGGCTATCGCCAGCCAGCAAGACGAAGACCTGCTGTTCGGTTATCCCCTTGGCCCATTGAGCGATCAAGGCTTGGAGGGCATTGCTGTCCTTGGGAGCGACTTGGTATTCAATGCGATACCCTTGTGCGATGCGATGAGCTTCCCAGGCGGCCAATGCGGGGACGAACGACCGATCGGGTACGACGACCAGAACGCGAGGTGCTGCGAGGGCGGTCTGCAAGGGGGCCAAGCTGCAGCCTAGAGAGACCAGTGCAGCAAAGAAAAAGCTCTTCAGCGGCCTCCGCTGCTTGCTCATCGTCATCGCCTCCCTTGGTGAGCTTTTACCTGCTAGTCCACCCAGCCACCTGTTCAATGTAGCCAGAAGAGCCGCTCCGAATCGATAGGAGCTGCCTGGGGAGCGAAAGAAGGAAGAGTCAGCGACGCATGATCAAGTCGTCTTTTTCAGGGAAAATCCAAGGCGACGACGGGGACGATGGGGTGGGCGTCGATGGGGAGTCAGCGGGCCGGGGCCGTTTCTGATTGGTGAAGGCCGCAGGGGATCCGGTCCATTGGATCTGACGGCGAGCGGTCCTTGCGGCGACCAATAGTAGCTCGTCCCGTACTCGCGGCTGGATATCCTCCAGTTGATAAACCAGTTCCTGGAAGCCTTCTGGATTCCTTTGCGCGGCCTGGGAGAGTTGCGACAGGAACTTGGCTGATTCGATGAAGTTCAAATCGGCTGTCTTGGCGATGAACGGCCCGATGGTTCGAACGATCAGGTCGGCCCCGAGTTGATCGAGTTTCAGGAAGAGGTCCATTCGTCCTTGGAGCCAGGATGTGCCATCGGCTGAAGGCACCTGCTGGCTGTGGAGCACGCAAACGCATCTTCCCTCGACCGGCTTGGTGGTCATCGATCCATCGTAGTCCCCTAGAGCGTAGAAGATGTGCAGTTGATCGGTGCCATAGACTAGTTCCGATTGGCATCGTGTCCCAGCTCCGTCCTGACCTCGGAAGGTGAACTCCCCCGTTCGCTCCACCTCCACCTTGGTCACCCCCATCACCTTCCAGATGCTGACGATCACTTCGGGGTGACGGACCAGAAAGGTGAAGAGTTCTGGATCGCATTCCAGCGTCTGGCTGGGCATGCGTCGGAAGTAGCTGGGATGATCTAGGACTGCCTTTAGCTTGTTCCTCGCAGGGTCGTTCAGCTGGTTCCAGGGAATTCTCTGGATCGACTCCGACTTCATTCTCGGATGGCTGGAGCCGGTGGAGGAACCGGCTTCTGCTGCTTGCAACAGCGGAAGGTTCATCATTCCGAGGCTGAAGGTGGAGCCTGCGGCATAACGCAGCCATTGGCGACGATTCACCGGGTCGATTGATCGCTTCGGCATGCCGCCACTTTTTCTCATGGTCCATCCTGTCGCTACGACACTGCGTCCGGGTAGCGGACCGATGCAGATCATGGCCCAAGCGTTCCATCGGGCTGGTCGCTGCAATTACTTTCGGCACAATGGCCGGTCGAACCGAAGGAGGAATCCGAGTTGAGAAAAAAAGAAGAGCATGCAAAGAGCGTATGGCCGCTGGAGAAGTGCTAGCAACTGGGGTCGGATTCCGATCGATTGGATGTGGGTGAGGCCGTAGCAAGATGCAGCATGAGGAGCAGGGTTGTGTTGGTACGGACAGGAAGAGGGGGGGCTGGAGGCAGAAAAAAACCCTGGCGTTTCCGAGGAGACGCCAGGGTTTGGATTTGCCGAATTCGCGGAGGGATGTCTCCGCCAGATGCCGACGATCAGAATCCGCCTGGTTGAATTCCCGAACGCGCGGCGCCACCCACCGCTCGCAGTACCCCTTCCTCAACGGTGAACCGGTAGACCAGTCCACGTGGGACGACCTTGGTGTTGACCTGGAGGGAGTCCGAAGCGGAGTATTGCTGCAGCGTGCTGGAGATCGAGGCGATCATCGGGTTGTCTTGCATCGTCTGCAGGAAGCCCATGACGGGAACCATTTCGAGGTGGAAATCGAGAGGGGTGACGTCCGACAGCGGGGACTCATTGGCATCGATGGTCGCCTTCAGTTGGGCTTCGGCATCTTTTCCTAGAGCCAGGAAGATTCCTTTGTCCGCGGTTCCGACGACAAAGTCGATTTGTGCCCCGAAGGCCTTTCGGAGTTCTTCCTGGTTGGAGGGGACCACCATTTTACCGGGATGGAACGTGACGCCCTTGTAGTTGCTGGCATTGAACTGAATCGGTGGCAGTTCTGGAAGTTGCAGTTTGCTGTAGAGCGTCTGCACTGCCTGGGCGACTTTGTTTCCGTCGGCCACTCGAGCACCAGCGACCAGTTGCGGCCCGTCTTCGAGGTTCAGTCGATAGCCGCCGTCGATCAGTCCTTCATCGAAGGTAGCGATCAGCACGTCGCGAACGGTCCGCAGGAAGGTTTTGCCGTCCTCGCCTCGGGGATCGCCGTTGGCGATCTCGTCGATCCGCTTGAAGGCCATGTCGAGGGCATTATCGAGAGTTGGGGTGAGTTGGCCGAGATCTTCCTTGGCAACGGCGCTCGTGAACCGCATGCTGGATGCATTGTCGGTCGACTGGAATCCCGAAAAGCCGCTCTTGAGATCCTTCATCGCTTCAATCTGCTTGGCGAGGTCTGACCCATCGACGAATTGGGTACCGATGTCGAAGAACGTCTTCTTCGACTTCTGGTCAACTCCCCAGCCGATTAGCAGTTCGTCTGTCTCGTCCAGCATTCGGGTCATCTGATCCATCGCCTGTTCCCCGGCGGCTTCGGCAGCAGCAGCTTCTTCCTCCGTCTGGCCGGCGGACTGTTGAGCCAGGGCTTCTTCGTAGCCGCTTCGCATCTGCTCGGAGAGCATCTGCTTGAGTTCCTTGGGGATGTTTTCCATTGCGATGCGGAAGGACAGGTCGTAGCGTTCGGCTTGTTTGCCGATCGTTTCCATCGGGTTTTCGGGGACGTTTTCCAGCTGACCTTCTTCCTGGGCCACGTAGAGCCATTCCCCTTTTTCGCGAGCGAAAACGGTCTGGGCCCCGATTTCCATCGCAAACTTTCCATCACCCAGATCGTCGACTTCACCGAGGGTGCGGAGCGGTTCGAAGAAGGCTTCGCGATCGGTGAGCGGTAGGTAGCCGACTAGGACCGGGGTTCCCGTATCGTCCAGGGCGACGGTCAAGCCAGCTGGCCGATTTCGGTCGATCCCGGAAGAATAGCCGTTGACCATCATCGTGGCGGTGCCGCTGATCTCAGGAGCCCCGGCGGCTCGCATGACGTAGCTGAGATCCTGAAGCATTTTGCCCAAGGGAGCGATGGCGACAGTGACGAACGGTTTGTTCGTCGCGGGGGCTTGCGCGTGGAGGTAGGAGAGGGAAGGGACGAAGGCGGCGCCAGCGAGGGCAAGGACTTTTGCGTTCTTGACAGCAGCGCGGCCGAATCGGCGGAAAACCATACGACGACTCCCGTGATTGGAAAAGAGTTTTGGGAAAGGCGGTATGCACCAGCATATCGGCTTGGGGTCTCAACACCGGTTGGACTCCAAGTAAATTCGAGATTCCAGACCGAATCTTGGTGGGGATCTCTATCGTTCGCGGAATACAATCCGCCCCTTGCTGAGATCGTAGGGGGAAAGTTCCACTCGTACCTTGTCTCCCGGGACGATACGGATGAAGTTTTTCCTCATTTTCCCTGCGACGTGGGCCAGGACTTCCGTACCTGTTTCCAGTTGGACGCGGAAGCGCGTGTTGGCCAAGGCGGCAATCACCGTTCCATCCACTTCAAAAGCTTCTTCCTTCTTCGCCATAAATCCCCTGCATTCAAACGACACGAACGATGGATACGATGTTTCCCGCGAGCTGGCGATCGATTCGCCCTGGCATCCAAAAGACGCTGCATTCGCCGAAACTTCTTGCTATGGTTATACGGCTCGCCCGTGGTCCACGTCCACAGTACGACTTGGGAAAGCGGGCTGAATGGGGATGAAAGTGTGAAGTTTTTCAGTCCTTTTGTCTTCGCGGTCTGCCAGCAGGGTGCCGAGTCGACGCTCAAGCAGCAGTTGCAGAAACCGCCCTTGCCTTGGAAGCTCTCCTTTTCCAGGCCGGGATTCCTCACCTTCAAGTATCCGGTCCGCATGGCTCCCTGGTCGGAAGCCTTGCCACAAACCCCCTGGATTCGCACCTCGGGGCATGCTTTCGGAGCGATCGAAGGTCAGGAAGCCGTGGGAATGATCGATCAGTTGATCGAGCAGTATCGTGAGTTGGACTGGGAAGTGGTGCACCTTTGGGAGCGGGATAGCGGAGTCCCAGGGGACCGGAGATTCGAACCTGGGGAGAGTTTGCTGGCCGAGGAACTGGCGGGCAAGTTGAGGGAGCGATTGAAGGAGGCAGGGGATCCCCGGCATGAACAGGTTTTCGCTCGTGGCGCGAGCTCGCCTGAGGCGCGGGTGCTAGATGTCATCGTCGTTTCGCCCGACCGATGGTGGATTGGATGCCATCGATCGATGCGGGTAGAAGAAACGTGGCCAGGTGGCGTGCCGCCCCTGAAGAGGCCGGTGCCTTGGATCAGTCGTGCGTACTGGAAAGCGGCCGAGGCGGTGGCCTGGAGCGGTTTGCCGCTACGGGCCGGAGACCGGGTGGTGGAGCTGGGGAGCGCACCGGGCGGGGCCTGCCAGTGGCTGCTAGAGCAAGGGCTCAAAGTGACCGGAGTCGATCCGGCCGAGATGGACTCATGGCTGTTGCATCAGAAGGGGTTCGAGCATTGGCGCGAGAGGACTCCTGCGATGAATAAAGAGCGATTTGCAAAGTTTCGATGGCTCTTCTGCGATGCGAACGTCGCCTCCAGCTACACCCTGGAAACCGTGGAGCGGATCGTCCGTCACCCGGCCAACCGACTGGAAGGCTTGGTCCTGACGCTGAAGTTGGCGTCTTGGGATCTAGCAGAAGATTGGGAGTCGTGTCGGGAGCGGGTGGAGTCGTGGGGGTTTCAGCGGGTGCGGTGCCGGCAATTGGCCTTCAATCGGCTGGAGTTCTGCTTGGTTGCCGATCAGCCTCGTCCCGCGCGGGATTTGCCTTTGGATTCGGAGGAGAGTTCTTCGAGGAGGGGTGGCGGTATGATCCCTGCCTCGGATGGGGCTCAGGAGATGCGCGCTCCGCATCGGACGCGGAAGGTCACCCTCAAGAATCGGGTGGCCGGGCGCCCCGTGTCGCACCAAGATGCCGTGGGGGCGGACGACGTCGAATCGGAGAAGGGCCCGGAATGAAGTGGTTGACAGACCCTTTCTATCGGGGGGGGCGGTTGGGATTTGTGGCGAAAACGATAGGGGGGTATAATGAGCCCGCGTCCGATGGGCTTCCATGCAGGTGGAAGCTGGCTTGAGGCCCAGTGGACTCGATTGCGAGCCTTGGAATCTGGATGAGTATTTTGTCGAGGGAGCCCAGGAGGGTCCAATGGCCTGCTGACAGATTCTGTCTGTGGGCAAAGCGTTGCGGTAGGCGATCGATTCTTTCTGCGCGAAGCAAGGATGAAGGCAATGCAAGTCAACGTCTCGGCAAGACATGGTCATTTGAAGGCGGGCGACCAGCAGTTGATTGTGGAGAAGTCGGAGAAACTGAGGCGATTTTTTGATCGGATCAATGCGATCGAAGTGACGGTGGACCTGGAGCATCAGGAGAAGCCGACGCTGGAGTTCAACATCTCTGCAGATGGTTCGCATGATTTTGTTGCTTCCGCCAGTTCCTCGACGGTGCAGGCCGCTCTGGACTTGGCAATCGAGAAGGTGGAGCAGCAGCTTCGCAAACACAAGGAACGGATTACCGACCACAAGGTGGCCGGTCACAAGCATTTGGAGATTCCCGACCGGGAAGGCTGAGCATCGCTGGAGGATGCTTGGGTCTGCAAAAGGATATACCAATGAAATTTATGGAATTCGTGTCAGTATCCGCCATGAAGGCAGAGTTGGGTGCAACCGACAAGGAATCGGTTGTCTCCGAGATGGTCGACGCTCTTGTAGCGGCCAGCCAATTGCGTGAAGAAGATCGCGATGACATCATCCGTGCGATCATGAAGAGGGAGCAGTTGGGCAGTACAGGGATAGGGCGTGGAATCGCGGTGCCCCACACCAAGCATCCCAGCGTCGATCGACTGATCGGTACGGTGGGAATCAGTGTGCCGGGAGTCGAGTTCGACAGCTTGGATGGCGACCGAGTGCAGCTCTTCTTTCTGCTGATCTCGCCCCCCGATCGTCCTGGTGATCATCTTCGGGCATTGGAATACATTTCGCGACAGCTTCGCGATGACGCCTTCTGTAAGGTGCTCAAGCAGTCGAAGTCCGCCGAGGACATCCAGCATCTGCTGGAAGAGGCAGACAACAACCAGTTCGTCTCGTGAGCGACGAACGGGGAAGATAGCCACAAGGGCCTGTGCCAGGTCGGCGGTGCCGAGCGATGGTGGGGGCAGATGGATCCGGGGAGCAGATGGGCGACGTGCTTTCTGAGATCGATAAAAAAAGAAAAACCAATTCGAAGGGGCTCTGCGGAAACCAGTAGAGCGTCAGCAGGCAATCAGTGAGCGGTGGCATGGTTGAGCAGGCGATAGAATGCCGGGTGGTGGTGAACAGTCCGAATGGGTTGCATATGCGCCCTGCCGACATGGTAGCCAGGCTAGCCAACCAGTTCCAAAGCAAGGTGGAGGTGGTTCGATTGGGGCAGGTCGTCGACGGGAAGAGCATTTTAGGGTTGTTGACCCTAGGTGCTACCGAGGGGACCGAGCTGTTGTTGCGTGCCACCGGCCCGGATGCCCAGCAGGCAGTCGGGATGCTTGCAGATCTATTCGAGCAAGGGTTTTTCGAAGCGGAGTAGTTCGCGTCGCCAGGAGAGACTTGCCGATCGTCCAAGAGACGCGGCAAGTCGCAGCGCGCTTGAAGAGAGCGCGGGAAGGAGTGGGCAAGATTCCCATCGGCTGAAGGGTCAGCCTGGGCGCATTGCCACGTTCGACGCATGCTTGAATTGCAGGGGATTCCAGTTTCTCCAGGAGTCGCGATCGGTCCAGCCTGGGTGTTGGACCGTGAAGGGTATCGTATCGCCAGGTGTCGCATCGCCCCAGACGAATGCGATACCGAATGGCAGCGATTGCTGGAGGCGATCGATCATGCCGCCAAAGCGTTGTCGGAGCGGGGTGTGCAGACGACCGCGCAGCTCGGCAAGCACTTGGCTGGCATCTTCTCCGCTCAGCAACAGATGCTGCTGGATCCGCAACTGCGTGAAACGTTGCAGGGGCTGATTTTTCAACGCAAGCAGTCGGCCGAGTTTGCCGTCAGTGAAGTGCTCACCGGGTACGCCGCGGCGTTTCGTCGCGCGGGATCCGGTTTCCTGGCAGATCGCGCCGCTGACGTCCACGACATCGAGCGGATGTTGCTGGAGCGGCTTTCGGGGCAGCCGACCACCACCTTGGCTCAGTTGAACCTCCCCTCGGTGGTCGCCAGTCACGATCTAACCCCCGGGGAAACCGCCAGCCTAGATCCTCGAAAGGTGCTTGGATTTTGCACCGAGTCGGGTGGGGCTGGAGGGCACACCGCGATCGTCGCTCGAGGGCTGGAGATTCCTGCGGTGGTCGGAGTCGGGCCATTCCTCCATCAGATCCAAAGCGATGATGCGATCATCATCGACGGCTATCGCGGCCGTGTCATCCTGGCGCCCGACGAGGCGACCAAGGATCGGTACCTGCAGCGGCGGCAGTACCGTCAGCGCATCGCAGTGCAGTTGGAAGAGCTGCGGGATCTTCCAGCCAGGACCACCGATGGAATCGACGTCGAGCTGTTGGCGAACATCGAATTCCCTTCGGAGGTGGAGGCGTGTCATGCCCGCGGCGCCAAGGGTGTGGGGCTCTACAGGACCGAGTTCCTCTATCTGGGATCGACCAGTGAGCCGACCGAGCAGCAGCACTACGAGGTGTATCGTTCGGTGGTGCAGCAGTTTCCCAACCAGCCGGTCATCATCCGAACGCTCGACCTGGGCGCCGACAAAATGGGGATGCACGGAAACCCTCAGCACGAAAACAATCCGTTCCTGGGGCTTCGCAGCATTCGACTGTCGCTTAGAAATCCCTCGCTGCTGCGGACGCAGATGCGAGCCATTTTGAGGGCGAGTGTGGAGGGAGATGTGCGGGTCATGTTCCCGATGATCTCGACCTTGGACGAGTTGCGAAGCGCGCGATTTGTCGTCCGCAGTGTCATGGAGGATTTGAAGGAGGAAGGGATCCGCTGCAATGAAGCCATCCCTGTTGGCATGATGGTGGAAGTGCCCTCTGCTGTCATGATGCTAGATCTGTTCGCCAAAGAGGTCGATTTTTTCAGCATCGGAACGAATGATCTGACCCAGTACACCCTGGCAGTCGACCGAAGTAACGAAGCCGTGGCGGATCTTTATCAGGCATGCGATCCAGCGGTGCTGCGCCTGATCCATAAGACCATTGAGGTGGCGACGCAGTATTCGGTACCCACCAGCGTGTGCGGAGAGATGAGCAGCCACATGGCCTACGCGCTGCTCCTTGTCGGGATGGGGTTCCGCACGCTTTCGGCACCTCCCTCCGCCATCCCCCAAGTGAAGAAGGCGATTCGATCGGTGACCTCTCGCGAGTGCGAAGCGCTTGCGTGGAGGGCCTTGCGATTGGATACCGCCAGAGAGGTCGAGTCGTTTTTGCAGTCCCAGCTGGCAGGCCTGCTTCCGGAACTGTCGATCCAGTTGTGACCGAAGCGGGATTTACCGATACATCGAGGCTCCCTGGCATGGCCTGGAGCCGTGAGAAACCAGAATTTGTCCTATAAGGAATGACAATGAAAAAAGAAATGCTAATCAACATGTCGCAGTCCGAGGAGTGTCGGATCGCGGTACTGGAAAATGGCGTTCTGGAGGAGCTTTATACCGAGCGAGCCAGCCAGAACAACTTTGTCGGAAACATTTACCGGGGCAGGATCGTCAATCTGGAGCCGAGTATTCAGGCGGCGTTCGTCGATTTTGGTGTCGGCCGAAACGGGTTTCTGCACATTAGCGATATTGAGCCACAGTACTTCCGCCAGGCGGGTTACGACCCCGAAGAGATTCTCGATGGCCACTATTCGGATATCGATGACAGTGGAGACGAGCAAGACGAAGGAAAGGATTCCGGGGGCTCAGGCGGTCGAGATCGCCAGCGGGGCAAGCATCCCAGAAGTGGCCGTCCGCGCTTCAAGCCACCGATTCAGGAGATCTTTCGCCGAGGTGACGAGGTTCTGGTCCAGGTGATCAAGGAAGGGATCGGGACCAAGGGACCAACGCTGTCGACTTACATCAGCATTCCTGGTCGCTACCTGGTGCTGATGCCAGCTCTGGGGCGGGTAGGGGTCAGTCGCAAGATTGAAGACGAAGATCAGCGATTGAAGCTGAGAAAGATGTTGATTGAATTGAAGCCTCCCAAGGGGCTTGGATTTATCGTCCGCACTGCCGGTCAGGATCGAACCCGTAGAGAACTTTCCCGAGACATCGCTTATCTGTTGCGACTTTGGAAAGCGATCGTCAAGCGATTGAAGCAGGGAGGGGGGCCCGGCGATGTGTACGAAGAGAGCGACATGATGATTCGTACAATCCGCGATACGTTCACCGAAGATATCGACACGATCCTGGTCGATCATCCGGAAGCGTACGAACGCGCCCGAGGTTTCGTGGAACTGGTGATGCCCAAATTCGCCGACCGATTGAAGCTCTACGACGGCCGCGAACCGCTCTTCCATAAATACCAACTGGAAGAGGAGATCGCTCGCATCCACAACCGCAAGGTGCCGCTTAAGGGTGGTGGGTCGATCGTCATCGACTCCACCGAAGCTCTGGTGGCGATCGATGTCAACAGCGGTAATTTCCGCACGGATGATTCTGCGGAAGAGACAGCCGTTCAGGTGAACGTGACTGCAGCAAAGGAAATCGCTCGCCAACTGAGGCTGCGCGATCTTGGGGGTGTCATCGTCAATGACTTCATCGACATGCGAAAAGAGTCGCATCGGAGGCGGGTTGAGAAGGCACTTCGCGATGCGATGAAGCGAGATCGCGCCCGGACCAAGATCCTCCGAACCAGCCCCTTCGGCCTGATCGAGATGACTCGGCAAAGGATTCGCCCCAGCTTCAAAAAGAGTGTCTACCACGACTGCCCCTGCTGTCAGGGAAAGGCGTTGGTCAAGACACCGGAAAGCATGGCGATCGAAGTCACTCGCCTGCTAATGCTGGCTTGCGAAGTCCCCAATGTGGCTCGAGTGTCCGTGCGTGTCAACGAGCAGGTGGCGGCCTACTTGAGCAATCGGAAGCGACGCGAAATCGTCAAAATGGAAGAGCTCTCCGGGGCGACGATTCAGATCTTCGGAAGCGATACTGTGTATCCGGAGCATCTGGAGATCGATTGCCGCGATCGGGAAGGAAATCTGCTTTCGTTTCCTAGTTTCAGTAAGAGTTGAGGGCAGGATGAGCAAGCTTCGGGGGCCGGTCCTTGTGACCGGTGCAGCAGGTTTCGTCGGGTTCCACTTCTCCAAGCGACTTCTGGAGGATGGGTGGCAAGTCGTCGGGATCGACAATCTGAATAGCTATTACGATCCCAAGCTAAAGCGGGATCGAATCGCACAGATTGCATCGCACGAGGGATTCCACTTCGAACCGCTGGATCTGGTCGACGCCCACGGTCTGGAATCGCTTTTTCAGCGATTTCATTTCCCTTTCGTCGTTCACCTAGCGGCTCAGGCCGGTGTCCGTTATTCGCTGGAGAATCCGCGAGCCTACGTTGATTCGAACCTGGTTGGGATGATGCAGATCCTGGAACTGTGCCGTCATCACCAAGTGAAGCATTTGCTTTATGCCAGCAGCAGCAGCGTCTATGGTGCCAATCGAAGCCAGCCCTTCGATGTGCAGCAGCATGTCGACCATCCGATCAGCATCTATGCCGCGACGAAGAAGGCCAACGAACTGATGGCTCATTCCTATAGCCATCTATTTCGCCTGCCCACCACTGGCCTGCGATTCTTCACCGTCTATGGCCCCTGGGGGCGCCCCGATATGGCGCTCTACAAGTTCACCGAAGCGATCTTTCAGGGCAAGCCGGTCGATGTGTACAACCATGGGCTGATGGAGCGGGATTTCACCTATGTCGATGATGTGGTGGAAGCGATGGTGAGGATGGTCGACCAACCGGCGGAGCCGAATTCCGAGTGGGATGGCGAGCGACCTGATCCGGCGACCAGCAATGCTCCTTATCGCATCTACAACATCGGCAACAATCGGCCAGTCAAACTGGCCGAGTTTATCCAACAGATCGAAAGGGCGACGGGGCGAAAGGCGGTCCAGAGGATGTTGCCGATGCAGCCGGGGGATGTGCTTTCGACCTTTGCCAACATCGATGACCTACAGCGCGACTTTGGCTTTTCACCTTCGACGACCATTGACGAGGGGATCGATCGATTTGTGGCGTGGTATCGCGACTACCATCAAATCATATAGAAAAAAGGTGTCAGGTACCTTTTTGCATGGTATAGAAAAAAGGTACCTGACACCTTTTCGCATGTCAGGTACCTTTTCGCATGTCAAAGCGTATGACGGAATTTCGAATCCAGGTGATCGGAGCGTCCGGTAGTGGTACCTCCACGTTGGGGAAATCCCTTGCCTCGGCCCTCGCTATTCCGCACTTCGAAAGCGACGACTATTTCCATGCCCCGACCGATCCACCATTTCAGCGACCACGACCCGCAGAGCAGCGATACGAACTGATCAGCCGAGACCTCAGGCCGGATCAGAATTGGGTCCTTAGTGGCGGCATCGTTGGCTGGCTTCCGGCTCCCCACCTAAACTTCACATGCATCGTGTTCCTCTACGTTCCAACGCCGGTGAGAATCGAACGATTGCGAAATCGGGAGCTCCAGCGCTTCGGCAGCCGCATTGAAGAGGGTGGTGACATGTACGGCATGCATACCGAATTCATCGACTGGGCATCACGATACGACGAAGGTGATGTTGAAGGAAAGACTCTAGCACGGCACGAAGTGTATTTGTCAAGCCAGCAGTGTACCGTCTTGGTATACCGCGGCGTCGATCCAGTGCAGTTCATCACAGCAAGTGTGTTGCATTCCATTTGCCGATCGTAGGATGAGAAAAAGGTGTCAGAGGATGAGAAAAAGGTGTCAGGTACCTTTTTCTCCCACGCACTGCCGTACCGCTCTGAATGAAGGCCCTTAAAACATTGATGGGGCAAGCGGTCGCTTGTGCGGTTTTACTAGGATCAGGCCGTTCGAAACTTATTGCCCGCCGCTCATCCAATTCCTCTGCCTCACCACTGGGTATATGGTAGACTCCTTTGAGCGCAGTCTACACCTAAATCCAGCCTGTAACGAAGGTTGCATTGCTGGCGCGTTATTCCATAGGGAGTGTTACCGATGAGATTCGGATTACTTGTATCGTTCCTGTATGGGTTCGTTGTGTATTTCCACGATGTTTGCGTTGCTGGCACAGTGACCTTTGGTACTGGGGCCAATGAGTTTCAGATGGAGTTTGCTACGATCGGCAGTCCGGGAAATGCACCTGATACCACCGGTGCCCCGAATCCTGCAGGTGCCATCGATTACAGCTACGGAATCGGCAAGTTCGAAGTCAGTCGGGAAATGATCACGAAGTTCAACGCCTCGCAGTCGCTACAGATATCGCTCGCAGATCTCAGTCCCTATGGGGGGAACGGGGCGAGCAGGCCTGCCACGGGTATTTCTTGGAACGAGGCAGCTCGATTCGTTAACTGGCTGAATACCAGTACTGCTGGCTTTGCTGCTTATAAGTTCTCCAATGGTGGCGTCAACGATGACATCGAATTATGGACAGCGGCGGATACGGAGGATTTCGATGCGTCGAATCCGTATCGCAGCAAGCGAGCCACCTATGTGCTTCCCAGCTCGCATGAGTGGTACAAGGCGGCTTTTTTCGATCCCAGCAATAGTACCTATTACACCTTCGCTACGGGCAGCAATACGGTACCGACGGCAACGGCGAGTGGGACGGCCGCAAATACAGCAGTTTATGTCGGAAAAGATTCTAGCAACGACGACCTGTGGCCCTTGGGTCCATCGGATGTGAACCAGGCTGGTGGTTTGAGCCCATTTGGTGTGATGGGGCTGGGAGGGAACGTCTTCGAATGGACTGAGAGTGCCTTTGGCTTGAATAACAGTAGTCCTACTTTTCTTCGTGAGATTCGCGGCGGGGTCTGGAACGGCGGCTCTAGCTTCTTGACATCATCGTTTCGCGGCATGTATTCGCCTCAAGACGAATACACCACCCAGGGCTTTCGTGTTGCGATTAATGGTGGGAATGGCGGTGGTGGCGGTGGTGGTGCAATACCGGAGCCATCGACTCTGGCGATCTTCGGATTGAGTGCCTTGGGTATGGCTTACCGGGCACGTCGGAAATGAAAAAGGTGTCAGGTACCTTTTTTCTATTCACGGCAATCTAGCTGTCCTAGCTTCGTCGTTCCTCCTCAGTCACACGCCCCTTGGGAGGGGCGCTAAGGGCTGCGGCCACCGGCATTCCTTGAGTCGCGGCAGTGAAGCGATTGCAACCCAAGATAAAGCGGGATAGACCGAGGAGGAGGTGCTATCGTTCGATTCAAGAAAAGAGTTCCAGCTGCGTTCTTGATCGATTCCTTGATCGCTTAGGTGGTGTATTCCGAGTTGAAGTGGACATACTCCGCGTTCAGATCGCTAGTCCAGTGTGTCGCTTCTCCATCCCCTGTCCCCACCTCCAGGTCGATGGTGGTTTCCTTGCTGCCTCGGATGCTCTGACTGACCGCTTTGGCATCGAAGGGTTGAGGCTCCCCATGATCGAACAGCAGGAATCCATTGAGCAGCAGTCTGGTCTTGGCGGGATCGATCGGGCGACCTGCGTAACCGGCAGCAGAGACGATGCGGCCCCAGTTCGGGTCGCCCCCTGTGATCGCTGTCTTGACAAGGTTGCTTAGCGCGATCGTCCTGGCGATCTGGTCGGCGTCGTCTTCCGTGGCTGCCCCACGGACTCGGATTTCAATCAGGTGGGTTGCACCTTCGCCATCGTCAGGAATTTTCTTGGCCAGGTCGATGCAGAGTTGTTCCAGCGCCGCTTCCAGGGCGCTGATTTCCTGGTCGGCTACGGCAACACGATTGCTTGCTAGGAGAACCAGGGAGTCGTTGGTGCTCATGTGGCCTTCCACGCTGATGCGATTGAAGGAGCGGTTTGCAGCGCGCTGCAGCATCCGGCGGGCGGTTTCTGGAGAAAGGGTGGCATCGGTGACGACAATCGCAAGCATCGTCGCCATGCGGGGTCCGATCATGCCTGCCCCTTTGGCCATCCCGGCCATCGCCACCTCGCCTTGACGCAGCGGCAGCACTCGCGATTCGATCTTGCGGAACGCATCGGTCGTCATGATGCCATCGGTGGCTGCAAGAAAGGCATCTTCTCCTTTCGCCAGCGAGCTTGTCGCCATCGAGATGCCGCGTTCAATCTTCTCCATTGGAAGGAATCGGCCGATGATGCCAGTGCTCATGACCAGCATCGATTCCTCATCGCCACCGCCGACCGCAGTCCTGGCCAGTGTCGCCATCTTCGTTGCATCTTCCATGCCTCGCACTCCCGTGCAGGCATTGGCGTTGCCGCTGTTGATCACCACGCCACGGACGGACGCCGAAGGGACCAGCGAACGGGAGTAAACGACCGGCGCGGCGACGATTTGGTTGGTGGTAAAGCAACCTGCTGCCGTGCAGGGGTGGTCGGCGACAATCAGCGAAACATCTTTGGAGTTGGCCTTCGATTTGATGCCTGCACTGACACCGGAAAAACGAAAGCCTTTGGGGATATGCAGTCGGCTCATCGATCCTTCTTTCTTTCCATTGTTCAGTCAACAAGAGCCATCGTGGGGTCAAGGTCAAACATCCAATTCAGATTTTGCACAGCGGCGCCAGCAGCTCCCTTGACCAGATTGTCGATGGTGCAAAGAAGAATGATCCACTGCTGATTTGCGCGAACGCTGATGTCGACGTAATTCGTGCGGGCGGTGTAGCGGGTGGCAGGTAGCCCAGGCACCATGCGAATGAAGGGCTGGCCGTCGTAGGCTGCAGCGATGCATTCCCGCACTTGATTGGCGGAGACCCCTTCCAGAGGACGCACGTAGATCGTCGAAAAGATCCCCCGTTCCATCGGCGTCAAATGAGGAGTGAAAACGACGGAAGTGTCGCGGCCGGTCGCTCGTTTGAGGATGTCGACGATCTCTGGCTGGTGCCGATGATTGCCGACCGAGTAGGCATGGAAGCTTTCGGCGGTTTCGCAGTAGAGAGTTCCTACCTTTGGTGTTCGCCCGGCACCACTGATTCCGCTTTTGCTGTCGACCACAATCGAATGGGGATCGATCAAACCTTCCTTCAGGATAGGGGCCAACGGCAAGATGGCCGATGTCGGATAGCAGCCGGGATTGGCGATCAGCGACACGCCACGAAGTTGCTCCCCGAACAGCTCTGGCAATCCATACGGAGTGCTTCCCAGCCTTGCCGAGTCCGGGTGATCCTCCTCGTACCACTTCTTGTACAGTTCCGGAGTGCTGAGGCGATAATCGGCGCTCAGGTCGATCACCTTCCCGCCCATCGCCAGGAGGTCTTTGACGGCATGAGCCGAGGCGCCGTGTGGGAGGCAGGAGAAAACCACGTCACATCGTTCCAGCAGCGCTTCGTTCGAGAGATCTTCCACTGGCACTTCCAGCCGCCGAAAGAGCGAGGGATGCATTTCAGAAACAGGACCTCCGTTTCCCTGCCGACTGGTTGCGGCCGTGATCGTCACCTGGGGATGACGCAGTAGCCATTGCATCGATTCCAACGCCGTGTAGCCTGAGGCTCCCAGGATTCCAACACGTATCATCTTCCCGATCTCCCAGATGTCCTTGCGAAAGAATCTCCAGAGAATAGTATCTTTCCGCTCCGATGGCGAGACCATCGCCGGCAGGACGTTTGGGTAGTGGGATGGGGATCGCGCGAAAGCGAACATCCGCCGTTCCGATGGCAAGATGGGGGGCAGGGCGTTCGATCTGCCGACGTGCCAATGTCCCTCGTGGTTCACTCGACGGGCAGGCGATCCAGGAGGGCTTCCGACTGCGTGTAGGCGGCCACCCAGTCCTCGAGGATCATGGCGGTTGCGCCCCAGATGAAAAAGCCTTCCAGGTTGATTCCAGGGATGGCACCTGTCCATGGCCGGTCCTCCAAAAGGCGGCTTTGCCGACAACTGTCCGACAGCCACTGAGCCTGTTGAAAGAAGAGCAAGGCTGCAACTTCATCGCAATGCGGTGAGTAGTGGAGGGGCTGATGGGAGATGAAGACTAGCGGCCGCACCAGATGGTCGCTGGCGTAGACGTAGCGGTCGGAGAGTGGACCGAGAAACTCCAGCACAGCCTGATCCAGCCCCAATTCCTCGCGAAGTTCCCGTTCCCCGGCTTGTTCAAAGCTTTCCCCAGATTGCAACCTGCCGCCCGGGAGGGCGATTTGGCCTGGATGGTGACGCATTCTGGAGGGGCGCAGCAGCAAGGGGATCCGCCAGGAGCCATGCCATGGATCCAGTACGATGGCGACAGCGGCTTCGTGGCTGGAGGAACGCGCCGGTCCACGGTGCCGGCCGTAGGAGAGCGGCGGATGGAGCGCGCTGGCTGAGGGTTGTTTGGTCACATGGGATCGTTGATCGGTCTGAACCAGTTGCGTTCGGATCACCTGAGCCCACTGGTCGGTGGTTCTAGCGCTAGTTGCTGGTCCCCGTTCGTGGCTCATCGCTTACCTCCTGCTCCCTCTTGTGTGCTGCATCGGCAGCGTTGTAGGCCGGGATATGGCTGGGTTTCATCGCACTTGAGACTGGGGCTCGCGAGAGATCCGAAACACCATAAACCGCTCGTTGCGATGCGGCTCAAGAGGGTAGACAAGCGGCCAGGGTGGGATGTCGTCATTGTCGCGGCGATCCAGCAAAACAAAATCGATCCCCCTCGCCTCCACCTCGGTCCAGGAGAGTTGGGAGACTTGGCCGCGTCCACCCCGGGTAGATGGTGCGTAGATCGACGCCATTCTCTTTTGCCACTCGACAAGCCCCCTGGCATCCTGCGGGATGTTTTTCTGATTGACGTATTCTCCGCGACCAGAGTACCACAGGAAGGTGCTTTGGTAACGCGGAGTAATCCATAGAGAATCGGGCGAGGTGTGATCTTTCGCCCACTGGCAAACCGCGCGCCACTGTGCCATGTCGAGCGAAGCGGTCTCGGCAGTCGTCGGGGGCTGCAGCAGCATCCTGTCGGCGGGCGCAACCCGGTCTCTCATTGGGTCGGTCAGGCGAAGGACCATCGGGACCGTTCCCAGCAGAGGGAGTGCTTGCAGTGCGAGTCGACCCCATGCAGAAGGCGGCCGGAGTGGCTCCCTGGGCGATGGTTTCCTCGGCGGGTTAGTGACGGGATCGAAGGAACGACTCCAGGTGGAATCGAGGGCGGCAAGACGCCCCATGCTGACCGCAAGCATCAGGGCAGGAGCGATATCTTCCCATCGACACCAGTAGAATCGCAGCCACTGCGCCGCCAGAAGTTCCAATCGCTCAGTGGTCAGCAGATCGATCAGGTAGGCTATCGCGGTGAGTAGATGAGCCAGTAGCGTCATGCCAGCAAGCCAGTTTGCCACGCGTGCGGTAGGCGATTGCGTCCCGTCGCAGCGATCCGCAAGGCGCCAGATGCCCCAGGCGATTGCCAAGCCAATCCAGTGCAAGGCCCAGCGATCGGAGGCGAAATGCGTGGGAGCTAGGTGATGTGGCAAGCGATCATAGACGTAGATCCAGGGGGCCAGCCAGCGATCGTCCAGGCTGCTGGAGCGGTCTTGAAGCAAGGCGGGCAGCAGCCCAACCAGTATCGCGCCCAAAGCCATCGCGGCGGCGCCAAGGACTCCTGCGCCCAGTGGGGCAGAGGCTTCCCGCCATCGCTGCAAGATCCCTTTCCAGGCGCCCGAGCCAACGAGCGATCCGCCAAGTGAACCGGCCAGAAGGATCAGATACCAGCCTCCCACCAATACATGAAACGCCGTGGAGATTCCCCCACACAAGATCGCTCCCCCCCACCGCTGGCGCAGGATGCAGCCCACCGACAGCCATACCGCCGCATACGCAAATCCCTTCGCTTCGACCCCGCCAGCGATCCACTCCCCGGATAGGTGGAAGCATCGAACCCAACTGAGGAAGGCTGCAGCGGTCCCAGCGATCCACCAGGGGGACTTGGTGATCGGCCGCATCATCCAGCACCAAGCTAGCGCCTGAAAAAGCCACTGAATCCCCCTGGCGATCCAAAGGGTCGACTCCTGGGAGAGAGGCAGTAGGGTGAGCGTCCCGAGGGAGCGGTAGAAGAGCCAGTGGGTGTCGGGGGAGGCGAGGAAGAAATCGGGGCCCCCCCAAGTCGGGTCCCATGCATGGATTGCCTTGGCCCAGTAATGCGACTCATTGATCCCCGGAATCCGGTCGCTGCCGGCGAGGAAAAAAACCAAAAGCGTCGCGAACCAGGACCAACCGAACCTTATCGGAACCTGGCTGCTGGTCTTCATTCCCTAGCCACTCCTCCCCGCATCGGACTACATTTGCCTCAGGGGCAAAAAAATGCGTGCAAAAATCGCTCCAAACAGGTGGAATTGCTTGACTACCCAAAAGTCGCACGTAGAGTGGAAAGAGGAACGCTGGTGCCATGCGCTGTCAAGATGGGTTCCAAAGTTTTTTCGCTTTTGGATTCGCGACGCAAACGGAAGGGTTTGGGACGGGCGACCGCAAAGGCTGGGTCCACGCAATGACGCGTGGAGGTAACCTTGGCGAAGATCGGATAGCCCTGACTTAAGGAAGAGATGCCATGTTAGTCCTCTCCCGCAAGAAAAATGAGAGCATCGTCATCAACAACGACATCACGATCATCGTGGTGGAGATTCGTGGCGACAAGGTGCGTTTAGGGGTCGAGGCGCCGAAGGAGGTGCCGGTCCATCGTCGCGAGGTCTTTGAAGCGATTCAAAAGGCACCCGAGGAGTCGGGTGGTTTTCCTCCTGCGGTGAATCCTTTGGAAGAATAACCTTCTCCGACTGGGTTCTGAAACCGCTTGGTTCTCTGCTCCCCTGCGGTTTTGCGCTCGAGTTTGCTCGTTGAATTGGTCAAGCCGCTCTTGGGAAATCACCGATAGTTCTTGGGTCTCTTGACCGAACTCTAAAGTCCCGATAAAACTTGGTCCATCCAGGTCGGGATTGCTGCCGGGAAATGATTTCGAATACAGCACTTCTGACATCTGGCCCCGTCGTCTAGCGGCCTAGGACATCGCCCTTTCACGGCGGTAACACGGGTTCGAGTCCCGTCGGGGTCATAGGAAATCGGCTGAGTTCAACTCAGCCGATTTTTTTTTGTCTGCACGGAATTCAATCGGTCCCCATCGGATCGCGGTGGCGATGTTTTGGATGGTCAGGGCCCGGTTGGATGGTGTGATGGAAGATGCAAGGGCGCAAACATGTACGATGCGTTGCTGTTGGTCTCTTTCGGCGGCCCGGAGGCACCCGAGCAGGTGATTCCGTTCCTGGAGAATGTTCTTCGCGGCCGGAACGTTCCGAGGGAACGGATGCTGGAAGTGGCCGAGCACTATTATCACTTCGGCGGGAAGAGCCCGATTCAGCAGCAGTGCCGCGATCTCAAGGAGGCGATTGAAGCCGATTTCAAGGAGCACGGCATCGACCTACCGGTCTATTGGGGCAACCGGAACTGGAATCCCTATTTGACTGAAGCGCTGGAGCAGATGCGAGCCGATGGGAGGAAGCATGCCCTTGCTTTCTTTACGTCGGCCTACAGCTGCTACAGCGGTTGCCGGCAGTATCGTGAAAATATTGAAGAAGCGAGAAAGAAACTTGGGGAATCGGCTCCCAGGGTCGACAAGCTGCGGATGCCGTACAATCATCCGGGGTTTGTGGAGCCACAGGTGGAGTACCTGAAGCAGACTTTGGCGCAGATTCCGGAATCGCGGCGCGCGAAAGCACCGCTCCTTTTCACGGCACACAGCATCCCGATGGTGATGTCCGACAACAGCAACTACGTGCGACAGTTGACGGAGACCGCACGACTGATCGCTGAGGGGGCAGGACATGGGAGATGGGAGTTGGCTTACCAAAGTCGATCTGGGCCGCCGCAGCAACCGTGGTTGGAGCCCGATGTGGGAGATCGAATTCGAGCGCTTCATGGGGAACATCCGCTAGAAGATGTTTTGGTCCAGCCGATCGGATTCGTATCGGACCACATGGAGGTGCTTTATGACCTCGATGAGGAGGTGGCTGGGATCTGCCAGGAGCTTGGGATTCAGCTGCATCGCATTCGAACGGTCGGCACCGATCGACGTTTCGTCCGGATGATTGGGGAGTTGGTGGTGGAGCGGATGACGCCAGGCAGTGACAAACCGGCTTTGGGGAACTTTGGTCCCAGCCATGATGTCTGCCCCGTCAACTGCTGTCTCTATCCCAGACCTACTGGTGGTCCACCCTCACGACCTGCGGCTCAGTAAACGCTCACACAGAATCTGCCCATGGGGATGGGGATTTGGGATGCTAGGGTACCGAGCCGAGTGGATGTTGGATGGGTTGGCCCTCGCCCCGCTCGATCGCTTCGTCTCGATTCGAGACGAAGCAAGTGCTGACGCAGCGACTACCCCAGTCGCTTGGAGATCGCTTGGGCAGGGATCGGAAGGATGGATGCGTTGGCCAGCAGATCGGTGCGGAGGATATCGCTGGGGTCGCTGGCTTCGGGAGACGCTTCGTACTGGACGATGAAGGCGCCGACTTGGCAGTAGTTCTCATGGGCGACTGGGGGCCAGAAGTCTTCGGCTCGATGAGCAAGGGTTCTAGCCAGCAGGCGAGTGGCGCGGCCGGAGAATCCGCTGAGCACCATTTCCAGTTGCCCGAGCGATTCGCGGTAGATGTAGAAGACCAAGGCTGCATCCCTTTTTCCATCTCCGCCGGCGAACTCCCACTTCCCATCCTCTCGCTCGTAATAGAGACCGGGTTGCGTGGTCTTTTGGTTCCGGCTGAGTCTTAAGCCGGCGGCGAGCGATGGGGGGTGAGGGTCGGTGTCCCGATATCTCAAGAAAAAGGGGCATCTTCGCAGCGATGCATCTTCGACGTCGTCTTCTGGTTGAAATGGAGTTCCAGCGAATGCATTGGCAAAGACCATCTCGACAACTGGGTTGCTCTTGACGCTCCCTGCGCACACCAGAGCTCGGTCTCCTGCCCCTTCACAGAAGTCGGAGTGGATGTTTCTGGCGGCGTTTTGAACGTCGGCAGGTGGCATCGTCCCAGGGCTCCAGACCAGCGATTGTCGAAGGTGTTCTGGATGGGGGGGGAGTTCCGAGACGCGAGAAGCTGGGTTGGGGGAGTTGGTTCGCGCTTTGGCGGTGCCACCGAGTGTGGAGACTCCGTTGAGCACTTCCCCGACGAGCACCGCGTCGCTGGCTACCACCCAAGCGGATTCGGCGGTATCGGACTCAGGGGGGCGCCGAACACCGACGCAAATCTCCAACCGTTTGCGTCGTGCCAGCAGTTCCCAGAAGTTCTCTGGCTTGATGGCAAACAAGGCACCTGGAAGTTCTTCCGCCGATGCGTAGCCATGTTCGATCAGGTAGTCACACAGTCGCGAAAGAGCCTCCAAGGGGATGTATTTGGCTTCGTTCTTTAGCAGGGCCGCCACTTGGTGGCGATCCAGGCCTGTGTATTCGACGATCGCTTTGATGGTCCCCGGCCTCTTGTGGCGATCTGGGGTATGGCCCAGCAATTCCGCGAGTCGAAAAACGTACTGCATGAAGGACTCCCTCGATCAAGAGCGGGTGGACACCGCCATATTGTGGCCAGGATGGGGCGGAACTTCTAGTATCGCTTCCCAGCATCTGGGGAATTCCAGCAAGATCTTTTTAGCCGACAGCGTGGGGTCGATGAATTTTGGGCTGGAAGAGAATTAGGAATCTCGATAGGAGCGAGCGGCAGGGAGGGCGACAACGATTCCCATGAGGAGGAGGAAGGCGGCTGCCCAGAAGGGGAGACCGGACCAGAAGGGGGCTGCGCCGCGCTCCAGCACAGCTGCGAATAGCGAAGTGAAGAGCATGGGGCCGATCAGGCCAGCCACTGAATGAAGAGCCCCGGTAGCTCCCTGCAGTTGCCCTTGCTGCTGGACATCGACCTGGCGAGTCATCATGCCTTGAAGTGCCGGCATGAAGAATCCCATTCCCGCCATGACAGGTATGGCAAGGCAGAACCACCAGGCGTTGGGGGCTGTACCGAAGAGCAACATTCCAGCTATTCCGAAGGCGAGCGCCGTCAGCAGCAGCATTGGCTCGTTGAATCGAGCCATCATGCGGCGGACAAGAAAGCCCTGCACCACCACGCTTCCGACTCCAACGGCAGCCAGGGCAAGACCTACTTCCCGTTCTTTCCAGTCGTAGCGATGCTGGGTGTAGAGGACGAAGACATTCTGCAGGACTTGATGAGCCAATTGGTAGAGGAAGCCTACCAGGGCGAGTCGGGAGAGGGACGGGATCGAGAAGAGAAACTTCCAGGTGCCGATCGGATTGGCGCGACTCCAGGAGAAGTTGCGCCGTTTCTCTGGAGGCAGCGACTCGGGGAGGATCCAAAATCCGTAGGCGGCATTGGCCAAAGCCAGTGCCGCGGAGACCCAGAAGGGGAGTCGCAGGTGGATGCTTCCAAGGATGCCACCGAGCGCGGGACCGAGGATGAACCCGAGCCCGAAGGCGGCGCCGAAGATGCCGTAACTGGCAGCTCGTTTTTCAGGCGGCGTGACGTCGGCGACGTAGGCACCCGCCGTAGCGAAGCTGGCGGCGGTGATTCCGGAAAGCAACCGGCCCAGCCATAGCCATTGCCAGGTGGGGGCGAGCGCCATCAGGATGTAATCTAGTCCAAGCCCCAGGCAGGAGAGCAAAAGGACTGGGCGTCGGCCGAATCGATCGGATAGCGACCCTAGGATTGGAGCGCAGAAGAACTGAGCGACAGCCCAGGTGGTGCCGAAGAGCCCATAGTAGCTGGCGGCGATTGCAGCATCGCCACCAACCATCTGTTTGAGCAGATTGGGCAGGACGGGGATGATGATTCCGAAGGAAAGCACATCCAGAAGTACGGTGACGAAAATGAACGGCAGTGCCGATCGCGTCTTCGTCTTCGCGGGGTTCGAGTCGAGATCGGTGGATTCGGACACGCAGTGGACTTCCCAGAGGGGGGATCAGGGCCGGGCCAACCAGGCAGTCATGGAATTGTAGCCGACTTGGAGCCAGTCTCCCAGCGAGCCGTTGGGGGAACAAAAAAACTGGCCGGGCTTGGGGGCCCGGCCAGTTCGAGGGAATCACCGATGCTGCTATCAGTCGGTGATCGCGTTGGGATTACTCAGGAATCAGCCGGCACAGCTGTCGCAGCTGCTGGCGGCAGGAGCGGCACAACCGCTGTCGCAGCCTTCGCTGCAACCAGCACCGGCACCGCAACCACCCAGCAGGCCACAACCACCATGGAGAACGTTGCGGACGCATCCGCCGACGCCATGGATCAGGTTGTGCAGACCATTGCGAATCCGTCCGTTGAACAACCCACCGTTGCCGCCGAAGCCGTTGCCATTGCTGCTGCAAGGATCAACGTTTCCACAGCTGACGGTCACCGGCACTTCCTCGCAAACAACGCGGGGAACGCATCGGGTGTAGGTGTAAGGAACCTGGACGCAAACTCGCTTGGCCACTTTCACGGTGCAGGTGTAGGGAACTGCATTGCAGACGGTGTAGGGGACCGTCTTGGTGCGGCATTCCGAAACCATCCGGCAGACCGTGTAGGTGCAGGTCTTCGATCGCTGTTCTGGAACCATCGAGCAGACCGTGTAGCAGACGTCCTTCACCCTCTGCTCGCAGACCATGCGGCAGGTGGTGTAGGTGCAAGTCTTGCTGCGCACTTCAGGCACCATGCGGCAGGTGGTGTAGGTGCAGGTCTTGCTGCGCGGTTCGCAAACCCAGTTGCAAACCGTGTAGTTGCAGACCTTCGTTCGGCACTCGGGCACCATGCGGCAGGTGGTGTAGGTGCAGGTCTTGCTCCGGCATTCCGGAACCATCTTGCAAACCGTGTAGGTCGACGTCTTGGTGCGGCACTCAGGAACCATCTTGCAGACGGTGTAAGGAACCACCTTCGAAACGCATTCGGTTTCGTACCGAACGCAGTTGATGATCTTCTCTTCGCAGGTGGGGACCCAAACCTTCTTGCAGATCGTCTTGGGTGGGCACTGGACGCACTCGGTGCGGCAGGCACCAGGAACATAGACGCACTTGCAAGTCGCCTCGTCAAAGACCCAGCTGCCCGGTTCGCGGATGGTGCGTCGGACGACTGGTCCAGGGACTTCTTCGGTGCGGGTTTCCCAGCTTCCGCCACGGACCATGACCGTCTTGGTGTAATTCACCGGCTTGGTGATCCGCTGAGTCACGGTACGTTCACGAGTCTCCGTCACGGGAACCATGACGGTGTAATTGATCGTCCGCTCGCGAGTTTCCTGCACAGGGACCATGACGGTGTAGTTGATGACCTTTTCATGGGTCTCATACACCGGCTTCATCACCGTGTAGTTGATCGTCTTCTGGCGGGTTTCATACACTGGCTTACGAACGGTGTAGTTGATGACCTTTTCATGGGTCTCGTACACCGGCTTCATCACCGTGTAATTGATCACCTTCTCGTGCGTTTCGTACACAGGGCGGCGCACCGTGTACTGGACCTGCTTGGTGCGGGTCTCATACACCGGCTTCATCACCGTGTAGTTGATCACCTTCTCCCGTGTTTCGTACACAGGACGAGTGACCGTGTAGTTGACCTCGCGGTACTCCGTCGAACGCTCGTAACGCGTCCGCTGTACCTCGCGGTCTTCGTACACCGTTTGGTATTCCGATCGAGTTGCTTGGACCACTTCCTGATCGTAGACCACTCGTCGGACCGTCTTCATGATGGTGTGACTGTGCGGGGCACAAGGATCCCCACTGACAACACCCGCATTTTCGTAGCTGATCGCACCGCAATAGGCAGCCGAAGCTACGTTTGCCGAGAAGGCGGACAGAATCGCCGCCAACGCTGGCAAAGCCAACAGCTTTCTCATTTCTCGCTCTCCTTCGAAACCTGGATCCATCTAAGCTGAACGCAGCATCTGGCAGTCGGCGAAAACCCTTTCGCCTGACCTTCCTTTCGGACATTCCCTCTCGCAGTGAATCTCGCTCCCCAACCCGGACAAACGCGCCACTGGCAAGTCGACAGAACCCGATTTGCCGAGTTCCTTCACTCCCGCCTGACGACAAGGTTGGTAAAGTAGACGAGTCAACGAATAGATGCCCAAAGCAACAGTTTCATCGTCTATGGAAATATGATGGGATAAGTAAACTGAGCGGGCTGGGCAAATAATGGTCGATTCCGTAATTTGTTCCGACCAGCTGAACCGTTGTTATGCGTTGTAACGATCGGAGGGGTTATGCCAGGCAATCGAATCGCAAAGCCAACGGAGCGACGAGCTGGCCTCTACTTGCGTGAATTGCAGATGCTTCAGCGACAGGGTGTCGAGACGATTCCCAGCAGCACGTTAGGAGCCATCCTGGGGTTCAGCGATGCTCAAGTTCGCCGAGATATGGCGGAGCTGGGGATGGCAGGAAAGCCAGGGTGCGGCTATCAGGTCGCCCCCATGGTCGAAACCCTCGAGGCCCGCTTCGGCATCGACCGTACCTGGATGGTCAGCATTATCGGTGTCGGAAATCTGGGGCGGGCTCTAGCCGGTCATCAGGGATTCTGGCGTCAGAGCTTCCGATGCGTCGCCGCCTTCGATCGCGATCCAGCGATGATCGGAAGCAAAATCAGCGGCGTTCCGATCCATGGGATCGATCAGCTGGAGGAGATTCTAAGAAAGACTGCTACCGAATTGGCCATCCTGGCCGTGCCGGCAGGGGAGGCGACGTCGATCGCCGATCGCGTCGCAAAAACCCAGGTGTCGGGGATTTTGAATTTTTCCCCCGTCACCCTCCATCCGTCCCGAAGTGGACTGGAGATCGTCCAAGTCGATGTCTCCCTGGAGATGCAGCGACTGGCCTTTGCGGTTGTCAACGCATCGCCTAATCGTTAAACTTTCCGCACACCAGCGACCTCCCGGTCCGCATTGCCCCGTGGTGTAATTGGCAACACAAGGGATTTTGGTTCCTTTATTCTAGGTTCGAGTCCTAGCGGGGTAGCTTTTTCTTCGATCGCTGACATGCTCCAGTCGGCTACATCCCAGCGATCGACCGCTCCCAGGAGCCACACATCCTGCAGGTCAGGATTCCTCCTGGACGGTCTTTGCGCGACGTCCAGCACGGCTTCCTGGTCGCGCCACTGCCCACTCGCGGGTCAGCAACTCAAACACCTCCGGCGACTCATAGCGGACGATCTCCTGGCCCTCAGGAAAAGGGCCTACCAGGCCCTTGAAGACCGGCATCCCCCTCAACTCCAGGTCTGTGCTGCAGTCATCGACGCCAACCTGCAAGTGCATCTGAGAGATTGGTTCGGCGGAATGGAAATCCCGAATCCGTAGTGCCCCATCCGGGCCGCGAGTGACCACTCGGAAGATTTTCTTCTGCGACATCGATGGAATTCCACTGGATTCATGAGGAATGGGAGCGTCGACGAAGCTCCATACAACCGCAGCACGGTGACCTGGGAAGATCGGATAGCTAGGCCTTCTAGGACTACAAAACTAGGACCCGGGGGCACGACCGGCCCACTCCTCAGAGGTCTCACCATCTGCAAAGTCGGGTTTCCCGAGGATTGGGCCTTGCCACGAAACCCCCTTCGGCCCAAAATACAGGCGATTTCGGAGGGTAACCGAATGGTGAGGAGGTTGATTCGAAATCAATTGCCCCGAAAGGGGTTGCGGGTTCGAGTCCCGTGCCCTCCGCTTTTCTTTCTGATGGTCTCCGACACCGGAGATCCTTCCCTGCAGGCGATGCGTGCCGGAGCTTCCTGAGATGCCCAGCGTGCGGCAACCGGGTACGACTATTCAAGGGGAGGAGGGCTCTCGAAGCGATTTCGGGACGGGCCGCCCCCCAGCCTGGAAGACCTTCCGTTTCTGGCGATCCTGGATTGTCCTATTGCTGGCGATGCCCTTCCTTGGTTTCGGTGTTTCCCGCATCCTCTACCAACGCCAACTGGATTCGGCAAGGCGCTTGATCGCCCAGTGGCAGGATCGGCCGGCTCACGACGCCCTGTTGCGTCTGGAGAAGCGGTATGGAATGACCGGCGAAACCTCGCTGCTCAAGGCGCGAGCTCAGCGACACCTCCGCAACTTCGAAAGATCGGACCTCCTGATTCGGTTCGCTCGGCAACTCGGCGGCAACCCCCCCGAGGTCGATCGGGAAGCGATGCTGCTGAGTGCTCAGATGGGAGACCTTTCCGAAGTCTCAAAGGAATTCCCCAGGTTGATCCAGGAAGCCGGTAGCGACCTAGGGGAAGTGCTTCATGCCTTTTCTATCGGTTCCTTGATTCGGATGCAGTTTCGCGACGCGTTGGGGATGGTGGGGATCTGGACGAAAGAACTGCCTCAAGATGGTATGCCCTACGTGGTCTTAGGAATGCTCGCCCAGTACCGCCAGCAATGGACTCAGGCCAGCGATGCGTTCGCAGAGGCGCTCAAGCGGCAACCTTACCTGGCGGCTGCCCAGTTCGGCATGGCGGAAACCAAACGCCACTTGAACCAGTGGGAAGAAGCCGTGACCTACTATCGACAGTATCTTCAGCAGCAGCCAGCCTCCATCGAAGCTCGAAAAGGAATGGCCGAATCGCTGCTTGGCACCCAAAAACCACAAGAAGCGATCTCGCTTCTGGAGGCGTTGGTTGCCGAGGGCAAGCGAGACTTCGAGGCGCAATTGCTGCTGGGGAGATCGCTTTTGGATGAGGGGCGAGCCAAGGAGGCGATCGAGCGGATGGCACCTCTTCGGGAGCTTTGGCCAGATGATGTCGACATGAATTATGCTCTGGCAAGAGCCTACGCGCAAGACGGCCAGGACTCGATGGCAGAACCGCTCTTTGCCAAGACAGAGGAGGGGAACAAGTTCCTCAAGGATATCGATCTTCGATTGATGGATGCCGAGCGGCAGCCGAACAACGCCCAGCTGCTGTATCAGGTGGGCCATGATCTGCTCCACTACAGCTCGCGAGACGAAGGGCGGGTCTGGCTGCAGGCAGCGCTCCAGGCGAATCCCTCAATGCTCGAAGCCCATCAGGATCTCTACCTTCTTTTCTCGCGATCGGGTGACACCGCGCAGGCCGCTGTCCATCGATCGGCAGTGATACAATTGGGTGGGACGATCGCGCCGGAGTCTGCTGGTGGCTCCAAGCCATCGGAACCGGCCGTCAACCCCTGACCCCATTTGCCCAAGACTTCGTTCGTGTCATCAGCAGCTGGGTAGACATTTTCCCCATTTGCTTTTGGATGTCAGGGATGAAGGTTCCCGTATCTTGGGTTGCGACAGCCGTTTCTGCCACTCTCCCCATCGAGCTTCGGAACCCATGGACGAGCAATCCGGCATCATCGACCTGGAACGACTTCCAACCGTTCCCATCGGTTGGCTCCTTCTGTTGCTGGCTTTGGTCGTCGGGTGCGATCGAGCCGACGACAAGAAGCCGGCATTGTCTCCGCCATCCTCTTCATCAACGGGTACCGTCGGGCAGCCTGAGCCGCCAAGGGCTGATGTGCCCGATGCGACGATTTATCGAATCCGCTTTGCAGATCGTTCGGCCGACAGTGGAATCGAGGTGCGCTACAACGACGGGAGAGAAGACGAAGTCTACAGCATCATCGAGTCGCTGGGGGGAGGGTTGGCGGCCTTCGACTACGATTGCGACGGTCATCCCGATCTAGCCTACGCGGAGGGTGGTCGGTTTCGGGCCGAAGAGAAGGAAGTGGTTGGCCTCCCAGGTTGGCTCTATCAAGGGCTTGGAGATTGGCGATTTCGCCCGGTGCTTCCCCAGTCACGGCTCGACCTTTCCCGACACTACCACCATGGTCTCCATGTCGCGGATTTCGATAACGATGGCTTTCCCGATCTGTTGGTCACGGGCTACGGTGGGTTGCAGCTGTGGCATAACCTGGGAGATGGGACCTTTCAGGAAGTCGCCAGAGAGGTTGGATTGATCGATCCGAATTGGTCTTCGACGGCAGCGTGGGGCGATTTGGAAGGAGACGGTGACCTAGACCTTCTGGTCGCTCATTACGCAGACTGGTCGTTCGACAACAATCCGCCCTGTGTGGTGCGTGGCGTCCGAGATGTCTGCGGGCCACGCGATTTTCGCGGTGTCGACCACCTCTTTTTCAGGAATCTTGGGGATGGGAGATTCGAACCGATGCCGAAGGGGTTTCTGGCGCCTGGGGGCCGAGGCCTTGGTGTGCTCGCCAGCGATCTCGATGGGGACGGGGATACCGATTGGTATGTCGCCAACGATGAAGAGGCGAATTATCTCTATCGCAACGAAGGGGATGGCAGGCTGACCGAGATAGGGCTTCGCAGCGGAACGGCGCTCGATGACGCCGGGACGCCAGATGGCAGCATGGGAGTTGGGGTGGGAGACTACAACAACGATGGCAAGTTTGATCTGTTTGTCACCCACTATGAGACAGAAACCTGCGCCTTGTACTCGCAGTCCAGTCGGCTCAATTTCCTGCATATGTCTCGCCGCACCAACGTCACCGCGATGGGGTCTTTGTTTGTCGGTTGGGGAGTCGTCTTCAATGACTACGACCTGGATGGCGACGAGGATCTGGTGACCGTCAATGGCCACGCCGTACGGCAAAGCCAGTTGGCTCCCGTCGACCAGCTGCCGGTGCTGCTGGAGAATCTCGAAGGAAAGTCGTTTCGCATGGCTGGTGAGCAGGCGGGATCGTTCTTTCAGAAGCCGGCTTCGGCCAGAGGTCTTGCGGTCGTCGATTTCAATCACGATGGAAAGATGGACCTCGCCACATCCACCGTTCTTCAGGATGTGGCGATCGTTGAAAATCAATCGGAGTCGGAAGGGGCCTGGCTGAAGGTGCAGCTGGTCGGGACGCGATCGAATCGAGACGGCATCGGTGCGACTCTCCGTCTTCAGGGAAGGGAACGCGTCATCCACCGAAATGTGTATGGAGGTGGTTCGTACGCATCGACCAGCGAGCGGCTGGTGCACTTTGGGATGGCAAGGAGCCAGTTGCAGGATGGACGCTTTCCGGCGTTGACCGTCCGATGGCCCAGTGGCACCACCAGCACGCATGAACTCCTGGAAGCCGATCGGCTGATTCGGTTGGTGGAGCCGACCGAGGCGAATTAGGAATGAACCGGAGAATGGCGAAAAAGTCCTTTGGTAGCCGACCGGCTCAGGAACTCCAGGTCCGGTAGTAGTCGATGGTCTTCGCCAATCCTTCATCCAGACCGATCTTGGGATCATAGCCCAGCAGTTTCCGGGCCATAGTGATATCCGCAAGGCTCTCGCGGACATCGCCGCTACGGGCCGGTTCGAACTTGGGGCTGATCCCTGTCCCGAGATGATGATCGAGCAACGTTAAGAGTTGCAGCAGTGTGGTTTGGCGTCCCTCGGCCATATTGATCACCATGCCACCGATGCCCTCGACTTTGGAGGCGAGAATGTTTCCGAGGACGACATTCTCGACGAACGTGAAGTCTCGCGACTGCTGCCCGTCTCCATAAATGATGGGAGACTGACCAGAAAGAAGGCGAGTGACAAACAGAGGGATCACCGCCGAGTAGGGGCTGTTTGGATCCTGGCGAGGTCCATAGACATTGAAGTATCGCAATCCAACTGTTTCCATCCCAAAGCTGTGGTAAAAGGACTGGCAATAATACTCTCCCGCCAGTTTGGCAACCGCGTAGGGGGAGAGGGGGGATGGGATGTCGATTTCCCTTTTCGAGCTGTAGGGCTGGTCGCCGTAGGCGCTGCTGCTGGCCGCGTAGACGAATCGTTTGACCCCGGAGTCTTTGGCTGCAATCAGCATCGAAAGAGTGCCGGTCGCGCACGTGCGATGCGACTCCAGTGGATACTCCAGGCTGAAGGGCACCGAAGCCATTGCAGCTTGATGGAAGACGACGTCGATTCCCTCGGTTGCCTGTTTCGCGATCTGCGTATCGCAGACGTCCCCTTCGATGAACTCCACGCGCTCAAGTACACCTTCCAGGTTGGCGCGATTGCCGGTGGACAGATTATCGAGCACTCGAACTCGATACCCTTCCGCCAAGAGTCCATGAACCAAATGCGACCCGATAAATCCGGCGCCGCCGGTGACAAGACACGATTTCATCGCAAGCTACTACTCAGGGTATTCTTTAGATCCGCCTATGCCACACTCCAGGTAGCCGGCGATCGGAACTTGCCTTGCCATCATCCGTTGGATGCGACGAATCAGTTCGCTGCCACCACCGGAGACTTTCGAAGGCACCAGAATGATGACCCGTTCGAAACATCGACCCAGCGGTTCTACCCATGGGTCTTCAGAATAACCCAGATAGCAGCAAAGACGAGTCCTGTTGTGGAGTCGCGGGAGGATTTGGTTGCTGCTGAGTTTGAGCACCGAATCCTCCCAATGAGCGGTGTCGATCCCCCAACTGGTAAACCCAAGTTCCTTGATCGTTTTCCCCCGAAATGGAGGGGTTGGATCCAGGCGATCCAGTTTTGCAATCTCTGATGGCAAGCGACCACATTGGAGAAAGAATCGGTAGACCATCGGCCACCAAGCCAACGCCTCCGCACGATGGGTGGAGAATGCGATGCAAGCCAAAGCAGTTCCTTCGAGATTCTTGTTATTCTCGAGGCTCCGGCAACGATCCAGCATGGCAACGGCACTCATGTTGTGGGTCCTTCCTTGCGACGGGAGTCGTCATCGCGAAAATCCGGAATGCGTCGTCTCAACGATTTTCCGAACTGGAAATTTCTAAGATGCGAAACCGATCGTCGGTTCCCTGATGCGATGTGGCTGCATCTTGCGAGCCTGATTCACGTCGCCATGCAGAGAGGAATCGATGCAGCGCAGAGTGATGGACTTCGTGGCCGCGATCGAAAGCCAGCTCTGCCGTGCTGGAATCTCGGACCTCAGGCAACCGGGGGGGGACTTCGTTTATCGGGGTCGAATCAGCGACGATCATGTCGGCGTCGCGCTGGTCCAGCCCGTCGGTTGAAGGTGCTTTGGCTTGGGAGCAAGCCGCTCGGCCGTCGCGCGCCGACTGATCCCCATCGATCCGTGGTGCACTCGTGGGGAGCGTGGCGATCGAAGGCTGCTTCGTATCGGCTGCCCCGCTGCCCGCTTCCGATTCCGATTCCGATTCCGATTGGTTCAACTCGATGAACTCAATCCAATCCGCCGATCCCGATTCGACCGGATGGCTTTGTGAGAACGAATCGCTCTGCTCCTTCTGGAGACCCTGCAAAGCTGCCCAGGCAAGCTCCACCAATGGCGGCTCGATGCGTCGACTTTTTTCCTCGATGGCCAGACGCAGGGAGAAATCCAAGAGGTAGTCGACCCAGCGCGGGTTGCCCTGCGTCAGGCGATGGATCGACCGGATCGCGTCGTCTGAAAGAAGGTCGGTCGCATCACCCCCTGACATTCTAATCTTCGTTAGAATGATCTCGCGGCTTTCTTCCGCTCGGTAAAAGGGGAGCAGGCTGCGATAAGCGATGCGATGGTGCAGCGATTGTAGTCGAGGCTGCAAAAGAACGTGTTCCAGATGTGGCGTACCCAGCAGGACGTATCGGACGCGAGGGGCGTGCCCATCGGTCCAATCGCCCATCAGCAACAGCTCTTCAAAGACGCGGCGGGAACACCACTGAGCGTCGTCGACCAGGATCAGCATGCCCGCTCCGTCGCGCGATGGCTTGGTCGAGAGAAACTCCTGGACGGCGACGCGAACTCCTGGGTTTGCCTCCGATGCCACATCGATATCCAACTCCGAAACCAAGCATTCGTAAAGTTTCCCTGCGCTTCGAAGGGTCGAGCCATGCAGCAGGACAAGGGAGAAATAGGGATGCAACTGCTGTGCGATGCGCTGCGCCAAGAGGCTCTTCCCGCTGCCTATGCCACCGATCACGGTGCAGGGGCCCAGTCCGCGTTGGATCGTCTTGGTGATCTCGCGCACAATCGACTCGCGAGTCTCCAGCGGCACGTAGCGTTCCAATGTTGCGATGCCTAGCCCAGGCGATCGCTTGAGACCCAGTGAGCCTTCGTCCATGAATTCCCACCTCTTGGTTGCATGTTTCTCTGCCGACGGCTTCGCACTTCTTACTATCGGCACAACCGAACTCGGTGGCCGCCGAAAAAATGCAATTCCCTTCGATCGCACCACGGAAATTTGGTCCTGTTCTGAATCCCATGGCTCCCATCCGATCGCCCCATTCCGGTCGCTCACTGATGCACAGCATGGAGGATGACCAGCGGTCGGATCACGGTGCCGAAGCGATCAACCAGCATCCCTTCCGAGCGCCAGGTCTGTAGGAGAAGGGGGCAATGGAATCGCTTCTTCCTCCTGCCGAAAGTATCACCACCATTCCAGAAGCTTGGGGAGCGCCGCGATGGGCTCGGAGAAAAAGAACCGTCCCCAGGGTGGGTTCAAGATGGCCTTGATCAGCAAAGCCAAGGGAAAAGCGAAGCACGTTGCTTCCAGCCACCAACTGGCTGTGCCGCCAAGGTTCCAATTTCTGGACGAAGTGGACGGGCGATCGTTGGTTTCCTCGGCGCACTCCAACCTTCCAAAGGAAAGCAGCCCCATCGCTTGAAGCGATTGGGTCCATGGAGCTCGACTTCGATTCGCTCGCCACTTGCTCAACTGCACCAGCCATCGATACGCCGCCCATAGAAAGAGGGGGGTGGCGGTGGCAGCTAGCAAGCGATCGAAGCGAACGGGTCCGGCGACCGGGTGCCAACTGGCCGATCGGCACACCAGCGCTTCTTGATTGGTTGAGTAGGGGAGGTTGGGTGCGCTGGGCGCTGCGCCAGGAACCTGCGTCGATGTTTCTTCAAGTAGTTGCCTCCACTGCAGCTCGGGCGACGGTATCGAATCTGTTGAATCAGAAGAGCTGTCCGAGGTCGGATAGGATGCCAGGCTGGCGGCGGAGGCGATTTTGCGGATCTGGGGTCGATCGACGGAGGCGGAAAGCAGCATCAATTGGTGACGAGCGATGTCGTGCTTCCAGGAGGACCATCGCTTGAGTTTGTCGGCAAGGGGATCGATGGAGTCGTTCTGCGGTGAGGGTGCGGAATCGGCGTTCCATCCCCGGAGGGCCATCTCCAGCCGCTGTGGATCCAGTCTCCCGTCGGCTTCGACCGCCAGAATGGCTCGCGACCCCTCCCGGTTTGGTCTGTCTGCATTCTGTTGGGTGACCCTAACCTTCATGCGATGGATCGACATGTTTGGGTTGATTTGCTGGAGGTGTTTCTGAAGGTGGCGCAGTGACGGGGCGGCCTCCTTTGGTTCGAGTCCCTTTAGCGCCTGGACCAACTGCGATGGCCCTTCGATCTGATGGAGCTCCAGGATGTGAATCGGCTGTGGCTTCCAAATCGCGATGGCGACGGCCCACAGGGTCAGTAGGCTTGCAATCGATAACGCGGAAGCTCCCGGTATTCGAAGTCTGCTCATCCAAGCACCGTGCAGCAAATAGAAATGGAACAGGCCATATGCGATGGGCGATGCGAATCCCCTGCGGCCTTGATGGGCCGGGCCAACGGTAGTCAATCCTGCCAGATGGTACAATCGCGAACGGCGCAAGAAACTGAACCCTTTGGAATGCAGTGGCCATGCAACGCATCAAGCCGGACTTTCGAATCAAGATCTGCGGCATCGTTGACTTCCGGGACTACCAGTTGGCGGTGGAGCTAGGGGCCGATGCTGTGGGTTTCAACTTCTATGCCGGAAGCCCTCGCTATGTGGCTCCGGGAGTCGTTGGTTCCTGGGGCGATCCGGGGCAAGGAAAGGCGCTGCGCATTGGTGTTTTTGTCGATGCAGACCCCGCTTGGGTAGCCGAGGTAGCGAGAGTCGCTAGGCTGGACCGAGTCCAACTTCATGGCTCCGAGCGGCCGGAGGACTGGGCGGATTGGAGTGGTCCGCCGCGCATGAAGGCGATCGGTTGGAGAGGCGAACTGGATGCAGCGTGCGCGGAGGGTTGGGTTGCCAGTGGAGTGAGCGGTTTATTGATCGACGCCTATGCTCCCGTGGAGAAGGGGGGGACAGGTCGAGTCGCTCGTTGGGACCTCCTGGTACCGCGCCCTCCATCCTTTGGTTCGACCCCCTTGATCCTGGCTGGAGGATTGCGTCCTGGCAATGTGGCGAAGGCCATCGAGGCGGTGAAGCCGGATGCGGTCGACACCGCCAGTGGCGTCGAAATAGCGCCAGGTAGAAAAGACCCGGGGAAGCTAGCAGCCTTTATTCAGGAGGCCACTGCGGCCTTTGCTGAGCCACGCTTTGCCGCGCGAGAAGGCTAGGAGATCCCATCCGCAGGCGACCTTTTGGAGGTTGGGGAATCCGTTACAATTCGGCGATTCCTTTGACTTGTCGATCGCCCACGCTGCCAGGAGCACTCGGACCGATGCCACAGATCCAAGCCTTTCGTGGTCTACGTTACAACCTTGCGCAAGTTGGATCGCTGAGCGACTGCATTGCGCCACCGTACGATGTGGTCGACAGCCAGCTCCAGGATCATCTCTACCGTCTGTCCCCTTACAACTTTTTGCGTCTGGAGTTGAATCGGCCGGAAGCGGCGGACCCGGATGCGGATGAGATTTATCGGCGAGCGGCGAGGATTCTTAGGGATTGGAAGGGAGATGGGACGCTGCAGCTGGAATCGGATCCGGCGATTTATGCCTACCAACAGCAGTTCGATGTCGATGGGCGTACCAAGGTTCGGAAAGGCTTCATGGCTCGCGTTCGGCTGCAGCGGTTTGGCGAGGGGAATATTTATCCGCATGAGCAGACTCATGCAAAAGCCAAGGATGACCGCCTGCGACTGACGCGAGCGACGCAGGCGAATCTCAGCCAGATTTTCGGTCTTTACCCTGACCCGGACAATCAGATCCAGCACTGGATCGATGAAGCGACTGCAGGGGTACAGGGCCTGGAGGCGACCGATCATTTGGGTGTCGTCCATCGGATGTGGCCAATCACGCAGATGCAGATCATTCACCAGGTAGCGGCTTTGATGGAACCGCTGCCGATGTTCGTCGCTGATGGCCATCATCGGTACGAAACAGCTTGCAATTATCGCGATGAACTCGTGGCCAAGCATGGGACGCTTCCTCCCGATCACCCCGCGAATTTTGTGTTGACTCAGTTGGTTTCGATGCACGATCCGGGATTGGTCGTCCTGCCCACTCATCGTCTCTTGGAAGGGGTTCCGGAGATGACGATCGAGCAGCTGAAGGAGCGGCTGGGTGGGCATTTTGAGCTGGAGGCAGCGGGGAGTGGCCCCGAGGCGGCCGAAGGGGTTTGGAGGCAGATGGAGCGCTGGGATGAGCAGGAAGTGATGGCGATTTACAGCCGCGCTTCGGATGCCTGGGTGCTGATCACCGCCAAACCGGAGGCGAGCGCGAGAATGGCGGAGATCGCGGCGGAACAGAGCGGCGATTGGCGAGGTCTGGGCGTTGCGATTCTCCATCGCCTCGTGTTTGAGGATTTGCTGGGATTGAAGGAGATGCCCAAACCAACCTATGTCCATTTGGTCCAAGAGGTGATCGATGGTCTGCACGGCAAGCTGGAGGGGCGAAAGACCTACCCACTGGCGGCTTTGGTGATGCCAGCAACGATCGATCACATTCGCGCCGTCAGCCTGCATCAGGAGCGAATGCCAGCCAAGAGCACCTACTTCTACCCGAAACTGGTCAGCGGGCTGGTAGTGCATCCGCTGAGCTGATTTACCCAGTTTCACGTGAAACCGGCCCGCTTTGCCAGCCGCTGCCGGGATTTCGAGCGGCAAGCTGGATCCAGGCTACTGGGGCCGGCGGTTGTGGGCTGAGCGAACGGATCTGCTTGCCGAGCAGGATGAGCGGCAGCTCAGAGGCACCAAGCCGCAATTTTTTGGGAGGGATTTGGCGGTTCCACGTGGAACCGCCAAATTTTTGCCGCTTGGGCGTTCCTGGTTTTGGGATGGCATCGGATCGGCTGGATTCGTATCATCCCGGCCGCTTGGACAGACGCAGCGGTGGGTGAAACGAGCGCCAAGCAGGAGCCGCAAGGAGGTGGCTGCCGGTGGCAAGGATTGTGTGCATCGCGAATCAGAAAGGTGGCGTGGGAAAGACCACGACCGCGGTCAATCTGGCCGCCACTGCCGCTCGCGCAGGCGCCCAAACGTTGCTGATCGATCTCGATCCGCAGTGCAATGCCACCAGCGGTCTGGGATTGGTCCCTGCCATCGAGCATCCGTTGTTGCTGGAGGAATCGATTCGCTCGAGCATCCTCGCGACGTCGCATCGAAAGTTTCAGGTACTTCCCGGTTGCCGCACCCTCCAGGATGTCGATCGCCTGCACGCGTCGGGTAGCGAAGGGGGTGTGCTGCGAAAGCACTTGGACGCGGGGATGGCGGGGTTCGACCTGGTGTTGATCGATTGCCCACCCTCGCTTGGCACGCTCACCCAGTCGGCGCTCGCTTCCAGCCAGGAAGTGCTGATCCCGATCCAGTGCGAGTACTATGCCATGGAAGGGCTGACGCAGATGATCGAGGTGATCCGCGACGTGATGAAAAAAAGGCAGGGGAAGCTGGCTTTCGGTGGGATCTTGCTGACGATGGTCGACGGCGGTCTGGACTTGACCCGCGAAGTTGAAGCAGAGGTCCGGGATTTCTTCGGTGAGGTAGTTTTCGAAACGGTGATTCCCCGAGACGTTGCGGTGGCGGAAGCGCCCAGTCACGGGAAGTCGGTACTGGAATATGCGCCACGGTCGCGTGGCACCAGGGCGTATATGGAATTGTGCATGGAGGTGATGGATCGTGACTAAAGAACGACGACTGGGACGCGGCCTTGCCGCTCTGCTGGGAACAACCCCTGAAGAACTGGCGGGCAACGGTCAGGATGCGGTCCATTTCCATCCCCCGGCTGCGATTCCCGGTGAAGGCGAAATGGTGGAAAGGGAAACTCAAGGAAGGCTCCATCCGGCAGCTCCCTGGGAAGAGATCCCAGTCGACCAAATCGACCCCAATCCCTTCCAGCCTCGGCGTCAATTCGCCTCCGACGAGATCGAAGCCCTCGCCAAAAGTCTTGGGCAGCACGAGCAGTTGCAGCCTATCCTGGTGCGAAAGGTCGGGGATCGCTTTCAGTTGATCAGTGGTGAGCGTCGATGGCGAGCGGCCATCGTAGCCGGGTGGCGGACGATTCGAGCCTGGATTCGGGATGCCGACGACCGCACCGTGGCAGAGCTGGCGATTGTGGAGAATCTGCAGCGGAAAGACCTCAATGCGATCGAAAAGGCCAGCTGCTTCAAAAACTATCTCGATCAGCATCGGTGCACGCAGGATGAACTGGCCAAACGGCTCCAGATCGATCGCAGCACCATCGCCAACCTGGTCCGTCTTCTCGACCTTCCGGCAGTTGTCCAAGCCGCCGTGCAAGCCGATCGTATCTCGGCCGGGCACGCGCGAGCTATTCTCGGATTGTCCGGTGAAGATCGGCAGAAGGAGATGGCCGAGCGGGTGGAGAGGGAAGGGTGGAGCGTCCGGGAGACGGAGCGGCAAGTGCAGCGGATGGTTGTGGAGTCGGGAGCTGCAGTTCCAAAGGCTCAGGGGGAGCCGACGAAGGGGGCACGAAGTGCCAACGTGGTGCAGATGGAGTCGCGGTTGAAGATGGCGTTGGGGATGAAGGTGGAACTCCAGAGCCGGGGCAAGGGGGCTGGAAGTCTGAAAGTGCATTTCCAGTCGCACGAGCAGTTTGAGCGGTTGATGGGGCTGTTGTTGGAAGAATCGCAGCAGGAGAAGCCTCGCCGAGCTGGGTAAAGCGACGGTTGGGAAGACAACGAGTGCTACCACTCACCCATTAACCCGATTGCTATCTTTCTTCGCGGCACGGACTTCCCGCCCATGTTGGGTGGTATGGCCCGGACAGCGATGACAAAATCATCCCAAATAGCAGCATTCCAAAAGGTGCCACCCACCTTTTTCTCGGATTGCTATCGTTCTTCGCGGCACGGACTTCCCGCCCGTGTTGGACGGCATGGCCCAGACAGCGATGCCACGATCATCCCAAATAGCAGCATTCCAAAAGGTGCCACCCACCTTTTGCGCGACCCTTCCAAAAAAGGTGCCACCCACCTTTTTCTCGGTTCGCTATCTTTCTTCGCGGCACGGACTTCCCGCCTGTGTTGGGCGGCAGGCCCGGACAGCGATGCCACCATCATTCCAAAAGGTGCCACCCACCTTTTTCTCGGATCGCTATCTTTCTTCGCGGCACAGACTTCCCGCCAGTGTTGGGCGGCATGGCCCAGACGGCGATACCAGGATCATCCCGAATAGCATCATTCCGAAAGGTGCCACCCACCTTTTTCTCGGATTGCTATCGTTCTTCGTGGCACAGACTTCCCGCCGGTGTTGGACGGCATGGCCCAGACAGCGATACCACCTTCATCCCAAATAGCAGCATTCCAAAAGGTGCCACCCACCTTTTTCTCGGATCGCTATCTTTCTTCGTGGCACGGGCATCCCGCCCGTGCTGGACTTGCTGGCTGCCTTGCCGAAACGAAAAGGGCGGGGCGTGAGGCGAGATCAGGAAATCGGTTTCTTCTTCTTCGGCGATTATTCGTGAATCGAAAGACGGGAATGAGGTTTCCTCAAAATGCGTTGGTTTGGTGGTTTCTGCCAGAGTTTCCTGATACCTTCTGGCCAGTGAGTTTGTTGTGGCTGAATAATTTCCATCGTGGGGAGAAGGCGATGAGTAAGTTAGGGGTTTGGGGAAGATCCTTTTTTGGTTTCGTCGGTTTTTGTTGGGCAGCTTTTGCTTTGTCTGCTTCCAGCCAGGCATCTGTCGCGTATCTGAGTTCCCAGACCGGGCCGGCGTGGGGGTCGCCCGATTCCAAGAATGCAATGGATGCGGCCTTTGGATCCGGAAACTGGCAGGATCTCGTCTTCGAAACAGCAGTTCCAGCAGCAGTTTTTTCCAAGGCCAACCGTTTCGTGTTCATGGATGGCGGCGATACGATGACGGCGGAACTGGATGCATTCATGAGTGCCAATCGCGCTACCATCGAGTCGTGGGTGCAAGGGGGGGGAAATCTCTTCGTCAATGCTGCTTCGAATGAACAGGATTCCATAGACTATGGATTCGGCGGAGTCTCGGTGGTGGATGCTTTTTCCTGGTACTCGGACTTTGCCCGTGCAGTTGACCCAACCCATGCGATTTTCACCGGTCCTCTTCCGACAAGTGATGGATTTGTAGGTTACAGTTTCTCGCATGGTTATTTGGTCGGCCCAGGGATTTCCCCCTTGATCATTGGTTTCCAATTTTTTGACCCTGCCGACTTGAGGCCCGTGTTGGCAAAGAAAGCATTCGGCAATGGCTTTGTGCTTTTTGGTTCGATGACAGTGCCGGGTTTTCACGATCCCAATTCCGAAGCCTTCAACCTTCTTGCCAACACGCTCAGCTACACCAACAGCCTTCCCGAACCGTCGACGATGGTGGTGTTTGGTATCGGTGCATTGGTGGCCGGCATTCGTTCTCGCAAAAGTCGTAAATAGGTATCTATAAAAACGAACCTCCCACGCAAGTCTGCAGTGGCTTGGGAATCTTCTCGGGCGATTCGCTTTCGGATCGCCTTTTTTTGGGGGGGCCAGCAAGTCGCATTGCGTACCGGTTGTAGGCCCACAGTGGGTAAGCCCGATTCGACTCGGAAGTAGCGAGTCGGGTTCAAGGCCCATCATTCCAAAAGGTGCCACCCACCTTTTGCGCAGATTACTACCGTTCTTCGTGGCACAGGCTTCCCGCCCATGTTGGGCGGCATGGCCCAGACAGCGATGCCACCTTCATCCCAAATAGCATCACTCCAAAAGGTGCCACCCACCTCTTGCGCGGATTGCTATCTTCCGCCATGGCACGGGCTTCTCGCCCGTGTTGGGCTTGCTGGGTGGATGGCCGAGACGGCCGTGCTAGGGGGCTTGCATGTTGCGATCTCCAGCTCGCGCACGGCAGGCCAGATCGTGAAAGGTAATCCTTTTCTGAAAGGGCATTGAAGGAGGCAGCACCCCTTCCTGGGCTGGTGGAAGTCCTGCCTGTGGTGATGGCGGTCTGCTACACTGCCCTAGGGTGGGATTCCGTTCGATCAACGAGGTGCCAAGGTAATGCGACATATGAAGATTTGGTCCGGCTTCTTGATGTGCCTTTGTCTTCTGGCATCGACTTCGTCAGCACAGGAGAAGGCTTGGCGACTGGTTTGGTCGGATGAGTTTGATGGACAGGGGCTCGACTATTCCCAATGGGAAGTGGAGGTCAATGCATTCGGAGGGGGGAATCACGAGTTACAGATTTACACGGATGCGAGCAAAAATGTGCGGGTTGAGCGGGGTGTCCTGGTTTTGGAAGCGCATCGAGAAAGAACCTCGATTCAAGGGACCGAACGCGATTTTTCCTCGGGGCGGATCCGAAGCAAAAACCGGGGCGACTGGAAGTATGGCAAGTTTGAGATGCGAGCCAAGTTACCGGCGGGGCAGGGTGTTTGGCCCGCTTTCTGGATGCTCCCCACCGAAGATCGGTATGGAGGCTGGGCTTCCAGCGGCGAAATCGACATCCTGGAGTTCAAGGGACAGGAACCGGATACCCTCTGGGGAACGCTGCATTACGGCGGTCGGTGGCCAAACAATCGTCATACAGGGGAGCAGAAGAAGTTCCCCGGTCTCGACTTTACTGCCGACTTCCATCAGTTCGCGATCGAATGGGAGGAAGGGAAAATTCGTTGGCTTCTGGATGGCCAGGTGTGGCAGGAGCAATCCCGCTGGGAATCGGAAGAGGCCCCCTTCCCGGCTCCGTTCGACCAGCATTTTCACTTGGTACTCAATCTCGCGATCGGCGGAGGCTTCGTCGGTGAGCCTGCGCCAGATACTCCCTTCCCTGCCCAATTCTTGGTCGATTGGGTGCGAGTCTATCAGGCTCGTTCCCAACCCTAGTCCAATGGCGAATTCCCCTGGGGCAACGTGAGCGGAGTTCGACTCATCTCAGCCCAACAGGAGTTTGTTGAGCGATTGGCGGCGATCGAGAGGTTGCCAGAATTCTGCGTTGGATACAGCAAGCCCCAAGCCAGCTAGATGCCTGAGCGCTTCCTCTGCCTCGAAGTGGATGGTGCCTCCAGGCAGGAGATCCTGCAGCAGCTCCGTCGCTTCTTCCGCGATCTGTTGCGTCGTCTTCGGCGACTGAGACCGATCCAAGAGGTAGTATGCGACAATTGCCTCGGCCGCCTTCTGATGATCGGCCTCGTCCAACAGCCTTAGGAGCGTCCCTGCGTGATTGTCGAGATTCTGATAGTAGAGGTTCCTCGTCAACTGTAGCAGGTGCCTCTTTTTCAGGTTCGAGTAAGAAAAAAGGGAGCGAAGGGCGTAAAACAGCACCCCCAAGGCGACACCCACCGCCATCACGGTGGTAGCCATCATCTTGACGATTCCAATCAACGCTAACATCGAAGCAGCACGCGCGATTCGGAAAAGTAGCATGCTAAGCCCCCAGAACGAAGGGGCACCTGCTTTCCAGTGGTCTTTCCAGGACATGCGAATCTGTGTCCCAGGCAACACCATTTCAATATCGTTGCGAGGGATATTCTTGAAGGTTCTCAAGTGCAGTTTCGCCGTCGATAGTTTTTCCCCTGAGTCGCTGGTTTCTTGTTTCAGTCGATAGCAGAGAATCAACCGCCGATAAATCGGGACGTCGACGGTGTGCTGCTTCTTCCAGGGAAGTAGCGACCAAGGTGTGACCGTCGCCAGCGCATCTCCACGGCAGTAGAGTTCCAAGTTCCGAAAGATGCTGAATCGAATTGTGAGGTGCATACCCAGTGGACTTGCGGTTTCCAACGCCTCTTCGATCTGCTGTGGTGTCAGGCGACGGTAGCGCGCCTCATGCAGCACCTCGTGAACGATCTCGAGAAACTCGGTGGTCAAAACATCGAGAGCCGAATCAACTCCGTGTGTCTTGGGCACAATTCTAAGAATCGGAGGGGAGTGGCGATCGGGATCCAGTTGTGCGTAAAGGTATGTCGCTTTCAAATGACGGTTGGAAGAGTCTTCGCGGACTTTAGCCAGGAGGGCATCGAAGAGCGGGGCCAGCGGAACCTCGTCCTCCTGCGAAGCACCAGTGTCCTGGGGTGCGCCGGAGTTCCTGGATGCGTTGGGGGTTTCGGGAAGCGACGCGACCAACTTCAGTGGATGAATCGCAATGAACGCATCGTGTACCGAAGAAACGGACATCTGCAGAGGATGCAGAGAGCGATCGGAAAAGAAACTACCGAGTCGCATGGGGAAGTTCATCCGGAAAGATGTCGATGAAGGAGTCGTGGGGTGAGTCGAACACAGTGTCAGTTGAAGGCAGTCGCCTTTGATATGGATGGTTTGCTACTGAATACCGAAGATCTGTATGAGGTGATCATTCGTGAGATTTTACAGGATCGTGGAAAAGTTTTCCGGCCTGAAGTGCGAATGCGGATGATGGGCCAGCCAGCACCGCAGGCATGGGGTGTCCTCATCGAAGCCGAGCGGCTGGTGGATCGCTGGGAAACGCTCCAGCAGGAGGCTGAGGATCGATTCCGCATCCTTTTGCCTCGAGACGTTGCGCTGATGCCGGGAGTGGCCGAGCTGCTAGAAGGGTTGGATCGCAAAGGCATTCGGCGGTGCGTTGCTACCAGCAGTCGACGTTCTTTTGCCACGGAGGCGCTTTCCCTGGCAGGGATTCTCGACCTTTTTGAGTTTTTGATCTGTGGCGACGAGGTAGCTCGTGGCAAACCAGCCCCAGACATTTATCTTCAGGCGGCGAAGTCGTTCCAGCTGCTTCCTGAGGAGCTTTTGGTTCTGGAGGACAGCAGTCATGGTACGGTGGCAGCCCGCGCGGCGGGCTGTTTCGTCGTAGCCGTTCCCGGGGATCACAGCCGGCACCAGGATTTCGCGCAAGCTCATCTCCGAGTCGACCGCGTCGATGCAGAGGCGGTTTGGTCGGTACTCTAACGCTCCTTCGCTTTCTTCTTCGCCAACTCGATTCACCGCTGCACGGAAGCGACCTAGAGCGCCTCAACAACCACAGCGGTTGCATTATCGCGTCCCGATTCCGCCACCGCCTCGCGCACCAGTCGATCGGCTGGAGGAAGATCGGCGGTTGCTGCGGAGGGCGATCGCGTCAGCTCCTCCATCGCACGATCCCAAAGCCCATCCACCACCCCATCGGTGCAGAGGAGGAACTGATCACCGGGTTGCACCTGCCGCATGCCAACCTGAGGGATGAGGTACCGATGGCCAGCACCCAACGCCTGCGCCAGAACGTTCTTTCGTGGATGCATCCTCGCCTCCCGCTCGTTGATCTTCCCGTTGCGTCTCAGCCAACCAACATGGGAATGGTCGTCGGTGCACTGGAGCATGGAGCCTTGGCTGGGCAGGTGATAAAGCCGGCTGTCGCCGATGTGTCCAAAAAATAGATGGTCCTTTTTGAACCATCCCAAGGTCAGCGTGGCACCCATATTGCGGCATGCTGGATCGTAGCGACTAAGCTTCAGCATTTCCTGATGGATGCTTTCGAACAGCTCGACGACAATCTGTTGGTGGTGTGCGATGAATCGTTCCAAAGAGAGGCCGAAGTATTTCGGGAGAATCAGGGTGATCTTATCGATGGCGATCTTGCTGGCGAACTCCCCAGATTTCTCGCCCCCCATGCCATCGCTGACTGCAAACAGGAACTCCTGCTGATCGGTGCTGGCTTCCCCGATTTTTCCGAGGTAGCGGATTCCGGATCGGTCGAGCAGCATGCCGAGAAACGAATCTTCGTTATTGGGGCGGAATCTACCAGGATGCGTCGCACCGGACCAACGCATTCGACGAACCATAGAACCTTCGGGGGTGGCGGTCGCTGAACCACCGCTGGCCAAGGCGGGATCGATCAGCGTTGCAAACTCGAAATCGATGACGCAGAACTGTCCATCGCTGGCGCGGTAGGTGATGTTGCGAAGGAAAGGATCGTCGTGTCGCACTCCATACTTCTGCAGCGAGGCAAACATCTCTTCGATGCGACCTTCGCTCATCTGCTCCACACGGGCGCCACAATTGCTGGTGACCAGTTCCAGTTTTTCCGGATCAGCGGCGATCAATCGGGGAACGAAGTTGCAGCCACTGGATTCCAGATGGCGCAGGATCATGCATTCGTTCTCAAATCGATCCTTTGCGCGATCGCCGCGAAATGTTTTGTAGACGCGGCCATCGTAACCGATCCTCACAACAGCACGCTGTGTGTTTTTTGCTTCATACATCGCCGGAGTCTCCCAGCCAACGCCCTGTCACGCCATCTCACTGGCCGTTGGCCGGGACGGTGGTGTGGTGTCGTGCCACTTCGAATTGGCGATCGTCTGTCGCCTCTGGAAACGAATGGAATTCTTGAGGCTGTCTCGCGAAGATCAAGTCTGTAGCCATGGTGGGAACTGACCGGCCGGCGGCAGTTCGATCACACGCACCCTTTGGATTCCTTCAATCGCTGCCAGTTGCTCGAGAGCCTGGGCTGGTGGTGAGCTGTCTAGGTTCAAGACACCAATCGCCTGGCCACCTGGTTGGCTGCTGCCACGGCCAACCGACATCTGACCGATATTGACGTGGTGCTTTCCAAAGACCGTACCGACGCGTCCGATGATTCCTGGTACGTCATGGTGGGTGAACACCAGTAGTTTGCCATCGAGGTATGCTTCCAAGCGGTAATCGCCGATCAAGATCAATCGCGGCATGTGCGTTCCGAACAACGTCACACCGGCTCGCATCTGTTCGTCCCCGCCCGAAACATCGGCGACGATCGACGAACTGAAGGCTCCCATTTCACGGCTTCGGTTCTCCGTCAATTCAATACCTCTTTCGCGAAGCAGCCACTCGGCATTGACGACATTGACATCCTCCTCCAGTGCTCGTTCCAGCAGCCCCGCGCAAAACGCTGCTGTCAGCAGTTGGGTTTCCCGATCGGCGACTTCTCCACGGTAGGTCAAGCGGCAGGAGTCCACCGAACCGCCATGCCATTGGGCAAGGAATAGCCCAAGTCGGTGCGAGGCGTCGAGGAATCCTCGCAGCCCGTCGATCGTCTTGGCATCCAGCGATGCGACGTTTACAGCGTGCCGGATTTCCCCCTTCTGGAAGAACTGAATGAGCAGTTGGATTCCCTCGATGGCAACCTGCGTTTGAGCCTCTTCGGTGCTAGCGCCCAGGTGGGGTGTGCAGACGACGTTGGGCATGCCGAAAAGAGGGCTGTTGGCGCAGGGTTCTTCTTCGAAAACATCCAGCGCCACGCCTCCAATCTGGCCGCTTTTGAGCCCCTCGATGAGCGCCTCTTCTTCGTAGATTCCGCCTCGGGCGCAGTTGATCAAGCGAACCCCCTTCTTCAGCAGTGGCAGTTCCTTGCGGCCGATCAGGTACTTGGTTTCGCTGGTCAGCGGCGTGTGAACCGTCAAATAATCTGCCCTGGGCAACATCTCTGGGACGGTCGCCACTCGTTCGACCCCCAGCTTCGATGCCTGCTCATCGGTCAAAAACGGATCAAACGCGAGGACCCGCATCTGAAATGCCTGGGCCCGCACTGCCACCTCTCGCCCGATCCTCCCCATGCCGATGATCCCAAGCGTCTTGTCGGCCAGCTGGGTTCCCATGAACGATTTACGATCCCACTTTCCCTCGACCAGGCTTTGGTTTGCTGTGGCGATGGAGCGAGATTGAGCCAGCATCATGGCGAAGGTGTGCTCCGCCGTGCTTACGGTGTTTCCCGCTGGTGTGTTCATGACAACGATCCCAAGGCGCGTGGCTGCATTCTTGTCGATGTTGTCGGTACCTACCCCCGCCCTCACAATCGCTCGCAGTCGCCGATTTCCTTCCAACGACTCGGCCGTAATCTTCACACCACTGCGAACGATAGCACCATCGAACTCGGCAAGGCTGGATCGGAGTGCATCGCCTTTGAGACCCAACCGAGTTTCGTATTCGAAGTCGGGAAGAGCTTCCAGCAACTCGAGTCCCTCGCTTGCGATTGGGTCGAGCACCAGGATGCGATGTTTGGCCATGGGAGAACCTTCGTGAGAGGGAAGTGAAAAAGTGTGTCGCCTGCGGTGCTAACCGTGATGGGCCGCGAATTGTTCCATGTAGCTGGCCAACGCCTCGACGCCCTCTTCGGGCATCGCGTTATAGATACTCGCGCGTATCCCCCCGACGCTTCGGTGACCCTTCAGCCCGTCCAGCATCGCTTCCTGAGCTCCCTTGAGAAAGGCCTTTTCGATTTCGGGAGAGGGAAGGCGAAAAGTGACGTTCATCAGTGAACGGCAAGATGGTTGGGCGTGGCCCTGATAGAGCTGTGGGTAGCGATCCACGATATCGTAGAGTCGTCGAGCCTTTCTCTGGTTTCTGGTCAGCATTGCTTCCAGCCCACCCACGGTTTCCTCCAGCCATTTGGCCACTAGACCCAATGCGTAAATGGCGAAAGTGGGAGGCGTATTCCACATCGAATCGTTTTCGGCGTGGTTGCGGAACGAAAGATAGCCCGGTAGGTCTTTCTCCGATCGCTGCAATAGCCCCTTTTCGATCACCACCACGGTGACCCCCGCAGGACCGGCGTTCTTCTGGGCGCATGCATAGAGGATGCCGTAGCGACTGACGTCGACGGGACGATGGAGAAAGTCGGAAGAGCTATCGCAAACCAGCGGGCAAGATGGCATGCCGGGAAGTTCCTGGAACTGCACTCCCTGAATGGTCTCGTTGCTGGTCACATGCAGGTAGCTGCCCGATCCGACCTGATCCCAGATCGCTGGTTCTGGCAAGCGATCGTAATTGGTCGCTTTCCCATCCCATACCAGATCAACCGGACCCTCTTTGATCGCTTCGTCGTAGGCGGACTTTCCCCAAGTGCCTGTCACCAGATACTTGGCCGCTAGGGGTTGGCCTCGCAGGAGATTCATCGGAATCATGGAAAACTGCAGTCGCGATCCACCCTGCAGAAAAAGCACCTCGTGCGACTGAGGGACTCCCAGCAGCCGAATCAGCCGCTGCTTAGCCTCCTCCTGAATCGCAAGAAATGGATCGCTACGATGAGAGATTTCCATCACCGAAGCGCCCACCCCCGGCAAGCACAGCATCTCGTCGCGAATCTGCTCCAAAACCGGTACCGGCATGACCGCAGGGCCAGCCGAGAAATTGAACATCCGTTTCACAATGCGTTTGGCCTTCTTGGTGACACTCTCTTCCGCCATCCTCTAACCAAACCTGCATTTTACGGGAGCTGTTCCTTCTCAGGAAGACAGCCACGCCCACCGCCTGCCTGAGGTTGCCCTCTTGCATCAGCGAAATCGGTTCATGATGCTGCATTCATTACGGCAGCTAATGCGCAGGGTGCAGCCTCGATCGAAATTCGCTTACACTGCATTACCGAACAACGAGGCCAGCGTTGCCTCACGAAAGATCGCTCGAATTTCCCGCTTCAACCGGAGGAAAAGATGCATCGTCGAATGGAGCGGTTGCCGTCTTGGGGGGCTGCGTTCTGCCACGTTTTCCGAATGTTGCTTGTTTGTATTGGGGGCAGCATGGTTCTCCCTGCGCATACGGGGAAATCAGCGGAACCGGTGCGGGTGATGAGCTACAACATCCGGTACGGGACGGCTGCCGACGGCGAGAACCACTGGAATGTTCGAAAAGGAAGATTGGTTGCTTTGATCGATCAGTCGAAGCCCGACCTTTTGGGCACTCAGGAAACACTCGATTGGCAACACGATTTTCTTCAGGAGCAACTGCAAGGTTACGACTCGTATGGTGTTGGCCGTGACGACGGGGACCGCCGAGGGGAGATGGCTTCGGTCTTCTGGAAAGCGGATCGATGGCGATGCATCGACCGCGGCACCTTTTGGCTCAGTGAGACACCGGAGCAAATCGCCAGCCGCGGCTGGGACGCGGCTCTGCCGCGGATCGCCACCTGGGTCCTGTTGCGTGAAGTGCAGCGCGAAGATGCCGCCGATCTGCTTTGGATCAACGTCCACTTCGATCATCGCGGCGTTAAGGCTCGGCTGGAATCGGCCCGGCTGCTGGCCCGCTGGGCTTTAGAACGCAGCAGCAAGTCCCCGTCGCAGCGGTGTGATGTCGTGTTGACTGGAGACTTCAATGCGGGGGAGGATAGCGATCCGTACAGGGCGCTCTTTGTTTCCGAAGCTTCTTCAGGAAATCCAAGCCTTTTGCGTGACGCCTTCCGCGCGGCGCATCCCCAGCGGGGGGATCGCGAGGGGACTTTCTCTGGCTTCCAGCTCGCCAATTCCACTGGGGAGCGCATCGACTGGATCGCTGTTTCGGCCGGCTGGAAGGTGCTAGAGTCCTCCATCGATCGAACCGCCGATGCGGAAGGGAGAACCCCGTCGGATCACTTTCCGGTGACCGCGATTTTGGAAAGATAAAGTCATGTGGTTCTGAAGCCAGTCACTGCTATCCGCCACTTAATCAAGGCAACCGTTCGTTGGTTGTGAGGGATTCGTTATCTCCCAGCCGCGCCATCGGTTCTGGGAAGCCACTGACCTGCCACCACATTCCACCGCACGACCTTCCAAGCGCGCACCACTCCGTGGCGCACGTAGGGATCCAACGAAGCGAATTCCCGAGCGACTTCTGGCCCTGGGCTTCGAAACAGCAGCACCGCCTGCTCGACGGGATCTCCAACCGCTCCACCAAGCAGCAGTCCAGTTGCTTCGAATCGCCGTGCTAACTCCAAGTGCTCCATTCGATAAGCGGCTCGAGCCTCCGCGTAATCTTCCGGTACTTCATAGATCAGCAGGTAATAGTGGCGCGTCGGTTCCTCTGGAGATGACTCTACGGGGCCCATGTATCCTCCTGTCCCTCGCACTGGAGATGGAGTTGCCGAAGCTGATGGATCGCTTCGTCCAGAGAGGGTGTCGCAAGGTCACCGCCTCTGCCTTGCTGATCCATCGCCACCAACTCCAACAGTAGATCCCAGTCGGGGTGATCGTTCAGTCGTCTGAGTGCACGAGCGCCAAGTCGGCTTTCGCGTGCCAGCAGAGCTTCTGGCCAATGTTCGATCAGCCAAGCAGTTCTTGGGGTGATGGATTCTCCCAAGAGAGCGACGCTAGCCTGCTGCCAGTCCTCCGTCGCAGTCAGAGCTCCTACATCATGCAGCAAGGCGGCTTCCAGCGCCTCCAGATCATTGGGGAATTCCTTCGATGCCATCGCAAACACCTGCAGCGAGTGGAACAGAAGGTCTCCTTCGGGATGTTCCTTGAGATCGACCGGCACCTCTTCCAGCGACTCCAGCAATTGAGCAAACCAAGTGTAGGGATCGAGTTCTGTTGGGTCTGAATTGTGCGGTTCATCCAGAGGCTCAAGCGATTGCATCAGCTCGCCGATGTCCTGGGTGCGGATTTCGCGTTTTCGATTGGGGTCGTACCACGGGCGGTTCTTGGCCGATTCGGGTACCACCCAAAGCCTCAGCAAGACGCCTCTGCAGGTGGTCGACAATTCACGACCGGTCAACGGGATCGTTCCACCGGAACTCCAAGGCTGATCGATCCATCGACTTTCGGATGGCTCCTCCATGATTCTCTCGGCAGCTCGATCGACGTTGGTTGCAAAGAGTACGAGGTTGATGTCGGAGTCGTCTCGCACGGAACCCGAAGCGACTGAACCGATCAGAAGAGGTTGGTGCTCCTCCCATCGCTGCATCAATTGGGCGGCGATTTCCTTCAGACGATGCCAATGTGCCTGATCGGGATCCCCTTCCAATTGGCGTGTGATCGATCGAAGCTGGAACTCGATCTCTTCATGAGTTGGGAGATCCCGAGGCGAGATACGGCCACCGATCTGCCGGCGAGCTGCCTTCCATTTGGCGCGATGCCACTGGGTTTCTTCTCGGGAGTGCAGCAGCTTGGCAGCATGCCAAGCGATCGACTTGCGGACTTTATTCATGTTGCAGCAGGCCGATACTTCCATCGGCCAATTCGATGTTGCGCTCATCGGGCAGGATCGACCCAGGACTCTACCGGAAAGCGGCGACCGTGGGAGATCCGATCGATTGTTGGCCCCGGAAGGGAGGCGGGCAAGGCGTCGACCGCTTTTTTGGGGTCTATCTTGGACCACTGTGGGTCGTGATTGCTTCACTTCGTCTGGTGGAAGGCGTCGACGCGAGGTCTCCGGACGGTGGGTGCGGAGCCGTCAGGGTGTTTTGCCAAATGGAAGTGGAGCGGCGAGAGCCCTTCGGTCTGATTCGGTTTGCGCAAAAGAAGGGGCTGGCTTGCGCCTGACCGGCAAACAGCTTTGAAATTCCAGCATGGTACCGTGGGGTAGCGATGGTTGGCTGTCGCCTCATCGCTCTGCGGGCTTGTCGTTTCAAGCTATTTTCCGATGGAAAAATTTAGAAACCCGCTGCTGGGATCTGGTTCAAGGCGTGATCGGCGGATCCTCGTCGAAAGTTTTCTTTCTTCGGAGGATATGGTGATAATGCTGGGCAAAGCGATGCGCTTCGTCGCGCACGTATTGCAATAGTCGGAGCGAAAATGCGTTGCGCTGCAGTCGCAGCGGTTCGGATTCGCCTGGCAGGTAGATTTCCTCTTCCCTTTTGGCGAGGGATAGCAGCACCGGGGGCTGAATTTGCTGGTCTCGAAAGGCGGCAAGAGCAGCGTTGAGCTGTCCTTTTCCGCCATCGATCAGCAGGAGATCGGGAAATGGGTCGTCCTGGTGCAAGGCGCGCCGGAAACGACGCGAAACAACTTCATGGATGCTGCGAAAGTCGTCAATTCCGTCGACGTCGCGAATGCGATAGCGACGATAACCCGGCTTGAATGGAAGCCCGTCGATGAACTGAACCAGGGAAGCGACGGTTTCTCTTCCTCCCAAATGCGCGATATCAATTCCTTCGATCACGCGAGGAACGTCCGGTAACTGGAGAATCTTTTTCAGTCCTCGAAGGCCCCGTTTGGGATCGATTTGAAAGACTTCGGGCTGTGCGTGGCGATCGATCTGCCCGCGTTCGTCCAGCGATGCCAGCAGCTTCAATTCGTCGCGGATGCGAGCTGCCTTTTCGAATGCCATTTCCTTGCTTGCCTGCCGCATCTCCTCTTCCATCTGCTGCACCAGCCGTTCCCTTCCTCCTTCCAAGAACAGCTGGAGACGCCGAATGTCGCGGCGATAGTCCTCGCGGGAAATGCGCAGATTGCAAGGTGCCGAGCATTGCTTGATCGATGCCAAAAGGCAGGGGCGGAACCATCGCCACCTGGGATCGGATGAATCGAGATCCAGGGAGCAGGTACGAAATCGAAACAGTCGCTGCAGGACCTGAAGTGCCCCACGTAGTTGGGCCACACTGGTGAATGGTCCGTACAGCTTCGCCCCGCGTTGCCTAGGGGTTCTGGTCACCTCGACGCGTGGGAACTCTTCGTGGGTCACGATCATCAGGTAGGGATAGGTTTTGTCGTCTTTTAGTTCCTTGTTGTAACGGGGCTGGATATCCTTGATCAGTCGGTTCTCGGTCAAGAGCGCGTCGACCTCACTGGTGCACGGCAGGAAGTCGATGTCGCAGATCTCTCGCACCCAAGCTGCAAGACGTGGATCCTGCATCGCGGTATCGTGAAAGTAACTGGAAGCGCGATTCTTGAGGTTTTTCGCTTTGCCGATGTAGATCACTAGGCCCTGGTGGTCCTTCATCAGGTAGACCCCAGGGCTTTGCGGAAACCCTTTTGCCTTCTCTGCCGCTCGACGATACCCCAGGCCCTCCGACTGGCTGTCGCCGGCCCCATCCGATTCCCTCAGCGGATCGTCATTGCCCATATCGGACTCAAAGTTCCAGGAGGCTAAAGACGGGATAGGGGGCCAATTTGGAGCGACCTCCCAAGGCGGTCAGTTCAATCGCAAAGGCGCAGCCGACAATGGTCGCCTGTAGTTTTTCGACCATCCGACAGCAGGCGGTCACCGTGCCTCCGGTCGCGAGAAGGTCGTCCAAAACTAGCACGCGCTGACCTGGGCGTACGGCGTCCGTGTGCATCTCCAGCGTATCGGACCCGTATTCGAGTTCGTAGGTGTACTGGAAGGTTTCGTAGGGCAGTTTTCCCGGTTTGCGGATTGGAACCAGACCGGCGTTCAACTGGATCGCCAAAGGGGCGGCGAACAGGAAGCCTCGAGCTTCCGCTGCAACGACCAGATCGATCTGCTGGCCCGCGTAATGGTCGGCCAGTCGGTCGATCGATTCTTGGAATGCTTCCGGGTTCAGAAGGAGCGGGGTGATATCCTTGAACTGGATCCCTGGTTTTGGAAAGTCAGGGATGTTCCGGATGTAGTCATTGAGATTCATGCCGGGGCGTCGACTCATTTGGGCCCTTTCTCGCTTCAATCGATCCATAGAACACTGGAAGCAGACGTGGTTCACTCCCACTCAATCGTCGCCGGGGGTTTCGAACTGATGTCGTAGACGACTCGGTTGACGCCGCGCACTTCGTTGATGATTCGGGAGCTGATTTTTGCGAGCAGTTCGTAGGGAAGATGAGACCAATCGGCAGTCATGAAGTCGTCGGTCTTCACGCATCGCACAGCGATGGTGCTTTCGTAGGTCCTCGCATCCCCCATGACACCGACGCTTTGCACCGGAAGCAACACGGCGAATGCCTGGGACGTTTCTCGATACCACCCGGCTGCGATGATCTCAGAGACGACGATGCGGTCTGCATCCCTCAGGATTTTTAGTTTCTCTTCCGTGACTTCTCCCAAGCAACGGACAGCCAATCCTGGTCCGGGGAATGGGTGTCTCCATACGAGAGAATCAGGGAGCCCCAGGGAGGAACCCAGTCGCCTCACCTCATCTTTGAAGAGATCCCGGAGCGGTTCAATCAGCTCGAAACCAAGTTTCTCGGGTAGCCCTCCGACGTTGTGGTGCAGCTTGATGGTTGCCGCTGGACCATCGATGGCTGCGCCGCTTTCGATGACGTCGGGATAGAGGGTGCCTTGCGCCAGGAAAACGGCATTTTGGACTTTCCGTGCTTCTTCCTGAAAGCAATCGATGAACAGATAGCCAATCCGCTTTCGCTTCTCCTGCGGATCGACAATCCCAGCAAGCTCCTTCAGGAAGCGATCGCCAGCATGAACCACATGGAGATCGGTTTTGAAGTGCCGAGTGAATTCGTCGATCACCGTGGTCTGTTCGTCATGGCGAAGTAGCCCGTTGTCGACCAGGATGCAGGAGAGCTGCGGGCCGATCGCCTCGGCGATCAGCGCGGCGGTGACGCTGGAGTCGACGCCTCCCGAGAGACCGCAGATGACTCGGCGATCCCCAACTCGCTCGCGAATCTCTTCGATGCTTCGGCGAGCGAAATCTCCCAGGTGCCAATCGCCGCGGCAACCTGCAACCTCATAGAGAAAGTTCCGCAGCAATTGTCCCCCCAGCGGTGTGTGCGTCACTTCCGGGTGGAATTGCAAAGCGACCAATGGCATTTCCTGGTGCGCCATCGCTGCATTTGGGCAGGTGGAAGTCGATGCGATCGAATGAAAGCCGGGGGGGAGTTTCACCACCTGATCCCCATGGCTCATCCAAACCTCCATCGCGTCGGGAAGATCGGAGAACATCTGAGCCGCTCGGGGGTGCCTTCGTTCGATCGCCAAGGCCGCGCGACCAAACTCTCTCGCCTCACACCCTTTCACGACACCACCCATGGCGCTGGCCATCCACTGCATTCCGTAGCAGATACCCAGCACCGGAATTCCCAGTTGAAGCAGCTCCGAAGTCGCTTTGGGAGCCCCCGGCTCATACACGCTGGAGGGGCCACCAGAAAGGATGATCGCCTTTGGGTTTCGCTTTCGAATCTGCGAGATCGAGATATCATGCCGGACGATTTCGCAGTAGACGTTATGCTCGCGCACCCGTCGAGCGATCAGTTGGGCGTACTGCGATCCGAAATCGAGGACGATGACATGTTCCTGGGACGGGCGAGAGGCGTTCGCCTCTGCTTGAGCACTCATGCTGTATTCCATCGGAGAGTTTTCGAACCAACCAAGCCGACTCCAAGCGTTGGCCATGGGCTGGAGATGCCAGCGTTCTGTCCTGGGGTCCATTTCCCGCAACAGGTCGATCGGAGGCTGCCTCCAGTGTCCAAGTCATCGGAAACCAACGATTGTACCATGCTCCCCGATCCCAATCAGGGGGGAGAGTCCTGGCGAAGCTCTGTTCCAAGGGGTGATCGATCGGTCCGATCGGCGAAAAAAACTAGTCGCGCCCAGATTGGCAGGACGGGCAGGCCGTTGTGACCCTCTAGACGCATTACGCGAGGCATAGCAGAACCTGACCGTCTTGCTGAGGAAAGAGCCTTCGGGGACACTACGACAGCGGCCGGAGGGATTTGGAAGCGAACCCTGAGCGGTTATTGGGAGTTGGTGAAGAGGTAGGAGTTGGATTCATGCGTATCCTGTTGGCCAACGACGATGGTTTTTTCGCCCCTGGTCTCGCGGCTTTAGAAAAGGAGCTCCGGAGAATCGGCGAGGTGCTGATATGTGCGCCTGCAACCGAACAAAGCGGAGTGGGGCATTCGATCACCTACCTGACACCGCTGACCTGCAAGAAAGTCTTCGATCAGGAGGTTTTTCGAGGCTGGGCGGTCGACGGGAGCCCTGCGGACTGCGTGAAACTGGGGATCAGTGAGCTATCGGGGGGGAAGGTCGATGTGGTGATCAGCGGCATCAACGGCGGGCTGAACGCTGGGATCAACGTTCTTTATTCCGGTACCGTCGCCGCATCGATCGAAGGTGCATTTTTCCGATTGCCCAGTTTTGCCGTCTCACTGGAGTACGATCCCCATGCGGACTTCGAGGCGGCGGCGACGATGGCGGTGCGTTTGATCCAGCAGCTTCTGGCGGCCACCGGTGGGAAGCCCGAACTCTTCAACATCAACATACCGACCGACGCCACCAAACGGTTTCGAAGTGGTTCCACTCCAGAAGTGCACTGCGTCCCGATGGGGGTAGAGCGGTACGGAGATCGTTATCTCAAGCGACAAGACCCGAAGGGACGGGACTACTATTGGTCGACCAATGATCCGCCACCGCCACCTACCCCGCACGAAACCGACGTCGCAGCTTTGTCCAAAGGTCATATCACGGTGACGCCACTGCAGTTCGACCTGACCAAATCACCGCTACTGGAATCGATGGCCGGTTGGAACCTGCGTCCTTGATTTTGCCTGTTCCTCGGTGGGTCCGGATCGACGGATTCAGCGGATGATGGGGCAGACGTCGAACCAGTTTCTCTTGAACCCTTCGATCCAATGATTCGATTCCTCTGGGCCCCAGGCTCCCACGGGGTAGGTCTGCAGAGGGGGAGCCGCTGGGCTTTTCCAAGCGGCGATGATGGGATCGACGATGCGCCAAGCCTGCTCGACTTCGTCACTTCGAGCGAAAAGGCTGGCGTCACCGGAGATAGCGTCCTGGAGCAGCCTCTGGTAGGCATCGGGCATCTCTTTGATCCGTTGATCGAAGCGAAAATCGAGTTCGCTGGTGCGCATGCGCATCTCTTCGTCCGGGATCTTTGATTGGAAGTGAACCTGCAGTCCTTCTGCGGGCTGAATCTGAATGACCAAGCGGTTGGCTTCCGGGCGTACGGATTCCCGCTGATCGAAAAGAAAGTGGGGTGGTTCGCGGAACTGGATCACGATCTGCGTCGTCCTGCAGCTCATCGCCTTCCCGCTTCTGAGGAAGAACGGCACACCCTTCCAGCGCCAGTTGTCGATCAGCAGTCGCAATGCGGCGAATGTCTCCGTCTGACTCCCTTTGGGAACGCCCGGGTCGGCGAGATACCCAGCATATTGTCCTCGCACACCTCCTGTTGCAAAGTCGCTGCCACGAAATGGCCGAACGGCATGAAGGACCTTGACCTTCTCATCGCGGACCAGGTCTGCATCGAACCGCGACGGTGGCTCCATGGCGATCACCATCATCAATTGCAGCAGGTGATTCTGAAACATGTCTCGCAGAACGCCTGCCTGATCGTAGTAGTCGCCGCGTCTTCCCACGGTCACTTCCTCGGCCACTGTAATCTGGACGTGGTCGATGTAGTGGTGATTCCAAAGCGGCTCGAAGATCGAATTGCCGAAGCGAAGGACGAGGATATTTTGAACCGTTTCCTTCCCGAGGTAGTGATCGATTCGATAGATCTGCTTTTCGGTGAAGACTTGGTGGATGGCATCGTTCAATTGCCTGGCCGATTCCAGGTCGGTTCCAAAGGGCTTCTCGACCACCAGTCGTCGAGCACCTTGGGATTCTTCTTGCATCCCTGCCTTGCCCAGTTGCTGGACTGCCGTTTGGTAGAGCTGCGGCATGGTTGCTAGGTAGTAGAGGCGGTCGGACACCGAATCCCCTTCCCATTCGAGCAGTCGCTGTTGCAGCCTCTGCATGTCTTGAGAGCTGGAGAGATCGCCGGGTTGGTAGAAGATCTTCTGCGAGAAAGCGGACCAGCTTTCGGCGTCGAACGAGGTCCCGACATACTTGGCGGTCGAGTCCGCCAGTTGCTTCCTCCACGCGGCGTCGTCCAGGGGAGTTCGGGAGACACCGACGATTCGGGTCTCAGGATCGATCCGCCGACGCTGCGAAAGTCGATAGAGCGCCGGGATCAGTTTTCTACTGGTCAGATCCCCCGACGCGCCAAAAATCACGATGGACGATGCCATAGCGCAGTTCCTTCCGCTACTGTTTCCTCAGGAATCGGCTTCACCGCTGAAGTCGACTCCCGGAAACTTGAACTCTCTGGCTTTTGGATCCGACGATCAGCTTTGTTTGCGAAGGTCGAGCCACTCGGAGTGGAAGACTCCTTCGCGATCGGTGCGCTGGTAGGTGTGCGCGCCGAAATAGTCGCGTTGAGCCTGGAGGAGGTTGGCAGGAAGGCGCGCCAGCCGGTAGCTGTCATAGTAGGACAGTGCGGTGGAGAAAGCGGGGGCAGGAATTCCCATCGCGGTCGCCGCGATCACCACATGACGCCACGACTCCTGAGCCTTAGCCACCGCATCGCGGAAGTAAGGATACAGCAGCAGGTTCTCCAGATTCGGCTGCTCGTCGAATGCCTCCTTGATCCGATCCAGGAACTGAGCGCGGATGATGCATCCGCCTCGCCACAGAAGGGCGCAGTCCCCGTAATTGAGTCCCCAGCGATGTTCCTTGCTGGCCTCTTGAAGCTGAACGAAGCCTTGAGCGTAACTGCAGATCTTGGAAGCATAGAGAGCTTGCCTTACTTGTTCGATGAAGGCCTTCTTATTCCCCACCATCGACTGAACCGCTGGCTGGATCGCCGAGAGATGGCCTTTCTCGGGGCCGGCCAGAACATGGCTGGCCCGCACGCGGGCATCTTTCATCGAAGACAAAATGCGGGCATACACGGCGGTTGTCACTAGGGTGCTGGGAACTCCCAGGTCCAGCGACAGTTGGCTCATCCACTTCCCTGTTCCCTTGGCACCGGCGACGTCGAGGATTTTGTCGACTAGATGCCCTTCTCCACCCTGGTCATCCTTGGCGCTAAAGATGTCTCGCGTGATCTCGATCAAATAACTCTGCAGCTCTCCTCGATTCCATTCAGAGAAGACTTCGTAGAGCTCTTCATTGGTCAGTCCAGCGGCTTCCTTGAGCAGGAAATAGGCTTCGCAGATCAACTGCATGTCGCCGTATTCGATCCCGTTGTGCACCATTTTGACGTAATGGCCGGCACCACGTGGTCCGACCCATTCGCAGCATGGGATATCTTCTTGGGGGCCAACCTTGGCTGCAATCGCTTGGAAGATTGGGCGGATCGATGGCCAAGCCGATTCGCTGCCGCCAGGCATCAGGCTAGGCCCCTTCAGAGCTCCTTCTTCACCGCCGGAGACTCCCGAACCGACGAAGCGAAATCCTTTCCCCTCCACGTACGCCGTCCGTCGCTCGGTGTCGGCAAAGTGGGTGTTCCCCCCGTCGATCAAGATATCCCCAGGGCTGAGGTGAGGCATCAATTGTTCGATCAAGTCATCGACGGCAGGTCCCGCCTTAACCAGCATCATGAGGATGCGAGGTGCTTTGAGCGAAGCGACTAGTTCGGGGATCGAGTGGCAGCCGACGAAGTTTTTCCCTTTGGCGCGCCCCGCCATCAACTGATCGACCTTGTCGGTACTGCGATTGAAGACAGCGACCCGATACCCACGGCTTTCCACATTGAGCGCCAGATTTTCGCCCATCACCGCCAGACCGATCAGCCCAAAGTCACAATCGCCGCTCATTTGTGAGTCTTCCCTTTCGTCCTCAATTCCGAAACCATCAGGTTGCCGCCAGCCTTGGATACGGGGTGTGCCATGCTTACGACGGACCATCGCCGGGGCTGTCGGATGGGCAGTAGCCAATACAGACTTTCCAAACCCGGCATTGCCAAGTTTATAGGCGATGGACTCTGCCCACAATCGAAGATAACCGACAGGAAGTCCTGGTCGACGGCGTAGCGGCTAGGTCGACCCGAACGAGGAAGCAGCCTGGCGGGACCCCGTGGCTGGCTGCCTGGCCCCTTACCCACTACGGAAAAATCGATATAATCCTCAAGATTCCTGCAGGTTTCCGCGAGGAACTTGCCGATAAACTGGTGCATCGATGGGACCATGTTCCACGACGCATCGTCATGGCGCCGTAGCCAAGTGGCTAAGGCAGTGGATTGCAAATCCACCATCCCCGGTTCGAATCCGGGCGGCGCCTCTTTTTTCCCGCGGTCCCCCAACGCGGTAGTTCAGCTACCGGGGGAAGGCGATTGGAAGTGATGGCTTCTTTGGCGCTCTACGCCCTTTCTTTCGGCGCTCTCTAGCTCCCCGCGTCGATCAAGACGCAGCTTCGGAGTATTTCTTCATGTAATCGCCAACTCGCCATTTGCTGGCGGTCGATTCGCTAGTCATGTAACGAATCTTTCCGAAGACCGGGCGTTCCGGGCCCCAAGCGCGATCGTAACGTCCCAAGACCCAGAAGATCCCCGAATAGCTGTTTGGATCGCGCCCATCGAGGGCAAATTGATTGTTCAGCTGGATCATCACCTCTAGGGCTTCCTGGGGCGACCTAGTCCAGTGAAGGATCTTCTTTCCCCAGAGCATTCGCAGGTAGTTGTGGATGCGCCCTTCTCTCACCAGCTGCCTCTGTGCAGCGTTCCAAAGCGGGTCGTGGGTCTTCGCCTGCGTGAATTCTTCGAGCGAGTAGATGGCCGGGCGTGGATCTTCGGCGTGATCGGCGAGGGTCTGCTGCGCCCACTCGGGAAGCGATTCATAGCGATCGTAATTGCGCTCCCGAGCCGCGAAGTTGAAGCCGATTTCGCGCCACGTGATCAACTGGTCCAGTAGAGGGTCGGCATGAGGCGATAGATTCCAAAAGCCCTCCATTTTTCCTTCCGCTTTCCCAAGGACTTCTGGCGACCACGCCGTGCCTTCGATCAAGGCGAGGAACACTTCGTGCGGGCTGATGTGGCCAAAGTGGAGATGAGCTGAGAGGCCGCTGGATCCCTCCTGTTGCGGTTCGTTTCGATCGTTGGCGTAATTGGGAAGCTTTTTTTCGACAAAGGTCCTTAATCTCTGCTTGGCGACCGTTGTCCCCCCCGAGGTAAAGCCTTCACGAATTTGGTGGTCGATCGGAAGTTTTGACAAGTCGATCTTCGGCGTGCCATCGCGACCAAACTGCAATGGCGGCCACCGTTTTCTCACCGCCGCAGGTAGCTCCATCGCTTTGCCTTTGGGAAGTCGTTCCAACGGCGCAGGTTCAGGGAACAGCGGCCACTGCTGGCGGAACCACTTTTGGTGGGTGCGTCGAAAGGAATGAGCGACGGTGAAGGTGCGGTCGAATTGACGCATCGGGATGATGCCGTTGGAATCGACAATCTCCCAGTAGCGGTCGTGGCGCCGTTCGATCGAACGTATCATCGCCGGATGAAAGAAAACCGGGAAATCGTCGGTGACGATCACCGAGGCGCTGGCGGCTAGATGGTCGAGCAGTCCATCCTGCTGGCCTCGCTGCGGTTCGACGTAGGGGTAATAGGTCGCCGGTACTTTCGCCGTTTCCCTGGCATGCTCCGCCATCCCATCCAGGATGAATTGGTGGAACCGATCGCAAGCCCAACGATAGCCACACCGGAGCGGCTCCAAAATCACCAGCGGCTGCCTGAGGTGCAAAGACCAATCCACAGCTCGCTGGATCGCAAAGTTGTGGGTCAGCCTTCGGTGAGCCGACATCCAGTAAAGAACGTAGTTTCCTTCGGAGTCGGGGGAGCTTCTTCCGCTGCTGCGGATCCGAATGGAAGGTACCAGGGAAGCGATCTTGTTCATCGGTCCGCCATTCGTGGCTCTCGGGGTGTCGAAGCGTGGTTCGATCGTTCCAGAAACAATCGCCTCCGAGATCTCCAGGCCAAGTGGCGCCCTTTCGCCTCCCAAAGGACCAGCCCTTTGAGTTTACTGCACCGCGAGGGCTTCAGGACAGCAGTTCCCCTCGCCTTTTACATCCCGCCAGACCTGAAGAAAATTTAGAAAACTTCCAGAAAACCAAATGTCGCTCTATCCGATCGTGCTTTTGGGGGCGTGTATCGAAAGCCACCGTCGGCTGCGATAAGGTGCCGAGCGTCGCCGGATGCCCGTTCCTCGCGGTACGAAGGAAACCGTCCCCACCTCTTTCGCCAGCGAGGCGCACCGGCGGCGATGCGATCCTTCGCGACGATGTTCGAAAACGTGCGGTGTGGCACAAGTCGACCGGTAAGCGTCCCTTTGGCGATGCCAACCGGAGCTATCGAAGCGAGTACGGCCGGCTATCACCCCTGGGGCAACCAGTTAGTTACCTCGTGGCAAGAGCTTGGTCGGGTTGCTATCGGATCGAAGCTTGGCGATCATCGCTTCCAGATTGCGCTGTGCCTCAATGAACTTGTCCATGCCTTCCCGCAAAAGCGTCTTATGCATGTGGGAAAGGTCGAGCGTTCTTTCGATCTCATCGATGATTTCATCATTCTCTGGCTCATCGATCTTTCGGCGAAAACTGGGGGATGCCTCTTCAATCGCGGCAAGAGTGTCCGGTGGGATGGTCTGAATGTCCGCCCCTGCCAACGCAGCGACATACTTCCACTTGCGATCGGCGGGGTCCTTGGTCCCGGTGCTGGCAAAGACAATTTCCTGATCCAGACGCTGCGGATGCTTGCTCCAGAAGTCCTGATTCATCAGCCATATCTGTTTGGCATTGGCGATCGGCAATCTCGAAGTTGCCTCGTCGCTCATATAAGGCAAATGCACCTTGGCGTACTGCTCGATTCTCGATACGAAGACACTGTAGACACTTTTGAAATCGCGAGGATTTGGATTTCTCTCCAGACCCTCTGCGACCGCGGCCCTTGCCAGTTCATACTGATTGGGTGTGAAGATCAGCGTCACATTCAATGGGATTCCAGCTGCTGCCAGGGGAGTTAGCGCCAGCAACCCTGCCCGAGTGGCAGGAATTTTAATCATGCGATTCGGGGATCCAGCATCGCGAGCCCGATGGGATTGAGCCACGTAGGCCTCCACTCGCTCATCGATCGTCATGCCATACTCGTCCGATTCGATCATCGGATCGACTTCAAAACTGACCCACCCTTCGTTGTACTCCGAGTTCTCCCAGATCGTCATGAACTCCTGCTCCGCCTCGACCGCAAGGAAGTCCGCGAAAGACCATGCCACATCGCGGTCGTCTGGGGACTGCAAAAGCAGATCTGCTAGCACATCATCGTAATTGCCAGATGCGACCAGCGCGGCAATGATCGATGGATTGGAGGTGGCCCCTTCCGCACCTTCATCCAGATAGCGTTGAACCAAGTGTGGTGCGATGCTGTCCAGATAGATTTTGGTGCCTGTGCGAGCCAATTGATTGAGAGCAGACATGGGGCGAACCTCGTTTCTCATACCGTCGAATGGAGCAGTCAGGGGGCAAAAAGTGATAGCAAGATCGCCATCATAAAATAGCGTCCCGATCGAAGTGCCGCAGGCCATTTCGGGTCGCAAGTCGGCTATTGGCCGACCAGCGGATTAAGACCTGAATTATATGCAAAATCCTTCGTTGTATCTGGTCTGAAATATCGCTATTTACAATGATTTCCCTCACATCCTCCTGGATAGGGAAGGTGGCCTGGAAATCGGGATTTCGCCCGAGGCGACCAGTTGCTACTATCATGGATTGCGAAGAAGCAAGAGTGGGATGGAAGGATAGATAGGATGCGATACCTGCTGAATGCACTCTACTTGATCCTACTGGCCTTGCTGGCCCCTTGGTTAATCTGGGACAGCTTGCGACGTGGGAAATCGTTCGCGATCTGGTGGAGCAGGTGGAGCGGTAGATCCCCCAAGGTTCAGGGAGATCGTCGATCTATTTGGCTCCATGCAGTGAGCGTGGGAGAGGTGCAGCTGCTGCAACCTTTGGTTCGACAACTTCAAAACAGCTGCCCTGATTTCGACTTGGTCCTCTCCATCACCACGCAAGCCGGATATCAGCTTGCCGCGAAGCTGTACCCTGAGTTGGCGAGGTTCTACGCCCCGCTTGATTTTTCTTGGTCGATCGAACGGGTGTTTCGACGCCTGCATCCCGATTTGCTCATCCTCGCCGAATTGGAGGTGTGGCCCAATCTCATCCTGACATCGAAACGGCATCGTTGCCCCGTTGCCATTGTGAATGGGCGATTGAGCGATCGATCGTTCCGGTCGTACCAAAGGCTGAGTTGGCTTACCCGGTCGATTTTTCGAAAGATCGATTGGGTAGGGGCTCAGGATGAAACCTACGCCGAGCGATTCCGTGCGCTAGGCTGTGATTCTTCACGCGTCTCTGTCACCGGTTCGATGAAGTTCGACAATGCCAATTTTGACCGAAGGCATCCAGAAGTTCTCACGCGGCGTCAGCAGCTTGGCGTGCGATCGGCAGACAAGATTTGGGTCGTTGGGAGCACTCAGACGCCTGAAGAGTCGATCTGCCTGGAAGCGTACCGCACTGTTCTTGCTTCCTTCCCGGGGTTGAAGATGATCCTGGTCCCGCGGCATCCTGAGCGGTTTGACGAAGTAGCGGAACAGTTGGAGAAATCGGAATTCGCTGTGTATCGCCGCAGTCGGATGTCGGAACAGCTTCCCGACGACTGGCAAATCCTACTTGGGGATACCTTGGGTGAGCTTCGTTGGTGGTGGGGATTGGCTGATCTAGGTTTCGTTGGGGGAAGTTTCGGAAACCGTGGAGGTCAGAATATGATCGAACCGGCGGGGTATGGAGTCTGCGTCTCTTTCGGACCGAACACCCAGAACTTTCGCGATGTGGTCCATCTGCTTCTGGATGCTCAGGCAGCCACCGTGCTCGATCATCCCGAAGACCTTTCCGATTGGTTGCAGGCGATGCTGACCAATGAACGCCAAGCGGAGCTCCTGGGGAGCCGAGCCCAGGATGTTGCAAAAGAACATCGTGGAGCGACCGCAAGAACCACGCAGGCGCTTGAGCAGCGTTTTTTGATCGCCAGCCTTCCCGTTCGACGCGCGGCCTAAGTCGCTTGACTGAACAGGTGCGATCGGTGGTCGGATCGTCGTTTCAGGCTAGTGCTTCGAGCAGGTTTCCGATTTTGAATGGCGGTGTCTCCAAAGGTTCGCCATCGTCCCAGGGTGCGATGAAGATCGAACCGGAGTTGGGGCAGAGTCGATAGCGGTCTGCCGCCATCCACTCGACCGCCGTCGTAATCAAGAGGTGTCGTTTGCCTTCCCACGAAATGATCTGTGGACAGGTAGCCTGTGGTGCGAGTTCGGTCTGCCAGACTCCCAAGCACTCGCCATCGGCCAGCCGATACAGCTTCGTCTCTCCTGGTTCATTTCGGAAAGGATCGTAGAAACTGATCAGCGCCATCCGCCCCTGGTCGCAGAGGATCATGCCATCTGGGAACGAGGAGAGGTGAGTCAGATCGAGCGCGACGGACCGACTCCCCAGTGTGCCTGACTGGAGGTCGATCGGGTAGGAGGCAATCTGTCGGGTTGGCGTATCGATGTCCAGCAGTCGATATCCATCGGCGCCCGCGACAACGATTCCCTTTCCGTTGCTGCAGGTTTGCCCGCCGGTCAATCGAACCGGCTTTTCCAACCCTGGTCGCCAAGCATAAAGCGACGCTTTGGGAGACTCAAACTTCAGATCCTTCGTTCCAAAGACGACGTAGTCCCCCCAGGTGCATGCGTCATTGATGATGGTTCCTTCTACTTCCTGATCGATCGGCTGGCAGACAGGGATCCAGCGTTGGCTGGATAACTGAAACAATCCCAAAGTCCGTTCTAAACCGACGAGGAACCAGTCGCTGGCGTCGGTTGGTCGAGCGAAACCGGGCCTGCCAGGGAGTGCATAGGATTGGTTGCTGCCAGATCTGCAGTCGAACAGATTCAGCGATCCACTGGCCGATTCTCGACCATGAGCGATCGCAACCCAGCTGAACCTCCCGTCGGAGACCGGGTAGGGACCTTCAGGCAAGAAACGAAGGTCTTCCGTTGGTGGGGCAAACAGAACACGTGTTGCATGCAGTAGCATCGGGTACTTCCCAGGAAAACGTCAGGACGGAAGAATCTCGAAAATGGCCTCCACCTCCACCGCGGCACCCGTGGGCAATTGGGCGAATCCCAGGGCGCTTCGCGCATGGTAGCCATCGGTGGTCTTCCCGAAGATGCTGTGCAACAGGTCGCTGCATCCATTGATCACCAAATGCTGTTCGTGGAATTCCAAAGTCGAATTGACACAGCCCAGAACTTTGAGCACTCGGAGACCTTCCAGGGTCCCATGAAAATTCCACACCGAGTTGAGGATCTTCGCGGCACACTGGCGCGCGGCCACTTGCCCCTCTTCGACTGTGAGGCCTGAGCCAAGCTTCCCCTTCAGGTCGCTGACATGCCCCGAAGTGATCAGTTGCTGGCCACTTCGAACCACCATCGCCAGGTAGCCTGGCTCTTGCTTGGAGAAAGTCACTCCCAACGATTCCGCCGTCTGCTTTCGATCCACAGTGGAGTCCTTCTGTTGCGCCAACCAGTTTCTGATGCTCGATCGATCCAGCCACAGGGTACCCGAGGGATTCACCGCGCCCTCCGTGGCGATCGGGGAACGCACGATCGCCTGCCAAGACTTCGGGAATCTCCGATCGGAGTCCAATTCTGGATCCCGATTCTAGCTGATTTTTGCGAATCGGAAGAGGAACTGCTCCAGGGCATGCCGAGCAGGTTCTTCGCGAGAGTGGCTTCCCTTCAGTTGCCCGTCGAGCAGGACTAGGCCGTTGAGTATCTCTAGCGCCCTGGTTCTGCCAATCCGTACCAATCTCGCCTCCGCCTGCTTGATGTCGTATCGATTGAATCCCGCTCGTTCTAGCGCCTTCGCCAGCGCTACGGGATGGCCGGTTCTCTCTCCCTGCGCCACCAGATGGGCAGCCAATCCGAACCGTCGAAAATACCAAGCGAGTGGGGCCATGATCCCAATGGCCGTCTGTCCAGCCTGAATCAACCGGTCGATCTGCTGCAGCGCCTCATCGATTTTTCCATCCGCTACGGCATCAGCAATTTCCCAGACCGTCTTGGCCCGCCAGCCCCCCACCAGTTCCCGCACGATCTCGTCGGTGATCTTCCCGTCGGGTTGCGAAAAAAGGGCAAGCTTTGCGAGTTCCGTATCGATCATCCCAAGTTCCCAGCCCATCCGATCCAGCAGGGTTTGGATCTGTGTGGAGGTCAACGCAAGGCGGTGCCGCTTTTTTGCATGACCGGCCAGAAACTGCTCGATCGCTCGCCTTTCATTCGCGGTCCGAAAAAGGCCAGTGCCATGGGCGGCGCATTGAATCAGCCAGCCAGCTTCCATCACCTTTTTGGCCAGCTTGGTGTTTCCGGGTAGCTTGGTCGCCTCAAAAATCAGATGGCAATCGCGCTGGGGCGATGGGATCCACTTCTCAAGCCGCTCGCGGCAACGGGTCAGCCAGGAATCTGCGTCGCGCACCAGTACCACGCGAGCTGCACCGGACGAAAAAAGGCTGGGCGTGTCCAGCAGATCACCGACATCCCGCCACTGTGCCTCCTCGCCGTCGACGCGCGTCATCTCCTGCGGGTCGATCGACAGGGCAGCCAGCAGATGCTCTAGCGACAACTGCGCAAGAAAATGATCGCTCCCCACCAGCGCCACCGTCGCTGGAACGGGCAAAGGGCAGGCTTTGGCTAGAAAATCAAGCGATTGGATCGATTCAGGCATGATGGCGCCGCAAAAGCGAAGAAAGCTACTGCCGAACTATGGTAGCCGATCCACGTACCTGAGCAAACGCGGTAGGTCTGCATGGGGCCACACCAACCCTCCACATCGCGCTCCAGGCACCAAACCCACTGGCGACCATCGATGATCGCACTGTCATCGCACAGGCGGATTGAGCGCATCCAGAATCAGGTCGTGGAAGACCTGCGATGGCGACTTGCTAAAGGGATCCCTCGAGATTTTTGCTGTGTCCGCAAAAGCCTCTCCCCGACGAAGGAACTCACGAAGGTCGGCATCTGAGGGGTTTTCGAGATTCACCAGACGCCCGGACAGCACTTCTTTGCGAGTGACATGTTGGACGATGAATTCCAGTTGCTGGATCCCCAGCGTCCCCTCCGATGCGGCTCGCAAAAGTCTCTGGTTAGTCCGCAAGGAGGCCTGCTTTTCGTCTTCGCTGAGGCCTGATTGAGCGATCTTCTGGGCGAGGATCTGCATGGTTCCCCATTGCAGGACCGGGCTGTCTGCGATCCTCATCTTCAACCGAAGTAGTTTTCGGTCATCGGGTGGCGTGGTGCGTATTTGCTCGGCGAGTTGCCGCAACTCTTCGAGGATCTCGGATCGATCGTCAGGAGCCAGAACCGATTGGTTGACCCAAGGGATCATCTGCTCTTCGATCGCGCGAGCCGCCATGGCGGGTTGGTTGCCCATGAGCATCCAGGATGCAATCACGAGGGAAACCGCGAGCAACAAAGCCCCCATCAGAAACAAAACAGCGCACGCAGGACCGAGGGTGACCGGTTTCGAGTCGTTTGCTGCTTCCGTTTCCGCCACGTATCACCTCGTTGTTCGTCGGGTCTGATCGCACCACCGCTTCCCAATCCATCGCCCCTGCCGATTACCCGACTTGTCCGACGGCTCACAACGAAAAATCAGCGTGGCTTGGCTTCAAGAATCGCGAAATTCAATCCCTTGGATTTTGTATCGAAGCTTGCCTCGAGGAACGTTCACTTCAACGGTCTGGCCGACTTTCGCCCCCAGCAACGCAGCACCAATCGGGCTGGTGGTGAGGATTTTCCCGCAGTCGTAGTCTTCATCCCCCATCCCTACCAGTGTGTATTCTTCTTCATCTTGGAAATCGAGGTCCAGGACACGAACGGTGGCACCAAAGACCACTTCGTCCTTGGGAAGCGTGGTCGGATCGACGATGTGCGCATTGACCAGTTTGCTTTTCAAGGAATTGATTTTGGCCTGGAGAAGGCCCTGGTTTTCCCGCTGCGCATGATACTCGGCGTTTTCCTTCAGATCCCCTTCGGCTCTCGCCTCCGCGATCTTCTGAGCGATCTTCGGCATCTCATCCATTTCCAGCCGTTCGATCTCCGACTTCAGACGGTTGTACGCCTCACGCGTCATCGGAACAAAATCACCGCTCATGACTCTTCTCCTGCCGCTTCCCAAGGAGGCGGTATGACTTCTCGTTTCCTACCATGCGTCGGCTGAGGTCGGCAACCGTCGGGTCCTCAGCCCCTCCTGCCAGCAATTCCGTTCGCAATCGTCTCTCCGGATTCGTCGTTGCTGGCTGGCGACGACAAACGTTACCCAGAAAAAAAGATGCGACCATCTCCCGCCGGGGAAACAGCCGCATCTTCGTTGCGATGTATCATTGCCCACGAGGAGGAAAAGTCAAGCCATTGGCGAAGGGATCAGGTGGCAGGAGAATAGACGACGCGTCCGCAACTGGGGCACACGATGTAGCGAGCCATCTTCAGGCGGTCCAGGTGGACGGCGGTCAGAATGGTATTGCAGCCACCGCAAAATTGCCCCTCCAATTCGGCCATTCCATCCTCGCCTCGCCCCTGCACCGCCCGCTGGTAGTCTTGCCTTGCATCACCTGAAAGGGTGGACTCCGTCTCTTTCAGTTCCCCCATGACGCGCTGGAGTTCGCGGGTGGCAACCTCGGATCGCTCCTGCAACGAGGCTTCCACCGATTTCTGATCCTTTTGAGCGTTTTCTAGAAGCCGCTGGACCTCGGGCAGGGAGGCCTCCAAGCGGTCGATCTCTTCGAGGACTTCGAGGATTTCGTCGGAGAGCACGTTGTTGGCCTGCGTGTCGGCCGCGCGCTGCTCCTTGAGCGTCTGGTATTCTCGGTTGTTGGTCGCTTGATTCTGCTTGACTTCCAGTTGCTGCAGCTTGGCTTCTCGTTCGCGAAGCTGAAGCTGCTTGCGATCGGCCTCCATTTTCTTTTGCTTGATCCGATCCTTCGTATCCGCGAGCGCCTGGGAGGCTTGATCGACCAAAACCTGCGCGGTTTTTCTTTGGCGGGGAATGCGATCGAGTTGCCCTTGGAGATCGGCAACCTGCCGATGCATCCGATGGAGCGTCCGGAGAATCGACATTTCGTCAGGCATGAAAGCTCCCGCAAAATCCAAAGGTGAAGATAGCCCAAAGGCCGTCTGACCGAACCTTTGTTGTAGCGGCTGGCTAGGGGCGACGCCAGGGGCAGCAGGGAGGCGGAGCGATGGGGAGCCGTGGCAGTTTGCAGATGGCCGTAGGGTCAGCCGCCGGGAGCTTCCCAAACTGCGTTGTTGACGGGCGAAAAGGAATGATGCTGCATGAAGTGAGCGACCTGTTGCTGGACGCGCGGGTCGTCCATGAGAAAGCTATGCAGGCAGGGGACCTCCAGGAAGTCGGTCATCCCTTCCAGTTTGGTTTCCTCGACCGAAACGACAAAATCGCTTGCACCCTCCACCAGCGGATTTTGAGGGATGCGGGGATCCAGTTTGCCAGCGACCACCGCGAATGGAAACGGGGGCGTCGATAGTTTTCGGCTTAGGTCATCCCACTTGGGCCCCAGCTCCATTCCACCCCGACCAGTGATCCAGCCAAACAATTCCAAACGCCCCAGCTGTTTAGCGATCGTGGCGCCTTGGTTGGGTGGTCCCAGCATGACCATGCTGCGCAGTCTCGGCAGTACCCTTTTGGGATCTCCTCCAGGTCGGCGCCAGTCAAAAATCGCTCTTCGCACGACGATGTTGCCCATGCTGTGCGCTGCGAGGTCCATCGTCGGGGTGCCTTCCAGCGATTCGACCAAGTTGCGGAAGGCTTCTGCATGCCGATCGATGGAGGCTCGGGTGCTGGCATACTCGAAGCAGATCATCTCCCCAGGTCGTTGCTCCTTCAGCGAGTTTGCTAGTGGACTCATCGAACGGCTGGTGCGCATCAGTCCATGGAGCAGAATGGTGACATGCTCCGCTGGCTGATGTGGCTCCGCCTCCATCGCCTCCCGCAGAGTTGCTTCACAGTTTTCTAACGGACCCCAAGCGCGTCGAACCAGGAGCGGATCGATCAGACGCCAGTGTCCGGTCGTTGCATGCTGCTGGATTTTCCAACCCTTCCACCAGCGATGATCGGTCCAGAATTGCATCCCTCCCAGGGTGGGCATCGCCAAGTTGATGGGCATCTCCAACTGACTCCCAGAGGTCCAGGCCGCTTCAGGCTTTCCTTGATCCGAAGTCTCTTGCACCGAGGGCGACGGCTGTGCCGGCATTGGTCGATCGCCACGACCGACCAGGGCAACGAAGAAAACCATGGTGGCGATCCACCATCGATTCGCGCGCGATGAACATCCCCGATCTTCCATCGATTCAGCCTTTCCATCAAGCCATGCTGACAGGTTGCACGATTCGCTAGGCAACCTATCCGTCGGAACGGCCGTCGTCATTCCATCAGGAAGGTGATGCGATCCGCCGGAAGCTCGCTTCCCGCGACATATTCCTCCCGGTCGATCATCGCCAGAACGTCCGTGGGTTCCAAACCTTCGGCACCCTTCTCCGATGCGGTGCGATGGCGATCGGGATATCGGACCAAATGGACGGTCCCCATCCCCATCACCTTGGCCCCACGCGGCTCGATCAACAACCCAGTCCCCTCATCGATTCCGATCCCCAATCGATCGGGGTGTCGTTCTATTGCTGTGGCCAGTCGACGCATGCGGGATCGTTGTGAGAAATGCTGGTCGACGATTGCATGGCGAAGCAACCCCAGGCCGTCGCGGAGTTGGGCGGTATCGCGTCCCCCAGAGATCATGACGCGTGTCGCGATGGCGGACCCTGCGCTGGTCCCACCGACGATACCACCGCGTCGGAGCAGGTTTTTGATTTCTTCTTCAACCATCGTCCCAAGATAGCGGTCGGCCAAGCGCGTTTGGTCGCCTCCCGAAATCCAAACGGCGGTGGCTCGTCGCAACGATTCGGCAAACTGCAAATTTTCCGCCTCGTCTCTCGATTGGGCATGGACCACCTCGACTTCCGCCCAAGGATAACGGGACCAAAAGGACCGCCATCGCGAGTAATCGCCGCTATCGGAGGTAATGCTAGCCGATGGAATTAGGACAAGGCGCCCCGCATCTGCTTCACCTCGCTGATGGAAAAAATCGAGAATCGAGGCGGGCAAATCGCCTCCTCCACAAAGCAGCAACGCCCCCTGAATTCCTAAAGCCCGCGAGCGATCTGCTGAGTCAGCGATTGGTTCGTTGGCATCCGCAAGCGACTTCCAACGACGATCCGATGCGGCAGCAGCGGGTTCATCAGGCAACCATTGGGACTTGGCCGCACCCGTGTTTGTGGCGTCGACGTTGGAGGAGAGCGTTACCGATGTGGGCGAAGTCGCGTTCCGCCAAGTCCAGTTCCGGAGCAGGGTCGCCGCCAGAACCGTTCCGATCAGAACCGCAACCGTCCCAATCCGCCGATGCGTTAAGGCTTTCCACATGAGATGGCTCCCTTGGGTGGTAGTCAGCTAAATCCATCCAGCCGCCGAAGACTGCTCGGGAGAGTAACCGTCTTCTGCTTCGATCCTTTCCAATGATTGTTTCGATCTTGACCGCTCGATGCAACCTGGATTCCCTTCAATTTCGGAAATCCAAGTGATTCCACATCGCCATGCCCTAAAGTGCTGCGTTGGTCAGGTGGGGAATCGCCTGGCTGCCGGGTGTCGGTGAAGCGCGATGCCAGTGCTGCACCAGTCGTCACCTCCCGCACAACCGTTCCACTCCGCCCGATCCCTACGTTTTCATTTGCTATCAAAGTTGTGGCGGTTCCAGTCGATAAACGAGTCAACCGGATCCCTCCGGAATGGATCTCCAGATTGGAAACGATACGACGATGGACCCATCACCCAACGATCCGATCGAAGTGAGCGACGAAGACCGCTTGGGGTCAGGTCGTTTCTCCTGGACGTCGGCCAACGATTCGACAGGCACGCAGTCTCCCTTGGAGACCTACCTGCGCGAAATCAACCAGACTCGACTTTTGACCGCGTCCGAAGAGAACCAGTTGGCTCGCGCCATCGCTCAAGGAGATCCCGAGGCTAGGGATCGCATGGTGCGTGCCAACTTGCGACTGGTGGTCAACATCGCCCGGTCGTATACCGGGAAAGGGTTGGCGCTACAGGACTTGATCGAAGAAGGAAATCTGGGGCTGCTTCGAGCGGTTGAGGGGTTTGATCATCGCGTGGGTACCCGGTTCAGCACCTACGCGAGTTACTGGATCAAGCAAGCGATCAAAAGGGCGCTGATCAATTCATCGAAGACGATCCGGATTCCAGCCTACATGGTGGAACTGCTCAGCAAGTGGCGAAGAGCCTCCGTTCGCCTCAATGAAGATCTGGGCCGCCCACCAACCCCGGAGGAAGTCGCTCGAATGCTTGGCTTGCCCCGCAAGAAAATCGGGATCGTGAAGAAGGCGATCCAGATTCAGGTGGCAACCCCGCAATGCGAGCCGGGGGATGCCAGCTGGACTCTTGGTGACATGTTGATGGATGAGCGGAGGAAGAGCCCGGACCAGGAGTTGATCGACGACGATGTGCTGGGCAAGGTGAAGGAACTGTTTCAATTTCTTGATGCGCGGGAAGCGACCGTACTCAAAATGCGATTTGGGCTGGAGGATACGCCCACCCACACCCTCAAGGAGATTGGCGAAGCCCTTGGGTTGACACGTGAACGGGTTCGGCAGATTGAGGTCGAGGCGCTATCGAAACTTCAGCACGGATTGAGCGATCCCCGGGAACGTGGCTGGGTTCGATAAGAGTACCGCGCGCGGTGGAGCCTTGGGGGCGTTCCCCACCCGCGCCCCCAAGGCTCCTGGCGGCCCGTGGAGCACGGCTGTCTCTGTACTGTCGGCAAAACAACGGCCACTGGGGCCTGCAACTTTAGCCCGGTGAACGACCAGGATCATTCGGTTGCTAGAAGTCACTTGAACTTCAGGAAATGCCCGATCGGCAACTGGGGTGGGGCTTTTTGTTCGTCGAGTTTTCAATCTCGCTCACAATCGAAGTGCGCCGCTGTGTAGTCTCTCAACTTGTCCCATAGTTGGGGGATCTCGTCCGAGATTTCATTCTCAATCTGCTTGATCCTGTCAGAAGGATCCACGGTTGCCAAGAACTCGCTCCAGGTACCGGATGTTTGAATCGAAGCGGTCTCAACGATGCGCACGACTTGCTGCAGTTGCCGTGCAGTCTTGAGGTCACCCACGGCCGCAACGCACTCGGCTGTTTCTGGCAACTCAGCCCATGTTTCACCGGTCCCTGTCGCGGGACTGAGATTGTACAGCCATCCCCCGCAATCGAAGTTGAAAAGGAAGTTATTTACACGGTTGACCACTTGCTCCGTCGGCGACAATCCGGACGGCAATCGTCCCATGATCTCGTTCCACACTTCCCACATCTTCATTTGTGCTTCCTGCCATCGGGTCGAAACACCTATCCTGGCGAACGGTCCCGATCAAAGGCTCGCGGCACTCGGATCAACAATCACCCACGAAGATGTCTGCGAGACCTTTGTATCGGGTGGTTAGGCATGCTCGGCGTTTCCTGGAAGCACATGCTTGCAATAACGCCACTCATGAACCGGCTGATCATCGATGTAGGCATGGGGCTTTGGGAGGAACGCAACGAAGCACGACTCAATGCCGAGCTCAGCCGCCGACCTTTTTGCGTATTCCGCGCCGCCGGTACTCCATAGATAGAGAACCACGCCCTCCGCGTGCAAAGTACGCACCTTTTGGATGACGGACGGATTCGGGATTCGTTTCGATCCCACAGAGCGGACTAGCGTGTCATCCACGTCGATGAAAATCACTCGGTGACTCATTTTCGCCTATCGACCGCCGTAAAAGGGCAGCCGCCAAAAGAATTTGATTTCAAAATTCACGTCATCGGCCGCTCCGATTCCCGGTCTGGTTATCCGATGGCACTGTGGCAGAACTGGTTAGTTTCTGTGAAATCGATCGTGTCGTTACAATTCCAGAACGGGATACAAACCCAAGTTTCCCTGCCGGTCCTATGACGCGACGTGCATCCTACCGCAAATGGCCGTGACTGTACCCGGTTTTGCATCATTATTATTCAAAAGCCATTCAGCAATCGAATTCGCGCATCGTTCCTCGATGTCCGGCCGAGCATAGAAAGCTTTGGCAATCTCCGAGTGGCGAATGTGAGCGAGATCTGTGGCGGCACGGCACGATTGATCGACCGCCCATTTCTCGTCATCTGTCAGCTTCCCCGATCGGAGAAGGCGTTCGACGATGGGGCCGAGTCGTTCAAGGTCTCTGATGCTGAAGCCTTGCCCGAACATTGTGTGACCTCGTACAGCGTGGGCTGTCTGCATTTTCGGATAACGACCCGCATCACGGAGTGGCGGGAGTTGACATTGATTTCAAAAGCGACTGGCCACCGCCACTCCCGTGCATGCGATGGTTCTGTCGCGTCATTTGTTCGATAGGAGTCCACGTTCAAGAAGGGCCTCGAACGAAGGGGACATCTCGTAGATTCGACCGAAGTTGTGATCCTCGACAAGAATTCTACCAGTTGCTTTCTCGATACCAAACGGATTGCCTGCACCATCCCATCCAATTACGAACACCCCATCCATTGTCCAGCCGTGCGCGCTTTTGGATTCTTCTATGAACTTGCGATGCGTGTTCGGCAATTCATCTATTCCGTCAACCCATTCTCTGCCGACTGTGCCCCCGCCACAGTGAATTAGGAACCAGCGAAAGTCATCCGGAATTGTGCCGAAAGTCGATTCGAATCCTTCAAGCTCGGCTTCTGTTGCGGCGTCGTACTTGCATCCGTCCGGCAATGCGGAGAAAGCAGCGACAAAAAGTTTGCATTTCGATTCGTTCATGCATCACCCACGGTGTTATTAGCGACAGAACGGCGTGGTGCAGCGGGCACGAGCAGTTGAGCAACCATTGCCCAAACGGCTTATCGAGTGCTCCGTTGCAACCCTTGGTTATCCGCCGTCTGGGATTGTGCGAGCATCAATGCGTGCTCCATTGGGATCAAGGATAAATTAGGTTGCGGGTGAACGCCTGATGCTCTGCGACGCAACACCTAAGCCTTTCATTTCTTCTGCGACCTATTGCAGTGGTGGCTGAGTCTTTTCTTTGATGCAAATTGCCAACTCTTCTGCGAGCGAACCAACCTCAGGATCCATGTCTTTTTTGCATTGCTCGATTGCTGGAAGAATCCATGCGGACGTTTGTTGGTCAAATGTCATTGTAGGCTGCGCATCAACTTCTTGTCGTATCTGTGTCAAGACAGTCAATCGCGTCGTTGAATCCCCAGAGTACAAGGCATTTGTCGTAGCGTCGTGGTTATGCATTCGTGTCCTCGTTACCACCCCGTTTCTGACGGTATCGATGCGGTATCGACCGTTTGGGAGTTGTACTAATCTCTCAGAATGTTTGTCGCAACCTGAGAGGCAAGTGACCAGCAATACTGGTGCAATTAGTTTCCATGGTTTCATACTTTTAGCGTCCCGGTATACCGGTCTTCCTGCCTAACCCACGAAGGCGAACCTTAGCACGGTGTGGTTGGGGTGTAAACACCAGACAGCGAAGGGTCGTTAAGCTAAACCGAGCACGGATTCGCCGTCACGAGAAGTAGGATAACGGCAGCGATCACGCAGTCGCTGCCAAGAAACTATGATTCAGATTCGCGGCCGACCGGCGACTTGCGTGCATCGCGTTGTTATCCGCTATTTTGCGTTAACACTCTTGTTGGCAGGCAACGCATCTTTGATATCGCTCGGGACAATTTTTGTGCCAATATTGACGGTCACTGTCTCGCCATTCGGCATGGTCATCTCGAGTACGGCGGATTGCCCAACAAACGAGCGTACGGATGGTGATGCGGTAGTTTCCGTTTTGCCATTTGGTAGTTTGCGAGTGAACATGATGTCGGTTTGAACCGTCACTCGCGGTTCAGAAGTGTCGCCGACACCATCGGAGGTTTTGTCAGCGGCAAAAATTGTTGTCACGAAGATGAGCGCGAGGGTTGCGGATCCGAGAGCACCGTAGGTTACGAAGGTCTTCATTGCGATTCCATTCAATTGGGGAGAATAAGACTGATGTTGTCATTAGCAAACAATTAAGTTTGCGACAAGACGAATCGCGATTGCAGTCAGAGACCTTCCAGTCGGATAACGTCCCGGATCAGGCGACGGCGAGCGCAAGACGTTGCTGACACGACAGATAGCCTCCGAGCCGTTGCCTGCATCCGTTTTGTTGGCCCTTGGGTGGTGTTCGTGGAGTTTCATGTCAGGTAAACCATCAGGTGGCTCTGGCTAGCTCTCACGCCATGCACAAACTCGCGCAGTGCATTGAAGTTCTCAAATGCGTATTCAAAGTTGTCCTCGCCCTCGCGGCCCCAAATCTGCGGATAAACCTTAGCACGATCCATTGCTCGACCATCGTAGCGGCTACGCAAGCTTCCTTCTGAGTGTTGATCGAGGACTGAAGCGATCTGGCGAACCTCGGCTGGAGCAAACAGTCGGGCTGGACCATAACCGACGTCCTCGTCGCCTACCTGCTGACCTCCCTCCAAAATAAAGTTCTCAGGAAAGGTCCCGCCCTCGGAAGTGCCCGTCAAAAGGTAATGAATCGCATGCCATGACTTGTCGGCATCACCCTCGTCTCCATCAGTCCGAGGCTCCAAACTCGAAGAGCTATCCGAAATCACTCGGCGACCACCGCCAAAGAGACGGCTCCAGAATCCGCCTGCCGGTGGAAGCTCATCTTCATTCGCACCCAAGAAGCGATGAACGAGAACTGGCTGTTTCAACAGCAACTCGGCGTTGTGCGGAGATACTCGGCAATATGAAAGGCACATTCCCATGGCGACTTCGTGATTGGGCTAACGCTACAGATCACCAAGTCGGCGCGATGATCTCTCCATTTCGAAAACGCACCGTTCGCCGACTTTGGTTCATCCGATTGTTCGTCGGCATTTCCTTGAGCAGCGAATCGTGTCGACAGCACCAGTCAAAGGTCGATTAGCCGATGCTCGATGAGGGCGTCGCGCCACAAGAAGTCTCTGTTCACTTCGAAGTACCGCAATAGTATATCGTGGACATGCTCATTGTTTACCTCATTTAGGCGATTCGCGCTAATCAATCTATCAGAGTCACCGGCCAACATTCTGGTACACTCACCGTTAGTTTCATAGCAACCGTATCCGTCGAAGGATACCCTTCGAAACGTAACGCAATTCTCGCAATCCAATTCAAAATCGGCAAAAACCGCACCACCACGCTCAGTTGTCAGACTCAAGCTAAAATCGCAGGGGCGAGTGTTGGTCTTCCATTCGTTAACCGAAACCTTAATCGCCATCGGTAGTGTTGATCCGTTGCAAGTTTGAGTTGGCTGACGAACGACCGCCATCACGGGGTGGCGGGAGTGGATGTTGATTTCAAAACAGACTGGCCACCGCCACTCCCGTGCATGCGATGGTTCGCCCAGTTTGGGCTAAGGGACGAGCAAACCCTTTGCAATCAATGAATCGCGAGAGATCTGCTCCCCACCCCGGATTGTACACATTCCGCGCACCAGTTCTGGATCGATTGCAGGATTAATACGAAATACAGCGCCATCGCAAAACAGAACCGCTGGGCCGCTCGGGTGGAGACTCGATATGGATTGGAGACCGTCATTGATGGTAAAGGACATTTTGCCAAATTCAAGATCAACAGGCGACAGCCAGTGAACAGTGCTGCGGGCGATTTCTACAGCAGCAATGGTGCTTTCTAGTCCGTCAGTTATGTCTGCCTTCGCCCTTGTTTGGTTTGGGAGTGCAAACGCATCGTCACCCACAATGACCACGTAAGACGTAACATGCGCGTTCTCAACATCACACGCGGGGCCGTACGGGTTGCCAAAAACAACGAGCTCATCGCTCTTGTTTGGCAGGGGCCGTGTATCGATGGTGATATTGTTGTCAGAGTTCCAAGGTTGGTCAAAGTCATAAACAGCGTACTGCGGTGAGGACCACATATACGGCAACATTCGAATCCGCCAACTGTGGTCACCATCACGGGCAGGAGGGAATGCAGAGTATGTATCGTGGTAGTTCCACAAGGCGAGGCCGATCTGCTTTAGATTGTTCGCGCATTGCTTTTCCGCAACGCGAGATGCACTGCGTCTCACCAGAATGACAGCGACAACGGTAGTCGCAATGGCGACTGTGACGATCAAGAGTGTGCGAGAGCGTCTTGTCAGGGTTTGCTTCCTGTGGGGCGAACGACACGGATCACCAAGTCGGCGCGTCCATCTTTCCATGGGAAAAACGCACTGCTCGCCGACTTTGGTGCATCCGCTTGTTCGGCATTTATTCGCTGGATGAACGGCGTGAGTTTTCTAGCTAAGCGTCGTCGAGAGGTGACCTTTCGCCCAACAAGAAGGCTTTGCAGTGCACAGAAATGAAAATCACACTAGAGGTCAATTGCACCAATGACCCAAAGGAAAAGAACTGCTTCTGAGTTTCGTCAGAATAGTTCTCCGGAAAGAACTCCCGGTGGACACCAAGCCGGTAGGCAAATCCACCAACGTTGAGACCACGCTTGGCCGTGCTGGTATTTGCGTCGATCGGAGAAATTGAAACGTCCACAAACTGATCGCGTGGCACTCCAGCCACAAAACGGATCTTCACGAACTTGTTTGCCAGCGTCACATGTCCACGTTTCCAGCCATCTACAAGATCGAATACATCTTCAACGACGCGTAGGTCGTACTCAGCTTGAAGATATCGCGTCAAAACCTCAACATTCTGACGAAAAGTATGGTTGCTTACCTGCACCGTGTCGTCCCATTATTTGCACTGCCGAACTTGATTTTAGACGGATCAGCCTAAACTCTGTAGACTGCACCAATGCAGCTTATCACGCAAGCTGGCCTCGATCCGAAGTTGAATGATATAAGGCATTTGCGAGCGGATCAAGAATTTTGGGAGGTGATAGGCTGTTTCGGCCTAGCTGGACAGCGGATGACGGACGATGCAACCCCGGGTATGTCTCTGGCATTCCAGGATTTGATGCCATTGACCTCCGGCACGGAGAGTAGTCCATCGGGCAATTCCGTGGGTCGTATCCGTTCAGCCGACCAGTCTGTGCGGGTTGTAGTCGGAGGGGCAATGCCTACGGATGCAAGGCGTGAGTTGGATCTCGCCCTCCCCTTGGGAGGGTGAAAGAACCGACCTCGCCTTTCCCCACAGAAGAGTCGCAAACGAACCTCATCCTGGAGGGTGACTGGGTGCTGTGGCTAACGGTGTTGCTTGAGTCGCGGCAGTGATGCCATCTCCACCCACACAAATCCCGGTTGGACGGGAAATGACGCAAGTGTGGCTCTGGACAACTTGCTAGCAGCAGAGGATGGCGAGAGTTGGATTGGACTTCCCCATGCACTTACGCCCCGCTTCCCTTTTCATGGGTTCGTTGCACTCTCCATGAATCCCTGCGTTCACCCCGCGTTAGCTCACCCCAAACCCATTGAGCCTTCCTGCGGAGATACTCGCTTCTTGGTGCTCATTGGCGGCAACGGGACGGATTGACTTTCCGAGTTCCCACATGATCTAGAATGATGGATCGATGTAGCTTTTGCTACTCTTTTGCCGATTGGGGATCATTGCGATCCGTCGGCGTGGTGAAGGAACCGTTACAATGGAGGTGCCGGGATGGCGGGCCTAGCGATCGGCCCGATGGGTGGAAGGGTTTGCCGAGGATAGAGAAGATGAAACCGATGCGTTTTCGCATGAAACTGGCTGGCTGCTTGGGGCTTGGCGTCATCTTGCTGGCAGGGTGGGGTATGGGCAAGACAATTGATGCCAGTGAACCTGTCTCGATCATTTTCGACACGGACATTGGCAATGATGTCGATGACGCTTTGGCGATGGGAGTTCTCCATGCGCTGGAGACCCGCAGGGAATGCAAGTTGATCGGTGTGACGATCACCAAGGATCACCCCCTGGCGGCTCGTTTCGTTCAGGCGGTGAACCAGTTCTACGGAAGGCCAGATATCCCCATCGGCGTCTGCCGCAGCGGAAAGACTCCCGAGCCTGGGAGTTTCCTCCCATTGGTCGAGAAGCAGGATGGTCAGCAATTGCGTTACCCGCACCAAGTCGACCGCAACGATCCTCCCGCAGTCGAACTACTGCGACGGCTATTGGCCAGCCAGCCTGACGGTTCGGTCGTGATCGTCCAGGTTGGTTTCTCCACCAACCTTGCGGCTCTTTTGGATTCCAAGCCGGATCAGTACAGCAATCTGGATGGGACCCAGCTGGCCGCCTCCAAAGTCCGATTGCTGTCGTTGATGGCTGGCGCCTTCACCAAGATCCCAGGGCCCAACGGCCAAATAACCGACCATCGAGAGTACAACGTGGTGGAAGATCTTGAGGCCTGTCGACAACTAGCGGCCAAATGGCCGGGCCAGATGCTCTGGAGCGGGTTTGAGATCGGGTTGGCTTGCCCCTATCCACACCAAAGCATTCTTCGCGACTATCGCTATGTGGAACATCATCCACTGGCCGAGGCGTACCATCTCTATTCGCCACCTCCACACGATCGTCCGACGTGGGACCTGACCAGCGTGTTGGCAGCGGTGAGGCCCGAGCACCAGTACTTCGAATTGTCAGAGCCTGGCAGGGTGGAAGTGGATCCGCAGGGGTTGACCCGGCTGGTCGCTCAGCCGGATGGAAAGCATCGGTATCTGAAATTGGCGGAAGCCAACCGCGCTCGTGTGATCGAGGCGCTTGCGCAGCTTTCCAGCCAACCGCCGCAGGGGAATGGCAAGTGAGCGGTCCGGAAGAGATCGACTGCGTCGTCGTCGGCTCCATGAACCTCGATTGGCTCATCGAGTGCTTGCATCTCCCCGCACGTGGTGAGACCGTTGGCGGCTGTCGATCTCGTCAAGTACCCGGCGGAAAAGGGGCCAATCAGGCGGTCGCGGCGGCTCGTAGCGGAGTTCGCGTGGCGATGGTGGGGGCTGTGGGAGAAAATGAGCTGGGGCAGTTTCTGATCGAGCAATTGAAGATGGATCAGGTCGATTTCCGTTACGTCCAAATCCTTGCGGGGGTTGAGACAGGGACTGCGATCGTTGCGGTTGAAGGCTCTGGGGAAAATGCGATCCTTGTCATCCCTGGCGCCAACAACATGGTCACTGCCGACCAAGTGCGACAGACGCTATCGCAACTTCCTGCTACCGCCGGGATGCTGCTGCAGGGAGAGATTCCTGCCGATGCCATCGTCGCCGCAGCAGTGGAAGGGAGGCGGAAAGGGATGCGAGTCATCTTGAATCCTGCGCCCATGCTGAATCCCTTTCCGGAGCTACTTTGGAATGTCGATCTGTTAATCGTCAACGAAGGCGAAGCCAAACAGTTGTCGAGCCTGCCCCTGAACAATGCGGCTGAAGCGTTGGAGGTGGCGACTTGGATTCAGGACCGTGGTCCCCAAAATGTGGTTGTCACGCTTGGGGCCGATGGGGCGGTCTTTCGCGATGGGCAAGGGCGAGGGAAGTGGTTTCCCGCCATACCGACGCAGGTGGTCGATACGACCGCTGCCGGCGACTGCTTTGTCGGGGCTTTAGCCTCTCGATGGCTACGAGGCGAATCGCTAGAGCTGTCGGTGCGGTATGCCCTGGCCGCTGCATCCATCGCCGTCAGTCGTCTGGGGGCTCAGACATCCCTACCCTACCAAGCGGAGGTCTTGGCGATGATCCAACAGCATTCAGGCAAGTGAAGACCGCCGAGTCGACCAAGGGTGCTATCGAAGCTGGGAAGGCGGACGTGTCGGTCAGGGCGCAGGCAGGGACTATCGGGAAGGGCTTGGGAAAAGAGGGTGAACATGAACATGAAAAGGATGCTGGTTTTCTTCCTGATCGCCGGACTCTGTGTTGGTTGTCAGCCTGCTGGCGAGTCTTCTCGATCGGCGGATACCAAGGCGAATACCACCACCAAACCGGTCATTGCACTGGTGATGAAGTCGCTGGCCAATGAGTTCTTCGCCAACATGGCAGAGGGAGCCAAACGCCATCAACGCGAAGCTTCTGGGAAATACGAACTGATCGTCAATGGAATCAAGGACGAGCAGGATGTGGTGCGGCAGGTTCAGTTGGTGGAGGAACTGGTCGCCGCAGGTGCCCGCGCGATCGTGATCGCACCCGCTGACTCCAAGGCGCTCGTCCCGGTGCTCAAGCGGATCAAGAACCAGGGGATTGTCGTCGTCAACATCGACAATCGACTCGATGCAAAAATGCTGGAAGAAAACCAGCTGCAAGTTCCGTTCGTTGGTCCCGATAACCGCGCCGGAGCGAAGAAGGTTGGGGACTACCTTGCAAAGCAATTAAGGTCAGGGGACGAAGTGGCGATTCTTGAGGGAGTCACGACGTCGTTTAATGCCCAGCAACGCAAAGCAGGTTTTGAAGAAGCCATGCGCGCTGCGGGGCTTCAGATCGTCGATTCGCAGTCGGCGCAGTGGGAGACCGATCAAGCCAATCGGATCGCTGCCAACATGCTGATCGCTCACCCCAATCTCAAAGCCATTCTTGCCGCCAACGACAGCATGGCGGTAGGAGCCTTGGCGGCGATCCGGTCTGCAGGCAAACGGAAGGAGGTACAGCTAGTCGGGTTCGACAACATCCAGGCCGTTCAGCAGTCGATCCTCGAGGGGGACATTTTGGCGACTGCAGATCAACACGGTGACCAGTTGGCCGCGTACGGAATTGACTACGCACTTCAGTTGCTGGCCGATCCGAAAGCGACGCCTGCGGATAAAGAGACTCCTGTCGACCTCGTCACGGCGGACCAGCTGAAATGACCGCTGCGGAGAAACGGAGGGGATCAAGCGACGGCCCTCCTGTGTTCCTTTTGGAAGCCGATGGGATCAGCAAGTCATTCGCTTCACCTGTTCTCCAGCAAGTTTCCATCCAGGTCCAAAAAGGTGAGATCGTCGCGTTGCTGGGAGCCAACGGTGCTGGCAAGAGCACTCTGTGTCGGATTCTCTCCGGGTTGCTTTCCCCAGACGAAGGCCATTTGCGTTGGCGCGGCCAAAGAATCTCTCTGGAGAGCAAGTCAGAGGCGCAGCGCGTGGGTATCCAGTTCGTCCAGCAGGAACTCAATTCCATCGACACGCTGTCGGTGGCGGAGAACCTTCACCTGGGGAGGATGCCGACGATCGGTGGCTGTTGGATCGATCGCACCCAGCTGCGTGAAGGGGCGATACGCGCGCTGGAGCGTGTGGGGCTGGCATTTCTCGATCCTGCCACAACCATGGGGCGTCTTGGCGTGGGACAAAAGCAACTCGTCGAGATCGCTGCGGCGCTCGATCGCGATGCGAAACTGCTGCTGTTGGATGAGCCGACGGCTGCGTTGACTCCTTGGGAGACCCGTTCGCTTTTCGATCGCTTGAAGGAACTGCGCAGTCAGGGAGTCGGCATGATCTACGTCAGTCATCGGCTGGACGAGGTGCTGAGGCTGTGCGATCGTGCGGTCATCCTTCGAGATGGTAGGATTCATGATTCGGTATCGTTGCAGGGGATGACGGAAAACCAGCTTTTGCAGCGACTGACAGGGCACCCGATTGCGGCAGACAGTGCTGCACCGGGCCTGCCAAAGCCGCAGGCGACGTGGAATCGAACACCGAGGCTCGGAGGCGAGCGGATTCGCTTGGAAGGTTGGACGCGAAAGGGTTGGTTTCGAGACCTTTCCCTGGTGGTTCATGCGGGCCAGTGCGTCGGTATCGCGGGGTTGATCGGGTCGGGCAGAACCGAGTTGCTCCGTTCGATTTTTGGTGCGGATCGTGTGGATGAGGGGCGATTGACCGCCCACGGAAAGCTGCTGGATCGCCCTTTCCGCACGCCAGCGGAAGCCGTGTCGCATGGATTGGCTTTCGTCCCCGAAGATCGAAAAGACCAATCGCTGCTTCTCGCACAGAGCCTACGCGACAACATGTTGCTAGGGAATTGGAGTCGCTTGCATGCGCGAGGTTGGGTCGATCCGGATCGGGAGAGGAAGGTGGCCGAGCGATGGATGGAGGCGATGGGGATCCGTGCCGATTCGATCGATCAATCGGCAGTAACGCTTTCTGGAGGGAATCAGCAGAAGCTGGTCCTGGCAAGGTGGATGGAACGAAACCCCTCCATCCTCCTCTTAGATGAACCGACGCGTGGCATCGATCAGGGATCGCGAGCTCAGATTCGAGAAACGGTTTCCAAGATGCAGCAAGACGGGTGTGGTGTAATACTCGTCGAGAGCGATCTGGAGGAATTGATGTCCTGGAGCGATCGGATTGTCGTGCTATCGGGAGGAAGATTCGTCAGGGATTTTTCTCGCGACCAGTTCTCTCGCAGCGATTTGGAAGAGGCGTGTTTTGTAGGAGTGGTGCACGGTGGTTGAGCCGCAGATTTCTGGGGGCGCTGGAATGAGTCGCAGGCGCTTACCAAGTTGGGCCGGCAGTGGATCTCTGTGGATCCTGTTGCTGGTGATCTTGCTGCTTGGTATCGCTTTTTCGATTGCAGGACGCAATTTCTTCTCACTGGCCACCTTTTCCACCATGGCTCGTGGCAATGTCTCCCTCCTACTGGTTTCGCTAGGGATGACGGCAGTCATGCTGGTCGGCGGGATCGATCTGTCGGTGGGGGCGGTGATGGCGCTGGCGTCGGTCACCTTTGTCCTACTGCGCATGGAAGCTGGCCTCCCGGAAGGCCTCGCCATTCTTGGGGCGCTAGGAACCGGAGTGCTATGCGGTTGGTTGAATGGTATGGTCACTGTGGCGGCAAGGGTCCCTTCGTTTGTCGTCACGCTGGGAATGCTGGAGGCGGCGCGGGGGATCGGACTGTGGTGGACGCGCAGCCAAAGCCACTCGGTGCGGTCCTCCATCGACTGGATCGCCACTCCCAAGCATCTAGGGCTTTCGCCAGCGGTGTTTCTCTCGTTGCTGGTGGTAGCGATGATGATCCTGCTGATCCGCCGAACCGTCCTTGGGCGATACTGGATCGCCATCGGCACGAATGCGGAAGCGGTTCGCCTATCGGGGATCGGTACCGCTGCACCGACTGTGGCCGCCTTTTCCATCTGCGGTCTTCTGGCAGGCTTGGCGGGCTTGATCCAGGTTGGGGAGACTCTATCGGCGAAGGCAGATAACTTTGCCGGGATGGAGTTGCAGGCGATTGCGGCCTGCGTCATTGGAGGCACCAGTCTGGCAGGTGGCAAGGGATCGGTGATTGGTACGCTTTTGGGGACCTGCCTGCTGGCGGTTCTTCAGACGGGACTCGCACAGCTGGGGGCCGCCGATTCGATCAAACGACTGGTCACCGGTCTGATCATCGTCGGCGCCGTCGTGATGGATGCATGGAGGCAGCGCAGGGGGAACCAGTGAGTCGCCTAAGGCGCGAACATGGCGTTGCTTTTGGGCGGTTGGGTTTGTGGAGGGCCCGAGAGTCGTCAGGCCAAGAGATCCTTGATAACCTTGGCCGGTTCCACGCCCGTCAGACGTTGATCCAGTCCCTGGTGGCGGTAGATCAATCGTTCGTGGTCGATCCCCAGCACGTGAAGGATGGTCGCATGGAGGTCGCGGATGTGGACGGGATCTTTCACGATGTTGTAGGAGAATTCGTCGGTCTCTCCGTAGATCGTCCCTCCCTTGATGCCACCGCCAGCCATCCACATCGTGAAACAGCGGGGATGGTGATCACGACCATAGTTGTCTTTGCTCAGCCCTCCCTGGGAGTAGATCGTCCGTCCAAACTCCCCGCCCCAGAGGATCAAAGTGGAATCGAGCATTCCTTTGTTTTTCAAATCCGTGATCAAACCGTAGGTGGCTTGATCGACGTCTTTGCATTGACTTGGTAAACGTCCCGCCACATTTCCATGATGATCCCAATTATTGAGGTAGACCTGAACGAACCGGGTCCCTCGCTCGATCATCCGCCGCGCCATCAGCGCGGTGTTGGCGAAGGAACCTGGTTTCTTTGCTTCCTCGCCATACAAATCAAATGTCGACTGCGGCTCGTCGTCGATCCTTGTCAGCTCCGGTACGCTCGACTGCATCCGAAACGCCAGTTCGTATTGTTCGATCCTGGTCTGGGTTTCGGGATCGCCCACCAGTTTGTAGTTGAATTCATTGAGCGACCGGAGGCCATCGAGCGTCTTGCGGCGGATTTCGGGGGGAACGCCGGGTGGGTTGTTGATAAAGAGGATGGGATCTCCTACGGACCGGAAGCTGACTCCCGCATGCACTCCGGGAAGATATCCAGAGGACCACAGCCGCGCGGAGATGGCCTGAATCTGCTCGGTATTGCTCGGTTGTGCAACCAGAACGACGAAGGTGGGGAGGTTCTGATTGAGCGATCCGAGGCCATAGGAGACCCAGGATCCCATGCAGGGACGCCCCGTGACCATGTTCCCGGTCTGGATGTAGGTGATCGCCGGTTCGTGGTTGATCGCTTCGGTGTGCATGCTGCGAATGAAGCAGAGGTCATCGACCACCTTGCTGGTCCACGGTAGCAGTTCGGTCATCCACATCCCGCACTGGCCATGCTGCGTGAACTTGTACTTGGAGGGTGCGATCGGAAATCTAGCTTGACCACTAGTCATTGTGGTCAGCCGTTGTCCGTTGCGGATCGATTCGGGAAGGTCCTTGTCGTACCAGTCGTTCATCTGCGGCTTGTAGTCGAACAGGTCCATCTGCGAAGGACCTCCGACCATGTGAAGGTAGATGACGTTCTTTGCTTTCGGGGCGAAGTGTGGCAGAGATGGAATGCCGCCGATGGCGTTCTTTTCCCGGAAGTCGTTGGCGCTGGCGAGGCCTCCCAAGGAGCAAAGGGCTGCAGTTCCCAAGGCGTTGGCCCCTTGGCGAAAAAACTGCCTGCGCGTCTCGCTGCGCACATACTGTTCTATTTCATGAGGAATCGCTGGATGGCGGGACATGTCGCGCACCTTTGGTATGGAATGGGTCATTTGTTGAGTGTTTCATCCAGGTTCAGTAATTCATTGACCAGCATGGTCCAGCCGGCCAGTTCGCTGCGATCGACCTTCCCGTCGACCGGGGAGCGTCCTACCGCCAGCAGTGCGTCGACCGCCTCGGGGTGGGCTTGGTAGTAGCCCAAGAGGTCGGTGACGTTCTGCTGAACAATTTCGAGCTCTGCTGGAAGCATTGGACGAGCTAGGATGCGTTCGCTGAGCCACTGGATTCGTCCGAGCGGATCGGCTACGGGGATCTGGCTTTCCAGGAGCATTCTCTGCGCCATGCGGCGGGCGGCTTCGATGAACTGCGGGTCGTTGAGCGTCACCAGCGCCTGAATGGGCGTGTTGGTTCGCTCCCTTCTCACCGTGCACTGTTCGCGATTGGGGGCGTTGAAGATGTCCATCGACGCGGGGGGGGCGGATCGTTTCCAGAAGGTGTACATGGAGCGGCGGTAGAGGTTTTCCCCTTCGTCCTCGCGGTAGTTGCGCGTGTTGCTCTCCGGCATCGCAACTGCCTCCCAGACTCCTGGTGGCTGGTAGGGTCGGACGCTGGGGCCGCCGATCTTCTTGGAGAGGACTCCGCTGCATGCCAACGCGTAGTCGCGAATCATCTCGGCGTCCATGCGGAATCGAGGCCCGCGCGATAGCCAGCGGTTGTCGGGGTCGGCCTGGAATTTTTCCGGCGTCAGTTGGCTGCTCTGACGGTAAGTAGCACTGGTTACCATCGCACGGAAAAACTTTTTGACATCCCATTTTTCATTGCGGAAAGTCACCGCAAGATAGTCCAGTAATTCCGGATGGGAGGGGAGTTCACCAGTGACACCAAAATCACCAGTGGTTGCAACCAATCCTCTTCCGAAGATCTCTTGCCAGAAGCGGTTGACGGTGACCCTTGCGGTCAACGGATGATCGTCGCGCACCAGCCATTTGGCCAGGCCAAGTCGGTTGGGAGGGAGATCTTCGGAGAATGGCGGAAGGATCTGCGGTGTACTAGGCTTTACCTCATCCCGACGTTGATCGTACTCGCCTCGATTCAGTACATAAGCGATCGCCGGTTCCGTTCGTTCCTGCATCACATGAGCGACGGTGCCCCGGTTTTCAATCGCTTGCTTCTCGGCCTCTTTTTGGGCCAATTGCCCCGTCAATTCGCGGTAGATTCCATCTTGTGTGTTGAGGTAATGCACAAACACTTCCTCTGTTTCTTCGGCCGATCGCGCGTCGGTGGCCTTGGAGAGCAGGAAGGCAAGTCGTTCGGACGAACTGCTGAGCGCAATCTGGTCGGGGGACCATAACTGGTCGGCAAAACGCACCGATTGCACTTGCACGTTGGTGACGGGGCTCGCGATGTTTCGCCTCCCCAATCGCAGAGGCACTGTAGACTCCATGGTGTCGCTAAGCGAGTCTTTACTGACGTTGATACCGACCGGTTTTCCGTCGAAGAAAACTTGGCATCCCGACGCTTTAGAAGATCCATCGTAGGTGATGGTGACATGGGTCCAGCGGTCGGGAGGAAATGCCTGAGCGGAGACGAATTTGATGGCGTTCTCTGGCCATCGATGAATCAGGTGCATACCGATACGATCGTTCTCCAGCCACAAGTCCCAGCCGCGATACGATTCCGGATCGTCCATTTTGGCCAGCACGGCACCCACCATGCCCTGGTTGGGCCGTCGGATCCAGGCCGAAAGCGTGAACGGCTTGGTGCGATCGATATTCCCGAAATCACCAAGGGCAGGGGCCTGTTGGCCATTGGTGTTCCAGGCGAGAGCGGCGACGTGCCCTGGTTTCCAGTCGGGAGTGAAGCCGAGAGGGATTCTTTGAAGTTGGCCCGACTGCAACACCAAAAGGGGCCCGGCGGAGCCTTCCGAGAGCGGGAGTTCCCAGAGAGTTGCTGGGGTGGCGGTTGTCGCGGCGGGAACGCCGGCCAGCCACTTTTGAAAGTCGGCTGCTGCCTGTGCCCGACGATCAGCAACTGCGGCCTTGGCCGTCTCGATTTCCTGCGGCAACGCGTCGTAGCGGGCGCGATCCTCGCGGAGCGGAACATTGATTTTTGGCGGAGTGTCCTTGATGTTGCCATCGCGAGGACCCTGCGTCGTGTTGTTGAAGAACGCAGACATCGAATAAAACTCCCGCATCGACAGCGGGTCGAATTTGTGATCATGGCAGACAGCGCAGCCCGCTGTCAGTCCCATCCATACCAGCGATGTCGTCTCCGTTCGGTCCCGTGCGTACAGGACTCGATACTCCTCGTCGATGATTCCACCTTCGTTCGTGGTGATGTTGCAGCGATGGAATCCCGTTGCAATCCTCTGGTCCAGTGTGGGGTTGGGAAGTAGGTCCCCCGCAAGCTGTTCTACCGTGAACTGATCGAAAGGCAGGTTGCGATTGAATGCATCGATCACCCAGTCGCGATACGACCACATCTCGCGGAAGTTATCGAAGTGGATCCCGTGGGTGTCGGCATAGCGTGCGTAGTCGAGCCAGTAGCGACCGCGGTGTTCCCCCCAGGACTCGCGATCCATCAGCCGATCGACGTAACGCTCGTAGCGGTCTTCGGAGGGATCGTTGAGGACCTCAGCGATTTCTTCCGCCGACGGGGGCAATCCGGTTAGGTCGAGGCACACTCGGCGAATCAGCGTCCGAAGGTCAGCAGGAGGGGCTGGTTCCAGACCCATCGATTCCAATTTGGCTAAGACGAACCGATCCAGCGGCTGTCGGACCCAACCGGCATTTCGCACTTCGGGAAGATTAGGTAGGGAAGGAGGGAGGAAGGACCAGTGTGGCTGGTAAGGGGCGCCTGCGGCGATCCAATCCTGCAACGTCTTCTTCTGAGCCTCCGTCAGCTCCTTTTTCGCCTCTGGAGGAGGCATCACGGTTTCTGGATCGGTGGAGAGAATCCTGGCGACCAGACTGCTACCATCGACATCGCTCGGCACAATAGCAGAAGAAGCGATCGCAGCGTCTCGTTGATCCAATCGCAAGTCGGCTTGCCTGGATGCGCTATCCGGACCGTGGCATGCAAAACAATGCTCGGAGAGGATCGGGCGGATGTCGCGGTTGTAAAGGATTTCCTGTGCGATAACGCTGTGATTCATCGATCCCAACGCGATCAGAAGCACAACCATCCATTCGACTCGATGCCAGCGAAGGCTCATGCCGTCAGTCCTCATGAAAGGCTTACTTTTCGATCCCAAGACGGGGCGGGATCTGCAAGGCGGGACAAGGGATATCGACCCTTGCCGAAAGGAGAGAGAGTTGCTGAGGTTGCGACAAAAACCAAAGCAAGTTCTCTCCTCTCAGTATAAGCATATGCCCCGCAAACGCCAATCGATTCCCGGGCTCCGAACGAGCCGCCGGTAGGGTATTGGGAAAGCGGGAATGGCCCCCCAAGCATGGAGGGGAAACCGAAGAAATGGGCCACAGGCAACCGCGACTCGACTTGAATCTTGGTCGGTCCACGTCGCCAGGACCTAGCGAGAGTTGCATCGCTTTGCTGGCTTCACTCAAGTGCTGCTGGACTGTGGCGGGCGGTCCATGCGGATCGTCGTTGGTGCGAGGGTAGTTTTTCCGACCGCATTCTCGCAGGAACGACCAGCTAGCAGGGAAGAGAGGTTGGCGACGGTGACTTTTGCGATTTCTTGGAGCGCGTCTTCGGTGAAGAAGGCTTGGTGACCAGTGATCAGGACGTTGGGGAAGGTCAGGAGTCGCGAAAAGATATCGTCCTGCAGTACCTCCCCGGAGTGATCCACAAAGAACAGCTCTGCTTCCTCTTCGTACACGTCGATCGCCAGGGCACCAAGATGCCCGGACTTCAGCGTCTGGATGACAGCTTGGGTATCGACCAGCGCCCCGCGACTGGTATTGATCAAAATGGATTTGGATTGCATCAAAGCCAGCGATTCACGACGAATGAGATGACGTGTTGAATCGTTGAGCGGGCAGTGAAGAGAGACTATCTTCGATTGCGACAAAAGAGCATCGAGTGCAACGTAACGTCCGAATGGCTCGCACTCCCGACTTGGGAAGGGATCATGCAAAAGGACATTCATCCCGAATCCATGAGCGATGCGGGCAACGCAACTCCCGATTTTGCCGGTGCCGACGATCCCCAGCGTCTTTCCATGCAGATCGAATCCAAGCAGACCTTCCAGGGCGAAATTGCTCTCGCGAACGCGGTTGTAGGCTTTGTGGATTTTCCTGTTGATCGCAAGCAGCAGGGCAAACGTATGTTCTGCTACTGCGTGCGGGGAATACGCCGGGACGCGAACCACTGGTAGACCGAGCCGATCGGCGTGGGAAATGTCGACTTGATTGAAGCCCGCGCATCGCAACGCAATGCAGCGCACTCCGCAGGCATGCAGTCGATCCAGAACCGACGCGTGCAACTGGTCATTGACGAAAACGCAGATAGCCTCACAATCGCGCGCCAGCGATGCCGTTTGCAGGTGCAGAGGTTCGGAATGGAAAATCCATTCAATGGGGGAACCTTGAGCTTGCTGCTCTAGATAACGTCGCTCATCCGGACGCGTGCTGAAGACAGCGCATTTCATCGTTTGGTCGCTTTGAGCAGGAAGGTGGGATTCATCGATTCCATGCGAGTGCTGGTGATTTGGAGATTGGATCGCGAAATCTGAATCATCCACAGCTGGGGGTCGACCTGCCAGCTGTCTTGCATCAATGTCTGCAGCGCCGCTACGTGCTCCAGTGCCGTGCTGTTGGCAATCAGAGCCCCACCCGTTCGCAGCATGGGCCATGCCGAGTTGGCAAGGTCTTTCAATCCGCGGCCGGTGCCCCCCAGGAAGATCGCATCAGGGGCAGGCAATCCTTGCCATGCCTGCGGGGCTTCTCCATGAATGCACTGCAGATTCGGCAACTCAAAACGGCGTTTGTTCTCCAGAAGCAGTCCGAAATCCTCTGCGTCCATTTCAATCGCGAAAACCTGGCCACGATCGGCAAGCATCGCTGCCTCGATCGCCACCGATCCACTTCCGGCTCCGATATCCCATACGATCGCATGGCGTTGGAGTTGCATTTCCGCCAACGCAATGGCTCGGACTTCGGAAGGCGTTAGCAAGCCTCGCTTGGGCTTGGCATGCAGAAACAGCTCATCTGGATTTCCGAACAGCCGCCGACCGATACGATCGGCGGGGCGGTCGGGTGTCCCCGGAATTCTCACAAGGATCATCACATTCAGAGAGGCAAAGGTCTGCTTCGCGATGTCCTGGAGGTCGCCGCGCGTCACTCGTTCGTCAGGAGCCCCCAGATTTTCACAGACGTAGGCCGTGAAGTAGTCCAGTTGGCGGTCGATCAGGAACTGGGCGATACGGCTGGGCTGCTGATGGTCGGAGGTGAAGATACCAACCTTCTCGGCGGTTCGGATCCGATCTTCGATCGACTCCAGTGGCTGATGAGCCAAATTGGTCAGGTACGCCTCGTCCCAGCTTTCCTTCACGCGCGCAAAAGCCATCTGCATGCTGCTGACGTGGGGTGCCACCTGAAAACGGTCTTTGCCCATCCGTTGGCACAGAAACCTTGCGATCCCGTAAAACAAAGGATCCCCTTGCACCAGTAGAGAAACCGTCGAATCGGCATGCGCTTCCAGCCATTCAACCAATTCCTCCAAGTCCGTGGGCATCACCTGCTGTTGCTGTCCGGCGCGATTCGGAAAATGGCGCAGCAAAGTAGAGGGCCCAACCAGCCATTGACTCTCTGCCAAGACCTGACGACTCGATTTCGTAAGGCCCTCTAGAGCATCTTCGCCAATGCCGATGATGTGGATCGATGCGGGCATCTCGTGGCGTTCCATTTTTTTGAGCTGACGAAGATCGGCCAGAATGGCGGATAGGACCCGGCGCCGGGATGTTCCAATGCCCACATTATTAGCATTGGTAACCGATTCGGGATTGCTTGCAAGCTGTGCTCTGACTGATGCTACAAAGCTCGATGAGGCGAACGAACTAGGCGCACAAAAAACCGCACCCTATGGGGGCGCGGTTGGAGCAACATTTCGGATGGTGTCGGCAACTAAGCCTGGAAGGAACTGCCGCAACCGCAAGTCTTGACCGCGTTCGGATTGCTAAAGGTGAAGCCCTGCTTCTCCAAGCTGTGGTACCAGTCAACCGTCGTGCCATCGAGGTAAAGAGCACTCTTCTTGTCCACTACGACGCTGACGCCGTGCTGCTCGTAACGGCTGTCCTTCGCGTCGTCGAACTGGTCGTCGAATGCGAGCGAGTAGTTCAACCCGCTGCAACCACCTCCAGTCACGCCAATCCGGAGGAAAATCCCCTCGGACATCTGATTTTCTTCCTTGAACTTCTGAACCTGCTGAGCAGCCTTTTCCGTAAGCTGAATCGCCATCTGTCTACCTCTTTCCTCGTATCGAAACCGGTGCGAAAGCCGTTGGAATATCGACAATAGCCATTGGCAGAAATCCCGTTAGCTATTTATAGGATGTCACGCGCTTTCTTGGCAAGTGTTTCCAGCGGAAACCGCCAGTTTCCGACTTCTGTCCTTTCGCGATCGCTTGAAAACGACCACCACAGAGGAACGTCCCCAGTCTTTTTCCCACTGCCGCCAAACCCGTCCCAACATCCAACGTCACGTGATTTTTTTGCAACTCGCCCCTCCTCGATTGGTCTCTTCCAGGAATTGCCATCCAAAATAGATAGCGCTGCCCGATCGGTGGGCGCTATCTTGGCAGTCGTTATCGCCTAACTTCGCCCTTCCATGAATAGCCATCAAACGCCGAGATCGGTGGGTGGCACCTTTTGGAGTAGTAGTGGTACTTCTTTTTTGGGGTTTTATCGGTTTCAAAAGGTGGGTGGCACCTTTTGGAGGTGAGATGGTAGTTTTTTGGGGGGGTGGGTCGAGATCGGTGGGTGGCACCATTTAGAGGTGGTCGGTGGCACCTTTTAGAGGTGAGGTGGTACTTTTTGTGGGGGGTATTTGGGAGCGTTCTACGGTTCGGATGATGGTTGGCTTGCCAGCTTGACCACGGACCATGCTTGAAGAAACGGTGGCTGGCTAGCGGCGTTTCGTTCTGAGTTCTCTCGCCTGCAAAACTTCACGAACGATCAAAACTCCCCCGCCCGCCTAGCCTTTTCATTTTTGTGGATTGCTATCCAAATCTCCAATTGGTGGGTGGCACCTTTTGGGGCAGTGATTGGTGGGTGGCACCTTTTGGGGTAGTGGTGGTACTTCTTTGAGGGGGAATTTCCGCGCTGGAAAGGTGGGTGGCACCTTTTGGATTGGGCGGGGTAAATCTTTTGGGTGGGTTGTTCGTCTTGGCTGTGCAAGCGAGTGGTGCTCCCTGGGAACGTCTTGATTCAGAGGGCGGATGGCTCCCACCAACGGATTCATCACTCGAGACTCCCGCAGAAAATGGGGGGGTGAGAGGATGAAGAGGCCGGTTAGGTAAAATTTTCCGATTGAGTCGGTGGAATCGATTCAAGCGACTTTGTGCTTTGTGTCGAAAGAAAGGCCTGAGGCCCGAAATCGTTCGGATGCTCGGGGTCCGCCTGGATGGGTGGAGCCGCCGGGAGATACAAAACGCAAAGGACTGCGAAATGCCCAGGTTTTGCCGCAAGAGGCTGGCTTTTGGTGGAGCCCTCAGCCTTCTGTCGATCGCTCAGCCCCTTTTCTCTCAAAGCCCAGTGCAGCAGGCTGGCGGGGTTCCCAGCGCGGGCCAATTCCCCGTCGTCTCCAGCGGCCAGGCGACGCTGTTGCAGCGCACCCTTGGGGGTGATGTTCCGCAATTGCAAAGCTACCCGGTTCCGATGGAAATGACGGGTGCTATCGCGGCACGTCTGCAGGTTGGGTTCAGCACGGACCCCAAGGTGAGAATCATCGCTCAGCCCGGCTCCGGGGCGATCATGGTCTTTGGGCCTAGCCACGTTCAAATGGAAGTCCAGAACCGTCTGAAGGCTCTGTCAGAGGAGATCGAAAGAACCGGTGGTCTGGGAGAAGCTGCAGGGCTACAGGAACGCATCTATCAACTTCGCAATCTGACCGCTCAGGGGCTCGAGCAGAAACTCCTACAGTTGCTCGGTTCGCAAGTGGTTTCCGAGCAGATGGAACAGGGAAATGTCCGGAGGATGCGACTGCGGACTGAGCAGGGCTATCAGAACCTGCTGCAGGTCGATTACCGGAACTCCGAAGTGAAGCTGAAGGGGACCTCTATCGCGATCCATGGGTGGCTACAAGTGGTCAGCGCCATCGACAACGGAGCGACCGATTCCAGCAGTCCCACTCAGGTTGTGCCGCTTGGGCAGGCCGATCCCAACAAAGTCGAGAAGGCTTTGCGAGTGATCCAGGCTTCCTACCAGCCGCCCATCAACCCGAACACACAGGATCCCAATCTGGAGCCGATGGATCCACAGACTACCGACGCGACCACCTTCGGCCAGCCTCAAGTTGCTCCCGGTCAGGATCCGACCAGCACGGCCGTCGGCAGTCTCGATGAAATCGGCGCCGACAGCGGGCTCTTCGGAGACGTGCAGATCGAATTTGTTGGGGAACTCGGTTTGGTGATCGTCAAAGGTGCCAAGCGAGATGTGCAGCGGGTGCTGGAGGTGATTGAGCGGATTAAGAAGCAGAGCGAGGAGACGCAGCCAGAGGTGGAAGTCTATCCTCTGGAGCATGTCAACAGCCAAGCACTTGCCACCATCATTCGCGAACTCTACGACCAGGTGTTGGCCCCTCGCCAGGGACAGGTCAGCATCACCGCGCTCAATCAGCCCAACTCTCTTCTGCTAATCGGGCGCAAGGAAGCAGTCGCCTCGGTCATCGAGCTCTTGAAGAAACTAGACAAGCCGCTGGATCCCAGCAGTCGCCTGCAGGTTTTCCGCTTGGTTCATGCAGCAGCTGCTGATGCCGAGCAGACGGTGAGAAGCTTCTTTGTTGAAAAGCCGGGGAGCGGGGAGACCGATCGAACAGGACTAGGGACGCGAGTTCGCGTCGTTGCCGACAACCGCACCAACAGCCTGATCATCGAAGCCAGTCCACGCGACCTGATCGAAGTTGCAAGACTGATCGAACAGATCGACGTCGAAGGGGCTGAAGCGCAGTCGGAGATCCGCGTCTTCGAGCTGCAGAATGCTCTCTCCGATGAAATTGCGCCCATTCTCCAGTCGGCAATCACCGGCCAGGCTGCAGCCACCGGCAACGCACAAGGTGGAAACGCAGCTGGTGGCAACGCAGCATCCAGCAACTCCAGCGGCACTGCCCCCACCGGACGACTTGCGATTTTGGCCGCCGAGTCGGGGACGATGATCAATTCTGGAATCTTGCAAGGTGTCACCATCACCTCCAACCCCGGCATCAACTCGCTGGTGGTCCGCGCTCCCAGTGGCAGCATGCCGCTGATCGCGGCACTGATTGAACAGCTGGATCGATCTTCCAGCGCCTCAGCCCAGGTCAAAGTCTTCGAAATCCGCAACGGCGATGCCACCTCGCTGGCCAGCACCATCCAGCAGCTCTTCGGAATCGCGGCAACGACGGCCGGGAACCTGGGTGCCGGTGGCGCTGCAGGGCAGAACAACACGGTGAATCTTGGAGTTCTTACGGGAGCCTCTGAGGGGGCGATCGTTCCCGTTCGAATCACGGTGGATACCAGGACCAACAGCATCATCGTCTCTGGATCCGAGGGGGATCTGGAGGTGATCGAAGCGCTCCTGCTTCGTCTGGATGAAGATGGGGTCCGAAATCGGCTGACCGAAGTCGTATGGCTACGCAACAGCGATGCCACCCAGGTCGCCACTGCCATCAATGGCTTTATCCAGCAACAGCGACAGATTCTTCAGCAGGCTAGCCAGCAGAACAATTTTGTCCTGATCCCGCGAGCGGAGCTGATCGATCGGGAAGTGCTTGTGCAGGCCGAAGCGACCACCAACAGCCTGATCATCAGCGCCAGCCCTCGCTACGCCAACGTGATCCGCGAAGTCATCGAACGGCTCGATCGACAGCCTCCCATGATCCATGTCCAAATCCTCCTTGCCGAAGTGACGCTGGACGACACTTTCGAATGGGGATCCGAGTTGGGCCTGCAGGATAGCTTGCTGTTTGATCGTGGCACCGCCAGTGGTGGAACGCTGGGAACGCCTGGGTTCGACGTCGGGCCGCCTCTGGATAACAGTGTGACGACTGGATCTCCCGAGAATCTCGCTGCCCAGGGACTCTCCGGATTTGGGCTCGGTACTTCGAATTCTTCGCTTGGCTACGGCGGCTTAGTGCTCTCGGCGGCCAGCGAATCGGTCAGCATCTTGATCCGTGCTCTCCAGGACGCTCAACGCCTCCAGATCCTTTCTCGACCCCAGGTGATGACGCTCGACAACCTCGAAGCCTTCGTTCAGATCGGTCAGCGGGTGCCTCGCGTGACGGGGATCACCAACAACGGCGGAATCGGCGGGCAAACCATCGCGACGCAGGACACAGACGTCGGCTTGCTGATGCGGGTTCGTCCACGGACCAACCAAGATGGATTGATCCACATGGATGTCTACGTCGAACGGTCCAGTGTCGGCGACGACTCCACCGGTATCCCGATTGGTTTTGCGGTTGGAGCAAATGGAGACTCTGAGGTGATCCGATCTCCTGTGATCAACACCACCAACGCTCTGACGAAGGTCACCGCTCAGGATGGACAGACGGTTGTCTTCGCAGGGCTGATCACCAAGGAAAGGTCATCCATCTCCCGTCGCGTACCCTGGCTAGCGGATATCCCAATTCTGGGTGCTCTGTTCCGCTACGACACCGAGTCGGAACGGCGCACGGAACTTCTGGTGGTGATGACGCCGCGCATCGTGCGAGGACCGGAAGATACGCAGATCATCAATCAGGTAGAGTCTTCCCGGATGAGCTGGTGCCTAGCGGACGTCCTGAATATCCATGGCGATGCGTCGCTGTCGGAAGGCAACGGACTCTGGGGCCCCGCTGCCTCACCGGTGATCTATCCGCACGTCAATCCACTGGGACTTGAAGATGGGCTGATCCCCGGACAGACGGCGCCCTACCCCAATCCACTCCCCGCCAGCTCCAGTGAACCAATGGGTCGAGGAACACTCCGTGGTTCCATGGGGGCACCCTGGCAGGGTCAGTCGGTGCTGGTACCCGAGGGGGCCATGACGGTCCCTCCGAATGCCGTTTTCCAGGGACCCGTCGGCGTATCGAACGGAACCATGCAACCAGTGGAACGCCGAGTCATCGAGTACGCCGAGATGCCGGGGAGTGTTCCTGGGCAGGCCCCACTTAGCAATCCAGGACCTGCGATCGATCCCAGCATCCCGGCCCCTGCCTTCCAAGGCCAGACATCCGTCGTTCCTTCACCACCCGTTCCCAATTTTGGCCCCATCTCACAGCCCGCGACATCCGCTGGGCCAGTGAATGCCACCGGTCCTGCTGGATTGCTGCAACCTCGCGGCATCCCGGTACAGCCCGGAAGGCCTTAGATCGTCCCGAGGTTCAATGCCCCTTTGGTCGCAAGACGATCCCAATACGCTTCGCAGGAGCCCCTCTGATGTCGGACCGATTGATGCTTACGAAAATCACTTCCCTGCTGATGCTCTTCGCTACGCTCTCATGCACTGGTGGATGTGCGTCCTTGACCAGCCAGCAAGCATCCAAGGATTCAAAAAAAGGTCAGTCCAAGTGGCCCTGGAGCAAAGAGAAGGAATATCAAGTTCCTCGCAGCATGGCAGTGGTATGGAGTCCCGATGTCTTCATCGCCCCAGGAGCACCACCTTCTCGCGGTTTTGGGGGCCGAATCTATTTCTACAATGAAAAATCGCAGGCGATCCCGGTGGATGGCGAGCTGGTGGTTCATGGCTATGACGAAACGATTCGTCAATCCGCTGGAAGCAATCCTGCAAAGGCAGATAAGACGTTCCGATTCACCGCCGAACAGTTCACTCAGCATTTTTCAGAGAGCCAGCTGGGAGCTTCCTACAGCGTCTGGATTCCTTGGGATCAGCAGCAGGAAGGGGAGAGTCGTCGGATCGTCTTGATCCCTACGTTTCTCAGCAAAGATGGCAAGTTGGTGAGGGGGGAGTCCTCGCAAGTGGTGCTGCAGGGCACTACTGCCGCCGCACCCCAGGCGCCACAAGATCCGATGGCGCCACTGAGGGATGCAATGAGAAGTTCATCCGACCAGGGGAGTGCTGTCCAGGCTGCCTCGTACCACGCAGATATTCTGCGAGTCGATCCGCCGGATCATGCCAACCGTATCCCCAGTTCGGGACTCCGTACCACGACGATCAGCATCCCATCCCAATCGGCAGGGCGGAGTGTACCGCGAGGCGTTCCATCGCCTGCCTCGGGCTTCGTCCTACCCGCTGGGGCGGTTGTGCCAGCCGGCAGCGATCCGGCCGCCAATGCCCCACTGGGGACGACCACGACCTGGCCAGCTGAAGGTGCTGTTCTCCAGCCAGCAGCGCATGGTTCGATCAACCAACCGCCTGCCACTGCTCCCGGCCCCAATCCAGCCCTGGGTGCACCAGCGGCAGCGAAGGGGGCGATCCCGCAAGTGGTGACGCCAGCGTGGGGTAAGCCATGGCCTCAGGTCGATCATCGACCCATGCAACCCGCACGCGGCATGCCCGGCGGTGCAGTTGTCCCATAAAGCAACGCTGCCGGTGAGCCACAGGCTTGCGGCAATCGCAACCCTACGGATTCGGCTCAGCCGATATCTGCTCGGCAGCCGTAGCCACTGTCAGTTCGTTGACCACATCGGAGACGCCAGGTTCCAGCAGCAGAAGGCGACGCGCCAGCTTCGCATCGGCTTGCGTTGCTACCTCACCCCGCAAAACTGCGGTGGACCCCTGAAGTTGGACTCGCACTCGCTGCATTCGGGAAGCAGCCGATGAGCCGCTGAGGCGGCTGGTCAGTCGCGGTGCGTCGATTCGCGGGCCGCTTGGTACAGGTCGAGAAAGCGACTCGGGAGCCAATTGGGCCACCGAACGCAAGCGTCCCTTACCGCCAGTGGCTCCCTGGTTGTTGCTTCCGCCAAGCCCACCAAGACCCCCAAGTCCGCCGAGCCCGCCGCCCAATCCACCAAGGCCCCCAAGCCCGCCAAGGCCTCCGAGACCACCTAGGCCACTGCGTGAAGTCGAAAAGCTGTTCGTGGTCCTCATGCCACCCGTCGAAGCGCCTTGGGCTGTATTGCCACCGAAGAAGTTCGCTCGGGACCTCCGCGTCGTCTCAAAAAAGTTGCGGACGGCGGTATTGCTGCTATCACCCAATCCCCCCGCAGTGCCAGCTCCACCCCCCAATCCCGTCCCAGAGGTGCTACCCCCAACACCACCGGTACCGCCGCCAAAGCCGCCAGTACCACCACCAAAGCCACCAGTACCGCCGCCAAAGCCACCAGTACCGCCGCCAAAGCCACCCCCCTGGTCAAACTGCCCAAAAGTGATGGAGGCATGAGCGGAAAGCAACGCAATGGCAAAAAGCCCGATGGCGAAACGGCGCATGATGGATCTCATTATGGTAAGCAGCGTCAAAGAAAGGTCTGGAATGGGACGGCGCAACCCTGCTTTGGTCCATCGGACGGTTGCCCCTCTTGGTTCAAACCCATTCTAGGACGGAAGGACCATTGGGATTTTTGGATTTTGCATTTTTCCAAGAAAAACAGATAATCCACGAAGTGGAATTGTATCGACGCGGTGTCGAATGGAAGTACGAAAGAATCGTCCGAGCGGTGTTTGCACCATGGCTTGGACCGGAGGGAATCGGCGATGCAACTGGGGCACAAACGACGGGTTTCACAAGGTCTTTGGATGCTGGGTCTTTGGTCGCTGGGGCTATGTCTAGTCGGCAGTCCGGTGGCTTGGGCCCAGCGCCCCACGGCCCCTCGATTGTTTGCCGACAATACCCTCGCCTACGTCCGAATCGACGACACACGCGACATGAAGGCGAAGATGGCGGATTCGAGCATGGGCCGGCTGGGGAACGATCCGCAGCTCAAGCCGATGCTTGGCGAGATCTACAACTCCCTGATCACCAACCTCGACGGGATGCAGGAGCGGTTGGGGGTCAATTTCGAGGAGTTGCTGAGCATCCCCAATGGTGAGATGGCCATCGCGGTCAGCCCCACCGAGACATTTCCGGCCGTCAGCGTTCTTTTGGAGGCCGGGGATGAGATGCCAGCGGTCGAGATTTTGCTGGAGCGGTTGGAGGAGCGCCTGAGCAATGCGGGGGCAGAGAAGCGCACGAAGGAGGTGGGGGAGCTGACCTTGATCGGATGGCGCGACCCAAATCGCAACGAACGGCAGATGGGGTACTTCATCAATCAGGGATGCTTGGTCATCAGTTCGCAGGTGGACGAAGCCGAGAAACTGGCGCAGCGCTGGACTGGCAACGGGATCGACTTCAAACCTCTTTCGGACAATCGACGGTTCACAACCATCATGAGCCGCTGTGTGGGAGTGGAAGGGGAGAGACCTCAGGCCTCGTTCTTCGTCGATCCCATCGCAATTTTCAAGGAAGTGATCAAGGGGAACCCCAACGGCACCATGGCACTGACCTTCTTGCCCGTGCTTGGGTTGGATGGAGTCCAGGGCGTTGGCGGATCGCTGATCTTGCAGACCAAAGAATTCGATTCGGTCACCCACCTCCATCTGCTCCTGGCAAGCCCTCGCAAAAATCTGCTGGATGTGATTCGCCCCAAAAGCGGACCAACCGATCCAGAAGATTGGGTAGCCGAGGACGCAGGGAGCTACGTTACCGTCAACTGGGATGTCAAAAAGACACTTTCCGCTGTGGCCAAGATCTTCGATAACTTCCGAGGGGAAGGGGCTTTCCAGGACGAGGCGTTGAATCGGGTTTCGGAGTTCCTTGGGATCGATTTCCAAAAGGAATTTCTCGATCAGCTCGGCGATCGTTTCTCGCTGGCTCAGTTCTTCATCCGCCCCGCCAAGCTCAACAGCGGAAGCAACGTCTACTGCATCCACCTGAAAGACGGCTCGGCGTTCCGCACCGATACCATGCCGAAAATCTTTGAAAAGCTCAAGCAGATGGATGATCGCTGGACCACGACCGTGGTTGCCGGAGAGACGACGTATGCTTTCACCGTTCCTACCGGGGATGCCCAAGCGATTCGTGCACCGGAAGTTTGCATGACGGTTGCGGGCAACATGATTCTGGTCGCCGACAGTCGTGCGATGCTGGAACGCGCGTTGGCGACTCGGCAAGGACAGAACGAAATCCTCGCCGATTCGGTGGAGTACAAATTGGTGCGAGACCGCATCAAGGCGCAGTTGCGGGACCAGGAGAGCAGCATTGTTTCCTACACCCGACCCGAAGAATCGCTGCGACTTTTCTACGACCTGGCGGCTGATCCTGAGAACAAAGCACGCCTGAAAGAACTCTCGGAGAGCAATCCGATCTTCGCTGCGCTCAGCAATGGGTTGGAGAAGTACAAACTGCCTCCCTTTGAGGTGATCGCCAAGTACTTGGCGCCTGCTGGTTCCTTCATCGTCGAAGACGAAACCGGAATCCACCAGACCTCTTTTTCGATGCGGCGAGAGTAGCCGCTTAGGGCGTGGCGTCGCGGCTGGTGGTGAGCCAAGGCGCGACCATCGATGGTGAATTGAGAAACCGGACGATTGTTGCGTCCGGTTTCCCTGGATATCTGTGCAGAAAGTCGATTGGGCCCTTCCGGAACACGCAGTTTTCCGGAGCTGGTTTCCCCTAGGTGCTTTGCGGTTTCCCGTTAGCTTCATTCACCGCCAAGGGAGAATCAAGCGCAGGAATCCCAACGCTCTTTGCGCCTCGCTCTGCAGATCATCGGGATGATCGTCAAGATTCCCACAGCCAGAGAAGCAGGTTCGGGAACTGCGCTGAAGCCCTTCAAATCGGTCAGCACCCAGCGACCGTCCAAATCCTGCACTTCACGAGTGTCGCCATGCGGGAAGAGCGATCGAAATGCATCGACCTGCGTTTGGCTCATCGTTGTCCCTTCCGTGAAGACATTCCATTGGACTCCTTCGAGATAGGGAGCCGTCGTGAGAGATCCGTCATACCGGAATGTGGTTTGCGACAAAGGAAGCAATCCATCGAGAGAAAAGTTGGAAACGGTTCGGCTGTCGCCCGGTTGGGTCGGGAGGTCGTTGAAGATGGCATCCAGCAGAGGATTGAAGGCCCCAATTTCGATCATCTGACCGACCACGAGAATGTCACCTTGGCTTGAGAGATGAACCAAGTGCAGTTCCATGGCCGCTTGATGGCCGTCGATCCGATGTTCGGCTTCGGTGTGGAAGTGGAACTGTTTCAGGTGGTATGTCGTTCCACCCAGCACCAGTTCCCCAGCGCCCGGTTCCACCGTGGCTCGTATGGTCGCTTCGTGATCGGGGGATCCTGTATTTAGAAGAGAGATCGAAGTGCTGGTGCTGTATTGGAAAAGCAGTGGCTGAAGGGAAGGGGTATAGAGCGTGTTGTAGGGAGTGATGTCGATTGGGCTTTGCATCGCGGCGGACGCAGCGGCAAACGGAAGAATGAAGGGCAACAGTAGCAGCCCAAAGAAAGAACTAGGCAGCAGGGTCTTCATCGATCGGTCCTTTGGAGAAAGAGAGAAGAGAAGGGCACTGTACTAACGCCCGAAACGACTTGGATTCCCATTGAACGAGAAAACCGTTGCATCATCGATTCAACCGGTCATGGATAGCGCATCCTGTTGGCTCATCGCAAGCCTGGTGCTGATGAGCTGCTGGATGGACGCTGGAATGCATGCGCACCACCGCTACTATTGGGGAGGGTCCCGGTGGAGCCGTGCAAGTCGACCGGTGACTTTCCGTAGGCGATTCCAAAATCGATGGAGTGAAGCGATCGCCACGGATACGGATCCCGGATGGATCCATCCCGGTGAGGGGATTGGTTCGAAAAGCAACCGCTTGCAGGTTCATGTCGCTTAGGATTTCGTCCCGAGCGGCTGGCAGATCCTGTCGCAGCTGGGGGCCAAAGGGTGGGGGTCCGACCTGTCGCCGATCGTTGTTTTTGGCGGCGTGCTGGACGAGTGTCGAGGGGAGTCGTCCCGATCGAAGTGGGGAGAGTGCTGCCCCGCAGCATCAAAAGAAAAACGCTCCGACCGGTCCAGCCGATCGGAGCGTTTTTTTGGGGTCATGCCATGCAACTGCGGACTCTGGATCAGATCGCAGAGGAATCCTTTTCACCGGTCCGGATTCGGATGACCGAGTCGATATCGCTGACGAAGATCTTTCCATCCCCGATCTGACCGGTGTGGGCGGCGTCAATGATGGTGCCGACCACCGTGTCGACATCCTGGTCGACGCAGACGACCTCCAGCTTGACCTTCGGGACGAAATCGATGGCGTATTCTGAACCTCGATAGATTTCGGTGTGGCCTTTCTGGCGCCCGAACCCTCGAACTTCAGTCACCGTCATTCCGGCGATGCCCTTTTCGGTCAGGGCGTTCTTCACATCTTCCAATTTAAAGTGGCGGATCACCGCTTCGATTTTTTTCATAGTTGGTATTCTCCTTTAGCCTTCGTAGCCTGCTTCGCCGTGTTCGACCAGATCCAAGCCGATATCTTCGGTATCGGGCGACGGTCGCAGCCCGATGACCGCATCGATGATTTTCGCGATCACCAGCGTCGCCACCACCGACAAAACAATGGTAACTCCCATCGCCTTAAGCTGCTCTAGCCAAAGCGTGCCAGCGGCCAAAATCTTGTCCAGTCCATTCTCCACGGCATAGGAACCGGTCAGGTTCGCATTCACCGAGGCGGTCGCGAAGATCCCCGTCAGCAGCGCACCTAACGTTCCCCCCACTGCGTGGACCCCAAAAGTATCCAGGGCGTCATCGTATCGGAAAGCTCGCTTGACGGTGGTGCAGAAGATGTAGGGGACAATCCCCGCAAGCACTCCCATGATCATCGCAGCCGGAACGGTGACGAAGCCGCAGGCGGGGGTGATGACCACCAAACCGGCGACGGCACCCGAACAGAAACCAAGAATCGAGGGGCGACCATTGCGGATGTACTCGATCAGCGGCCAGACAAAGCTGGCGACGGCTGCCGCAACGGTTGTTGTGGTGAAGGCGCTGGAAGCAACGCCATCGGCGGCCAGTGCGGAGCCGGCGTTGAAGCCATACCAACCGACCCAGAGCATACCTGTGCCGATGGCGCACAGCACCATGCTATGCGGAGGCATCGGGGTCTTCCCGAATCCTTTACGAGGTCCTAGGAGCAGGCAGAGCACCAAAGCGCTCCATCCGGAGCTCATGTGTACCACCGTGCCACCGGCAAAGTCGATCGACTTGATCGCGGCCTTTCCATTCCAGACTCCATTCATCCAACCATCCACCCCCCAAACCATGTGGGCCAGCGGAATGTAGACGATGATCATCCAGGCCAGGATGAATAGCATCAGAGCCGAGTACTTCATCCGTTCGGCGATGGCACCCACGATCAGGGCGGGGGTGATGATCGCAAACATCATCTGGAACATGGCAAACACGTTCTCGGAAACCCAAGCGCAGTAGTTGGTGTCGGGAGCCGACCCAACCCCCTGCAACATCAAGTGCTTGGTGCTGCCCAGGAAGGGAGAACCCCCTTCACCGAAAACCATCGAATAGCCAAATGTCACCCAGAGAATGGTGACCAGCCCTGCACAGCCGAAGCACTGCGCGATGACCGACAGAACATTCTTCTTGCGAACCAGACCACCGTAAAAGAGGGCCAAACCGGGCAGCGTCATGAACAAAACAAGGGCAGCACTGGTCATCAGCCAAGCGTTATGCCCCGGCCCTGGAATACCCGCAGATGGGGTGTTTTCGACCGGAGCGACATTGCCCAGGTAAGCTTCCAGGCCTTTCAGTCGAGCCTCCAGAGCCTCGATGGTCACCGGAGGTGCACCACTTTCAGCGACTGCGGCGTCCTGTGCGAACGTCGACTGAAGCATATTGGGGATGCAGAGCGCCCCCAAAAAGACAAAAGCAGCGCGCAGCAGCGCCGCCGTAGACGGAAAATAACGAACAGATTTCATAGAAAATCCTCACCAAATCCGCAGAGTTTCTCATGCCGGAAAAACAGAGATGCTTTTGGAGAGGATGAATCAGCAACCGACGATCGGCCCATGCGTTGGCCCATCGATTGATGATTTTTCGCATCATGGCATAGCTTACATGCGTTGGCAAGTAGAGGGTCGAGATCTTCCTGATTTTTTCGGAAGAAGGAGTCACCCGCAGATCGGATGAGAATGATCGGGGGTGCGGTAGGGGTCAGCCAAAGCGGCCGGTGATGTAGGCTTCGGTTTCTGCGAGCAGGGGCTTGGTGAAGACGCGTGCGGTCGGCCCAAGTTCCACGAGATGTCCCAGGTACATGAACGCGGTCAGATCGCTGGACCGCGACGCCTGCTGCATGTTGTGGGTGACCATCAGGATGGAGTAATTCCCTTTGAGTTCCTGGATCAAGTCTTCGATTTTGCCGGTTGCTAGTGGGTCCAGGGCGCTACAAGGTTCATCCAGCAGCAGCACCTCGGGGTCGCTAGCGATCGCGCGGGCGATGCATAATCTCTGCTGCTGGCCCCCAGAAAGGCTCAGTCCACTTTCGTTCAGTCGGTCTTTGACTTCTTCCCAGAGCGCCGCACCTCGGAGGCTTTTTTCGCAGACCTCTGCCAGTGTCGCTCGGTTCCTCACGCCATCGATGCGCAGAGGGTAAATGACATTCTCAAAGATGCTCATCGGAAACGGATTGGGTTTCTGAAAAACCATCCCCATTCGCTTTCGCAGGGCGATGACATCGACTCCTTTGCCGAAGATCGACTTGCCCCCCAGCTTCATGTCCCCTTCGATTCGAATCCCTTCGATCAAGTCATTCATCCGGTTGACGCTGCGCAGCAGAGTGGATTTCCCGCAACCGCTCGGTCCAATCAATGCAGTGACCTTGCCTTTTGCGATCGGCATATCGATTTCAAAGAGCGCCTGTTTGCGACCATACCAAAGGCTGAACCGTTCGATCCGAAGAACCGAATCGAGTCCAAGCACTTCCTGGTGAACAACCGCATCGACCTGCTTGCCTTCGACGATTGCCTTGAGTCGATCCATCGATCCCTCTTTTCCCATGTTGCTGGCGGTGATTCCAAGTGGCAGATCGTCAGCCGTTAGAAGACTCCGCTGTTCTGTTTCTGTCGCAGTCGGTTCCGTAGGACGATGGCGGTCAGATTGAGCAGCAGGACGATCATCAGCAGCACCAGCGTGGCGGTAAACACCATCGGCTTGGTCGCTTCGCTATTTTGACTCTGAAAACCGAGGGTATAAATCTGAAATCCGAGGTGCATGAAACTTCGGGATCCGTGAAGGAATGGCGCTTCGCCATCCAGTGGCAGGTCGACTGCGGAAGGAAGGGCTCCCACCAGCATGAGTGGAGCGACTTCGCCGGCTCCGCGCGCCATCGCGAGAATCATCCCGGTGAGAATTCCGGGCCGCGCCAGGGGCAGCACAATGGTGCGTATCGTCTGCCAGCGACTGGCACCGCATGCGAAGGCCCCTTCGCGAAGGCTGTTGGGGACGGCAGCAATCGCTTCTTCCGTCGCCACGATCACCACCGGAAGCGTCAGCAGCGCGAGGGTCAAAGAAGCCCATAGCAACCCTCCTTTACCGAAGGTGGGATTAGGCAGCGAAGCCTGATAAAGCCCATGGAAGTAAGGGTTTTTGACGATCAGCAGGAGTACGCCTGCAGCGCAGCCAAGCCAAATCAGGTTGGTTGCCAATCTCAGCATGCGATGCGAAGGGCTTGGTTTTTCGCTACTCCAAAGTTGCAGCCAGAATGCGGCGATGCTGGAAAGGGCCAGAATCACGCAACCGGCAAACCATCGCATTGGGGGCCACGGAGCAATGCCGATCCGCTCCGATCCGCCATCGATCCAGGCGCCTACGGTGTAGCAGAAGAAGGCCAGCCCGAAGACTCCGTAGACGATACTGGGCACCCCAGCCAGATTATTGATGCAGATCCGAATCAGGCTGACCAGCCACCCCGACTTGGCGTACTCACGCAGGTAGAGCGCCGCCATGACGCCAAAGGGCACACCAACCATCGTCATGATCATCGTCATGACGATGGTCCCCCAGATGGCAGGAAACAGTCCTCCTTCGCTATTCGCCTCGCGCGGATTGCTGGAGACGAGTTCCCACCAGCGGTCGCCATAGACCTTCCACTTCTCCACCGCCGACAAGGCGTTGGGACGAAAACCCCTAACGATTTCGGACATGGACACATCATGCACAGGGAGAAGGGAGGCAGTCGCCTCTTTGGAATCGGTTGCGCCGGAATGCCAGAGATATCGGGTCCCGAATGCAGGCTGTTTCCCCGTCCACCACGTGCCTCGATCTCCCAGCGGTCTTCCCTCCCACCGCCAACCGGCAGGGTCCGCTCCTGGAATCTCCTGGCTTAACCAATTCCTCGCCGGATCCGAATCCAGCCAGCGATCGGAATTCGCTTGTGGCTCCGGTAGGCTCTTGAGTTGCTGGGGGATCGACCAAGTCACTACCTGTTCGTCTTGAGCAGATAACGCAATCTCCAGCGACTCCTGGATCGCAGCCGACTCCATCCGCCCGCTCACCATCCGCTCCAGATAGACCTCCACCACCGACCTGTCTTCGGCATTCGCGTCGGGAAGTTGGGTCCAGAATGCTGATTGCAGTTGTTTCCATTTTCCTTCTTCTGCCGCGCGAGAGGCATCCAACCACCGAAGGCACTCGTCGAGCCTTGGGGCAAGTCGGTCCGCCAGCGAAGCATCCAACGCAAGTTGCTTCAACAGCGATGCAGCGCGCTCCATCTTCTGAGTTCTGGTTGCGAACGCGGCCGCCGATTGCTCCAGGTCCGCCAGCCTAGGCAGCAGGCTCTTTCGGTGGTCAATTTCATACTGTCGTAGCTTCAGTCTCGCCTTTTCAATGTGGGCGTCGATGCGGCTGATCGATTTTTGAAGGCGTTCACCTTCGGCGACGTGGCGTTGGGCACGCTGTAGCCAGGATGCAAAGCGGAGATTGAAACCTTCCCCGGCATCGAGGCAAGCGACCAATTGTATCGGCGAGTTGTCGACGACGCTTGTATCGGCACTCGAGGGTGTCAGGGTACCATCAGCCTGCTTTTGGCAAATCAAGTATCCTTCGTCAAGCCGCTGGTCGATCCATCGAACCAGGCCGTTTCGCAAGGACTTCTGCTGGTGATCTTCTAGAATCTGTCGCAGCGTCGAGGGGGAGGTATTCTCTGATTCCGCCTCGATCGTCTTCACCGCTTCCAGGCACTGAGCTATCAGCTCGGCCATCGCGTCCGGGAAGCGAGGTGCATGCCAAACCATCCGTGTTGGGAAGGCGAACAGTCTTCCCATTTTTCGTCGTTCCAACGCCCAGGCATCTACGGGCTGCCAGGCTTCGTTCAAATCGCTGTCGATGTCGCTGACATAGGTAAAATGCCGATTGGTCCATTCGAAGTTCCCGGTGCGCAAGTAAAGACGTCGACCTCGGGAGGGATCTGATTCGGTGGCTGTCGCCGATCGACCTTCTTGACCGATCGGGAGCGATGTTTCGCCTTTGGATCGCTCCTCACCCTGCAGCTTTCCAAGGATCAGTTCTCCGGTCTTGGTGGGGACCATCAGCAGCGGTTTGGGCCAGAAATTCCGCATCCCTTGCCAAGCCAATAGCGAGAGCAGGCCGACGATCATGGCGACGCAAAGAGCCAAGGTGCCGCCGGTAAGCCAAATCCATACCTCGCCCTCGGCCTTCAGTCCGGGACGGGGTCTGGGAGTTCGCGGCGTGGTCGCGGTCATGCTATTGGGGTTCGCGGAGGTCCGGGGCGGCATAAACGGCACTCGGTCAAAGCTGAACAAAGCGTTTGCGGTAACGGATACGGACCCATTCGGCGATCGAGTTGGCTAGAAGCGTGATGACAAACAGGAGCAGTGCGGCCAGAAAGAGCGTTCGAAAGTGGGTGGTGCCTCGCGCCGCTTCTGGAAGCTCGGTCGCCAAAGTCGCCGACAAGGTGCGATACCCATTGAACGGACTGACGTCCATCAGGGGCGTGTTGCCAGCGGCCATCAGAACCACCATCGTTTCCCCCACCGCGCGTCCAAAGCCAACCATCACGGCACTGAAGATGCCGCTCATCGCCGTTGGCAGCACGACGTACCAAGCAGTCTGCCAAGTGGTGGCGCCGCAGCCCAGCGATGCGCTGCGAAGATGCTGAGGAACCGCTTGGAGAGCATCATCGGCCAGCGTGTAGATCAAGGGAACGATGGCGAAGCTGAGCAGGCTTGCGACCAGAATCGCATTCCGCTCCTGATATCCTCCCGAAAAAACCAATGGTTGGATCGGTCCCAGCCAACGCTGCAGCACCCAACCGATCGATCCGGCCGCCATCCACACGAGCAACGCGGCGAGAAAGAATCGGGTCAGTCTTCCGAGGGCAGTCGTCCAGTAGCTTTTTTCGCCCAGGAGGTTTTCCATGCGATTGCTCCCGAGGCCGACCAAAAGGACGGCCAGCGGCAGTGAAATCAATTGCCATCCGATCTGCGAACTGGACCCGCCGTCGGTGATCCAGCGGAGCAGATTCCCGTCGAACCAACGGTCCTCGATCCAATGGCCCAGCCAGCCTGCCTGCCAAACAGAAAAGGGCAGCAGCAACAGAACAGCCACCACGCGATACCCGGTCGATCGTAGAGCGATATCCCGTTGGACTAAACCCCAGAGATGAGCACCCAACAGGTAGTTGAAAGGAACTAGAAGGACCATCGCCAGCATCCATGCCAGGTGATCGCGAAGCCAGGGTGCGAAGACCATGGCAGCCACGTAGCCCAGTACCACACTCGGCACGCTCGCCATCAGCTCAATCGCCGGCTTGACCCTCCGACGCCATCGCCGGTCCATGAACTCGCTGGAAAACACTGCCGCCATCAGCGCCAGCGGGACACCCACCAACAACGTGTAGAAGGTTGCCTTGAGCGTTCCAAAGATCAACGGAATGAGGCTCAGCTTGTTCTCGGCGGCGACCGAGCCAGAGGAGCTTTGCCACATGTACCTCGGCTGGGGATACCCTTCGTACCAGACGGGCCGAAAATACGATTGCCACGATGCTTCGGGGTGAGCGAGTGCAACGGGGCGCTGTGCCAGTTGCTGAGCCCCCAGCATCCAGATGGCATCTCCTTTGGGGGAAAAATTGCAGTGCTTCCACGGAACGTTGGAATCGCGGAATCGCGCCAATCGACGCGAGGTCGAAGCAAAGGAAAGTTGTCCCTCGCCAGCATCCGTCCAGCTCGCAAGTACGCGGTCGGTTGGTGAGCTGGCGAGGGTGCGGACGGGAGCTGTACCTGCTTCCATCCGTTGAACCGCCGCCAACCGATTGGCGCCATTTTGATGTTGCTCGGCCGTCTCGCGGACCTCGAACACTCCGACAATCGCACCGTTGGCATCGCCCACCAGGAGTGTTTCTCGGCCCAACAAGGGGGCAGCGACGGTCGCGGCTCGGACGCCATAATCGGACAGCTGCAATTGGTACTCCGGCATCAAATCCTTCTTGTCGCTGCCGGAGATGGCATCCCAGCGGTAGGAAATCACCTCCCCGACGGACGAAGCAACCAGAACGCGATTGCCGCTGGCGTGCATCATCACCGCAATCGGTTCACCAGCCATCCTGTCCCCCAGGTCCTGGTGCATCATCGCCACCTGTTCGGTGGTTTTTTTCGTCATGCGATTGACTTTGGTGGAACTGATGCCGACGGTCAGGCGGTTCCCGCAGACCACTCCCCACTGTCTGGCGCGATCCTGGGAGCCAGCCCCTCCCGCTTGACTGCCATGCAAATCGACCTGCCTGATCGGTTGATCCCCAACGCTCAGCGGAGGGCTCCATCGCGCCGTGGGGACGGTGAGGAAGCGTCGCAATCCCTCGCCCGTGGAGACGACCAAACGATTGTCCTGCGTGGAACCGACCGCGGTTTCCGAGGACGGAGGGTCGGTATCGGCTAGAAAGCCCTCCTCTAGCGAAAGATCGAGAAACCGTAAGGTTCCATCGTTGCACCCGACAAGCCAAGAGCGGTGGTCGGGAGTGTTGGCCGTGGTGACGATCCGGGTTGGTGCAGGCCAGTCTGCCGGTGGTGGTATCTCCTGGATCAGCCGAGTTTTGGCGGTGTCGAACACGCCAATGGTTCCATCGCTACGAATCACCCACGCCATCCAATTGGAATCATGACAACCGACCGCAACGGCTTCCTTTTCGTAGCCGGAGGGGAGGGCGAACGAGCGGGCGTCGGAGATTTTGGACGGGCGGAACAGCGGCAGCACATTGGCAAGCAGCACGATCACCACAAGAAAAATCGACAGGATCGTGCCGATGCCACCGATGGGGATCACCCTCGATGCCAAAGAATCCAGCAGCTTGACTCCCCAGGGAGTCGATTGGCTTCGCTTCATGGTGGCAGCATCGCAGCGGGAGTGAGGAATGCGGACCGGCAAACGGCCCGATGGGATCTGCCTGGAACACCTGTCCCACTTCGATCCACAGCGACCGCCCCGGTCGTTGGCATTGCATCAAAACTTCGGATCAATCCCGACGCTTTGAAGTGCTTCGCGAGCGGTTTGTGCGTCCACCGGGTAGTAGCCATCCTGGATCACCAAGCGTTGGCCCTGTTTGCTGTAGAGAAATCGGAGGAATTCTCGGCGCAGCGGGTCCAACTGCGATTGGGGTTTGTAATTGACCACCAAATAAAGATAGCGGGAGAGGGGATAATCGCCAGAGTAGGCATTTTCAGCGGTCGGCGCGATGGCAGGCTGGTTGGCGTCGGCAGCCAGTGCGATCGCCTTGACGCCTTCGGTCTTGTACCCGATTCCGCTGTAGCCGATCGCCATGGGATTGGATCCCACCGACTGGATCACCGCAGGGCTTCCCGGTTGCTCGCTGACTTCATCGCGGAAGTCGCCGTTGCCCATCACCATTTCCTTGAAGAACCCGTAGGTCCCGGATGCTGCATTGCGGCTGAACATGGTGATTGGCGCATTGGCGTAGGAACCGGCCAGGCCAAGTTGACCCCAGCGGTTGATCGGCTGTGGGGCTCCCATTTTGCGGGTGCTGGAGAAAATCGCATCGACCTGAGCCAGCGTCATCGATTCGATCGGATTGTCGCGATGGACGAATACGGCCAACATGTCGATGCTGGTGGGAAGCAGCACCGGTTTGTATCCGAATTTCTTCTCGAATTCATTGGTTTCGCTCGCCTTCAGCTCCCGGCTCATCGGCCCGAAACTTGCCGCCCCTTCCAGCAGTGCCGGCATCGCCTTGGACGACCCCGCTCCCTCCACTTCGGCCCGCACACTCCGATAGCCTTCCTTGAACCTTTCCGTCCAGAGCAGCATGAGGTTGTTCATGGTGTCCGAGCCGACCGTTTTGATTTGCCCCGAAATTCCGGTGGCATCGAATCGGTAGTCGGGAAGCTGGGAATCGACTTCCACCTGGGCTTGGCATGGGGCGACGCGGACCATTAGGAGAAACACCACCGCCAACATCCGCCAAGGAGCAAAACCCCTGGGGCCAATGGAACGCATGAGCATAGGACACCTGGAAATCAGTGGAGGGGGGCTGGAATCGCCCGCAGTCGAGAATTCAACATCGGCCATTATTTTTCCGCATGCGGTCCCTGGCTGCATGTCGCGATCTGTTAAGTTCGTGAGAAGAATTGAGACGCCCGCAGGGCGGGGACGCCGGGGCGTGTCATCCTTCCGACAGATGCTGGCCCAGCCATTTGCTCATCAGCAGCACCTGGCCTTGGGGATTTCCTCGAGGGATTTTCGGGAGGACGGAAGCATCGGCCACCCAAACTCCGGGCAGGGCATGCAGCGCCAGATCCTGGCGAACCACCCCTTCTCCTGGGGCACCGATGCGGCAAGTTCCAACTGGATGGAACAAGGTGGTCGCCAATCGGCCAAAGGCCGTCCTCAACTGGTCGTCCTCGGCTTCCCGCCAACCTGAGCGTTCCATCTGGCACCCCTTTCGCGCCCAGAACTCGCTGGAGGCTAGGTCGATTCCTGCGCGGATCGCTGGAAGCCATCGATCCCAGTCGTTGGGCTGTTCGAGATAATTGGGGTGGATGCGATATCCAACCGATCCCGCCTGCCTCACCGGTTCGATGCTCCCTTGCGAATCTGGTCTCAGCAGGGTGACGCCCAGCGTCGCGCCATGGGAAGGTTTGTCGCGAGCCGCATACTCCAGATACTTCGTGGCGGTTAGGTGGATTTGGAAGTCGGGAGGGGGCTCGGGTGAACGCGGTGAGGATGGCACCGTTCCGAAAGCGCCGACCTCGACGAGGTTGCTGGCAAGACGCCAGTCGGGAGGCGGCTTGGTGAGGTCGGTCCAGCGGTTGTCTGCCTCCTGAAGGCCGGGTTTGTCGGCAACGGCGTGCGGCGGTGTCTGAAGGCCGATCGGGAAGATCAGGTGATCCTGAAGATGCTTACCGACATGCGGATCCTCGTAGCGACAGGGAATTCCTGCTTGCGCCAGGGACTCTCGGTCTCCGATCCCGCTTCGCTGCAGTAGAGCAGGGGTCTGGATGGCTCCTGCTGCCAGCACCACTCCCAGGCGCGCCTGAATTGACTGGGTTCCGTGAGGTGTGGCGAGTTCCAGTGCAATGGACTGGGAGTCGGTTTGAATCAGTCGCTGGACAAAGCAATCGGTGGCGATGGTCAAGCGATCGGAGTCGAGCGCGCGAAGCAGATCCCACGGGGATTTCCGAAAACAACCCTGCTGCCAGCGCGCGAAAGTGCCAAAGCCGACGGTCGCCCATCCGGGGTGCCAGGAGTTGGGCCAACCTGCTGCTTGGCATGCCTCAAGGAACCACTCGGAGATGTCGAAGCGGCGCGGCGGACAAGCAAGGTGGATTGGTTCGTCCAGGGAACTTCCATCGGAGTAGTAGGTTTCTACCAATGACTCCCAAATGCGATGGCAGTTGGAGTGATTCCAGAGAGCTTGTGATTCCCTTGGCCAGTCATCCCAGTCTCTCGAAGAACCGACGACATGAATCATCGTATTGATGCTGGACGATCCACCCAGCCCCTTGCCTCGGGGCCACCAAAGACGACGTCCCGCAAGTTGTGGCGAGGCTTCCGTGCGGTCTTTCCAGTCCAGGGCCGAACCAATCAACTCGATCGATCGGGCTGGCACGGCGACACGTCGGTCGGTAGCTTCCCCGCCTGCTTCGATCAAAAGGATCTTTCGTGCGGGATCTTTCCGCAGCAACAGTTCTCTTGCGACCGTGCAGCCTGCTGAACCACCACCAACCACCACCCAGTCGAATTGGCTAGGGCGATCACTCATCGATCGATCCCGGTGGCCTAGACGCGAAGTTGGAAGCGGCTTTTTCCTCTGCGGCGCTTCCCCGCAGGTACTTCGGCAATAGCGAGATAGGGTCGGTCGTGGGGACTGTTTCGTGGAGAAGATAAGCCAAAAGGATGCGTGCCCTCGCTGCTGTCTCGACGGGGATCGGGTCGGTCAGCGCCCGCCAGCCGGCATCCTGCCAAGAGGCTAGCGAGTTCTTCCGGTCCAGTAGGGTGACACCCGGACCACACAAGATCGATTGCACGGCGGATTGGCAAGCCGGAATCGCCTCCGTCGCTCGTAGCAGCCGACTTGGTTCGATCGTCCTCCACCCTTCTTGGTCCCATCGCCAGCGACCCCAAAAGAATTCGCCTCGATAGGCATCCATCAGGACACCGACCTCGATTGGAGCTTGCCGCCCGTCGCTCAGCCATCCTTCCATCGCCAGCGCCTCCAGGGCATCGACTGGCAGCAAAGAGAGCGACGCTGCGTAGGCTAGGGTCTTGGCGGTCGCTAGACCGACACGGATTCCTGTGAAAGATCCAGGGCCCTCGATCACTGCAAGTGGGTGGAGTTGGTCGATCGGGATAGAAAATCTTCCGAGCAGTTGTTGAATGGTCGGCACCAGCATGCGGTTGACCCCTGGGTCGCTGGGGATGGTTTCCCATGCGACGGAGTCGCTTGGAACGATCCGCAAAGCGTGGTCCACCTGCGCGAACCCGAAGCGACTGGGAGAATTGGGCAGCGGGCCTGAGCAAGACTTCGGGGCGGCTGCCTGTAGATTCGCCCCATGGGAACTGGGCCCCAACGCCACAATTCCTTGGCGAGCAGCGGTATCGATCAACAGGCAGAGGGGGGGCTGAAAACGAGTCACGGGGAGGTTTATTTCGTGTTCGAAGCGATTTTTGGGTAGAAACGGAACTTCTTGGCTCCTACTTTTTCTAGAATAAAGGCTATAGATCCTTCCTGGGAAGGAGAAGTGTGCGCCGTTTGGATGTCGCGCGGGAGCAGGAAAAGCGGGTTGGGCGAAAGGTAAGGAGGGGTGGGGTTTTAGCGATTCTTTTGTATTTTCGTCGTGGTTCTCCCAACTTCTAAACGACGCCTTCGTTTAGGTCACTTGGGAAAATGGATGCGACTTAGTACGTTGAAGGGACTGGGATCGTGTCGATCGACCATTTTTGGTCAGTGGCCTGCGGCTTAGGTATTGCGAAGCCTTCGAGTTTTCAGTGGGAGTTTTGGACACAGTGCGCCAGGCCCTGATCAGCGACATCCATGCCAACTTGGAAGCCTTATCGGCTGTCCTGAACGATATCGCCGCGCAAGAGGTGGATGAGATCGTTTGCTTGGGGGACATCGTAGGTTACGGCCCGAATCCCTGCGAATGCTTGGATATCGTCATGCGCCGTTGCAAGTTTGCGATTCTTGGGAATCATGACCAAGCTGCGATCTGGGATCCCGAAGGATTCAATCCGGTGGCTTTGCGGGCCATCTACTGGACGCGCGATTGTCTTGATGATTTCGGGAGGGGGCGTGCCGGAGTTGCCGATCGCCGCTGGGATTTTCTGAACGGACTTCCGAAATTCAAGCAGGTCGATCAATTCCTATATGTCCACGGGTCGGCGCGGGATCCTACCAATGAGTATGTATTCCCGGAGACTTCGCTGGTGGCCTCTCGGATGCATGAGATTTTCCAGAGGGTGCCACAGTACGCCTTCCAAGGGCACACGCACATGCCAGGTGTCTTTGTGACCGACCCCCTCTTCATTCCCCCCGATGATCTCGATGACTCCAGTTTCCGTCTTGGTCGTGAAAAGGTCATGGTCAACGTCGGGAGTGTGGGGCAGCCTCGGGATGAGGACTCGCGGGCTTGCTATGTGATCCTGGACAGCAAGGAGATGACGGTTACCTTTCGGAGGGTGCCGTACGATCTGGAGACGACGATTCGCAAGATTTACGCGATCAACGAACTGGACAACATGCTGGGTGATCGTCTCCGGAGTGGCCGCTGAAGGCTGAAGGATCAGCGAATCGATCACCCCTTTGCTGGAGTGGCCTGCAGAAGGAAATGGAGCCGACAGTGGAGTTGGCCCAGTGGTAGGCAGGTCGAGATCGGCTCAGGGAACGAACCCCGGGAGAGGTTGATAGGGTGAAGCGGGCAATCGTCAGTGACATTCACGGCAACCTGGAAGCCTGGACGGCCGTGCTGGAAGATATCAAGCGTCAGGGATGCGATCAGATCTACTGCCTCGGGGATGTGGTGGGGTACGGTCCTGATCCTTGTGTCTGCCTGGATGCCATCATGCAGGCAGACGTCTGCATCTTGGGGAACCATGATTTTGGTGCTCTGCTGGATCCCGAGGGATTCGGGGGGACGGCAGAGCAAGCGATTTTCTGGACCCGCCAGCAACTGGAGACGACCGGCAGCAGTGAAGAAATCCGGCGTCGCATGGGGTTTCTAGCGCGATTGCCCAGGACGCACGTCGAGGGGGGGCATTGCTTCGTGCACGGATCGATCCGAAACCCGCTCAACGAGTACGTCTTTCCCGAGGACGCACACGAGCAGCGAAAAATGGAAAAATTGTTTTCAATGATCAAGGAAGTCTGCTTTATGGGGCACACCCACGTGCCCGGCGTCTTCACGGAAGACTTCACGTTCATCCCAGAAGAGGAATGCTCGGCCGGTTTCCTGCTAGGGAACGGTAAGTCGATGATCAATGTGGGGAGCGTCGGGCAGCCGCGCGACGGGGATTGGAGAAGTTGCTATGCGATTGTCGAAGGCCGAAGAGTGACTTTTCGTCGCATCGAGTACGATGTTGACCAGACAATGAAAAAAATCTTGGCGGTCCCATTGTTAGGGTCTTTCCTGGCGGAAAGACTGAAAACGGGACGGTAGTGGATGGTCGGTGCGAGGACGACATCGGCGACCTTGGTGCCGAATCAGCCCCCTTCAAAAGGTATTTCGAGTGGATAAACGATTTTTAGCCTGGCTTTTTCTGACGGCCGGGATGTTCCTTCTATGGTCCTCCCTCAGACAGCGCTTCGCGCCTCCTGAAGTCGACGCGCCACCCGCTGCGACTGCTTCCCAGGGAGCATCACCATTCGGTGGCGCCGCGAGCGAAGCGGTGGCGTCTGCCGAACCCAAAGAGTCCGACGATCCGTTGAGTGAGCCGTCGGAAGAGGAAGAGAAGTTGCCCGAGGTGACTCCTTCCTGGCATACGCTTGGATCGATGCGTCCCGAGGAAGGTTTTCGCCTTCTGGTGACTCTTTCCAGTCGTGGTGGTGGGATTGAGCGGATCGAGTTGGTGGAGCAGGAGAAAGAGGGAAAGTTTCGCTATCGGAACATTGAAGCCGAAGCCGGGTACTGGGGTTATTTGGCGCTGACGGAAGAGTCGCAAGGGTTGCGGGTTCAGGTGGTACCACCTGGTTCGCCCGCTGCCGACGCGGTCGATTACAAGACACCGAGCAATCCGCGTGGACTTCGCAAGGGGGACTTGATTGTCCAGGTGGCACAGACGCCCGTGAAGTCGCTGTCCGATCTCCGTGGAGTCCTCGCCGGGACAAAACCTGGGCAAGATTTGAAGGTGGAGGTGCTGCGATCTGGTTCGGAGTCGGCGATGGCCTTTCAGGTCAAGCTGGTGCAGCAGCCCATGGATGTCATTCGCCAAGGGGATGATCCGCGGGACGAACAAGTCCAGGGAAATTGGAATCGACTCTCCTGCCTCACCACCCTGGCCACGCTGGATGATCGGCAAATCCTCGCTGGATCGTCCGCCCTGCCCGGCCTTCAGGAGACGCTTGATGGGCACTGGCAGGCAGAGTGGTTGGAGGAAAAGGAGTCAACCGATGGGGTGGCTCCCGCTCAGGGGGTGGAGTTTCGGATGCCCCTTGGCCCCTGGTTGAAAAAGCAGGGTATCGATGCAGATCTGGAGTTGGTCAAACGGTATTGGCTTCGACCCAATCTGGGAACCAGCACCTCTGGCGGATCGGGATACGACTTGGAACTGGAAACGTCGGTCCGCAATCGGAGCAAGAAGTCGCATCGTGTTGCCTTCCGACAGGAAGCTTTCAGCGGGCTGACACTGGAAGGTTGGTGGTATCTAGTCAAAATCAGCCCGCACATGTTCGAAGGCTCGGGGGCGCGGGATATCGTCTATTCCAGTCGACGGCAGGGGCACACGACATTGACTCGGGGTGGCATTGTCTCGGCAGCTCGAAACAACCCCAGAGAGCCTGATAGCCTCTTCATCAGCGCCGCTCTCCCGCCCGATCAGCGCGACCTGAAGTATCTCGGCATCGACGGCCAATTCTTCGCGGCGACCCTGATGCCACACCCTTCCCAGGCACAGGATCTCGATCAGATCGCTCAAGCCGCCACAAGGGCGCAGTGCGATCCAACTCAGATGGTCCCATCCAAACAAAATGCCGCCAACGTCAGTGCATGGCTGGATACCGTCCCGGTGGAGCTGGCTGCGGGGGCTGAGCACAAGCGAAAGTATCTTTTGTTTGCTGGACCCAAGGATCCCCAGTTGCTGGACCGATACGGACTGGGAGATTTGGTCTACTACGGCTGGTTCAAGTGGTGGGCCAAACCGCTTTCCTGGATCCTGCACACGCTCTATGCGATCGTGAGGAACTACGGCATCGCGATTGTGCTGCTGACGGTGCTGGTACGAAGTCTCTTGTTCCCGCTGACGCGCCGAGCCTCCCTGAACGCGCAGAAGATGCAGACCCTGCAACCGGAAATCAAACGGATCAACGAGCTGTATAAGAACGACTTTGAACGGCGTGCGAAGGAAACTCGGGAGCTGTATCGGAAGCACAATTTCAATCCCGCTTCTGGTTGCCTTCCCCTCTTCATCCAAATCCCGATCATGATCGGGCTCTACCGCGCCGTCTCCGTCGACGTGCAGTTGCGGCAGCAACCGCTGATCCCCGGTTTCGACTGGTGTTCCAACTTGGCCGGCCCCGACATGCTGCTCAATTGGTCCACTTGGATGCCTGACTGGATTGCGGGGAAGGGGACAGGTTGGTTCGGACCCTACCTGAATCTGCTGCCGATTATCACGGTGGTGTTGTTCATCATTCAGCAGAAGGTGCTGATGCCCAAAGCGACCGATGAACAGCAGCAGATGGCGCAGACCATGATGATGTACATGACCATCTTTATGGGGGTGATGTTCTTCAAGGTGCCGGCAGGCCTTTGCATCTACTTCATCACCAGCAGCATCTGGTCGTTGGTGGAACGCCACATGGTCAAGAAGTTCACTCCGCCTGTCGAAGCCGCCCTCGACGCTCCGGCATCCGGCGCGATGGCGGCCAAACCGGTCGCCGCCAGGGAATCGCTCAGCAAGAAGTTCGATCCCGGGAAAATCAAAACGACCAAACCCCCGGAGAAGCTGTCGGACGTTCTGCCGTGGCTTGCCAAAACCAAGCCGCCGGAGGATGGGTCGGGAAGGAGTGGGGCTACACCCCGCGACGCGGGGTCGCGCGAGCAGCGTCGTCAGAGGAATGGGAAGCGAAAGAGCTGACCGAAGTCGGGGGAATCGTCGATCGCGGATTTGGAAGTCTGGGCGAAGTGCGGAAGTTTTTTCGTCGCGGCGGTCTTTGCCGGACGGAATGGTGGGTGAGGGAGGATTTTTTGCGGCCTGAGCGATTCCGAAGCGCGCAGCGATCCGAAATACTACGGTAGAAGAGCCGACTCATCGGCCCTGGTTGCATTGGGGAACCTTCCTGTCCGATGCGACGTGCGCCACCTGGACCACGGATTGCCCACAGATTTTTTTGATGTTGGGTCCTCGATGATCGCGTTGGCTCTACCACCGCTAGCAAAAAAGCCAGCCACATTCCCCCAGTTGCGGATCCGTCAGCGTTTGGGGAAATACCGGATTGAACGACGGTTGGCGCAAGGGGGCTTTGCTCACGTCTACCAAGCCTTCGACACCATCGAAGGGGTGCATGTCGCTCTGAAGATGCCGCACCATTCGATTGTCACTCCGGCGATGCTGCAGACCTTTCAGCGGGAAGCGCGGTTGGTTGCGCGATTGGATCATCCCAATATTCTTCCGGTGAAAGACGCATCCTTTATCGAAGGGCGTTTTGTCATCGCAACGCGGCTCGGGGAGGAGTCCCTCGCCTCGCGTCTCCGGCGTCGCATCGGAGCCCAAACCGCTTTGGAGTACCTCGAGCAATTGTTCGAGGCGGTCGCGTACGCGCACCAGAATCGGATCATCCATTGCGACATCAAGCCGGACAATGTGATTCTGATGAGCAATGGTCGGTTGCAGTTGATGGATTTCGGCATCGCCCGCATTGCTTTGCGCACGATTGTTGGGTCGGGGTCGGGGACGGTTGGGTACATGGCCCCCGAGCAGGCGATGGGGCGTCCAAGCACCAAATCGGATGTCTTTTCCCTGGGTCTGCTTTGTTACAAGATCCTGACGGGTCATCTTCCTGAGTGGCCATTTCAGTGGCCGCCACCGGGTATGGCGAATCTTCGAAGGAAGGCGCACCCGGAGCTGATTGCACTATTGCGGCGGGCTTTGGAATTGAAGCCGCAGCTTCGCTTTCAGGATGCTCAGGAGATGCGAGATGCCTTCAGAAAGATTCGCCGGAAGGCTTGGCGTCACGTAGGGCATGTGCCGCCGTCGCAGGTATCGTGAAACGCCTGCCGGGATGATCGAGCCGCCGCGAGAGTTGGCGCACTCGATCGATTCTCTATCGTCGCGCGCCGCGGCTGATTTTGTGCTAACGACTGCTCTCTTGCAGCTCTGCGTCGACAGGTTGTGGAGGCCCTAGATCGACGGGTGCGGCGACGCGATGCCAGAGATGGTAGCGGTCGAGGAAGGCGATGATCACGTCGGCCAGTTCTTCCGCCGTCTTGGAGCGTGCCTCTTGGTTGGAGCGATAGTCGGCGCCAAATTCCAACTGGATCGCCTCCAGTCCAAATGGGGTGTGGCTGCCGTAGGTGCGAACGATGTGGCCGCCAGTAAATCCAGCTTGTTCTTTGCCGTCCAATGGCACGGGATAGATCCCCCATCCGCGCTGTTGCAGCATGCCGAAGAGGCTTTGGGAGCCTGTGTGAGCGTCGATCCCGAAGGCATCGATCAAGCGTTGGACCGTCCGCCCATTTTGGGTTCCTCGATAGACCAGATCGCGGCGAGTTCCTTGGCCGTGAATATCGATCAACAGACCGCCGGGGAACCGCCGTCGAATCTGCTTGGCATAGGTTGCTAGAGCGTCGTGATATCGTTTGTAGAGAGGTTCGATTCGAGTCGATTCGATGGCGATATCCATCGGGCGATTGAAATCGACGTACTTGCGATGCACCGACGAAATCACATGGAAGGGCTTGGCGTGAAGTCGTTCCACAAGACAGTCGACTACCTCGAGCGCCAGTTCCTCGGTGGAGGAGTCTCTTCCGGCGAAAAAGCCAGAGGCTCCTTTAGCAATCCCATCGCCGGTGCGCGGTGCGACGCCGGGAACCACTTGGCGACCGCCATGGGGGGCAGAAATCATGCAGGGTAAATCGCCCTCGGAAAGGCGCAGCATGCCCGCCATCTCCTGATCGGTTAGGGGAGTTGCCAGGGTGTCCTGAGCTGGGCAAAGACCATGGCAACCGCTGAGCAGGATGGCGAAGGCAATCCAATTGCCCATCCAGCGCAGGGCATTGGTGTGCAGCGGCCATCTATTCCGCTTTTTCGCGTGCTGGAACATCCCAGGATTCTCCATCCGAGTGGGGGACCGTGGATCGATCGCCTCCGAAGCGGGAAGCTACAGGGGGCGAAAGCTGGTACGATAGATTTTGCGTCGCGACGGAGTTCGTTTGTAGCGACGCGCCGCGATAGCGCATTGTCACATGTCCACGGATGATCGTCGATCCATGCTAGAAGCATCGCAGTGTCCCAAACGCCTCATGGTGGTTGCCGTGGAGGGGCTGCGCCCGGCCATGCTGAGTTGTTTCGGGGGTGGTTGGTCCGCGACTCCCCATCTCGATTGGATGGCCGCTCATGGGTTCGTGTTCGATCGGATGGTGCAAGAGAGCCTGGGGGCGGAGGCGGCCTACGCGGGCCTCTGGAGCGGGCGGCATGCGGCGGAGGGAGGAAAGCGCGACCCAGTGTCGGTTTTATGGCAACAGCTGCAGGATTCCGAGGTGCCTTGGTTGCTGGCGACCGACCGCAGCTCGTGGCCGGTCTTTAGGGAACTGGATCGTTCGGGCGACCTCCTGGCGCTGCCATCTCCCAGCGACCTGGGGGAGGCTCCGGAGCGCACTTGGTGGGACGATGCGTTGGAAGAGAGTCTGGGAGTCTGGCTGGAAGATCGTGGCGCCGAAGGGGTCCTTTGGCTGCATGCTTCGGGTTGGGCTTCGACCTGGGATGCGCCCCTGGCGTGGCGTGACGATTTGAGCGACGAAGAGGACGATCAACCGGCGCCAGTGGGAAGAGTGCCGCCGGAGGATTCGAGCGGGATGGCTGCCGATCCCGATCAAGTGTTTGGTTGGGTGCGTGCTGCCGCAGCGCAGGCGAGGGCTTTCGACGAAGCATGGCGAATGGTGCTGTTGCTCTTGGAACAGCATCCGCAGATGGCCGATTGTGGGGTGGTACTACTGGGGCTGGATGGATATCCGCTTGGGGAGCACGGGGTGATCGGTTACCGGGATTGCCCTCCCTTTGCAGAACGCTATTCCGTCCCGCTGGTCTATTATCCCCCGCGAGGTCTGCCGCTGGGACGCCGCAGCGCGGCCTGGACGCAGTGCACCGATCTGTACCGTCAGACTTTGCAGTGGATGCTCCCCGAGCAATCCAGGGAGATGTCCTTTCCAGCCGATTCGCTTCCGCTGGCCCTGGACGCAAGTTGCCTAGCCCAACCATGCCGCTCCTCGGTGCTGATCCACTGTCAGCTTGGCAAGGCGCTGCTGGCTCATCCTTGGTCTGCGGTTTGGCCAAGCAAGGCAGGAGATATCGGATCGACTCAAGGTGAGTCAGGGATGCTGTTCGTGACACCCGAGGATAGCTGGCAGTGCAATGAGGTACATTCGCGAGCCCCTGGGGTGCTGGAGGCGATGAGCGAACTGAGGGATGCGTTGGATCGATGGTATGCGGGGGGATGTTGTGGAGAGCGGCCAAGGGTGGTCTTACCATGATCCGATGCGACTGGAGGAGTCTGTCATGATCGAGTTGCCCAAGTGGCGAGTGGGACGTTCTGTTGAGGGGATGTCGGCCATTTTGTTGCCGATCGATGAAGGGGGAAAGATCGATTGGGACGCCTGGGCCAAGCACCTGCAGCGGACGTGGGATAGTGGATTGACTCCCGCCGTCAACATGGACACCGGTTACGTTCAGTTGCTGCAGCCGGCTCAGAGGTCGGAGGTGCTGCGACGGGCTGAGGAAATGGCAGAGGGAAGGCCGTTTGTCGCTGGGGTTTTTGTCGATGACCAAGTGGGTGATCGACTGAACCTGAGTCTGGTCGCCCAGGGAATGGCTCAGGTTCGCGATTCAGGTGGGTTGCCGATCCTCTTCCCAAGTCACGGTTGGGGAGGATTGACCGAATCGCAGTGGCTTCAATGCCATCGCCAACTGGGGGAAGATGAGGGGCGATTTCTGGCGTTTGAACTGGGGAAGATGTTTGTTCCCTATGGACGCGTGTTGTCGCTGGGAGGTTTCGAGGAACTGCTTGGAAACCCGCTGTGTGTTGGTTCCAAGCATTCGTCGTTGGATCGATGCAGCGAATGGCAACGGCTTGCTAGTCGCGATCGATGGCGCCCCGAGTTCCGGCTGCTGACTGGCAATGACCTAGCCATCGACATGGTTTTCTATGGCAGTGATTACCTGCTGGGGCTCAGCACAATGGCTCCTGATCTGTTTGCTCTTCGCGACCGATGGTGGCAGCAGGAGGATGGGAGAGCGATCGCGCTGAACGACTGGCTGCAGTACCTAGGGGCATTCACCTTCCGACCTCCTGTTCCTGCCTATCGTCATTCGGCAGCGATGTTCCTGCACCTCAGAGGCTGGGCTTCGACTTGCGAGCCATTTCCGGGAGCCCCCAGGCGTCCCGATTCCGATCGCGAGGTGCTGGAGAAGATCTGGACTTCCCTGCAAGCTTTCCTTGAAGATCGTTCTGAAGGGGATGAAAGCGGCGAGGGCCGTTGATCTCAAGGAAATTCGATCCTTGTGGGGGGCTTTGCGCTGGTGTTGGGTCGACGGTATTCTTCGGCGTCGATATGCTCTAAGACTGGTGGACAAAGAGAGCCCCCCTGGGATCGTGGACGATTTCCAAGCGTAGGGGCATGGAGAGGCGAACTGCTTGCCAAAGGGGAAGTCGATGCGCAGACGGATCATTGCTGGGAACTGGAAGATGAACTTGCGGCGCAACAGCTGCCTGGCGCTGACTCATGGCATTTTGGATCGATGTGAATCGAGCGATGGAGTGGAAATTGTCCTTTGCCCTCCCAGTGTCTATTTGCACGACGTCGGGGCTGCGATCCGAGGCCACTCCCTGACGCTGGCGGCGCAGAATATGTCGGAGCATCAGGATGGCGCGTACACCGGAGAGATCAGCGCTGGCATGCTGGTCGATTTGGGATGCAAGATGGTGATTCTTGGGCACAGCGAGCGGCGGCACGGGATGGGGGAGACGAGCGCTCAGGTGCATCGAAAAGCGCTTCAGGCCCATCAGCATCAACTGACCCCGATCGTTTGCGTTGGTGAAACGCTGGAAGAACGCGATGGAGGGCGGACGGGCGAGGTGATTGAGACGCAGTGCCGAGAGAGCCTAGGTGGCTTGAGCGCCGCACAGATGACCGGGACGGTGATCGCCTACGAACCGGTCTGGGCGATCGGCACCGGCCGGACAGCAACGCCTCAGCAAGCGGAAGAAGTTCACGGATCGATTCGGCGGTGGCTGGCCGATACGTTTGGCAAGGAAGTCGCTCAGTCAGTAGTCATCCAGTACGGCGGCAGTGTCAAGGCGGAGAACGCTAGATCGCTGTTGGAGCAGCCGAATGTCGATGGGGCTTTGGTGGGCGGCGCCAGTCTGCAAGTCGAGTCGTTTGTGGGGATCATTCAGGCGGCTAAGGAACTAGCCAAAAGTTCGGCCAAGAGCTGATGGCGGTGCGGCGACGGCTGTGCTGAGAAAGAACGATGACGAAACAAGAGGCTCCCTCCGATAGCCCGATCGACCTGACCATGTCGATCGGTTCGCTGCAATTGGCCAATCCCATTCTCGTTGCCTCGGGGACCTTCGGTTATGCCCGGGAGATGGAACCGTGGGTCGATGTGAAGCGGTTGGGAGGGATCCTTCCCAAGACGATCACGCGCGATCCCCGCCCTGGAAATAAACCATGGCGGACTGTCGAGACCGCTTCGGGATTGCTCAATTCCATCGGGCTGGACAATGACGGCATCGACTACTTTCTGGCCAATCACTGGCCCTACCTGCGACAGTTGGGGGTGCCGGTGATCGTCAGTGTGGCAGGCAAAAGTCGCGACGACTTTGTGGCCCTGGCAAGACAACTGGAAGAGGCGGGGGGCATGCCTGCTGTGGAGCTGAATATCAGCTGCCCCAATGTCGCGAACGGGATCGACTTCGGGACCGATCCACAGAGCTGTTATGAGGTGGTGTCTTCGGTAAGGCGCGTTGCCAGCTATCCGTTGCTGGTGAAACTGACTCCCAACGTCACCCAGATCGCCGAGATCGCCAAGGCAGCAGAAGACGGGGGTGCGGATGCGGTCTGTTGCATCAACACCGTGTTGGGGATGGCGGTCGACTGGCGGAAGCGAACTCCGATTCTAGGCAACCGCTTGGGGGGCCTAAGCGGCCCGGCGATCAAGCCGATCGCGCTGCGATGTGTCTTCCAGGTGGCCAGTCGCGTCGCGATTCCGGTGGTTGGGATCGGCGGCATTGCGACGCTGGATGACTGCATGGAGTTCTTTGTGGCAGGGGCTTCTGCAGTGCAGCTTGGCACCGTCAATTACTACGATCCACAGGCTGCGTTGCGATGCGTGGAGGGGTTGCCGGAAGCGGTGGCCAGTTTAGGCTACCGATCGTTGCGCGAGGTGGTGGGGTCGTTGAAGCCGTGAACGTGCCACCGGTGGACCATGGCTAGGCATCGCCACCTTCGGCTGGCGAAGATCGATTCTAGGGGAGAGGTGACGCATGCGGGTGCTTTCGGGGATTCAGCCGACCGGACGGTTCCATTGGGGGAATTACTTTGGAGCGATTCGTCAGTACATCGATCTTCAGGAATCGCACGAAGGCTACTACTTCATCGCCGATCTTCACGCACTGACCACCGTCCGTGACCCGTCCATCCTGCAGGGATATGTCTGGGACGCCGCTCTGGACTTGCTAAGTCTGGGGCTGGATCCGGAAAAAGCAACGCTCTTCGTGCAATCGGATATCCCGGAGGTTTCGCAGCTTTGCTGGCTGCTGATGACCGGAACACCGATGGGGCTGTTGGAGCGGTGCCACGCCTACAAAGACAAGAAAGCGAAAGGGATCTCCGCGGATGCGGGGCTTTTCACCTATCCTGTCCTGATGGCCGCCGACATCCTGGCCTACGACGCTCATTGGGTTCCGGTGGGAGAAGATCAATTGCAGCACATCGAAGTCTGTCGCGATCTGGCCCGCAGTTTCAATGCGCATTATGGTGAGGTGTTTCTTCTGCCCGAGGGGCGCGTCGTGCCAGGTGCCGCCAAGGTGCCAGGCACCGACGGGGAGAAGATGAGCAAAAGCTACAACAACACCCTGCCGTTGTTTGAATCCCCCAAGGCGCTGCGCAAAATGATCATGCGAATCAGCACCGACTCCCGCTCGATGGAAGACCCGAAGGATCCCGAGTCCGATCATCTGTTCCAGTTGTTTCGGCTGATGGCGAGCCCATCGGAGGTGGAGTCGCTGGCGGGGCTGTATCGGCGTGGAGGATTTGGATACGGCGATGTGAAGAAGTTGCTGGCGGATGCCGCGGAAGAGTTCTTTTCCAAGGCATGGGAACGAAGAGCCAAGTACGAGTCGGACGCGGGGCAGGTGGAAGCCATTCTGAAGGCCGGTGCGGAGAGGGCACGCGAGCTTGCGGCGAGGGTTCTTTCGAGAGCCGAGCAGGCGTGTGGGTTGGGGCGGCATCGGTTGGGGCCACCTAGCCGCAAGTAGTGGAAGATGCGAAGGGCGGAGAGGATGGAGATTCCAAAAGGCGCGGGCGTTGTGGCGATCGGTACCGACCTGATCGCCTGTCGTCGGATCGCAGGGATGCTGGAAAAGCACAGGGAGCCTTTCCTGGATCGCGTCTTCTGTCGGAGCGAGCAGGAATACTGCTTAAGATATCGCGATCCTGCGGAACATCTGGCGGGTCGCTGGGCGGCCAAAGAGGCTGTCATGAAGATCCTGGGGACCGGTTGGTCGCAGGGGGTTTCCTGGACCGATATCGAAGTGGTGCGAGACGCTGTGGGGAAGCCATCGGTGCAGCTTCATGGGGAGGCTAAGTCGGTGGCGGAGCGACTGGGGATCGCGCGCGTGCTGATCAGCATTTCTCACTGTAGCGATTTCGCCGTAGCGATGGCTGCCGGCGTGGATCGCTAAACTGAGAGGTTGATTGGAATCGAAGCAGGTTGCGAAGCGGATGGGACATGGGGTGGGCAGGATCAAGCAGGAAGAAGGTGCGGGCATGCGAAAGATGTTGTTGCTGACAGCTGGCTACTCCAACCCTCGGACCGCCAAAACCGCTGCAGGATTGCTTCGGTACTGCCCTGATGAATGCGTCGGGGTGTACGATCCATCGCTGGTGGGCAAGCCGGTGGAACCTTACTTGGGGAGTGGTGCCGGGTTTCAGTTCGTCGACTCCCTCGATTCGGTTCCCGAGGCGAACATGCTGGTCATCGGGATCGCGCCGCCTGGCGGCAAAGTCCCAGCCGAATGGAAGCCAGTGTTGTTGCAGGCGATCGATTGCGGCATGGATCTGCTCAGCGGACTCCATGACTTCCTTTGCGACGATCCCGAGCTGGTGGTGGCGGCCAAGGCGAAGGGAACCCGGCTGATCGACATTCGCAAGAATGACTTTCGCGATATCGCCAGGAGGCGTGGGCTGCGAGACGACTGCTACCGGCTGCACACGGTAGGGCAGGACTGCAGCCTGGGCAAAATGGTTGTTAGCTTGGAAGTGGCCCGGGGGTTGGTGCGTCGTGGGCGCGACGCGCAGTTCGTAGCAACAGGACAGACGGGGATCATGGTGGCTGGATCGGGCCTGCCCCTGGACAGCATCGTGGCAGACTTTGTCAACGGAGCGGCCGAACGATTGGTGCTCGATCATCAGCATCACGACATCGTCGTCGTCGAAGGGCAGGGTTCATTGGTGCATCCATCGTATTCCGGCGTCACTTTGGGGCTGCTCCATGGATGCATGCCTCATGCGCTGATATTTTGCTTTGAAGCGGGACGTACTGCGGTCGGCGGTTTGGAAGAAGTGACACTGCCTCCATTGAAGAAGATCGCCGAGTTATTCGAACTGATGGGTTCGATTTATCAACCTTGTTCGACGATTGCCGTGGCGATGAATGGAAGTAAAGTTTCCCCCGACGCGGCTCGCGACATCGCCCGGCAGGTGGAAGACGAGTTCCAGTTGCCGGTGGTGGATGTGCTTCGAGACGGTTCCGACCGTTTGCTCGATGCGGTCGAGTCGCATTATCTGTCTGGAGTTTGGCGATGCAGGTAACCACACGCGTCTTCGATTTGCCGCTCAGGCACCCCTTCACGATTTCTCGGGGCACCGTCCGGGTTCAGAGAACCTGGATCGTCGAACTGGAAGAGGAGGGGCTGGTCGGGCGTGGAGAAGCGACCGTCAATCCCTACTACGACGCCACGATCGAAGGGATGGAAAAGGCGCTAGGGACGGTGCTGGAGGAACTGGCGCTGGGGAGGCTGGAGCATCCGGCGGAGTGGTGGCAGCGACTGGATGATCGGCTGAAGCACTATCGCTTTGCTCAGTCGGCGATCGACTGCGCCCTGTGGGATCTCTGGGGCCAGCGTTGTGGCCAGCCGACATGGAAAGCCATGGGGATCGATTCTTGTCGGGGGCCGATGTCCTGTTACACGATCGGCATCGATACTCCGGAAATGATGGTCGAAAAAATGCGGCAGATGCCGGGCTGGCCCATCTACAAAGTGAAGGTCGGCACCCAAGCGGATCAGGAAGTCCTGGCGTTGCTAAGGCGTGAGACCGATCGGCCCTTTCGCGTCGATGCCAATTGCGGCTGGAATCCCGAGCAGGTGCGAGAGACGATCGATCGCTTGGTGCCATTGGGGGTGGAATTGGTGGAGCAGCCCGTGGCGCCTGATCTTTCCGACTGCTTGGCCAAAATCAAGGCCGATTCGCCTCTCCCGTTGATGGCCGACGAGAGTTGCGAAGAGGAGTCGGATGTGGATCGCTGTGCTGACCGGTTTCATGCGATCAACATCAAACTGGTCAAGTGTGGCGGATTGACTCCCGGTCTGCGGATGGCGCGGCGTGCCAGAGAGCTTGGTTTGCGAGTGATGGTCGGGTGCATGACGGAGTCGTCGGTGGGGATCTCCGCCGCCGCACAGCTCCTTGGTCTGCTCGATTTTGCCGACTTGGACGGTGCCGTGCTGCTGGCGGAAGATATTGCCAAAGGGGTTCAGGTCGAGTTTGGCCGCGTTGTTTTCCCTGAAAAAAATGGACTAGGACTAGAAATGCTCCCGGTCGATTCCATTTAATTTCCGCAGCGCCACTTGTCGAAATTGCAGCCACTTCCTACAGTGGAGGGACGTTTTTGGTCCTCGGTGGGGAGAGCTGACGATGACCGAAGAAAAAGCTAGCGAAGAAGTGGCAAGGCTGGAAGGTGGAGTGGCGGAAACTACGTCGCTGCGACCCGTCGACCAGATTGTACTGGAAATCTTGAGGCGGGAGCCTGGACTGACAGTTCCCGACCTGATGGCCAGGTTGGAGGTGACCGCCACGGCGGTGCGCCACCGCGTCGACCGACTGGTCGACTTGAAGTTTCTCGAGCGGCGGAAGCAATCGGTGGGGCGCGGCCGGCCGACGTTCCGCCATTTCTTGACGCCGCTTGGCTGGCGCGAGGTAGGGTCGACCTACGTCGATTTGGCGCTGGCGATGTGGTCGGAATTCATGGCGATGGATGACGCCGACGCGAGGTCGAAGTTTCTTCATCGCGTTTCGGAGCGGATGGGCAAGTCGATTAGCGAGCAGATTCCGAAGGGATCGTTCAAGGCGAAATTGGATGCGTTGGTGCATCTGCTTCGGGAGCGGAAGATTCCAGCATCGGTTGGGGATCAGCAAGCCCTGCCGGTTCTGGAGGTCCATGCCTGTCCCTACCCCGATTTGGCATCGGAAGACGGCGATCGGACGTTGTGCGAACTGGAGGCGGAGGTCTTCTCCGAGGCGCTCGGGGTCGCGATCGAACTTTCGCAGTGCCGACTCGACGGGCACGGATGCTGTCAGTTCCGTCAAGTCGCATCCAGCGGCGAATCTGCCCGGCCGAACGAAGGAGGGGATCCGACGTAGGCTTGGCAGCGAAGGATGGCAGGAGGGTCGGTGGAGTGCTTCCCCTGGCTCTACGATGAATAATTGGATCGGTTTCCGAGGAGAGAGGAAGAAGGGTGATGAGTCATCAATTGGAGATTCGCGACCTGCACGTCGCAGTGGGCGGCCGTGAGATTCTTAAAGGGGTGAATCTGCTGATTCGTTTCGGTGAAACGCACGCGCTCATGGGGCCCAACGGATCGGGCAAGAGCACCCTGGGCCTGGCCATCATGGGACATCCTCATTACGAAGTGACCAAGGGATCGATCCAACTGGATGACCGCGACGTCCTTGCGATGGAAGTAGACGAACGCGCCAGGTCTGGGATCTTCATGGCCTTCCAGCGTCCTTCGGCGATTCCCGGAGTCAAAATGGCTGATTTCCTTCGCCATGCAGCGACCAACGTCCGGAGGCCGGACCGCAAGGAGGGGGAAGAGCTGATTCCGATGCGGGAGTTTCGGAAGGAGCTGAAGGAGAAGATGGGGCAGTTGAAGATGGACCTCGATTTCGCTAGGCGCTACGTCAACGATGGGTTTTCTGGTGGGGAAACGAAGCGAGCAGAGATCCTGACGATGGCGATGCTGTCTCCCAAGTTTGCCATTCTCGATGAGACCGACAGTGGTCTGGACGCTGACGCTGTGCGATTGGCCAGTGCCAGCATCGCCGAAATTGGCCGCGAGAAAATGGGGCTGTTGATCATCACCCACCACGACAAACTGCTGGAACACAATCCTCCAGATGTGACTCACGTGATGCTTGGGGGCCGGATCGTGGAGTCGGGAGGGCCGGAGTTGGCCAGAGAGTTGCATGACCGAGGATACGACCGGATTCGAAAGACCTACCCGGACGCCGCTGCAGACAATCAGGCGATGGCCGGTAAGGAAGACACCACCATCGCGGCATCGTAACCGATCGGCCGGCACGGAATGAGGCTCGGGAGAGGACTGAGCCCGATTCTGTGGTGGATGAAGCCAAAGAACAACCAATGGAATAACGCCTCCCGCGAGTCCCTTGATGGGCCTCCCGAACGGACCGGCGGCTCAGATTAAGGAGCTGAATATGTCGACAGAAAGCCCAGTGGACGATGTGGTTGGGGAGATCAACAAGTACGATTTTCGTACCGAGTCGAAGGCGGTCTTCAAAGCCCGCAAAGGACTTGATGCGGAAATTGTGGCGCAGATTTCGGAGATGAAGAACGAGCCTTCTTGGATGCGAGACTTTCGCCTCAAGTCGCTCGAGATTTTCCAGTCCAAGCCGATGCCAACCTGGGGCGGCGCGATCGACATCGATTTCCAAGATATCTATTACTATCTCAAGCCGACCGACAAGCAGGGAAAGACCTGGGAAGAGGTGCCGCAGGAGATCAAAGATACATTCGACAAGCTGGGGATTCCTGAGGCGGAGCGGAAGTTCCTGGCTGGGGTCAAGGCGCAGTTCGAAAGCGAAGTGGTCTATGGTTCGCTGAAGGAAGAGCTGTCGCAGCAGGGGGTGATCTTCACCGACACCGATACGGCGGTGCGGGAGCATTCGGACCTGCTTCGCGAGTATTTCGGGACGGTGATTCCACCAACCGACAACAAATTTGCCGCGCTCAACTCGGCCGTTTGGTCGGGCGGCAGTTTCATCTATGTGCCCAAGGGGGTGAAAATCGACTTTCCCCTGCAGGCATATTTCCGGATCAACGCGGAGAATATGGGGCAGTTTGAGCGAACGTTGATCTTGGTCGACGAGGGGGCATCGGTTCATTACGTCGAAGGCTGTACGGCACCGATGTACTCATCGGAAAGCCTCCACTCGGCGGTCGTCGAGGTGATTTGCAAGCGAGGCAGTCGTTGCCGGTACACGACGATCCAGAATTGGGCAAACAACATCTACAACCTGGTGACTAAGCGAGCGATGGCTTATGCAGACGCCACCATGGAGTGGGTGGACGGGAATCTGGGAAGCAAGCTGACGATGAAGTATCCGGCCGTCTACATGATGGAGCCTGGAGCGAGGGGCGAGATTCTTTCGATCGCGTTCGCCAGCGCTGGGCAGCATCAAGATGCAGGAGCCAAATTGGTCCATGCGGCTCCCAATACCACAGGTCAAATCATCAGCAAGTCAATCTCCAAGAATGGCGGTCGCAGCAGCTACCGCGGTTTGGTGCGAGTCGAAAAAGATGCGGCCGATGCGAAGTGCAATGTCGTTTGCGATGCCTTGATTCTCGACCCGAAGAGCCAAAGCGATACGTATCCCTACATTGAGATCTTGCAGGATCGGTCCAGCGTCGGTCACGAAGCAAGCGTCTCGCGGATCGGGGAGGAGCAGCTGTTTTATCTGATGAGCCGCGGGTTGTCGGAGTCCGAGGCAGGCACGATGATCGTCAATGGGTTCATCGAACCGTTGGTGAAGGAATTGCCGATGGAGTACGCGGTGGAGATGAATCGGCTGATTCAGTTGCAGATGGAAGGATCGGTGGGTTGACCATGAATCATGCCGATGCGGTTGTGGAGTTGACTCGACGTGTTTCGGAGTCCTGGGGGAACTCCCCCCAGTGGCTCGGTGAACTCAAGCGCGAAGCGATGCTTCGTTTCGAAGGGATGGATTGGCCTTCCCGCAGCGACGAAGACTGGATGCGAAGCGACCTGAGGGCGTTCCGGTGGGAAAAGTTTCTCCAGGGAGGGGTATCTCATGCATACAGCCCGTCCTGGAAGCTTCGCAGCGGTGTTCCCCTTGCCGGGACGCAGACTTTGGTCGACGGGCAGACTGTGGAAGAGCAGCTGGATCCATCCTGGGCCTCCAAGGGAGTGCTTTTTGGAAGCCTTCGAAGGCTCTTGGAGGACGATACAGACCGATGGCGCCCCCATCTTCATTCCCTCATCGACGGCCATGCGGACCGCTTCGCGGCGCTGCATGCAGCTTCCTGGACCGATGGGACAGCGTTGCTGGTGCCTCGAGGCTTGGCGATGGAACCGGTCTTCCACATCGGAAATCTTCTTCGTTCGGGTGGGCGAGACGATAGCCACACGTTGATCGTCTTGGAACCTGGGGCGGAGGCGACAGTGCTGACCGAGTCGAACGGGGATGACGGGGACATCGAAGCGCTGCACTGCGGCGGCGTGGAACTGATCTTGGGGGCGGGAGCGGTTTTGCGTTTTGTGCAGTTGCAGGATTGGAACTCTGCCTCGTGGCATTTCGCACATCAAAGAGCCAAACTGCACCGTGATGCATCGTTGCAATGGACCACGGCTGGGTTGGGCAGTCGCTTTTCCCAGGTCTCGCAGCAGGTGCTGCTGGCGGAACCTGGGGCCAACAGCCAAGTGAACGGAGTGCTGTTCACGCAGGGCCGCCAGCAGATGACCTTCAACACCCTCCAGCAGCACGCCGCCCCGCATTGTAAGAGCGATTTTCTCTACAAGGCGGCTTTGCAGGATCGAAGTCGAACGGTTTGGCGAGGGATGATTCAGGTCGATCCGGGCGCGATCAAGACGGATGGCTATCAGCGGAATGACAATCTACTGCTCAGCGATCAGTCGCGAGCCGACTCCATTCCGGGATTGCAGATCAAAGCCGATGATGTGAGGTGCACGCACGGAAGCACGTCGGGTAACGTCGACGAATCGTTGATATTTTATGCCCAGTCACGCGGCTTCACGCGTATCGAGGCAGTTCGTATGATCGTCTCGGGTTTCTTCCAGCAGATTTTCGATCGCATCACGATTCCCTCGGTGCGTGATGCACTGGGTGCAGCCATCGCGACGCGCGTCCGCAACTACGAATGACCGAAAGGGCTCTGATGCAGGGAAGTTGGATCAAGGCGGTGAGGGCGGATCAGCTACCATCGAAGGGGAAGGTAACCCTGGAATTGGATGGTCGGTTTGTAGTGCTTGTCCGCGACGCCGACGGGGTAGTCCATTGCGTCGATGACGTTTGCACGCATGATGGTGGCCCATTGGGTGATGGCGAACTGGACGGTTTTTGCCTGGTTTGCCCCCGACATGGAGCGAGGTTTGACGTTCGAGATGGTCGCCCTACAATGCCTGCGACTGAGTCGATTCCGTGCCACTTGGTGCAGGAAGAAGATGGTTGGTTGATGGTCCAGCTCTCAGACGTTTGACTCGAAAGGCTGGCGGTCTCCATCGCACCGGGAACTCGGTCGGATGATGTCGACACCGTCGGATGCCCGATCCTCGGGGTGATTCCTGAGGTCAGAAAAGGACAGAGAGCGGTTGGGGGATAGGAGTAGAGAAGTCATGGCTGTACTGGAAGAGTCGGTTCGCGAGCAGCTCAAGCAGGTGATTGATCCGGAGCTGTTCGTCAACATTGTCGATCTCGGGTTGATTTATGAAGTCCATATCACCGACAGCCCCGAAGGCTGCGATGTGGCCATCGAGATGACAATGACCAGTCCCATGTGTCCAGCTGGTCCCCAGTTGGTTGCGAACAGCCGCCAAGTGGTGGAGAGCATGGAAGGGGTCAAGTCGGTGGAGATCAAAGTGGTGATGGATCCACCATGGTCTCCCGATCGTATGACCGACGATGCACGTGATCAACTCGGGATTTTCTAGCCATGGATTCCGAAGAAGAAATCTATCAGGAACATGTACTGGATCATTATGAAGATCCTTACCATTGTGGTGCCTTCCCAGACAAGACGCATCAGGCGGAGGGGAAGAATCCGCTGTGCGGTGATCGCGTGACGATCCAGCTGAAGATTGGAGCCGACCAAAGGATCGAGGATGCGTGGTTCGAAGGTTCGGGGTGCTGCATCAGTCAGGCGAGCGCTTCGATGTTGGTCGAAGCGATTGAAGGGAAGAGCGTGGTGGATGTGATGAAGATGTCGGCGGAGGAGATGCTGCATCTTTTCGGGCCACGCCTGACTCCCAACCGACAAAAATGCTGTTTGCTTCCTTGGCGGGTCGCTCAGATCGCCGTGCATCAGCCCGTGTCTTCGGTGAAGGAAAAAGGCGAGGGATGAAGACCCAGATTCCGCCGGTTTGGGATGCAGAGCGGGCCAGGGAGTGCTTCCCGGTACTGCAGCGTCTGCACCCCAATGGGGCGTCGCTTGCCTATCTCGACAATGCGGCAACGACTCACAAGCCGCAAATCGTTTTGGAAGCGATGGACCAGTGCTATCGAGCCTACTACGCCAATGTCCATCGAGGGATCCACTTCTTGAGCGAAGAGTCTTCGGCTGCCTACGAAGACGCCAGGAGGGAGGTGGCGAATTTCCTCCATGCCCATCGTGCCGAAGAGGTTGTTTTCACCTCGGGCTGCACGGCGGCGATCAACCTAGTGGCCCATGGCTGGGGGAATTCCCATGTCGGCCCAGGCGATACGATCGTGGTGACCGAAATGGAACACCACGCGAATTTGGTTCCCTGGTTTCAGTTGGCCCAGCGCTCCGGGGCAACAACGGTCATGGTTCCGGTGCTTGAGGACGGGCATCTGGATTTGGAGCGACTGGAGGCGATCCTTGCCACAGGACCGAAACTGCTGGCGATCAGCGCTTTGAGCAATGTCCTTGGAGTCGCCAATCCGATTTCGGAACTGGTTTCCAAGGCGAGGCACTATGGTGTGACGGTGTTGGTAGATGCTGCCCAAGCCGTGGCACACCACCCGATCGATGTCGGCCGATGGGGAGCCGACTTTGTTGTCTTTTCGGGACACAAAATGATGGGCCCGACTGGGATCGGAGTTCTTTGGGGCCGGCATCAGCAGTTGGAGCAGATGGAGCCGTTTCTGGGGGGCGGCGGCATGATCGATGAGGTCTTTCGCGACGGTTTCACCGCGGGGGAAGTCCCAACGCGATTTGAGGCAGGGACTCCACCGATCGTGGAGGCGATTGGGCTTGCGGCTGCTTGTCGAGAAATGAGTCGTTGGTTTGCCGAGGGAGTCGAGCACCATGTGCGGCATTTGGTCGACGATGCGTGGCAAAGGTTAACGCTGTTGGATGGGGTTTCTATCCTTGGACCCGAGGCTAGTTCAAGACATTCGCTGATCAGTTTCACCGTCCAGGGGGTCCATGCTCACGACGTGGCTCAGATGCTGGATCGCGTGGGAGTGGCGGTTCGAGCTGGTCATCATTGCGCGATGCCACTCCACGAGCGGTATCAGATCGCGGCATCCTGCCGGGCTTCGTTCTTCGGTTACAACCGGTTCGAGGAAGTCGAGCGACTGGTGGAGGGATTGCGGGAGGCCATGGTCAGATTTCGGGACGGCAAGCGATTGGGACGCCAGCGGGCAGGCCGTAGTGAATTGGGGAAAAGGCCTGTCGACGAAGTGCAGGACTCATAGATCGGACCATTGCAGAAACTCGGGAAGCCGTTTGACGGCCCCGCTGCGGTCGATACACCCTATCTCGCTGATGCCCCGAACAACCAACGATTCGGCTCGACGGATCTCGTAGCGATGGATGATCCTTGCCCCTTTGGACTTTTCGACGCACGTCCAAATCTCCAGCAGATCATCGAATTCCGCTGGAACCAGATACTCCACTTCCATTTTCTTGATCACCAGCATCAGCCCCGACGCCTCGAAGTCCTTATAAGATCGCGCGTTGGCTCGCATCAACTCGACGCGCCCATTTTCGAAGTAATGAAGGTAGTGGGCGTGATGCACACGGCCCTGAGCGTCGCATTCGTGGTAGCGGACGCGATGCGACAACCGATGGTCACGGATTCTTGGATGGCTCATGCACTCTTTCTCCCGTCGTCATTCCATTAGCGATCGAACTCACTCAGGATAACGACTTCGATACGACCGGAGGGCATCGCCCCTGCGGCGGGGGGAATCGGGGTGCCCGTCGTAAGGACTGCCAGGTGAGGGTTGCGTTCTTTCGATTGACCAAGTCGCTGCGCCCGCTCTAAGATGAGGGTGGGGGCGATCCGTAGAATCGTGCTCGCGTGCCGTTGGATGAGAGACCGACCGGAATTCTGGATCGAAAGCTGGGTTTCAGATGAGTGACGGTGAAGGGGGGATCACCCCCAATCTGACGTTGCGTGGACGAGAGTACCCGACGATTCGGCAATTCACCATTTTTTTGGAGAACCGTGTCGGCCAGCTGCTCGAAGTGGTTCGGCGTTTTGAAAACACCGGGATCCGAATCGTCGCTTTTTCTATCAGCGATGCCGCCGAGTGCGCCTTCGTTCGGTTTCTGGTGAGCGACCCGGAGCGAGGCAGGGAGATTCTGGAACGCGCTGGTCTGGCAATCATTGAAAGCGATCTTGTGGGAGTCGAGTTGCCGAAAGGACATCAACCACTGATTCAGATCTGTACCGCCCTGCTGCAGGCTGAGATCAACATCATCCAAGCCTATCCCTTGCTGCAGCATGGAAACCAACCTGCCGCCGTCGCCATCATGGTGGACAATACCGAACGAGCCTTAGAGACCCTTGCCGCGAAGGGATTCCAGATGATTTCCGAGCAGGATTTGCAGAGTCCATGAGCCACGCGCGGAGAGGCCAGTAGGCCTAGGTTGCTAGGCTTCTTGTCGGCCGCCTTACCAGGACCAGGGGTATCGAGCCATCTGCGAACGGTATTGCGCGGGCGAGGGGAGTCGAAGGGAATATAGTCTTAGTGGCAGCGTCGAACGGTCCGGTGATCGAACCCAATACGGTGCGAGAATCGGATGGGTGGGCCAGCGACAAAAGCTCCCGTCCGACAGCGAACCATACCTCCGGTTGCATCGTCAAGTAGCTGTCGGGCGGTCGCGTCCGTTGCTTGAGGAATCACAGATCGGATCGTGCTATCCAAATGGGGCCATCGTCAGCCTCTTCTCTTGACCCGCCCAGACGGGGACCGGCCCTTTGGAGGGGTTTTTTTCGGGAACTCGGAGGCGGGAAATGATTCTAATAGAATGCTGGTCCTCCTGGTGATGGCAGCCGGATAGGACGGTAATTTGGGATGGATGGGCAGAGGTTTCGGTTTGGAGCAAGCTTTCTGTATAGAGAGAGCTTCCGGTTCCGACTGAATGTTTGGGGTAAGGGGATTGATTGGATCGAGCGACCGGAGGCAGGGGGCTGAGGTTCGCTTTTTTCACTCTATGGCTTTTGGAAACGATGAGGTCCAAGGCGATGCGCATCAGGCAGGCCGGCAAGACAAGGATGATCGGGGCGATTGGACGTTCGATTGCTGCGGCTCGCGCCGCGCTCCAACGGTCGTTGCGGGTGGAGTCTTTGGAGGGGCGTTTGCTGATGGCCGCCGACTTGGTCGGTGCTCAGGAGAGCCAGTCCGTGGCGGTGGCGACTTGGTGGTCGACTGCCGATCAACTCGGTGGGCAGGCGTTAGCCTCTGGGGCCTCTCAGCAGAACGAAGCGTTGCTGTCGGCGGAATTGCAGGGGGAGGGAGAAGCCAACCAAGATCTCGTCGGCTTTGCTAAAGCGCTAACGAGCGCCGGGGCGAAGTTTTACGGCGCTGCGTGGTGTCCGATGTGCAACTCGCAGAAGGACTTGTTTGATGATGGGGCGAAGTTCTTGCCCTTCATCGAAGTCACCAACCCGGATCGCACCCCCAATCAGATCGCCACGGATAACAATATCACTGCCTACCCAACATGGACGTTTGCTAACGGGACGCGAGTGACCGGATCGCAGACGCTGTCGCAGTTGTCGAGCCTATCTGGCGTGCCAATCCCTGCCTCGGATACTCCCAGTTTTGCAACGATCGGCAACCAGGTCGTGCTCATCGGATCGCCTCTCCATATTCCGATCGATGCCTACGACCCCAATGGAAATCCGTTGACCGTTACGGTGACCACCAGCGATCCAACGTTGTTGACCGCCGAGGTGCTTTCCGGGGGGCGGAGTGCTCGAATGGAGACGGAGACCTATGGCACGATGGTCTTTCGGCTGTTCGAACCCGAGGTACCACGCCCGACCGGACGCTTCATTGAATTGTCCGAGAGTGGTTTTTACAACAAGACCAACTCAGGTCAGATCATTTTCCATCGTGTCATCGACAACTTTGTTATCCAGGGTGGTGATCCCACCGGTACCGGTTCTGGCGGTTCGTCTTTGGGCGATTTTGATGATCAGTACGATGTTGACCTGCAGCACAACCGCACGGGGGTGATTTCGTTCGCCAAGGCGGGGGATGATACCAACGATTCGCAGTTCTTCATCACCGAGGGGCCGCAGCGGAATCTCGACTTCAATCATTCGGTCTTCGGCCAACTGATTGAAGGAGATGCGACTCGAGAGGCCATTTCGAAGGTTCCTGTAGGCGCCAGCGACAAACCCACAACTCCCGTGGTCATCAGCAAGGTTTCGATTTTCCAGGATACCGAAAACGGATTGGTGCGATTGAAGGCGGTAGGAGGTCGGACCGGGACCAGCAGCGTGACGGTGCGGGTTGCCGATGGGGAAGGGAATTTCGTGGAAGAGACCTTCTCGGTGTCGGTTCAGAACGACACCAAAAACAGCGCTCCGTTTTTGAATCCGGTCACGATCCCCGCTCGGGTTCCAGGGCAGCCTGTGGTGATCCAGTTGAGCAGCCAGGACGTGGAGGGAGATCCTGTCTATTACGATGCGGTGATTCCTAATGGTTCCTCCTACTCGCTGACGGTGGACAACCAGAGTGGCGTGGTGACAGTGACCCCCAATTCCGGATACGCAGGATCGATGTCGTTGACGGTGGGTGTGCGCGCTCTCAACGGCGCCGACACGGTCGACACCTTCGATACCCAGGTTCTGGTGATCCCAGCAGTGACCAACGCGCCGACCGGTGTGGTGCTTCTTGCCACCAGTGACACCGGTTTCAGCAATAGCGACCGGATCACCAATGCCGGTACGCTTGAGTTCGATGTTGCTGGAACGGTCTCTGGCGCGGTGGTGGAACTGCGAGTCGGCAATTCGGTGGTGGGTACGGCAACCGCTACCGGCTCGACCACTCGTGTGACCACCAACAATTTCGCGGCTCTCGGAGATGGTACCTATGAAGTGGTAGCGACCCAGAAAGTGGGCGATGTTGGCAGTCCTTCTTCGCCTGGCATCAGTATCGTCTATGACAAAACGGTCCCTGCGGCCCTACCCGCCTCATCCTTTCCATCGTCTCAGACAGTTGGCGTCGCGCTGAACGTCAATTTGACGCATCCGGAGGAGGGGACGGGATTCATCTATGCGCTTTCCAACGCTCCCACCGGAATGACGATCGATTCTTCGACCGGTGTTGTCCAGTGGACGCCAACCGCCAATCAGCTTGGGGCGCGAACATTTGCGGTATCGATGACCGACAAAGCGGGAAACACGCGGCTTCAGGATTTCCAGATTACCGTCAGAGAGGTTGCGATTGGGAAGTTTGAACTGAGGGTGGTCAACCAGCAGGGGGCAGCGGTGACCCAGTTGGATGTGGGGCAGACCTTCAATCTCCAGATCTGGGTTCAGGACATCCGAGCGTCTGACGCATTGGGTGTTTTTTCTGCCTACCTCGACGTGACGTACGACGCCAGTCTTTTTGAGACCGTGGGCACAACGCCGATCAGTCACGGGACGGTGTACACCAACACCAAGTCAGGTAGTGTGGCGGTGGCAGGATTGGTCGATGAAGTGGGTGGAGTTTCCAATTCGACTGCAAATCTCGATGGCGAAGCGCGCCTGCTGGCTCAGGTAGCGATGCGAACCAAAGCTGCAGGTGAGGCGAATTTCAGCGCCAATCAGGCGGATGGCGTCGGCAAAGAATTTCTGCTCTATGGGATCAACGAAGTTATCGATCCATCTCAGATCGAGTACGGCACTCGGTCGATCCTGGTCGGTGATGCTTTCTCGGTAACCAATGACAGTTTCAGCGTTCTGGAAGACTCGCAGGCCACGACCCTGGATGTTCTGGCAAACGACAACGTCGCTGCCAGCCAGGCTGGCCAATTGGTGGTGGCATCGGTTTCGGCTGGATCGGCAGGCGGGCAGATTTCCGTTGCCACCGATAGCAAGTCGGTCAGCTATAGGCCGGCAGCGAACTTCAATGGGGTAGAAACTTTCACCTATGCCGCAAGGGTGGGTTCTGGAGCCACCAGGACGGCGACGGTTTCGGTCACCGTGCAGCCAGTCAATGATGCCCCCGTCGCCAATCCCGACACCTTTGAGGTGGTTCAAAATACAGTGGACTTTATCGCCAACGTCCTCCTGAACGATACAACCAATGGCGATGCAGGAGAGAATCTCCGAGTCCTTTCGACGGGAACACCCAGCGCGGGTGGTCAGGTGAGGGTCGCAGCAAGCGGACTTCATTTGCTTTACACCCCCAAGGCAGGATTCACCGGAGACGAGACGGTTTCCTACACCATCACCGATGGCAACAACCTGAACGCGACGTCGACCGTCACGTTCCAGGTGAAGGCCACCGTGTCGTCCCCTACCGCCGTCGCGGATTCGTTCTCCATGAATGAAGACGATCCTGCTAGGGAATTGGATGTACTGGCCAATGATCTTCCTAGTCAGAACGGGGAAACGCTGACGATCATCAGCGCGACAGCCACCCAGGGATCGGTAGCGATCAACTCCAGCGGAACGCGGCTGATCTACACTCCCAAGACCAATTTCCATGGAGTCGATGTAGTTACCTACACCATCCGTGGCAGCCTTGGAGGCACGGCGACGGGTTCGGCGACCATCGCGATCTCGGATGTCAATGACGGCCCAATCGCGGTACCGGATACCTTCACCGTCTATGCATCGCAGGCGTCGACACTTCTGGATGTGGTGGCCAACGATGTCCAGGTCGACTCTGGCGAACTCCTCTTTGTCTCGTCGGTGACTCAGCCTGCCTCGGGCAAAGGGACCGTCGCGCTTAGTTCGGATGGTAGAGCCGTCGTATACACTCCACCGGGAAGCGATTTCGCCGGACAGGTGACGTTCACGTACGAGCTGAGTGATGGGACCGACCTCAAGTCATCCGCACTGGTGACGTTGAATGTCGTCAGTTTTGTGCCACGTTCCATCGAAGGGGTGGTGGTTTCGACGATCAATCCTCAGGTAGATCCGCTGTTTTACCTGGGTGGTCAGTTGATGCTTGAGGGAGTCGACAGCACGAACCAGACAGTTCGTCGAGAGGGGCTTGTTCTCGATGGCCTTTTTGCCTTCAACGATGTTGCTCCGGGGACCTATACCATCCAGCCAAAAGCATTGCCGTTCCTCTCGGGGGCAATGCCTTCGCTGACCATCGTATCCAGTCAGTCGGACGGCGATTCCAAGAACAACGAATTGCGCGTCGGTTCGATGGATCCTCGATTCCTCGATATCCGCGACTTTCTAGGCACGACCATCAACCGAGGGCTCACAGCGGCGGTTATGCCAGGGCAATCGCAAGCCTGGGTCTCAGGGCGGGGAGCTTGGGGTGCCTACAAGAATGTGGTGGTCAGTCTTAACGCAGCCGCCACGCAGGTGACCATCGACGCCGTCAATCCTGCGGGAAGTCAGGTTCGGGCCACGCTGCCGGCCAATACGGCTCAGGTCGAAAACCGGGCACAGCAGGATGGATTCCGGCTGCTGAGAATGCCAGTAGAACCATCGCAGTTGAGCTTTGAACCGATTGCCCCCGCCGCTCAGCAGACCACGCCTCAAGGCGCTTCGGTGCCCAACTCCTCTTCTTCCGCATCTGGCGAGGGAGAGCCGACCGTGGGTTCGGATAGCTGGCAGAGCTCGTCTGGTATCGGCCAAGGCACTTCGGTCTCCGCTTTGTCTTCCCCAGTTCAGCCGGCAAGTAACTCCAGCGTCGCTCCTTCGGCATCCGCCGAACGCGCCACGGCACTCACATGGGACTACTGGCTTGGCAATTCCTCTGACCGAATGAAGAACCACGCGGAGGAACGCGCCAAGGCAGCCGATGCAGCGCTCCAGTCGATCGGCGACGAGGACTTGTTGCCAGAGCTGGGTGGCTGGGGGCAATGGATCGGTTGATCGCCGAATCGACTCCTGGCATCACTCCCTAGCGACTCGGATCGGTTGAACACCAGTTCGTCAGAACGATCGCACTCGTACTGGTTCCAGCAGGACTCCTACTCCGTGCAACGGGACTCCTGCTCATGAGAATCGTGATGGCACAACCAACTTTCGACCGTGTGCGACTGGACGATGATCGACGCTCGATCGGATACGTTGCCCTCACGTATCCGATCGCAAGATCGCTCGGCGGGACGACTCGTCCAACTCGTGATCAATGGCTGCGCGCGGCGTAATCGGTGCCGCGAAACATTGCTACAGGCAATGGCAAGCAAAGTCGCAAGGACAAGCATCAATTCTTTGAAATCGCTCGCGGGTCGGCCATGGAATGAGCTGCAAACCTGACGTCCTGAAGGTAGGCAACGCGACTGACAATGATTCGAATTGCTGCCGCAAATCCGAACGGAAACGGATGGTCGCGATGATCACTCGATCGCGCCAAAGCGCCAGCGGAGTGACCGAGGATCGAAAAGAGTAACGCGATGCTGAGTGTGATCCCAGCGTGGGATTCTGGCGAACCAAGCGATGCAACGGAGCCGAGATGGCGTTCCGATTTTTTCCCGAAATGAAGATGGCTCGCGTGATTCCCACCCGCTGATGGTGGTCGATCTGGATAGGAACTGTCGACCGCAGCGTTGGGTTGGAAGGATGCTCAAGAAGATCGCGGTTGGATAAAAAAGGCGGAAAAATAAGGAAAAAAGTGCTTTTTGAGCTGTTTTCTGGTGGTTCCGTGTTGCAATTTTATGGGGAGTTCTTTTAATCGTTGCACAACCTTCGTTTGCGGTTGAACGAAGAGTCGACCACGGAAATTCGAGTTGGAAAGGAACACTCGTCATGGCAAAAGCGGATGGCAACAAGCCACTGACCAAAATGCAGATTTACGCCAACCTGGCGGAAGCGACCGGTCTCACCAAAAAGCAGATCGCGGATGTCTTCGAAGCGTTGAAGGCGGAGATCGGCAAGTCGGTCGGCAAGAAGGGCCCCGGCCAGTTCACGATTCCCGATCTCTGCAAGGTGGTCGCTGTTCATAAGAAGGCGTTGCCCAAGCGACAGGTTCGCAACCCAGCGACCGGTGAAATGCAGTGGGCCGATCCCAAGCCAGCTTCGATCACCGTGCGAGTTCGCCCGCTGAAGAAGTTGAAGGACATGGTTCAGTAAGCTACGAATAAGCCTCTTCGCAGTCCTCGCCAAGATTTGGCAGGGGCGGATGAGGAGCGAAAAGCAAGGACCGCAGTGGGATAAGCCGACTGCGGTTTTTTTATTGCTGCAGTTCCAAGCACCAGACCTGATTGCGAGCTGCCGTTTCGGTCGATCCTGTGGGAAGAACGAACGCGATCTTGGTTCCGCAGGGGGAGAAGACCACGGCTTCTGGTCGAGGTGGTCGATCAAAAATCTCGCTCTGGGCAACGATGCGTCGTTCGAATGGATCCAGCACCACAATCTGTCTACCGCTGACGCAAGCGATCGCATCTCCCGCCGGGCTCCAGGTGAAACAGCTTCCGACACCGTCGGGAAAAAAGCTCGCCTGGGTGATCGAACCATCCAGGATGTCGATACGATGCAACTGCGGTAGTCCGCTCTCTGGATCCAGAAGCAGTGCCGCGATCCATCGACCAGTGCGATCGCTGCGTGGCCAATGGCGAGGGCCTTGGATGCCGGGCCGAGGCAGTGAGTCGGTGCGAGTCAGACGCCGGGTGGATGTGCCGGAGGGTGGTGCGGGACGCTGTGTATCACTTCCCTCCAATGGACCATCGCCGCGCACCCAGGGAAACGGCGGTAGATCGCAGACGAATACTTCCGTCCACCTCCCCCCGTGCACGCCTCGCACGTCACCGAGAAAGGCCAAGGCTTTCGGGTGATGCACACCCCTTGCGTCGATGTACCCTTCCTCGCCGATCCATGCATCTTCGTACGCTCGTTCGATCTCATCGGAGCCTGGTTTGGGGGATGCCGTGGTGCTGGTCACCAAGCAGGCAAAATGGGTTCCAGGATGATTTCGGGGGTGGGTAGCAGGCACCTCTAGGAATCCGACAGGAACGCAGACGCCAACATTCCGTTGGTTGATTTGGTCGCCGGGAAGAGGAACGCGATTGGCAAGGATATGGTCTTCGTAGGTAAAGCTGACCCATAGCCCGTCGGGGCTCCAGACATGGACGTGAGTGCCCCCTCGAAGCGCTCCAGGGGTATAGGGGGGCGACAGGTCTGTCGCTTCGAGGAACTCCATCTTCCCGGGGCTTTCCGGGCGGACGAAAACTCCCTGTCGATTCCACGCTTTGTACTCGAAAGGTGGTTTGGGGTGGCGTGGCCCGAGGATGAATAGAACCCTGCCATCGGACGGATGGCAGGTAGCAACACCACAGCAAGCCCCATCGCTCGATTGGTAAAGCGTTTCGATCGCACCGGTATCCACAGAAACCCGCTGGATCCGGGTGCCATCGAAGATGGAGCCGGCGGGATCGCTGCGTGTATCGAAGACGATCCACTTGCCATCGGGGCTCCAGACGTTGCAATTCGTCAGGATCCGCCCCTCGTCGCCTTGGGTGATCTGCCTTGCTTTCGTAGGGATCATGCTGCGGATGTCCCAGAAGTTGGGTGCCTTCGACGTCCCCCGGATCGCCTAGGCCGCGAATCCAGGGGGCTCTGGGTTCCGACAAACTGTTCAACCAACGTCGGTTCGGTTACCAGCGAAGGCCAAACTTCTCCCCACCACCAGCACCACCGGTGCCGCCCTTGAGTGGTCCTTGATGCTTCTTGACCGAAGAGGTCGGCTTCGGTTCCTCTTTTGCGGGTTCCACTTCGGCTTCCGATGATCCGCCGGGCTTGGCGGCGCTATCGCTTCTTTTGGAGATCGCCTGCTTGATCGACAGCGAGATCCGTTGAGCTTCTGGATCGACGCTGATCACCTTGACTTCGACTTCCGCCCCCTCCTTCAGCATGCTGGCCGGGGTGGTGACCCGCTGGTGCGAAATCTCGGATAAATGCACTAGGCCTTCCACGCCGGGAGCCAGTTTGACGAAGGCGCCAAACTGCGCCAGTCGAGAGACGGTCCCTTTGTGGACGGAACCTTCTGGAAACCGGGACGATGCATCGGCCCAGGGCGAATCCTGCAGATCGCGATAGGTCAGGCCGATCTTGCCTGTTTCACGATCGATGGTCTTGATACGGACCTGGATCTTCTCTCCTTCTTTCACCACTTCGCTGGGGTGCTTGATCCGATCCCAGCTCATCTGGCTGATATGGATCAGCCCATCAAGCCCTCCGAGATCGACGAAGGCACCAAAGTCGGTAATCTTGCGCACGATCCCTTCGGTGTTGTCTCCCTCTTGCAGATTTGCCAGCCGCTCTTTCTTCTTTTCCGCCTTCTCACGCTCCAGCACCGCACGGTGGCTGAGCACCAAGTTGCCACGTCGAGGATTGGCCTCGGTGACAACGCACATCAATTTCTGCCCGACGTAGTCGGCCGTCGTTTCAATACGATACTCGGCGATCTGGCTGATCGGAATGAAGGCACGCAAGTTGCCAACCTTGCAGTCCAATCCTCCGGTGTTGGCGCTCTCCACTTTCGCTTCAACAAGAGTTCCCTCCTGAAGATCGCTCCAGTCCCCCACCGAGACGGCCTCTCCGGGGAGCGAGAGTTCATAAAGTCCTTCGGAGTTATTGAAGGCGCGGACCAGGCATTCGACTGCGGCGCCAGGTTGGGGCACATCGAGGAATTGAAGGAGCGGAATGACCCCTTCGTTGGCGCCTCCTAGGGCGATGAAGACGGAACCTTGGTGCACCTTGAGTACTTTGCCGGGATAGCGTTGTCCTTCTTCCAGGAGTTTGCCAACCTGCAGATTTTTGTCGCCCACCAGCAGTTTCCCGAAGTCGGTTCCGCCGAAGGCAGCATCCAATTCCTGATCGATTTCCTTCAGTGCGGCCGATCCTCGGCGAGGTACCTCCACTTTGGCCGCTGCGGCCGGTGCTTTGGACTCCTGTCGCACCGGCTTCGGAGTTGCCGTTTGTTCTTCTGCGACCTCCGCCGATGGTTCTACCTGTCGCTCGGGTTCGGCCGCGGTCCCGACATTGCTTTTTCCGACCCTAGGAAGCGGGTGCTTCGGCTTGCGCTGCTTGGGTGCCAATGGCTCCACCGCCATCTGACGCATTTGGCGAATGGCGGCCAAGTTCAAAGGGCCTCGCTGGGAACCGTCATTGTTCTCCCCGGTGGTTTTCTCTTCGGAAGGTCGTTGGTTTTCGTTTTCGTTCATCGCGAGGTCACTTCATTCGCCGGGGACAAGCAGATAAAAAACAAGATTCCATCGGTCTATCGAGGATTTGCCAAGACAGATGGACACCCTCAGGTGTTGCCACCAACTCGGCTGTTCCGACCGTTGGAACGATCGGAGAAAACATGCGTCCGCATGGTTGCGCGGTGCATCGCTTTCTGTGTCAAATAGTGTAACCTCTGACGAATGCTCATTCCAACCCAAACCTCTTCAGCCAGGTAGCAGGATCATGCCGAAGTTGAGCCCTCGGGTCAGGTGGACCCCTGAACTTCCGCATCCCATCCGCGAGTGGTTGGACGGCCTTGAGTGTGACTGGCGCTTTCGGCGTTCGGTCGTAAGGCCCCCAAGTCACGATTCCTGGAGTTGGCTCACCCAACAGCAGGTCATGCCGACGGGGGCCTTGGAGGCAGGGTGGTCCTACCTTTTAGGGCTTTGGGAGCACTCCCATGAAATCAGCCAGGATTTGCCCGATGATCAGGGTGCCTTCTGGCACGGCTGTCTCCATCGCCAAGAGGGGGATCACGGCAATGCCAGCTATTGGTTCCGGCGTGCCCAGGGATCGGGGATTTTGGAGGCGATGGGTGGGGTGATGGCCCCCAGGGAGTCATCGAACGCAGACGGCGAATGGACTGGGCTTTTGACCGCCGTCGGGAGGTATGACCCCACAAAGCTTTGGAGCTATGCTACAGGTCGCAAGTCCGCACGTGCTGACGAACTGCTGTGGATGGAATGGCAAGGTGCGATGAGCTGGTTTTGGACGGCAGCAAACTCCGAAAGAGATTAACTCAGCTAGATTTCCAACAAGCGTGAGGGATCAGCTACGATCGCCTTGGGGGCTGGAGTGATCGCCGTCTCGAATCTTTTTTCGTCGCAAAACGGCAGGAATCGTATGCTGCCGAAGGTCAGCCATTGAACATGCAGCCCCCTGAGCCGCATTGGGGTTTACCGCAACCGGCTTGCATTGTCGGCAGGGAGTTCTTCGAAGCCATCGCAGGGGATGCGGTGACGCTCAATTGTTTTTCCAATTTTTTGCTGCCGCATTTGGGGCATTCCGGCTGCTCTGTCTTCGTTCGGACCAGAACTTCGACAACCTTGCGACACTCGTGGCACTGGTACTCGTAGAGGGGCATGAAGCTATCCTTTTTCATGGGGCGGACCAACCAACGATCACCATCGGTCCATTTTATCTTGTGGGTGGATTCTGATGAATGCCTGCTTCGGCCCTCCAGGTGAATCCGATGGGGGGCCCGCATCCGTCGTCGTCTCATCGAAGTTGAATCGCGACAGCAACTTGCGGTAAACTGAGAGGAACTGAGACGGTCGATCTGGGGGAATCTTTGAATCAACTCCCTGGATTCCCTGCCTGCGTAACTTGCCCACCCCTGCCTTGGCCTTCGGATGGTATGACCACTTCGGGGCTTCGGAAACTCCTGCTGGAACGAATTTCCGGCCTGCCTGGAACATTCTGCGAAAGGATCGAATTCGATGAGACGACCCTCGGTTCATCGGAACCTATTCCATTCGGTGTTGGCCTGTGCATGGCTGGGTGCGGGCCTGGGTATGGGATCGCCTGCAGTTGCAGAAGAGTCCAAACCGCTAGACTTCAATCGCGATATCCGTCCGATTCTTTCCGACAAATGCTTTGCATGTCATGGACTCGACGAGAAGAAACGGGAAGCCGATTTGCGGCTGGACGAGGCGAGTGGTGCGGTTTCGGGCGCTGGTGGTCGGGTGATTGTTCCAGGGGATCCACAGTCGAGCGTGCTGTGGGAGCGGATTGTGACCGACAACCCTGATGAGGTGATGCCGCCACCTGAGTCGAACAAGTCGCTGGACGAACGCGAAAGGGATTTGATTCGTCGCTGGATCGAGCAAGGGGCGGAGTATCGAAGACACTGGTCGTTTGAGCCTGTGCAAGCGGCGAGGATTCCTGACGTTGCGGAGATGGAGCATCCGATCGATCGGTTCCTCGCGGCTCGCTTGGCGGAAAAAGGCTGGTCCTACAATGAGCGAGCGACAGATGCTGAGTTGATTCGCAGGGTAGCGATGACGCTGACAGGACTGCCAGCCACGCTGGAGCAACTGGAGGCATTCCGGAACGATAGGGCACCGGGTGCTTACGAAAGAATGGTGGACCGCTTCCTGGACCATCCTGCGTACGGCGAAGAGATGGCTAGGCACTGGCTGGATGTGGCAAGGTATGCCGATACTCACGGTTTGCACCTGGACAACGAAAGGCAGACCTGGGCCTATCGCGATTGGGTGGTCCGTGCGTTCAATGCGAATCTTCCGTTCGATCAATTTACGATAGATCAGCTTGCGGGGGATCTACTTCCCAGCCCAACGGTCGATCAGATGATCGCGACGGGATTCAATCGGTGCAATGTAACCACCAGCGAAGGTGGGTCGATCGACGCGGAGTTCCATTTTCGTTATGCCGTCGACCGTGCCAGCACCACCATGCAAACATGGATGGGGCTGACGGGTGGCTGTGCGGTTTGCCACGATCACAAATTCGATCCCATTTCCCAGAAAGAGTTTTATTCTTTCTATGCCTTCTTCTATTCTGCGGCTGATCCAGCGATGGACGGCAATGCCTTACTGACCGCTCCAGTGGTCCAAGTGAAGTCCACTGCCGTCGAGAAGGGGGTGGCTGAGATCGATCGCCAGTTGGCTGAATTGGATCGGCTTGCGATCGAAAGGGCTCAGGGATTGGAGTACATCGATCCTGCCAAGCTGAATCCGCCGCCGCAACCGACGCAATCGACGACCCTTTGGCTGGACGAAGGATTCATCGACGGCGGAAAACTGACAGCGGCAGGTGCTCCCCTTCAGATCATCGATGCCAGTCAGGGCCCCGCATTCGCCGGGAGCAAGTCGCTGAAGCGCAAAGAGGGAGGGCTGGGGCAGGACGTATGGGAATCGACAGGAAGGGTGCTGAAGCTTCCGCAGGAACCGGTTTTCACGGCCCAGGTTTGGATCGATCCGAACGACCTCCCCAAAGCGATCATGCTCCAATACTTCAAGGGTGGATGGAACCACCGTGCGGTTTGGGGCGATGCTGAGATCATTCCATGGGGAGCACCACAGACCCCGGAAAGATTTTCAATGGGCGGTATGCCCGAAGCGGGAAAGTGGATCGAACTGAAAGTACCGGCCGACAAGCTTGGGCTGAAAGCGGGCGATGAAGTAACTGGCTTTGCTGTCACTCAGCATGGCGGCACGGTCTACTGGGATGCGGTCGGGGTTGAGGGCCGCGTCGATCCGGCATCCGATCCGGAGCATTCGATGTCGGCATGGTTCGCCATCGCTTCCAAGCAACCGCCATCGGAACTACCAGAACGATGGCGAGCTCTCTTCGGCAAGTCTTGGCCGGATGCCAAAGAGGTGCCGAGTGATGAACTGGAGGGATGGTCGGCGATTCGCGCGTACTACTTGAAGCGGGTCTGCGTGAATACCAAGGACAAGTTTCAAGATTTGAATGATCGATCGGGAAGCCTGGCGCAGCAGAAGAATCAGTTGCTTCAGTCGCAACCAAGCACTTTCGTGTTTCGCGACTTGGATCAGCCGCGACAGGCCAACGTCATGATGCGAGGCGCGTACGATAAACCGGGTGAGGCAGTGGAGCCGGCGGGACTGAAGGTACTTCCGCCGGTGCCATCCACCAGCAGCAAACCCCGCCTGAACCGACTCGATCTAGCTCGCTGGCTGGTTGCTCCCGAACACCCCCTGACGGCTCGAGTCACAGTGAATCGATTTTGGCAGCAGGTGTTTGGTGTTGGATTGGTCAAAAGCAGTGGCGATTTCGGATCGCAAGGCGAAGTTCCCAGCCATCCGGAACTGCTCGATTGGCTGGCCTGGGATTTTCAGTCCAATGGTTGGGATATCAAACGACTCATGCGACAACTGCTGACCTCTCACGCCTTTAAGCAGTCGGCAAAAGTCAGCCAGGAGAAGTTGACTGGGGATCCGGAGAATCGGTTGTTGAGCCGAGGTCCTCGGATTCGATTGGATGCCGAGCAGTTGAGGGATCAAGCGCTGTTCGCCAGCGGTCTGATCGATATGGAGATGGGGGGCAAGGGGGTCAAGCCCTACCAGCCTCCGAACATTTGGGAGCCGGTTGGTTTCGTCGGATCCAACACGCGTTTCTATCAGGAAGATCAGGGGGCCGCCCTTTATCGGCGAAGCCTCTACACGTTCATCAAACGAACCGCGCCCGCTCCTTTTATGGTCAATTTTGATGCGCCCAATCGCGAGCAATCGTGCACTCGGCGTGAACGGAGCAATACACCGCTGCAGGCGTTACAGTTGATGAATGATGTTCAGCATGTGGAGGCAGCTCGAATGCTTGCCCAGCGACTTCTGCTCGATCTTCCACAAGGAAGTCCGGCCGAAAGGCTGGAATTGGCTACGAAACTCCTTCTCGCTCGTTCGCCAGCTCCCAAAGAAGTTCAGATTCTCGAGCGGCAACTGGAGCAACACTTGACGAAGTTCCGCCAGGATCCACCTAGTGCAACGGCACTGGTGACTGTCGGGAAATCGATGCCATCCGATAGGCTGGACCAGGTCGAACTTGCAGCTTGGACCATGGTCGCCAACACGTTGCTCAATCTCGACGAAACCATTTCTAGGAACTGACCCATGTCGCTGTCACTGCATGACCTTTCGATGCGATGGAATCGGCGTCAGTTTTTTGGGCGGGAGGGGATCCGTCTGGGGACTCACGCTTTGGCCGTTCTTGCCGGCCAGCGTTTGCTGGCCGCCCCACTAACCCCATCCGACTTGCAGATGCAAACAGCCAGCGCCGTTCATCCCGCCTTGCCGGGGCTACCTCATTTTGCGCCGCGGGCTAAAGCGATCATCTATCTCCACATGAACGGAGGCCCTTCGCAGATCGATACTTGGGATTACAAGCCCCGTTTGAAGGAGTTTTTCGATAAGGATCTTCCGCCAAGCGTTCGCGGAGAGCAACGATTGTCGACGATGACCAGCGGTCAGGGGCGTTTCCCTTGCGCCCCGTCGAAGTTCCGCTTCCAGCCGATGGGGCAGTCAGGTATCTGGGCCAATACCGAACTGTTTCCATACACTTCCAAACTCGTCGACGAAATCACTCTGGTGCGATCGGCCAGCACCAACGCGATCAATCATGACCCAGCATGCACCTTCGTGATGACGGGATCGGAGGTCCCAGGAAAGCCGAGTATCGGTTCTTGGTTGGCCTATGGATTGGGGAGCGAAAATGAGGATCTCCCCGCATTCGTCGTCCTGACTCCTCAATTCCCGCAGGACAGCAATGGACAAGCTCTCTTCAGTCGAATGTGGGGAAGCGGTTTTCTTCCGACGCGCTTCAATGGTGTTGCACTCCGAGGGGCGGGGGATCCTGTCCTGTATCTCCCGAATCCCGCCGGTGTCGACCGAGCGACTCGCAGAACGATGCTGGACGCGCTTCAGGAATTGAATCGCGATACCTTAGATCGGTTGGCTGATCCGGAAACAGAGACACGGATTTCGCAGTACGAAATGGCATTTCGAATGCAGAGCAGTGTTCCTGAACTGGTGGATGTTTCCCGAGAGACCGACGCGACGCTCAAGCTGTATGGCGATCGGGTGAAGGAACCGGGGTCCTTTGCGCACAGCGCATTGCTGGCCAGGAGACTTGTAGAACGGGGAGTGCGCGTGGTCCAGATCGCTCATCGCGGGTGGGACCAGCACGGCGATCTCCCCAGGCAGATCGGGAATCAGTGCAAAGATACCGACCAAGGCACTGCTGCCCTAGTGCAGGACCTGAAGCAACGGGGATTGCTGGAGTCGACTTTGGTGGTTTGGGGGGGCGAGTTCGGCCGCACGGTTTACTCCCAGGGATCTCTGTCGGCCGACAACTACGGACGCGATCACCATCCCAGGAACTTCTGCATGTGGTTCGCAGGGGGAGGATTTCGAAAAGGTTTTGTCTTCGGCGAGACCGATGATTTCAGTTACAACATCACCCAGCAGCCAGCTCCTATCAACGACCTGAACGCCACCATTCTTGCGGCCATGGGGATTGACCACCAGCGGCTGTCGTTCAAATTTCAAGGTTTGGATCAGCGATTGACGGGTGTGGAGCAGCCGAAGGTGATTCCGGAACTTCTTTCCTGACTCTTTGGTTGGTTCCTCCAGACCTCTGGAAGATCGAGTCCCTCGTCGGCAGGCGTGTTCTGGACTAAACTAATCGCTTCGATCGATGTCTGGTGGGTACCTTTGTTTTTTCATGAGGCAAAATCGATGTCCGCGATTCGATATGCGTCGTTTTCTGGATTTTCCCGCGCGATGGGACGCACCTTGCTGCTGGGATCCGGATTCTCTTTGCTTTCGGGAGTGTTGCCCGTTGGCATCTCGCCCCTGCAGTCGATCGCCAGGGGGCAGGAGGAGAAGAGCGAAGAGCTTGAATTGACGATGGCGGAACTTCTGAAGCGGTCCAGGACGCCTGCGGATCTGGAACCGTTCATGGCGAAACTGGACGAAGCGATCAAGAAGGATCCGCTGGATCCCAGTTTGATTCCGATCGAAATGCAGTTGGCGATGCTGCGTTTTTCCAGCGAAAGTCCCGACGGGATGGATCGGTTCCGACGCTTTGTAGAGAAGCTGGCCGAGGCTAAGAACAATGAGATCGCGGATCGCTATTTCTATGTCGCTGTGAACAACTTCAGCATGGTCGGCGGAGAGAAGCATCCCGAAGTCGCCATGAAATGGCTCGATAAAGCACTCGAAAAAGCCGGAGATGGCAACGTCGCGATCAAGACCAATCTCATCGGCAATAAAGCCAATCTGATCGCCAGCGGCGGTGATCTGGATGGGGCCAAGAAGTTGCTCGATGCGACACTGGAGGAACTGCGCGTCGGTATTCTGGAGGATCGCGTTTCGGCTTCTTCGCTGGGATCAGTCGCTCTGCGATACCGCAATCTTTTGGCGGAAAAGTATCCCGAGGAAGCGCAGACCATTCTTGAAGAAGCCGAATCGACCTTCAAGAAGCGACTGGCTATGGACAAGGTCGCCATCGAAGATGCGATGGGCTACGCCAACATCAAGATTTCACTGGCCGACGAGTTGACTTACAGCGACGCCACCAAAGCCAAAGAAATGCTCGATGGCCTCAAAGAAGAACTCAGCGGTTTGATGGAGAAAGTCAATGACCAGGGCAAACCGAACCTGGAGCGGATGGTGAAGAATATCGAGCAGCAGTTGGCGCGGATGGAAGGGGCTCTGCGGCGCGAAAAGTTGGTCGGCACCGACGCTCCGGAACTGGAAGCGGAAACGTTCGTCGCGATGGATCCAGTGAAGATGGGTGACCTGAAGGGGAAGGTGGTTCTGATCGATTTTTGGGCTGTCTGGTGCGGTCCTTGCATCGCCACCTTTCCCCATCTGAAGCATCTGCAAGATACCTATGCCGACAAGGGATTGGTGATCCTTGGTGTGACACGCCCCTATGGATTCCAATGGGATGATGCGACGGGAAAGGCGGTGCGAGGCGAAGAGGAGCCATCGCTGGAAGTGGAAGTCCAGATGCTGGAAAAGTTTCGCGACTCGTATGAGCTGAAGCATGGATTCGTCGTCGCCCCCAAGGAAAACACGTACTTCTCGAAGTACGAAGTTTCTGGAATTCCTCAGGCGGCCGTTGTCGACAAGTCGGGTAAGATCCGTCTGATTCGAGTGGGCAGTGGACCAGCCAACGCGCAGGCCATCGAGGAGACGATCCAGAAACTGCTGGATGAATGATCCGATCGCAGTGCTGATCCACGAGCGATGAAAAAGCGAAAGGCTCCCGCATGAATGATGTTCCATGCGGGAGCCTTGCTCATTGGAGGGACGCTCGGGCTTCGTCCGGTGAAGCGATCAGCGAGTTGGTCCCTTCTTCAGTTCGAATAGGAACTGGCTATCGCGATGATCGATCGATACGGTCGATCCATCGGGGACTTCCCCCTTCAGCAGAAGGGAAGCCAATTCATTTTGCAGGCGATTCTGGATTACCCGCTTCAGCGGTCGGGCTCCAAACGCTGGATCAAACCCTTCGTCTGCCAGAGCCTGCAAGGCAGATTCGGTCAGATGGATCGTAATCTGTTGCTGTGAAAGCAGCTTCCTGAGTCGATTGAGCTGTAGGTCGACGATGTGCCGAATCTGCTCTTTCTTCAGCGGTTCGAAGACAATCACCTCATCGAGTCGATTCAGAAACTCTGGCAGGAACTTGGTTCGAAGCGGTTCTTGAAGCGCTTCGTACATTTCCTGTGGCGTCCCTCCTTCTTCTGCGATCCGCTGAATGATCGGGCTACCGATGTTGCTGGTCATGACGATGATCGTATTGGAAAAGTCGACCGTCCTTCCTTGACCGTCGGTCAACCTTCCATCGTCCAGCACCTGGAGCAGAACGTTAAAGACATCGGGATGCGCCTTTTCGACTTCGTCCAGGAGGACAACCGAATAGGGTCTTCTGCGGACCGCTTCGGTCAGCTTTCCACCTTCTTCGTAACCGACATATCCTGGAGGGGCGCCAATCAGCCGACTGACATTGTGGCGCTCCATGAACTCGCTCATGTCGATCCGGACCATCGCCTGTTCGTCGTCGAACATCATTTCAGCAAGCGCCTTGCATAGCTCCGTCTTCCCAACTCCCGTGGGACCGAGGAATAGGAATGAGCCGATCGGGCGACTGGGATCCTGCAGGCCGCTTCGGCTTCGGCGAACGGCATTGGATACGGCTTCGACCGCCGGTTGTTGGCCGATGACACGCTGGTGCAGTCGTTCCTCCATCACCAGCAGTTTTGCCTTTTCGGTTTCCATCATGCGAGACACCGGCACGCCCGTCCATTGACTGACAATGTCGGCGATCTCCTCGGCGGTGACTTCCGTACGCAGCAGTTTTCTTTGGGAGGCAGGGCCTTCCTTCGAGGGCTGATCTTCTTCCTGATCGATTTGTCCCTGAAGCTTTCGGCGTCGCTGGTCGAGTTCGAAGAGTTTCTGGTAGTCTTCTTCAGAAACCGCCAGTCCCCCAGACTGCTTTTCCTTGATCGCTGCCTCCAGCCTCCGGAACTCGGATTCTGTCTGATCCAACGACTGACGGATCGATTTGACATCGGAGAGGCCCATTTTTTCCGCCTCCCACTGCTCTCGCAGGCTCGCCAATTCCTTCTGGAGTTTCTCCATCTCCTCATCGAGGTCTTCCAGAGTCTGGCTGGTTGTCTCTTCGGATTCATCGGCCAGTTGACGTTGTGCGATTTGGAGTTGACGCAGGCGCCGTTGGACCTGGTCAATCTCCGTTGGTACGCTCTCCCGCTCCATCGCCAGTCGGCTGGAGGCTTCATCCACCAAGTCGATCGCTTTGTCTGGGAGGAACCGATCGGTGATGTAGCGATTGGAGAGATTGGCGGCGGCGACTAGGGCGGAGTCGCGGATCTTCACCCCGTGATGAGCTTCGTAGCGTGCTTTCAGGCCGCGAAGAATGGAGATGGTATCTTCGACAGAGGGTTCCCCGACGAAAACTGGCTGGAAACGGCGTTCCAGCGCGGCATCCTTTTCGATGTGCTGCCGATACTCATCCAGCGTCGTAGCACCGATGCATCGCAGCTGCCCTCGCGCTAGTTCCGGCTTCAGCAGGTTGGCTGCATCGCTGCTCCCTTCGGCTGATCCTGCACCCACTACCGTGTGCAGCTCATCGATGAACAGAATGATTTCGCCACCCGCATCCTTTACCTCCTTGATGACTGCTTTGAGCCGTTCCTCGAACTCGCCGCGAAACTTGGTGCCCGCCACAAGTCCACCCAAATCCAGCGAGATGACGCGCTTGTTCTTCAGGCTCTGTGGCACATCCCCCTCGACGATGCGCAAGGCCAAGCCTTCCGCAATCGCCGTCTTTCCAACCCCAGGTTCGCCAATCAACACCGGGTTGTTTTTCGTGCGTCGCGACAGTACCTGAATGACGCGGCGGATTTCCTGGTCGCGACCGATCACTGGGTCTAGTTTGTTTTTCTTGGCGAGTTCCACCAAGTCGATACCGTACTTCTCCAGTGCCTGAAACTTTCCTTCCGGATTCTGGTCTGTCACTCGTGCGCTCCCTCGGACCGCTTGCAGGCCCTGCATAAGATCCTTTTCGGTCAGTCCGTTCAGCTTCAGAAGCTCTTTTGCCTTGCAATCAACTTTCGACAATGCCAGGACTAGGTGTTCGGTACTGACAAATTCGTCCTTCATGCCGTCGGCCAGAGCGGCGGAAGACTCCAGCACCTTCTGAAGTGCGGCATTGACACTTGGCTGGCGTCCGCCAGAGATTTTCGGCAGTCGCGACAATTCGGATTCCAGCATCCCGCGGATCTGCACGACGGGGGCACCGACCTTTTTCATCAGTGGTGCCACAATTCCATCGGTTTCCTCAAGAAGCGCTTGAAGTAGATGCAGGCTATCCATTTCGGGATTGCCTGCCTGCTGCGCCTTGGACTGCGCCTCGGCCACTGCCTCCTGCGCCTTGACGGTCAGTTTTTCGAATCGAAACCCCATGGTGGGCACCTCCCCTTTTGGCCTCGCGGAAGTCCCTACCCTGCGCCAACTTGGCACCATGGACTCCCGATACGATTCACGGGGAGCAAATCCCGCGCCAAAAGAACCTCTTCCCGGGTCTGCTTTGCGGGAGGCTAGATTCGTGGCGGAGCGGTTGGGGCGAGCTGCTTTTCGATGAATCCGTGGGCCGGTCAGGTACCGATGGAGCAGGCGATCGACTGCTGGAATCGGTCGAAAAGGTAGCTGGAGTCATGTGGCCCGGAAGAAGCTTCTGGGTGGTACTGCACGCTGAAGGCAGGGAATTCGCGGTGGCGGACCCCTGCGATGGTTTGGTCGTTGAGATTGCGGTGGGTGATCTCCAGGCAGTCGGGAAGCGACTGCTCTTCGACCGCGAATCCATGATTTTGCGTCGTTACTTCGACCTTGCCGCTTTCCAGATGAAGGACCGGTTGGTTGGCGCCACGATGGCCGAACTTCATCTTGAAGGTTTTTGCCCCACAGGCCAGCGAGAGCAACTGGTGGCCCAGGCAGATTCCAAAAATCGGTTTGCAGGGAAGGAGTTTCCGTATGGTCTCGATCGCGTAGGTCAGTGGTTCTGGGTCGCCAGGTCCATTGCTGAGAAAAATTCCATCCGGTTTGGCCGCCATCACCGCCTCGTAACTACTGTTCCCAGGAAGCACGGTGACTCGATTTCCCCGACTGGCCAGATGTCGAGCGATATTGTGTTTCATCCCAAAATCAAGACAGACGATATGAGGTGCTGTGGTGGCGGTTGGTTCCTGCGGCCCAAAGGTGGAGAGCGGGTGGAGGGGTTTTTGCCATACGGCGGCAAGGGCTGGCATCACTTCCTTGACCAGATCGCGCCCCACCAGGCCTGGGCTTTGGTTTGCCTTGCGAATCAGAGATTGATCGTCCAGGTCAACTGTCGAAATGATCCCTCGCATGGCCCCTTGCGAGCGAATGCGCCGCACCAGGGCGCGGGTGTCGATACCCGAGATGCCTACCACACCATGTCTCGTCAGAAACTCGCCTAACGAAGCATCAGCACGGTAATTGGAGACAATCCGGCTTTCAGCGCGGACGATGAACCCTGCCAGATGCGGTCGTTCACTCTCCATGTCCTCGGCGTTGACACCGTAGTTTCCGATCTCTGGATAGGTCATCGCGACGATCTGGCCACGGTAACTGGGATCGGTCAGTATTTCTTGGTAGCCAGTCATCGAAGTGTTGAAACAGACCTCGCCAGTCGTCTCACCGGCGGCCCCCAGAGAAAATCCGGAATAGATCGAACCATCTTCGAGCGCCAGTTTCGCGATTTCTCCCATGCGACCCAAAATTCAGTCTCCTGCTGGACCCGCCGGATGGCAGAACGTGGAAGCACCATCTCGATGGTGCTCGGCCAAAAAACTACCCCAGAATAACGCTTGGGAGCCGTTACGGCTAGGAGCCATCTGCAGCGGATTGGATCGATTGTCTGCGGCTTGGCATGAAAAAAGCCCCCGTGATCCACGGAGGCTTTTTTGCGGCGATCTCGCTTTTTCCGATACCTCACCGACCGCCTAGTCGTGGCTCATGCTTCCGGAATTCTCGTATCGCGGTTGGCAGGTTCGGAGCCTTCTTTCTTCCCTGACAGTCCGATCAACGCGTCGAACTCGTCGTCCGATTCGGTCTGCTGAGCGTACTCCATGAATTCAGCTTCCGCTTTCTGTGCGTCCATGCCGGCCAGTTCACGGCTGACCCTCGCCTTGGCAGAAGCCTTGGAGCGAAGTTCTCGCAGCGCATTGAGTTCTTCGGCGGTTTTGTCGGTCGACAGCCCGTTCATCAGATCGGCGATTTGCTTTTCTTCCTTAGCAGAAAGCACGTCGGCGACTGCATCGTGCTTCTCGTCCTTCAGCTTGTCTAGTTCCCGCATCAGGCTTTGGATCTGCGACTTGTGGCTGTTGACGTTGACCGAGAGGTTTTTGATGTCCTCTTCCAGTTCCTGAGCCCTCTTCTGCTTTTCGCTCAGCGTGCTGGAAAAGTCCTTGAAGGCATTCTGGAAACGTGCGTATTCTGGGTCGCTTTTTACCGCAACAGCATCCCCGCGATACTTGTCGACCAGCGCCTTGGCTTTGGCAGCCGCGCCTGCCTTCAATTTCTCCAGCTTGGAGATTTCTTCCGTCAGGGATCGCAACTTATCCTTCTTCGATTCTTCCTGCGCGATCATGGCACCGATCGCATCCATGTACTGATTGAGTCGCTTTCGCTTTTCTTCGATGACGTTGTCATAGCCCGCCATCATGACGCCTGGATTCAAATCCAGTTCTTCCCTTGCCTTGTTGATTCGGAAGGTAAGCAGGTAACCGAGTGCCCGAAAGTACTTGCCGATCGCTTTGATCACCAGGGTTCTCTCCTATTCTCGAAGGAAGCTTCTATCATCGGGATTCCATTGCAGTTCCCGCAACCGTTCTTCAGTTCTCTTGGCGACGCGAAGCGACGCCTCCAGTTCATTTTGAATTTCGCTCAGTTCGGCCTGTTCTTGCTTTTCGGACAACGACGAAAAGTTTCGGACGACACCCTGAAGCTGGTCGACGCTGGCTTTGATTTCCTCGAGGATCAACTCCCGCTCTTTGAGAATCGCCTCGCGTTCCTGTCCTCCCAGTCGCTCCGAAAGTTCGAACAGTTGGTGCGAGCGATCCAGTCGCTGGACGCATGATCCAACGAGTTGTCGGATGCGAGCGACCAGTTCCATGCTGCGCAGTTCGTAGCCTGGCTTCGCCGCTTGAGTCTCAAAGTCCCGTCGGATGATACGCAGTAGATTCAAGTAACTTTGTGGTCGATGATCGCGATCCATACGCAGCTTCTTGAGAAGCTCGTCCAACTCCCTCTCTTCCGCCTCCCGCTGTTCCTTCTGCATCTGCTGCAGTTTGCTGGCGGAGATTTTCTCTGGCATGAAGATGGCCCGTGCGGCCATCCAGCCCAGCCCACCGATCACCCCGGTGGCTCCCAGGCCGATGAGGACAGGTGCCCCCAAAGCGACTCCTGCACCCAGTGCGATCCCACCTGCGACTGTCGGCCAAACCACCGACGGTGCAAAGAAGATCTCTCTCATCGCCTTGTTGCGGATCGAATCCAGTCCACCCATCACCGATCTACCACTGGTGTTCGCACCGTGAGAGGAAAAGCAAGCGGCAGCGATTCCCCAAAAAGGGAAAAGTCCGTAGGCCTCCGCAGCCCACGACTGTTCGTATTGTAGAAAGAATTTTCGTGTCGTGTGCCAGCCCACCACTTCGGTATTCGCGCAACGGGTTGGTCACCGCGTTCCGTTGGAGAAATGGGGGGGCCAGGGGCAGTTTATCGCCGTGGGGGCATCGCAAAGAGGCTCCGCGTCAACGAATCCCCTGCAATTCCAAGAGCCGGATCTCCTCCTCCCATTTGGCTCGCTCTTCATCGCTAACTTTCGGATCTGGCAGAAGGCTTCGCCGCGTGCAGTTGATCAGGGCCTGCAGCGTCTGGTAGCGTCGCGTTTGCTGGATCGCTGGCTGGAGAAAGTCGAGCACAATTCCTTTGAGCTCTTCTTCATCCTTGGGTGGAATCGCTTTGAACTGGCTGCGGAGTGCTGCATAGCCGGCGGAGGAGAAGTCTTCGGAGAGCCCTTCCTTGTCCAGCCACTGGATCAGTTCGGGGGTGCTGATACCGGTCGGCTTGAGCATCCATCGGATGAACTCCAGCCTATCTTCGCCAGTGGGGTCCAGCACAGGGATGATCAAATCACCGACGCGACCTGGTCTACGGATGTCGGGGCTCAGCAAGTGAATGCGTGCAGTCATCAGCAACCAGATCACCTTGCCTCGCAATCTTGGATCGCTCATCATCGCCTGGATTTTCCCGGTCAACCTCCGTTCGGTTTCGTGAGCGCCTTCACCCACCCCTCCGAACTGCGTGTCGGCTTCGTCGACGAAGATCAGCACCTTTTCAAGAGCTTCCAGGACGCGCCTGAGCCGCTCAAAGATGACATCGGTTTGACCGAACCACTGGCTGCGAATGTTCTTGAGCACCAGCACCGGCATGTTCAGCTCGCTAGCCACCGCCTCGAAGATGAAGGTCTTGCCACCGCCGATAGGTCCGGCGATCGCAGCGCCTGGCAACGCGCGATCGTCGGGTAGCTGCATGCGCGGAATCAGATAGGTGCGCAGAAACTCTTTCAGTTTCTTAAAGCCAACGCAATCATCCAACGTGTGGCTGGGCTTCTTGAACTCGACAACATCTTCTCCCAGTTGCGACTGGATGAATTGCTCCACCTGCAACGTGACATCGTCGCGACTGATCGGCTTCTTTGCGTAGTCGGCAGCAAGCAGCAGTTGGCGAAGGGCATGGAGGCTGAGCCCTGCGGTCGAGACAGCGATTTCGTCGAGGTTGTCGGGTTTCCATTCGACGTTCGGCTGGGCTGCATACCACTGAGCAAAGTGCTTTCGTTGCTCGGTGTTGGGGGCAGGTATCTCCAGCGACAACACCTGCGGCAATCGCGAGATTCTTGGATGGATCAGGCTCCGCGACTCAGCGACTAAACAGACGGTATCCTTGCCGGAAAAGAAAGAGGGATCGCTAAACCAGTCGGTGACAATGGCGATCCGGCGCACCTGGGCTTCGTTGATCTTCGCCACATCTCCATCTCCAGCGGGCAGCAGCATGTCGGCTGCTTCGATGAAGATCAGCAGATTCTCTTTCAGCGTAGTGCGCGAACAGATCGTCAGTTGACGAAGGAACTCCAGCGCCTGCGTCCCGCTCCCGATGACTTCCCGCATGTATTGATCGAACTCCTTCCTCCGCAGTTCAAATTTCGATCCATCTTGCAGGACTTCTTTGACAGGCACCTGATCCAAGCTGACACCATTGCGCCATGCCGCCCATGCCTCACGCAGTCGCACTCGATCTTCATCATGGATGCGGATCGGCCCGTTCACTTCGTGGACGATCTGAATCAAGCCGGGGATCTTGGTCTTGGAATTCAGGAAAGGGATCAGCGGTACGTAGGTTTTGCCGTCGTAGTAGAGATCGTAGATGTTGCCGTACAGAATGATGGAACGAGCCTGGCCCGAATTGATGATCTTCGCCAGGTTGCTAAAGAAGGGATACGATGCGTTGGGAACCTCGGTGACTGGTACGGTGACTTCGGTGTTTCCCATGTTGTTTTCCTTCGATGCAGCTAAGAGGTGGCTTTCGTCGGTTCTGTCACAGTGCGCGATCGTGGAGTCGATACCCGTCGGCGCTGGCCGTTTCCGTTGTCGTGAACAGAAATCGGTCGCGATGGCTCCCTGGCCACACGTGCGATCGCCTGCACCGGGAGTCTGTCCCGGCGGCAGAATCACCGACCAGGAGGCGGCTGAACGGGTGTTCGGAAGTATAACGGTCTCGACTGTGGTGTCCCACGGGGGGCCTAAGTCTCTCTAGGGTGTTTCCTGAAGTTGATTGCCGCGAGGGCAAAGAGCTTTCCATCAACAGAGTTTCCACCACCCCTTCGCAGCGGCCGGCTTCCCTTGACACGTCAAATTTTCGCTAAGTCTCATGGACGGCCGGGTGTCGGAACGGTGTGGTTCAAATCTTCCCTTTCAAGTCTTGGTCGCTGCCGTCGAAACTATTAGCTTGTTGCTTCTCCCCCCTGGGAATCCCGTTGCTTTGTCGAAATGGCGGCTGACTCTTGCAGCATCGCGTGTTTCCTTGCAACGCAATGGGAAACCAAGTCGGGACAACTGGTTAGGGTAGTTCCATTTACCATTCGAGCGGACCGATCTTTCATGGCCAAACGGCGCACCAGTCAAGATTTGCCTTCCCAATCCTCCACCGACGTCTTCCCTTCCGATGAGGCTTCGCTGCTGGAGGCATGGAATGATCCCCAGACGCAGTCGCTTTCCAACGACTATGCCGGTCGGTGGCATCGACTGGTAAGCACCACCAACTGGGAGAAGGGAAAAATTATCTCGCACTGGAGAAAAGCGCTCGTAGAGGCCGGCGCCGATCCAGCGCAGTACCGCGATGAAGTGTGGGCTCGTGGTGTCGGGGGCCTGACGCCTCATCACGCCAGTCGGCTGCGACGAGTCTACGAACGATTCGGAGAGACTCAGGCGACCTACCCCGGCCTGTTTTGGACCCACTTTTTGGTCGCTTTGGATTGGGAGGATGCCGAGCTGTGGCTGGAGGGGGCCAGCCGGACTCCCTGGAGCGTCTCGGAGATGAAGCGAGCTCGCTGGGAAGCGCGTGGGAAACTTGATTCGGAGCTGCCTGAGTCGACGATTGAGGTGGCCGAGGAATCGGAGTTGGATGAGCGAGCCGGGAGGGAAGAGTCGGTTTCGGCGGAAGTGGATCCGCAGTTCAAGGATCGGATTGGTACGACCGGCCCGAGGAACGAAGGTCCTGACTTCGGCGATTGGGATCAGGAGTCTGAGGGGCCGGTCGAGGCCGACGAGGCGATCGCTGACTTGGATTCCGAATCCACGGCCGCGATATCCCCTTTCGCTTCCATCCGCGGGTTGCCCGAGGACGTCCTTGAGGCGGCCGAATCGCTTAAACTGAGCTTGATTCGGCATCGCGCTAGTGGATGGAGCCAGATGGAGAAGCAGGACTTCCAGAGATTGCTGGATGCCTTCCAGAAATTGCTCGACAGCGACGGATGATATGGCCGCCAAACGCAAACCCAACGGGTCAAAACCAAGTGCCATCGAGGGAACGCAAGAGGCTGTTGCGGTTCCTCCGCCAGAAGGTGGCTGGCTAGGGATCGACATCGGTGGTGCGAATCTCAAGCTCTCCGATGGCGATCAGTTTGCGTGCAGCGAGCCATTTGCACTTTGGCAACAACCCCAGAGACTCGCTTCCGCCATCGCCAGATTGCTCGATCGCTCCCCACCCTTTCGGCAACTGGCTGTCACCATGACAGGGGAATTGTGCGACTGCTTCCTGACCCGTGAAGAAGGGGTCTGCAGGATTCTCGAGCAGTTGACGTTGGTGGTGCCCAGCCCTTGGGTGCGAGTCTATGGAGTCGGCGGGAAGTGGTACAGCGTGCCGCAGGCCGCTAGAAATCCATGGTCGGTCGCTGCATCCAACTGGGATGCGCTGGCTCGCTATGTGGCATCGCTCTTCCCCGACGTCCAAGGCCTGTTGGTCGATATCGGTTCGACCACAACCGACCTGATCCCGCTGGGCGATGGAAAGCCACAAACCACGGCATCGACGGACAGCCAGCGATTGCAGGAACGGCAACTTGTGTACTGCGGCGTGCAGCGTACCCCAATCGCGTCATTGATCGACAGGCTTCCGCTGCATGGCGCCGACTGCCCGGTGATGGCAGAGTCCTTCGCGACGACCGAGGACGTCTACCTTTGGAAGGGATGGTTGGAGGAGGATGAAGACGATTGCGATACCTCCGATCGACGTCCAAAGACCAAGAACCACGCCGGATATCGACTAGCACGGATGGTTGGTGAAGATGGTGCCAGCCTGGCACCCAGTGATCTGGACGCCATCGCCGACGCCGTCATCGACGCGCAGGCCAGTCGAATTGCGGAGGCGATGGACCGGCAGAGGCGGGCACTGGGTGTGCGGTCGTGCAAGACCTTGTTCCTAGCAGGGCATGCTCCTTTCCTGATGGAGCAGGTCCTGCGGAGGATCGATTGGAAACCGACGCTGGTCGACCTCCAGCAGCTCTGGGGGGTTCAGCAAAGCCGCTGCGCTCCTTCGCTTGCTGTTTGCCGGCTGGCTATTCAGAGCAACGAGCTAGCGACGGAATGAATCTGCCAAGAATGGTGGTCAAGCTGGGGGGGAGTTTCCTCCATCGCCCCCGAGGGATTCAAGCCTTTCGGTCGTGGTTTGCTGACCAACCGCCCGCACAGTGGGCTTTGATCGTCGGGGGAGGTATGGCGATCGATGCCATGCGCGACCTCGATCGACTTCATCCGCTCAACCAGACCGCCATGCACTGGCGCTGCATCCAGATGCTGGATGCCACCTACGAAGTAGTCAGGGAGTTGCTGCCCGACTGGCAAGCGGTCGACCAGAGACAGCAGTGGGAAGCCTGGGCAGCGTCGGAGGATCGAAGCCAATCCAAGCAAAGTCTCGTCCGGATCGGCGCCTGGTATTCACCCCGTCCTTCCACGCAGCTGGCGTCCTTGCCCTATCCGCCCGAAGATTGGCGAACGACTACCGACGCGCTGGCTGTTCTCATGGCGCATGGATGCAGAGCTGATGGCGTGATTCTTCTCAAGTCGGTCGCTATCCCGATGGCGACCTCGTTGGCGCAGGCCCATCGAGAAGGCTGGGTTGATCCCGCCTGCGTTGCCATTCAAGGAAGTTTGCCTGTTGAACTGATCGGACTATGCGATCCGGAAGGATAACCCTCCCACCAGCAAACAAAAAAACGCTTGGCCGATTTCACTCGACCAAGCGTTGCTATTTTTTGTCGCTCAAGCCTCTTTTCGCGTTTCCAATGATCTGCTTCGGGCCGCGGGCCGCGGAGGGGAAGGTCGAGTGTCGCCGGGAGGATCCCGTCTTGCCATAAGCCGACGTGATGTGTCCAGCGTCTGCCTTGCCATCATCCTTATGTCAGGAAGCCAGTATTCATTCGACAGCCAAAATTGGGACTTGGCGATTCATCCATTCGATCACTCGCAGCCGCAGCTTGGGCCAACAACCGATTCGCATCCGCAGCTAGGAGCAGCACCGCAACCGGTGTCGCAAGCAGCGGGAGCTGCAAGGCTGGCCTTCAGGCGAGCATGGATGCCCGACAGCTTGCCCTTCAGGGAACCCAGCTTGTGTCCGAAGCGAGGTGCTGGAGCGCTGTTGCAGCAATCGGCCGCGACTTCAACGCCGCAGGAAGGAGCCGATTCGATACCGCAGCTTGGGCCAACAACCGATTCGCATCCGCAGCTAGGAGCAGCACCGCAACCGGTGTCGCAAGCAGCAGGAGCGGCAAGGCTGGCCTTCAGGCGAGCATGGATGCCCGACAGCTTGCCCTTCAAAGCATGCAGCTTGTGTCCGAAGCGAGGTGCTGGAGCGCTGTTGCAGCAGCCAGCATCGACGCCGCAGGAAGGAGCCGCTTCGATGCCGCAGCTTGGACCGATCGGTGCTTCGATACCGCAGCTAGGAGCAGCACCACAACCGGTGTCGCAAGCAGCAGGAGCGGCCAGACGAGCATGGAGGCGAGCATGGATGCCCGACAGCTTGCCCTTCAGAGCGCCCAGGTGATGACCGAACCGAGGTGCAGGAGCGCTGTTGCAGCAGTCGGCAGCAACTTCAACGCCGCACGAAGGAGCCGCTTCGACTCCGCAGCTTGGCTCAGCAGCGCAATCGCCACCACGATGGAACAAACCTGCCTGTGCCACGCCGGAACAGCTGAGGGCGAGGGCGAACATGGAAGAAAGAACAAATCGACGCATGGGAAAATCTCCGTCCACGGAAAAAAGGGGTTACCACATTTCTCAACCACCTCACCGGCGGCCCTTCGAAGCCAGCGTGCTTGACGCTTCTTCTGCTGGAAGCAACGAGAGCGATCCGCGGACGTTTTGGTTGAGAATGCTTTTCAGAACTTCTTGCCCAATTGATTCGGCTTTCCCAAACGGAAAAGATTTCCGGGAATGCTAGAATTTCCCCGCCATGGCCTGGAATGCTTGCAAATGTAGCGGTTGTGCCGAAAAGAACCCCAAACTACCCGCCAAGGCGTTGGCTTGAATGATCGCTTCCCTCGAGGAATCCCTTCGATCGAGGGGAGGGTGAGCGGGGATTCCGAGGGCGACTCGCCCGCCTTCCCAGGTCGGTTGGATCGCCCCGCAGGCGAGACCGCTTCTACCTTCGGGAAGCTTGCGCCGCCCGGTATCGGGGCCCACCCTGTAGATTGCGCTTCGATTCCGGCGATGTCTTGGTGCATCGATCGTCATCAGGTCGCCGCGCATCGGGGCTGGGACCATTCTTCTTCTGGGAGGGCAGCCGGTGCGACAGGGAAGCCGGCAAGAAAGGGGCGGGGCGACAAGGAGTGACCTTCTCGCCAAGGGATGGAAGCGAACGGATTCTACTTGCAGGTTTTTGGGGTCAACCGGTTCAGATCGGGGCTCAAGGCACCCTGGGATCGTCCGCATACTTCCACAGGTCGACTGGGAAGTCGTTTCCTAGCGATTGGCCCGGTCGGCTTCGTCCATCCTCCACCACCCGCTCCAACTTCTCCAGAAGCTGCCATGCGATCTCAGGGTGCTTGTTTGCCAGATTTTCCGATTCGCGCGGGTCTTCTTGGAGATGATAGAGCTGCATCGGTCGCCTCCCGGTCTTGGCCGCCCTTGGCTTAGGCTTCGGTTCGCTCCAGCCTCCTGAGTCGGGGGCGAGGATCAGCTTCCAATTTCCGGATCGGATGGCGAATGTCCCATTGACCGAATGATGGACCAGGGAGTCGCGTGGAACCGAAGGGGACGCGCTTGGTCGTTGAAAGACAGGTAGTAGAGAAAAGCTGTCGGGGGCGATCGAGTCCTCCAGGGGGATACTGGCTGCTTCCAAGCAGGTTGCCATCAGATCGGTCAGAACCACGGGATGGTCCGACACCGCAGAGGCAGAGATTGCCTTGGGCCATCGCGCCACCAGCGGAATGCGATGACCTCCTTCATAAATGTCTGCCTTGTGCCCTCGGAAGCCGGCAGACGGATCGTGTCCCAACTTCTTCAGTTGGGCAAGATCGGCTTGCGGCGAACAGCCATTATCGGAGGTCAAAAGGATGAGGGTGTCATCGAGAGTCCCTCGTCGCTCCAGGTATTCCAGCAATCTGCCAATCATCGCATCGGTCTGCATCACAAAATCGGCATAGTGGTTCAATCCGCTTTTTCCGACAAACTCAGCGCTTGGGGCAATCGGGGTGTGAGGACTGGTTAAGGGAAGGTAAAGAAAGAAAGGGTGCTGTCGATCGATACCCTCCAGCCACTCGATCGCTCGGTCGATCGTCGTCGGCAGCACCTCATCGACTCGAAACCCCTCGGCCGCAGGTCCTTCACGAGTCCATCCGTCCGACTTTCCTGCGAACATCGGAAATCGGGCTGTCGCCGAGGGGATCCGTTCGACGCGATCCTGCTTGAGGTAGGTGTAAGGCACCATGTCTAGCGACGCACTGATGCCGAAGAAGGTGTCGAAGCCGGCAGCCAAGGGGCCACCTGAATAGGGCTGGGTCCAATCGACCGATCGGTGGTCTTTTTCGGTTTCCACCGACAATTCGGGTGGCTTCCCATCGCCTGTCGGTGCCCAGTTGAGCCCCAGGTGCCACTTCCCAAAGCATCCGGTTCGATATCCATGAGCTGCCAACTGCATCGGTAGTGTCGATACGTCGGGGGCAATCAAACTAGGGCTCAAACCTCCCAGCACTCCTGACTTCAATTTGGTGCGCCAAGCGTAGCGTCCACAAAGAAGGCCATAGCGAGTCGGTGTGCAGACGCTGCTGGGGGAGTGGGCATCGGTGAATCGCATCCCTTCACGAGCGCAGCGATCCCAGGTGGGCGTCGCAATCTTGTTGGAAGGGGCGTAGCACTGAACATCCCCGATCCCTAGATCATCGCAAAGCACCAGAACGATATCAGGTGGCTTGGCGAAGGACTGGCCAATCCAAAGACTTGCAAGGATGTGGACGATCCCCAGCCGTACGATCCTCAAGCCATCTCGAATCATCGTGGAGCCGGTCATGGTGCGCAACTTCCGTTGGAACAGGAATGATCAATCGTTCCCAAGGACTGGCCTTGGGGAAGATGGTTGGCGTCGAGGATGCAGTCGCCGCGCCTCGATCCGGTTCTCGATTTCTGGCATCGTCGGATGGTCGGTATAAAAAACCGCCGTCGGATTGATCCCCGCTCTTCGATTGGAATCGATTCGCGATCGCACCGCATCGAGGGTAGCCAGATGTGGAAGCACCCAGCCCCAGACGATGGCCATCGCGGTCAAGCATCCCAAGAAGGATAGGGATTTCCAGCGGGTGGGGGGCATGGTTTAGGGGCCCTCCAGCGACTTTGCGATTTCCGGGAACCACTGGGTAAAGACCAGCCATGCCATGAGGAAGGAAAGGAGCAAGTTGAGCGCTTGGCCGCAGACATAAAGCACGACTGGCTTGCCGGATGCAAGCATCTGGCGGTACTCGCGAAAGTTGCTTTCCAGGCCGATGCTGACAAATCCCAAGCAGAAGCACCATTCTCGAATCGACTTGGTTGCGCCATCGACCACACTGGAGACCAGCGCCTTTCCAGAAGTGCCCTGGGTTTGCAGCCAGGACATGAGCAGGGAGACGGCGAGGAAGCCGAGGACAAATTTCGGGAATCGCCGCCAGATTTCCGTCCCGCTCGGCTTCCCTCCATCGTCGCGCGGCTCCATCTTCCAGGTCCAGTAAACAGCGACAGCAAAGGAGATCACGCCGATCAAAATGTTTTGAATCATCTTGATGGTGGCTGCGACATCCTTCGCAGCACCGCCCACCAGTTCACTAGCGGCGGCGACAGCACCGGTCGAATCGATCGTGCCTCCAATCCAGGCGCCTCCGATCACCGGCCCCATCCCCGAGGCGCGCACCACCATCGGCTGGACCACCATCGATACCACGGTGAAAATGAGTGACAGGCCAATCGCCAGCGACAACTCTTCTTTCTTCGCGCGGCAGGCCGCGGCAGTGGCTACGGCAGCAGAGACACCGCAGACCGACATATCGGCGGAGATCACCATGTTCAACGATGGAGAGGGAATGCGAAGGATGCGCTGACCGAACCAGTAGGTAGAGATCAACACGATGGGAGTGGTCACCCAGGAAATCAGAACGCCGGGAAGTCCCAATGCCAACAGCTTGTTGATCAGCACTTCGGCCCCCAGGAGCACCAGGCCGGTCTTGATAAAGAGTTCGGTCCGCGCGGCAGCTTTCAACCAACTGGGGGTTCCCACAGTATTGCTGATCAGTAGTCCCAGCAGCACAGCCCAGAGTGCGTACTCGAGGTTGTAATGCTTGATGACTGCCTGTCCCGCGAGCAAATAGGATGCAACGGCTAGTGCGAACAGAGTGACGAAGCCGAACGCAAAACGTGCTGGCGATTCCCTCTGGAGAGTGGCCGCCACGGCGAAGCAAGCCAACAAAAGCCCTCCCGCGAAGAGAATCGCTGGAACCACCGATTTCCCTTTCACCACCAACGCTTCGGTTGGGTTGCTCTCCCACTCCCCAGGTTTGCCTATCCATGGCTTCAAGAGGTTTCCGGCCAGCTTCCTTTCGATCTCTGTTTTCTGTTCGACCCAGGACCGCGTGGTCGCCTCCGATCCATCGGCGGTACGGATCGATTGAGTGAGCTGATCTAGTTTCTCTTGGAGTGCGATTCGGTCGGCCGGGCGTGATGCCAAGGCCGATAACAACGCGAACAGCAAGAGGCAACCGGCGATTCCCATCGCAAGGAAATCATCGACTTGGTACCAAGGCTTGGCATAAGGATGGCCGACTTTTCCAGGTTCCGATGGTCCGCTGGCGTTGCCTTCTTGTTCTGGCTTCATTCCCAAATTCTCGGAGGAAAAAGGATCGAATGGTCGCGGCAATTCCCAGGTCAAATCGACGCTAGAAGATCGCCACTGAGCAAGACCAGTGTACAGGCAACCGAGGATTCCGGGATAGCGAGTTGCTGCGAGACAACCTGCCGGTAAAGTGCCAATTGAGGTTGGTGGACGCGCTGTCGTTCGGTTGTCCATTCTTCCAGAGGCATACCATCGGGTATGCGATCGGTCTTGTAATCGAGGATTTCGGCTTGGACCGCCTTTCCCTGCTTCGATCCGACCACCAATCGGTCGATGGTGCCTTGAACTAGGTACTGATCTTGTTTGTGGAGCAAGTCGAGTTCTCTGGAGACCGAAAGGGTGAATCCTGCATCCAGCCAAGTGCGGTAGCGTTCTTGGGACAATGCGTTCTTCAAAGAACCAGATGCCAGATAGTTCTCCATCCGGCTCATCCATAACTCCATCGGTACCAGCCCCATCTCTTCCGGGGCCAAGCAGTCGAGCGCCCATTGCTGTGCCAAGCTGCGATCCCAACGAAAATCTTCGATCCACAGGACCTGTTCCATCCACCGGTGAATCAACGTTCCGCCGCGCGCCGCATCTTCGCTTCGTTCCTGAAAGGCCGATCGGACGATGCCGCGATGGTGGCGATGGAGCGCCGAGGGTGTTTTTTTGATCAAGTGCCGCCGATACTCCTCGGAAGTCGTGGTGCGCAGGGATACTGTCCAGGGAGTTTGCGGCTGCTTTTCTTCACCAGGGAACGAGATTTCCGTTTGCGGATCGACGTGATACCATCTGGGGTTGCCACGCGTCGTGATGACCCGCATCGGTTCGGTTGCCAAGTCTTCCTCGCCGGGTGAGAGAAGGCAGGCATGGAGTACCGATCCCCAATTTCTCAATGGCTTTTCGGCGGGTTGGGCGTAAAGGTAGAGCGCTTGTTTAGCGCGGGTCATCGCCACATAAAGAACACTTAGCCCTTCCGTCCATTGCTGCGTATCATGATCTTGAAAGACCTCTGGCCAGCCATCTCCCAGGGACGATCGCATCCCTTTGGGCACATAGCGCACGACCCGCACCGCCTTTTCGGTGCGGTCGCGATACTCGGCGATGCATTTGGCCGGCGCATTGCGAAATTGCTGGTGCAAGCTTGGAAGAAAAACCGCATCGAACTCCAGTCCCTTGGATTGGTGGACTGTCATCACCCGGACAGGACTGGCCTTCGGATAATCGACCCGTTCCGATTCCACAAAGCGCACAAAGTCTCGAATTCTCGCCGTCGGTTGCTCGTCAAAGCGAACTGCCAGAGAGACCAGTTGCTGCAACCGGATTTGATCGCGCTGGTCGCAGGCCATCGCGATGCGATCGGCCCATACCGCCACGGTTCGACCATAGCCATCGGTGGTCACCTGCCTTCGAATCTCCTTCGACAACGTTTCCGGATCCAGATTCCACGGCGGCGGTGTTGTGGCGCTCCAGGGAGCGTGTGCGATCTGGAAAGCAGCGATCGAATGACCCGGATGGTCGGCGAGCAGAAACAGGCTAAGCAGCAGGTTGACCGCTGCTGAATCGGTCAACGGGTTGCCACCTTCCTGGCTGGCATCGATGTTGAGGACGCGCAGGCGATGGATCATCTTGGCGACATCGGCATTGCGACGAAACAGAACAGCGATTGTCCGGTCGGGGGCTTGTTGATGCAGTTCTGCGACATGACCTGCCGCCACTTGGATGATATCCTCCGAATCTTCTTTCTCGGCGTCGTCGGTCCCGTCGCCGGAGTCTTCTGAACTCTGGCTATCGTTGGACGATCTGGACTTCGGAGGGCCATTGAACAGCTGAACGTATCCAGGAAGGTTGTCTCGGGCAGTGCTGTGCTGGGGAAAATCCTGTTGCCACTGCGCTGTGGCAACTTCCCCTTCCTCAAACCGTGGATAGTGATCCAGGTTCCGGAATAGCTGGTTCACCAGCTCGATGATGACGGGGGAACTGCGTCGACTGGTATTCAGCGGTAGGCATCGCGGCTTTCTGCGCAGGCTGTTCTGGAACGCATCGAAGATCGCCGACTCCCCTCCTCGCCAACTGTAGATTGCCTGCTTGGTGTCTCCCACACAGAAAATGCTTCCCACATGACCATGCTCGATCAGCGATTCAATACCATGAGCCAGCGGTTCCAGAATGCGCCACTGAACGGGCGAAGTATCCTGGAATTCATCCAGCAGGAGGTGGTTGACTCCCTGGTCCATGCGTCGAGCTAGGTCGGGAATTTCCTGGCGATCCATCCAATTGGCCAGTCGTCGGGCAAGGGTTTCGAAGGTGTAGGTGCGCGATTCCGACTGTAGGCGTTCCAATTGCGTCGCAAACAGGTCAAGCAGATCGTACGTCGCGATCGTCTTGGCTTTGATGTTGGTCAGTTCCCGATGCAGCGCTTCGGCTCGCATCACCATCAATGCTTCGATCACCTCCGAAGTGAAGGGCTTTCTGCTGTACGTCGGAGTGGCGGAATCGAGGCTTTTGATCAGGCTGGTATCAAGTACGGACTTCCAGTCCTGCTTTTCGAACATCTCCAACAGTTTGTCGCGCGATTTTTCGAAGCCCTTATGGCCGATCGTCGCACCGGCAAACAGCTGCGTCTGTTCCTGCAGCCGCTTGGGATCGGGCGCTGGTGGGACTCGAAGGGCGTCCCAGGCGTCCCGTTCGCTGTCCTGATACAGTCGAAGACATCCCACCATCTCGTCCAGCACTTGACGGAGGAAGTCGCGCGTGGTCTCACCTTGAAAGAGCATGCCAAGCAAGCTCTTCAGTTGGGCTCGATCAGGATGAGCGAAGAGGATTTGAGCGGCCATCCGGTGGATGCGATCGGTGGTGAAGTCATCCGCCATGCGCCACCCCGGTGGCAGCCCTAGTTCGAATGCGAAGTTGCGTGCCAGTTGACCGAAGAAGGAATCGAGCGTTCCGACGCGGAATCGGTGGAGCATTCGGCAGGTTCTCGCCAAATGGTACGCGATCTCATCGGATTCGATTTCCATTCCCCCCAGGTCCTTGCGGAGTTTATCTAACTCAGATCGATCTCTCGACGCTTCGGCCAGCCGGCGAAGGATTCGCACCAGGATTTCTCCTGCCGCCTTGCGGGTGAAGGTGGTGGCGAGGATGGAGTCAGGTGATTGGTTGGCGACTAGCAGACGGATCACGCGCAGGGCGAGTTGGTAGGTCTTTCCTGTTCCCGCCGATGCGCGAATCAACAGCGGTTCGAACCACTCCGAAGGAAAAGGGCCGGCCCTCCTCGGACCACCCAGCTCCAATTTCTCCGGCGCCCAATCGGTTTCGCGCTGCTGCACCACGGAAGCCCATCGCGGTATCCTCGGGTCGCTCGCAGCCCTCGCACCCAGCCCGCCCGATGCACCGGCTTTTGCCGCCCGATTGGACTCCGCAGGCTCACTCCGCATCACATCGGTCATGCAGATCGATCGGAAGGGGTCGCTGTCTGGGAAACGGGCTTTCTGATGTGGCCAGAACTTCTTATGGGCGATGTTCTGCAACGTCTCCATGGCGATGCAATCTGCCTCTTCCAGTTGCTCGGATTGGAACTTCGCCGAATGAAACTGAATCTTCTCCAGCGACTTGGGTAGCTGGATGTAGCCAAGATCGACGTCGAGCGTCTGGGTGAGCGAGAAGGCGAGGTGACGGTAGAGCGGCAGTTGGAGGTCGAGCCATTGATTGGAAAGGAAATGGGCCTTCACTGGATCTTTGGGGGTTTCGCTGGTCTTGTAGTCCCAGATCGCCCACCGCTTGGTTTCTTCGTGGTAGTCGATTCGATCGATTCTGCCGTGGATCTTCAGGCCGCTTCGATCGCCCGGTATCCCAATGGCATGGTTGCGGTCGATACTGAACTCCACTTCTTTGATCACCCATCCCTCACCAGCGCGCGCTGCCTGAATCTTAGCGAAAGCTTCCAATCGCATCCTCGCCTGCTCGATCTGCAGCTGGATGGCCGGATAGAGATCCCGCCCCAGCCAAGTCTTAACCCAATGATCTAAATGATGAAACAGCGAGTCGGTGATCGCTTCGGGATCGATGCTGTTGGCATGCTTCGATCGCGCCCAACGGTCCAAGCAGTAGTGCACCATGTCGCCGAATAGATTCGGCGGCAATTCCAACGATTCATCTGAAACCTCCTGAAGGCGGATCACACGCTGCAGATAGAATCGATAGGGACAGGCGAGGTAGTCGCGAAAGGCAGTCACGGAAATCGACTCAGGAAGGCGGATCTGATCGACCTCGGGCTCAGGAATTTCGATCTGCGTTTTCTCTGGGTCGGGAATCCAACGATCCGCAACGGGAGTTAGTGCATCGGGAGGCGGTGAGAGAAGGGTGGTGACGCGTTCTGCAATCTCCTCCAGAGGTACCGCAAGAAGCAGGCGGCTTGGCAGCAATGGGGTGCCATCGCGATCCTTCTGATGATAGAAAATCGTCAGGTGCTTTCGAGCATGCAGCAGGATCTGCAGGTAGTAGGCATCCCGCGCGTACCGGCGGGCATCGTGCTGTAGATAGAGCTTTTTGCGAAGGCTGTCGGTCAGGAATCCGTCGCTTGAGATTGCATGAGGCACGACTCCGTCATGGAAGCCAGTCAGCAGCAGAGCATCTGCGTCATCCCAGACCAAATCCAGCCAGCTAAGCATCTCCAAGGCGCTCGGTTCTGGAGGCTGCTTGATCATCTCCCCTTCAGACTCTTTCTCGATCCACTGCAGGAAGTCGCGCAAGGTGACAGACTCCTGCAGCGGTTGAGGCACCGAGGCAAGTTCACTGCAGAGATTGGCTAGCAAGCGATAGCACTCCAACAACCGCTCCTGGTCCTGCGGCTGGTCCGCCCCAGTCGGCTCGTTGGATCCCTCTGGTCGTTCATCCAGATCCTCCCACATCTTTCGCAATCGTTCGGCCCAACGAGCGATTGGGAGGCGTTCGAATCGCAGCCCGTCCAGCCATCGATCGATCTCGCGAGCGGTTTGGATGGCAACCGAAGCAAGTTGAGAACAGATGGGATCCTCGCCACGAGGCCATTCCTTCAAGTCGACTCGCGACACCAAGGTGCGCTGGTAGTATTGATCTAGACTTTCTAGAAAGTCCTCTGGAATGCCTCTCTGCGAAGTCAGGTAGTCGAAGACCGAGGCATGGCGAACGAGAGCTGCGAAGGTTTCCCAGGAGCGTTGCTGCAGATACGCGGCGACTTTCTGTAGCAGCCGAAATGGGTCGGAGGCTTTTAGGGGGCTGCCCAGGGCACTACTGGTCCGGATTCCCAGTCGGTCCAGCCGATCATGAATTGGATCGATCATCTCCAGATCCGGAACTCCCAAAGTCACATCCTGGGTACTGGTCCCGTCGGGCATCTGCGCCAAAACACGGCAGACATCTTCCGCTGCCTCCTTGGGGCCACTGGCGACCCTCAGGATGGATGGATCGACCGAGAGCTTCCATTCGGTCCATACTTCAGATTTCAGGATGCCGAGGCTGTCGAATCCGTCACGCCATGCTTCCGGTGCGGCGACCAGAATGTGAACACGCCCGCGCACCGCTCGAAGAAAGTCCTGGTGTGACTGCGATAGATCGATCGCTCCCAAGACCACCAAATCGTGGTCGGTCCGCACTTCCTCTGCCTTGAGCGCATATCGACGCGCTGCCTGCCGATCCCAAAGCTCCAGACGATCCAGTGTGCGCAGGTAGTTCTCATGGACCTTCTGCAGCACAGACCAACGTCGTCGCTCTTCGGGTTGTTCGACCTCGCCAGCAACCACTCCGAAATCGATCAAGTCTTCCGAGATTTCATCGTACAAACGAAAAAGAATCTGGGCGTATTCCAATCTCTCAAGGAAAGCGGCTTCGGGATTCCAATCGGGAAAAACCGAAGCCAACTGCTCTGGTGAGGTGTCCCGAAGCGCCCTCAGCCATGCATGAATTTGCGTGGCACGAGATGCGATCGGCTTTTTGACGACATACAGTTTCTCCTGGAAATGCCCGACAGTCATCAAATGCGGTGGCTCCAAAAGCCACTGCTGCTGCTCCGCCTTGGTCGCCAGCAATTCGCGAAGCTTCCTCGTTGCGTACCCACTGGGTAGGAGAATGCGGAGGCCGCCCAGTCGCCAGCGCCCCTCGACTGGCGGATAATGTTCAACCAACCAATCGATGGCCGAATGAAGGATAGGACGATCCCATCCTAGGAAATTTAGGATGCCGCTTTGGGAAGACACCACGAAGACTCCCTTCTCTCCAGGCGCTACGAATCGATTGCCTTTTGATTTTTTTCCTAAAACGCAGAGTTTACCAGAATCGCATCGACGCGACCCTCCTGAGGCGGATTGGGTTGGTGAAGCGAGAAGGGATGGCATTGGAGCTTGCAGCGATCCGCAGTGCGAATCGTCGCTGGAAAAAATCACTTCTGAATTCTTGCAACATCGGTTCGGCATGGACCGATAAGGAAGGCGTGGTCGGGACCAACCCATCTTGCGGAACGCAGCGTACTCCTGCTGTCGAAGGGTGCATGGTTCGCGTGAGCGTGACGTCGCCCGCCGGCTACCGTCCAAATCTTTTCGATTCCCAACTGGCAGGGACCATGAATCCATGGATGGATTTCAATCGAGCGGCCAGAATCTGGCCATTGCAGATCAGGGGAAGAAACTGTCGACAGCATCCTGCGACTCCGGGGATCGAGTGAAACTGCTCCGTTGGAATGCGGAGGGGACACTGGGTGGATCGGACCGGCTGAATCTTTCGGAGGTGGATTCGACGGAGACGCTGTTTGCAGGGCAGCCCGCTACACTCCGCTTCCTGCTCTGGCATCTGTCGGGAAAGAGCGACGATCGAACTTGAGTGGGGGCCGACTCCGATTTGATCGTCCTCGGGGCATTTCTTGTTTCGTTGCAGAAACCGTCAAGTTTTCTACCAGGGACCGGCTGCGATCCATTCCCTTCAAACCGCCCCAGAATGACCCATCCTGCATCATGCCGAGCCTGGATTCGGGGATCCGCAGGTTCTCCGGTGCTGGATCACTTTGGATTGCGGCACGCTTGTCAAAGGTTGCGGGAGATGAAACACTACCGGACCGGCGAGGATTGGTGTCGATCCGCGCCTGTGTAGTTCCTTTCGAGTTGTGGTGCGATCATGCCAGCCAACCTGACAGCTCAGTACCACAAGGCAGAGGCGGATTATCGCGCCGCACAATGCCCGGAAGAAGAACTTGAATGCCTGCAGGTGATGCTTCGGGAGATTCCCAAGCACAAGGGGACCGACAAGCTACAGGCGGATCTCAAAGCAAAAATCGCCAAGTTGAAGGCCGACCTGGCAACCAAGAAATCGTCGGGGGGCGCTAAGCCTGGTCAACGACTGCCCAAGCAAGGGGCTGGACGTATCGTTCTGTTGGGGGGACCGAATGCAGGAAAAAGCCAATTGCTGGCCAGCCTGACGCGAGCCAAGCCGGAGATCGCACCCTACCCATTCACCACGCAAGCACCCTTACCTGGCATGATGTTCTTCGAAGACTGTCCCATGCAGTTGGTGGACCTGCCGGCAGTCAGCCGTGAGGTATTTGATTCAGGCACATTCAATTTGGTGCGGTCTGCCGATCTGGTGTTGCTGGTGGTTGGCCTCGGACAGGAGACCCTATGCGAGGACACACTGGCCGTTCTGGAACGCTTTCAGGGAAGCAAGAGCCGTTTGGGCAGGATCAGCCAACTGGATGACGAAGACATCGGGACAACCTACACGCAGACATTGGTGGTGTTCAATCAATCCGATGTGGAGGGAGCCGGAGCGAGACGGGAGTGTTTCGACGACTTGGTGCCACTGGATTTGGATTGCATCGAGCTATCTGCGATGGTTCCCGCGTCGCTCGATCGGCTCAAAGAGGAGTGCTTTCGACGATTGGATGTGGTGCGGGTCTATTCCAGGAATCCGAAGACTAAGCAGACCGACTTCGCCAAGCCTTTCACGATTCGTAAAGGGGAAACACTGGTGGAGGTGGCCGAGCAGATTCACCGCGACTTTGGTGCGCAGCTGAAAGGAGCGAGAATCTGGGGCGCTGGGGTCCACGACGGGACGATGGTCAAGCCGGACTATCAGCCACAGGATAAGGATGTCGCGGAACTGAACATTGCAGGGCAGTAAAGGGCCATCCTGGGATGGTGTGGGTGACGATCGCTTCACTGAAGCGAATCAAGAAATGCCGCTGGCCAAAGCAGCTAAGTCACCCTCCCAAGGGGAGAGTGAGATCCATCGCACACCCCCTTGGCTCTACGACTCCATCTCGCCTACTTCTGGTCAGCCGGATCGATTCGGCCCACGGAATTGCCGGATGGACCGCAGAAAAGACCGTTCGATTTAAGACCGATCGAACCAATCGGCTATCGAAGCCTCTTTGTCGTGGCTTAGGAATCACTTGCCGAATCATTCCGATCGGCGTTTGGGAAGACTCCCTTGAGCCCCTTTCCAGGGGGCGCGATACAGTGGCCAAGCACCGGGCATGGAGGCTCCACTTGTCGCCCACCGCTCCGCCTTCGTCGTCAATTCCAGCAACTGCTCCTCCAACTTCTCTCTCCATCCTTCCAGTTCGTTCCGGTCCAGTTTCTCGGGCAAATGGATCCGGTCGCTGAAGACCGCACGGGCTCGACTACCTGGACGCGGGATCGCAAATTGATCCCAGGCACGCCGGACCCGCCAAGGCCGATCGTACCCGAATCCCACCAGCACAATCGGTACCTGCATCTTCATCGCCAGGTAGACTGCCCCGACCGCAAGCTTCCGACGGGGGCCTCTAGGGCCGTCGGGAGTCACCGCTAGATTCAAGCCGCGTCCCTCGTTGAGTAGTTGTCGAAGCACCTCGGTGCCGCCTCGAGAACTGGATCCGCGAATCGTCTGAAAGCCTCGAAAATGGGCCGCTTGGGAAAGCCACTCGGCGTCCTCATGGCGACTGACTAGCATCGCGATGCCACAGTGTCCACGCAATGCAAAAGGAAAAGCTAGATACTCATGCCAGAACAGGAAAATGCATGGGCCCTGAAAAAACGGAAGACCTGGGTCGGTTGTCGGATCGACGTAGAGTGTCTGGAATTGCAGCGTATCCATCCAGGAGACGAGTCCCTTGGCGAGCGTCATCCCGGAAAACCGCCACAGGGTACGGTTGAATGTTTTGTTCCTGAGCCGTTTTAGGCCAGACGTCCAACGACGTGCTCTTTTCATCAGGTCGGCCAGTTGCCTTCGAAAACTTCACGTGCGGGACCGGTCATGAAGACGTGGTTTGATGATTCGTCCCAAACCAATTTCAGGTCGCCGCCCAGCAGGTGATTGATGATGGAGCGGTCGGTGTTGCCGGTGAGCACCCCGGCGACGCAAACGGCGCTAGCACCTGTCCCGCACGCCCATGTCTCTCCCGATCCGCGTTCCCAGGTTCTCTGTCGGACTTCGCCGCGCGCCAGCACTTCTACGAATTCTACGTTGGTCCGTTTCGGAAATCGCTCGTCCAATTCGATCATCGGCCCGACCTTTAGCACCAATTCATCGGTGATCTCGGGAACGAAGATGACGCAGTGCGGATTGCCCATGGAAACGCAGGTAGCATGAAGCGAATGCCCCAGAACTTCCAATGGTCGATGAACGACCATCTGGTCGGCTGCACCCAGAGTCGTTGGGATTTCTTTGGCCAACAATCGAGGGGCTCCCATGTCGACGGTGACTTGGTCCACCTTATCTCGATGATCCAATTCCAGATGCAGAGAAAGCACTCCCGCGCCCGTCTCGATTTTCAGATCTCGTTTTCGCGCGATGCCATGATCGTAAACATACTTAGCAACGCAGCGGATACCATTGCCGCACATCTCCGACTCACTGCCATCGGCGTTGAACATCCGCATCCCGGCATCGGCTTTGTCGCTGGCAACGATGAGGATCAAGCCGTCCGCGCCGACACCGAACCGCCGATGCGACATCTGAATGGCGAGTTCCGCTAAATCATCGGGCAACCCCTCTTCCATCGCGTTGATGTAGATATAGTCGTTTCCAGCGCCGTGCATTTTGGTGAAACGCATGGGAAATCAGCCTCCCGGGATCGCAATGGGCCATCACAGCATCGCGAATTGTAAGGAAATCTCGCATCTTGTCGCACCATTCTTTTTAGGGGATGGTGCTGCTGAGGCTAGGTGTTGATAAGAACGCCGTTCCCATCGGTGGTTCAAATGTCGGTAGCTTGCTGTGCAGTCGGTCCCCTTCCGCCGTCCGCAAACTCTGGCTGGATATCGACTTAGAGTCATCCGAATAGGGGGCTGGACAAAGGTGCCGTGCTGTCGGAAAACGCCTCAGCCTGAATCCCCAGCGCCTGCAAAAGCCTGAGATAGAAATTGCTCATTCGCTCCCCGTCGTGGCGCCAATGGCCGCCATGACGCAGTCCCAAATGAGATCCTCCCGCCACCAGGGTGGGCAGATTTTTTGGGTTGTGGGTGGTGCTGCAACCGCTGCCGTAGAGGACAACCGTGCGATCCAAAAGTGCTCCTTGCGCGTCCTTGAGTTCGGCCAATCGTTGCATCAGAAACGCGATCTGCTCGCTGAGGAACCGATCGTACTTCGAGAACATCAACTGCCCTTCGGGGTCTTCGGCATGCGACAGATTATGGTGAGTGCGGCTCAACCCCAATCGAAGCGGAAAGGTGTCACTGATTCCCATGCCATCTTCGCGGTTGAGCATGAAGGCGACCGAGCGGGTGATGTCGGCCTGGAATGCCAGAGCGATCAAGTCGAACATGTTGCGGTAGTAATCGGCTGGTTCCCCTTCGGGAGTTACATCCAGATTCAACTGGCTGTAGTCCTGGGGTGGCAATGGAACATCCAACCATCGCTCGGATGCCTCCAGCCGAGATTCCACTTCCTGAATCGAAGTCAGGTACTGGTCCATCCTGCGAAGGTCGGAAGCGCCAAGTTGCCGTTTCAGATCGGAAGCGCTTTCTCGCACGGAATCGACCAGTCGCATGCGTCGATGCAACTTCTTTCGCTCCTGGTCCGCATTAGCCGGATCGCTCCGGAACATCCGGTCGAAGACTCTCCGGGGATGGCTCTCAGCAGGAATTGGCTTCCCTTCCTGGTTGTAGGAGATCGTTCCTGTCCGCGATAGGAATCCAACGCCTGCATCGATTGACAGGACCAGCGAAGGCTGTCGGCAATGGATTTTCGTCTGTTGCGCGATGACCTGATCCAGCGATACCGAATTGAAGGTCCCGGGTGCCGGATCGTGTAAAGGAGCTCCGGTCAGCCACATATCGGAGCACATGTGGGGATCTGCCAGCAGACCATTTTCGTGATGCATGCCGCTGAGGAAGGTGACATGGTCGGCGAATTTGGCGAGTGGTTCGGTGGAGTTGGTGAACTGAATTTTGGCTCCCTCCTCCTTCGGAAACCAGCTCCACTGGTCGATCCCATTTTTTGGATTGGGCAGCGACATTCCGTTGGCGGTGTAGATCGCGCAAAAGCGATTGGCTGGCGCGGTTTCAGCCACCTTGCCCATCGCCTCCAGTGCCGGCAACGCAACGGCAGCACCTGCCAAGCCACGCAGCATCGTGCGTCTGGGTAGCGGTTGAACCATGATCGATCTCCGCAAGGGATGATGGGCAAAATGGAGGGAGGAGACTACTTGGTCATGAAGGCATCGCTGTGAATCACGGTGCGCAACAAACCCCGCATCGGGTAGCCTGCTGCCGCCAGCGTTTCCACCTGCGCCTTCAGTTGGACCGCTTCGGCATAGGTCAAATCGCGACCGATTGCATAACAGACCAAGTGCCTAGCAAAGCTCCATGCTACTTGATCGGCCAGTTGGCCGGCCAGATGTTTCTTCAATTCGATTGCATTGGTGATTTTTGTACCGTCTGACAATAGGGAGGTGGTTTCGGAAGTTGGAAGATCGACGAAGACTCCCGAAGCGTTGTAGTTTTGCAGCGGAATACCCCAGGGGTCGATTTTTTCGTGGCATGCCGCGCAACCCGGCTGATTGCGATGTCGATCGAGTTTCTCCAAAAAGGTTTCTCGGGAGATATCGCCTTCGGGGAGTTTGGGAACATTGGGAGGCGGATCTTCGGGAGGGCGGTCGACCAGTTTTTTAGCCAGCCACGCCCCTCGCTTGATCGGATTCGACTGTCGGCCATCCCCCAACGCCGCCATCAGGCCGGCCTGTCCCAGTAGTCCGCCCAGCTGTGTCCTGTCGGTTCGAAGCGGTTCAAAACTGGGGCCTCCCGAGGGACGATCGGGCAGTTTGTAGAAAGCCGCGGTGACTTCGTTGGCCATCAACCAGGGGGAGTCGACCAGATGGCTAGCCGGCAGGTCCTGGTCCAATAGATGACCCAACCATGCAATCGGCTCCTGACGAAGACTCGCCTTGAGATCCCGTGTCCATTCCGGGTAGGTCTTGCGATCGATTGAAAGGAGATCGAGTTTCTCCAGCTGTAGCCACTGGCGAACAAACGTTTGCAAGAACCGATCGCGTCGGGGATCGGCAAGAAGCCGATCGATCTGATGGTCCAGTTGCTCCTTCAGTTGCCCCGTCTCCGCCAGCTTCAAGAGAGAATCGTCTGGTGGGCCATTCCAGAGAAAGTAGCTGAGCTTCGAGGCCAGTTCCCATTCCGACAACGCTTCAGCTTCATCCGACGTACTTGCTTCATGGAGGAAGAAAGCGCTAGGACTGGCCAGCACGACGGTGGCTGCATCCCGATACGCCTCGGGATTGGTCGAACCTCCCAGCTTGGCTTGCTGGTAGACCTTTAGCAAATGTTCGATTTCATCGGCCGTGGCGGGACGTCGAAACATCCGCGTCGCCAGTCGTCCCAATTGCTCCCGCACTTCGATCTGGTCGATCGATTCCAGCGATCGAGTCCCTGCGATCTGCTGATGGGAAGCGGGCGGCCATTGGGTCAGGTAAGGTCCTTCGAAAGATATTTTGGCAATGCAAAGCCGAGGGACGGGGCGACCATCGTAATACTCCGATCGAACGCCGATCTCACGAATTCCGGCCAAATAATTGACGTTGTCCTTTTCGACATCGGGACTGGGGAAATTTTCGATCTCACCCTCGAAAACCAAGTCTTGCCAGTCGGATGATTCCACTCGCTGCGCGGGGCCCACTGGATTGAGAGTGCTGCCACAATCTCGTCTTAAACCGACATGAACACCCACAAAGGGGCCATACGCTTCAAACGCTTCGAACTCCTTCGCAGCCTTGGATGCAGGAGCAAGCTTGCGCCAGCAAAGCGCCTCCACTTCAGCAGCACCAGGACCATCGATCGCTAGTTCATGTCCTCCTTTCGACAGGCGGATACGAAGCATCGGAGTCCCGGCCACACTCGCTGGTTTGTCGGTCGCCGGTTCACCTGCCAATGCCGCAGCCGAAGCGGTGATGGTGTGGGTGAAGGGACGCCCGTCGATCAGCAATCGTACTTCTTTGCGCCCCTGTAGGTTCGGAGCCACCACGTCCAGTTGGTAGATTCCATCCTCCGCAGCTTGCAGTCCGTTTGGTAGATCCGCTGCCGCAATCACCGCGGATGGGGAGCCCGCTTCGGAAGGGGGAAGCAAATCGCTTTCAGCCAGCAGAAGTGCATCTTCAAACTTCTTCGCCCTCACGGTGACTCGGAATCGCCCCTGGCTGGGGAGTTCGCGCAGCGAGATCTTGAAGTTGGCCATCGGCCCATAGGTGTTCGATTCCCCAAAGATCTCAGGGCTGGGGATCGCTGGCCTCAAAAGGAGTCCATCCGCCGCCGACTCATAGGCCAATCCAGCCGGATAGCCTGGTGTTCCCCGCATGCAGGCGAAGACGGCATGGTAGATGCTGTCAAACCCCTTCCATTCCCGAATCGTATCGTTGCCCACGTACCCTTCGATGAAACGAAAGGTTCGCTGCATCCGAAATGGCTCGTATGGAAAAGGCTTCTCGGGAAAATCTTCCGTGACGAGAAAGTCCGAATTGGGGAGGAGGAGGCTGTTGGCTCCCAGGACCAGCGCGTCGGGGCAGGGTTCTGGATTGATCTGCCGCCCGAAGGCCATCTGAAATGCTTGGATCGCAGGTCGTTCAGAGGGATCGATCAGGGAGCTGGAGACGACGTGGTCCGCAACATCGAAATAGGCTTCGGCTACTGCCGGAGACATCCCCATCGACTCGACATGATTCGTGAAGCCATCCCTAGAAATTGCATCAGGTGGAATTCTCGCCGTCAGATCCACATGCCAATCGAGCAGGTCTTGGAGCGTGTTCTGAAACTGCGCCACGGTCATGCGACGGGATCCGCCGCGATTGGGAACCGGCAGAGATTTAGCCAGGTGCAACATCTGCTCGCACTTCTCCAGCCACGCTGTCTTTTCGTGCTCCTGGATTTGGGGTGCATCTTCGGGAGGCATCTTGCCTTGAACGATCTGCTCGCGAAACTCCTCCCACAGGAATATCTCTCTGTCCCGAGGGATCCATCCCAACCGATCGACGCGAATCCCCGACTGCGGGTCATCCCCCTGATGGCATTCGCCGCACCATTGAATCAACTTGGGAACTAGCACCTCCCGCGTGACGCTGGCGACTTCGGCTTCCTGAACGCTGAGAGGTTTGTCTGGGGGTGGTGAATCTTGCCCCCATCCTGTCTCCAACGACAAAAGCAGCAACGAAAATGCCAAAAGGGTCGCCGAAGGTAGAAGTCGACCAAGCAGGGAGGAATCGGCCACGTCTGGATGTTCCATGAGCGAATCGTGGGCAGTTGGTGGGAGGAAGGGCGGGGCGCACAGACAGTTCGCTGTCCGTCGGCTTTGTGCTGCGGTTGGCAGTTGGCTTGAGTCTACTCGATCGATTCCGCACGCGGCAACCAAGTGGCCAAGGCGGGTGATGCAATCGATCAACTTAGGGTATCCATCCCAACGGGAAATCGCGAATTGACGCGGTGGAATCGTCCCGTTTCCGGTGCAACCGGCTTTGGTCTCCCGTTGCCAGGATGCCGCTTCGATCTTGAAGCGGCTGTTCGGATGAAGCCGCGAGGCACTTTCCGCTTCACGCTTTTTGTCGACATTCTAACCTTCATTAGAATGGGATTCGGGAGTCGATTCCGACCTGGATGCCCTGTTTTGGAGGGTGGAGACCAGGTAGCCGAGGATCGCCGTAGCCGTCAGTCCAACCCATGCCAACCAGGGGAAGGCAATCGAGATGCCTTGGGAGGGAGCATAAAATTGAACCCAACTGAGCGCGATCAGGCCCCCAAGTCCGCCAAGCCACAATCCCGCCTGGGTAGTCCTGGGGTGCAGTGCCAGCAGGAACCAGCCCAGCATCAATCCAGCGGTGAAGCCAGTGATACGCATCGCGTTGCGTACCATGTTGTCCTGCCATGAGGATGCCCAGACGCCGATGGCGATCTGCAGCAGTCCGAAAAAAAGAATCAACCACTTGCTGGTTGCCAGGTACCGCGCCTCCACCCGCGTCTTCTCTGCCGCTTCGACTCCCAGCTTCTTCTGGATTTGGCAAAGGTCGGAAATGACCGCCGTGGCGGAAGCGTTCAACGAACTGGAAAGCGTCGACATCGCGGCCGCCAAGATCGAGGCCAGCATCAGCCCAATCAGACCGGTATTCTTGGGAAAGTCGTGGAAAATGAAATGGGAAAAAACGACATCGGGTTTTAGCGATAGAACATCGGAGTTGCCGCGATAGAAACTGGCCAGCGCCAGTCCGATGGCAAGAAAGAGAAAGAACTGGAAGAAGACCACTAGCCCACTGATGGTCAGCGCCTTTTGGGCGTCCTGAAGACTTCGGGCACCTAAGTAACGCTGGACCATCAACTGATCGACGCCGTGCGAACCCAAAGTCAGCAATCCGCCTCCAAGCATGCCTGCCCAGAAGGTGTAGGGGTCCGACCAATCGAAATGAAATCTCAGCCAATCCAGTTTGCCCTCCGCCCCCGCTTGGCTCCAGATCGTCGAAACTCCCCCCGGGACATGGCTCACTAGATAGAGCAGTGTGGCGATCCCTCCAAGCAGATAGATCAATAGCTGAACGCAATCATTCCAGACCACCGACCTCATACCGCCCATCAATGTGTAGACGATCGTAAACAGACCCATTGCGACGATGCAGCTTTGGAGCGACCATCCCAACCAGGTGTGCAGCACGATGGCGGCCAGGAAAAGCCGAAGTCCATCTCCGAGGTTTCTGGCGACAAGGAAGAGCAGCGAGGCACCCTTTTGGGCGGAGGGGCCAAAGCGATTTCCCAACACTTGGTAGGCGCTGAAAAGCCTTCCCTGAAAGAACATCGGCATCAGCAGCGCGCAGACCAAAAGTCGGCCGACGATGTAGCCAAGTGGAAGCTGCAGAAACTTCAGGCCCGTCGCGCCGTATGCCTCGCCAGGAATACTCAAGACGGTCACGGTGCTGGTTTCGGTGGCGACGATCGAACCCAGGATAGCCCACCAGGGCAGATTTCGTCCCCCCACCAGGTAGGCGTCCAGGGACTTGGCCGAGCCCCTTTCGGCCCAGCCGATTCCGAGGGTGACAAACGCAGCGACGGCCAGAAGCAACCAGTCGAGAAAACCCAATGCACCTACCATGGAGTCATCCTTCCATCTTCACCGGCGATTGCCGCAATCGATCGACGCAGCTATCGGTGACACCACGCTCTGCCCAACGCTCCCTTATGCTCCATCGCCTGCTCGCTAGGCTAACCTTGAAGAAGCTGCTCGTCAGGAGGTTGGATTGGCATCCAGCGACTGTTCGATGCGACGCACCAGCCAACTTGGAGGATAGCCCGGACCGAAACGTCCGACGACCTGCCCATTGCGGTCGATCAGGAACTTGGTGAAGTTCCATAGGATTTTTTCCACGCCGAACCAACCTGGCTTGGTCTTGGTCAGCCACGCGTAGAGCGGAGACTGCTGAGGGCCAAAGACGTCGATTTTGGAAAACATGGGAAACGTAATGCGGTACTTTCGGTCGCAGAATTGCTCGATTTCCTTTTCGCTGCCTGGTTCTTGTGCACCAAACTGATTGCATGGAAACCCCAGGATCACCAGACCACGATCCTTGTAGCGGCGATAAAGTTCTTCCAGCGACCGATACTGCGGAGTCAGTGCGCATTGGCTGGCTGTATTGACGACCAGAACCACCTTGCCCTGCAGTTTCTTCATGTCGAAGAGCGTGCCATCGATCGACGGGCATTGGAAATCATATAGCGTCGTTGAAGGCATTCTGGCGATCTCCCGCTGGGGTCAGGTTGCCGTTGGATCGGGTGCATTGGTTTCGATGGGACGTTTTCTCCAGTACATCGCAAGGATCGAACCGGAGACATTCATGATCGGGGCGAAGAGGGCTGGAGCGACGGCGGCTGCAGCGCTCTTCAGGGGGTGATTGGCCAGCGCTGCCGCCATGCCACCATTTTGCAATCCCACTTCGATCGCGATGGTGCGGCACTGCGTCTCTGGCATGCCGAAGAGTCGGGCCCCCCAGTAGCCGAGCAGATACCCGAGGTTGTTGTGCAGTAGCACCACCAGGAGCAGTGCAGGGCCAACCTGCTGGAGCGAGCTTTGGGAGTCAGCGGCGATGATCGCGCATACGACGCAGATGGCTGCCATCGCCATGCGCGTCATCCATCGATCGACGATCGCTTTGTAGTTCGGAGCGTATTGCATCAGCACGCTGATCAAGAGTCCTGCCGCCACGGGCGCCAGAACAGTCCAAAGGATCTGCTGCATCATGGCCAGCACCGGCACCGGAATCAGCTTGCCCGCCAGCGTATGCATCCACCATGGGGTCATCAGAGGCGACAGAAGGGTGGAACAGGCTGTCATGGTCACCGAGAACGCGACATCCCCACCCGCGAGAAAAGTGATCACATTGGAAGCCACTCCACCAGGGCAGCTTCCCACCAGAATGACGCCGGCGGCAATCTCAGCGGGAAGCTGAAACAGCTTGGCTAGACCGAAGCCAAGCAGTGGCATGATTCCATACTGCAGCAACATGCCGATCGCGATCCCATGCGGCATCTTGAGGATGCGAGAAAAATCAGCCAGCGTCAGTGTCGCTCCCATTCCTAGCATCGCGAGTTGGATCAGCGGCGTTAGCCACTGCTTGGATGGCTTTCCAAGGAACTCAAGAAACCAATCGGGCCTGATCAAAGCCAGCGCGACGCTGGCCACCACCCAGGTGGCAAAGCCGAAAGGACGCGTCGTGGGATGCAGCAGTAATCCCGCTGCAAGCGATAGGATCCCGACAGTCCCAGCCCCCATCGCCGACGGCGAAAGCCCCTCTCCCGAAGATGCGATCCAACCAGATAGCAGGCTGATCGCCAGGAAGGTCGATCCCACCAAAAGCAGCGCTTCGGCTAGACCCCAGTCGCGGTAGCTAACACGATCCTCGTGGGGGGGCGTTTCCGATCTACGGTCGACCATCGCACTCCTTCGTATGACTGGCATTGGTCGCTTCTTCGGTGGAATCGCATGGGAGTCTAGCGACGAGGCCGATGAGGCGGAATCCAAGATTCCATTGTAGCAGCGGCTGGGTTCTTCCTGGACCCTGGCATGCGGCGATACAATTTTGTAGGGTCGAAACGAGTCGGCGATATCTGCCGATCCCGAAGCCCTCGACGTCCGTTCGAGGGAACCCAAGCACGCAAACCGTCGAGGAACTCTGCCATGAACCATTTGCCGAAGAACATCTCCCTGCGACCTGCTGTCCGCCAGTTCTTGGAGTCGGGAGAGATCGCTGGTTGGGTCGATGGAGGTTGGGTGAAAGGAACGGCAGGTGCCACCTTCACCACCCATGACCCAGGTTCCGGAAGCCCCATTGCGGTCGTCTCCGCCTTCAGCAAAGAAGATGTCGACCGCACCGTCGATGTCGCAGACCGCGCCTTCAAGCAGCGTGCATGGGCCAAGCTTTCCCCAAATGACCGCAGCGCTCTGATCCACCGCTTGGCCGATGCCGTCGATGCACAGAAAGAAGACTTCGCGCAGATCGAATCGCTGGACGCCGGAAAAATTTATGCCCAGGCGCTCGGCGATGTCGGGAACTTTGTCGACACCATGCGTTACTTCGCTGATCTTTCGCAACACATCCGCATGCGATCGACTCTAGCCGTCAAAGGACACGAAGCTTGGACCAGCAAGCACCCATGGGGCGCTTGCGGATTTATCTTCCCTTGGAACTTCCCTTTCCTGCTGATCGGATGGGGAATCGCCCCAGCTTTGGCCGCCGGAAATTCGGTGGTCATCAAGCCGGCGGAAGACACCCCTCTGTCGGCTCTGTTCCTCGGGCAGGTCGCAAAGAAGGCGGGTATTCCAGACGGCATCATCAATATCGTCCCGGGCCTTGGTCCCGTCGCCGGCGCAGCGCTCTCCAGCAATCCGAAGCTGCAGCGGATGTCTTTCACCGGTTCGCCCGAGGTGGGGCGGCTGATCGCCGAATCGTGCGGACGGAATCTGGTCCCGGTCAAATTGGAACTGGGTGGCAAGGGAGCTGCGGTCGTTTTCGATGATGTGGATGTCGATGCCACGGCCGATAAGCTGGTCGGTGCAATCACCTTCCATACCGGGCAGGTATGCTGCGACGCAACACGATGGCTGATCCATGAGAAGGTATACGATCGCTTCGTCGAAAGGGCTCGTGAAGGACTCAAGAGAGTCCAGATCGGCTACCAGCTAGAAGGCGGCTCTCAGATGGGACCTGTGGTCAATGGCAAGCAGAAGCAGCGGGTGCTCAGCTATCTGCAGAAGGGGGTTGCTGAGGGAGCTAAATGCCTGCTCGAGGGTGGTGAGGCGAATGTCGAGGGATACCCAGGGCACTTTGTGAAGCCAGCCCTACTCGCCGGTTCGCTCGACAATGTCGCCGCTCGAGAGGAGATCTTTGGCCCGGTCGCCTATCTGGCCTCCTTCCGAGACGAAGATCAGGTGATCGACATGGTCAACGCCACCGACTATGGCCTAGCCAACAGCGTCTGGACCAAGGACCTTCACCGCGCGGCGCGCATTGCCGAGCAGATGTGTGCGGGAAACAGCTGGATCAACGCTCACAACGTGTTCCCCCATGGTGTTCCTTATGCCGGGATCCATAAGAGTGGGATGGGAGGCGGGGTGCTGTCGGTGGAAACGCTGATGGACTACTGGCGCAGCCTCTCGGTCGTCCGGCCGCTGCACTAGATCGCCTGAAGCCATTCACGGCGAATTGTCTAAAGGGAGTTGGGGCGCCGAAAAGATCGGCCCCCTGGTTGCCTTACGCAAAATTGGCAATCAAACTCGACAAATATCGAATGTTTTCTCCCCATTCCGCTGAATTCTCCATCGACCCGACTTTCCGTTCGGTCGATGGGGATAGTAGAAATGGGAGTCCGGCGCGACGGTTCCCTTCGCGTCCCCGGTGCACGAGTGCCCCTGGTCCGTCACCACCCGCCACCCAACCCACCCGCCTTTGTTGTTGAGAGCTGCGACATGCTGACGCTTTTCGGTCCACGCCAATCCGGCTTTTGCGATCAACGCTCCCGCCGCTCCTTCCTTCGCATCGGGGCACTTGGGTCTTTCACCCTTCCACATCTGATGCGACTGGATGCCGCTCAGGGACGCGGCAACTCAGACCGATCGATCATCATGGTCTATCTGCCGGGTGGTCCCCCGCATCAAGATCTTTTCGATCTGAAAATGGATGCCCCCTCCGAGATTCGCGGTGAATTCCGTCCGGTGGCCACCAAGGTGCCAGGGATCGAGATCTGCCAGCACTTGCCGGGGCTAGCGAAGATCACCGACCAGCTGGCGATATTGCGGGCAGTGGTGGGAGCCAAGGATCGGCACGAATCGTTCCAGTGCATGACGGGGCGTTTGAACGAACGCAATCCGCCGGGGGGCTGGCCCGAGTTTGGGTCGGTGGTCTCCAAGCTGCAGGGGACGCGCGATGGCACCCTCCCCAGCTACGTCAATCTGTCACCCCGCATGCGACACTCCCCCTACAACTACGGCCGCCCTAGCTTTCTTGGGTTTGGCCATACGCCGTTCAACCCGCAGGGAGAGATACGTGACGATTTGACGCTTCAGGGAATCGACCTAACGCGGTTGGAAGATCGCAAGCAGCTTTTGGCAAGCTTTGATGGCATGCGGCGCGATATCGATCGAACCGGTGCAATCGAAGGAGTCGATGCTTTCCAGCAGCGCGCCTTCTCGATGCTCACCTCCGATCGACTCCTGGAAGCCCTCGATGTCGCGCGCGAAGATAGCGCTGTGCGCGAACGGTACGGTATGGGGACAGAGAAGGAGCAGGGGGATGCGGCGCCACGATTGAATCAGCAGTTCCTCCTGGCCAGACGCTTGATCGAAGCCGGCGTGCGCGTCGTGACGCTCAGTTATTCCTTCTGGGACTGGCATGGTCAGAATTTTCAAAACGCCAAGCAGAATTTCCCTGATTTCGATCAGGCCCTCAGCGCCTTGATCGAAGATCTGCATCAGCGAGGGCTGTTGGAGACCACCACCGTCATCGCTTGGGGAGAATTCGGTCGAACCCCCAAGATCAACAAGGATGCAGGCCGGGATCATTGGCCCAATGTGTCTTGTGCCGTGCTGGCCGGAGGCGGACTCAGGACCGGCCAAGTGATCGGCAGCACCGATCGCATGGGAGGAGAAGCCGCCAGTCGCCCCGTCACCTTCCAGGAAGTGATCGCGACCCTCTACCACACGCTAGGGATTCAGGCCAGCACCACGACACTGGAAGACTTAACGGGGCGACCGCACTATCTGGTCGATGACAACGCCCAACCGATCTCGGAGCTGGTTTAAGCCTGGGGCAGGTCAGCCCTTTTCGACTGCCTTCTGACCTGCATGGAACGTGGTGTAGAGGAAGATCGATACTGGCAGGTCTCCCAGGTGCTGGACGATCAACGGTTCGACGTCATTCCAATCCAGTCCACCGACGCCCGTTGCCAGTCTTGGCATCGCCAAGCGATCGATGCCGGTCACTTCCAGTTCATGCCTCAATCGCTTCAGGCAATGATGGACGTGGCTGAGCGAAGCACGGCCAGGTTTCGCGCCATGTCCATGCTCTCCCTCCTGCGTCAGTAGATTGATGATGCGGGTTCCACCAACACCCGACCATGTCCAGATCTCTCCTGGCTTGGGGTGCGTCTGCTGCGCGTAATGCCGATAGTCCTTCGCCATCGACGGCCACTTCTCACGCAACGCCAGCGCCAGTCCATGATCAAAATGCTCGTTCGGGGCGATGCCGTGAGCGATCGCTTTGCAGTCCGAAAGAAGAATGTCGCCGCTGACTTCATGAATCATCTTGACGAAACTCCGGGAGAGGAACGCTAGCCCAGAGTGCGATCGCAACAATCGCAAGTCGCACCACCGGCTCACTGGTGTCTTCCTCCATCATTCGCCTATGCCATCGACCAGAACAGGGAAGGAAAGGGGAATCCGATGCGGCAGATTGCCACTGCAACCTTTTGGCACTTCTTGTTGCACAAACTCATCGCGACAGGATCGACAACGACCCACACGCATTAGGTTGATCGAAAAAGATGGAGCAAAGCCGATGGCGCCGACACGAAACTCCCTCTCCAGCGCCGAAACTGCAACGCCAAATCGCTCCGGTGGTTACCATACGTCGAGGATCTCGATGGACTTTGGCAGTTTCTTAGAGGAGCAACCCGATGAGCAGGCATTGGCAGCGTCGCGAATGGCTGAGGAACGCAGGTGTTTCGGTTGGAATCGCTTCTTCAGGGAAGATGCTCCGGGGATCGGATGAAAAGCCGTTGGCAAAGTCGCAGGAAGTCGAATCAGGAATCGCATTCTTTTTTATCTCCGATACGCATTATCTGGCGCGGCAAGACCAGCCTGACCAAATCGACTCCAAGTCAGCGGAAATCTGTGGTCGACTGGTCGATACGTTGAATCGTCTCCCCGGCAGTTCGCTCCCTGATTCGCTCGGTGGCGGCAAAGTGGCCGAGGTGCGGGGCGTGATTCACGGGGGAGACATCATCGATAGTGGAGATAAACGCGGGAAGAATTTCGAAGTGATGCAAGAGACGGAGTGGCGGCATTTCGTCGAAGATTTCGGTTTGACCGGAAAGGAAGGCAGGCTGAAGTATCCAGTCTTTGAAGTCCATGGCAATCACGACAGCCCCGATGGGAAAGGGTTGGCGATCGATCGATTGCGCGACCGGGTATCGAAGCGCGAGGGGGTCCATCGGTCGGACAGTGGGCTTCACTACTCTTGGGATTGGGGCGATCTCCATTGCATCCACCTTGGGATTGTGGTGGGGCGGCCCGAGCATCAGGGGCAACGTCGCCGGTACCATCCGTTCGATAGCTTGGCCTTTCTTCAAGAAGACCTACAGCGCCACGATCCCAACAAGGATCGGCCACTTCTGTTGACCCATCACATCGACTTGCCACGCTACAGCCAGCCTTGTCAGTTGGATGCGGAGAAGAATCTGCAGATGGAGTGGCACCCGTGCGATGTCCAGGAGTACCACCAGCAGCTTCAGGGGCGACGCGTCGCCGGGATCTTGTACGGTCACACCCATGTGCGGCAAGTGATACGGTGGGATGGCACTCCCAAACCTGCAGCCAGTGGCCACCCGCTGCTTAACGCAGACAACGCCAGCCATTTCTCAGGGCCCAAACAAGGGTTTTTCTATCTGGAGTGGAAGTCGGGCAAGCTGCTGGTCCGCGAATGCCTGACCGACGACGGCTGGGAAAGCTATCGGTGGAACAACGAGAGTTGGGAATTAGATTCTTGAGTTTGGCAGTCGAGATTCGAACCGCTACCCCCGGCCGTGCAAACCGGGCTATCGTACGATGCTCCTTCGGTGGGCTGATGCTTTCGTATTGGTGGCGCTGAGTTGACGAAAATCCCGTCGCGGTTCTATGGTTCGCTACGTTGCGTACGCAAACCCTTCGGACTCAGTCTTCCAGTTCCAACGGCACGACGATGAGATAACCCAGGGCAACGCCCTGGGATCGCTGGGTCGTGCACGGAAAGAAAAACGCCCCGAGTGGGAGCTCGGGGCGTTACGATCGATTGGTCACTAGGTTTAGAGCGGCAGACGATTTAGTTTTCGCCACCGGGACGACGTCGTCCGCCACCTGGACCGCCAGGGCCGCCCTGTCCGCGTCCACCTCCAAAACCGAACTGAGGAGCGGGGAATTCAAACTTCTCCCCCTTCATTTCTTCCATCTTCTGGCGTTGTGCGTCGGTGAGGATCGCCTGCAGCCGTTCGTCGGTCTTCTTGCGAAACTCTTCAAATCGCTTCCGCATCGCTTCCGGATCGAATCCACCGGGTGCCCCAGGACCGCCAGGGCCACCACCGGCTCCAGGAGCTCCTCCCGGACCGCCGGGTCCACCTTGACCACGTCCACCGGGGCCGCCAGGACCGCGACCGCCACCAAAGGCCGATCGCATCTCTTCCATCGCTTCCCGCTCCGCAGCCTGCAGCTTCTCCTTCTGCTCGGCCGTCACCCCCAGTGCCTCTGCAACCTTCTCCGAGCTCATGACCGATCGGACGCCGTCGCGCTGGATCATCAATCCGAGGAGTCGGTCTTGCTGGTCTGGGTCGAGGATGTTGTCAACTTCCGCCTCAGCCGCCTTCGCCGCTTCGGCCATCTGCTTGCCCATCTCTTCCATCTTCTTCTGCATCTCTGCCCGCTGCTCTTCGGTCATCTCGCGGAAGTTGCCGAAGTCGGGTCGCATGCCCTGCATCTTCTCTTGCAGCTTTTCCATCTGCGATTGAATCTGCTTGGTCTGCTCTTCATCCAGCTTCAATTCTTTCTGGACTTCATCCATCCGCAGCAGTCCAAGGAGTCCACCTCCACCCATCATGCCGCGACCCATCATCATGCCACCGCCGCCACGGCCAAAGCCACCGGGGCCCTGAGCCATTACGGGAACCGACATCAAGGCAGCCAGGAGGGCTGCGACTGCAAACCGACGCCAACCAAAGACGAGTTTCATGCTAAAGGCTCCTCACTCCGATTCCCGAACCTGAACGTGTTTGGATATTCGACAAAGGGGTGTGACCGCAAGCGGGCAAAGAGGGGCAGGATTTCTCCCGAATCGCCCGGTAGCCACCTGTGATCGATGAACCCGATTTCCCCTGCAAAGTTTCGGAAATCTGACGTACTTTCGGTTTTTCCTCCAAGCCGGATTCCAAGAATTGCTGGAATCGCGGCGCAAAACTTCCGCAGGGGCCCCGAAATCATGCCACAGTTTAGATCCTCGCGCCTACCACGGGGCGGCTCAACATCGCTCATTTCCCTGAAAAACTGCAGGTTCCATGGATCCCATGCGGCGTACGAGGCGGGGTGGGATCGATCCATCTGAGGAGATTGCGTTGAGAGGTCAGCAGGATGTCACCCCCGGCTGATCCCAGCAAATTGCATCTTCTCCGGCATCCAGCCTGGGGGTTTCGAGAGGGTCGCTGGGGGATTGCGGAGGGCCTAACTCCATCGCCGGTTTGGTAGAGACCAAATTCCGCCGGTTTCGGGCACCTCGAAACTGAGATTTTGCGACGGGGGCTGTCGCGGGCTTTCCTCCAGGACCGTTGCCGGAGGGTGAACGCCATTTCCCACACCGGCTGGCCCCAGTTCCTAAGGGGCAAACAACGTCGCTTCCGCAACCAGTCCCGGTCCAAAGCCGATAGCCACCATCGGCCCCTCCAGTCCTCGACGCACCCATCGGTCGATGATGAAAAGCAGCGTGGGCGACGACATGTTCCCATACTGCGCGAGGACTTCACGCGAGGCATCCAGCTGCGATTCAGGCAGTTGTAACCCCTCAGAAACTGCTTGCAGGATTTTCGGGCCCCCGGGATGCACGGCCCAATGAGCGATCTGATCGAAGTGGTAGCCATGCTCCTGCAGCCACGGTTCCAGCCAACCTCCGATTCCCTCCGCGATCGCCATCGGGACCTTCGGAGAGAGCGTCATCTGAAATCCATGATCCCCAATCCTCCAGCTCATCCAATCTTCCGAAGCTTCGATGCGCTGGGTGCGATGCGATACGATCGCTGGACTGCTGAGCATCCCGTTCTCTTTCACGCCGATGACGGCAGCTGCCGAGCCGTCGGCGAAAAGCGCGTTGGCTACCATTTGCTCGGGATGTACCGTGTACTGATGATGGAGGGAGCACAGTTCCGTTGCGCACAGCAGCACGCGTGTGCCAGGGACTCGCATCGCAAAGGCTTCGGCAACTCGCAGCCCGTTGAGCCATGCGTGGCATCCCATGAACCCGATGTGCGTTCGCCCCACGCTGAGGGGCATCCCGAGCGTTTGCAATAGCTGAAGATCGAATCCTGGCGCGCAAAAGCCAGTGCACGATACCGTCACCAAGTGATCGATCTCCAGAGGCCCAACCCCAGCATCCTCCATCGCCTGCCTGGCTGCGATCTCCGCAAGCGGCGCGGCTTCCCTTTCGTATCGTTCCATCCGACTTGCGGTCGAAGGTCCGAAGGGCTGCGATGGTGTAGGTGGAAGATAGAAGGACTGCTTGGTAGACTCCCCCGCCTGACTTTCCAAAAGAACGCTATGTCTTTTGGCCACACCGCTCCTTCGGTACAGCATCTGAAGGACGGCTTGGTCGCGCGAGTTCATCTCCGGAGTCCCCCAAGGCCGTAGCCGCTTGGCCACCTCACAGGCATCCTCCTGGAGAATGCTGCCTCGAGGCGTCGCCAATCCCACTCCCATCAATGCTGCCCTCATCCTTCCCTTCCCTGCCACAACGGCTCACGTCGGCTCACCGTCACAGGTTCCAAAAGTGCTTCGCTTATGGCTTTCGGGAGAGAATCAACCGATCGATCCGCGATGGAGTCGACTAGTCGCTGGGTAAGACGAGGGAACCAGGGGCAGATCGCTAGGCCGACCTGCATCCATCGGGGGTGGCGTACCAATCGAGCCAACCCGGAGCAAGCCGCGCGATGCTGCCCAATCGCTTCTTTCCAAATCCTCTCCCAGCGCTGTTCTATCGTCTCCGACCACTTCGTTCCGGCATCGATGGCCAGCCTCGCTGCGAGGACCCCGGAGCGAAGGGCCCAGGACATGCCTTCTCCAGTGAAAGGTTCCAGATACCCAGCGGCATCGCCGATGAGAAGCAATCGATGAACGGCGCGGCGTTGTGGCTGGCGTGTCAGTGCGGGGGTTCCATGCCACGGACCCAAGCGGCTGACGATTTCGGGTTGCAGCCCAGATTGCCGCAGAATGCGTCCGATCAATGCCTCGGGGGACCCTGCCAATCGAAGTGCTTCGCGGTCGACAGCAGCCGCCGCATTGATCCGGCCACCTTCCACCTGGACCATGCCTACGTAGCCTTCCTTGCCAACCACCATTTGCAATAGGCCGGCTGGAAATCCCTCCACCGACTCATCGCTCAAGCATCCCAACCCTACCCGGCTGCTGGCCACCACTTGGCTGCTCATACCAGGAATGCTTCCCGCTACTTTGGATGCCAGTCCGCTGGCGAGCGCCACGCAGCAGGCGTCCACCTCCTGGACCACGCGACCTCCCTGCACCAACGCTATGCGGCGGGTGGCAGCATTTTGGCCGACCAGTCTCGCTTCGGTACCAGGCAGCCAAGTCACGCCGCAAGCCTTGGCTCGGTCGATCAGGACAGGGTCCATCGTCCAGCGAGACACCGCGTGCATGGCGGGCCGATCGTGTGAGCCGATAGGCCAGAGAGCTTGACGCGATCCACATCGCAGTTCCATCGTGTTGACGATGGTTGCACCCAGGCGACTCAAGTGCGTCGCGACGTCTAGCCGTTCCAGCAATTCCCAGGCCGAGCGATTCAGGCAGCCTCCACAGACCTTGGGGCGAGGGAATGTTTTGGCATCCACTAGAAGAACCTTTAGACCACTTGCGGCGGCTTCGATCGCACAGCTAGCACCGGCCGGTCCCGCACCGACGACCAGAAGGTCCCAGTGCGATTTCCCTGTCCTGCTTGGCGATCGATTCTCCTCGATGACGTTCACCCCGAGCGCCTCCAGCTCAACAGGATCCGCTGCGGCCAGTGCGGTTTTTCCTCTGCCGCTGGCAAACCTGCAAGCGCTACCAACTCCCGCAGTTCTTCGCGCCGAAAGGCGGCCCGCACACTCTGTGGTCCATCGGCGTGGACCACCGGCGATCGCGTCAGGATGCGGCAGCCGAGATGAGCCAAGAAGAGGCCGAAGGAGCTGCGGAGAAGATCATCGACCAGCATCCACTGGCTGCTAGCTCGCCACATTCTCTGCAGCAATCGAATCGATTCTTCCTGTGTCAGATGATGCAGGAATAGGGAGCAGAAGACGACATCCCATTGGCCATCGATCTCTTCCGTCAGCACCTCTCGCTGTTCAAACCGTGCGCATGTGTGCTGATGCCGCGCGAGTTCGGAGGCCGCCTCGACGGCCGTCTCGCTCTTATCCCAGCCTTCCACTTGGCAGGCGATGCCTCGACGATTCAGTTGCTTCCATAACGCGATGGAGACGTCACCACCGCCACAGGCAAGGTCGAGAATCCGCAATGGGCGGTCCAGGGGGTGACGATGAGCCCATCGTGCGATCGGGTCGGCTAGCGTTTTGGCAGTCTGACTGAAGTAGTTGATTCGGCGAAGGCCATCCAGCGCCTGGTGATGAAGTTGAGGCGCAATCTCGGGATCGTCCATCCATTCCGGACGCAGTTGGCGGCCCTTCCACTTGATGCCAGTCGCCACTTGACCCTCCCTGTCTCGGATTCCGCGCCAGCCATCAGGCCGCAACAACCTGCCGACTCAGGGGGATGCACTTCCGCCAACCATCGGCAATTGTTTGCAGGGTTCCCGCAATCGACTTGACGCATGGACGCCTGACGTTGTAACGATAACCGATCGAAGGAAGAGTCCCAAGTGCTTTTGTGAGTTCACCAGCACTTGCATGAAGGTGCCGAATAGCGTTTTCGTGGATCGATGGGTGGCGCAACTTCATGACCACCCAACGCGTGGACGCCAAGCTTGGAGAGCGATGAAAAGTCGCGGATATCGACCTGGTAGCCGAATCCGGGAGATACGCGATTTCCATTCGGAAGCGGCTCGCGAAAGCACCAGTCTCCTTCGCGAAACCTATCGGTTCAGGGCACGAATGCCAGTTCGTTCGAATTGAGCAATACCAAGGCCAATGCGGCTTGCGATCGCTGCTGCAGGAACTGAGAACAAGTTTGCAGCTCCTCTTCGGTCGGGGTTCGGGCTAGCACTTGCTGGAACAAGGCAACGATAAACCGCTCGTCATCCGCAACATCGGTAGCGACTTTCCTGCCATCCTGCTGCCCCAAACGCTCGGACAGCGACTCACTGAGCCTCAATGCGCCGTGCCATGCCAAATCGCCATTCATCAGCGAGAGCGCCTGCGACGCGACAATCGATGCTTCCCTCTTCGGGCACGAAACGGAATTGTCCGGCTGATCAAAGGTCTCCATCCACGGCAGCTTCATCCCACGCTTCTGCACCAGATAAATACTTCGAACGCTCTGTTCCGCATCGGGCGAGGGATACCATCCTTTGGTCTTTGTTTCGTTATCGTCCAGTACTGCAGGATTTGCCTGGAGTATCTCTTCGCTGAGTTGTGGCCAAATGGGAGGTCCCACAGCTCGGTGTTGCAGCAATCCGGTCACCTGCAAGATGGCATCGCGAAACTGATCGGCGCTCAGTCGCCTGAGATTGGTGCGCATCGACGCCCAGCGCTTCAATCCCTCCGAATCGACTCGTTCTCCTCCAGGAAGCGCTTGCCTGCGGTAGGCTTGCGACAGTGCGATCTGGCGGTGGATCGATTTCAACGACCACCCGCGATCGGTCAATTGGGTCGCCAGATAATCCAACAACTCAGGGTGCGTGGGGGTGGCCCCAGTGACCCCGAAGTCATTAGGGGTTGCAACCAAACCTTGCCCAAAAAACTGCTGCCAAGCTCGATTGACCGCAACACGCGAGGTCCATGGATTGTCGGTGCTGCAGATCCAGTGAGCCAGGGTGAGTCGTCGGCCGGTACTCTTGCCAGAGGCTACCGATGCTATCTGCGGGGATTCGGGCCACAGCACCGAGGGAAACCCTGGCGTTACCTCTTCGCGTTTTGATCGATGGTCGCCTTGAAAAAGAATGTGAATCGTATCGATCGCCGCAGGATCATCCGTCATTACAAGCCCGGTTTCAGGCTGTAGCAACTGACCTTGGAGCGCTTCCACTTCCCGCTCCCATCGCAACCAGCTCTCCCGGTCCTCGTCGCCCAGCAACTCTTTCCACTTTGCGTCGGTCGCTTCTTCCGCCTGGGAAGTCGTGGCCTGCACCACGCCCTTCGCTTGTTCTCGAAGCGATTCGATTTTCTTCCGCAATTCGTCTATCTGTTGCTGAATTTGATGGTTGTGCGTTTCCCTAGCCTGCTGCGCTTCGACCGTGTCGATCGATTGATCGTCTGCGAAACGCGTCGCCGCAAAGAAGGCGCGCAGTCGATAATGGTCGGCTTGCGACAAAGGGTCGGTTTTGTGATCGTGGCATCGGCAGCACGACATGGTCAGCCCCAAGAGGGCGCTGGCTGTCGTCTCGGTCAAATCGGTCAGGACCTCCACCCGCGCCCGGTCCTGTTCGTTGAACAACTTGGCGGCATGATCGAAAGGCCCCAATCGAAGGTAGCCTGTCGCGATCAGGCAGTCCTGCTCTTCCTGGTCGCGAGGCGGCCCCTCAAGCAATTCGTCGCCAGCCAGTTGCATTGTGATGAATCGATCGAAAGGGAGATCAGAGTTTTGGGCTCGCACCACCCAATCTCTGTAACGCCATGCAGTTTTTCTGAATTCGTCCCAATCAAATCCATTGCTGTCGCTGTACCGAACCACATCCAGCCATTGCCGGGCACTATGTTCGCCGTATGCCGGTGAGGCCAGCAAGCGATCGATCACACGCTCGCAAGCATCGGGCGATTCATCCTGGACAAAGAATTCAACTTCTTCCCGCGTCGCACGCAGACCGGTCAGGTCCAGCGTTGCACGCTGAAGCCAATCGGCTCGCTGCATCGAGGGAGCACCCTCGAATCCCCGATCATGCCATTGTGCATCAAGAAATGCATCGATTGGATCGACGGCATCCTTGCTGGGTGGCGGCACTTCAGACCGACGCACAGGCTTTAGCGACCACAAATCTAGCCGCTCTCCGCCAAAAAGAACACGGATCGGATTGCGAGGATCTTCCCAGGCATTCTTGATGGTGGGATCCTGCGCGAAAGCGGATCCAACAGCGACCCAAAAGGCGATGGACGCTAGGAACCGCTGTGCAGATCGCAGCTTCATAGGAGAATGTCCGTCAAGGGTTTCGCCGAACCTGCGACACCCGTCAGCCGTTCATCACGGCCATTGACGAGATAGAAGAGGTCGTCGTAGTCGATCCCCATCGCAGTCAGGATTGTCGCGTGCAAGTCTCGGAATTGGATCGGGCGATCGATCGCCATCAGCCCTATGGCATCGGTCGCTCCAACATGCATTCCCGGTCGGACTCCGCCACCCGCCAGCCAGATCGTAAAACCGGCTGCATTATGCTGGCGTCCCGAGTTTCCCTGCTTCATCGGTGTTCTCCCAAATTCGCTCGCCCAAATCACCAGCGTCGATTCCAGCAAGCCGCGTTGCTTGAGGTCTGCGATTAAACCGGCGACACCCATGTCGGTCCACCTAGCTCGTGGAGTATGGTTTTCGACTAGGCGATCGTGAGCATCCCAGCCATCCTTGTCGGGCATGTCGTATAGTTGCACAAACCGCACACCTCGCTCGACCAGACGCCGCGCCATCAGGCATTTTCTCGAAAAGCTCTGCGTTCTCGGGTCATGGTGGTCGATGCCATAGAGTCGATGAATATGCTGCGGCTCGTCTTCCATTCGACCGACCTCCAGAGCGGCCGATTGCATCCGATAGGCCAGTTCATACGAGGCGATGCGAGCATCCAGTTCTTGGAATCCGGGATGTCGATCCCGGTGCGAACGATTCAAATGCTGCATCAGGTCGATCGCCTCCCGCTGCTCCTTGGCAAACACATCGCTGGGAACCAGATCCAACACCGGCAGGCCGCGATCCCTTATTCGGGTCGGCTGGAACGCAGGGGGCAGAAAGCCATTGGTGTAATTGGTAGCCCCTCCCAGTGGTCCAGCATCAAATAGCACAACATACCCAGGTAGATCGGAGTTCTCGGTTCCCAGACCATAGGTCACCCAGGATCCCAAGCTTGCCTTCCCGGCGCGGATGTCTCCGGTGTGCAATTGGTAGCTGGCGGGTGCGTGATTGTTGGAGTCAGCCTGCATCGAATGGAGGAAGCAGAGATCATCGACATGGTTTGCGATCTGGGGCATCAGGTCGCTGACCCAGGTCCCTGATTCGCCATGCTGCCGGAAGCGAAACGGACTCTTCAGGATCGAATCTTCGCACCCATGAAAAACGTTGGCATGGCCAGTCGCCTCGAGGGCCGAACGAATGGAAGCGGGAACCGGTTTGCCGTCGAGTCCTTCGAGAGCCGGTTTGTAATCGAAGGTATCGATCTGAGACGGACCGCCCACCATAAAAAGAAAGATCACCGATTTGGCCCGAGGGGCAAAATGGGGCTTCCTAGCGGCATAAGGCTGCAGAGGATCGACATCAGCAACCCCCCGCTGACGATCCTCCGCTAGCGCTTGTCGCACCTCCAGATCGTGAAGTGCCAGGGAACCAAGTCCACCACCCAACGAGGCAAGAAATCGACGACGATCCCTTATTTGGTGATCGTTGGAAGGAGGCGATCGGAATGGCTTTCGTTTCCCCACGGCAGTTCTCCCCTGCGACTACATACTAAGGTACACGATTACCGCGATTCGTCCCAGCGATTCTCTCTTCCGGATACTCATGCACCCTTGGTGCACACTTTCTAGGTGCGCGCCCCGCGATTGGCTCCCAATGTCCATCCGATCATTCTGTAGGTCGGCAGGGCAATGGCCAGTCATTACCACCTAAGCGGAGACATGTTGGAACTGCCGCTTTCTCTGGCCGGTGCGCCGAGAGCCGTCTGGTTCTTGTGGGGCCTGCAGCGGACATCGGAGGGCTTCCGCCCTTCCGGTACGATTCGGAAGATTGCAGCCGTTCCACCGCCACCTTTCCGGGCACCCGCCCTAGACGTTGCTACACGGATGCCGCATCGCCATCGCCACCCACAACGATTCTAGATGGAGCCCATCAAAGCTGGCTCTTTTTGCATCCTTGGATTCCCGCCGACAAGTCGCCTCGGTCGACCGCATCAAAGGGCCTGTTCGACAGGAGGTTCCCAACAACGATCCGGAAAAATCAAAAATTGGTCAGAAATCGGTCCTAATCGCGTAGGAATCTGCGATTGATTCCAGAGAGCCATAGAGTCTTTCATTCGTCGTCGTGAGCACAGTTCCAAAGGAGCCATCGTGAAGATGATTCGCCCTGCTGTTCCATTTCGACATTGTGTGGCAAGTGTCCTTCTCCTGGTCGCGATGTTGCCAATGCAATCGACCTTTGCTGCGATTTACACCTATGAGTTCTTTTATGGACAAAATGTCCTTGGGGAACCGATCGTCGACAGTTTTTACGCAAATCTCAGCGACAACGGCAACGCCATCGGTTTCGTATCGCTTCCCAGCCAGCCACAGCTGACTTCCATTTACCATCCCACAACCGGTCACAACTTGCTGGGCGTTTCGGAGTCAAGTTTCTGGGCCGTTTACAATTCCTATCAAATCAATGATGCCGGTTCGGTCGCCTGGACAGGATACGATCCCGATTTCAATCCTATCCCCTTCCTCGCTAGCGGTGGCACCATCACCAACCCAGATCTTGGTGAAGGAGCCTACTACTTTCAGGATATCAACAACAATGAAGAGGTCCTTGGTTTTTACATCGAGCCAAGTGAGTCAGGGATGTTCATCTACAAGAACTCGCTGGTTACGAAAATACCTGACCCCGTGGGTGTCTTCCGCAACCCTATGTCGATCAGCGATGATGGTCAAATTCTGTTTAGTTCGTTCGATGCGGACTACAACTTCCTGGGGAACTGGTTGCATCGATACGGGACGAATGATTTCACCTTGCTGCAACTGGATCCCGAGGTAAGTGGCTACGCGTTCTACGATGCGCGGTTGGAGATCGCTCCCAGCGGTCTAGTGTCTGCGGTCATCGATGGCTACGATGCGGATTTCAATCTGATCGATAAGAAATTGATTTTTCTTGCATCCGACGGCACGGTTCGGGAAAGTATCGGGATCCCCATGGAGCTGTACGCCGTTCGAACGAATGGGATTGGCGAAGCGATCGCCGCCAACCAGGATGGGGCCATTGTGAAATGGAATGGTTCCACCTGGAGTCCCGTTCAAAATAAACGCCTCCCTTCCGGTGTGACATTGACACCGTTCGATTACAACATCCGAGGCGATATCATCGGCCTAGCCAATGGAGTCCCCGGCACACCAGGCTTTTTGTCGGTGTCCTTTTACGCGACATCGGTCCCCGAACCAGGATCGGTTTTGACGCTCAGCGGTCTGCTACTAGGGTTCGGGCTACGAACCGCTCGACACCGAAGCAAAAAACATGCGACCGGAGCTTGAGGTCCATCGGACCATTCCGAAGAGCCATTGGTCTTGTCGCGAACGCGGTACCGAAGGTGGCCAAAAGACTAGAGCACCTGGTTCAAACTTCACAGAGCGTCCCATCGGGTGAACTGGAAAGGGCATTCGATCGGGATGCCTTGATTTCCATCGCCATGCGAAAAAATCCCATTTGGACGAAATGCCTGCCTCTCATGACTTGTTGCGATCACTTGCAGCTCAACCCTTTGGCTCGCGCGAAGCCGCGAGGGGAGGAAGCCACTGCGAGGCGAGTCCCGTTTGCGATTCCTGTCTAGATATCCAGTAGAAATTGCCAATCATTTAGCGGACGTTAGGGAGGGGGAGAGGGCTTTCCCTGCCCTAGCCAGAGAAATTCGCTGGTGTTGAGAAGCACGCGCGCCACGGTGGCAAGCCGCTGCGATCGCGCGACGGTCAGGCAGCGTTCTAGCTCCTCGCCGGTTGGGTTTCTGGAAAGTATTTGTCGATAAAGCCAACGGATCTGCTGGTCTTCCGCATCTGGATCCATGAGGGTGGCTCGCGCTGCCAGCTTTTCGGAGGTCCACTCCACCAGAGGGTTGTTTAAAAGGGCCAGGGCTTGCAGCGGCGTCGAAGAACTGGCTCGCTTGGGCGAGGTAATAGCGCAGTCGGGGCTGTCGAACAGTTCCAGAAGCGTCACGCCACCACCACGCGGCGAAAATCGATAAATCGTCCTTCGGCACCACGATGGCTCCATTCCGGTTTCCGGCAACGCCAGCGGTTCGTAGTAGGTCGAACCATTGTTTTCCTGGATGGAGACATCGACGAACGGAGGGCCATGGAGACGGCAATCGAGCGAATTGGCCAGCTGGAGCATTTGGTCGCGAAGCACTTCCGCCTCCAATCTTCGCGGCGGATAACGCCACAGCCAACGGTTGTCGGCATCGACAGCATGCCTGTCAGGTAGAAACTGACTGGACTGTCGATAGGTTGCGGAGAGCAAAATAGTTCGATGCAATGCTTTCCACTGCATGTCGTGGTCCACCAGCCACTGGGCCATCCAATCGAGGAGTTCCGGATGAGACGGCAGTCCACCCTGGAATCCAAAATCGTTGGGGGTCGCTACCAGTCCTTGTCCGAAGTGGTGATGGAAGATGCGGTTGACGATGACGCGAGCCAGCAGCGGTTGATTGCGATCGCCGATCCATCTTGCAAGCGTCCCACGCCGCTCCGCGTCGGTTGGCTTTTCCTTCCATTGAAATCGGTCCAGACCCAATCCGATCGCCTGAATCCCACCAGGCATCATTTCGCCACGTGGTTGGTCGATATCGCCACGCCCAAGCAGCTGAATTGGGGCGGGATCCTTGGCGACCACGGTGTGCAGTAGGCGATCGCGCTGCGACTGCAAACTGGCGATCTCCGCCGCTACCTTCCGCTCCTCCTCCCTCATCTGCTCCCAGTGTTTTTTCTCTGCTGCGTCCATGCGATAGGCGAGCAATTGTTGACGACTTCCAGAGAATCCGGCCTTGAAGGAAGCGGCAATCTCTAGCTCTGCCAAGGCGCGATCGTAAACCCGTGCTTCATGAATCGCTCCTTGAAACAGCCGGTTCCCTCCAGCTTCGCCATGACGCAGTCCAAAGAGCAGCTGCCAGGAACCGGAGGGTAGCTGCAAAAGCCCACCACCCTGGTATGGTTTGCCATACGGCTTTCCATTGCGATACCCGCGTATCGATCCATCTTCCGCGTAGACGATCGCCAGATGGATGGAGTCTCCAGCGGGTAGATCCTCCTCAGTCCCCTCAAAGCTTTTGGTCCGCGAGAAGTTATTGCTTCCCGCCATCCACTTTTTGGGTTCTAGTTCCGCGTAGACGATGGCGTCAAACAGAATGCCATCGGTGGTCTGCGTGCTGAGAACACCACCACCGGATTGATCCAAGGTGGAAGGGGTTACCCAAACTTCCAGCGTCTTAGCAGACAGCGGCAAAGAAATCGACTCGGTCGCGGCATATCCTTTGCCATCCAACTGCAAAGCACCATCGCGAAGCTCTGCTCCCGCCACCAATCTCAAACGCTGCGACTCGCTATCGGCTTCTTCAAACGACCAACGTAGCGTCGGCTCCATTGCCGCTGAAGGAATTTTTGTCGCACGATCTCGTTGTGGTTCAACGCGCTGGGAGATCTTTTCTTCCCACGCCAAGCGATCTTGTCGCATTTGCGCCAGGGTTGCGATCAACGGGTTCAGCCGTTCTGCAATGCGCTGATCGGGGCGCGACTTCTCCCCATGGAAGACACCCGAGATCGAAGCCGCCATGCGGTAGTAGTCCGCCTGACGAATCGGATCAAACTTGTGGTCGTGACAGCGAGCGCAGTGCAACGTCAATCCCAGGAAAGTTTGGCCAACCGTCCCTAGGATCTCCTCGAGTTCGTCTTGGCGAGCCAGTTGCTGCATCCGAGGACTGCTACCGACCACGGTGTTGTGCAGGCCTGAAACCAAGAAGCCCGCGGCAGCATGGGCATCGATCCCCGCGACAGTTGACTCCATCAGATCCCCTGCGATCTGCATCTGCACAAACTGGTCGTAAGGGAGATCCGCATTGAGTGCTGCGATCACCCAATCCCGATAAGGCCAAGCATTGCGACGAGGGAAATTTCTTTCAAATCCATCGCTCTCTCCGTACCGTGCAATGTCCAACCAATGCCTCGCCCACCGCTCGCCATACTGCGGTGAAGCCAGCAGGCGGTCGACCAGTCGTTCGTATGCTTCTTCACTCGGATCCTCCTCGAATCGCTCGACCTCCTCTGGATCGGGAAGCAGTCCCACTAGATCGACGTAAAGCCTGCGGATCAACTCGCGAGCCGAAGCAGGCTGTTGGAACTGCCAGCCTTGCTCACGAAGTTTTGTGTCTACAAAGAAGTCAACTGGGTTGGCCCAATCGCTCCATGGAGCCTTTGGATTGACAGTGCCGGGCTGGAGCGGTTGGAGGGACCACCAGTCCAATCCAGCACGACTTTTGCTGGTTGCGCGCATCGCATCGAGCGGCCGTTCGGGGTAGGGTGCCTTTTTGGCTAGCCATTCGGCAATCGCGTCGATCTCCACTTGGCTCAATCGTTCCTCCGGCGGCATGGCATGCTCGGATACCTGCTGCCATAGAACCGATTCCCGCCACATCGACTCATCCAGCACCACCCCCGAATCAGAGCCCTTGAGAAGGCCGGCGCGGGTGGCGAGGTCGAGCGACCCTTCGGGTGAGGCACCGCTGTGACAGCGGACGCAGTGAGTTTCGATCACTGCTGCCCCCGCCTCGATCGACTGGCCTCCAGACGATCGGTCCTGCCCCTGAATCCCTGTCGTCCACGCCAGCGAAAGGATAAGGTACGCCCAAGCAGGTAAGGTTAGGCGTCGGGCACATCGAAAGAGGAAGGACATGGCGCGCACCTGGAGGGGAGAAGGCGGGTAGGCGAGAGGGGCTGCAGATCTGGTCAACGAACAGACCGAACCGAAGTCATTTCGCTGCACGACGTTTCCCGAAACTATACCATACGCAAGATGCGGTTTCCCAAACGAAAGGATCTCCTGGCCATGTGGAACAGTTTGGTTCGTTGGTTTTTTCCCCTCTTCACGCCCCGCGTCCTCTTGCTGCTGGTCTGGGCGATGCTCGTAGGGACCGGGTCCGCTTTGCACGGCCAGTCCCCTCGCTACGAATTGGGCAAGCGTCTGCAGCGATTTGAGCGGCAGTGGGAGATGGCGGATGCCGAGGCGAGGAAAGCGTCGGTTCGACCGATCGAGGAGGCGGTGCAGCTGTTTTTCTCTCTAAACCTCCCCGCAGCAGCCGGGAAACTCGATCAAGCGTGGCTGAAGGTTCGAAACGTCGATGCAGATACGGAAACCTCCCAGCTGCTTGGTTGCAAAATCCAAATCACCCCACGATTGATCGAAGCATCTACGAAGACCGTGCGACTTGAGGTCGATCGCTTCTATGGCCCAGCGCAGGACGTGCCCCCAGGAGTCATGCTGTCCCTAGAATTTCGGCCTCTTCATTCCCCAGCTACCGATCCTCTCTCGGTGGTGGAACTTCCGCTCCCTTCTCCCGGCAACAGCGTCGATCTGGAACTGCCGCTCCTGGAAGAAGGGGATTACGAAGTGACCCCAGTGCTCCGTTGGGAGTCGAAAGAGCTGCGATGGACAGAAATGGGAATATCAGTAGGCAAGGACCTCAAGAGCCGATTGGAAGCGGTGGAGCAGTCGATTCGCCAAGGGATTGGGAAGGACTTGCAAGACACTGGAACTGCGATGGCGACTGTCGAGTTGCTGCATGGGCTGGTGAAGGACGGAAGCCGTGGAAGAAGTCTGGAATCCGATGTTCCTTTCCTTCAGTGCCTGCGGACGGCAGAAGCCATGCTGGCCAGCCCCAAGGAGCTTTCGAAATCGCTCGATGCGATCGATGGTGCATCCCATTGGATTCAGTGGAAGCAAGGTGCGTCCAAGCTGGTGACTCGCGTCGCCCTACCCAAGGACTTCGCCCCCTCCGATCCGCCGCGTCCTCTGTTGATCCTGCTGCACGGTGCAGGAGGGAGCGAGAACATGTTCTTTGAAACGTATGGTGCGGGGCGCGCGGTGGAGCTGGCTAGGGACAGAGGCTGGATCGTGGTGGCACCGCGCCAGGGGATGACGGGACTGGGGATGCCACTGCGAGATCTGGTCGATTCAATGGCTGGCTCCTTGCCGATCGATCGCAAGCAGGTCATGGTCATGGGCCATTCGATGGGATCGATGCAGGCGATTCGGCAACTGGACAGTTCCCCGGGAACCTTCAGCAAAGCGGTTTTGCTGGGGGGAGCCGGACTGCCAAGTAAAGCCGATGGATTCCGAGCCGTCCCACTTTGGATCGCGGCAGGAGATCGCGACTTTGGGAAACGAGGCACCGACGCCTTTGCGCAGTGGTGCAAGAAGGAAGGGCTGGACCATGAGTACCACATCTATCCGGACACCGAGCACCTGGTGATCGTCCAAGCGGCATTGGAAGATGCCTTTGCGTTTCTCAATCCTAAATCGCCGTCGACGACACCAGCGAACGATTGAAATGGGATGGAAGTTCTGCGGGCTAGCGCTAAGGAAGGAAACCTGCGAAGCGAACTCGGGACGATCTCAACCTCCCTGATGCCCAGTCGCAAACAGTTCAAACCCTCACCTTGGGAGATTCGCAGACAGTTCTCACCCTCCCCTTGGGAGGGTCGAGAGGAACGAGCGGGTAGGGGCGCGAGGAACGATCGGAAAGGGGCTTGTCCTTCAGCTCAATCCACCGTCAACCATACGGCTCCAACGCGGAAGCCATCGCGGAGAGCCCGCGAAGCAACAAGCGATTGCTCTACTTGGCTCCCTCAATCGGTTGCACTCCAACATCGTCCAGCGACTCGATCGTCGCGACGATGGCAGGAGACATGATCACGTTGGCCAGTGCAAAGCGATGGCGCAGCTTCATGACTCCCTGCAACATGCGAACTTCCTCATCGATCATGCGCTGGCCTGCGACAATTCCGACAACTTTCGGACCGCTGCCCCACCGCTCATCGACCTCGCTTGGCCGCTGCAGGAAAACCGGACCGCCGCTATCCCCCTCATACACCTCGCCCCCGACAAGCATCTGACGGACCGCTGCGAACGGCTGCAGAGGAAAGGAAGCGATCGATCCATGGCGAAGGATCGGGAAGCCCGATGGCGAAGCTTCATCGCGATGGGGGTACCCGAGAAAGTGGACCGTCACGCCTGCCGCAAGGTTCGATTCATCCCACTCCGCTTGGTGGATGAGGGCTTGGTGATCGATCGTTGCTAGTTGCGTTGATCCCTCCGGCAAATCAATCCTCAATGCCGCCACATCCTCCGTTGGATGCCTCCGCCAACGTCTCGACTCGTTGGTCCCGACCGAGATTGGAACCATTAGCTTCTCGTAGGTGCCAGGCGACACCATCCGTCGCGCCACCAATTGGGCTTCGGGGCCCTGCATCGACTCGACCACATGAGCGGCAGTGATGAGGACGGGCGTTTGTGGCTTTCCGTCGTCCACCAAGAAGCAGGTCGCTACGGTATTGCCCTGCTGGATTTTCATCGTGGCGTGCAGCAGCGACTCCATCGCCTGCTTTCGGTCTGCCGGGCCCTGATCGTCCTGCCGCTTGGCGCCGGGTGCCGCGAGGGAACCGTCGATTCGATCGGCTGGCAACTTTTCCTGCCCCAATGCATGCTGCGGGAATCCCTTTCCCACCATAGAAAGGAGGACCATCCCCAGAATCGAGATGCCAATCCACCGCGCAAAATCCCCTCTCGCCTGGTTTCGAGAACCCTTGACCATGCTGTTTCCTATCGATAAACTTGTGCCATCACGACTGCGGTCGTTGAGCGGATGTGGCGGAATTGGCAGACGCGCTAGACTCAGGATCTAGTGGACTATACAAACGTCCGTGGAGGTTCGATTCCTCTCATCCGCATTGTAGCGTTTCCGCCTCGTGGAGACTGCTGCTTGCAAAGTGCATTGCGGTGCCATTCTTTCTCGGCTTGTCAAGCTGGGCACTGTGATTCTCGTTGAGGATCCGTTCTGAGTGTAGCTTAGGCTACAGATTGCATCAGCCTGTCAGCGATTCAGCGTGTTGCAAGTTCTCCTGTGGCCGTTCCAAGTTGGATCTTCTGTCGCGCAGATGGGTTAGGTTGAACGTCTGAATCTCTTTTTCCACCCTCTTCCGCCCGTCGTCGCTCGCCAATCCCCTTGGAAGGTTGCTAAGATGCAACGATCGGCGATTGAGCGACTGCTGCAAGGTTTTGGCGGTCGAGGGAATGCACTGAAGGCGAGCGAAGGATGCCACGCGATTTTTTAGCTGGGACGGCAGACCACTACGATTGCGTGGTGATCGGCGGTGGCTTGGCAGGACTCACATCGGCCAATATTTTGGGCCGAGCGGGACATCGTGTGCTGTTGTTGGAGCAGCATTACAAGTTGGGGGGCTTGGCGACTTGGTTTCGCAGGCCTGGCGGCCACATTTTCGATATCTCCCTGCACGGCTTTCCCCATGGAATGCTCAAGAGCTGCCGCCGCTACTGGAACGATGAGATCGCTAGCCGCATCGTCCAGCTGAAGCAGATTCGTTTTGACAACCCGATGTTCTCTCTGACCACCACGTTCGACCGTCAAGACTTCACCAAGCTTTTGGTGGAGCAGTTCCGGGTGGAGAAGGAGGCGGTCGATCGGTTTTTCGATACGGCTCGCGGGATGAATTTCTACGACGACCAGCAAATGACGACGCGGGAACTGTTCGAGAAATTTTTTCCCGGACGCGAGGATGTCATACGGTTATTGATGGAGCCGATCACGTACGCCAACGGATCGACGCTGGAAGATCCAGCCATCACCTACGGCATCGTCTTTTCGAACTTCATGGCCAAAGGGGTCTACATCTACGAAGGTGGGACCGACGATCTGGTCACTCGGATGCACGAGGAGCTGAAGCGAAATGGGGTCGACGCGAGAATTCGCTGCAATGTGGAGCGAATTGTTGTAGAGAAAGGGGCGATCCAGGGGGTGGTCGTCAACGGGAAGATGATTCGCTGCCGCACGGTGGTCAGCAACGCCAATCTGGTCAACACGATCTTCCAACTGGTTGGTGAGCAGTCCTTCAGTCCCGAATTCACTCGGGATGCGAAAGCAGTGCGTTTGAATAACAGCAGCACACAGGTCTATATGGCCTTCAAAGAAGGGGTGGAGATCGACGAGTCGACGGGGGACCTTCTATTCAGTTCGACCGCGCCACTGTTCCGAACCGAAGCGCTGCTCAGCCGCAACATCACCAGTCGGACCTTCAGCTTTTACTACCCTCGCACCAGGCCCGAAGGGAAGGAGAGGCATGCGGTTGTCAGCAGCACCAATGCACGATGGGAAGACTGGAGCGAATTGGGAGAAGAGGAGTATGAGGCGAGCAAAAAGGATCTGATCGAAACGACGCTAGATGCACTGGAAAAGTACGTCCCCGACTGTCGAGACAAAATCGATCTGATCGATGCCGCAACCCCACGTACGTTCCAACACTACACCCATCATCGCCTGGGGGCCAGTTTCGGTACCAAGTTCGAGGGATTGGCTGTCAGCCGCGCCCTGCCAGATCAGGTCCGAGGGCTTTACCACGCCGGAAGTGTCGGCATCATCATGTCGGGCTGGCTGGGCGCGATCAATTATGGGGTCATCGTCGCCAATGAAGTCGACGGGTGGTTGGCAAGCCAAAGCACACCGATTCAGCCCACCCCCACCGTAGGTTGATGATTCCTCGCTCAGCAAGCCGATGTCAATCGAGAAAGTCGTTCCCATGGACCCAGCGATCACCAGCGCCATCCCTCATCGTCCTCCCATGCTCCTGGTCGATGCGATCATCGAGCAGACGGAGCAGGAGATCCGATGCAGGAAAACTTTTCGTTCGGACGAGTATTTCACGCAGGGGCATTTTCCAAATTATCCGCTGATTCCTGGGGTTATCCTATGCGAGTGCGCTCTGCAGTCGGGTGCGATCCTGCTGTCGAAGTTCACCCCCAAAGAGGGCGCTGTGCCTGTTGCAACTCGACTAGATGGCGTGAAATTCAAGAAGATGGTGCGTCCGGGGGATACGGTGGAAATCCACGTCACTCTGAACGAAGTGGTTTCTTCTGCCTACTTCATGACCGGAAAGATCTCGGTCGATGGCAAACTAGCCGCTCGACTTGATTTCGCCTGCACCGTCGCCGCCCCTCAGTGAAATCTATCCACAAGCCGAATGAGACTGTGAGGTCGAGGATGGGGTTTCTGGGATTGGACGGCAAGCGGATGGTGGTCCTCGGAGTCGCTAACCGAAAGAGCGTCGCTTTTGCAATCGGCAAATTGCTGGAGGCTGAAGGAGCGACGGTGGAGTATGTGGTGCGGAGCCCTCAGCGGATGGAACAGTGCCGCAAAATCTTGGGGGAGTCGACGATCCATGTCTGCGACGTCGAACACCAGGATCAAATCGATAGATTGGCGGAGTCGCTGGGCCATTCGAAACAGCCGATCGACGGCTTTGTCCACTCGATCGCCTTTGCCGATTACTCCCAGGGGATGCGTCCCTTTCATGAAACAACGCGGGGCCAGTTCTTGCAGGCGGTCGATATCTCCTGCTTCTCCCTGATCGCGCTTTCCAATGCCATGAAGGACCTTCTAGCGCCGCAGGCTTCCGTGGTCACGATCGGTATTTCGACAACGCGGATGGCAAGCGAAAGTTATGGCTTCATGGCCCCCATCAAGGCTGCTCTCGAATCCTCTCTGGCATTTCTGGCTAAGTCTTTCAGCCGATTTTCCGAGGTGCGATTCAATGCGGTCGCCGCCGGGTTGCTGAAAACGAGTGCGTCGGCAGGCATTCCTGGCTATGTCGACGCGTATCTGTTCGCCGAGAAAGCGATTCCCCGTGGTCGAGGTGTGGCGACCGAAGAAGTTGCCAACGTCGCCACCTTTTTGCTCAGCCAACGCTCCAGCGGCATCAACGCTCAGGCCATCGTAGTCGACGCAGCGATGTCGACCAATTACTTCGATCAAGCGATCCTCAAGAAGATGGCGGACTGATCTCGCCCGCATCGAACGGGACCCTGAGGACCCCTCGTCGTGGTCTCTTCCAGCGACTGGATTGGCTTTTAGCGCAAGCCGACCTGCGGCGCGCCTAAGTTCCAGCAACTGCGACGGTATCGCTGGTACCGATGTCCGGCTTCTTCACGTTGTCACCTGGGATGCGATCGATCAGCAGGCAGCGAGGGTCGACGGCAACTTGGTACGGTTCTTCGTCCAGCAGCAGTCGAAAGGTTGCTTCCGGTCCATCGACGAAAATCCGCTCAAATCGCGTCACTTCTCCTTCCTCGGCTCCTCCCTTCGGCTTAGCAATCACCCCAACCTCAATCCAGTCTGCGAGGTTCACCGGGGTTTCTACCCCCTTTCCGTCCGCTTCCACCTTTCGGAACGTCGCCTTGCCTGTGACTTCGTACTTCCCGTCAGGCAATCGGACTACCTTGGCATCGATCAGACGATTCTCGAACAGCACGATCTTCCCGAATTGATCGTCGATCCAGCCGTGTAGTTCCTGCGGCGCATGCTTTTTCAATCGATCGACTAGCTCCAGGGAGGTCGGATAGGGTGGATCTTTGTAGCCAAAGGCATCGACTAGCTCTTTGAGTGCAGCGTTGATGCGATCTTCCCCCATCAGCTCCTTCAAGGCATAGAGTATGACGCTGCCCTTGTTGTAATGAATGTAACCCTGATTGGGTTCGACGCGCATGAGCGGTTTTTCCTCCCGCCGGCTACTTCCTCGGGCTTCGAGGTAGGCATCGAGTTCGTACTTCAGGAAGACCCGCATCATCCCCTTGCCATAACGCTTCTCCATCAGCATGAGCGCCGTGTACTGAGCCAAAGTTTCGGACAGCAAGGTCGCACCCTGCATTCTGGCACCGACGACTTGATGAGCCCACCACTGGTGAGCCATTTCATGGGCAACCACGTAATAGACCAAATCGATTTTTTCCGGATCGCGCAAGTCGTTGATAAAACCGATGCTCTCCGAATAGGGCATCGTTCCTGGAAATGCTTGCGCAAAGGAGGCGACTCTCGGGAACTCGACGATCCGTGCCTGTTTATGTCGGAAGGGACCAAACTGTTCGCTGCAGTAGGCGATCGAGTCCTTGACCGCCTGGCCCATCCGTTCCACATTCCAAGCGTGTTCGGGGTGGTAATAAACCTCCACATCGACGTCCCCCTGCTTGTCGCGGAGAACTTCGTACTTCGCCGAGATGAAGGAGTAGAAATTCATCGACGGATGATCCAGCTTGTAACGGAAAAACTTGCGGTCTCCTTCCGCCCACTGCTCAATCAAACTTCCTGGTGCAACGGCGATCTGATCCTTGGTGGTGCTGATCACAGTTTCGACATCCACCCAGTCCGCCGGCTCTCCAAGATAATGATGGAAGCAGGCTTCTCGGTTCTCCCTCGATAGTTCGGGCCACTCTAGGATCCCCTCCAGCTTCTGCTTTTTTCTGGTCTTCGGATCGCTGATCTCGCGGTCGACTTGGTAGCCGATCGACGGTACCACCTCGTTGTTGAAAAAGGTGCCATTCGGCAGGAACTGAAGATCGCTCACCTGGTTCTCGATCCCTTGATGATTCGTGGCCGTCGTTGTCGCCATCTTCAATCGCTCAAGCGACGCCATCGGAGGCTCGATCTTCCACTGGCTAAAGCCAAGATCTTGATCCTCCATCACTTGAACTCCACGTTCGATCGTTACCTCGTGCTTCAGCCTAGGATCGAACGACACGAAGATGGTGTCGATGGCACCTTCGGTTCGATTGTGCAGGATGCGATCCGCCTTCAGCACCATGTTTCGCGTGGGTGGATCGAGATCGATTTGGTATTTGACCGATTCGATGCGAGGCGTCGGTTGGTTCTGATGCTTTTTGTACTTCTTCTCATAATCCGCCTGGCGAACCTCCACTTCATCGGAAGGGATGATTTTGTTGACCACCATCGTTTGGTAGCCCAGCCAGCCACCGATGCCCAGCCAGCCTACGAGACTGCACAGTCCCCAGGTAACCATGGAAGCGGGCATCGACCGCCAACCTCGCCGCAACCGTTCTTTCAGCGACGCGGGGACACCCCGATGCACAACGATGGAAGAGAACCACAGGAGCAGGCTGCAGAACAACGTCCAGTAGAGGCTAAAGCCAAGCCATCCACCAAGGAACGGCTGTACTCCATAGAATTCGGAGTAGACGACGCGGGGTGTTTCTCCGAAGCGAAATAGCAGCGATTCGATTCCCAGAGCGGACCAACCCACCGACAGGATAATGGCCGCGGCGATGAAGAGCGCGTACCCAAGGTATTTGTTCGGCGCAAGCGCATGGCAGGCAATTGCCAGCACCGCGAGAAACGAAATACTCCAAAAGGTGTTTCCGAATAGCAGCTGGAGATAAGCGCCCCACTGATATCGATGGTAGCCACGGGACGCCTGCGACAGGACCGAGCTGAGTATCGCCAGGAGATAGATCGCAGCGACTAGCGCCAAAAGGGATGCTAGATGCGCGAGCAGCCGGGCCGTCTGAGGAGCCGCAGCGCTACCCAGCATCTCGTGCATTTTGGCGTCGCGATCTCTCCAGATCAGCCATCCGGCGAATACGGTCAGCATCGCCAGAACAAAAATGTTCAGCGAACCTTCGATCTTTTGCACCTGCAGGTAGGTGACTGGGAAGGAGCTGACCCCATATCGTTCTCCCAGGTCAAGCCACAGGGCAGGCAAGGTGTTCAGCAAGGAGATGGCAGCGAGAACGAGGAACGTGGTGCTCCGGAAAATGGCTTTCGAATCGACCAAGAACTGGTTGCTAAAGCATTGGAGCCACCAGCGCCATCCACGGCTATCCGCAGCGGCTTGAGGATGGGAACCTACCGTTGCTGCTCCTGCCACGGCGGTTGCTGCAGTTGCAATGCTGGAATCGGCTACCGGAAGATTTTTTCGCTTCGAGTTGCTCCGATCCGCAAAGGAAAACAAACGAGCACCGATCGCAAGGATCGCTAGCGAGACTGTCCCCCAGAGGGCTCGATTCAGTACCATCGACTCCGTCCACCCAAGGCTCTGCGTGTTTTTCTCTTCCACAGTCCAGTACCGTGTTTCCACGCCAAAGGCCGCGATTCCCAGAGGATCCAACAGCGTGGCGATTTTCTGATTGCGAAGATCGCTGAGGTAACTTTGAGCGATCGCGTAGAGCACGATCACGGCGAGCAGCCCGAGGTAGGACAGCAGAGTGCTGCGTGTGGTGGTGGCGATGGCAAAGACCACCGCAGCAAAAAAGAGGGTGTTGGGAAGCGCGAACATCAGGAAACCGCGAAGGTGAGCGAGCCATGATTCGGTTCCCCAGTCCTCGGCATCGATCCAGGGCATCATGCCGGCGATCACAATCCCGAGAGAGACTCCCAGCATGGGAATCAGCGATGCAGTCATCCCTCCGAAGAATCGCCCCAGCAGATACCCCCAACGTCGAATCGGCTTGCTGAATAGCAACTCGCGACTGCCGGTGGCAAAGTCCCGTGTCGCCGCGCCATCGATAAACGCTGCCACCATCAGAGCGCACAGCAAACTGGCGATGGCGTAGCTCCGCTGGATCGCATAGGGTGCGTTTCGATGGACCGGCCCGAAGGCTCCCCCAATCTGGATGTTGTCGGAAATCGCCGCTCCAAAGAAAAGCAGCGCGACGATCGCCAGAAAGATATAGACCATCCAACCACGAAGCCAGTACTTCCATTCGAAGCGAAGGAACTCCCAAAACATCAGGCCACCCCCTGCAGCGTGGAGAAGAACAGATCCTCAAGGTCGGGTTCCACCTGGGTAAAACCTTCACCTGGATCTTGATCGCTGTAGACATGAACCAGCGGCCTTCCAGCCACCAGCTTGCTGGAAACAACGCGGTGAGTCTGCTGGATCCGATCCAGCTCCCCCTTGCTCATCGATCGACTCCAGATCTTCCCCGCCAGCCGCGATTCGCCTTCCTCGGGGCTTCCCGAATAGAGCAGTTGCCCGCGATCGAGAATGGCCATTTGGGTGCAGAGTTCTTTCACATCCTGCACGATGTGCGTGGAAAGAATCACTACGATCGATTCCCCAAGCTCGGCCAGCAGGTTGTAGAAGCGGTTCCTTTCGCCCGGATCCAGACCCGCTGTCGGCTCATCCACAATCAACAGTTTGGGATCTCCAAGAAGGGCTTGAGCGATTCCAAAGCGCTGCCGCATGCCGCCGGAGTAACTGGAGACGGCTTTCTTGCGATGTTCGTAGAGGTTGACTCGATGTAGCAGTCCTTCCACCACTTCTTTACGAAGCGACGAAGAACCGATTCCCTTGAGCACCGCAAAGTGGTTCAGAAGTTCGGTAGCGCTGGTCCGAGGATAGACACCAAATTCCTGAGGCAGATAACCAAGGACTCGTCGCAGTCGGTCTGGTTCCTTGAGCACATCGATATCGCCGAATCGCACGTCACCGGAATCTGCCTCCTGCAGCGTGGCTACCGTCCGCATGAGCGTCGATTTTCCAGCTCCGTTTGGGCCTAGCAACCCGTACATCCCTTGAGGAATCGTCAGGGTGACGCGATCCAAGGCCTGGACGCCGTTGGAATATCTTTTGGAGAGCTCCCGGATTTCCAGCTGCATTCACTCAACTCCTCGAAGTGATCTCTCTTCGATCCAAAAAGAAAAAGAGTCACCCCGGCGACTCTTTGCGGCTCTTCGTTTCTATCTGTTGGATCTTGGAATCACGATAGAAAAAACGCCAGCTTCCGGGAAAGCTGGCGTTGCAACAATCGTTGTTCCAACAAGTATCTATTGGCTTAGCCAGCCTTCTTCAGAAAATCGCTTAGCTGTTCCGACCGGACCGGGCTTTGCATTTTTGCAACCGCCTTCGCCTCGATCTGCCGCACGCGTTCGCGGGTCACCTTGAAGATTCTTCCCACTTCTTCCAAGGTGTAGGAGTAGCCATCCAGAAGACCGTAGCGCAAACGAATGATTTCGCGTTCGCGATACGTCAGCGTCTTGAGGACCCCTTCGATTTTGTCTCGCAGCATGCCATTGGTGGCGTTGTTCATCGGGTTATCCCGCCCTGGATCCTCCAGCAGCTCGGCCAGCACATTTTCATCGCCATCGCCGACGGGGCGGTCGAGGCTGGTTGGATTGCGGCCAATATCCATCACGCGTCGCACCTCTTCCAGCGACACTCCCGAGACCTCCGACAGCTCTTCAAATGTCGGCTCTCGTTCCAGTTTCTGCGTCAGCTCTTTCTGATGCGCACGCAGACGACTGAGCACATCGATCATGTGCACCGGAATGCGGATGGTGCGGGCCTGATCGGAGATGGCTCGCGTAATCGCCTGCCTGATCCACCAGGTGGCGTAGGTCGAAAACTTGAAACCGCGCCGGTACTCGTACTTGTCTACCGCTCGCATCAATCCCGTGTTTCCTTCCTGGATCAAGTCCAAGAAGCTCAGTCCACGGTTCCGGTATTTTTTGGCGATCGAAACCACCAGCCGCAGATTGCCGTTGGATAGTTCTCTTTTGGCGTTCTCGAACTCTCTATGGTGCTTCTGGAATTCGGAGCAGCGTCGTGCCAGCGCCGATGGGCTCTCCTGGACCAACAGAATCAGACGACGCAACTCCGATCGGAACCGGCGCAGTTCGATGCTGTCGTAGCCGGTATCTTCCAGTTGCGCGATGCGGCTCTTCAGCCATTGCATCCGATCGGAATACTGAGTCAACTGCTTCATCAATGGTTGGATGCGACGCGATCTTAGCGACAGTTCTTCCACCAAGACCAGATTCTTTCTGCGGTTGCGCATCATCCGAACCACGGCCTGCTCGCGGTCTTTCTTGCGAGTGCTTTTTCGCACCACCTGTGAAAATAGCCCCTGGACTTCTCGAATGAGAAACTCCAGAGTCCTCAGGTTGTGCGGCATCCGTGCGGAAATCTGCTCCTTGGTCAGCTGCTCGGTCAGCGAAACCTTGATCGTTCGATCGAAGGGCAGTAGGCCTTCATGCACCTGCTGGAGCACCGCGGTGGCTTGCTTGAGTGCCCATGGATTGCCCAGCACGGCGGTGCGGAACAACTTGCGATGGATTTCAATCTTCTTGGCTAGGCCGATCTCTTCCTCGCGACTAAGGAGAGGAATCTCGCACATCTGGCTGAGATAGAGACGGATGGGGTCGCTGGTTAGGCGAGTCAATTCGGAGGAGGGAATGTCGAGCGGTTCGTCGGAGTCAGCTTCCTGGGGATCCGCCGATGGCTCGGGTGCATTTCGCAGTTCGATACCATGACGCTTCAGCGCTCGAAGCAGTTGATCCAACTTTTCTGCACTATTGGCCTCATCGGGAAGGTATCGGTTGACCTGTTGGTAGGTCAGATATCCCTGTCGCTTACCTTCGGCAATCAGATGACGCAAATTCATCGCTGTCTGTTCCACGGTCGATCACTCCTTTAATGTCCCGTAGTGGTGCCACGTTAGGCACCGTGTCTTTGTCTATCGCCGTCGCAGGCTCTCCATTTCCCACATCGGCTTGGCTTTTGCCACTCTCAACGATTCATCGTGGTGCTTCTCCTTCTTCCGGTCCCTTTAGCTCCACCCCCAGCTCGAAACGTCGGTGAGCCACCAATTGGAGGAGCAGATCGGCGGCTTCGTCCTGCCCTATCCGATCACCTCGCATGGCCTCCACCATGCGCAGTTCCCTTTGCTGCTGCTCTTGTTTGGCTACATGATCCAGCAAAGCCTGCAGGCGCTGCGGGCCAGTCCATCGAGTCGCCTGCTGCTTGCTGACGGCCTGCAGGTGGATCGAAGCCAGAAGGTTCTTGACCATGGGGTCTTCGGTGCAGCAAAGCACTTGATCGAACCCCAGATCGGCTCCATCCGCTTCCAGATCTCGGTAGACACGCCACAGCAATTTTCCCGGATCGCTGCGGAGGTACTCTTCCGAGCAGCGTTCGAGAGCCAGCGATACCACTTCCGGATGGAGGACAAAGATCTCTAGCAGCTCAAGATCCCAAGGATCCAGATCGGCATACTTTAGGGAGCCGCGACTCGGCGACTCGGCCATCACCGATTCACCATGGGTTGCTGCACGCTGGCGTTGACTCTGCTGCTTCAGCTCCTTCATCCTTTTGCGTAGCATTTCGATGGAGATGCCGAAGGTTCGCTGCAATCGGTTCAGCATCTGCTCACGCCGCAACGCTCCAGGTGCCCCTGGGGCATTCGAATCAGGCGTCAGGGCGAGGGTGCGGAGAATATCTTCCAGCGACTGCGTGGCGCGGTGGGTATCCGCAAGAGGGTCAAAGCCGCGGACCGACACCTGGATCTTGTGCTCCAGCGCATCGCTAGCCCCTGCGATGATCTCTCGCAATGCATCCCCACCGCGTTCGATCAGGAAATCGCAGGGATCCAATCCATCGGGCAACGTCGCCACCCTCAGATCGACATTGGCCGCGACGAATAGGTTGAGGATTTCGTTGGTTCGTCTTTGCCCCGCTTCATCCCCATCCAAGAGAAGCACCACCGAATCGCAGTAGCGCTTCAGCAGTCGAATGTGCCCGTCGCCGAGCGCTGTTCCGCAGACTGCGACCGCTTCTTGAAGGCCGTGCTGATGCGCCATGATGACGTCGGTGTACCCTTCCACCACCACCGCCATCTTGCTCTTGGCGATCGCTTCCCTCGCCAGATGCAACCCGTACAACTGATGACTCTTGTGATACAGCGGCGTTTCGCTGCTGTTGATGTATTTGGCTTGCTCGCGATCTTGCGCTTCTCCCGGAAGAATGCGCCCACCGATCGCGATGGGATTGCTGAGCGGATCGCAGATCGGAAACAGCACTCTGGCTCGAAAGCGGTCGTAATATCCACCATTCTGGTTTGGAACGAGGACATTTAGCAGGTGCAACAGCTTTTCGTCGATACCTGCCTTCCGCGCTTCGTCCCTCAGCCAACTCCACCCCGCCGGTGCATATCCAACCTGAAACCGCTCGATCTCTCTTCCCGCAATTCCACGGTCGGTTAGGTATTTCTTTGCAGCCTGCTCTTGCTGCAGCGATACCTGATATCGCTCCACCACCCACCGCATGGCATCCAGCATCTGCTTCTTGCCGTAGCCTGTATCGTTGCCGCGTCCACCCTTGGTCAGCTCGGGGATCGTCATTCCCGCTCGGTCCGCCAACAGCTTGGCAGCTTCCGGGAAGGTCATCCCCTCCTTCTGCATCACCCAAGAGAAGACATCGCCGCCGATATCGCAAACCCAGCACTTCCAGGTTTGGCGTTCGGGATTGATCTGCAAGCTGGGACGCGTGTCGTTGTGCCACGGACAAAGAGCCACAAACTGGCGGCCTGAATTCCGCAGTTCGGTGTAGCTTGCGATCAGATCGACGATGTTGATCTTCGTCCGAATCTGCTCTTTGATCGATTGGTCGAATGTCGACGTCACGTCCTACTCCGTCGATGGGAGCGAAGGCGAACAAGTGGTCCACCCTCGAATCCCTAGTTTGATGCGCCGGATCGCCTCCTGCTCTCCTGGCAATCGGTTTGGCCATCCGTGACCACCCCGGCAACCTTGGCGACACGTCAATATGTTCCGCCCAACCGCCAAGAGTCAACCGTGAATTCCGACTATTTCTTTTCCCTGGCTTTTCCTTGGTCCAACGTGGATTATGCGGCCCGCTGGTCCTCGCCTGGACATTTTGATTCGACTCATCTTCCCCCAATTTTGTCAGCCTTCCAACCGAGGGCAATTACTCTGGTAGGGATGCAGGCAAAGTGGAAATGGCGAAGCTGGCCAGCCTGCAGACGAGGGATCCGAGGTCGGCGGGGTGATCTGCAAGAGAGAACGGCCGAGACAAACAGCGATGAGAGTGGTTGGTATGCGACTGCTGATCGATTTGGTGATGGTCTATTTCCTAGCCCTGTTGGTGGCCGCAGCCTGCCTGAACTCACTTGCCCACGCGCAAGTCAGTTCGCCACCCGCATCCCAATCGGTCGTTACCGTCGCCCCGGATTGGACGCCAGGCCCACCTGTTCCCCCGCAGACGCCCTGGCTGGAAGTGGCCAAGCAGCGACTGGAAGCGATGCGACTGGAATGGCAGGTGCCGGGCGTGGGCGTGGCGATCGTCCATCGCGACCGAGTCTTGATGGCCAGCGGCTTGGGTGTCAAGCAGGTCGATCAGACGCATCCCGTCGATGGGCAGACGCTATTTGCCATCGCATCCAACACCAAGGCGTTCACGACGTTGGCACTTGCGAAGCTAGTGGAGCGAGGCAAGCTATCGTGGGATGACCCGGTTCGAAAGCATCTGCCCGATTTTGCCCTGAACGATCGCTGGATCTCCGACGAGCTTACGGTCCGCGACTTGGTGACGCATCGCAGTGGATTGGGGACCTTCAGCGGCGACCTGCTTTGGTGGGCATCCGACTATTCCCGAAAAGAACTGATCAGCAAATTGCGTCACCTTCCCTCTGAGGGTCCCTTCCGATCCCACTACGGCTACTCGAACGTGCTCTACATCGTTGCCGGACAGGTGATCGAAGCCGTCAGCGGGGAATCGTGGGAGGCGTTTGTGCAGAAGGAAATCCTGCGGCCGCTTGGGATGCATCGCACCTTGGTTTCCGTCCGCGATCTTGTATCGACCGGCAATTACGCTCAACCCCACAAGACCTTGGCGACCAGCTCTCGACCGATCCCCTGGATGAATTGGGACAATATGGCACCAGCCGGTTCGCTGATCTCTTCGCCCGAAGATATGGCCAAGTGGGTCGCTGCCCTGCTTCGCAACGCAAGCCAGCCGGAAGGCCCTTTGGTCAAGCAGAAGACAGTGCTCGATCTTTGGTCACCTCAGACGATCGTCCCAATCTCTGAAGCCAGCGCCAGCCGTTTTCCGTCGACTCATTTTCGAGCTTATGGGTCGGGATGGGCTCTTTCCGATTACCAGGGTCGCAAACTGATCGCTCACGGCGGCGGCTACGATGGCATGTACTCCCAGGTGATGTTGGTCCCGGAAGAGCAGTTGGGGGTGGTGGTCCTCACCAATAGCATGACCGGCTATCCCTCTGCAGCCACCTACGAACTGATCGATCGTGCCCTGGGGCTGCCCGAAAGGGATTGGAGTGGCGAGAATCTGGAGCTGTTTCGCAAGTCGCGGCAGGCGTTCCGCGATCGAATCGATAAGGCGATCCAGCCGGTTGCCACCGATACCAAGCCCAGCCATCCGATCACCGACTACCAAGGTGTTTTCGAATGCCCGATGTACGGGCAGGTAAAAGTCGATGCAGCGGGAGAGCAACTGAAAATCGCCTTCCTTCGAACCCCTGGGCTCACCGGGACCCTCCAGCATCTGCACTACGATACCTTTGTCATCCATTGGGACCAGGAGTATGCCTGGTTCGACGAAGGGACAGCGCACTTCGTCTGCAACGCCAGCGGCGTCTTTACGCGCATGGAACTGAATGTACCGAACGAGGACCTCTGGTTCCACGAACTGAACTTGACGCGGCGATAAGACCGACTTGGCGGATCTTGCAATCGGCCATTGCTTGGTCCATCCGACAATGATGTAGGTCTGCGGAGCAAACGTCGGCGCATGCAATGGTACGGTGCCTGCTGAAACAAGGTCCAACCTTCGCGTTACGTCGCCAGACGCGCGGTACTTTTTGCGTCAGCGGATGCCTGTCGGAGGGCTCGCGCCCTTCCATTTTTTCGCGGTATCGACTCTTTGCGGAAGTCCTGCAGCCTTCCATTTGCCGATGGTGTTCGGCATCCTAGCGGTTACCGTGGGAAAAACTGGGGGCGCACGCATTCCACTGTGGTCGCCCAGCCATCTTGGGACTTTGTGATCGTGGTTGCAGGCGCGACCGGCGGCGCCCCCTACCTTGATTCCGCACCCCTTCGTGGTAGCCTCATGAATTCCGATGGCCAGCAAGCGGCTTTGCCCGCTGCCTAACTCCTCTTGTAACTCGACCCGATAAGGGGGAGCCCATGTCCCAAAGATGCTTCGTTTTCTTTCTCTCGCTCCTCCCCTTAGGTTGCTCACCGGTCACTCTTCCGGTGGCAGACAAGGAACCACCTCACGTCGGTGTGACGCAACCGTCGCTGATCGAATACACCGATTACGCCAACTACACGGGCCGCACGGAAGCCAAGCAGACGATCGAAGTACGCTCCCGGGTCCCTGGCTACCTAAAGGAACTCCTCTTTCAGGACGGTGCCGAAATCGCGCAGGACACTCCGATGTTCCTGGTCGATCCGGAGCCCTTTGAGATCGCAGTGCAGAAGGCTCAGGCGGAGATTCGGCGCGTCACGGCGCAGTCGGAGCAGATCGCCGTCGAGGTCCAGCGTCTGGAAGACTTGCTGAAGTCCAACGCGGTCGCGCAGCAGGATTACGAAGAGGCGATGGCCAATAAGCTCTCCTCCGAAGCCGCCGTCGATTCCGCCAAGGCGACGTTGGCCGATGCGGAGTTGAAGCTGCGTTACACATCGGTGAAGGCACCGATCACCGGGGTCGCCAGCCGAGCTCTGGTCACCCCTGGCAACTTGATCCAAGCCGATCAGACGCTTCTGACGACGCTGGTCAGCGTCGATCCGATCTACGTCTACTTCAGTATCGATTCCCCTACGCTGCTGAAGTTTCGCGAGCAGGTGAGGCAGGGAAAGGTATTGGAAAGGTCGCCAGGCAAAATTCCGGTGGAAATGGAGATGGAGACGCAGACCGGGTATCCATGGAAGGGGATCGTGGAGTTTGCGGAGAACCGATTCGATCCGGCGACGGGCACGCTGGAATTGAGAGCCGAATTCGCGAATCCCAAGCCGGCTCAGGGAGCCCGTGAACTTTCTCCTGGACTTTTCGTTCGCGTCCGTATTCCGTTGGGTCCCCCTCGTCAGGTCTTGGCGATTCCCGATCGATGCGTTCAGAACGATTTGGTGGAGCAATATGTTTACGTCGTCGACGAAAAGAACCAAGTGATCCGGCGTCCGGTGGAAACGGGAGCCCAGGTCGAGAGTCTTCGAGTCATTGAAAGCGGACTGGCTGCGGGCGACCGCGTGATCGAGCGAGGAATCCAGAAGGTGGTTCCTGGGGTCGAGGTGCAGATCGATACCAGCCCTTCCACTCCACCACCAGGGGCGTGATCCCGTTCCGCAGCTGATCGACTATTTTCCTATTCGCCTGCAGTCAGGAACCCCAACCCGTGCTTGCCCGATTCTTCATCGATCGCCCCATCCTTGCCTGGGTTATTTCGATTCTTATCATCTTGGCTGGATTAGTGGCCGGCGTGACCCTTCCAATCGCGCAGTATCCGGAGATCACGCCTCCCTCGGTCCAGGTGACTGCCTACTACCCCGGCGCCAGCTCCACTGTCGTTGCCGAGACGATTGGGGCTCCGATCGAGCAGCAGGTCAACGGGGTCGAAGACATGTTGTATATGTCCTCGCAATCGACCAACGATGGAGCGTACAACCTGACGGTGACCTTTCGGGTTGGCACCGATCTCAACACCGCGCAGGTCCTGGTGCAGAACCGCGTCTCGCAGGCGATTCCTTCGCTGCCTGAGACGGTCAAGTTGACTGGCGTGTCGGTCAAAAAACGATCGGCCAGCATCTTGCTGGTGATCAATCTCTACTCCGAAACCAACTCGGCCACTCAGCAACCAACCTACGATCAGCTCTATCTCTCCAATTACGCTCAGATTCGTCTTCGCGACGCACTGGCGCGCGTCACCGGCGTCGGCGACATCTCGATGCTCGGTCAGCAGGATTACGCGATGCGAGTCTGGCTGGACCAGCAGAAGCTTGCTGCCAAAGGGCTGACCGCCTCCGATGTGGTCGCCGCGGTGAAGGAGCAGAACATACAGGTGGCGGCCGGTCAGATCGGGCAACAGCCCTCGCCGGAGACACTGGAGTTTCAGTTGCCACTGACCACCCTCGGGCGGTTGGCACGGGCGGAAGAATTTGGACGGATCGTGGTGAAGACAGGGAAGCCGGCAAGCAACGGAACGTCGGCTCCGATCGTCCGCCTGTCGGATGTCGCCAGGATCGAACTGGGAGCCAAGAACCAGGACACGCGATGCTATCTGGATGGCAAGCCTTCGGTGGGACTTGCGGTTTATACGATTCCGGGTGCCAATGCGCTAGAGGTGGCCAAAAACGTTCGCCGAAAGATGAACGAACTGGAAAAGTCGTTTCCCAACGATCTGCGCTACCGGATTGTTTACGATACGACTCCTTTTATCACCGAGTCGGTGGCGGAGGTGTTCAAGACACTTCGCGATGCGGTCATCCTTGTGGCGCTGGTGACCTTTTTGTTTCTGCAGGACTGGCGCGCCACGCTTCTGCCGATGATCGGGGTGGCCGTCTCGCTGATCGGCACGCTGCTGGTGCTGGCTGCGACCGGCTACACGCTGAACAATCTGACACTTTTCGGCTTGGTTCTGGCGATCGGAATCGTGGTCGATGACGCGATCGTGGTGCTGGAGAACATCGAGCGATGGTTGGCCAAGGGGCTACCGGTCCGCGAAGCGACGCTCAAGGCGATGTCGGAAATCACTGGCCCGATCATCGCCATCACATTGGTGCTCAGTTCGGTCTTTCTCCCCAGCATGTTTTTGTCTGGGATCACCGGGCAGTTCTACCGACAGTTCGCCATCACGATCTCTGCCTCGATGCTGCTGAGCGCCATCAGCGCGATGACACTGACACCCGCTGTGGCCGGAATGATTTTTTCAGGCCGCGATGCACATGGCCACGATTCCCAGGGCGAGCATTCCCAAGTAGGTTCGGGAGGGCATGGTGGCGGCCAGGCGCTGCCTCGTCCCGGCATCGCTCTACTGCTGGCTTTGGTTGGATGGTGGGCCGCGCGGGCCTGGCTGGCTGGTGGAGGTGCTGGCCACAGCGAGCTGGAGGACCACGCCAGCCATTCCACCACCAGTCTGCTAGGCCAGTGGCTGCCCTTGGCCATCGGGGCCATCTTGGCGGTTGCCGGATGGGCGATGAGCGGTCCGATCAATCGATGGATACGAGCCTTCTTTACGGCCTTCAACCATTTTTTCGATCGAACAGCCAATGGATATGGCACGATCGTCCGCTGGATTCTGCGACTGGCCCCAATCGTCCTGCTGGCCTACCTGGGATTGTTGGGAGTCACCTATTGGGGACTTACGAAAATCCCTACCGGCTTCATCCCAACCCAGGACAAGGGGTATCTGGTTGCCGATATTCGATTGCCCGATGCTGCGTCGTTGCCGCGCACCCAGGCGGTGCTGCGAGATGTCGAGCGAATCATTTCCCAGACGCCGGGGGTCGCGCACGTGATCTCCGTCCCTGGGCAGTCGTTCATCTTGAGTGCCATCGGATCGAATCTGTGCGGTCTCTTTGTGATCCTCGATCCGTTCCATGAGCGAATGGCTCCCCAGCTGAAGGCGCGGTATCTGGAACGGCGGCTCAAAGCCCAACTGAATCGCGAAATCCCCGATGCCCTCGTCTCCGTCTACAACGCTCCTCCTATCGACGGCTTGGGGTCGGCTGGTGGATTCAAGCTGATGGTGCAGGACCAATCGGACGTTGGTCTTCGGCCGCTCACGGCAGCTGCCGACCAGTTGGCCAAAGAAGGAACTAGCCGGCCTGAGATTTTGGGGATGGTCAACAGTTTTCGAGCCACCTCGCCGCAGTGGTTTGTTGATGTGAATCGCGAAAAATGCAAGGCGATGGGGCTTCCACTGCAGGAAGTGTTTTCCGCGCTGCAGATTTACCTGGGAAGCAATTACGTCAACGACTTCAATCGCTTTGGTCGCACTTGGCAAGTGATCTTGCAGAATGAAGGGAAGTACCGTAGCTCGATCGAAGATGTCAAGCAAATCCAGGTGCGCAGCCAGACCGGCGCGATGATCCCGCTAGGTTCCGTGGTCGATATCCAGCCAGCAGCAGGGCCGATCCTAGTGACCCGCTACAACATGTTCCCCTCGGCCACCATCAACGGCGCCGCTTTTCCCACCATCAGCTCGGGACAGGCCATGGAGGTGGTGGAAGAGGTGGCAAAGCAGACCTTACCCGCCGGCTTCGGGTACGAGTGGACGGAGTTGTCGTTGTTGGAGAAGGAATCCAGCCGCTTGGAGACGCTCTCCGACTGGTTGGGGAATCCAATCGCTGCCTTTGCCGGTGCCTGCATCCTTGTCTTTTTTGTGTTGGCGGGTCAGTACGAAAGCTGGACGGTGCCGTTTGCCGTGATCCTGGTCGTGCCGATGTGCATATTCAGTGCGTTGATCGGCATCGTTCTGGCGAGGATGGACCTGAACATTTTTGTGCAGATCGGGTTTGTGGTTCTGGTGGGGCTGGCATGCAAGAACGCCATCCTGATCGTCGAGTTTGCGAGGGAGAAGGTGCGGGCAGGGGAGCCGATTTTGGAGGCGACGGTCGACGCCTGCAAAGTGCGGCTCCGTCCGATCGTCATGACCTCCTTCGCCTTCATTCTTGGGGTGGTACCTCTGGTGCTGGCCGAGGGGGCGGGAGCCGAGATGCGGAAGACGCTGGGCGTGGCGGTCTTAAGCGGGATGTTGGGTGTGACGCTCTTTGGGATCTTCCTGACGCCACTCTTCTACTACCTGATCGTGGAAAAGGTGTCAGGTACCTTTTCTAGGATTCGTGACACCGTGCGTTCCAATCATTCGGGAAATGTGTAAAAGGTGTCAGGTACCTTTTCTAGGATTTGAACGTGGCATCCCGCCATTTCGGATATCTTTTGGTGGTTAGGCGTCCATGATGAAGCAGCTTGGACGTCTCCTGTTTTTGCAGGGAAACAGATATTTCCTTTCCCTTCGGGGGCAACGATTTGTTTGCGAGGGAAGTCGAGGTCTTTGATGAGGAGGCGGCAAGATCCTTCGAGCGGAGTCCGGCGCCGTAAAGCAGGCTGGCGATCGTGTGCTGTGGTTTTGCTGGGATCAGCCGGAGGACGGTGGCGACTTCCAACGGGGAGAGGACGACGGAAAGCTTGTGGCTAGGCTTGTCCCAGACGGCGTCGAGTTTAAGTTCGGTGCCCAGGAGTTTCTTGTAGAGGAAGAGGAATGCGGCGAGGGCCTGGCTTTGGGAGCTGGCGGCGACATTTCGGTCGACAGCGAGATGGGGGAGGAGGGCATTGATCTCGCGATCGGAGAGTTGGCTGGGGTGGATTCATTGTCCGTGGAGATCGCGGGCAAAGCAGAGGTAGCGGTAGATCCAGGCGATGTAGGCTTCTTCGGTCCGTTTGGCGACTTGGAGCATCCGCATTTTGTGGCGGAGTTGATCGAGCTGTTTGGGCTCTTTGGATGGGGTGGAGAGGGAATATTCTCGCACGGATCGCGACCTTTCTGTAGAATTCCGATCGGTAGAAAAGGGATCCAGATAACGCTTGCCCGGCAACGCTGCCGAGGTATCCCGGCAGCCCACTAGTATGCAAATCGAAATATCCTGCGCTGCTTGTCAACAGGTCCAGGCGGCACCGGTCCGGCGTTATGCAGACCCAGCGGCTTTTTAAATCTGTCGAATAAACGTTATGAACTCCTATGCGGAATGGGCAGATGATTGAAGGTTGGAGCGGAGACGATTACTACACTCTTTTCGATCCCAACGATTACTCATCGTCAACTCGCGAGTACGGTGTAGACCGACTACTTCCGGGCCATACCGTTGTTGGATTGTTTGGCTGGGACGATTTAATCTTATTCAAAGACAATGGATACTTTACTTGCCCCACCGTTCCGATTCTGCCGCAGTATGTGACCCGGTGCTTATGGTCGCAGCTTCCTACCATGCTGAGTTCCGACAAAAATCTTGCAGGGCGGTGCAAATGGCACATTACGCCCTTGGTATTTGGCGGCAACCCGACAGATGATTCGAATCTTTTGTGGGTCGACTACACGCAGCATCGGGAATTGGTACGATGGTGGAATGAAAAGCATGCAGAATTAAGGTCATAAAATTGGTCCATCCGGGTTCTTCGTGGATTTGCGAGGATTCTCTTTCAAGAAGAACGATCGCGCAAGACAAAGAGCTTTACCAACAATTCCTCGGTCTCGTTTCGCCCTGGACGGTGGTCAGCGTCGAGCTGGATCACCAAGCCCAAGAGATTCGCGTCCAAGTGGAACATCCACGCGGGGCCAAGTTCCGGTGCTCCGAATGTGATTGCGAGTGTCCCATCCATGACCATGCGGACCAAGGGCGTTGGAGACATTTGGATTCCTGTCAGTTTAAGAAGGTCTTGATCACCGCACCACCAAGGGTCAAATGCCCGACGCACGGCGTCAAGAACGCAGTCCTCCCATGGGCTGAAAAGGGAAGTCGATTCACGATCTTCTTTGAACGCTTCGCCATCGATCTTCTTCACGCAACCCACGCGATCAAAGGGGCCCAGGGAATCTTAAGAACCAGTTGGGGGGAAACATGGCACATCCCGGAGAAAGCCGTGGCACGGGGAAGAGCGCGAAAGACGCAAGAAGTGATTCCACGCATCGGAATCGACGAGAAGGCTTTTCGCAAGGGTCAGAGCTACATCACCCTGATCTATGACATCGACAAAAGCACGGTTCAAGCGATCTCCGACGGGAACTCCATCGACAGCGGAAACCAGTGCTTTTCGCAGCTTTCCGAAGATCAAATCGAGGGCGTTCAGGCAATCGCGATGGACATGAGTGCTGCTTTCGTAAAGTCGGCCAAAGCGAACATTCCCTTGGCAGAAGAGAAGATTGTTCACGACCGCTTTCACATCATGAAGATGGCCGGCGAGGCAGTCGACAAGGTTCGTCGAGGCGAGCATCGAAGATCCTGCGAAGGCGATAACCGTCTATCTGGATCGCGTTACTTATGGCTAAGCGGTCAGGAGCATTTGACGGATGCTCAACGGCTACGATTCGATGAGATCTATTCACGGGAACTAAAGACCGGGAAGGCTTGGCCCTACAAGGAAATGCTACGTGACCTTTGGCATCATGCAGATGCATCCTCGACCACCGTCTTTTTCAAAGATTGGTACAAACGGGTGATCCATACAAAGCTGACTCCACTGAAGAAGGTTTCCAAGACCATTCAGGAGCGACTGACGAATGTGGTTAGCTACTGCACACACGGAATCACCCACGCGGTGGCCGAAGGAATCAACAGCAAGGCCATGGCTATCAAGCGTCGAGTGGGTGGCTAAAGAAACCGCGAAAACTTCAAGACCGCCATCTTTTTCTACTGCTGCGGCCTGGACCTCTACCCACGATAGAGCCGGATGGACCCTTTTTTGAATCTTTAAGATAAACGTTACGGCATAGATACCGAGGAACAACTTACGATGCCGATTCCATTGCACTGGCAGGCAGGAGGAAATGTTCGCTTTGCGGATTTGCGCCAGCGACTCGACGCTGCGACTCTTGCTGAGCGAAGGGAATTGCTGACTTTCGTTCGACTTCAAAGATCTCGGATTCATCCTCGGGCTTCCGATAGATGGCTAATGCCGGAGATGGTACGCTATTTACTCCTATGCACATCTCAGACGATCGATTCCACTATCGAAACTGACGATGATGATGTCGACTCGCCGTTTGAGGCAGCAAGGCAACTAGTTCGATGGTTTAACTGGTATCGGAGCGTTGAGAAGGATGGTCGTAGAGTACAAGCAATTGCGGATTCCATCGGCGACTTTTATCGCAACGGGAATGAGGTTTGTAGAATCTGCGTTAAAACTGGATTTCTAGAACATGCGTTGGAACGTCCTGAAAATCGCCAATATTTCAACGGTTGGTCTGATGACCCTTTACTTGCCGAAGCTTACCGTGAATCGCTAGAGTGGGGCATCGCCCACGAGGTCCAGGAATAGCCGTAACGTACCACTGCACCGAAGCTGCACAAGATGGTTTTAGATATATTGACATTCACTGGGTGCGGCTCGGTGAATGGTGGCGTTATCTTTGAATCGCTGATGCTGCGTCTGCATTGATGCTATATGCCAATTGATCGATGCTTGGCTCGCGTATCGAGAGATAATCGCTCAATTGCTAGTTGAAAGCCTCATGGGCGAGAAAAGGTACCTGACACCTTTTCTTCGCTCACATGGGCGAGAAAAGGTACCTGACACCTTTTCTTCGCTCATCAATCAATCTGAACTCGCCCACTACGGCCAGATCTCAAGCACGCGAATGACTCAGATCATGTGGCTAGACAATCTCGCTCCCGAAATCCAAGAAGAGATCCTTTTCCTGCCCAGAACCACCCAAGGCCGGGACACAATTAAAGAGGCCGACCTACCCCAAATCGCCAAAACGTTCGACTGGAACAAGCAACGACAGATGTGGAGTAGGCTGCGCCAAGACGTCACTGACGCGTCTAGCCCATCGCAGTAATCATCGATGGCAATACTTCAAATCACGCGGCCGAAGCCGCACTAACGCGGCTTCCGAATCGATTTTGCAAGCAAGGCTCTCATTGCAAGTAGCGCAGGACGGTTCAACTTGAGAAGTGTAATTGTTACTCGTCCGATAGCCGTCCTAGCCGAAAGGGAACCATCTTTCATCAACTCCAGGTGATCGTCCCATACATCGGTTCCGGGGATGAAAAAGTCTTACGATTTCTCCTGTTGTCTCGTCGACCGAAGCAAAGTCGCTCCCTTTACCGCGATTGCAAACGAAGTAGGTCCATGCCAAATTTCCTTCCGTCGTTTGGCCTCGATGCTTTACGGCGATGATGTGGTCTGGCTCATATGGCAAGAAGGCATCCTCTTCATGAAGAAGGCAATATTCACATCTGTGACCGGCGCGTTCACGAATCAGCCGGCGAAGTTCTGCTGGCACATATTCGCTCCTTCGTTCCTAGCTTCCTTGCCGCGCATGTGTCTGGGCTTTCACCATACGCATCAAAAGCTCAGCATGCTCGTATTGATCCAGTTCGTGCTTCAGATCGTCATCCATTTGGCCAGTGCGGTTCAGCGAGAGAAGCTTCGAAGCTCGTTGGACGACGTCGGCAGACGGCCGAAAGTTTAAAATCTGTTCATCGGTGGGGCCGGAACCAAACAGTTGAGCGATCTCTTCAAAGACTTTCGATGCGGCTTCAGTTGTCGACATGCTGGACCTGGCTTTGAGAGTCTTTGGACACTCTTTCGGGCGAGGGGTAGCAGCAGTTCGCTGCTTTCCGGATCCACCTTCAGAGTTATTATCAAACGGTTTTTTTTTACCGTTCGTGGCCGAATGATTCGAGCTCAACTGAACGAGCAGTTTCCGGCCCGTTTTGTTTGGCCGCAATCTCCAGTGTCTGTCCTGATGTTAACCCGGCGGTCGGCTAGTTTGAGGTCGGGTTTGGTGGGTCGGAAACAAACGGAGTTGTAACAAGCAACCCCTTATCAACTAGAGAACGCGATAGTTCGCAGTGGAAAATACCGTTCAGACGGACGCAACATTCGGAAAATTCGCGCGCGGAAAGACAAGTGAGAGCGCGACACGCCGGGGCCAGAAAATCGAAAACGCCCAAAACATTGGGGACTTCAGCGATCTAGTCGCCGAAATAGAAAACCTCTCGCTCTACGAACTAGCGGGTAGCCCTAAGTTCGTAGAATGAGACGAGTACACCCGGCAGGATTCGAACCTGCAACCCTCGGTTCCGAAGACCGATGCGCTATCCAGTTGCGCCACGGGTGCAAAGCTTGCCAAACGACAGAGTTTCGCGATGGCTTTGCCTATCATAGCAAATCCCCAATCGCTTTTGAAGGGCTTTCGTGCCAGCCCTCTGTTGGGTGGCAACAACCTGGAAAACCGGTTGCAAATCGATCCTTCGCCCACCCCCCACCGTCGGAATCCAGCAAAGATAAGCAAGCGATTAGCGAAACCATTTCGAAGCGTGGCGCAGGGTCACCAGGACCCCCAAGGCGGCGATCACCAGCGGACCAATCGCGAAGATGGCTCGCGGCCGCACCACCAATACCGCTGCCAGAATGCCCAACCCCCACAGAAGCGGTGGGCCACTGGTGGTTCTCGACCATCGCTTCAGCTGTGGGAGAGCCATCCACAGCGCCGCGCATAGCACTGCCACCTTGGCCATCGAACCGCTGACCCATGTCGCGCCGCCGGAGGCCTCCTGAGGAGCGAAATGCAGGAGCGTCGCAGCAACGGCCAGCACCACTGCCATCACCATCGCGGCTCGCTGCTGCCACACCGTCGCTTCATCCTGCACCGGCCGCTTATCGAATGCCACCAATCCCCTGCCCCTTATCTTTTCTCCGGCAACCAATGACACCGCTGCGATCTTCGGCGGGTCAATCGCACCCCATCCACTGCAGCCATTGCTGGAGATCTTCCCACACCGGCGCGTCCGCTAGATTTTCCTTCGGCACCTCGGTCGCCACATGAGTCGCATCCAGCCCCGCTGCCTCCCAGAACTCGACCAGCTTTGGAAACTCGGGCCGATCACCAACCAAGTAGAAGCGATGCAGCGCCAAAGGCTCCGAAACTACCTCCGCCATCATCGGCGGCAACCGGCTCTGCAACCCCCAGTACCCGCTGACGCGCTGCCGCTGCTGCACGGCGATCAGGGAAGCCAACGACCCACCACTGCCCACCCCGCCAATCACGGTGCGACGCCGATCGATGGGGTGCTTTTGCAGCAGTTGGGTCAGTGTGCGATCGACCGCCTCCAAATCGTCGGGGGTCCACCGCTTGGCGTCGCTGGATCCCACCAACGCGACAATCCAGCCCTGCTGCCGACTAAACCGTTCCCACCGATCGACCCAGGACTTCCGATCAGGTTCCCCTGGCTCCGGAATCACCAACACCAACCCCTGCGTGCCATCGGCGGAAAACGTGTTGGGTTGATAATAAAACGCTTTGTTAGGGAGGTCTCCCAAGGTGATCGTCTCGACTGCTCCCGTTGCATTGGGATCCTTTGAAGTCGCCTGAAGATCGGGATACTTCAGTTTCCTTGCTTCCAGAAGGCGGATCGTCTGAATCGAGGCGCTGGGCATCGCCATCCCATCCAGCACCCACTCCATCGCGATTGGCTCCCCTAATTCACGGAAAAGAATCGATTCCCGCCAACGTTCCCAGGAGTCTACCGGTGTGCCACTGACTTGCGTAATGGTTCCACCCACCTTAAGTCCCGCCTGGTCGGCTGGTGAACCAGGGACCACCGCATCGATTTTCATCCCTCTTGGATCTTGGTCGACGGGGTGGAGGATCAAGCCAAGAAAGGGCTCGCGATAAGGAGGAATCTTCGCCGCCAACTCTGCCTTTAGCTCCACTCTCTCCCCATCTCGGCGCACGGCGATGGCGACCGTATCCCCAGCGTCTAAGGAGCCCATGGCGTGCTGCATTTGGTTCCATCGCGAGATCGGCTTTTGGTTGATCTCCAAGATTTCATCGCCGGCCTTCAGACCGGCAGCGATCGCTGGAGATCCAGGAGCCAACCCCGCAACCACCACCGGGCCGGTGAATGGATCGTCGCTCTTGGGACGAATCCCCAGTTTGCCAGGTAGGATGGTGTTGCCGGCCTGGGCCACCGGCAGTTTGGCAAGGATCTGATCGATGGGGATCGCAAAGCCGATTCCCGAGTCATACCACTGCGCTGTCTCCCCTTCGGTGGCGATCCCAGGGCGGATGGGGGTCAACACGCCAAGAACGCGACCAGCTAGATCGATCAACGGTCCACCGTAGTTGGTGGGCGAGATCTTGGCGTCGCACTGGATCGCTTTCTCATAGACTCGTCCTTTCGCACTTAGGATCCCCGCGGAGACGCTGCAGCGATCGGAGGCAAAGGTTTTCCCGAGCGCGATCACCGTCTGCCCGACGCGCGCCGCACCGACATCGCCAGGAGTCACAGGAGTCAGTGGCTGTGGCGAGTCGATTTTCAGGTAAATCAACTCGCGATGCACATCTTCCACCCGCTTTTGCACCGCCAGCCGCGTGCCGTCGGCCGTGATCACCGAGATCGCTCCGGCGGCCGCCGGGGCGCTGAAACGACTGGCGACCAGCCAACCATCCGAGGAAAGAACCGTGGCGGTGGTCAGGGCCGAGGTGGCTCCCGTCTCATCCCGCTCCAGGCCCGTACTCCCTGCAAAAACCTCGACCCGCAAAACCGATGGACAGCTATGCTCCACTGCCTTAGCGATCGCTTGCTGCAACGCCTGCGATCCCGCATCCTGTGCCCAGGTTGTCAAAGGCAGCCCAGCAAAGAGGGACAGAAGAAACGACAGATTGGCAATGGTCCAGACGATCGCACCAAGGAGTTGCAAAGGAAGTGAACGCATTGAGCGGACGAACATCTCCATCAAAATCGATCCTCTCCTTGCGGCAGCTTTAGGGCTGAATCTTCATCGAGAGGATCTGCCCGTCGCGCTGCACCACCATTTGAAAACCATCCGCTGACTCCAGCGACTCCAAGATCTTCCGAAGCGTTGCCTGGCCGTCGATCCTTTGGTCGTTGACCGACAGGATCAGGTCGTCCGCCATCAGCCCAGTCTTGGCCGCCAGCGAATCGACCGCTACCTGATCGATGTAAGCCGGTGTTCTCGCCAAAATGTCCGGCACCATCGCCATTCCCAGCCGTTCCAATCGGTGGGGACTCTTCGCTTTCGGCATCTCCACCGGCGCCGATCCCGTTTTGCCTTCCAGGATATTCTTCACCGCCTGAGAGACGACTTGACGCGGCAGCGCGTAGTTGATCCAGGTCTGCGATCGTTCGTCTCTCAATTCTTTCCCAAGCATCCCCAGCAACTCGCCCTGCGCATCGATGGCCGCACCTCCGGTAGCTCCCGGGTTATTGGTCATCGTGTCGAGGATCAGGATGTCGCCGCGATAGGCAGTTGCGAACCTGCCCCTTTTGGCTTCCATAGGAGCTTTCGCCATCAGCACGCCGCGCTGGATGCTGCACCATTCTTTCCCCTGAGCGATCCCGAACAGATTGCTTACGGCAAAGACCCGCATTCCCGGCGCCACCGCCAAATCACTCTCCAGCGAGAAAAAAGGTAAACCTTCCGAATCGATCTTTAGCACCGCGATTTCCGAAACCGGATCGGTCCCCACCAAAGTCGCTGGCCATTTCTTTCCATCCCAAGTCACCACCTGCGTCGACTCGACATCCAGCACGCTGCTCCACGAAGTCGCCACGTGGCCGCTGGCCGAGATGAGAAAACCTGACTGATAGCCTTCGATCCCTCGCACTCCCCCGGCCCCGTAAACCTTGACCATCTTCGGCTGCACCAGGGCATTCCAAGCGGCCATCGATCCTTCGGAAAAGCCGCCGAGCGATTCTTCCTTCGGCGCTGTCGCGACATCCTCACCAGCGATCCATGGTAGGGGTGGCCCCGCCGTCAAGCAGCTCGTCACCGTCACCGCCCCTGCCAATGCTCCCCATGCCATCGACTTGGCAACTCCGCCGAACTTCCTCCAGCCCCAAATCATGGCCGCCCCCCTTCCTGATCGGGTTGGTTGCCAGCGGGAGCGGCTTCCTTCGCCGGTTCGGAATCGCCCAAGGATGCCTGGCTTGGCTCCACCACCTCCCGCGACTGGATGTGCAATTCCCAAGCCAGATCGGTCCCATAGATCAGGCGCACGCGATCCGGCAACATGAGGGCTCCATCTCCCTTCGCTTCGCCTTTGGGGGCCGCAAAATAGATTTCCGCAGGATCTTCATCAGGAGAGGTGTGAAGCTCGATCAACGCGATCGCACCAGGTGTGCTCGATTGTTCGGTGTGGAGATAGACTCGCGCTTCGATCGACCCCACCGCCCAATGAACTTCATCGTAGAGCAAAGGTTGCTGTGGCAGTGGTGCTCGTCCCCAGTAGACCACCTCGCCTGCCGACTGGGGACCAGATCGATGCCATCGCTCCCACAGCCAAATCCCCACACCCAGCGCCGCTGTCTGCTGAGTCGTGACCAAGTCGGCCCACTGAGAATCTTTTTCGATCGCCACGACCGTTTCACCCGCCTGCATGCGGATCGCGCCGCCCTCCAATTCGATCGAAGCTCGACCGTCATCCCCCGCCGTCGTTCCCTTCCAAAGCCCATCCTTCTGGTCGCTCCATGCCTTCGGCCGCAAAGCCAATATGCGATCCAGCTCCTTGCGATTGAAAAATCCGTTGATGAATCCTTCCCGCTGCTGGAATCTGGGATCTTCGGCCAGTCCCTTGCCCGCCTCGTTGGATTCCTTGCGATCCTTTTTTGATGAGTCTTCTTCGTCACGAGGCTTGGGCCCCTCATTCCCCTCCGGGTCCGATTCCTTCGGCTTGCCCTCCGGATCTTCGGGTTTCGATTCCTTGACCACTTCCCACAGCTCTTCGTCGCTGTGCAGCGGCATCAGTCGCACCCAGACCGATTCCTCATTGCCATCTTCATGACGCACCGTGATTGGAATCCGCCAGCCAGCAGGAAAAATGCCTACCACATTCTTCAGCTCATTGGCCGTCGTGATTTCCCTACCGGCGATCTGTAGCACCTTGTCGTCGTATCGGATGCCGCGCCGGTAGGCATCGGAGTTCGGAAGGATATTGGTGACGATGGCGGCGCCTTCGTCGGTGACCACCGTGAAGCCTAAGGTGGCATGATCGACAAGCCGCCCGGCCTTTAGCGCTCCAAGAAAGTAGCCAACCTGGTTGCTGGAGATCGCGTACCCGACCCCCACATTGACCCGTCCCCGCTTTTCGAAGGAACATCGGCCGTTGATGCCGATCAGCTCCCCTCTGGCGTTAAAAAGTGGACCGCCCGAATTGCCAGGGTTGATCGATGCATCGGTCTGTATGCAGTCGGTGTATTCCAGAATGGTCCCGGCAGGGTACTGATAGCGACGCACGCCGCTGACCACACCATAGGTAACGGTCGGCTGGAGATTGGTTGCCAGAACAAACGGGTTGCCGATGGCGAAGCATCCATCTCCGGGTTGCACCGAATCGCTGTCTGCGATCGTCGCAGGGATGAAGTCGTTCCCTTCGATTTGGATCACCGCCACATCCCCCGTGGGGTCGACACCGACGATCACCGCATCGTGCACCGAACCGTCCGACAGCCCGGCTCGCATCCGAGTCCCGAACGGACTGGTGACGTGAAAGTTGGTGACGATGTAGCCGTCCGAGGAAACCAGGACACCGCTACCTCCCCCCTGTCCGCTCATTCCGAAAATCGCCACCGCGCTTCGGCTCGCTCGCTCCACCGCTTCGATTCGCGCCGTCTCCAGTTGCTGCACCTGCTGGTCGACCGCCGGAGCGATCTGCTGAGCCGAGAGGCTTCCAGAGGGTAGCGATGCCATGCACAACGCCAGCATCCAGGCTGGAAGGAGCAAAGCACTGAAGCGCGAAGATGCTTCGGGGCGGCTGGTCCATCCAAGTCGATCACGATCAGGCATGGCAGGTTTTCTCAGGTGGCAATCCGATCCTTCCGCCGACGCTTCCAAGAACCGTCGGCGCGGTCGGCTCTTTATTGTAGCCCATGACCACCGGGCAGAACCTCCCTTTCACCATCGATTGGGCACTTCCAACCCGGTCGCCTAGCGCCCGCCGTCGCTGGCTGCACCTGCTTTTCTTAAAAATCTGGCTTGCGACCAGAGGATGGCATTGCCGGCCTGGATGGGGCCTTGGGTGCGGACCCGAAGCTGAAGCTTCTTGCCGGGGGTGACCGCAGCCTCCAAAGGCAATTCGGATTGATCCGGGCCGATGGTCTGCTGAGCCACCTGCTGGTCCTCCTGCCACAGCTCGACCGATAGCTCCGCGCGAAGCCCCTCCGCGCTGGGCCTGACTAGAGTCACCAAAAAACGGTCGCAGCCCGTGGGGACACGCGTCTCGTAAAATCCATCGTTGAGAAACAAAAGATCCCGCGAATGGGTTGCATCCGGGATGCGGCTGGTCCACAGCGGCGACCACGCGGGCGCGGCGGTGGCCCCCGTAGCTCGCGCCGTGTCGAACCCCAGTCGCGGTTGGATGGACGACTGCAGCGCAGGGATGTCGGCCAGCCAAGTGATGTTGGAGGTGCCGAAATCGATCGTGGCTAGCTGGTCATATCGAAGTCGATGGGTGACGCCGGAACTGGTTTGCAGAGCCAGCGTGCCGGAATCGCCATCGCTGCGATCCCATTTCCACTGCGTCGCATTCCAACGCGATCCATCGACCGATGCAATCGCCACCCCCGGCGACACTGCGGGGGACTCCTTGCGAAACCACACCACACCCAGCAATCGCTCCTTGGGCGCCTGGATCGTCTGACCATCGAATTCGAATTCCACTTGATCGGCCGACACACTCAGGATGCTACCGACGACTTGGTCTACCGACCCATCGCCGCGCACCACCACCAGCTGATCCCCATCGGCCTTCTGCGATAGCATCCGATCCCAAGATTCCCGCTGAGCGGCATCGGGCTTGCGAAGGAGCCACCAGGAGATGGCATTGGTGGGTAGCGTTCCCGCATCGGCGGGGCTGGTCCACTGCCCCTGCCCATCTTTCCATTCCAACGTGCGGACCGCCAATTGCGTCCCGTCGGAAAGCTGCAAGATGCCTGCTGCTTCCTTTCCGTTGCTGGAAGCGCCGTCGGTCCCCTTCCCACCGGTGACTCGTATCTGCTGCAGCTCCCGCGCAGGCAACGTGCGCGGTCCGTCGGCTGCTTGGAACACCAGCCGATCGGGCGTCCCCTCCAACCATCGCCCCTCAAACCCTTCGCCCTGCATCGGCTCCACCCGCACCTGCTGCGCGGCTGCAGGATCAGCCCAACAGACCAGCATCCAGCAACCCAACAGCCATCGCCTGCTTTGCCGAATCATCGGATCCCTAGCTCCCACTTCGCATCCACCGACAGTCCATCCGATGGCTTTGTTTTTGCCAGAACGACTTTTCATTTCGTCAGCTCGATTCAGACATCCGCTTGTACCCAACCACGAGGGTAACACAAGCAGTGCCATCCAGCAGTGGGAATGGAAAAGAATGTGCCACGGTTTCCAGCTGCAGCCAGCGCCCGGAAATGCCACCCGTCGACAGGGTACCCGCGACGCGAGTCGGTCGGATTCCTTACAATGGGGATTGGTTGCGGGTGGTGATTTGGGAGCGTCGGACGGAAACGGAGCGATCTCATGCATGCGGTCTATATGAATCAGCCGGGCGGACCGGAAGTGCTGCAATATGGCCCCCTGGATGATCCCCAGGCGGGCGAAGGCCAATTGCTGATCGAAGTCCACGCTGTCTCCATCAATCCGATCGATACCTACATCCGCAAAGGGGCGAACTACTGGCCGCTGCCGCAACCCTATATTCCAGGGGCCGATTTTGCTGGAAAGGTGATCGGGCTGGGGCCGGGCGTCCAAGGATGGAAGGTGGGGGACCGAGTCTGGGGATCCAATCAGGGGCTGCTAGGCCGTCAGGGGTCGTTTGCCGAGACGATCGCCGTCGACGCTTCGTGGGCCTACCCCATCCCGGAAAACGTCCCCTACGATGCGATGGCCGCGATCGCCCTGGTAGGCATCACCGCTCATCTGGGCCTGTTTCGCGAAGCTCACCTTTCCCAAGGCCAGACGTTGTTCGTTCGCGGCGGTACGGGCGGCGTCGGAAGCATGGTAGTCCAAATGGGGCACCTGACCGGGGCTCGTGTCATCACCACCGCCGGTTCCCCAGAAAAAGCCGACCAGTGCAAAGCACTAGGGGCCGATGACGTCATCGAGTATCGCAAAGAGGAACTGTCGGAAGCCTTGAAGCGGTTGGCGCCGGGAGGTGTCGATCTGTTTTGGGAGACGTTGAGGGAGCCCGATTTCGAACTGGCGGTGGCAGCGATGGCGCCGCGCGGAACGATGGTTCTCATGGCGGGACGCGACGCCAAACCCCCATTCCCTGTCGGTCCCTTCTACGTGAAGGAATGCAAATTGACGGGATTCGCGATGTTTCAGGCGCCGCCGGAGGTTCAAGCACAAGCCGCCCGCCAGATCGCCCAGTGGGTCGCTCAAGGAAGACTTCTTCCCAGGATCGACCGGACGCTCCCCCTTTCCCAGGCTCATTTGGGGCATCGACTCCAAGAAGAAAACACGGTGGGAAAATCGGGCGCCCTGGCGGGGAAAATCGTCCTGGTTCCCGATCGCCTGATGCATTAACTCCTGTACACCAATGCTCCTTTGAGCAAACCGAATCAACTCCAGTTGACGAGAATGCCGATCCCCCAGTAATCTATGGGGCTTGCGATTTTTCGTGCCACCAAAGGGGTGGGGCGTGCGCAAGTTCATTGAGGCGGCTTGGTTGGCAGATCGGTTGAGTTGACGAAGGACGAAGGCTTTTTGGGGAATTGGTTTCAGCGACCTCCTCGAAACGAATTGTCCTGTGGAGCGGCCCGTTGGGTGACGCTTCATTATTCAACAGGACCGGAATCTACATAGGTTTGCCAGCGAGCTTTGGAAAGGATGGGATTGATGTCGACAGAATTGGTACAGCAGCTGATCGAATCAGGAGTTCACTTCGGTCACCGGGTCAGCCGGTGGAATCCGAAGATGGCGCCGTACATTTACGGTCGCAAGAACATGATTCACATCATCGATATCCGCGAAACCATGCGCGGGATCTTGCGGGCCAAGAAGTACCTATCTCAGGTCGCCTCGGGCGGATCGCTGGTGCTGTTCGTCGGAACCAAGCGCCAAGCTTCGGAAGTGGTCCAACGGGAAGCTGAACGATGCGGCATGCCGTTTGTCAGCGAACGCTGGTTGGGCGGCTGCCTCACCAATTTCCGCACCATCCGCAACCGCATGGGAAGGCTGGATGAACTGGAAACGATTATCAAGTCCGATCTGATCAACGGCTACTCCAAGAAAATGCAGTCGTCGCTCAATCGCGAATACCGCAAAGTCTTCCGCAACCTGAACGGTTTGCGAACGCTCAATCGCCTCCCCGAATGCTTGGTCTTGGTCGATCCAAACAAGGAAAAGAACGCGATCAAGGAAGCCAAGGCACTGGGAATCACCACCGTCGCGCTGATCGACACCGACTGCGACCCCACCATGGTCGACCTGCCGATTCCAGGCAACGACGACGGGATCCGGTCGATCGATCTGGTCATCCGACAGCTTTCCGACGCGGTCCTTGCAGGCCGTGCGGAAAACCCGGAACTGACCAAGTCGCTGCGTCGCGAACCGGGTCCGAGCGGGAAGGCACAGCCTGCCATCGAAGACCTGGCGATGGAAGCCAAGGACTAATCCGCCTCGGCAGAGGTTGCATTCGTCAGGATGATCTGAAAGCGGGATGGCCAAATTCTTGAGATGGGTCAATCGTACGATCGATCCCTCGGGGATAGGAAAACGATCCATGCCGCGAACCTAGCAGGCGACGAGCAGATCTCTTGCCCTGCCACTATCGATATCAAACGACCCGCCGAGTGTCCCGAGGTGCATCCTCGGCACCTACGAAGCAGCGGGGAATTCCAAAGGTTTTTTCTTAGGGAGATAGGATCCATGGCAGACATCTCTGCCGCCTCGGTCAAGGCGTTTCGCGAGCGAACGGGGCTCCCTCTGATGGACTGCAAGCAGGCCCTCACGGAGGCCGGGGGAGACGAAGAGAAGGCCATTGAAATCCTCCGCAAACGCGGGGAAAAGAATTTCAATGAGAAGAGCAAGAGTCGCGAAACGGCTTTCGGACGTTTCGGGATTCATGCATGCAGCAGCGGCAAGGCGGGAGCCATCGTCGAGCTGAAGTGCGAAAGCGCTCCTGTGACGCAGAACGAAGAGTTCATTCAACTGGCCAACGACCTTGCTACCGCCCTGGCTCACCAGCCCGTGTCGACGGCCGAGCAGCTGTTGGCGCAGGCTTCCCCCAGCAAGCCAGGGATGACGCTGGCAGAACAACTGGCCGAACTTTACAACCGGATTCGCGAGAAGTTCGAAGTGGGGCGATTCCATCGCTTCGATGGCCCCTGCGGTGGCTACAGCCATAACAGCGGCACGGTTGCCGGTGTCCTGGTGTCGATCCAGGGTGGCAACGATGCCGTTGCGAAAGATATCGCGATGCACATCGCTGCGATGCGGCCCGCAGCCCTCTCAGTGGCGCAACTCGATCCCGCGATTGTCGAGAAGGAGCGGGGGTTGCTTCGCGAACAGGCACTCGCCGAAGGCAAGCCTGCCAACATCGTCGACAAGATGGTCGACGGTCGATTGAAGGTGTTCTTCGCCGAGCGGGTGTTGCTGGAGCAGGCGTTTGTGAAGGACGATAAGCAGTCGGTAGGTGCCTACGCCAAGGCCAATGGGATGGAAGTGAAGGATTTCGTCTGCATGATCCTCGGAGAAGGCGCAGCGACCACCTAAGCCTCGCCAACCCATCGATCCCAAAATCGACTGAATCGGATTCGAAGGCCGAGCGTCCCACAGAATGACGCTCGGCCTTTTCTTTTCGCCATCCTCGCCCCCCCGATCGCTCGGCCTCCAAAGCGGTTCCATGTTTTCTCCACGGAACCTTCTACTGGGGTGCAGGCAATCTCTCTGGGCCTGCTAAAATTTCGTCTATCCCGGCACCAAGAGCCTCCCAACGCTCGCGGCCATGCCGCTGGATCGTAGGTCCATGTTCCTTCTCTAAATAGGTTCGGCCAACCGAACCGATGGGTGATTCCTCGATGTCAGAAACCGAAACTCCCTCTACCCAGCCTCATTACCGACGAGTCATCCTGAAGCTGAGTGGCGAAAGCCTGGCGCATTCGGGGGAACGAGGGATCCACATGGACGAGGTAGGGGTGATCGCCAAGCAGATCATGCAGGCCCACGATCTGGGTTGCCAGATCGCCGTGGTGGTAGGGGGCGGGAACATCCTTCGCGGCGGCCATTTCAAAGGCGCCAGCGGGACGAAGATCCAGGAAGCAACCGCTCACTACATGGGCATGCTGGCGACCGTCATCAACGCTCTGGCTTTGCAAGATGCCTTGGAGATGATCGGCTGCCCGACACGCGTGATGTCGGCGATTCGAATGGATGGGGTTGCCGAGCCGTTTATTCGACGTCGAGCGATCCGGCATCTGGAGAAGCACCGCATCATCATTCTGGCAGCAGGCACCGGTGGCCCATTTGTCACCACGGACACTGCCGCCGCCCAACGCGCTCTGGAACTGGATGCCGATATCGTCCTCAAGGCGACGCGCGTCGATGGCGTCTACAGCGAAGATCCAGAGAAAAACCCCCACGCATTGCTCTACCGAGAACTCGATTACGACACCGTGATCGAAAAGAACCTGAACGTCATGGACGGCACCGCCATCGCTCAGTGCCGCCACCACAAAATGCCGATCCTCGTCTTCAATTTCAAGAAGGCAGGGAACATCGTCAAAGCGGTCAGCGGCCAGAGGGTGGGGACGCGCATCGGCGAAAAGATGACACCAAGAGAAGAGACCTGACCTGGGAATGCCTCGCCAGGGGCGATTGCTTCTCGCACAGACTTCGGGGGTAGCAACAGATGATTGCGCATCGAGACTTCATCCCACCGACGATCCGATTCAGCTGGACTCAGGGACTACAAACCCAGCCATGGCAGGCGGCGGTGGAGGCGGCAAGCGAGTGGATCGAAAGCGATCAGATCGACGTCATCAATATCGAAACGGTCAATTTCCCGGTCGGCCAGGAAGATGATACGACGATCCCAGTGGCGGTTTCCGATTCATTCCATCGTCAGTTCATCCGCGTCTGGTACCGCAGCCGATAACCTATCTGGCTAGCGGCAAGGCGTGCTATCTCCCTCGACGAGTTGTAGCCTTGGCTACAACGGATGCTGCCTAATGCATCGGGCGGCTCAATGGGTTTCCTCCTCTTCGCGAGGGTCGAGGTGCCCTGACCGATTGATGGCCCACAGCAGTCGCATGCTGGTCAGTAGACTGGCGATCACCCCGATGCCTCCCAGCAACGAAAAATCGCTGACGCCCCAAAAAGGTCTCTGGGTGAATAGCAGAGGTGGCACCTTGTAGGCCAGCAGCACGGAGGATCCTAGAAAAAGACTGCTGGCCCAGATGCCGACCACCAATCGGTTGATGGAAGGGCTTAGCCCTCGGTGGGAAAGCTGAACATCCAGTTTCCCTTCCTGCACCAGATCCAGTAGCCCACTGACCTGCGTGGGGAGTTTTTCCAGCAGATTCTCTAGCTCCCAGGAGATCCGATGGATCTTCCGAAACTGGCGGCGCGGCGAGAGTCGGTTTCGCCACACGCGTTCGATAAAGGGCTGCATCACCTCCATCAGGCTGAACCTAGGGGCCAGCAAATGCAGCGTCCCTTCCAGGGTGATTAGCGTTTTGAGCAGCATGGCGGTCTGCGGCGGCAGGAGGATGCGATGGCGATGCAACAGGTCGGTCATGTCATTGAGCGCCGCGGCCAAATCAAATTCGCTTAACGATTGCATCCCATGCGTCGCAATCAACTCCGAAACATCGATGCTCAGCAGACTGTCATCCAGCTTCAGCGGTGGCTTGCCGACTCGCTTGATCAAAGCGGTCAGAAGAGCGGCATCGCGTGAGGCGACAGCGATCAGCATCGATTCGATCGTCTCGCGCAACTTCTCATCGATCCGTCCCACCATGCCGAAATCGAGCAGCCCGATCTTGCCATCCGGTAGGATCAGCAGGTTGCCTGGGTGGGGGTCGGCGTGGTAATAGCCCAGTTCGAAAATCATCTCGATGTACAGCTCCGCGATCTGACGGGCCAGTTGCTGCGCGGCATCGGGAGTCGCCTGGGCCTTTTCGATCCACTGCGTCAGTGGCGTCCCGTCGATTCGGTCCATCGTCAACACCCGGGCGCTCGACAGCTCGGCATAAGGTGTCGGGATCGCCAGATCTCGATTGTCCTGCAGCGCCAGCCGAAACATTTCCAGGTTCCGCAGTTCTCTCTGGAAACTCAACTCGCGGTTCAACGACCTCGACAATTGCTCGACAATGGCCACCGGCTGCCAAACCGCCAGTTCTGGCAGTCGCTGAGCCAACACGGCCAGCCCACGCAGCACCTCCAGATCCTCGCGAACCACCCGCTGGATATCTTGATGCTGCACCTTCACCACCACGGCTGTCCCCTCTGGCAGCGTCGCGGTGTGGACTTGACCGATCGACGCGGAAGCGATGGGATCGACTTCGAATTCCGAGAACAGTTCCTTGGCCGGCTGCTTCAGCTCACTCTCAATCGTCTTCTGGACCTGTGCCCAGGGATCCGCAGGGCCATGCGTCTGCAACTGCTGAAGTTCCGTAGCTAGCTCTGGCCCCACCAGGTCGGGGCGCAGCGACAGAACTTGGCCTAGTTTGATGAAGGTCGGCCCCAGTTCACTGAGCGCAAGTCGAACTCGCGTCTCCCTGGAGTAACTGGATAGCGGGACTCCCTGGCTGTCCTTGATCCAGTCGCGGATGAAGTCCACCTTCAAATGACTCAACCAGTCCGCCAGTCCATAGCGCCGCAGGACCAAGATGATTTCCTGCCATCGACGCAGGTTTCGGTAGAGCGACGGGATCGAAGTGATCCGCATGCTGGGTTCGCTTTCGAGGGGTCGAAAAAACCAGAGGTTATGGGGCCACAACGCGGTCGGCCCCGGCCAATCGACGTTCTACCATGCTACAATGAAACTTCGGTGGATGCGTCTTGGATTGACACGGGAATCAGTCGATTCTACCGCCTCGCGCGTCGGTCCGCCGAGGATGGGGGATCGAGCGATCCGCCAGCATGGAAGTCTGCCAGACTGGAGTCCCTATGGGGAAAGAGAAGAAGCAAGACTCTGCGTCGGGAGCCGAAAAAAGCTTTGAGCAGGCACTCGCGGATCTGGAACTGACGGTGCGGCAACTGGAACAGGGAACGATGGGACTGGACGCTTCCTTGGAGGCATACCAGAAGGCGCTCCAGACCCTGCGGTTCTGCTACCAACAGCTGGAGGAGGCAGAGCGGAAGATTGAATTGCTGAAGGGTGTGGCCGAAGATGGGACACCGGAAACCACCCCCTTTCAGGAGATCAGCGGCCAGCTGGAGGAGAAACAGCAACAACGATCGCGCCGTCGCTCCACCGGAGAATGAAGCGGGGCGGAGTCGAGGTCGCAAGCAGCATCAGGGTCCATGAAGCCGATGGAAGGACGTGGGATGGACAAGACGAACATCCTTGGCCAGCGTTGGGAAGAAACGGTCGCTCTTGTCGACAGCGAACTGACCGGGTGCGTCATGCGATTGCCCCCCGCCTGTCCGGAACGACTTCGGGAAGCGATCGGCTACTCGCTTCTGGCTCCAGGAAAAAGACTCCGTCCACTACTCTGCCTTCTGGCCAACCAGGCGCTCGGCGGGACGCTGGAGAAAGCCATACCCGCCGCCTGTGCCGTCGAAATGATCCATTGCTACTCCCTGATCCACGACGATCTGCCCGCAATGGACGATGACGATTTGCGGCGCGGTCGCCCCACTTGCCACATCCGTTTCGATGAAGCCACTGCCATCCTCGCCGGGGATGCCCTGCTCGCGATGGCCTTCGAAGAATTGGCTCATCGCTTCGAACCCCCTTCGGCGAGGGGAAAAGCTGTTCTGGCATTGGCGAGAGCTGCTGGGCCGGCGGCCCTGGTGGGGGGCCAAATGGATGACCTATGGGCAGAAAAAAATGGGGGCGATAAGGTGCTGCTGGCAGCGATTCACGCCCGAAAAACCGGTGCGATGATCACAGTATCGCTGGAACTGGGTGGATTATCCGCCGGTGCAGGCAGCGAACAACTGGACAGGCTGCGACAATATGGAGAGCATATTGGACTCGCTTTCCAGATTGTTGACGATTTGCTCGATGTACAAGCCTCCGACCAGCAGATGGGCAAGAGGACCGGCAAAGATCGCGACCGCGGAAAGTTGACTTATCCTGGACTCTATGGGTTGGAGGCAAGTCGAAGGGAAGCGCGCAGGCAGATCGATGGAGCGATCGCGGCGATCGGGGCGTTCGGTCCCGAAGCCAATCCACTTCGGCAGTTGGCGACATTCGTGCTCGAGAGGAGTCACTGAGTTCGATGCATCCGTTGCTTTCTCGCATTGAGTCCGCTCGTGATCTTCACCGGATGTCGCTTCCGGAATTGGAGCAGTTGGGATCGGAGATCCGCGATGTGCTTTGCAACCTCATGGCGACGCGGACCGCTCACTTCGCGTCCAACCTCGGGGTGGTAGAACTGTGCCTAGCCCTGCACAGCGTCTTTGATTTCCAAGTCGATCGGTTGATTTGGGATACCGGCCATCAGATCTATCCGCACAAGCTAGTGACCGGTCGCTACCACCAATTCGCATCGATTCGCGAACGCGGTGGGTTGATGGGTTACCCCAACCCCGCCGAAAGCCCTTACGACCTCTTCATGACCGGCCACGCCTCCTGCAGCATCTCCACCGCACTGGGGCTCAAGTCGGGCGATATCCTGATGCGAGAACCGCATCGCAGAAGCGTCGCGGTGATCGGCGATGGAGCCTTACCCAGCGGGATTGTCTTCGAAGCGATGAATAACGCGGGGGAACTGAACCAGGATTTGCTGGTCGTTCTCAACGACAACAAGATGTCGATTTGCCCCCGCGTCGGATCGGTCGCCAGGTACCTCGATCGACTTCGCTCGAACCCCTACTACACCGGGTTCAAAAGCGAGGTGACAAAGATTCTCTCCAAAGTCCCAGTCCTTGGCGATCCCGCCGAACGATTCCTGGCTCAAGTCAAGGAAGGGATGAAGGCGGGCTTGATCGGGGGCATGGTCTTCGAAGAATTCGGATTCCGCTACCTGGGACCAATCGACGGCCACGACTTGCCACTTCTGCGGAAGTATCTGCAGATGATCAAGGAAATCCATGGCCCCGTCCTGCTCCACGTCGTCACCGAAAAAGGACATGGATACCAGCCTGCTGCCGAAGACCCCGTCCTCTTCCACACGCCTCCGGCGTTCGTCGAAGAAGGGGGCAAGCCGAAGTGGGTCAGCGGCAGCGGTCAACCAGCCTTCACCAATTTCGCTCGCGATGCCATCGCTTCCCAAATGCGGAAGAATGATCGCATCACGGTACTGACTGCTGCGATGTGCCAGGGGAATAAGCTGGAGCCGGTGCGAGACGAATTTCCGAAACGGTTTTTCGATGTCGGCATCTGTGAATCGCATGCCGTCGCCTTCGCTGCCGGACAGGCCAAAGCTGGCATGCGACCGATCGTGGCCATCTACAGCACCTTCCTGCAGCGCAGCTTCGACCAGATCTTCCAAGAAGTGTCGCTCCAGAACCTACCGGTCGTCTTCATGATGGATCGAGCTGGCTTGGCAGGCCCGGATGGCCCAACCCATCACGGCGTCTTCGACATCCCCTACATGAGGCTTTTCCCCAACCTGATCATTCTGGCACCCGCCGATCAGACGGAAGTGGAGCCGATGTTGGAATTTGCATTGAAGCAACAGCAGCCTGTCGCGATACGCTACCCGAAAGCCACTGCCCAGCGCTTCGAACGACCGGCACAGCCGATCGAACTGGGGAAGGCCCAGACGATGCGCGAAGGGACTTGTGGTGCGATCGTCGCCTGTGGCGCCATGGTCGAACAGGCACTCGAGGCCGCTCGCCGCCTAGAAAGCGAAGGGCTGTCGGTGGCCGTGATCAACGCGCGGTTCATCAAACCGCTGGACACCCAGTTGCTCAGCAAACTCTTCGCTCAATGCGGTTGGGTCCTCACGGTAGAAGAGGGGGCCCGGATGGGAGGCTTCGGCAGCGCCGTTGGCGAAGCGGCAGTCGACCACGGCTGGGATGCTAGAAAACTCCGCTCCCTCGCCATCCCCGATCGCTACATCGAACATGGCGATCGCGGACAACTGCTCGAAGAGATCGGACTGGATCCCGACGGGATCGTGAAGGCGGCTCTGGAGATGCAGGAACGCGCTCGCCAATTCAGCGGGAAATCGCAGGTCGAACAGGCTGCCGTCGACGCTGTCTAGCAGCAGCCTCCCGCTATCCGTCTCAACCAACCAGGGCGTCCGCTTCTCGTACAGATCGACTCTGAAACGGATCACCGCCTTCGTTCGAAGCGATTATTGGATGGTCCATCCTAGATGATTCTGGGTAGCAATCGCTTGACTTCCCTTGCTCAAATCGGACCTGGAACGCCGTCGGAATTTGAGCGTCGCTAGGTGGTGTCGCGGTGGAAGGCCATGGCCCGACACCATGGCGGATCGACCAGAAAGGGGGGCATCCGGATTCCTCGCAACCGGCCCCTGCATCGCACGAAGTCAAAAACGGACGAAAAGTGCAAGTGAGGCATCAATCCGCCCTCTCGGTAGCGCTGTGCCTCTGCGCCTCTGTGCCTCCGTGAGAGGCAGATAATCGCGATCCATTTTTTTATCTGTCTTGGATCATGCCCCATAGAAATCCTGGACAAACGATGGATCTTCCCTTGTGGCGAGGTCCTTTGGGATCGCCCAATTCGATCTTGACCTATCGCGACAATTTCCAGTACCAAATTCTTCAGTGTTCGTTCCGTCGCTCTTTGTGCAGGGAAGCCATGAGCCAGAACCAATCGCCAGAAGCTGTTCCGTTTTTTGACGTCAATCGCGGAAATCATCTGCATCGCCAGGAATTGCTCGATGCCCTCGCGAAAGTGATCGATAGCGGACGCTTTCTCCACGGTCCCGAAGTGACCCAATTGGAAGCTTGGACGGCACAGCAGGCTGCGGCTCCCCACGCCATCGGTTGCGCCTCCGGCAGTGACGCTCTGTTACTGGCTCTGATGGCACTGGAAATCGGCCCAGGGGATGAAGTCATCGTTCCCAGCTTCACTTTCTTTGCAACCGCCAGCTGCGTGGAACGGGTGGGTGCAAAAATCGTCTTTGCCGACATCGACCCGAATACCTACAACATCTGCCCTCAATCGGTGTCCGACTGCATCACGCCACGCACCAAAGCGATCATTCCGGTCCATCTTTTTGGTCGCTGCGCGCCGATGACCGAGCTGCGGGAGATCGCCGATCACCACCAGATCCCCATCATTGAAGATGCAGCCCAAGCCATCGGGGCGGTGCATGCCGGCAAGCCAGCAGGGGCTTGGGGAGAAATCTGCTGCTTCAGTTTTTATCCAACTAAAAATCTGGGTGGCATGGGGGACGGTGGGATGATCGTCTGCCATGACAAAGCACTAGCCGATCGCCTGCGGCTCTACGCCGCTCACGGCATGCAGCCACGCTACTACCACCACGTCGTCGGCATCAACAGCCGTTTGGATACCTTCCAGGCTGCCGTGCTTCTTGTCAAAGCCGCAGAGACAGGTAGGTACGCGGAGGCACGGCGAGCCAATGCGTGGCGGTATCGACAAGCTCTTGCCACCACCTTTGCCAGCGCCGGGGTGGTTCTGCCGGAGGAAGATCCTCAAGGCACGCACGTCTGGAATCAGTTTGGTATCCGAGTCCCCGACGGGCGACGAGACGCTCTCAGGGCGTACTTGGCGGAACGAGCGATTGGGACGGAGATTTACTATCCCATTCCGCTGCACCTCCAGCAGTGTTTCCGCCACCTGGGATACCGTGAAGGGATGCTGCCGCACACCGAAGCCGCTTGCCGGGAGATCCTTCATCTGCCGATCTACCCCGAACTGCGTCTGGACGAGCATCACCGGGTCTGCGAAGGACTAAAGAGCTTCTTCCAGACACAGTCGCTCCGCCGCGCCGCCTGATCCACCCAGCAAAATCCCACCCACCTCGATCGTTCGCTGCGGTCCAGACAGGAATGCTACACAGCCTGTCCAACCGAGGGCCAGCGCGGATTTGCCCCGTTTCTCACCATGCCGATCTCTCGAACCTTGTCTCATGATCGGTCGGCCGTAAAGTTCCCCTTCCATGCCAAGAGGCACGCCAAGTGCGTATACCCTCGTACGTGGGACTTACGTTTCGGCAAGAGTGATTTCCTACATGGGGAGCTTTCCAGGGGGACCGAATGATGTCGGATTCTGACGAACGACTACCGCAGGCTATCAGCCACGCGCGAAGCCACGAGGAACATGAAGGAGGGGAACGAAACCTCGAAGAATTGACAGCAATCGTCGTGGATACGGCTTACCATCTACATGTGGATCTTGGCCCTGGATTGCTGGAGTCGGTATACGAGGCGGTGATGGCCAAGCTGCTTCGGGAGCGAGGATTGAAGGTAGAACGCCAGAAATCGGTCATGTTTGAGTACCATGACATGATTTTTGATGAGGGTCTTCGGATCGACTTGCTGGTGAACGATCGTTTGGTAGTGGAGCTCAAGTCCGTCGAAGCATTCGCCCCTGTTCACGCGAAACAGGTACTCACCTATTTGCGATTGTTGCATTTGCCAATAGGCCTTTTGATCAACTTCGGATCCGCATCCTTCAAAGAAGGCTGCAAGCGGATCGTGAACAATCACCAGGACTTCGCATCTTCACGGCTTCGTGTCAATCAGGGAGAAAATCTCGCGCGAAGCCGCGAAGAACACGAAGCCTAACCCGGCCTTCCCTCTTCGCGCCTTCGCGTGACGAACCGTTTCCGGCGCGCGCGAAGCCGCGAAGAACACGAAGCCTAGCCCGGCCTTCCCTCTTCGCGCCCGCGCGTGAGATACCGTTTCCGGCGCGCGCGAAGCCGCGAAGAACACGAAGCCTAGCCCGGCCTTCCCTCTTCGCGCCTTCGCGTGAGATACCGTTTCCGGCGCGCGCGAAGCCGCGAAGAACACGAAGCCTAGCCTGTCCTTCCCTCTTCGCGCCTTCGCGCCTTCGCGTGACGAACCGTTTCCGGCGCGCGCGAAGCCGCGAAGAACA
>JBILTR010000035.1:0-36167 GCA_044371425.1 Pirellulaceae bacterium | reverse complement strand
ACGCAACTTTGCCACGATCTGCTCCGGAGTGTGCCGCTTCCGTCTCTGCTTGCTCATCCAAGGTCTCCTTGCAAAAATGCTCACGAGACCTTCATAACTCATGGATCAGATTTTTCGTAGCAGGCCAGTTGCGGCTAGCCGATCACACGTAGGGGGCTGAAGGCGGAAAGAGGCAGTTTCTTCCCAATGGCATCGTTGATGAAGTACGGCTCTGCCTCCGCCATCGCAACGAGGCTTCGTTCGTCGAGCAATGGGACGGCTGCGTGGGAGCTATTCGAGTGGAACTGGCGGTCACTGGGATGGCCTGCTTCTCGGACTGGTGACTAAAAAGAAACCAATCCCAACCCACGCATTAAGCAAATCGAGCGCCACGGTTTCGATCTAGCTGATTCGATGCGCTCACGAATTCGAATGGCATTGGATTGGATTGAACTTACAGAAGGAGAGTCACACTAGCGATCGCCGCGCCCGCAACCGGTCACCGAATGGCATGTTTTGTGCAGTGGGAATCCGGGGCCGCTCTTGTCTTGTAGCAACCTTCGAAAGCAGAAATTGATTCTCGAAACACCTGCCACAAGGAAGTGCCGATGGAACTGCTCCTTGCTTCCTTCTCGTCTATCCTCGGTCACGTGCAACGGGATCGACTAGGTCGCACGCGGCCACGATCAAAAACTACAGCATCGATCGAAGTAGGAGGGCGAAAAACCAAACCCAACAGCGATCTCTTCGTTCGGAGCAAAAGGAAAATCACACCAGTCGTGCTCTAGGCTAGCCTCCGGTTGAGCACATGGAGTTCATCTCGCCGTTCGAGGCGTATCAACAGCCCTAGCGGCCCAGAATGTTGGATCCAAGACTAGGCTGTCCAACACCGACGAAATCAGCCCTTGGAGGAGTCGCTGCGGCAGAGCTAACGTGTTGTCGCGGATCTAAATACGTCAGCCTTTTCTGGTCGCAAAAAACTCTTCCGGCGTTTCGACAAACTCTGGTTCGACATACCGGTCGATCACGCCGGCTTCATGGCCGCGTCGGAGAAGTTCCCGCACCGCCGCTCGGCCTCGTTCACCGAAGTCCAGCGTCCAGTCGTTGACGTACATGCCGACGAACTGATCCGCCTTCGATCGCTCCAGGCCGCGTCCCCAACCGAGTGCGTAATCGAGCGCTTCATTTCGGTGCTCCAGCCCGTGCTTGATACTTCGGTACAGGCAGAGATTGACTTGCCGGATCAGTTCTGGCCCCAAGTCCTTTCGAATGCCATTGCATCCCAAAGGCAGCGGCAGCCCCGTCTCCCGCATCCACCACTTCCCGAGATCTTCCACCAATTCCAAGTTCTGCTGACGATAAGTCAATTGGCCTTCGTGGATGATCAGCCCCGCGTCCAATGCATGCCCTTGATACTCCCCTTGGACCACGGCGTCTAAGATCTCATCGAAGGGCATGACGACTGCTTGGAAGTTGGGCTGCCACATACGGCAGGCCAAGAAGGCGGTGGTCAGCGTTCCCGGAACCGCAATCGTCTTCCCTTCCAGATCGCCCCGCTTCAAGCCATTTCGGGCAACCACCATCGGCCCGTAGTTATCCCCCATGCTGGCTCCGCATGAGCAAATCGCGTAGCGATCACTGAGGTAGGCATAGGCATGGAGGCTGATAGCCGTCAGTTCCAGTTCGCCAGTGAACGCGCGCCGGTTCAGCGTCTCGATGTCGACCAGTTCGTGCTGGAACCGGAGGGAACCGGTAGGAAACGTCTCCTTAGCCAATCCGTAGAACATGAATGCATCGTCCGCGTCGGGACTGTGACCCACTCGAATCAGCGTCTCTTCCGTTTGCTCTGCCATGCTCGACTACCCCAATTCCGTTTCCGCTCGTGAGCCCCGTTCGATTGGCGATGCCAGCCTCCAGGGTCTCAGCGAACTGCCGCTTTCTTGAAACCTTTTTGAGCCACTTTGCCGGGCAATTGTAGCCTGCGCTACAATTCCTGGCCCGGGATTTGTAAACCGAGTCACTGTAGCAGCCAGCCAAGGGGATCTGCAATCGGCGAATCAGTCCGGGAGCGGCTTTCCCCGTGTCTCAGGAGCCCACCAGATCGCGACCATGCCTACCAGATAAATCAGCGACAACGTCGCACCGGCTCGCGGGTAGCTGTTGCCGAAAAACGCCATCAGAGAAGGCATCAGAAGGGCACCGACGGCAGCAAAGATCCTACCGAAATTGAACGCCAAGCCCTGACCAGTAGCTCGCACCCGCGTCGGAAACAGCTCGGGCAGATACAAGGGCAACCAGCCGTAGAAGGACGCGGTGGTGATACCGACCAGAACCGTGACCGCCAAAAATGCGCTATCGAACGACTGAAACCCGAGAAACAACCACTGGCACGTGACAATGGCTGACGCACACAGCCCAAAATAGGTCCAACGACGCCCCAAGCGATCGCCTAGCAGGGGAGCCAAAAGCGATCCGATGATTGCTCCCGTCGCCGAACAAAGCTGTAGCATCGCCTTGCGGCGAGGATCCTTGTCTCCTACGATCTGATCGGCCCACAAGGGAATCCACTGGACGATCCCCCAAGTCACGATCAGGGCGATGCTGGCGAACAGGATCGCCAAAAGCGTCGTCTTTCGCGATCCAGGCTGAAAGATCTCTCGCAGCGGAGACGCCTTAACCGCCTGCTTCTGCGCCTCCTCCCATCGATGCGACTCCGGGACGAAAAGTCGAATCGCAAAGGTGAGTAAAGCTGGTGCAGCCCCTACCAGCATCACCCAGCGCCACGAGTCGTCGCGGATTGGAGACCAAAGGGCCAGCAGCGCGATGAGCACATAGCCGACATTGGCGGCTGCCCCAATCAGCCCTGCCAAAAGCGGTCGCTTCCCTTCCGGCCAGCATTCCATCACCAGCGCTACCCCCAGCGCCCACTCGCCTCCCATTCCTAAAGCCGCTAGGAAACGGAGCCCAGCCAACTGCGTCGGTGAGCCAGCGAAATAGCAAAGTCCGGTGAAGACCGAATAGAAGAGGATGCTCCAAGTCATCGCGCGGACACGACCGACTCGATCCCCCAACCATCCGAAGACCAATCCCCCCAGGGCGGCGCCCACCAGAAAACTGGCCGTCACCACTCCCATCCAATGATTGACGAACGATTGAAGAGCGGGACTGCCTGAGGCCATGCCCGCAGTCGCTCCCATCTCCCGCAAACCAGGGCCAGCCACCAAAGGGAAAATCCCCATCTCCATCCCATCGAACATCCATCCCAGAAGAGCGGCCGTGAGCGTCATGGCGGCTCCTCGCCCCTGATTTGCTGCGGGACGGTCGACGTTCATGAGCGATTTCCTTTGGAGTGCCGCATGCCAGACCGTCGTTCGATTTCCAAAATTTTCTCGACGCGTGCCGCATGCCGAGGCTGCGGCGTGTAGCGAGCCCCCAAAAAGGCCTTGATGCACTCAAAAGCCAACTCCGGCCCAATCACCCTGGCACCCAAACAGAGGACGTTCATGTCATCATGCTCTACCCCCTGCCTAGCCGAATAAGGGTCGTGGCAAAGCGAAGCGCGGATGCCGGGGAATTTATTGGCAGTGACGCTTACCCCCACCCCGCTGCCGCAAACCAGAATGCCACGATCCACCTCGCCGGCTAGCAACTTCCCCACCACCGACTCGGCAACGTCCGGATAGTCGCAAGGGTCGGGGGTCCGCGTCCCGCAATCGATCGACTCCACCTTCAGCTGCGCCAGCAACTGAGCGACCTGATCTTTCATCGAGAACCCGGCGTGATCTCCCCCTAACGCGACACGAAGCGGCTTGTTTCGTCCATCGGCCATTTCAGGCCCTCCCAATCTTTTTTCGATGCTTTTCCATCCGATCGACAGACCGCCCTTCCTTGGTTGGTTACTCCCCGGCGAAGCAACCTAAAGGAGCAACGCAAAGCGAGGCAGACCCGTAGTTGGCCGTTCCTCCGGCGGCTCCGCCGATACGATCCCCTTCCTTGACCATCCCGCCCAGTTGCACACGCCACCAGGAAGCCCCAGGCGATTCCTTGCCCAAATTCCGCCAATTCCCCCAAATTTGCTAGCCACCCCACCGGGTGGCGTCGAATTCAGCGTTGCTGATTTTCCATGCTGCTGATAAGCTTCGGTGTTGGGGATGAGTCGGTCTTCAGGATAGGGCAAAGGGCTCGAATCCGCCACTCGCCTTCATTTTCTCAAGACAAAATCCCGAAAGGGTCGCGACCCGCCCCCCTTACAAACCTCCTGACCCCCAATCTCCCAGCGGGTGAAAACCTACCGGGCGAGCGAAGGTCTTTAGGTCTCCCGAAGGACGGTCGGCAGGCGCGGGGAAGATTTCATGGTCAACCGCAATCTGATCCGGCAACTGGAAGACGAAGAACTTAACAAATTGGTCGATACCTGGTTCCCCGAGGAACAGGGCGAAGAGATGCTCCTTTCGTCGATCGAAGACGCCGATCGACAGTTTGACGTCAACCAGATCGTCGAAGGTAAGATCGTCGAAATCAACGACGAATTCGTCGTGGTCGACGTCGGCTTCAAGAGCGAAGGGTCGGTGCATCGCAACGAATGGGGCGAGGACGAACCACCACCAGAAGTCGGACAGACGGTCAAGGTCCTGATCGAAGAAGTCGAAGATCAGCACGGCCCAGCCGATGACAGCTATGGGATGATCAGCCTCAGCAAGCGGAAGGCTGAGAAGATCATTCAGTGGGAAGACATGATGCGATCGGTCCAAGAAGGACAGGTCGTCAAAGGAACTGTCACCCGCAAGATCAAGGGTGGCCTCCTGGTCGATATCGGCGTCAACGTCTTCCTTCCTGCGAGCCAGGTCGACATTCGCCGGCCGAACGATATCGGCGACTTCATCGGCCGAGTGGTCGAATGCGAAGTGCTGAAGATCGACGAGTCGCGTCGCAACATCGTCGTCAGCCGACGGTCGCTGATCGAGAAGCAGCGAGAGAGCGACCGCGAGCGACTGATGGGCGAACTGGAAGTTGGCCAGATTCGCAAGGGTGTCGTCAAGAACATCGCCGACTTCGGCGCGTTCGTCGACCTGGGTGGCATCGACGGCCTGCTCCATATCACCGACATGAGCTGGGAGCGGATTGGTCATCCATCGGAGATGGTTTCGATCGATCAAGAGATCGAAGTCAAGGTGCTGTCGATCGATCGCGAAAAGCAGAAGATCGCCTTGGGCCTGAAGCAGAAGCAAAAGAATCCTTGGGAAAACATCGCCGACAAGTACCCCGTGGGTGCTGTGGTTCGAGGCGAGGTGGTCAATGTGATGAGCTACGGGGCGTTTGTGAAGCTGGAGCCAGGGATCGAAGGCCTGGTGCACATCAGCGAAATGTCCTGGACTCGCCGCGTCAACCACCCCAGCGAACTGGTGCAGATCGGCGACCAGATCGACGTCAAGATTCTTGCGGTCGATCCACAAGGGCAGCAACTGTCGCTTGGGATCAAGCAGACTCAAGCCAACCCCTGGGATACGGTGGTCGACAAGTACCCAGAAGGAAGCCTGGTTGCCGGCAAAGTCCGCAACCTGACCAATTACGGTGCCTTCGTCGAGCTGGAAGAAGGAATCGACGGTCTTCTTCACGTTTCGGACATGTCGTGGACTCGGAAAGTCAGCCATCCAAGCGAAGTCTTGGAAAAAGGCCAAGAGGTCAAGTGCCGCGTGCTGAGCGTCGATCAGAATCGTCGCCGCATCGCACTGGGACTCAAGCAGCTGGATGACGATCCATGGAACACCACGATTCCTGCGAAGTACCAGCCAGGTCAGATCGTCCATGGCAAGGTCACCAAGATCACCAACTTCGGTGTCTTTGTGGGCTTGGAAGATGGTCTAGAAGGCCTGCTGCATATTTCGGAACTGGCCGAGCAAAAGGTGGAGAATCCAGAAGACGTCGTCAAGGTCGGCGAAGATATCGAAGTGAAGGTTCTCCGTGTCGATACCGACGAACGGAAGATCGGACTCTCGAGAAAGCGCGTCGACTGGGCCGAGGAACGAGAAGCTGCCGAAGCGGCCAAGGAGCAAGCCCAGCAGAAGCCTCAGCAAGAGCTGAAGGGTGGTCTGGGCAGCGACGGTCCGCTGATCGGTTGATCGCTCCGAATTCCATCTAGTTCAACCACACCGAACGCCTGGCTAACCGCCAGGCGTTTTTTATCGCTCGTCCCATCCAAAATCCCGGGCCATCGCCCTAGATCCTTCCAGGTTTATCCGGGAAAACCATTCATCGTTCGTCCAAAGCAACCCGACCACATTCCATTCATCGGCTCACCAAAGATCTGCAATCGCATAGCCCGTAGCAGCGCGATGAGCCCCTTGGGCCCCTGGGGAAAGAAACCCTGGGCAAAGAAACCCTGGCGCAAGAGAACCGGTTGCAATGGGATCCCGGTTGCCCTTCATGCCGGCTTCGCCCCTTCCGCGCGATTCGCATGGTCGCTGCACGACGCGACGATTCCTAGGGTCATGCCCTAGGCTATCTGCTCACCGTGCCTTGGGCACTGGAAAACCGATCAACGATCGATCAACCTAGTGATGGGCCCAGAAGAACACGGCACTAGCTCACCAGCGAAAGAGGCCAACATGAGACCCAATCGACGAAAGTTCCTGGGGATGAGCGCTGCCGGTTTTACCATGCCACACCTGCGGCTTGACGGTGGGCCGGCCATGGTCGATTGGACCCCACGCTGGCTACTAGCTTCCAGCCTTTATGGGACGCTTCCCCTGGAGACGGTCCTCGCGCAGGCATCGATCTGCGGTGCCCAGGCAATCGATATCTGGCCAAAGATCCACGCCGATCATCGCGAGCAGTGGCATACGATGGGGGACGAAGCCTTCGCCAAACTGCTCGCCCAATACAATATCCCCCTGGGATGCATCACCCAGTTCCCGAAAGGCCCGTTTGGCCAAGATTCCGAATGCCAAGTTGCCAAACAGCACCACTGCCCACTGATCGTCACTGGCAGCCCAGCTCAAAAAGGGTTGGAGGGCCAGGCCCTGAAACAATCCGTCACAGAGTTCGCCGATCAACTCCAACCCCACCTGCAAGTGGCGAACGAATGCGGGGTGACGATCGCGATCGAAAATCACGCCCAGCAACTGGTCTCCAACTGGGACGCCATCCGATGGCTTCGCGATGCAGCACCCGCTGACAACTTCGGGATCGCTATGGCTCCCTACCACCTTCCCCAGGAACCAGTCACCCTCGCCTCTTGGATCAAGGAACTTGGCCCTTTCCTCAAGCTGTTCTACGCATGGCAGCATGGCCAAGGGGCGATGCAGGCGCTTCCCAGGGAGCAGCAACTGGAACAACTTCCCAGCCGCGGACCGCTCGACTTCCGCCCCATCATGCAAGCGCTGTCGGAGATCCAGTTCCGCGGCTGGATCGAAATCTTCATGCATCCATTCCCACGAGGCATCCCGATCCTGGAGTCGGCCGAATTGGTGACCGAGGAGTGGTTGAAGCAGAAGAGCTTTCTCACCGATTTGATCCGCTGATCCTCGGCAAGAAGCTCCCTATTCACTGCGGTACGCAGCGCCTTCCATGGACCGCGAGGAGACTCCGGTACTGGACGTTTTGCGTGTTCTTATGACATGGCCTTCAGACTCATTGCGGCAGGTCGCGATAGATTCGGTCGACCGGAGGGGTCACAACTTTTGCCGGCCGGAAAGCGCATCGGCGAGTATCTCTTTGTTGGTGTATTCGAGGACGCTGCCCGAGGTGACTCCGCGCGCCAGGCGCGAAATTTCTATCGGAAACTCCCGCAGGGCATTGGAAAGAAACAGCGCAGTTCCATCCCCTTCGACGTTGGGGTTGGTGGCCATGATGATCTCTTGAAAATTCCCTTTACGCACCCGATCCACCAATGGATCGATCGTCAACTGTGCAGGCCCAATCCCTTCCAGCGGTGCGATTCTCCCCAAGAGCACATGGTACATCCCTTTGTAGGCCCCCGACTGTTCGAGGGCCATCAGATCGCGCGGCTGCTCGACGATGCACAACTTCGTCAGGTCCCGCTTCGGATCACGGCACAGTCCGCAGGTGGGAGTTTCTGAAAGATTGAAGCAGACCTCGCAATACCTGAGACTCTCGCGAACCTGACGAATCGCATCGGCCAGCGCCAAAGCCTCTTGGGCAGGAACTCGCAGCAGATGGTATGCCAGCCGCTCTGCTGTCTTCCGGCCGATACCCGGCAGCTTTCCTAGTTGGTCGATCAATTGCGCCAGCGTTCCACCAATCTCGCTCATCCAACCGTTCCCTTCTTCAATTCCTCCATCCAGGTATCCATGCCAGGCACCTCCATCCCTCCGGTGAGATCTTTCACGGTGTCCATGTGAAGAGATCTGGCCTGATCGATCGCTGCGTTGATGGCTTGCGCCACCGCCAACGCGACGGCTTCACGATCCTCCAGAACCACCTGTTCGTGAAACTGAATCGACTCCACCTGCCCCACTCCATTCATCACCACAGCAACGCGACGGCAGGGGCTAGCTTGGTCGATACGCGTTCTCTTCAATCGCTGCGCGTGCTCTTTGACGCGATCCTGCAGCGATCCTAGGTTTTTCATCATCTGGGCTAACTGAGTCAGATTCTTGAACATTCGATATCCTTCGGTTTCGTACCCTTCGGTCTACCAACTTGGGTTCAATGCGCTGCTTTGGCCGGTGGAGGAGGCGACTCCGGTAGATGCGGCGTCTTGGCAGCAGGCTCGATCCGAACAATCTCCCCTCGGAACTGCTCCAGCACGCGCTTGACCAGCGGATGCTCCTGAACCCGTCGCTCGGTTTCCAAACGGGATACCGAAGGATCAGGCATCGTTGGCTCGGCGACCTTTGGCGCGGTCTCCTCCGAGTGGATCAACTCCAGGTCGACCGACTCCTTCAAGTGGTCTTCAAATATCTGACGCAACGCCGCTCGATTATCCGGCTGGCTGCAATGCTCCACCGCCAACGTCGCTTCCTTCGGAAAGATCAAACGCAACGTCCTTTCCCCCAACCGCTCTAGACGCAGTGCCGCTCTGGCAAAATCCGCCACAAAGGCACCGGTTCCCTTGGCAACCTCCTGTAGAATTTCGCGAAGATCCAATGGCCCTGATCGTGAGACGTTGGAAACCGCAGCGTCTTTGGGTGCCTGCGATGATGGCGACTCTGCTCCCCCAGGAATCTCAGGAGCCGATTCAGGTCGCTCCACCGGACCGCTTCGCTCCGAGTCGCTGGGTCGGTTTGCATCGGAGAGTGATTGTGGGGCTTTCGACTCGATTGCTGGTACGTTAGGCCGATGCGACAGCGGATCGGAAGCCACAACCGGTGGTTCAGCGCCCGCTGCTTGCGTCTCCCCTAGAGCCGCGAGGCTCTTTTTTTTTTCGGCGGAAGAACGGTCCTCACTGGCCCCTTCCGGCAATCTCCCCGCGGCGTTCACCCATTCGACGACGCGCTGCAAATCCTGAAGATGGCAGATCTGAAGGAGAGCCACCTCCAGAATGGTGCGCCCCTGAACGCTCGATCTCATCTTGACCAGCGCCTCATCCAGAATCTGAATCGCAGAAAGGAGAGTGATCGGTCCCCAGGTCTGCGCCAGTTGCTTCACTTCGGCAAAGGAACCAGGGTGCGCGGTCCGAAAGAGCGATGCGGGTGCTCCTACACCGGCGGCCAGCAAATCCCGAAGATATCCCAGCATCTGCTCGCCCAGCTGGCCCGCATCCACCCCTTGACCAATCGCTCGCTCCACCCCCTCCAGCACCTCACCTCCGGCGCGCCTTGCGAGCCCCTCGGCAAGGGCCTGTAGCAAAGAATCGTCGGCGGTCCCTAGAAGATCGTGGACCTGCTGGACATCGATCCGGCCCTGAGAAAAGCTAAGGATCTGCTCCAACAACGACTGGCTATCCCGCATCGACCCGTTGGCTTTCCTGGCGATCAGCGCAAGCGCTTCATCTTCCGCCTCTACCTTCTCTTCACGGCAGATGAACTTCAGGCGATCCAGGATCGCATCGGTCTTGACCGGAGCGAAATCGAAACGCTGGCATCGCGACAGGACGGTGATCGGAATCTTTTCCGGATCGGTCGTGCAAAAGAAAAACTTGACGTGCGCGGGCGGCTCTTCCAACGTCTTCAACAGCGCATTGAAGGCCTGGGTGGTGAGCATGTGGACTTCGTCGATGATGTAGATTTTGTAACGCGATCGACTGGGCCGAACATTCACATTGGCGCGAAGTTGTCGTATCTCATCGATCCCGCGATTGCTGGCGCCATCGATCTCGATCACATCGATATCTTCCCCCGAATCGATCGCCTGCGCGGTGTCGGAATCCTGAGGTGGCGACATCGTGGGGCCTTCGGGAGCATTGAGCGCCTTGGCGAAGATCCGTGCGGTAGAGGTTTTGCCTACTCCCCGCGCACCGGTAAACAGGTAGGCATGGCCAACCCTCCCTGACTCGATGGCGTTTCGCAGTGCCCTGGCGACCGTCTCCTGCCCCACCAGCTCGTCGAACGACTTCGGCCGGTACCGCCGTGCCACCACGGTGTACCGCGCGCTGGCCCCCACCGCCTCCTGTTCGCTCATGCTGCTCCTCTACCCCTTCGTCGACCGAAGTACTTTCGGCGACTTGGCGCCCCCCATGCCATCCCCCTCAGAAGCCTGCAGCCTCCTCGGATCGGCTATTGTATCGCCCCTGTCGCAAGATCGCACAGCAGCCAACTCAATTTGAGGCAAATACCGTGCCGAACAACATGGATTTTTAGAAACTTCCTTGCAGTCCGATGTTGAAGCTGGTACAAGAACGATCAGGTTGAAACGATCAAAGCAAACGCTAGGAGAGGAGAGCAGATCGGAGGGCGACCGCCAAAGACCACTCGATGAGCGGGTGTCGAAATTCAGTCATTTGCAGGAATGAGATAGGCCGATGGAAGGAAAAATGCGACTGTCGTTCGGGATGGAAGCCCGCCAGCAGCAGGTCCAAAAGCTTGCTCCGCGGATGATCCAGTCGATGGAAATCCTCCAGTTGCCAATTCAAGCGCTCCAGGAACGAGTTGAACAGGAGATCATTGAGAATCCGATTTTGGAACTGGCCGAAGGGGACGAACAACTCCCTGACGCATTAACCGAGCCAGAACCGCAGACGGCGGCCGATGGGGACCAGGAATTGGTGGTCCGCGACGACCAGTCCAACGTCGACGACTTCGAGCGACTGGCGAACATGGACTCGGAAATGCCCGACCAGTTCGACGATTTTCGCCCCTCAGCATCACGAATCCAGCAAGTCAGCGATCAGCAGCACGACCTGATGGCCAATGCCGTCAGCCGACAGGAGTCGCTGAACGACTACCTGCTGCATCAACTCTCCGAAATGGAATTGGACTCGGACGTCGAATCGTTTGCCGAGCGAATCATCAGCACGCTCAGCGCGGCCGATGGGGGCTACTTTCGAGGAACACTGGAGGACCTCATCCCCCGCGACTCGGACATCCCGCTCAAAGTCGCTGAGGAAGCGCTTCGTGTCGTCCAGTCGCTCGATCCCCTCGGCATCGCCGCTCGCGATCTTAAGGAATGCCTGCTGCTGCAGATACCTGAGGACCATGATCTGGCGATTCCGATGAGGCGTCTGATCGCTGACCATCTGGAGGATCTGGCCGAAAACCGCCTGCCGGCTATCCAGAAAAGGACTGGCTATTCCCTGGAAACCATCCAGCAGGTCCGGTCGGCTATCCACGTGCTGAATCCCAAGCCGGGCGCCGAGTTCCTAGAAGATTTCGCACCCACCGTAACCCCCGATGTCTACGTCGATCTGGACGAACATGGCAACTACGTCGCGAGGCTTGAGGAGACGGGAACGCCGCCTCTGAGGATCAGCAATTACTATCGTAGCCGCCTAAAGGATCCGACCTCCACCCCCGAGGAACTGGAGTACATCAAGCGAAAGATCCATGGAGCCCAGTGGTTGATCGACGCCATTCAGCAGCGGCGAAACACCATCCTTCGAGTCACCCAGGCGATCGTCGACCATCAGCGTCGGTTTTTGGAAGAGGGACCCGAGGCGATCGAACCACTGAAGATGCAGCAGATTGCCGACGCAGTCCATGTCCATGTGACCACGGTCAGTCGAGCGGTCGATGACAAGTGGGTCCAGACGCCGCGCGGCATCTATCCGCTCAAGCGATTCTTCGTCGGGGGCACGCGCACCGACGATGGCGAAGATGTGGCGTGGGATGCCATCCGAATCAAGCTCCAGGAAATCATCGATAAAGAAGATAAAAAGAACCCGCTGAGCGACGATGAGATCATGGCCTCCCTGCAACGGGACGGATTGAACGTCGCTCGGCGCACCATCACCAAGTACCGCAAGAAGATGGGAATCCCAAGCAGTCGTCAGCGGCGAGACTGGACCAAACGCACCGCAACCAAAGATCCCGACTGATTTCCCAACACCCACATCTGCGGACACCTTCCGAGATGCACATCGGGTCGTTTTTTCTATGCGAGGCATCATGCCAGTTCGGATCGTGTCCCATGATCCTGCGCCAGTCCGGCGCTCCATCAAGCGACGACCGCTTCGCTAGCTGCCTCCGCCGAAACTGACGCCCCAGCAGGAAACGCTACGGAAACTCGCTCCCTTCCGCGTGAATCGGCAATAGGTAAGGAAAGTACCGCAAGCATCGACGACGGCTTGCCAATTCTGCTACGATGCCGAACCGCAAGCATTTTTTATGTCTAGGGTCGATTGCGTCGGTGCCTCCCTTTTTTGAGGGCCCACCACATCGATCTCTCTTGATCCTCACTTGCTCGATCCAGCAAGGCACATAAACCGATGACGCAACTTCCGATTACCCTTCTTGTCGCCGCCTCGTTGAACAACGTCATCGGTCGCGATCAGCAATTGCCCTGGCGAATCTCCTCCGATCTCAAAAGGTTTCGCCGAGACTCGATGGGCCACGGTTTGATCATGGGCCGAAAGACCTTCGATTCGATTGGCCGAGTTCTCCCAGGAAGGACTTCGATCGTTCTTTCACGCAGTCCTCAATTGCAAATCCCTGACGTCAAGGTAGTCCCAAGCCTTCAGGAAGCAATCGCATGCCTGGAACCTCACCAGATCCCATTCGTCATCGGTGGCAGCCAAATCTTTTCTCTCGCCTTTCCTCACGCTCAGAGGCTTTGGATCACCCGAATTCTTGCGACGGTTGAGGGAGACTGCTATCTGCCTCCCTGGAATCCAGACCAATGGAAAAAGGTCTACGAGGAATCGCACGTGGCATCCGAACTGGATGAGTTTCCGACTCGCTACGAGCGATGGGAACGGATCGACTGCGAGGCCGCAGGCTAGCTCAGGATCGAAACCGCGTGCTGGAAAAAAATCCATCTGGGATTCTTAAACTAGCGATCGCATCACGGGCACACTTCGAATCGGTCACGGAACGTCACCGGACGGTCCGCGGTCTACCGGTAAGAGTGGGCAGCAATTCAAGCATGGATCGGGTGGTGGGATCGTGGGAAGGCCATGAACCTGCAAACTCGCCGCATGGACCAGAGAAAAGGGAGCTTCAGCCTCGCCTCTGTCCGCTTCAACTTCGAGCCACCAAGAGAACGAAGTACCGCAGCGATCGACGTCTCCATCGACTCTCCGTGTCTCCGTGAGAGGCGAATAGTCGCGATCTATTGTTTTTCGCTGGATGCCGCCCCACTGAACCAAAGAACAGTCGGATGGCCCCCAAAAAGAAAGCCCCGGGTTTCCCCGGGGCTCGTTTCATCCCAATCCAATTGCTGCGTTTGAGGACTACTTACCCCCAGCGTCCCCTCCACCTGCGCCACCTCTTCCGCCGCCTCGTCCGCGACCTCCACCTGGGCCGCCCGGGCCACCGGGACCACCAGGTCCGCCGGGCCCACCGCCATCGGACGGTGGAGCCTTAGAGGAAGCTTCTACCTCGTCTGCGAAGGAGTACATCCGAAACTTGGTGAAGCTGTCAAATTCATTCGACACGACCAAGTCTCCATTGGACGGATCAAATGCCACCGTTTCACCAGCGGTCATCAGGGGATCCCGACTCAAACTGGAGTAACTCATCTGCTGAGGCACCTGAACATCGAGGATGGTCCAAGGCTGCTTGAACTGATAATCTGGGTCAGCCAATACGATCTTGGAAAGAGGGTGAACCACCTGCACCTGCTTTTTGCTCCCCAGCTTCCCCGCGAGCACAGTCCCGCGTTCGACAATCTCCACTCTTGGCATGTCGGCGGCGCGTGCTGAATCCCACTCGGAGTAGGCAATTTGCAACCGTCCGCCAGGAATGGTTGCACCCTGCGCTTCAAACTGGATTTTCTTGCCATCAACGTCCGCCTCGGCCAACGCCAACAGCCCCGCACTGCCACCAGCATGGATTTCTCCCGGGGTGGCTACCGCAATGGCAGGACTGGCGGAGCTCCACGGGGAATAGAGAGTGCTTGTCCGCTTGGTGACTGCATTACCTTTCTTTTCGTCATCATCCTTCTTTGCATTGCGATCCGCAGTCTGCAGATCCTGAACCCGCTTCAGTGCGTCCGCTTTCAGCGTCGGCAAGGCGGGTTGCATGTTCGCCATCGCAGGATAGTTTGGATCTTCCAGCATCAATCGGACGCGATACCGATACACCTTCCCCGGCTCGACCTCAAAGTCATAGAAGCGAACCAGCTTGTACTTGCTGTCACTGGCTTGATTGCGAGCGGTGGAGCCCATACCGGGGTAGCCACCGGCACCACCACCAGTCATGCCACCCATGTTGCCCATGCCACCCATGTTGCCCATGCCACTCATGCCGCCACCAAGCCCTCCGGCACCGCCACCCGGATAGCCGCCTCCAGGCCCTCCCGCGCCGGGCATTCCACCACCAGGTCCACCTGCGCCAGGATAACCACCTCCAGGACCACCGGGACCGCCCGCGCCAGGATAACCACCTCCAGGACCACCCGCACCAGGGTATCCACCTGGGCCACCTTGCATCCCGTCGCTCTCTTCGGCCGCTCCAGCTTCGGAGTTACCACCTCCTGGAGGCAGAGCCGCCTTCGGCTGGGCGTCAGCGACAGAAGCGGTCTTCGAGTGGTTCGAAAAGGATCGATAGTCACGAATCAGAATAGGCGGAATCGGCATCGTCAGCATCGGATGGACGAACCGGGACTGGACGATTTCGGTGCACTCACCTGCCCAGTTTTTCTTCCTCGCGTCGAGAATGGTCTTTGAGGAGGCAGAATCGAGCGGTTGCCACTGGTCGTCAGCGACCTCCTGGCTTGGGTTATCCGTTACATCGACGCGCTCCACCTGGAAGCCAAGGTAATTGGGAGAGTCGCGGAAGGCATCGAAGTTGACCGAGTTAGAGAGTTCCTTGCCGTAGTTTTTTACCAGCTCTTCATGGGGTACCAGAGCGGTAACCACGTTGAAGACTGCGCCGCGAGCTACCTCGTACTTCTTGTCCTCCGGCTTGGCGTTGCTTCGATTACCAGGGCCGAAAAGCCCACCACCTGCGGCCCCCATTTCGCCACCGCCGTAGGGGCTGTTGGCCGCACCGGCAGTTTTGCTTCCGAATCCGCGATCGTATTTCGGATCCAGGCGACGAACGACTCCCGTTGCATCCTTGGCTGCGTCTTCGTCTTCCTCTTCTTCGTCTTCACCGCCACCGGGAAAGCCACCGCCGGGAAAGCCGCCGCCCGGACCACCAGGTCCTCCCAGACCGCCACCGGGCCCTCCAAGTCCCCCGCCCGGTCCACCAGGACCGCCGGGACCACCAGGATAACCACCCCCTGGGCCACCCGCTCCAGCGTCTCCACCCTTCTTCTTCTTGCCAACAGCAGGGGCATTCTTCAAACCAGCAAGAGGATCAATCTTCGACTTGGAATTGAACGCAACGGCGCCGTAGACGGAATGGCCTTCCAGTTCCGTCGCCGCCAGCAATGCGGGATCCCCTCGTTTCTCCCCTGCTCCACGGCTTTTCTGTTCCCATACGCCGGTTTCGTAGAAGTTCGCTTCAGTTCCTTTGTTGGCATGTTTGGCATCATTGGCAAAGCTGGAGGCGATTTGGCGTTCGGGCGCAATCGCATTCCAGTGATCGGCACGCACTTGTTCGAGCACCTGCTGCGACTGCTTTTGGAGCCCTTCTGGTTGCCGTACTACATCGTATGACTTGGTGGTCAGGCCATCGTAAAGCAAGTAGGCTGCCGCGAGAGCGGTCAGGCCCAGCACCAGTTTCTCCGTATGCCGAAGGAAGAACTCCCCGGCCCCGCCACGCGTGCTTCCCGCCTTGACGGTGGCTGCCTTCGGCTTGGCTTTCTCCTTCTTTGGCTTTTCGCCCTTCTTCTTCGCCTTGCTTCCGGAGTCAGCCGCTTCAATCGCGGCTTCCACGTCCTTGCTGCTCTTGCGTCCAAACATCGGCGTGTCCTCTCCCGAATGACTATGTGGGATGCTTCTCTTTGGGAAGCGATCGCAGAACCTTTTTTGATTGCCTAGGTCGATGGTCTTCCGTCAGCCGAACGCCGACGGAGAGACCTCCAGTCCTCGTTTCCTTACCCTCTTAACGATCGTCACCCGTTCCGCTCGCCGGAGGTGCGGCTCCAGTGCCGTTTTCAGCCGGCGCGGCCCCTGTACCTGATGGGGTCTCCGGCGCAGCTGTAGCGGGTGGTGCTGTGGCACCTGCACCACCGGAAGGTGCAGCCGGGGCACCGCTCGGAGTTGCCGGAGCTGTGCCACCGGCGGCGGGCGTCGCTGCACCGGAGGCAGGAGCTGCAGCCGCAGGTGCTGTTCCACCTGCCTGTGCTCCTACTGCCTGCCCACCCGCAGCTGACTCCACCGTCGTGCTCAACTTGGTATCGGCTTGAACCTGTTTCAGCCCAAGCATTTCGATGTTGACGGGGTTGTAAAGGTAGATGACACCGTAGACTTCGACTGGAATATCGAAAGCGCTGCCCGCCTCAGCAAGGGTGCCACCGCCGCCGCCCAACATCCCGCCGTAGCCAGCTGCACCCGAATCCGAATCGAGCCCAGCGGAACCGGCAGCGCTGCCTAACGTCGGCCTAGCACTATCCATCATGCCGCCGAATCCACCTGCTGCCGCACCACTTCCGCCGCCTAGCGGAGCCGGATCGCAATTGATCCGAACCTGCCGCACTTCCAGAATCATCTGCGCGTTCCCGCATTCCACCAGGAATTTGTTCAGCTTGCGCTGATCCATTTTCTTAAAGCGCATCCGAACCGGGATCCGTTTAGCGACAGCGTAGTAGGCATCGCCCGGCGCTTTGCTCTTCATTTTGGTCCGAAGCGAGTTGCCGGTGATGGGATTGAATTTTTCGTCGACGTATCGATTGTCCGCCGGATCGCGAGTCACTTTGGGAGCCGCCGAGATCCCGCCACCCATGCTAGGCGCGCCACCCTGACCATAGGGGTTGGCGCTGGAACCCATCCCTCCGCCGGCTCCACCAGCCGCTGCGCCTCCCATGCCGCCCATCCCCATTCCTCCCATGCCGCCCATGCCAGGCATACCGCTAGCCGCTCCCGCTCCAGCCCCCGCACCCTTGATTTCCCCAGCCTGCCCCATGGCGGTCCGGCCGAATCGGATGAAGTCGATCTCCTTGATCGCGGCTTGGAAGTTTTCCCGTGCCCCGGCATTGGTGGCCGCAATGATCTTCAGGATCCCCTCAAGAATCCACAGATCTTCCTGGGTGTAGCAAATCTGCAAGGTATCTGGAGGAGACTTCGGGTCATACCAGGAGACGATCCCATCCATCAGTTCTTGCTGAGAAGCCGAGTCCCATTCGACGACGGCCGTCGACTTGGCACCAGAATTCACTGCAGCGGACCCTCCGCCCATCATTCCCCCATAGCCGCCGCCCAGTCCACCTAGCATGCCACCTCCTAATCCCCCTTCCGATGCTTTCCCGGCATCTCCCCCCATGGCCATGTCGTCACTATCTCCACCACCGCTCGATCCCGGCATGCCACCTGCATAACCGCTCATCGCGTTGCCGGCAGATCCCTCGCGCATCTCTGCCTTCCATTCGGCCCCGATGATCGATGCCAATCGCGGAAAGACTCCCTTGATGTAGTCGCGATAGATCGTCCTCGACACATAATCGAGCGGATCATCTTTCAGAGGGAAAGCCAGTTGCAATTCGATCGGCCGGTACGTCTCCAGGAGACTCAGCACCTTGGTCCGCTCAGCCTCTTCCGGAGGCAGAGCGTCGATGGGCCACTGAAAAATGTCTTTCTGCCGATCGTACTGAAGTTCCCAGGCTGACCGCACGTCATCGGTGACGACGGAAATGATCTGGTCCATCTGCTTGTGAGAGAACTCATTGGGGTGAGTCGAGGTGGTACCGCTGATTCTTTGAATCTCGCTGAACACCCCATTGAGCGCCGACTCACGCGTCGCGTATTCCGACGCAAGTTTGCCACGGGCCATGACGTAACCGACGATCGAAAGGATCGCGGTCAGCCCTGTAAGGATCCAGAAGTGGTACTTCTTGAGCGCGGCGAGAAAAGTTTTCAGTTGATCCATCGCTTATATTCCTTCCTGGAGCCTACTTCTTAGGGGTTCGCCGCGACGCCATTGGCCTGCTGGCCAGCCTGGTTCTTGTTGGCTTTCTTCTGCTCTTCCAACTGCAGTTCGATCCGCTTGCTGCGAGGCGACTCCTGCCAAACGAACTGAAGGGTGAAGGTGAATTTGGGCGCCTTGAAATCCTTCGGAATCGGCTTGCCATTCTCATCGACAGGTTCGGTCATGCCAGGAGCCGATCCGCCGCCTAGTCCGCCCCCAAGTCCACCTGCCCCACCTGCGGATCCCATATCTCCGCCCGCAGTTCCTCCTTCGTTATCCAATCCGGCCGACCCGCTCCCCGCACTGCCAATCCCCGGCCCTCCGGAAGATCCGATGTTGGGCCGCGAACTACCGCCCCCTAGAAGGCCACCAGCAGAACCTCCGGCGGCCCCGCCTGTAGCGATCAGGTAAGCGGGATTGGGTACGCGAAAGTTCGGATCGTACGATTTAGAAACCATGATCGGGTGGGAGATTCCCATCTCCTTCATGGTGAAGGTGTACATTTTCCCGGCGTCATCGGGCAACTGAAGATTGCCGTTTTCCAGGTAGTTCATGATGTTCGCGAACACATGCGCTTCCTGTTCCTTCCCCGGCTTGCCGTTGTAATAGTGGTACCCTTCCAGCTCCACCACCCAGCCAGCTCCCTTGAGTGCATCCTGGGTGGCCTGAGCGGCTGCGTCCTTGGGGGGAGTGATCTTCAGAAGATCTTCACGAGCTTTCTTCTGGAGTGCGTAGAGCGACTGAACTTCCTTGCCGTACCACTTCGAAAGATCGGGCTGGTACTGAGAATCAATTCGCTCGATATGAAAATCAGCTCGTTCGCTGTAAGGCAACGTTTCGGGCGTTGGAGGTGGCTGGTTGGGGTCGGCCGCCTGCCGATTCAATCCCCCTTGAATGGCCACCAGCAGCTCGGGCAACAGAATCCGACGATCGGCGTTGGAGCTGACTTCTTGACCAACCTTGGTCAGCAGTTCGATGGTTGCCTTCCGCTTGGCATCTTCATCCAATTCCTGCTTGCTGGCGCTGGAAGTCGATTTGGCCGACTGCTCGGCCGACGACCACTTGTCAGCTGCCACATTGCTCCAAGAACGCTGCATGAAGGTATAATTGGCAAGAAAGCCCAACAACATGGCGGAGAGAGCTGCTACGGCCCATGGTTTCTTCGCCTTGATAATCCGCTCGACCACGATCTCGCGCGGCACCAGATTGGTCGACATGGAGCCCTTGTCGAGCAATTGCAGGCAGAGCCCATAGACGACGCCGTAAGCCAACTGATGTTCCTTGAAGGCGGGAGCGTTCTTGACTTCCTCGCCCCCCAGACGAACGAATTGATCGAGATTCGTCGTCTCCATCGCGAGGTTTTTGTTCAGATAAGGCTGAAGGCCTGGCAATCGAGCGGTGTTTCCGAGCAGCCATAGCTCGTCGACTTCCGACTTCTTGTTCATGCTCTTGAAGAAACTGATCGATCGCTGGATCTCGGTCACCAAATCGTTGAAGACGGGTCGCATCGACTGGAAGACCATTTTCGGGTCTTCGGCTTGCATGGCATTCCGCTTCAAATGCTCGGCCTTGGCAAACGTCAGCTTGAGATCCTTGGTCAGCTGGCGCGTAAAGTGGTTCCCACCGATCGGCATGCTGCGCTGCCAGACCCGAAAGCCATTGGTGACGATCAAGTCGGACGAATCTGTCCCCATCGATAGCAACACGGTCGACTTGGGTGGTTCGTCCGGATCAAATGTCTCGCTCGCCAGCCGCTCCGAAAACTTCTCGTAAGTCAACATGTTGTAGACGCTCATCGGCGCCAGCTGCAGCAGATCGACACCGATCCCTGCATCTCGAAATGGTTTGAGCGCCCGATGCACCGCCTCTTTCTTCATCGCGAACAGCCCCACCTCGGACTCCAGCGCGTAGCCGTCCTCGATGTTGCTGCCAGCCATCTGCTGGAAGTCCCAGATCACATCGTTCAGATCGAACGGGATCTGCTGTTTGGCTTCGTACTTGACGATGTCGGGGATTTTCTTCACTTCCACTGGCGGTGGCTTGAAGAATTTCGACAACCCGCTTTGCCCCGGTACGCTGATCCCGACGCGGCAGTGCTTCAGGTCGTTGCGAGACAGAAACTGCTGCAACGCCTCGGCCACCAACTCTTCTGCGTTGGCATCGGGCTGAGATAGGATCTTCGGATACTCGACATAATCAAAGGCATCCGCGACGACTTGATCGCCATCCAAATGGCACCGCAGTGCCTTCAGCGCACTTTGACCGACTTCTATGCCCCAGACATGCGAAATCTTCTTGGCCATAAGGTCGTCCTACATTCCACTGGCAAGAGACGAGCCGCCGGGCATCCGGCCCCCTTCGTGGCGGCCTGACGGAATTGCCCAGACGAGCAACCAGGAGATACTGAAGGTTCACCGATCGAGTCCCCTACGATCGGTCGGAACGCCCGTTGTCTCTGGTTGGAGTGCCGAAAACACTCTGTCTCATGTTACCGCCCGGAAGAATGGCATGTCAAATTTTGACTGTGCAAAATGCGAGGCTTTTCTGTCCGGCCGCTCCCTTGGACGCACCAACCGGTACCGACCTGGTTGCGTTCGATGCGATCTTCCGCTGATGGGCAATGCCCTCCGATCCTACCCAATGCCGCTGGACGCCATCCTGCTTCCCTCCCTGCGATCGTTGCGACCGTCATCCATCCCAGGCCATCGAATGGAGGAAACCGAGTTTTCTGAGCCAAAACAGCAACCACAACCAATCGACGGCCCCTTTCCCCCAAACTCGGCCCACCCGACAATAAGCAGGCTTGGTGCGGTTTCCTGGATAGAGGTCGATTCTCCCAATCCGTTTGGAATCACCCGTGGGAGGTTCTGGGACGGCTCCTGGATGCCGTGCGTGACACTCCCGAAAGTACCGGCAGGGCGGAAACCCTCTGGGATGGGTCTGCTAACGCAAAAAGCCGTACGGTCTCCGCCACACCCGTTAGGATGAAACCGCATGCAATCCTCGGCACCGTGTGGTTTCGCTGCGGGAGTGCGAGCTTGGCTCACCGCCCCACCGATCGAGTCCGATGAACCCAACAAACGCTCTGTAAAGCCTCTAGCTACCAGTTCTGCGACAGGATCACGATGACTTGGAAACGCTTGATACTGGCTCTCCCTGGGGGAGCCCCCGAGGATTTATCCGAGGCGATGGCAGCAGATTTAGCTGACGACCTGCTGTCCAGCTGGACCGCTCTTTGGCATCCCGAGCTGATCCATCGGACGCAAACGATCCCGGAATGGAAGCGATCCGACCCTTCGGCGCTCGATGTGGAGCAAGCCGTGGTGCTGGTTCCCAAAGCCAGCCAAAGCTTGATGGAGACGACGCTTCGGGAGCGGCTGACGGTGCTGGAGAGTGAGGCGATTGCCTCGCAAGCGGATCGCCTCTCGACCGCTTCGGCATTGCGTGAACTCCTCGCGGCTCGATCCCCAGTCGCTTCCCCTGCCGATTGGAATCGTTGGCAAGCCGACTTCTTTTCCCTTGGATTTGCCTACTGGCAACTGCACCTGATCATTCGCCAACTGCGATACTCCAGCACGCTCAACTCCGCCCTCTTCCAGGAACAATTGCTCCACGCCGCCCAAGCCGTCGCTGAGCAGAACGACGCGGAAGCGGAGCGATGGATTCAAAGCTGCTTTGACCAGTTGGCTCAGGAACGCGACCACCATTTCGCGCAGGCCGTCCATCTTGTTGACATCGTGCTCATGCACCGTCCTCCGGACGAATACCAGTGCAAAACCCTCACCACCGATCCGCATGCCCAGTTTTGGATCGGTGACTTTCCTGGCTGGATCCGGCAAGCAGACGCCAGCAAGCCGTGGCTGGATGCGATCCGCGAGAACGATTGGATCGACCTGGCGGGTGGAAGCGATCCGTTGGAGGTGATTCCTTGGCTGGAAGAGTCTTTCGCGCTGGAACTGCTCTCGGAGAACCGCCGGTGGTATCACCAGCATGTCGGCCGCTCTCCCGAGGTCTACGCGACGTTCACTCCTTCGCTTCACGCCAACTCTCCGAGGCAACTGCTGGCGTCTGGCTACAAAGCCGCCCTTTTGCTCGACTGGCAAGCAGCACGCTATCCACAGTCCAGCCAAGCGAAAATCTACTGGGAAGCGCCCGACGGGTCTTGCATCGATGCGATTAGTAATCAGGTGATCGATGCGGCTCAAGTCGCTTCGTTCCTCCATCTCGGAACCCGCATCGGCAAACAGATGGACTACCATCAAGTCCCAACCCTGCTGCTGACGCACTGGGCGGGGCAAACAAGCTGGCCGATGGAAGATCTCCTCCGCGTGGCAAAACGCAGCCCACTGCTCGGCTCCTGGATTCGTCTTCCAGAGTACTTCGCCAGCACCCAGCGTCCCTATCACCAGGAACGACTAGCCGCCAGCAAATTTCCAAAGCAACCTTTGCCGGTTGCATGGAGCCATCTGGCGACCGATGACGTCCGCTGGAAGGTGCAGCGCGAGATCGGATCGGTGACAAACCTCGCCGTGCTTCTGCAACAACTCGATGGCTGGCTGGCGCGGCAGCCACTTCCCGCTCCGTCGTCGGAATGGAACTGGTCCCACGGTTCGCTCAGCCACAACTCCGATCTTTCGGTTTGCTCATCAGAACCAGAAAGCCAGGAGTCGCCAGGCTCGGCCAAACCTTTACCGTCCTGCCAACCTGCCATCTTTTCCCAGGTGACCCATAGCTTGGCGCTGGCGTGGGGGGAAGATCGCACCGAAAACGCTCGCCAACAACTCAGCCAACTAGCGCAGGAACTACAGACCGCAGCGATCCGATCGGTCGAACGACTTCGCGACCAGATGCCCCGTAGCTCGCAAGCCCCATCCTCGGGGAAGCAGTACTTCGTGGTGAATCCTTGGAGCGGTGCTAGACGGTTGCTGCTGGAGAACCTCCCCTTGCGGGCGCTGGAGGAATCGGAGTCGTCGCGAGTCTATGCCAGCCAGCCGCACACCCAAGGAGTCGACGCCGTGGTCGATCTACCTCCGATGGGCATTTTGCAGCTGACCGAAGAAACGCGAGCCACCAGGAAGGCGAAGCTGCCGCTGATCGCACGAGAGCCAGGAGTGCTGGGGAACGAGTTTCTGGAGGCGCACCTCGACCTTCAGTCCGGTCGACTCAAAGGAACCTACGCTCCCAATCATCGCGGCAATCGACTCAGCGGCATGCTCGCAATGCGACTCCCAGAAAATGGCACTGGAACCGCCTCGTACAGTCAGATGCGAGCGACGGGTATGGAAGTGCTCAAATCGAACACCGTCGTGGGCCGGGTGCGTTTCACAGGAGATCTGGTCGACGGACCGACGACGCTCGGGAAGTACCAACTCGATTATTCGCTCTTTCGAGGAAGCCGAGTCCTCGAAATCGAACTTCGTTGTTCCGGAATGCGCCTTCCTGACACCCCCGACCTCAAGCACTATCTATGCTGGCGGACAGCCTGGGCCAACATCAGCGGTATCGTTTCTCTGTGGCAACATGGAACCAAGACGACGATGCCGACGGGGTGGAGCTACGCTCCGTCGCTAGTCGAAATCGATGAAGCGGATCACCGCGAGTACCTTCTCCCCAATGGAATTTCTCGACATCGTCGGCTGGAAGATCGCTTCCTCGACTCCCTCCTTCCCGTTCCGAACGGGGAGGGCGAGTTTCGTTTCGGCATCGGGCTGGATTTGCCAAGACCACGACAAAGCTGCCTGGATCACTTTTCGGACAGACATCCTGTCGCAGATGGTTCAGGGCGGATGGGGGCTGGAGCTTCCGCGTGGTTTGTTCAGTGCACCCCTTCGCATATTTTGGTGGAATTGGTTGCCTCCCTGGGCCGTCCAGGAGAACCGCCACAGGGGATGCGAATCCGACTCCAAGACCACGCCGGGCGGCCAACGGTTGCGTCGGTCGATCTGTTTCGCAAGCCGCGGAAAGCGAGTACGATCGATATCGCTGGGAAGGTATGGACCGAATTGGTGATCGAGGACCAGAAGGTGAAAGTCCCGTTGAAGGCCCATGAGTCGGCGATGGTCGACATACTCTGGGAGTAGCACGCGATGGCGGAAGAATTGCCGGATTCGCCTGACCTAAGCAATCAGCGGGTGGCCGGCTATCGCATCATCCATCGGCTTGGACGAGGCGGCATGGCCGATGTCTACCTCGCATTTCAGGAGAATTTGCACCGCCATGTGGCGCTCAAGGTTCTGCGGCGCGACTTTGTCGACAGCGCCGACCACCAGCAGCGATTCCTCCAAGAAGCCCGCCACGCCGCCGCCCTGGTCCATCCGAACATCGTGCAGGTGTTCGACATCGGTCAAGCCAACGGGATCCACTACATCGCTCAGGAATACATTCCTGGCAACACGCTAGGAGCCTTCATCGAGAAGCAGAAGTGCCTTGGGCTACGGGAGTCACTTTCGATCCTGATTCAAGCTGCCTCGGCGCTCCATCGCGCCGCTCAAGAGGGTGTGGTCCATCGCGACATCAAGCCAGAGAACATCCTGCTGACACCGGAAGGAGTCGCCAAAGTGGCGGACTTCGGTTTAGCGCGGGCCAGGAGCAACGAAAACCATTTGACAGCGGTAGGCGTCGCGATGGGCACCCCGCTCTATATGAGCCCCGAACAGATTCAGGGAACTGCCGTCGATCAGCGGAGCGACCTTTATTCGCTGGGAGTCACCGCCTATCACATGCTGGCCGGTTCACCCCCTTTCACCGGGGAAACCGCTCTCGCCCTTGCGATGCAGCATCTCCAGAATCCACCTCCACCCTTGCGTCAGAAGCGGGCTGGCCTTCCCGATGCGATCTACGAACTGATCGATCGGCTGCTCGCCAAACAGCCAGCCGACCGCCCCGCCGATGCGGCTTCGGTCCTCCGCTCCCTGCGCGATATCGCTTCCCAATTGGAAGGAAACTGGCACGGCGATTCGCTCATTCCCCTGACGGAGCTGGAGGTGCAAGGGGCTGTCGAACGCAGCGCGCCGGCAGTGCTGCTTCAAACCACGTTGGCTCAACAAAGAATCGCTCTCCAAAATCGCCGCTGGAAAACTTTCGGAATCGCTTTGGCATCGATGCTCTTGGCTGCCGGACTTTTTGCTGCTTTTTCCCTAAACAGCTCCCGAAACTTGGTTCCTGAACCTGGATGGAAGGCCGAGCTGGTGGAGAAGAAGCCAACGGTGCGGGAGCAATTTTTTCATGCCATGGTGCAGGGAAATGTCGCTCAGTGGAAGGCAGTGGAATCGTATTTCCCTCCGGAGCAGTCGGATGCATTTCTCAGCTACAACCTCAAAGCCTGGCTCCAACTGGCTCGCGTCGCCATCGCGCAGAAGGATTTAGAGCTCGCCAAGCAGACTCTCGATAAAATTCTGATTCGCGAAGAGGTCGACCCACGCATCCTGGTCCTCGCCCTTCTAGAAAAAATGCAGGTCGATCTCGAGCTCAGCCAGATGGACCAACTGGCTCGCGACCGCTCCGAAGCCCGCCGTTACTTCCTTTCGCTCGACACACAGCAGCAACAGTGGATCACTCAACAGATCCCACCCCACCTTCTCTCCTATTGGGAAGATCGAAACAATACGTCAGGATAAGACATGGATCCAAGGCTCCATCCCGTGGGCTCGATCCTGAATTCCCGGTCGAGGAGCCTGAACGGTGGAGAATCAAGGATTGAAAAGCCAAAGTTGGGAGTTGCCGGTTGGGGACCAGGTCCATTGGCAGGTGAGCGGATTTGCCGACCATTGGGCTCCGCCGGAAGCGACCAGTTCGCCGGAATCGCTGCTGCATGAAGTGCTCGCTTCGCCACTGGGGTACCCACCGCTGTACGAAGCCCTCGTCCCTGGAGATCGCGTCGCGATCGCGCTGCATCCGGGTGTCCCTTCGGCCTCTGAGATCATTCACCCACTGATCGATCGCCTCCTGGCCGCTCAACCCGACCTCGAGTCCATCAAGGTTGTGGTTTCCAATTCGGATATGACGCTGGCTGCACTGAACACCGAACAACAGGTGTCGGATGAATCATCGCCGTCCCAAGGCTTGATCCGCTGGGTCGTGCATCGTCCTAATGACCCACCCTCGATGGCATACCTAGCGGCCGATGAGGAAGCAGAACCGATCTATGTGCAGCGAGATCTGGTCGATGCGGATTTCCTCCTTCCAATCCAATCGGCCGCTAACTGTCGAGGCCTGGGCGCCGTGGATCCTTTTTCGATGGCCCCGGATTTTGTCGATTCAGCCACCGCGCGGCGATGGGAACAGCAATGGGCCAAGCGAAGCGGTGTTTTCGCTTCGACATCAAAAGCCGCAGCAACCGCCGACACGACGCTTCAATCGCTCGTCCAGGGACTGTCGATCGTCATTGTCGAGGGACGCGATGAATCGATCGCCGCAATCCAGGCGGGCGAAGCCCGATCGATGGAACAGTGGCTGGAACAAGCGAGATTGCCGCACATTCCCGCCGGATCGCTTCAGGCAAGTGACCTGGTAGTCGCTTCCCTCGTCGGCAATTCCGACCGCTGCACCTGGCCCCAGGTCGCTCGCGCTGCTCTCCACCTAGCCAGCCACATGGCCAAGGACTCCCTGCTGGTTGTTGCATCCTCGTTGGATCAATCGCCGCGTGGCCATCTTCGAACATTGCTCAATGGGATAGGAAAGGAATCTCCTCCGATTCCCGAATCGGGCCATGAACTTTTTGCTGCCACCGCGCTCCTGGCAGCTCGGAAACGATGCCGTCTCGCATTCGCATGCGCCGCCAGTCGATCCGCCCTCGAATCGATGGGCCTTGGGGTGATCGACAGCCAATCCCAGCTGCAGAGCCTCATCGATCGCGCCAAGAATCCATTCCTCGTCCAGTCGGCTTTGGCAGCCTGCAACGCCACCATGACCAAGAACGCCTGATTGTCATCGCACTCCCTCGGTTTCGGACCACCATGAGCTATCGCATCGACCGATTCTTCCGCCTCCCCCCCGCTACCGTGATCGAATGGTCGGGACGAGACCGCCTCCAACTGCTCCACAATCTCTCAACCCAAAAGGTGGCTCAGATAACCGAAGGATCGACGGCCGAACTTTTTCTTTGCGATGTGAAAGGCAGGTCGCTTTGCCATGGCCAGATACTGCATCACGCCACGGCGACACTTTTTGTGACGACGCACGGCCTTCAGCAACTGCTGCTGGACCATTTGGATCGCTATATCTTTCGCGAAGATGTTCAGCTGGCCGATCGCAGCGAACACTATCAGTGGATCGCTGCATCAGGACTTTCGCCCGTACCTGATCGCTCCTCGTTTTGGGAAGAACCGGTGTTGCCAAGCGGAATTCGGTTGCACGCTCCTTGGCGATGGGGGGGAGATAACAGCTGGATCATCGGCATGGCGTCGACCAATGCAGAAGATGCATCGATCTTTGCGCCACCATCGGCTCCCTGGTCTTCCGAAGAATTCCATGCACGACGCATTCGGAATAACTGGCCTTGGTTTGGTGTCGACATCGATCCAGGGATGTTCCCTCAAGAGACCACCCGCGAAGCCGAGTCGGTCCATTACCAAAAAGGGTGCTATTTGGGCCAGGAGACGATCGCGCGACTCGATGCACTCGGACAAGTTCAAAAGAAGATGTGTCGACTGAGCATTTCTGGCCCACCCCCTGCCCCGCAGTCGGTCTTAAGAAACCAGGAAGGGGTCGATGTCGGCACTACCCGGTCCAGTGCTCCGGATCCTTCGGGAGACAGATCGGTCGCTTTCGCCGTCGTCAAGCGACCCCATTGGCAGGTTGGCACCGAACTGTGGTGCGGCCAGGCTCGGGCCATCGTCACCGATTTTCCCGGCGATGCATGAGCGGAATCGAGTGGTCGAAATCGAACGTTGCACCTCGCGCAGCCGGTAGCGGCCCTGAACCTGTTCCCCGCGATCGCGACTGTTATCGAACTTTCTGTCACTCACGAGAGATCCCTGCCCCCGCCCTCTAAAAAAGGGAATCGCAAGGTAATCCGAGCGACTTTGCCCACTTTTTCCTAACCGAGACGACTGGCGGGAACTTTCCACCAGACACTGCATCAGAACGTCCCGAGGGCTGAGCTTCTGGGAAGCCGGATCGGGAAAAAGCCCAATCGGCTATGGCGTATCGGATACCCATCTCGAAGTCGATGGTTTAGACTTGTTTTGGTCGTTTCGGCGCGTTGGAGCTGAAGCGTATCTGGGTTTTGCTGCAACACCATTCATCGGAGGATTCCGGGACAATGCGTTGGGAAGGTCGCGAACAAAGTCAAAATGTCGAGGACCGACGCGGGATGCCCGTCGGAAAGCAGATCGCCATGGGTGGCGGCTTGATGACCTTGCTGATGGTTCTGCTGATTTCATTCCTGGGTGGAGACCCACGCGGAATGATCCAACAGCAGCAAAAGCAAGCTCAGGCTGCACCTGCTCAGAAGATTGACCCAAGGCAACTGGAAGCCGAAAAGCCGCTCAAGGATTTCGTCTCCGTCGTCTTGAAGGATACCGAAGACGTTTGGGACGCACTGACGCCCCAACTGCGTCAACTGACAGGCAACAGCCGCTTCACGTACGTCAAACCCAACCTCGTCCTTTTCAGCGGACGCGTTGAGTCCGCGTGCGGAATGGCCAACGCCGCAGTCGGCCCTTTCTACTGCCCTGCCGACCGCAAGGTGTACCTCGATCTTGCATTCTTCCAGGAGCTGAAACAACGATTCAAGGCACCTGGCGATTTTGCGATGGCCTACGTTGTCGCTCATGAAGTCGGGCACCACCTCCAGAACCTTCTGGGGCTGTCCGAACAAGTGCAGATGCGTCAGCAGCGATCCAGCAAGGTGGAAGGCAACCAGTGGAGTGTCCGCCTGGAACTTCAAGCAGACTACTTGGCTGGTGTCTGGGCCCACCACGCACAGCAAATGAAGTCGATCTTGGAGTCAGGAGACCTTCAGGAAGCCCTCAATGCCGCCACCAAGATTGGCGACGACAAGATCCAGGAACAGGCGATGGGCTATGTTCGACCGGATGCGTTCACTCACGGTTCTGCCGAACAGCGAGTGAGATGGTTGAAGGCGGGGCTGCAATCGGGCGACCTCAGCCAGATGATGAAGCCTTTCGAACTCCCCTACGAAGAACTGTAAGCCGTCGGGTACTGGAAAATGAAATGAAGGCGATCGGGTTTCCGGTCGCCTTTTTTTCGGTTCATCCGTCAATTCAGTGAGGCAACGGAGCGTGCCGCAAACGGCCGCACGACTGTGCTATGCCGATTGCATTGCCTTGGGTAGCGAAACGGATCGAGCGACCGCTTCTTTTTCGGTCCAGCGTCGCATGCCGGAAGGCTTAGGATCTTCCGCTACGATTTGAAAGACTCCTCCGATTACGGCGGCAACTGTCCAGCCTCCTTCCCTAGGCGATACCTCACGGATGCCGCAAAGCGATGGCTAGCCCGTCACGCATTGGTATCACCAAACCGGCTTGCTGGTTTGGTGATACTACGCAAAGGGCATGGCTTCACTCCACACGCTGCGCTGGTCTTGGCATTTTTTGAGAGGATCTCACTTGAGAGTCGCCATACTCGAATACCTCTCTGGCGGTGGGTGGCGTGACTCCCAACATCACATTCCCGAGGAAATGATGTCCGAGGGTCAAGCGATGGCCAATAGCATCGCAGCAGCACTTGGGGAACATCCGGAAGTGTCTCCCGTTCTTGCTGTCGATGCATCACTCGATGCCACCGCGCATGTCAACGCGAGGGCAATCCAAAGAATCCAACCCGATCGATGGTGGCAAGATTGGCTGGCGATGGCAAAGCAGGCCGATTGGACGATCCTGATTGCTCCAGAGTCGCAGATGCTCATGAGCAAACTGGCGGACCGATTGAGAGCCGAAGGGGTGAGACTTCTTGTCAGCAGCGCGGAAGCACTGCGGCATTTTGGGGACAAATGGGAGACCTATCGGCATTGGCAAGCCAACGGCCTGCCAACCATTCCCACCTGCCTGGCGGTCGATTGGTCGATCGACCGATCGACCCAGGGGTGGAGCCTTCGAGAACCGCCTCTCCCCCCTCCATCCGGCTGGGTCCTCAAGGCTCGACATGGTGCCGGTTGCGATAACAGTCGCTGGACGCTCGACGAACACCAACTGGGAATCTGGATCGACGAGCTGGAAGATCCGACGCAGTGGATTGTGCAACCTCGACTCGTCGGGCAGCCGGGGAGCCTCCACTTTTTTGGATCCACCGCAGCGTCCTTCCCCCGCTCGGGTCAGCTACCGCCCGGTTGGAAGTCATTCGGCCCCTGCTCCCAAATCATCCACTGGACTGCTGCTGGGATCGAGTACCAAGGAGGGAAATTCCCTTGGAACGATGGTCCCCCATCGTCGCTGGTGCGGCCTCTATCCGCCTGCCTACACCTGCCCGGTGCGTCCCTGCTGGGCTGGATTGGTATCGACTTTCTTTGGCTGCCCGAGCAATCTGTCGGCCTGCCCTTGGAGGTCAACGCTCGCTGGACCTCGGCCTTTCTGCCACTCCATCAGCAACTCGGGGCCCCGCTCGGCCAATCGCTCGGATCCCTCATCGTTGCCAGCCATCAGGGGTAGGCATCGAACGAACTTTCGGCGCATGCCGCTTCTCCGACTAAACTGGGGGGATACCAAGCGACTCCAGATCGTTGACTGGGTGCCCCCCGGCACCAAGTCGCTACCGTTCACCTGGACCATGCTGTGATCGAAACCGTTTTCTCGCTGAAGGCAATTCGATGGCCAACACGCACCAATTTGACCTGAAGAAGTTTCGCGTTCCCTTCGGTGAGAAGCTCCGCATTCGCAAGCTCCCCACCAGCGGCCCATCGATCGATGGCATGAAGGAACAAGCAACGCAGGCACTCGCATCCGACGTTTCTTCCCTTCAGGGAGCCCAGGAGCGACTCTACGCCGATGGAAAGCAATCGCTGTTGGTGATTTTGCAGGGGATGGATGCCGCAGGGAAGGATGGCACCATTCGCCACGTCATGGGTGGCATCAATCCCCAGGGCTGCGTCGTCTCATCGTTCAAGGCTCCTAATTCCGAAGAACTGCAGCATCACTTTTTGATGCGCCCGATGCGATGCCTTCCCAAGCGAGGGATGATCGGAATCTTCAATCGTTCCTACTACGAGGAAGTGTTGGTGGTGCGGGTGCACCCTGAGTTCCTCAAACCCCAGGTCCTTCCATCGCTGCATAAGGGGGAGTCGCTGTGGGAGCATCGATTTGCGGAGATTCGCCAATTCGAAGAGATGCTCACGCGTCATGGCACCACGGTCATCAAGATCTTTTTGCACGTGTCCCAGAAGGAGCAACGGAAGCGGCTTTCGGAGCGATTGAAGGATCCTACGAAGCACTGGAAATTCAATGCTGGGGATCTCAAGGAGCGGGCTCTGTGGGACAAGTATGAGGAAGCGATCGACGCGATGCTACCGGCGACCAGCACAAAGGCGGCTCCGTGGTATGTCGTCCCCGCCGACGACAAATGGTATACGCGAGCCGTCGTGGCCGACATCATCACCCATCATCTGCAGAAGATGGATCTGAAATTCCCCGAAGTACCTGCTGAGGAGTTGGCGAGATTTCCGGAATACATTCAGACCCTGGAGCAGGAGCTCACTTCGGGGAACGACAAGAAACCAAGCCGCGGCGATAAATCGAACAAAGGGAAAAAGTCCGGTAGCAAAAAGACAACCAACGAAGTGGACGCCACCGATGTCCGCGATTGATGGATTCCCTTTCGCTGGTGGGCTTTTGGAGCGAAGAGGCTAGAGATTCCGGTCGTAGATCCGATAGGTCTTGGCCAGCTTCGCTCCACCTCGCTCCAAACTCCCTCGCGAAAGATGGTTGCTTTCCAGCACCCAGGAGAACTCCGCTTCTTTGATTCCGCGAGCCAAGCAATCGGGCCGCATCCGCTCGAGCAGCAATAGCCCAAGCCCCCAACGCTGCCACTCTGGAAGAACGTAGGTGCACATCATTCGGGCGCGATGCAGTTTCTTTCGTCCTAAGAGCAAGTGCAAGAAACCGAAGGGAAACAACCTCCCTTGGATTTTCTTGATCCTAGGGTTGTAATCTAGAAGTCCAAGGCCAGCCCCCACCGGCTTGCCGTCCACCTCCAGAATCGTCGTCAAATCAGGCTCGATCAACATCTTCAGTCCCTTGGCCATGAAGCGTACTTCGGCGTCGGTCAGCGGGACAAAGCCCCAGGTGGATTGGAGCGATTTGTTGTAGATATCGAGGAACAGGGCGACCTCCGAGTCCAGCTTGCGCGTATCCATGCGCCGAGCCACCACATTGAATCGTCGCTGCAGTTCTTGGACAACAAAATCGAGTTTGGGATCAAGTCGATCCAGCATGGAGATGTCTCCCTCGAAAGAGAAGACATCCTGCGACTTAGCAAACCCCGAATCGAGAATCAGCGATTCATAGTAGGGGAGGTTGTGGGCCATCATGAAGGTTGGCGGGGTATCGAAGCCGGATACCAAGCAACCGATGTCATGATTGAGCGATGGGTTGACAGGCCCGCGGATGGAATCCATCCCCTGAGCCTTTAGCCATTGGAAGGCCGCGTCGAACAGCCCCCGCGAGACATCTCGATCTTCGATCGACTCAAAGAAACCAAAAAAGCCTCGATTCTCCGCATACCGGTCGATGTGGCCACGATTGACGATCGCTGTGATACGACCGACCGGCCGATTCCCCTGGTAGGCGACGAAATTCGCCACCTGATTCTGATCGTGAAACGGATGATAACGAAACCCCACCAGCTCCATCTGATTACCGATCAACGGAGGGACCCAGCAAGGATCATTCCGATAGATATCCCAAAGCTGGCCGATGAAGTCCTTGCGGGTCTTCCTATCCGTCGCTGGCCGAATTTCGCACTTCGCCACGTCAATCTTCCCCGCAGGTTTCCAGGAACCGAGCCAATCGATGGAAGTCACTCTTGGGCTCGATGAATCTCACCTTAGTGACCAGCGTCTGTGGATCGACCAATTGCTCGAACGGCACATAACTGAGATCCAGCTGCCCACCGACAGAAACCATGACACCTGCCAAACGCTCTTCAATCAAGGCGCGGTAAGCACCGGCACCGATCTGCGACCCAAGCATGATGTCAAACGCATGAGGCGGAGCGCAACGCGATTCGTAGCCCAGCTGCAGGGGGGTTACTTTCCGCGAACTCCCCGCCCGCTTCTTGTACTCCGCTGCCACCAATTCGGCCAACATGCGACCAATCTGCACATTGGCGATCGAAATGTGCCCGTGGTCGTCGCGAGGAATCCCTTCCAGGCTTTTACTGGGTAGGAACTCGGCCAAACCTTCTGCGATCACGATGACGCCGTAGTTGCGTCCCTGCTTCTGTCGCATCTGCATGGTCTTGACCATCCGATCCACGACATTCTCCAGCACCATCACCGGCCGCTCCCTCGTCTTGCCAGTCGTGGAGTCGGTGATCTTTTCGATCGCCCGCAGCGGCCCCTGAATGTCTTCAACACTCAGCACCAAACATGCCTCACCCGCAATCGCGGCACCGTAAGCCAGCCACCCGGCACTGCGTCCCATCGCCTCGCAGAGGAAGTACGCCTGCCCAGCCGATGCGTCATGATTCAGGTTGCGAATCTCACTAGCCAGCGTTTCGACCGCGGTGAAGTAACCGAAGGTGAAGTCGATCCCGGAATAGTCATTGTCGATCGTTTTGGGTAGATGAATCACCGGAATCTTCGATGTACCCTCAGGTAGATGATCTTGCAGCATCATCATCTTGTTGGCGGTTTTCAGGGTGTCGTCACCGCCGATGCTGATCAGTGCATCGACCCCCAACGATCTCAACGCTTGGTCGACCCGACGCAGGGGCGCCGACTTCTCGGGGTCATTCAAGTGATCGGGATGCGACACCATTTTTCCAGGGTTGGTTCGCGCGGTACCAATCATGATCCCCTGGGATGTGCGGGTGTGGTGCAACACATCGTGGGTGATTCGGATGAAGTCGTCCCCTTCCCTCAGCGGCCTGTCCGGACCAAATTCCACCAGTTTCGAATAGCCGTGCTTGATGCCAAGCACTTCGATGCCAGCATTACAAAATGCAACGGCAGCCGTCGAAATCACGGCATTGGCCCCAGGAGCCGGTCCACCCGCAAATAGTATTCCGACACGACGGATCGTGGCCGTATGCTTCCTCATCTGGATCCCTTCCCTCCCTGCAAAACCAGTTGACCATCTCATCGCATGGAACTCGATGAGCTATGCCCGCTCAGTGTACCATTTTGCCCCTCAAGTCGCAGCGCCGATTCCCCCTATCGCACCTCACACCGATTGGATCCAGCCACCCCTCCGTCCATATCATCCCTCCGCCTCCCCCTTGGGGCCAGCCCATGCGCCACCGGGTCGACAGTGGTATGATGAGCCGAAAGGATCGGACTACTCCTTCTGTGCTATTTTGGAAATCTGACGATCTCAGGAATGTTATGGCAGCCAAAACAGTTGAGGGTCGCCTGCTCTGCTCCAGCGCACTCACCTACGCGATACGCGGTCAAAAAGAGATGCTGGAAGAGCGAGATCAGGTGGAGTTTTTCCGCGGTTCAGGATGGATCGCTCCCCCCAAGGTCCTGTTCGGGGACAAAGACCAAGTCAACGCCTGCCTTTTCGGAGAAAGCCAGGATGGCTGGGTGGTAGCGTTCCGAGGCACCCTGCCATGGGACCCACAGAACATCCCCAATCTGATCGACTGGCTTCAGGCCTTCGATGCCCAACCGATCGAGGCGATCCACTATCCAGGGCAAGTCCACTCAGGGTTTTACCAGGCGCTAGAGCCATTGGTGGAGCCGGTGATGGAGCAGTTGAGCGAGGCGATCGGTCGCCGCAGACGCTCTCTGCTCCTGACAGGGCACAGCAAAGGTGGAGCCCTCGCCTCGCTCTTCGCTTGGCGCGTCGCTCAACGCTTCCCCGACCTGCAACTTCAAGTCGTCACCTATGCTTCGGCCAAGCCTGCCAATGCGGCATTTCACGATGCGTACAGCCGCAAGATCGATCACATTCGCTACGAATACGGCAACGATATCGTCCCACACCTACCTCCCTCCCAGGATGGCCTCCTCCGCGTACTGACGTCGCTACCTCTGATCGGCGAACGTTTTCAGGATCTGGCCCGCTACGACTACCGACCCCTGGGAAAACTTCGCTATGTCACCCACTCGGGCCGCATCATCGACGACGACCAATCGCTGCGAGCCGAACGGAGCCTGAATCTTGCATCGGAAATCATTCGGCTTCGATTCGCGCAGATTGCTGCGGAGCATTCGATTCGTTGCGGCAGCGGCTTTGTGGAGGCTCTTTTAGGCGGCCTGCCTTGCTAAGGCGGATAAGCGAACCCGAGGAATGAACAGCCCCTCCGGTGCCTACGATCGCCTGATGGTGCTTCGATTGCATCAAGCGGTTTCCCAGAATCATCCACCGCTTGGCAGCGGTGGCTAGTGCGCCTTTGACGGCGTCGAAACGGGAGGGTGTAAGTCCCTTCATGGGTCTGATTTGGACTCATTAATCGACAGTAACTGCGTTCCTGCGAAGGGAGGTGGAGAGCAACTGAAGATGA
>JBILTR010000034.1:0-36463 GCA_044371425.1 Pirellulaceae bacterium | reverse complement strand
GAGGTCGCGGGAGTTTGGGGCCTGGAGGTCGCGGGAGTTTGGGGCCTGGAGGTCGCGGGAGTTTGGGGCCTGGAGGTCGCGGGAGTTTGGGGCCTGGAGGTCGCGGGAGTTTGGGGCCTGGAGGAGTCATCGCTTCGGCTCCATCGACTGGTCGCTTGGGCTTACACCGATCCTGGACCTCCGTTCCGTGAGTCGTGGCGGTCTCCGCAAGCAACGATCGGCACCCATGACCTTGCAGCTTGTCTAGCGCTAAAAATTGGTCGCAAGTGCCCTCCCCTGGAGCACGAAGACGAAGAAGTCTGTCGGTTCGAAGATTGGGAACGCTTCTCGATCGAGCACATTGTCGACGTACGTGCGATGTCCGGACAAAGAATTCTGGAGCAGGATGGGATCTGGGGAGGTTTCGATTCACTTGGGGTCACCGCTGGTACAACTTTTCCACCCCCACTTTTCTTGAATGCGCGATGAGTGGTTCTTTCGGAGGCTGGATCTCCGGGGAAGATGCGGGGCGAGTTCTTACCCCTGCGCCTCCGTCGTGGCTTCACGGAACCCTGGCGTTGACATCAGTCAAATACGCTAGGATGACTTTCAACTCTCTCTTGCTTGCGGCCAGCACTACGAATAGGAGCTTCCGCTTGCGAGTCGACGATTTTCCTTCGCCATTAACGAAGCAATGGATCGAGGAGCCGTCCCAAGGGAGGTCGGTACGCGATTGGTTGCGGCACTCGTGTGGCGAAAGTCAGCCACTGGTGACCGATGCCTATCTGATGCAGAGTGGTGGGGCGGAAGGTTTCTGATGCAGATTGCGTTTCGCTATGCAAGCGGCCGCTGGCTACGACGACGGAATCGAAGACCAGAAGTTTCCGATCCCCTGGCGTTCCTGGCTGGGATCTAGCTTAAAAGGCTAGGTCGGTGGCGCGACCCGAACCTTTTTCCGTCGACTTCCTGACGGAACAGAAATCTTTCAGGCACGTAGCCGATGGTCTGCCAAGGACTCTGGATTGCTGGAGGGACCAAGCCGGGACGCTAGCGCCCTTCGGAACTTGGAGAATTCAGCTGATGGCAGCGACTCATCGGTTGTCCGACGATTTGAGCCAGCGGTAGCATAACGAGAGTGCCGTCGTGCGATTGCACGACTCCTTTTCTTCTCCCCAATGTCGTAGTGGACCACAGATCGATGAGGCGGATAATGCATCGAATAGGGAAGCGACCTCCTCCAGTTTGGCTGACCTTCGGATGGCTTTTGCTCCTATTGTCTATCGCATGCGGACAGCAAGCGGCGACTACCAGGATGGGATGGCCGCTGCCGCCCTCCAGCGAAGCCTGCTGGGAGACGCTGCCTCCATCTGCTGATGGGGCGAAGCCTCCCCTGCCCTCCTGGATCCGCATGGTGGCTCGGGAGATGCCCAAGACGGCAGCCGCCTTCCTGGAACTGGACTACGCTCATCGAGTACTCGGTCCGGTCGACGGGAAACTGCGAGCTGCGATGCGATGGACAACTGCGAAGGCAAATGGGAGCCAGTATGCGATGGAGATTGCATCGCTGGATGCGGAGCGGGCTGGCGTGAGTCCTTCCCAGTGGAAGGCATTCACCGAGGGGGATCGATCGGTCTGGAACGAAGGGGAGCAAGCGGCCATCGAGTTCGCTCGCGGGATGACGCTCGATTCCGACGCCGTGACGGATGATCAGTTTTCGGAGCTGGTTCGTTGGTTCGATGATCGGACAGCGGCCGCGATGGTTCTGCATCAAGCCTACGCTAATTTTCAGGACCGTCTTTTGATCTGTCTGGGGATTGAGGCGCAGGAAGGCGAACCGATGGCACCAGTGGCGGTGCGGTTTTCTCCCGATTCGCTGGTGCGGGCAGCGCAGGCGCCTTCGAACAAGACACCGCCTCAGGTAGGCCGCCCGGAAGCGCAGCCTAAAGACATCATCGAAGACGAGGAACAGCATACGTGGCTGCCCTATGAGCGATTGCAAGAGCGATTGCAGACTCAGCGAGCAAGGAAGACGCGGCTAAGGGTGCCTGACTGGCAAGAGTTTGCGGCCAAGCTGCCTGAGGGACTGATGCCATCGGCCAGTGACATCGTCTGGTACAAGGTTTCTTTCGGCTATGCGCATGAGCTGGCGGTGCCCTTTGAAATCTACCTTCGCGCCGCCGGATCGGAGATCTCTCAGAACTGGGATCGTCCGTTCGGCAATTGTCTTTTCTGGATGGTAACCGACGCCGTCAAGTGTCCATATTGCATGGGACATTGCGAAATGAATTGGGAGGTGACGGGATTGAGCAAAGAGAAGATCGCCGAGCTGAGTCGTCAGCTGGCGGGCAATGACTGGTCTGCATTCAGCCAAGCCGAACAAAAGGCACTCGATCTAGCCCGTCAGCTGACGCGTTCCCCTCGATCGCTAACCAGGGAGCAGGTGGATGCACTGCGAAGTGGATTCGGAGATCAACGTGCATTTTTCATGCTGGTCAATATCAGCCGATACAACTATATGACGCGGATCAGCAACGGTTTCCAGCTGACTCTGGAGACGGGCAATCCCTTCTACCAGTACTACAACATGAAGCCCAAGGGGCAGGAAGACTTGGCCAGCAAGCCGCGGCCGACACCGGTCGATCGGGAGACGACCAAGCGGTTGCTGGAGGAGATGAAGGAGCGACGGGCGCGGGTGGAGTTGCCGCCGATCACGGAGGAAGAGCGATCTCAGAATGATGCGCGAGGTCTCAGCTACGAAGCGCGATTGACCCGGCTGTTCCTCCCTGGCGGCTCGGGAGCCCGAGGGTATCTGAACTTCGGTGGGATGCCACCTCAATCGCGGCAGCCAAGCGACAATCGACCGGTTCAGGAACCCGATCCCGCACTGTCGCTCGACTACGGATTCAAAACCAGGCTCTTCTGGATCGCTTCGCGCGTCAACAATTGCCAGTACTGCCTGGGGCATCAGGAGTCGAAGTTGCTGGCTGTCGGGATGAACGACGATCAGATCGCCGCGCTAGACCTCGACTGGTCGCAGTTTCCCCCATCGGAGCAGGCCGCTTTTGGCTTGGCCCGGCGATTGACTCGTGAGCCCCATCGACTGGTCGACGCGGACATCGAAGCATGTCGGAAAGATTTTACCGATCTGCAGATCTTAGAGATGATCTTGTCGGTGGCGGGCAACAACGCCATCAATCGCTGGAAGGAAGGGGTTGGGGTGCCGCAGTCGAAGACGGGCGGAAACTTCGGTGCTTCGAACACCGAAGAACACAGCTATCTGACGGCCACCAACCCGATTCTGGCCAAGAAGAAATCGATCTTGTTGGCCGACGATCTTTTGGACGCCTCGTCCGAGTTGGTGGAGACGCGGGGAAGGCAGGACGCCGAAGTGGCGGCGGTTTCGGTGGAGGAGGGATTGCGATTGGCCGGGGAGCGCAAGGCACGTTTTCCGCTTCCCACGGTCGAACAGACGCGGGGGGTATTCGGGGATCTGGAGCTACCGGAGAAGGTCCCCAACTGGATGCGGCTACTTGCGCATTTCCCAGTCGCCGGCAAACGGCAGGTGGCAGCGTTGCTTGCGGCAGAGCGGCAATTGGATTTGAGCGATTTGACTCGCGCGCGTCTTGCCTGGGTGATCGCGCGTCAGAACGGAGCCTGGTATTCGCTAGCAGAGGCGCAACGTCGCTTGGAATCGCTGGGACAAAGCGCCGAGCAGATCGCGGAATTGGAGCGATTTGAGTCGGTCGATTCGGAGAGGAATTTGACCGCCAGGGACCGTGCATTGCTGGCGGTGGCCAAGCGATTGGCAGCCTCTCCGGTGCAGCTGACCGATGCTGAGGCGCAGCGGGCGATCGAGCTGGCGGGGCCTCGCGAGTTCGTCCAGACGGTTCATTACACAGCGATGCGATCTCTATTGGATCGCTTCACGGAAGCCAGCGGCTTGCCGATCGACTGAGCCTGCCATGGATCCGTCCAAGAGCGTTTGGTGGGTCAGTCCCTAGGAGGGATGGGACTGGCCCACTGGCCTTGCTTCCGATTGAGTTCCGCGACCGGCTTGCCATTTTCCACGAAGCGAACCAGGTCAAAGGTGCCTTTGGGGATGCGCAGCTGCAGCCAGTGTTTTTCCTGGGAACTGGCAGGATCTTTTGGCGGTTGGAAGCTGTAGGACAGTTCGAGTGAGTTACCGCGCTGCATCAATGAGCTCACCTGCATGATCTTGCTGCGTTCGCCGCTGGCGGGGATGACGCGGCCCACCACGAGGATGCATTCCTTCTGGAAAAGATCCTGGGGAGGCGCGAACGGTTTTCTGTTGCCCTGAAAGGCTGCGGCACCAAAAAGGTTCTCGTACTGCTCTGGAGACTCGACCAATGCCACGAGGACTGGATTTTTGGCGTCGTCCCAGTTCTTGAGGAAGTTCTGGTAGGTCTCCATTTCGATTCGCTGAAAAGGGACTTGGGTATCCTCTGGCCGCGACTGGGCAGCAGCCGGAAGTTGGGCGAGGAGAGCCACCAGCAGACCCAGGAGCGCGAATCGGGTAGGTTGGGTTCGTGTTGGATAGAGCATCGGTTGGTCTTCTTGGAGCGAGTGAGAAGAGAGCGGTCGAAGGATGGATCGATGGAGGGGGATCCTGGACGGGCTGCGGGGAATCAGATTTCTGAAATGATGGGGGATCCTGCGGCGGTCACTTGCCCATCTTCAAGCCGTTCGAGGTAGGCGCCCAGGTCGCGGAACTTCTCGTAGCGATTTTCGACCAGTTGATCGATAGGAGTGCGGCGAAGCTGATCGAGGGAACGGGATAGGTAGCTTTTCAGTCGTGAAGCCATCTGGTGGTGATCGCGGTGTGCCCCTCCCAGCGGTTCTTCCAGGACATCGTCGACCACCTTCAGTTGGGCCAAGTGCTTGGAGGTAAAGCGGAGTGCATCCGCGGCTTTCGGAGCGTGCTGGTGGCTTTTCCAGAGGATCCCGGCGCATCCTTCCGGTGAGATGACGGAGTAGTAGGCATATTGGAGAATGGCGATGCGGTCGCCCACTCCGATACCAAGAGCCCCTCCCGATCCACCTTCGCCGATGACGACACAGATGATCGGCGTCTTCAGGCGGCTCATCAAAAACATACTTTCCGCAATCACCTGCGCCTGCCCCCGTTCCTCAGCACCGACTCCCGGATAGGCGCCTGGCGTATCGATGAAGCAGACGATGGGCATGCCATACTTTTCCGCCAGCTTCATCTTGATCATCGCTTTGCGGTAGCCTTCGGGATGCGCGCAGCCAAAGTGGCACGCCGCGCGTTCCTTGTAGGTCCGTCCTTTCTGATGTCCGACCACCATAACCTTGTGCCGACCGAGTTTGGCGAATCCGGTCAGGATCGCTCGATCGTCGCCGAAGAACTTATCGCCGTGCAGTTCGATGAAATCATCGAAGGCCAGATCGAGGTAGTCTCGGGTGTAGGGCCGATCGCGATGGCGGCTGACTTGCACGATCTGCCAGGGTGAAAGATTCCCGTAGATCTGCGAGGTGGTTTCATTCCACTGCTTTTGCAGCTGTCGAATCGCATCCTGGACCTCGGGGGTGGGCGCCGACTGTTCCAGCAGCTCGATCTGCTTTTCGATTTGGAGCATCGGGAGTTCGAATTCGAATCCCGGAGGGGCTTGCACTTCCATCCTGAAAACGCCTCAAGTGTCTAAGAATCGGACCAAAGCCACGTCGGGTTTTACCAAAAGTGAGTTCCGGGTGCGATGGAACAACCGATCAGGACTGGGTGGGGGGTTGCTGAGATGCCGCTTTCAGAGCTTCGGCTTGTTGTTGAGCGGTCTGAGGTGCTTCGACTCGGCCGCCGGTTGGGAATTCGTCGAAGATGGATCGGTCGGGAATTCGAGGGGGTTTTTTGAAGACCTTGGTGGCACGAACCAGTTTCAGCACATCCCACATCGACTGGGGACGCTGATCCGGCCTTTTTGCCATCATGCCACGGACCATGTTGGCGTACTCCGGGGTGACGTTATCGTTGCCGACGATTGGGTTGGGGATCGAAGCGGACAGGTGTTTGTTCAGCAGATCGTTGGGGCTTTCTCCGGTGAACGGCGGTTTGCCGACCACCAGCTCGTAGAGGACGCATCCCAAGCTGTAGATGTCGGCGCGGGCGTCAAGCGAGTCACCTCGGATCTGCTCGGGGGACATATAGCTACGGGTTCCTTGGATCGCTTTGGAGCGACGGCGGAACAGCTTGCCCAGTCCACTGGTGATTTTCTGCGAGATCGTGAAGTCGATCAGCTTGACTTCGCCTTCCCGGCTGACCAGGAAGTTATCGGGTTTGACGTCGCAGTGGACGTAGCCCTTGCTGTGAAAGTAATAAAGCGATTCGACGCATTGTTCGAGAATTTTGTCGAGCATGAAAGCGAGCGAATCGGGGCCGCGGCGGAGGGCCTGCTTCATGTTCAGTTCGCTGAACAGTTCGAGCACCAGGAAGGGGGTTTCGGCGTCGGTGACGAATTGGTGGATCTTGATCAAATTCTTGTGTGCCAGCGCGCTAGCGACGTCAAATTCGTGCTTTAGCGCTGCGATTTCCTCTTTGTTGGTGCGCTGATCCATGCGGAGCACTTTCAACGCGTAGCGTTTACCGCTGGTCGCTTCGATCGCTTCCCATACCTGGCAGGTACTTCCCATGCGGATCAGACGGGCCAGTCGGTAGGGGCCCAGGAAATTGGGGACCTTCGTCATGCGACATGAGCTCCAGGAGGTTGGAAATGGTTTCGGCCTGTCGGTCCTGGCTTCCACTATGGGTCATCATAGGCCAAGAGTGACTCCCATAAAAGGAAGGGGGTCTATGGTTGGCGACTGTCGGTTACTTCTCGCGGGGTGTGGAGGTGATGGGATTGGCGAGTCGATCGAGCCATTGCTGGTAGAGGCCACGGATCTGTGCTGTCATCTGCCGGTGGTCGAATAGCTGGGTGCAACGAATTTTTCCCTCGCGACCCCATGATTCCCGCAAGTCAGGTCGTTTGGCTAGCTCCACGATCGCTTCCGCTAGGCTCGGGACATCTTCGGGGGCGATCAATCTGCCGGTCACGCGATCGAAGACGACTTCGCGTGCGCCATCGACATCGAAGCTGATGGCGGGGATACCGCACAAAAGCGCCTGAGGGAGGGCGCGCGCCAAGCCTTCACGAAGGCTGCAATGGGCCAGGAGATCGCAGGCGCTCAGGTATCTGGGCATCTGTTCGGGAGGGACCAGACCTGCGAAATGGAAATGGTCCTTCAGTCCCGCAGCATCAATCTGCGACTCCAGTTCCGACTTGAGAATCCCGTCCCCCATCAGCAGGAACTTCAGCTGCGGCTGACTCTGGACGGCGATGCGTGCGGCTTCGATCAGCAGGGAGTGCCCTTTCAGGTGAAACAGTCGAGCGACTTTGCCAACGACGACATCGTGCGGCCGGAATCCCAGCCTTTGCCTCATCGATTCACGATGCACCTTCGACTCCAGGAATGGCTCGATCTCCATCCCGCTATAGATGGTCGTGAACGAGGAAGCGGGCGCGACGTTGGCTTGAACCAGCCTATCGGTCATGGCGTCGGCGACGCAGATCATATGGTGACAACGCTTGGCCGCCCAGCGTTCGCACGCGATGAAAAAGTGCCTCGAGGCGGACGACTGATAGGGATGAAAAGGAGCTCCGTGGACCGTGTGGACCACCAAGGGCGGACGCTGATGGCGAGGCAGTCGGCGAGCCTGGTTGGAGCGGGGGTTACTGAGCTGTGGCAGCGACCAAGCAGCGGCGCGGCCCAGCAAGCCTGCTTTGGCGCTATGCGTATGTACGACCTCAGGCTGGAACTCTTTGAGCACGCGCAGCAGATGCCGATAGGCGAGAGCATCCCGGATCGGATGGATCGATCGACGCAGGGAGGGGATTTCGATCACCTGCAGGCCTCGCCCCCTGCCCTGCTCCAGCAACCGACCTTCTGGTCCCTGGGTGGGACCTGTGATCAGGACCACTTGGTCGTCGAATTGCTCCTGTAGGTCCAGGCAGTTGTAAAGGGTGTTCTCCTGGGCACCTCCAACAATCATGCGCGTGATCAAATGAGCGATGCGCATCGATGGGTCCTTTGAGTTCCGATTGGGAAGAGGAGAGTTAGACGTAGGCAACCGGAGCGATCCAGCCGGAACGATCATGATCCTCGCCCGTGCGACTCTTGGCCAGTTGCCGCTCTAGCGATAACCGAACAAAGCCCCCCGCTCGTGGCGGTTATGTCCGATTCCGAAGGAAGGAAAAAAGAAGTCTGGTTCGACTTCCGGGTTGGAGCACACTACTATTTAGGAGGGGAGCGCGACCTTTGAAGCGACCTGCCGGCTTTCGACGGCTAACGCCTCTCACCAGAAACGTTGGGGGAATGGGAATTCGGGGATTACCTGCTGCCATACCGCTTTGAGGACCTGGTGGTAGCCATCCGAGGACTTCCGCAGGCGGTTGGATCCGACTCCGAAGCCGCTTGGGATCGACCTTTCCAGCAGTTCACCCCCTTCGGGTCGATGGCTGGGTAACTTGTCGCCAGACAATTCTGGCGACCGAAAAGGCAATCGATGGGATGCTCGCGAGGGAGCTGTTGGCTCCTTCCATCACAAAGACTTGAAGAGCAGGAGCCATTGGACGATGAACACACGAATGGACGGCCGCTGGTTTCGATGGCCCAACAAGCACCTAGCACGTTCGCTTGCTGAGGCATTTACGAGTCTTTGCATGGTGGGTGCCCGACGGCAAAGATCGCCGAAGCGCTGCCCGATGGTTCAGCGTAAAGCCATGTGCGAAGGGTTGGAACCTCGGATGGTGTTCGACGCTTCCTATCACTTGCTGAGCGGTGGTGCTTTTCTGCAGGATTGGACGAACAGTTCGCTGATTACTGTCAATGATCAATGGGCATCGGTGCCATCGATCATTGGGTATCGGGGGGACGGCATGGCGAGCGCAGGAGCCGATCCTGCGACGGTGCTGGGGAATGATGCTGCACCAGTTGTCCATGTGCTGGCCAACCAGCTCCTGCCGAACACCTTGGTCACTGGAGGTGTCGCGGAATTCGAGATCTCCGATCCGGTGGTGGCGTTGCGCGGAAGCACGAACGCGGACGCACCGTATCTGTTGGTTCGACTGAATACGACAGGATCGGGGAACGTGGTCGTTTCCTATCGAGTCCGGGATATCGATTCCAGTTCGCGGAATGCACCCCAAGCTGTAGCGCTCCAGTACCGCATCGGTGAATCAGGAGCGTTCACCAATGTCCCTGCGGCCTACGTGGCGGATGCGACGGCTGGTCCGGGAGCCACGATGGAGACGCTGGTTTCGGCAGTCCTTCCGGTTGCGGTCAACAATCAAGCGAAGTTGCAGCTTCGCATACTGACAGTCGATACGGCAGTTGAAGATGAATGGGTGGGGATCGATTCGATCTCAATCACGGCAGGATCGCTTCCTGTGCTTACGGCTTCCAATGGAGCCGTCTCTGGCAAGGTGCTGTCGGTGCTGAGCAATTCAGGGACTTGGTCGGATGCCGATGGGGATGACGTGACGCTGACCGCATCCATCGGTTCGGTGATCAAAAATTCCAACGGGACCTGGACTTGGTCGATGACTCCTTCTCAGGCCTACTACTCCGAGCCGGTGGTGATTACGGCTACCGATATCCATGGTGGGGTATCGACGATTTCGTTTTTGATGGATGCGACACCCACTGTCTTGCTCCCCATCGTCTACTACGCGCAGTCCGGATTCGAGACGGCGCCAGGGGGCAGTTACGTCCATGCGATGGATCCCAGTCGGCAGGTGGTGGAGAGCGGACCTGCGCCGATCAAGCTGACTCATGCCAGTGTGGTCCCCTATGTGCATGGGATCACCGGGCTGGTTTTGGACATTCCAGGTCTGGCATCCGGTGAGCTGACGGCGACGGAGTTCAGCTTCCGTGTCGGTACCAGTGGGACACCCAGCACCTGGGCCAACGCTCCCAATCCATCTTCGATCACTGTGATACCGGGCAATGCGACGACGGCCGCGCGAGTGCGACTGCAGTGGCCCAACGGTTCGATCAAGAATACTTGGTTGCAGGTGATCGTTCAGAACAATGCGGTCACGGGGCTGCTGGAACGGCAGGTTTTCTATATCGGCAGTGCGGTCGCTGACGTCTCCCACCCGAACGCCGCCTCGGACTTCCTGCGCGTCACGTCGATCGACATGGCGGATGTAAAAAATGCCGTCTCTCCTTCGCTGACTTCGGTGACCAACGTCAGAGACCTCAATAAGGATCGACGAGTCACCTCGCTCGATATGGCGATCGCTCAGAACCTGGTCAGTTCGGCCGTCGTGCTCCGGCTGATCACCATCCCTGCCGAAGGAGATGCGGCCGAGGGAGAGGGATCTGGGGCTGGAGGATTGGGATGGAGTTTTTCGGGAGTGGGGAGTGCACCAAGTGGGATCGGCGTCGGCACTCCAACGCTCCAGAGTCGACTCACCGAGCGCATCTACACCGTGCTTCGTCCTTCCGCTACCACGGCGGATTCCTCGGGAAGTTCGCCGGTTTCCGATCGCCTAGCAGCGATTGGTCCGATAGCGGAAACCCCGAAGGACAACCCAACGTCTTCCACCGAGTCGTTGGATGAGTACTTTCGACGGCTGGCCCTGCGGACCATCCGGTTGTAGGATCAAGCGGTAGCGAACGGTTGGTCGGCATCAGGCTAGCATGCCTTCCCTTCCCGATGCCTCCATGGCGGTCGCTCGCATTGCGGCGTGCGTCGCCGATCACGGGACTGGTGCTGGATCGGATACATCGGCTATGGCGACGGACATCGATCGGAACCGGATCTCGCGCAGCAGCAACTGGGCTCGCTTGCTCCACCGCCAGGGAATCGGGATGCTCCTCTTCTCGATCGCGCTGGTGCTCCCTCATCCTTCGGCGGCTCAATCGACGGGATTCGAAGAGGATCCGCTTTTGACCGAGGCGCAAAAGGGAGTGCTTCGAAGATCGCAGGAGCTGGCCGACAAGTGGATGACCTTGAGGAGTTTAGTGGGGCCAAACCATCCTGCGATCCGCAATCTTCAAGCCCGCCTGGAGATCTCCGCCGATTCCTCCTCTGCTGCATTGGAGGACGCGGAGTTGCGGGAGGCGGCCGAGGAGCTGTCGATTCGCCGAAAGTACTACGGCCCCAGGCACCCTTATGTTCGAGAGGCTCAGGCCCGATGGGACCAGTTGAGTTCCCGCATCGCAGGGAAGCGAGATCCTGCGGAGGCGAGGTGGCAACAGAAGCAGCGGGAGCTGGCCTTATGGAGCCAGTGGTTTGGAGCCGAGCACCCACGGGTGCGCCAGTTGCGGATGGAGATCGAAGCGGGGCTAGGGCGCGACGCTCTGGGATGGGTGGCTCCTGAACAGCTTGATCTGGAGCGAATCGAGTGGCGGGACGAGATTGTATCGATGCTCGCTTCTGCGGCGGTGCTGGGAGAGAGGATGGGAAGCGCCCATCCCACGGTGGAAATCCTGCGCCGGAAACTCGAGCAGCGTCAGCAACGGTATTTGGAGAGATACGGAACTGCCGATTGGGAACCAGCCCGCAACGCGGACCGCGACGAGCCAGCGCCTCGCTTTGTCGAACCTCAGGGAATGGGGAACAAGGAGCGGCTAGTGGAAATCTCGCAGCAGTCTCGGCTGCGACTGGAGGAGGCGCAGGAGATCGCCGACCAGTGGTTGTTGACTCCTGAGGCTCAGTTGCAGCAGCGTCAGCGGCTTCTGGAACGCCTGCGCTCGGCAGTGGAGCAGATGGTGTTTCTGCAGCAGCAGGCCAGCTGGTGGATCATCGATGACAAGAGGGAGCAGCTGGATCAAATGGAACGGCAGCAGAGTGCCAACGGCCCTTCGGGGCCGGAGGCGGAGCCGCTGGACAAGAGTATCCGGACGCTGCGAGTGGAGATTCAGCGTTTGGAGTCGCAGGCGATGGAGCGGCAGTGGCAGGAACCACAGATGGTGGAGCGGTGGATCCGTCAACTGCTCAAAAGCGACATCCAATAGACTCCCGGCTTGGCGGGGCGAACGCCCGCCGAAGACGAAGCTACCGCCGACCATTCAGAGGACCGACCAGTCAGAGGACTGGCAGTTGGGGACTGGAGGGTGGCTCACTTATTTGAACGATTCGCCCTTCGATAGTCCCATGGCGACTGCGGCATGGGGGCGTCCCACAGTCCAAGCTTGGCCTTCTTGGCCGCCTCCTGCGCCTTGGAAAAAGACTCCTCTTTGTTGTACTGAGCGTAATGCCAAGCAGCACCTTTCTCGATCATCCAGAGATTGATGTTGCGATCTTCATGAAAGACCCAGCCCAGCTTGCGCTTGTAGTTGTCTTCCTTTTCCCACTGGATTGAGACCTCCTTCTTGAGCAGTTTCTCGGAAAGAAGTTCCTTGGCTTCCTTTCCGAAGGGCTGCTGGAATTCCGGCGCGTCGATTCCCTCCAGTTGCACTTCGATCGACTGCTCCTTGTCGTCCTGGATCACGATGGAATCGCCATCGGTGACTTTGATCACTTTCCCTTGGATCGTCTTGGCGTCGCTGCCCATGCGGGGATCGTCCGCATTGGCTTGCCAAGCAACGATGGAATCGGACGGCAGCGTCACGATGAGGCTGACCAAAACCAAGTGGCTCAATCGGATCATGCGATGGACTCCAAAGGTCATCCAGAGAGCGGCCAAAAGACTTGCTGGCATCGTAGCTGGATTGCGTTGGCCGAGAAAGCCCCAGAGTCGCCTTGCCCCAGAGTCGCCGTGCCCCAGGGTGGCTCATGGAGCTGGCGGCAGGGGATTCGCGAGAAAGACTTCCGGAGGGTAGTCGACCCGAAGCAAACAAAGTCCATGCGCGGGGGCCGTGGTGGCCGGTGCGCCGCGATCGCGGCGATGGAGCGCCTGCTCCATCCATTCCGGAGGGAAGCGACCGGTGCCAACCGCCACCAGAGCGCCGACGATGTTGCGCACCATGTTGTAGAGAAAGCCGTTCGCCTCGATCTCGATCTCCAACCGCTTGCCATCCGGTGCGGGCAGTACCTGGAGTGTCAGATCGTGCACGATGCGCACCGTCGATCGACGTGGTGATCCCAGCTTCTGGAAGCTCGCGAAGTCCTTCTCCCCGATCAGAAACCGGCAGGCTTCCTGCATGCGCTGGGGCTGGAGAGGGATGGGAAGGTGCCATTGGAGGTGGCGCCGCAGGGGATCCGCCACCGGGCTGGCCAGAATCGTGTAACGGTAACGTTTTCGCACGGCATCCCGCAGGGCGTGAAAACTGGGGATGGTGTCTTTGCAGGAGCGGACGACGATGTCTTCCGGAAGGCGACGATTAATGGCCGGGACAAGACGATCGGCCGGTGCCCGCCATTGCTCCAACGAGAAGCTGGCGACTTGGCCCATGGCATGCACACCCGCATCCGTCCGGCCGCTGGCGACTGTCTTGACGCGGACGCCTTCGATCGCCGTCAGTGCATCTTCCAGTTTCTGCTGGATGCTGATGGAATTAGGTTGGATCTGCCAACCGCCATAACGTGAGCCATCGTAGGCCAGCAACGAGAAGAAGGTGCGCGGCATCTCATGAGCTACCGAGGGGTGGGGAAGCGGGCTGGAGAGGCAGGTAGAGGCCCGTTTCGTCTTTCTTGCCTTGAATCGTCGATGGAGGATCGACGATGAACCACTCTTCTGGCTCCCCTTCCAAGGGTTCGATCTGGTAGTACTCCAGTGTGGAAAGCAGTCTTAGTGACCCGCTTTCGGGGGCGGGGGAGGTGCGCAGGTAGTACTCGATGCGGATCGGCTGCAGCCAGGACGACTCCTCTCGCGACAAGGTCAGTCGGATGTCGGTTGGAAGGAAGGCGACGGTGGAAGCCAATTGGCCGTCGACGGCGGCAATCGGTGGCGGGCCGGACTGAGCGAGGTGCAGGGAGCCCAGAAGTTGCCAGACTTTCACCGGGGCATCTTTGGAGTCGGAAGCATCCAGCCTCGATACCAGCTGGCCGCTCCAGACCTCCCGCCATGCGTACTGCATGTAGAGAGAACGCAGCACCTCGGGCACCCCACCGATGGCGATGGCCAGTGAGGATTCCGGCCGCTGGCGATCCCGCACCACCTCGCGTCCCAAGCCCGCGCGCACTTGATCGAGCATCACACCGCGAAGCGCCTGGCCGCGTCCTAGGCTGGTCCAGAGCAGCCGACCATCGCTGACCTGCTGGATCTCCTGGACGGCCGAGCCGATTGTTTGTCGGCAGTGAGAGCGGAATTTCCCACTCCCCTGCCCCGCGTGGTAGTAGGTCCCTTGCGTGACGATCGATTCCCCGAACTGATCGGTTTGTTGCCGAACCTTGCAGAAGAAACCGGAGCCCCAAACACTCTGTCGGACCGCCAACAGCAGCAGCTGCGGTGCGGAAATTCCAGCCGCTCCGGGCGACCCCGCCTCCGGCGATCCGTCCTGCGATGGGGAGGAGGCCCAAAGCGGTTTGGGGGGAGGATTGGTTGGGAAAAGTGGCGGAAGCAAGAAAAAGGCCAGCAGCAGTCCGGGGACTGCAAAGAAAACGCGATTGCGTCGACTTTGCAGCCTCTCGGGGGAGGTTTTCGGTGATCGGGTGGGAAGAATCGTCAACGTCATGCGAGGGTTGTAGCGATTTTGTCAAAGAATGGATCGGTGCCGGACCGAACATACAGAAGGAGACGAAGCCTTCCGTCCCTGTGAGGGGAGGGTTGAATCCGCTGGAATCGATCGAAAAGTGAAGGAAGGAAAGGATCCTGTGAGGACCTTGCCGCCAACGCATTCGGGCGATTCTAGGGATCTGCCAGTGGTGGAGTCCAGAGCGAAAGGTGCGGTCCGGGGAACCGAGTCGGACCCGAAAGATTGGACCGAAGGAGTTCACGGAACCGCGAAGGCAAGATGGCTTGCGAGCGAGTCGGATGGCCAGGCGGCATACCCAACAAGGATTCATGGGGGAATCAAGGATGAGACTGCGAAAGTTCATGTGGGTGTCGGCGGCCGCCAGCGGACTTCTGGCCACAGCCGACACCGTGGATGCCGGTGACCCAGGGATGGGGATTCGGCACAATCTACCCCCAGCCCAGCGGCTGATGGAGCCTGGCCCGATGGTGGGTGGACCCGGTCCGGGGGTGCTGATGCCTGAGACGCTTCCTGCGGGGGGCGGAGCTGGCGGGCTGGGGATGCTGGGAGGGCCTCCCGTTCAGGTCCTCTTCGATCGCCCGCAGTCGATGCAGCTGCAATATGACAGCATCGGCGACAATACCTTCCAAAGCGATCCGCTGGTGGCTCCGGCTCGGTTGGAGTTTGGCCCAGGCGGCATCTATCGCTTGAAGCTGACCAATATCCAGGGCCGCGAAGGAGTCGAGCTTTATCCGACTTTGGAGATCGCCCCAGGGACCGCGCGAACCGGCGCCTACTTGGCTCACAATGCCATTCCGATCCAGTTCACCGAAGAAGACTTCGAGCAGGCGATCAGCGGGAACTTTGTCACCAAGGTGATCTACCTTCCCGACCCGGCATTTCAGGGAGATGCTCTGGCGGGGATCGACACGCTGGTCAGCACGCGATTGGAGCCGGGCCTGGATCCGATTGTGGAGGCAGACCGACGCGGTTCCATCCTGGCGATCATTCGCCTTGGCAACAAGGATGTTGAGATGTCTGGCCCGTCGGTAGCCGGCGCTGGCTTCTATGGACCTGGTGGTTATGGTCCGGGCGGGTACGGCCCTGGCGGGATGCAGGGGATTGGACCTGACGGCATGCCTTGTGGACCAGGGGCCGGGATGGGAGGGGCTGGAGCCTGCGGACCGGGTGGTTCGTGCATGGGAGGCGGCGGGCTGCTGCCTTATGGAACACCAGCGAATCCTTACGGGAATCCTCCCAACATGGTTGCTGGCGTCACCGCCCCTCAGTATGGACTAACTCACAGCGGGACACCGATTGGATTGCCTGGCCCGCCTCACATTCCATTGGGGGTTCCTGCGGGACTGCAGCAGCATGTGATGAAGAACCACACGCACATGCACATTCCCGATCCGGTGGAAAAGATGAAGATGCATGTTCGGTCGATTCCTGGACAGAGCTATCCAGAGCCACCTAGCCGGATGCATCTGAGGGAGCAGAACATCCATCCCGGCTACCCCACCGGACGTCCGCTTCATCTGCATCACAGCCAGGCGGTTGGTTCCGGGGAACAGTACGGTGGGGCTCCAGCCACCTACGGTGCCAATGCGGGCGGTGGCGAAGCCTACTGCCCACCGACGGAGATTCGCTAATCGGTCGATCCCCACCGATTCCATGGATGGAAAGGTGGTGGACGGCCTGACGATTGTGGCGGCCTCCTGCGTGATTGCGACGCAGGAGGTTGATTCTGGACCTGGCAGCCCGGGTGAAGCAGGAAGACCAAGGATGGCCTCCATGAACAGCGGCGACGCATGCTGCCCGAGCGCTCCAGCGACATGTCACAAAGCCAAAGGCTGTGGCTTGGGGCGGAGGATGCTTCGGGGTCCGAGGGGATGGTTTGGCCCGGTGGCGATCGGGATCGCTTGGCTTTCGACGGCCTGCTCTCTGGCTGTCGCGCAGGGAATCTCCACTCCATCCACTCCACGGTATGGATTGCGACACGACGGGATGGCACCTGGCGTGATCGGAGGACACCAGGTGCAGCAGAAGCCGCAGCTGCGTGGCTACTTTCAGCCGGTGGAAGTGATGGCTCCTGCGAGGACCAGGATTTCCGTCGCCTGCGATGGCCAGTTCCCCGATGGGTGCCAGGGACCGTGGCGCGGGGCGTTGCTGGTGGGAGCGGTGTATCGCCTGATGGTCACCGGTTTTGGAGACGATCCCTCTGCGGCGGTTTATCCGACGATCGAGGTGATCGATCGGCTGTATCCACTTCCCGAGCGGGAGCACCGATTTCCGATTCCGATCGCGATCGATCCGGAGGACTTGGAGCGGGCTTTGGCAGGGGAGCTGGTGACTCGGGTGATTTACCTGGAGGACTCGGAGTACGCCGAGCCGGTGCAGGATGGCCCGAGGACTCAGCGGGTGCATGACATTGGTTTGGGCGAGGATGCGTTGTCGGTGGCCGATCAGATGGGCCGACCGGTGGCGATCTTGAGAATTGGATCGCGGGTTCCCACCAACGATCTCGCCTTGGAGCCGGAGTTTCTATTCGGTTCGCCCCCATGGCTTGCCATCAAGTCGATTCCCAACAAAGCGGAGATGGTAGAGCAAGGACGCTGGCCGCGGATGGAAATCGTACCAACTCCTTCGCCAGCGGTTTCCCCCAGCGATCTTCCGACCGAGGAGGAACCTATCGGGGGTGCGGGCACTCAGGGGAACGCTGTTCCCCGTGCGATTCCGATTCCCCAGGGCGCTGCCTCGCAACGCATAGAAGGCTGAAGGAAGGCTGATGGGCAACAAAGCGAGCAGAACGATGCGGGATCGTAGAGGTCAGGAGCGATCGGCCAAGATGGCTTGGATGGCGATGGCCGCCGGTCTTTGTTCGATGGGCCTGACGGGTTGCCAGAGTGGGCCACACAGCGGCAGTAGGACTTCGGTAGGGATCTCTCCTGCCGGCATGGCATCGCAGGTCCAGGATCCTGCTGTGCTTTCGACCGCCGCAGCACCGACCGCCTACGTGGGCAGGGTATCCCAGGGCGCGGTGGCAGATCGTTGGATGCCCACCGCCTCGATCGCACCAGTGGCTTTCGAAAGCGCGATGACCGCGCCGATGGCAGGGGCTGCAGAAACAGTTTATCCGGTTGCCGCGCCGCAGCCGGTGGCTCAGGAAGCTTGCGGATGCTGTGGGCCTCGGCATGATGGCGTCTATCGTCCCATCTTGGGTCGGCTCTGCGCTTCCCACGGGACCGGCGGCTTGGCGCCCGATTTGGGAACGGCCTGTGGGCCGCCTGGAGCGCAAGGGGACATCTGCCAGCCGTTGGCAGCACCGGTTTTGATGCGGGATCCGCAGGAGTACATTTTCGACGGCGGCGATCGCTGGCCGAAGGTGGTCATCCAGGAAGGGGACCGAGTGGCGGGATTGCAACCAGAGGACACCGTCGCTTACTACCAAGCGGATGGGGGATGCATCTTGGTGGAGCCGGCCTGTCGCGCGGCAATCTATGCGCCGCGATTTGCTGCGGTGCGCCGCATCGATGGTCCACAGCAGCAAGATCACCGCGTTGCAGCGCAGGCGGCCCTGCTTCCAGAGAACGCTTCCTCACTGCGGGAACGGCTCCCGGCTCCCGCGATGCGACAACCGCTTCGCGCGGTGGCCGAAGACGGTGTGCTGCCGGTGGAGGCCTACCGGGATCGCAATCGGGGCGTTCCGGTCGACCGAGTCTTGCCGGTGGTGCTGATCGTCGACGCGCTTCTGCCGTTTGAAGACCTTCAGTTGATTCGGACCGGAAAGCAGATCGAAACGGATGGCCCGCGACTGCAGCGTGGCGCCCTGGCGGCTCAGGCTTGGGCGTCAGATGAACCGCTCCTCGTGATGATCGATCAGCAGCAGGCGATCGAAGTGGATCACTTGACCCAGACGGCGACCACCACCTTCGCTGTCGAAGGGGAACCATCGATTCGCATCTGCAAGGTCGCTTCCGAAGCGATGGCAGCTCCGGGTGATGAAGTCCATTTCACCATCCGCATCGACAATGTCGGCACCAAAGCCGCTCGCCAGGTCGTCGTCCTCGATTCGCTCCCTCCGCGACTGGAGTGGATCGAAGGGAGCCAGCAGGCAAGCATTCCAGTGGAGTTCGATACCTTGGAAAACGAAGCAGGTTCCCACACCCTTCGATGGCGTCTGAAGGAGGACCTTCCCGCCGGCGAAGGAGGAATCCTTCGATTCCGCTGCCGGGTCCGATAAGGAAGACTTTTCCGATTCGATCGCATGTAGCGATCGATTGCCGGCGTGGTCGTCCCTCTTCTTGGTGCCCCAGGCAACCGTCCCGACGATTCGGTTGGGAATTCATCAAGCCGCATCCAGGCAAAATCCGCTAAGTGAAAAGAGGAAGAGCCGAAGGGTATCTCCTTGGCGCGGGGTGGGAGTGGTTGAGTTTCCCAGGGGTGTGGCGCAGGCCAACCCTGACGATGCCCCGCGTGGTCCAACCCCACTTGTCTTCGAAGGTCAGTCAATCGCATGGAGTTGGAAGGGTACCATCCAACGGATCGCTCTGTGCATCCGAGTCGTTCATCCTCTGTTTCGTCGTCCGTCGGCGATTCGGGGGCATCGTACCGCATCGATTCGGGGCACGAATTCCATCAGCGATGGGACCGCGTCGTCACCAGTCGGCAGCGGGCTGGTGCGATCCAGGGCGGGTTGTTGGGATCGGTCTGTGGCGAGTGGTTCGGCTTGCCAAGAAATGGGCTGTCGCGTCGACTGGCTCTCTCCCTTTTCGGAAGGAGCACCGAGGGTTCCTGGCAGATCCCCGCCTCGTCGCTGCAATGCCTGCAGCCAGCGCTTTCCACCGCGCTCTACGACGCGGTGTTGGAATCGCAAGCCGATGGGAGGCGATTCGAACATCGGTACGCAAGAAACTTCGGATGGCTGCGATTAGCAGCCCCTTCGGTGGCCGGCCAGCGCGTCCGAAGCTCGATCGGCACCACCCCTTCCGGTCAATCCACCACCCAGCGACAGCCGCTTGCCGTTCTCCCCCAGTGTGTCCTTTTAGCCAGCGTGGCTCAGGGGAGCGGCATCGATGGCACTCAGTGGGCTCACGCCATGGCGGCGAACGCCGGCGGCGACCGGCGGACGATCCTTGCCGCCGTGCTGCTGGCGGAGGCCAGTCTTCTGGCGATGCAGGAGGCCCCCAAGTGGTCGCTGGTGACTTCCGTCTGCCAGCTGGCGGAAAAATTGCTGCGACGCACCTCATCGGAATGCTGGCTGCCTGCATGGTCGCTGGGCGTCCGGCGCGGGGACAGCCCAGGCAACATCGCAAGATCGCTCGGCTGGCCTGAGGAAATACCTTTCGATGGGATCGCTATCGGCTTGATGGCGATCGCCTCCTGGATGAAGCATCGGGGGGATCTGCCACGCACCGTCCACTCAGCGATCCATCTCGGGGGTCCCAGTGCGATCCTCGGTTCGCTCAGCGGGGCGCTCGCAGGGCTTGGCGGGATCCCTGACCAGCTTCCCAAGCCATGGATCCCGGCGGTTCGTAAATCGCGACTGAGCGGACGGATGACTCGTCGTCTGACCGACTGGCCCCACGGGGTGAACGATCTTCAACTCCGCTGGTCGATGCCGATTGTGCCCTGGCCGCAGTTTCTGCGAAGTGGTTTATCGGCGATTCCCAGAACGCTTCAGACCTCCGCCTGGACCATCGCTCGGCTGACACGAGGGGTCGGCCATCGGCCACAAGCTGGCTGAGAACCGAGGATTTCCAGCAGATCGGGCCCATTTGGGGGCCATCCCAACCGCTTTCGGATCGACCGCCTCCCCCAGCAATCCCAGCCTCCCCCATCGGGAAGGAAGGGAGGTCCCCAACGGGAGCTACCGATCCGGCGTGCGACCAGGGGCAATAGTTGACAATTCTGCAGAGTCCCATTAACTTTGCAGGATTCCCGAACGCTGGCCAAGCGGCTGGAACTCCCTCCTGGGCGGGGGGAGCTCGGAAGTCCTCGTCGGAAACGTTTTCATAGTCTGGACGCATGAATCCACAAGAATTGCTACGGATCGTCGATTCGCTGCACCGCGAGAAGAACATCGACACGGAATTGGTGCTCCAGGCGATCGAAGCTGCGCTGGTGATGGCAGCCAAGAAGCAATTCGGCGAAGAAGCAGACATCGACGTGCAGATCGCAAGAGATGGCGGTGCCATCCGCGCCACCTGCGATGGGCGGGAATTGAACCAGGAAGAAATCGGTCGCATCGGGGCTCAGACCGCCAAGCAGGTGATCATTCAGAAGATCCGCGAGGCCGAGCGAGATGCGCGGCTGGATGAGTTCCAGGATCAGGTGGGACAGCTGGTCACGGGGATCGTGCAGAGAACCGAGCGAGGTTTGACGATCGTTCAGCTTGGGGCCGTCGAGGCAATCCTGCCGCGTGGCGAGCAGATCCCGGGTGAGACGTACCACAATGGCGAGCGGGTTCGAGCGGTCATCTACGAGGTGAAGGCATCGGGCAACCGCGTGAAGATCATTCTCTCTCGCACCAAGCCCCAGTTGGTGCAGAGACTGTTTGAGCAAGAGATACCTGAGATCGCCGAAGGGGTGATCGAGATTCGAGCGATCAGTCGCGAACCGGGATATCGATCGAAAGTCGCCGTCTCCAGCAGCGATCAGCGGGTCGATTGCGTCGGGGCCTGCGTTGGCCTGCGTGGCAACCGGATCAAGAACGTCACCAGCGAACTGGCTGGTGAGCGGATCGATATCGTCCGCTGGAGCGATGATCCGATGGTGTTGATCCCCAACGCGCTGCAGCCTGCGGAGGTCGAGCAGGTGCTGCTGTGCGACATGATCGGCAGAGCCATCGCGTTGGTGAGCGAAGAACACCTATCGCAGGCGATCGGTCGCTATGGGCAGAACGTGAGACTGGCCAGCAAGCTGTGCGGCTGGGATATCGAGATCATGACGGCCGATGAGCTGGAGCAGCAGATCGACCGCGCGATGAAGGGCTTCCTGGAAATCGAAGGGATGACCGAGGAATTGGCCCAGCGATTGGTGGAACAGGGATACCTGTCGTACGATGATCTGTCGGTGATCGAGCCCGATGTGCTGATGGAGATGGGTGGGCTGAGCGCCGAGCAGGTGGATGCGATTGTCGAGCAGGCGGACGACCTGGCTGCTCAGCAGGAAGAAGAAGAAAAAGAACGCAAGCGGATCGAAAGAGAAGAGAAAGAGCGACGAGCGACCGAAGCGGAGTTGCTTCGCGAGCGACAGGCTGGTGCTGGGAATGCATCATCCACCGCCGCTGGCAGTACCGGATCGAGCGACACAGCATCGAGTCCTCAGGGGTTGTCGCCTGAGGAGAAGGCCACAGGGGAGGAGTCAGCGGCAGAGCATTCCAATGAATGATTCCTCAAGGAATCGAGCGGATGCTTTTCAAGGTCTCTTGGGGAGCATCGCACTGGCGCGTCGAGTGGTAGCTTAGGCGCGCCGACCCAAGGTCGGGGGAGGAGCCAAGCTTCTTGCCCGTCAGGTCACTCACCCCATGCCAGACATCCGTCCCATCCGCTTCGCCACAAGCCCGCGGCCTTCCATCACTTCAGGAACATCGCCCAGTGCCAGTTAGAATCTACACGCTCGCCAAAGACCTCAAGCTCGACAGCAAGGAATTGGTCGATCTTTGCAACAAGATTGGAATCACCGGCAAGGGGAGCGCCCTTGCCAGCCTCGAGGATGAGGAGGTGCTTCGGATCAAGAAGCACCTGGAGAGTGCTTCAGCGACCAAGACCGAAGAACGTCCGGCCCCCTCGCAGGCTCCCGCAGCACCCGCAGTCCCAGTTCGCGGTTCCGGGTTTGTCGGGCGACCGCAGATCATTCCACCGCGACGCAAGCCCGCCACAGTCAGCGTCGAGGAAGCGGCTCCCGCCGAGGTTGTCGAAACCTCCGAATCGGTCGCAGGGGAGGTCGAGGAACTGACCCTAGAGACGGTGCAAGTGGAGACTCCCGTCGTGGAGGAACCTGTGCCAAGCGAACCGGAGGTGACGGTCGCTGCGGTCGATGTTGCCACGGAGGAGAAGGAAGCCCCAGAAAGCTTCCGTCGAGACGATTACATTTCTCCTTCGGGCAGTTCGGGGGGGAGGATTCGAGTGCTTGGCAATCGTTCCAAGCCAGCTTCGGAGAAGCCCGCCGAGGAGAAGCGGCGCCCCAAGACGCGGGAACCGGTGATCAATCTGGCGAAGATTCCCAAGACCGGCCAGCAGCCGATGCCGCGGCGCACCGACGAACCAGCTCCACAGCGCCCCGACATCAAGCTGACCAAAGACCTGATCGTTGGGTCCAAGCAAGGGATGAAGGCACCGCTGGACAAGTTCGTGCAGCAGGAGACCCAGAAGAGCAAGACGCCTCCGCCTCCCGGAATCGGCGGACTTTCTGATTTCCGCGCCGGTGCCGATAAGGCAGGGGTCAAAGCCAAAGGCAAACGGACGGCCGAGGAAGAAGAAGAAGGAAAGGGGAAGAAGGGGCTGGCGGGACTTGCTGCCGGCCGATCCGATCGCACCAAACGGCGATTGAAAATTCGAGGCACCGACGATCTGGCGTTCGAGGAAGAACGGGAGGCAAGGCGGGCTGGGCGAGGGTTTGGACGCCGCCAGACCACCGGTTCGACCGCACCCCGCAAGCAACGCGTCGCGCTGGCCCTGCCCTGCAACGTGCGAAGCTTTTCGGAAGCGGCCGGTGTTCCAGCCGCCCGTATTCTGCGATCGCTGATGACTCTCGGTATCCCAGTGCTCAATATCAACGCGATGCTCGATGCCGAGCAGGCGATCTTGGTCGCAACCGACCTGGGAATCGACCTGGAATTCAAGGAGGCAGAGACGCTGGAAAGCAGCCTGCTGGAAACAGCCGATCGAATCGATGACCCTCGCGATCTGGTGCCTCGGGCCCCAATCGTGACGTTCTTGGGTCACGTCGACCACGGCAAGACCTCGCTGCTGGATTATCTGATCGGCACCAAGATTGTCGCCGGGGAAGCTGGCGGCATCACGCAGCACATCCGCGCCTATCGAGTCGAAAAAGATGGTCGCTATGTCTCGTTCGTCGACACGCCCGGCCACGAAGCTTTCACCGAGATGCGAGCCCGTGGGGCCAACGTCACCGACATCGCTGTTCTGGTCATCGCGGCCGACGACGGCATCATGCCACAGACGATCGAAGCGATTTCCCATGCGAAGGCAGCCGAGGTGCCGATCGTTGTGGCGCTCAACAAGAGCGACCTTCCGGGGGCCGATCCCAATCGAGTCATGTCGCAGATGACCGAGCATGGCCTGACCCCCAGCGCCTGGGGTGGCGACGTCGAAGTGGTGCAAACCAGCGCCATCACCGGCATGGGCATGGACGAACTGCTGGAGACGCTGCTGACGGTGGCCGATCTGCATGAACTAAGGGCCAACCCGAAGCGAGCCGCTCAAGGGGTCTGCTTGGAAAGCGAGCAGCATCCGATGCGAGGGGTGATCGCCAAAATGGTGGTGCTCAACGGAACGCTCCGAGTCGGCGACATCGTCGTTTGCGGCGCGGCTCATGGTCGCGTCAAAGCGCTCTACGATACCCTCCGCCCCAACCGACAATTGACCGAAGCGGGCCCTTCGGTGCCAGTGAATATCACCGGACTGGACGTTCCACCCGATGCGGGCGAACGCTTCCATGTGCTCGATGATATCTCGCAAGCCCGCGAGATCGCTGCCACACGCGATTCGGTCAATCGAAGCCAATCGTTGTCGGGTACTTCACCCAAGGTCTCGTTCGAAGCATTCCAGGAATTGGTTCAGTCCGGAAAGCTTGGCAAGGAAGAGCAGAAGGTGGTGCTGACGCTGATCCTGCGGGCCGACACCCGTGGATCGCTGGAAGCGATCGAGAAGGAACTGACCAAACTGGACCATCCCGAAGTCGAAGTGCGGATGATTCAAAAGTCGGTCGGTGGTGTGACCGTCGCCGACGTGACGCTTGCCAGCGCCTCGGGTGCGGTCATCGTCGGTTTCAACGTGATCCCCGACGAAGCCGCTCGACAGATGGCCGAAGCGCGCGGGGTCGAAATCCGACGCTACGACATCATCTACAACCTCGCCAATGACCTGAGGGCCATCATCGAGGGACGGTTGAAGCCCGAGCAGCGAGTGGTGGAATTGGGTCGAGCCCTGATTAAGCAGGTGTTCACCATTTCGCGTGTAGGAACAATCGCCGGCTGCTACGTCCTTCAGGGATCGATCGAACGCGGATGCCGAATCCGCGTCAATCGCGATGGCAGGACGATTGGCGACTATCCGCTGGAGACGCTTCGACGCCACAAGGACGATGTCAAGGAAGTGCCGCGTGGCATGGAATGCGGGATTCGATTGTCAGGCTTCAATGACGTCAAACAGGATGACATGCTGGAAGCCTACCGCATCGAAGAGGTCGCCCGAACGCTCGATACAACTCGTTCCTGATCGTCTCTGGAAGGTGAGGAAGACCAGTTGACTAGTCGACGACTGCTGAAAGCCGCCGAGGCCATCCGAGAGGTTGTCTCCATGGCGATCCTGACGGAACTGCGCGATCCGCGTGTCCAGGGGGTGACGGTCACCAGCGTGGAAGTGGCCCCCGACATGCGCGAAGCGAAGGTGTACGTCAGCATCATGGGGGAGCCGAACAAGCAGTCGCTGGCCCTCAAAGGACTCGCCCGGTCCGCCGGCTTCCTTCAGGCGCGCATCGCCGATCGCATCGACACGCGCTACACCCCCCGGCTCCAATTCGTCCTGGACACCGGAGTCAAAAAGTCGCTGGAAGTCGCCAGGATCCTCGCCGAGTTGGAGCGAGAGCGGCAGGCGAAGGAATCGACTGAAATAAGCGATCCGCCGCTAGCGGGCGATAGCCAGCCCATCGGGGCGATCGAACCCCAAGAGCCTCCGGGGGATCCAGCCTGACCTGGGCGATCCTGGATCGTCCAACTTCCCACCCGCCGACCATCCCCGGCCAACCCGTCACCTAAAGCACCGCAACGGAGTTGCACAAAAGACTATGAGCGCCACGCAACGGGCCGAACGGATCGAAAAGCTATTCAAAGTTCTTCGGAAGCACTACAAGCCACCTACTCCTCCTACCCATCATTCGCTGCTGGAACAGATTCTTTATGCCAGCTGCCTAGAGGATTCCAAGTTCGATAGCGCCGATGAGGCCTACGCGAAGCTGGAACAAACGAAGGTCGATTGGAATGAGACGCGGGTGACGACGGTGGCGGAACTGGCGGAACTGCTACGCGCGGTGCGACGTCCCCCAGAGGCGGCCAGGCGCGTGCGCGGAGCGCTGCAGGCGATCTTCGAGTCGCGGTATGCGTTCGAACTGGAGGACCTGAAGAAATCAGGGCTCAACAAAGTCTCCGACGAACTCCGAAAGTGGGGGCTCTCCCGCTTCGTCATCGACTACATCGTCCTCCATGGGCTATCGGGACACGCCATCCCGCTCGATTCCAGCTCCCTGGATCTCCTCTGCCAGATGGAACTGTTTACCCCACAGGAGATCGAGAAGAAATCGCCCGGATTGGAGCGGATTATTCCCAAGGCGAAGGGGGCTGAGTCGTTCGGTTTGCTCCATCAGTTCGCGGTCGATTTCTCCAGCCACCCTCGGTCGGCAGTCGTCCAAGCCGTCTTCAAGGAACTCGGGGTCTCCCCCAAGCCAAAGCAGGAGAAAACAAAGGCTCAGCCCGAGAAACCGGCAGCCGCACCCGCCGCCACCAAGGGCCCCCAAACAGCTGCAACGCCCAGCCTTCCCCCTGGGACCAAGACGGCCGGCAAACCGGCTCCTGCCAAGCAACCAGCACCCAAGAAGGCTGCACCTCAGCCACCCAAGAAAGTTGCCCCGGCCGCTCCCGCAGCCGCTGCACCCCAGCCACCCAAGAAAGCTCCCAAGATCGCCACCCCAAGCAAAGCCGAACCGGCCAAGCCAGCGGCTGGCGATAAGGCTCCAAAGAAAAAAGGGCAGCCAGCTCCCGCGACCACCAGCAAGACCGGCAACAAGAAGCCAGAGACTCCTCCCCCTGCCCCACCCCGCAGTAAAATGGTGTCCAAGAAGCCGTCGGATGGAAAAGCGCCGGAAAAAAGCTCTGCCAAATCCGATTCCAAGAAGATCACCAAAAAGAAACCGAAGTAATCCCATCGACGATCTCCTAGCGGGATGGAACCATGCTCACCATCCCGCTGGTCTCAGGTCCATCCAGGTACGCTCAAGAGGTTTTCACGAACATGGCCGGCCATTCCCAGTGGGCGAATATCAAGCATCGCAAAGCCCTCGTCGACAGCAAGAGAAGCAAGCTGTGGAGCAAGCTGTCCAAAGCGATCATCGTGGCTGCGAAATTGGGAGGTGGCGATCCTTCCGCCAATATCCGCTTGCGGACAGCCATCCTCGATGCCCGCGCGGCCAGCGTGCCCCGCGATAACATCGAGCGCGCCATCAAGAAGGGAACGGGGGAACTGGACGGCGGGGATGTTGAAGAAATCCTCTACGAAGGGTACGGCCCAGGTGGCGTCGCCGTTCTTTGCGACATCATGACCGACAATCGCAATCGAACTGCCTCGGAGGTGCGAAAGATCTTCGATACCCACAACGGCAAACTCGGATCGACCAACTGCGTCGCCTACCTGTTCGAACGCAAAGGTTGGATCACTGTCAAAAAGTCGGCCGTCGAGATGGATCGACTGATGGAAGTGGCGCTGGAAGCAGGGGCCGAAGATCTCACCGAAAGCGAAGAGCAGTACGAGATCACCTGCCCGACCGATGCCTACACGGCAGTCAACGAGGCGCTGGAGGCAGCCGGGATCCCAGTCGAAATCAAGGAGCTTACCCGCATGCCCAGCAGCACCGTGGAAGTCGACGACGACACCGCCAAGTCGATCTTGAAGTTGCTCGAGCAACTGGAAGACCACGACGATGTCCAGTCGGTTGCCTCCAACGTGCAGCTCTCTCCCGCTCAGTTGGAAGCCGCTTCCCAGTAAGCCTTCCACCATTTGGCTCGCCTGTCTCCTGACGACCTCTTTTTCGGATCCACCCAAGCCTGGATCCGACGAACCGGTGGGCCTCCCTAGGCGACAGGCGCACCTGGGGCGTCCAGGGTCTCCACCCCTCCAGGGACTCATTCTTCCTCAGGATCCGCCCCTCTCTCTGGCGGCCGCTGTCTGCGGGCGGCCAACCTCTGCCCGACGCTCTCGCCTCGCCCCTCAGGCGATCGGCGCGAAAACTGAAGAAGGATCGGATGCCAAAGGAGCGAAACCGGGGAAAGATCGAATTACAATCGAGATTCTGTCATCGCACGCCTTGGACGACACGTTTCTGCATGGGAGTTGATCGATGCGCTGGATTCATGGCTCATTGCTTTTGTCACTCACCCTGATGGCCTCGGGGGTTCCCGCGACTGACTCCGCATCGATGGCGCAGGCTCCTCAGTCGGAACAGCCATCGACCGGTGAAGCGAAGCCACAGGGTGGCGGGGAGCCATCGGGGGGAGAGCGCCTTGGTCCGCCAGAAGGGGCGGTTCGTGGGCCAAGACGTGGTGGCCAGGGGCGCGGACCAGGACAGGGCCGTGGCGGTGCAGCACGCGCGGGAGCCACGAATAGTCAGGCCCCTTCCCTGCCTGAGAAGTGGATCGAATCTCTTCAGTGGCGTTCGATCGGTCCGGCCAATATGAGCGGCCGGATTACAGCGCTGGCGGTGTATGAAAAAGATCCTACGCAGTGGTGGGCGGCGACCGCCTCCGGCGGTCTGCTCAAGACAATCAACAACGGCGTCTCCTTCACCTTCCAGTTCCAGCAGGAAGGATCGATCTCGATCGGCGACGTGCAGGTGTTTCAGGGCGACCCGAACATCCTGTGGGTCGGAACTGGGGAAGGCAATCCCCGCAACAGCTCGTCCTGGGGTGACGGCGTCTATCGCTCCACGGACGGAGGTGCCACTTGGAAGAATGTGGGGCTCTCAAAGACCTTCCAGATCGGTCGAATCGCACTGCATCCGACCGATCCCAATGTCGCTTATGTAGGGGCTTTGGGGCGGTTGTGGGGGGACAATCCCGAACGGGGATTGTTCAAGACGACCGATGCCGGTGCCACCTGGACACAGGTCCTTGCCATGGATGATCAGACCGGTGTGATCGACGTGCAGATGCATCCTGCTGAGCCTCAGACGTTGCTGGTGGCTACCTATCAGCGTCGCCGGGATGGATTCGACGGAAATGCCCCAGCCCAGAAGTATGGCCCTGGTTCCGGCATCTACCGAACCACCGATGGCGGTGCAACCTGGGAGAAGCTGATCGACGGGCTGCCCAGCAATCCGATGGGCAGAATTGGACTGCAGTACTCTCGCAAGGATCCCTCGATCGTTTATGCGATCATCGAAACCAGCCGCATCGGCCAATGGCCCATCGATGCCTCCTACGCTGGCTTGCGAGGCACCGATGCTGACACGGGAGCGAAGATCACCGAGGTCACCAAAGACGGCCCGGCCCAGCGTGCGGGGCTGGAGGTTGGCGATACCGTCGTGCGCGTCGCCGGTCAGCCAGTCTTGAATTACACGCAGTTCCTGGAGGCGCTGCGCAAAGTTCCAGCTCAGCAAACCGTCTCCCTTGAAGTGGCTCGCGGCGGGAAACTGGTGCCCCTTTCGGTGACGATGGAACTTCGTCCGGAACTGGCGGAGATCGCTGCTGCCAAGACAAAACCTGCGGAAGGCTATGTCGATCCGGATGAATCGCTCGATCGCCGTGGCAGCCCCTTCGCTCAAAGCCTCGGCGGCCAGAACCCCAACATGCAAGATCAGCAGGGGGCTCAGTCGCACGAGTATGGTGGAGTTTACCGGAGCGATGATGGAGGCACCCACTGGCGTCGCGTCAACTCGCTCAATCCACGCCCGATGTACTACAGCCAGATCCGCGTCGATCCATCCAACTCCGACCAACTCTGGGTCCTCGGCACCTCGCTCTACAAAAGCTCTGACGGTGGAAAGACCTTCACCGATGATGGGCATGGCGACGACGTGCACGTCGATCATCACGCCCTCTGGATCGACTCTCGCGACGGGCGGCATGTCCTGCTTGGTAACGACGGCGGTATCTATGCCACCTACGATCAGGGCAAAAACTGGGACCACCACAACCACATCGCGATCGGGCAGTTCTACCACGTCGCCGTCAGCAGCGATCCCAACTACAAGGTGTATGGCGGCCTTCAGGACAACGGCAGTTGGGGAGGCCCTAACCGTGTCGCCAACAATCCAGGCCCGGTCAATTCGGACTGGATGAGCATTGGGGGCGGGGATGGATTTGTTTGCGCCGTCGATCCCGAAGATCCAGACCAGATCTACTACGAAAGCCAAAATGGCGGCACGGGGAGGATCAACCTGCGCACGGGCGAACGGGGATTCATGCGGCCCAGACCTCCCGAGGGGACTCAGTACCGTTTCAACTGGAAAACCCCCTTTCTGCTCAGCTTCCACAATCCCGAGATCTACTACTCAGCAGGCAATCACGTCTTCCGGTCGGTGAAGAAGGGGGACGGGATCAAGCAGATTTCGCCTGAGATCACTCGCGATCCGCAAGGCACCGGAAGCGCCTTGGCCGAATCGCCACAGGACGAACGAGTCCTTTATGCGGGGACCACCGATGGCATGCTATGGGTGACCAAGGATGGTGGCACGACCTGGATCGATCTCTGGAAGGAACCAGAGAAGTTGGCGCCTCCCGCCAAAGCCGATCCCGAGACGAAGAAAGAGTCGCCAGCGAAGGCTGCTGCGGGTGAAGGGACCAGCGAGAAAGCTGCCAACCCCCAGGAGAAACCACCGACCACCGAAGAGCCCTCTCCGGAGGAGAAGGCGGACGCCGCATCCGATCGCGCGGTGGCCGATCGAATCGTCGGCTACTGGGAAGGCCAGTTCACCGGCGGCCCCATGCCTCCCGATCGCAGCAAGTTCACCCTCATCTTCCGACTCGATAAGGAAAACAAGCTGACCGGTTCCTTCCGGTCTAGCCAGTCGGATGGCACGATGGAACGAGTGCAACTGGATCCGCAAAGCGGCCAAGTGTCGGCCGAGGTGCAGACCAGCGCGGCGACGATCGCAATCGAAGGGAAGATCGATGGCGAATCGATGGAAGGGCAGCTAGATATCGCTCAAGGGCGTTTCCAAGTCCCCTTCACCGCCAAACGGACCAGCAAGAGCGGCGAAGCGCCACAGGCCGCCGATTCGGCCGACGGCAAGTCGCTGAAAGATCTTCTTCCCAAGCCGATGTGGGTCAGCTCCCTGGAAGCCAGTCGCGTTGCCGATGGTCGCTGCTATGTGACGATCGACGGCCATCGCGCCGATGATACCAAACCGTACATCCTGGTGACGGAAAACTTCGGACGAACCTGGAAGTCGATTAGCGACAAGATTCCACCGACCGCAGGATCGGCGTGGGTGATTCGGGAGGATCGCACCAACCCCGATATTCTTTACGCAGGACTGGAAATGGGGATCTGGGTTTCGATCGACCGGGGAGAAACCTGGACGCGGATGCAAAGCAATCTTCCGCATGTGGCGATCCACGAGATCGCGCAGCATCCGACGTCGGGCGAGATCATCGTCGCCACACACGGCCGTAGCATCTGGGTGCTGGATGTGACGCCGATTCGACAAATGACTCCCCAGCGAGTCAAAGAAGCTGCGTACCTCTACAAGCCTAACCAGGTGATTCGGTGGCAGCGGAAACCGGAAGCGGGCAGTTCTGGGACCAGGCGATTCATCGGACAAAATCCATCCAGTGAAGCGCAACTCTTCTACTCATTGGCGGGAGACGTCGGCGACTGCAAGATCGAGATCCACGATGTAGCCGGGCGCCGGATCGCCAGCCTGGATGGTCCTGCCGCTGCCGGGCTCCATCGGCTCTCCTGGAACATGCGCCGCCAGACGGGAGCTGGTGCAAGTGGGGGTGGACGCACTGGCAATCGCCCCACGGGCGGCGGCAATCGAGTCGGACCGGCGCTGGCCAACGGAGATTACCGAGTCACCTTGGTGATCGACGGGGAGCTGCGCGCTACCCAGACGCTGACCATCGCCGCCGACCCGGAGCAGCCCAAGAGCGATCAGGTCTTCAATGAATCGCTTCTGATCGAAGCCCTTTCCGAAGGGGCGATGGAAGAAGAGCAGCAGGAGGGGTTGGAGGAGCGGCCCTAGAACGTGATGGGTCACTTTTCGGTTTCCAACAAGGGAACCGAGGAATAGGTTTCATCCGGTCCATCTGCGATTTGTGTGGGGTGCGATCGCCTAACCGCCACGACTCGAATCGGTCATGGAGCATCGCCGCGCGGTTCCCTGCGTAACGCTGCATTGGGCGGCAATTCGAGCGTGGCAAGGTTGTGTAGCCGTAGAGGCCTTGGCCCCACAGAATTGCCGGATCCGTAGTTTTTGCGCTATCCTTCATCGACAACGCCCTTCACGATGGGAAGAGCAAACCCTGGTGTGCAATGCGATAGCCCTGGGCAATGTCTCGGGGTCGCTGCCCCCACCATGCCATCTGCACCAAGTGCCCCAACCAACACCACCAATTCGGTGATGGATTCAGAAAGGATAAGGTCCAGGATCATGCATTACACGCTTGGTTCGAGAGGGCCAGCTTGATGGATCCTGCGCGATCGGTGCCGCCCCTTCAGGGCGGGTGCCATGAAGTCGAACTCTTCATGGGCAATAAAACCTTCCCAGGGCGTTGCCCTGGGCTAGATCATCGTCGTGCCGTTGGCACTTGAAGCCAGATTCCGAAGGGGCCACTAGAGGGGTTACAAACGATCGAATGGGCTTTCGATGCCGCTTGCTGCAGAGCGACTGACATGGGTATAGATCATGGTCGTCGACACATCGGAGTGTCCGAGCAGTTGTTGGATAGTCCGGATATCTTTTCCCGATTCGAGCAGGTGGGTCGCGAAACTATGGCGGAAGGTATGGCAGGAAACTTTTTTGGTGATTCCTGCGCGAGTCACTGCCGATTTGACTGCTGCTTGCACAGAATTCTCGTTGATGTGATGTCGACGGAGTTGATTGCGGTCTCCTTCGACGACATGTTCATCTGCGGCTCCTTCGAGCGATTCTCTTGGGTGAGAATCATAGGAAAGGTTTTTAGCGGGAAACAGGTACTGCCATGCGAGTTCTTTGCCAGCTTGGGGCCATTTGACGGCAAGTGCATACGGTAGCCAGGCCCATCCTGCGCCGACTTGTAGGTCTTGCTGATGAAGTTTTTTCACCAAGTCGATTTGATGTTTCAGATCGGCCACTAGGCGTAGAGGCAGCGGGACAGCTCGGTCTTTGCTTCCTTTTCCTTCACGAACGATGATTTGCTTGCGATCGAAATCGATATCCTTGATCCGCAGGCGGCAAGCCTCCATCAGCCGCAAGCCTGCGCCGTACATGAGGCAGCAGATGATTCGCTTCGGGCGAGGTTCGACAGCGTCGAGGATCTTCGCGACCTCGGCGGTCGAGAGGACGACAGGGAGTTTCGAGGGTCTTTTTGCCCTGGGGGCATCGATTTTGATCTCGGATTGGAGGACTTTCCCGTACAGGAAGAGAAGGGCCGAGAGGGCTTGGTTTTGGGTGCTGGCCGCTACTTGTCGTTCGACGGCAAGATGGGACAGGAAGTCGTTGATGGCGGTGTTCCCCAGTTCGAGTGGGTGGCTCCATTTACCTTGTTTATTTCGATGGAAGACAGGTATCTAGAGATCCAGCCGACATAGGCTTCTTCTGTCCTTTTGGCGACGTGTAGGGTGCGAGCGATTCAGCGCACTTGCTCGACGAGTTTTGATTCCATAACAGCGGCAAGCGATTTTGGATCCGCGTCCATAGGCACTTTGCAAATCCTGAAAAAGCACAATTCCCTAGAACCCCAAAACCGAGGTTTCAATATATCCCGCCCAAGTCCAAGCGGCAACTCCTTGACATAGCCCCCTCTATAAGGGGCAATTGAGAGAATATTGTGGTGTTGTTTGCTTTATGGTAAATTGTGAATTCGCGGAGTTATGGCAAATTCCGTATACTATATGTTATGTGCCCGGAGACTTCTCGGTGATCAGACAACTCCTTGACCAAATCCGCGACTACTACGTCAGTCGTTTTGTTGATGCGATCAACGAGTATTCCAGTGCTGATGGCGTGACGCTTGCGCACGAGCCCGCATTCTGCGATGCGAATGGTGACGTCGTCACTGAAGGCGAACTTGCACTTCCATCGCGCGGCGATTTGCTCGTAATCCGCGACAGCGCTGTCTCCAATTCCATCCAGATCGACACGGATGGAATGCTGTCGTTCGAACCGATCGCATTTGATTGGCCAGAGAACAACCTGAATGTTGATTTACATCCATTTCAATGGAATTGGATGCAATTGCGGATCTTCGGATTGAAAACCGATGCTGATTGGACACCAATTCGCGGCTGGTTCATCGCTTGGTTCCAAGAGAATGATCCCGCAGATGATGAGTTGCTCGGCGGCGTTCACTTTCTGTCCGATCCTGAATCTGTGGACGACTACTCGCAATTGTCGATCGATCTTGGCACGGCTCCCGTCGAATCTTTCGAGGAGTTACTCGATGCAATTGGTCAAATGGGAGCGGCGTGTGTACACATTGGACAGTTTGAGGAAGGCACATAACAAACCGTTGCACACGGAGCCGCGGGCCGCGCGGGTTCTGAAATCAAACTCGTTTGCCGCGGCCCGGTGAACGGTGACGTTCGCCCACAAGAGACGTCAGCACTCCATGACCACGCTCCTTCATGTCATACAACGCGTGCGAAACCGTCAGACTGGCGATGAGCATTGGCTCTATATCGCTGGCGATGCGGCTGATCTAACGCTCAACACTGAAGCGGACCTCGGCTGTCCTGAATTCGATGAAGACACCGACGACGAAATAGAACCTCCGGGATTCTCCGAACGCGGACTACGTTCAACCATTGATGTCGATACTCTTTCGCACTCGATCGAATGGGCAGATCGTCTTTCGGGCACGAAAGATGACTCGGCAGCACTGGACATTATCCGATATTACATTCGTTTCGATGCATGGCCGGAAACACTTAACGCACCTGATCCCCCGCCACGCGATGAAATCTTGCGTCGCCTCGATCGCGAGTTTTCCGATAAACTCGGTCTGGAAGATTCATCAAAACAATGTCGCCGAGACGGATGCGGACGCGGGGTGGTAAAGCTCAGTCTGTTTTGCCGTCGCCACCATTTTGAGAATATTCGAAACCGTCCATACCCTTTCGATGATTGAGCGTAGTTCGAATATGGGCGAACAATCGGTTCAACCGGAGCCGCGGGCCGCGCGGTTTCTGAAATCAGAGTTGGTTGGCCGCGGCCCGGTTAACCGTGGCGTTAGCTGGCTCAACACTAAGGAGAGGCAACGAAGATGACTGACCCATCTGTCGCACTTGATCGTGACGCTCTCTACTACCCATACATCCACGTCAGAGACGTTGATTGGTTGAAGGCAACGCTTCTTTGTTTTCCACGAGTACACCGAATGGTCCCAAAGGACTTTCAACTCGAAGACCCAAAGGCGATTTCAGAGTTCCGCGATGTTGAGGGGCCTCGTGGACCGTTGCTGGCCGAAGTTGATCCCTATGAATACGGCGTTTATCGGGCACATGAACGCCTGTACGACAAGATTCGCGAGCACGATGTTGAATTGTACGAGCGGTATCGGAGGGAGAACGCACTTCAAGAGTTCGGTGCGCAGATCGATGACTTTCAGATTCACAAGGCGAAGTCACCCGCGCTCATCAACTATCTGAAGGAAATCGATCTTGCTTGGAATTCCGACGATGACGACGAGTCACCGTGGGTTTGCATGCATCCGAGCTTGCTGGATGCAATCATGTCCACCGTTGCCATCGCACACAGCAAAGAGGCGGGGTTCGACATTGTGACCGACAATTCCGATATTCATCATACTGTGCTCGCGGCGCATGAAGATGAAGTGTTCGACGTACTTCTCGGCCGTCCACGACAAAGCCGTTTACCGGCTGCGACCGAAACAGCTGACCAACTAGCCGAGGTTGTGATGACAACGGCGTTCGACGTCAGGAAGCTTTCGGCGAGACAGATCGCCGACTTGCTAAAAGATGGAAAGGATCTTCGGCGTTTTAAGGACCGGCTGATGCCGATCGCAGCACGAATGCCAGAGATTCAGGATTCAGCTCTCCGCAAGAAACGACTCGAGGAAATGAGCAAGGAAGTCGTCAGCGAATGGCAGAAGTACAGGAAATCGCTTCCTCGTTTCGCCGCGGATGCTATCCTTGATGCGAGCAACCTGAAGTTTCCAGACATCATGGGTTCAATCATCGCTGCGGGAGCATCTGGATACCTCGTTCACGCAGGTCTGGGAATCGGTATTGGCCTGTTGGCCTATAGCGGGCTACAGGTTTATCGAAAGTTCCAAGATGCGCAAGACAGCCCTTTTAAGTATCTAAGTCGCATCGAAAAAGCCGGTGCAACACTTGTGCTTCCCCATGGCGGGGCGACGGGCGCGGCCTAAGCCACCGCCAGCTAACCATCGGATGGACCAGAGCGGCGGATAAGGTCCAGCGTGATGGTAGGATGATTGGCCGCCGCCTAGTCATCCGTTCGTTCGGCGTTCCGGATTCGAGATCGTGATTACATCCATGGACTCAAATACCCGAAGTCTAAAGCGTTTGCTGCGGCTGATGAGTATGCGCACGCCCAAGTACACCCTGGCGGAATGACTGCTGCAGGGGATCGGGATGGGGCGATGGGAGTCCTGGACGACGAACTAGAGGCTCAGGTCGCCCGCTCCTTCTGACGTAGCGAACCAATC
>JBILTR010000044.1:0-10801 GCA_044371425.1 Pirellulaceae bacterium | reverse complement strand
GGAGTTGACGTCGCAGGAGTTGACGTCGCAGGAGTTGACGTCGCAGGAGTTGACGTCGCAGGAGTTGACGTCGCAGGAGTTGACGTCGCAGGAGTTGACGTCGCAGGAGTTGACGTCGCAGGAGTTGACGTCGCAGGAGTTGGTTTGGTGGGTGTCGACACCGGGACCGCTCGTGGGGGAACCGCTGAAGAAGAGGCGTCCTTCTGAACGGTTGGACCAGGCTGCTGTTGAGACCCAATCACGCTCAGCGGCTTCGCCTTGGCCCCCTCGGTCGCTCCCGAACCTGGTGACGACACGTTGGGCCTCACCTCTTGGCTCGCCCCACTCCCGGCTCGATCCACAGAAGGTTCGATCGCGGGCGCTGGGATCGTTGGCGCTGGGACCGCTGGCGAACTCTGCACCACCGGCTCGCCGCGCGCCTCGACCGCCGGCTCCCCTCCTTTTCCTGTTGGCGTCTTTGGGGCTGGCTTGTCTGCCTTGGATGGTGCGGTGGCTGGAGTGATCGAAGGAGACGAGTTCGCTTGCCCAGGAACTAGCTTGGGTGCCGAAGCGGCTGTGGGTGGAATCGATGGCTTGACTCCCTCCGAACTGGCAGGTCGATGGCCAATCGGCGGCGAGTCTTTCTTTTCCAAAGCCGGCGTTGTCCCGATGCCTTGACTACTGGCTCCTTGGTCACTGGCTCCTTGGCCGGATGGCTTGACGGTTGGGGGCGATGCATCGGAGGCATTAGAGACCGCAGCCGATCGCTTCTCCAACAACTCCCGCGACCCGTCGTGGCCCAATCCGCGATCCTTCGGTCGCTCGGACAAGTCGACCACATCGGCTTGCCCGGGAGGCACTGTCGGTGGCGAGATGCCGGGTTGCCGCACCAGCGCCTGGTAGAACTGTCTGGCGTCTCGAAATCGACTCCCAGGGTTTTTCGCGAGCAGGTACAAAAGGCAACGCATGACACCATCAGGCAGGTCCAGTCCGTCAGGCAACACCAGCCTCTCGGTGGCATGCTGCTTCATGATCGCTTCCCTGGAAGCGGATTCGAAAGGTGGTTTGCCAGTCAGCCACTCCCACCAACAGCAACCGAGCGCGTAAAGATCGCTGGAAGGGGTAGGAAACTGATTGGGCAGTAGGAACTCAGGGGCGGCGCGAAGAGCACAGGGTTGCTTCCAGGCATCGATCGAGTAGCTGCTGGCACGATTCAGCAGAGGGCTCACCGGCGCAAACAACGGATCTCGCAGCAACGTCCACCCAGCGTCTCGATCGCCGAGGAGCGATGCGGGATCAATCCGGCCATGCGCGCACCCGTTCTCGTGAAGAGGGACCAACGACTGAGCCAGATCGAGCACCCATCGGACCGTGGTCTGCCACGGAATCGGACCACCGAGACTCGATTGCTGCATCGACACGCCCTCGCAGTGGCGAACCGCAATCAGCACTTCCCCCGGGCCAGCCCCCACCGACTCAATCCCCTGAAGACGAGGAGCCTGAAACTGAGCCTGCAGACGTGCCCAGGGAAGGCTTGGTGGGCGCTGTCCCCAGTCGGGATGCGTGATGAGAAGATTCCTGTCCAAAAGCAGAATGGCATAGCGATGGGGCGAACCGATTCGCTTGGCATCCATCCATCCTCGCAACCAGGGTACAGAACTGGGCCCCTCAATCCGGTAATCGCCAAACCCCAGCTTGGGTGGACTGTCCGATAGCAATGCATTGGCCTGGTAGGGAGTCAGCTTCCCGGAGCGGATCAGGAAGGCGAGAATCGCAGAACTATCAGCGAGCTGATCGGCCCCCGAGTGACCGATCCAATCGGCGGCCCACTGACGACACTCCGCCTGCGTTGCCGCCTGCAGGTCGACCATCCGCTGCCAAAGCTCACTAGCCGAAATCGTCATACCCACTACCCTGCCATTGGCTGATTCCGCGACCCACGACCTAGGGGACACAGAAAAAACCGCTATTGTTCTGCCGCCTGCACCTGAAAAAATCGCGGCCGTTTAAGATGACGGCTCCCGGTTCAGGCCAAAGGGGAGACGACTCCCCAAGACAACATCATATCATAAATGGGTGCGATCCATCAAAAGAGCATTACCCAAAAGGGGTAGGAGATATCATGAAGGCGTCGGAGGCTACGCAGCGTTACTTTCAGGAAGCTGCAGATCGTTTGGGGTTGTCCAGCTCGATGCAGAAGCTTCTGGTCACGCCGATGCGCGAGGTGACGGTTCAGGTCGCGTTCCTTCGGGACAATGGGGAGATTGAGACGCTGATCGGCTATCGGGTGCAGCACGACAACAGCCGCGGACCGATGAAGGGAGGACTTCGATACCATCCGTCAGTCGACCTGGACGAGGTTCGGTCCCTCGCTTCCCTGATGACCTGGAAGACCGCCGTCGTCGACCTTCCTTATGGTGGCGCCAAAGGAGGTGTTGCGGTCGATCCCAGGACGCTCTCGCGCAAAGAACTGGAACGCCTGACGCGCGCCTTTGTCGACCAGATCCATGAGATCGTCGGTCCGGATACCGATATCCCGGCACCCGACATGGGGACCAATCACGAGGTGATGTCGTGGTTCCGTAGCCAGTGGGAGAAGTACCATGGCTTCAATCCCGCCGTGATCACAGGCAAGCCAGTGGAAGAGTACGGAGCCAAAGGACGCGAGGAGGCAACAGGTCGCGGCGTGGGCATCATGACCTCGAAACTTCTCAAGCGACTGGGACGCAAACCTCAGGAATGCAAGACTGCGATCCAAGGCTTCGGAAATGTCGGGTCCCATGCTGCAAAGTATCTCCATGAATCGGCGATGCCCGTTGTTGCCGTCAGCGATGTCAGCGGTGCCTACTACGATCCTGAGGGACTGGATATCCCCGAGTTGCTGCGTTACGCGCTGGGAAACAAGGGTAGCCTCGAGGGGTACGCAGGAGCACAAAAGCTACCGGCCGACGAACTGCTCTACCTCGATGTCGATCTGCTCATTCCAGCCGCTCTAGGAGACGTGATCACCGCGAAAAATGTCGACAGGGTGCGTGCCAAGTGGATCATCGAAGGCGCCAACGGCCCAATCGATCCAGAAGCCGATCAGGCGCTGGAAAAACGTGGAGTCATTGTCCTCCCCGACATTCTCGCCAATGCCGGCGGTGTCACCGTCAGTTACTTCGAATGGGTACAGAATCGGCAGCATTATCGATGGAGCCTCGATCGCGTCCGGCAGGAACTGGACCATACGCTATCGGAAGCGTTCGAGCAGGTATGGCAGGAGTCGTTGCAGTCGAAAGTAAGACTGCGCATCGCTGCCTTCATGATCGCCATCCGCCGCGTCCAGCGAGCCACCGAACTGGCAGGCATGTAATCGAGTTGCCTGCTGCGGTAGTGCTGGTGCTCGAAGAAGCTCAAGGCCCATGGTCTCAGGACGGCCACCAGGGATCGTTTCGCTAGACGCTGCGATCCCTGGGCCGGTCGTTAGGCATCTCCATGTGGCACCGGCAAGGCCGAGACGGCCATGCCACAGACTGTCGTGCCCCTTGCTCGAGAAAGCTCCAGCCCCCCTAGCTCAGGACGGCCACCACACAGCGTCTCCGCAAGACGCTGCGATCCCTGGGCCGGTCGTTAGGCATCTTCATGTGGCACCGGCAAGGCAGAGACGGCCATGCCACAGAGCCGAGACTCCCACAAAACGATGGGCGCTGAATGCATGGCCCAGACGGCCATGCCACAGAGGAGCGGTCGGTTACGGCGTTTCAGAGGACTGATCGGTCAGGCGATCGCTCGGTCTTCTTTACGGTTCCTCGAGTGAAATCACTTCGGCCCCAGCATAGGTGCTCATGGCTCGCCAAACCGTTCGATCGATTCCGTTGGCCTGAGAGCGGACGCTTCCGTCGAGGAAGGTGGCCTGGACTAGGCCGGCGTGGTAGCTGCGCGATGCGATCGATGCCATGGTGGGCCTCCCGGAAGTCCCGAGCAGTCCTTCCTGCCAGCTGTTGTAGTCGATGTCGAGCACCCGCCCACCTACCGTCGCGGGAACGCGAGTATTTGGGGTGAAGGTGGCAGTGAAGCCGGTGTGATGAACACGTCCATCGGGCCATTCGGTATGGCCGGTATCTCGGAAGGAGGTACCCGACGTGGCGATGGCAACCAGTTGCTGGGGGGTGTCGGGCGGGCTAAGCGGTGGGGAGCCGCCATTGCGGTAGTAGGGCTGCCACGCTTTCACCTCCGATACCAAAACGGTCTGACTGGTCCCGTCGCCGACTTCCGCAAGGCGGAGAAAGCTGTTCGGGAAGAATGGGCCATCGCCGCGCCGGCCTGTTGTCGGATCGTAGATGAACCAGGGGCCATAGTTGAACCCGTAGGTTGTTGGATAAAGTTTAGGACGCGGGTTCCCTCCACTTGGCCCGGGATCGCGCAGCTTCCCTGCGCCAGGGTCGCTGGGGCATGCATAGACTGGAACCCGCAGCGAGTCGATCACCAGCTGGAAGTCCCAGCCTTGCGTCAGGTCGATCGATTGGGACAGAACCTGCTGTTCCATGTAGGGGAGGATCCGCCCATGGACCCCCCAGGCTAAATTGTTGCTGGCATTGGCATCTTGGTAGTTGATTGCGACGCCAGGAGGAAGTCGGCGGAAGGTGCTTTCGTAGTTGAGCATCGCCAAGCCGATCTGCTTCAGGTTGTTGGCGCACTGAGCTCTCCTGGCCGCTTCCCGCGCCGCCTGAACAGCCGGCAGCAGCAGCCCCACGAGGACTCCGATGATCGCGATGACCACCAAAAGCTCCACCAGGGTAAACCCCTTCGACCGGACCATTGCAAGCCGATTCGCCGCCAACATGCTGCTGATCTCCAACAGGTCCCTTTCCAGGAGTCACTTCGCCCGCCGAGGAAAGAGCCTGGTCGGGGAATCATCTGAATATGTACGATGTTACTCGCGGAAACCAGCCTCGAGTAGATTGTGGGGACTGCATGGACAGGGATTGTCCCGCCAGGTTGCATTCTGTTAGGGTCTCTATTGGGGGTCGTTCCATCGTCGCATTCTATGGCGTCGGGCCATGGTGGATCTCTCACCTTGCCTCCATCGCCGCTCGATTGCCCCACCATTTCCTGCATCATCGGCTCTCTGGGTGCCGCTTCGAGCCAAGCTCTAGAACTTGCTCTGAAGATTGCACTGGATCGCTGGGACCTGATGGAGGGGGCCTCTTTAGTGGCATCCTTCGGCTCATCCTTGCAAGGAAGTAACGCGCTAGTTGGAGGGGGAAATGATGAGCCAAGTCATTAGGATTCTCGAAAAGCCGAGGGAGCTGATAGAGTGCCCTCGGCAGTCATTCGCTGCTTTCGAAAGCGGGGAATCCAACCGTCGGCAATGGCAGCGTCTTTTGAAGCAGACTCACATCTTGAGCGATAGGATTGTAAAAGAAAATAGCAGCGGATCGCGGCTCAACCAACCCCAGGCGATCGATGAGCATCGGTTCATTCGACAAAGTCTCTTCTTCGATTCCTGGCACCGATTCGGTTGGAAACAGGATAGTATGGAGCGGTCCTACCATAGAGGATCGATCGAAGTGGCCGAAGGTGGGACTAGGGGGTCGACAGGAAGCGATGCACGCTGTTTTTAGATCATGCCATGGAGTTTGCAGTGGGATGGAAAACTGTTTTTGGAGCACCTGAGAATAGGGAACACCTGAAGCACGTATGGATAGAAGCGAAACCTGCTGGTGCATGTTTCAGGTTCTTCGGACAACAACAGCCCTAAAAGCGACGCGGGATCCCATGGGAAGGGGAGGAAAAGCGGTTCATGGCACGACTCGGATTTGTCACCTTGGGCGCCGATGTGCCATCGACACGATTTCGTTTTCATCCCTATTTGGAGCGCTTTCGGCGAGCGGGTCATGCATGCCGAGAGTGGATGGCCAAGCCCAGTGTTTATGACTACTACCGCTGGATGGGTTGGCGACTTTCGCACACCTACAGCGATTTGCGGCGATACCTTCAAGTCCTCGATGCGCGTCGGCAGCATCCGGATGCGATCTATCTCGAGCGATACGCACTGCACATCCCATCGACGAAGCTCGATCAACAGCTTCGAAAGGCGACTGGGAGGCTGGTCTATGATCTGGACGACGCGATTTTTCTGACCTTTCCGGAGAAGATACCGAAGCTGATTCGAATGAGCGATCATGTGGTGGCGAGCAATCGTCTGCTGATGGAGTACGCTCAGCAGCACGACCGTCCGGTGACGATGATTCCGACGTCGATCGATCATCATCGCTTTACCCCGTCGGATTCGGTTCATGATTTGGATTCGGCATCGAGGAAGGTGCCCTTGGTTGGCTGGATAGGGACGGGGACAAATCTTCCATTCCTGGCGGTTTGTGCTGAGGCCTTGAGGAAGGTAGCCGCTGTGCATCGCTTTCGGTTGCTGGTGATTGCTCCCAGCGATTCTCCCTTGAAGCCGATCGATCTTTCTGGAGTCGACCTGGAGTTCGTTCCGTGGAGCGCCGGCAGCGAGGTATCGCAATTGCAGCGAATGGATATCGGATTGATGCCGCTTCCTGACGACCGACCCTGGATGCGTTACAAGGCGGCGACCAAGCTTGTCCAGTACCTTTCGGTAGGCATTCCCGCGATTGCGTCGCCGATTGGGGTCAACGCCGATATCCTGAAGGGTCTACCTGCGGCGGGTAGTTCGATCGGTGTTGCAGCGACGATTCCACCTGGGATTGGGGCGGAGACCAGCGATCAGTGGGCCGAGGCCCTTGTGACTTTACTGAAGGACCGTACTTTGCGCGAAGCGATGGGACGATCTGGGCGTCAGTATGTTGCCAGTCAGTACAGTATCGAAGCGAACTTCCCAATTCTCCAAGAGGTGCTTGTGCCCGGCGCGACGAAAGCGTCATGAGGTTGGCGGCTTCGGTTGATCTTCCTCCGAGCTGGCTCGATGTTTCAGCAGCACCCATCCTGTGGCGCCGACGATCAGCGACATCCCCAAAAAGCCGACAGCGTTGGGCCACCGCTGCTGGACCCAACCGGCATAGAGCGTCGTCATGACCACTTGAGAGAGTCCCACCACACTGACTCGTGCAGGCGATGCTTTGGAGAAGGCGAGCGTCAGGAACCACTGGCCGATGACGGCCGACAGACCGACTCCCAGAACTCGCAACCACGACTGCAGCGACAGGTGATCTAGGACCCGAAAGCCGGGCATCGCCAACCACAGGCAGCCTGCGATCAACGTGGAAACGGCGGAGAAATGGGTCACCACCATCCGCGCATCGATGTTTCGGACTCGATGCAAACCAATCAGTGCCACACCGCTCAGAAAGCCTGCCGCGATGGCGGCGGCCACGGCGGATTTTGGTCGCCAGTGAGCTTGCGGGTCATGAGATTGGCTGTGTGGAACGAGTGATTCTCCGAGACTTTCGGCGGGGCTGGGGAGCGAAGGCGGAGAGCTGGCGATTTCCTGTTGAGCCGCTTGAAAGATAAGGGACATGCCCAAGATGCTAATCGCCAGAGCGATCCAGGTTTCTCTTTTTGGGAATTGCCCCAAGAGCGGCCAGCTCAACAATCCTACCCAGACGGGGAACATATTGGTCAGGGAGAGGATCACCGCGACTTGATAGTGCGTGATGGCGTAGAAGAGGCAGAGCATCGATGCGCATCCGGCGAGGCTGCGCATCCAAAGATCGATAGGGCGCCACACGACCCACTCGACTCGAGCTCGCCACACCCACCAAGCGGCGACCGACGTGGCGATAGCGGAGCGGATGGTGGCCAGAGCCAGGAAGGAGAGTTCCTGGCTGAGCGATTCGGTGAGAATCCCCATGAGCGCGAAGAAAAAGCTCCCCGCCAGCATCGACCAATAAGCCACACTATTGCTCCAACTCAGCAGCAGCCTTCGGTGTCCCATCCTGGGGCCCCTGGATGCCATCGCTTGCAGGTGGGTCGTTCGTGGTGGAGAGCTTGGCTGGGGATCCTTGGTGCACTAGGTCCCAAGCGAAGATGGACAGAGCTGTCCATACCAGGAAGAAGCCGATCATGCGGGTTGCATCGAAGGGTTCTTTGTAGACCCACCAGCCCAGCAGAAACTGAAGGGTGGGTCCGAGATACTGGAGAATGCCGAGCGTCGAGAGCGGGAGTTTCCGAGCGGCATTGGCGAAACACCAAAGTGGAACTGAGGTAACGATGCCGCTGGCCAGAAGCATGCCATCGATCCGTAGTCCATGAGCCCCGAAAGCTCCATTTCCCCGGAGATGCTGCGACGTCAGGTAGACGAGGGCTGGCAGCAACAAGACGGTGGCTTCGATCCACAGCGAGACCAGGGGAGGCACGGAGGTCGTTTTTTTGGCCAGACCATAGAGGCAAAAGGAAGATGCCAAAGCGATGGCAATCCAGGGAACTGTCCCCACATGCCAGCTCAGCCACCCCACGCCAGTGGCAGCCAGCAGGATCGCGAATGTTTGGCCGCGGCGCAGGCGTTCCCCGAGCAGCAGGACTCCGAGGAGCACATTGAGCAATGGATTGATGTAATAGCCAAGGCTGCTTTCAATCATGCGGCCATTGCTAACGGCCCATACAAAGGCCAGCCAATTGATCGCCAGGAACATCGAGGCAGCGACTTGACGAATCATTGTGGAGGGGTTGCGAATGGCAGCCATCGCCACAGGCCACTGGCCAGTCCACGACAACAACGGCAAGAGCAGAAGAACCGACCAGATAATCCGATGACAGACCACCTGAAGTGCAGGGACTTCTCGTATCAACTGCCAGTAGATCGGCAGCACCCCCCATAGGCCAAAGGCTCCCAGCGCGTACAGATATCCGCTTCTCATGGAGTCTCCCAGCGGCCGCAGGAAGTCCGGCCAGCTCTCGGTCCCCCCGCCACCGTCCGATTCCTTGCTGCCGTTGTAGAAGCCAGTTCCACAGACCGCAAGGTCCCTGGTGGCTGTTCCCCCGATCCGAAGGCAGGTTGGCGACCTGGGAGCCCTCCTCTAAATGTGTTGGCGGTTTCGTCGGCCTGGGAATGCCGGGGGAGGTTTGGTAAATCCAGCAGCCAGTCTCCAATGCCCGACAGATTGCTGCTCGATCGACAAAAGGGCTTGGCGGGGCGGATCGGTTGGCTAATGTGCTACAATCTGGCCGCATCGATCACCAATCGATGGGCATCGGATGCCTGCAATGACTGGAAACAACCCTTGCATTAGGAGAATCGAAGATGGGACGTTCGGGAGTCATCACCTTCAAAGGTCACCCCATGACGCTTGCTGGATCCGAACTGAAGATCGGTCAGCCCGCCCCCGACTTCACCTTGCATTTCTTCGAGGGAGGCTTGAAGACGATCACCAACAAGGACCTGCTTGGCAAGCCTGCCCTGATCAGTATTGTCCCCAGCCTCGACACAGGTGTCTGTGCCATCCAAACCAAACGATTCAACCAGGAACTAGGGGCCCTTGCCGATCGGATCCACGCACTGACCGTCAGTCGCGACCTTCCTTTCGCGATGAATCGTTTCTGTGGAGCCGAAGAGATTAAGAACCTGAAGGTCGGAAGCGACTACCAAGCAGGTGCCTTCGGGGATGCTTTCGGAATGACGATTGAGGAACTGAAACTGCTGACCCGTGCCGTCGTGGTGCTCGATGCTAGCGGGAATGTCACCTACGTCGAGATTGTTCCCGAGGTGACGCATGAGCCGAATTATGGCTCGGCATTGCAAGCGATCCAGAAACTGCTCTAAGCAGCTGGTTCGCTCATTTCAAAGCCGAATGGCAGATTGGCGAGTCGCTGGAATTCGAAGGACACTGCGGTGCGGTTGATGCCGGACCACCACGGATTTCGATGCAAAAAATCGATGACAGCCATTCGGAAAGAGACTTCGGAATTGTCGAAGAATGTCGATGATTTTCGTTGACACACCCCAGGCAACCCCCCATAATTGGCCGCAGTGTGGCGAGGTCTCTTGATCGGCGGCCCATGGATTTCCGGGAATGAGCTCTCCCAGGGATGCAGGGCGATGGTGGTCTGGCGATAGTCGCTTTTTTTGAGATGTGCTCGGCCGACGACCAATGGAAACGGCAGCTTATTTTTAGGCGATGGTTCTCTGGTTGATGGACTCTGCGCCATCTCGCTTGGTTGATCGCTCCTTCGGGGGCAATTGTTTGAGGGTTTGGTTCGGTGACGAATATCTATGTTGGAAACCTGTCGTACCGCGCAACGGAAGAAGAACTTCGACAGGCTTTCGGCCAGTATGGCCAGGTGAGCGGGGTCAGCATTATTTCTGACCGAGAAACGGGGCGATCTCGAGGCTTTGCCTTTGTCGAGATGGCCAATCATGATGAAGCGCTGTCGGCCATCGAAGGCTTGAATCAGCAGGAGATCGCTGGTCGTCGCGTGACGGTCAACGAAGCTCGACCTCGTGAAGAGCGTCCACCACGTCGCGGTGGTGGCGGTGGTGGTGGTTACGGTGGTGGTGGCGGCGGTTACGGTGGTGGTGGCGGTGGCTACCACGACCGTGGTGATCGCTCCCCGCGCTACTAAACCAAACTTCTCGTTATTCCGTAAATGGAAATCCAACCCTCCTGCTATGCAGGAGGGTTTTTTGTTTCCCACACGCCGAGACATTTTCCCTAAATCCAACACCCCAATCGGTGCCATCCACCTTCCCAATCGGTGCCATCCACCTTCCCAATCGGTGCCATCCACCGATTGGAAAGGTGGGGGCGAGGGATTGCAGCTAGCTATCGGGAGACAGCCGGAGACGGGAGTGCAGTGTATGCACCAGGCAGATCAGCTTTCGCCTCGTTTGGGGGGATTCCCCGCTTCGCATGGGAACCATTCA